>NZ_CAKZKL010000001.1 GCF_937123735.1 uncultured Lentibacter sp.
TGAGCCGTGATGGGTTCGAACCATCGACCTACTGATTAAAAGTCAGTTGCTCTACCAACTGAGCTAACGGCCCACTAGGCGGTGCTTCTAGAAAGAGTGGGGCGGGCGGTCAACCCCGAAAATGGGTTTAATCGTGCCTGATACTGGATTCCTTTCAAGAGCAGGCGTATATGCGGCGCATGGATGGGCGCGAAACACATATTCCCTTCATGAAAATGCATGGGCTGGGCAATGATTTTGTCATCATCGACTCGCGTGGGCGGGGCGCAATGATGACGGCCGAGCTGGCGCGCGCCATGGGCAACCGGCATCGCGGTGTGGGCTATGACCAGCTCGCCGAGATCACCGATGCGCCGGGCGCGGACCTGCATCTGACCTTCTGGAACAGTGACGGCTCCCAGGCCGGCGCCTGCGGCAACGCGACCCGCTGTGTGGCGCGGCATGTGATGGATGCCACCGGCAAGGCGCAGCTGCATATCACCACGGCGCGCGGCGATCTTTATGCTGTTGAGGCCGGCGGCGGGCAAACATCTGTCAACATGGGCCAGCCAATGACCGCCTGGCAGGAGATTCCGCTGGCGCATGAGGCCGACACGCTTGCGCTGCCCATTGAGGGCGCGCCTGTGGCCACCAGCATGGGCAACCCGCATTGCAGCTTTTTTGTGCCCGATGCCGAGGCGGTTGATCTGGCGCGCTTTGGCGCGGCGCATGAGCATCACCCGCTCTTTCCCGAGCGCACCAATGTGCAGGTGGCGAGTGTGATTGCAGAGAATCACCTCCGGATGCGGGTCTGGGAGCGCGGCGTGGGCATCACAGAGGCCTCCGGCTCGTCCTCCTGCGCGGTGGCCGTGGCGGCGCACAGGCGCGGGCTGACGGGGCGCAAGGTGCAGATTGATCTGGACGGTGGCAGCCTGATGATTGACTGGCGCGATGATGGCGTCTGGATGACAGGCGAGAGCGCGCATGTGTTTGACGGGCAGTGGCGGCTATGAGCGCGCCCAAATTCACGACACTGGGCTGCCGCCTCAACGCCTATGAGAGCGAGGCCATGCGCGCGCTGGCCGCCGAGGCGGGCTTAAGCAATGTACAGGTGATCAACACCTGCGCTGTCACGGCAGAGGCGGTGCGCAAGGCCAAGAAAGAAATCCGCAAGCTGGCCCGCGAAAACCCTGATGCGCCCATCATCGTGACAGGCTGCGCCGCACAGACCGAGCCAGAGACTTTTGCGGCGATGGCGGAGGTGACCCGTGTTGTCGGCAACCACGAGAAGATGCAGCCCGAAACATGGCAAAGCCTTGCGCCTGACCTGATTGGCGAAACCGAGAAGGTCATCGTCAACGACATCATGTCAGTGACCGAGACAGCGGGCCATATGATCGACGGCTTTGGCACACGCAGCCGCGCCTATGTGCAGGTGCAAAACGGCTGTGACCATCGCTGCACCTTCTGCATCATCCCCTATGGGCGCGGCAACTCGCGCTCCGTGCCTGCGGGTGTGGTTGTGGAGCAGATCAAGCGGCTGGTGGGGCGCGGCTTTAACGAGGTTGTGCTCACGGGTGTTGATCTGACAAGCTGGGGCGCAGACCTGCCCGCAAGCCCGCGCTTTGGTGACTTGGTGATGCGCATCCTGAAGCTCGTGCCCGATTTGCCGCGCCTTCGGATCAGTTCGATTGATAGCATCGAAGCCGATGACAACCTCATGCAAGCCATCGCCACCGAGCCGCGCCTGATGCCGCATCTGCACCTGAGTTTGCAGCATGGCGATGATCTCATTTTGAAGCGCATGAAGCGGCGGCACCTGCGCGATGATGCAATCCGCTTTACCGAAGAAGCGCTGAAGCTGCGCCCGGAGATGACTTTCGGGGCTGACATCATTGCAGGCTTCCCCACCGAGACAGAGGCGCATTTTGCCAATTCGCTCAAGCTGGTGGATGACTGCAAGCTGACATGGCTGCATGTTTTCCCCTACTCCGCCCGCGAGGGCACGCCTGCCGCGCGAATGCCTGCGGTGCATGGCGCGGCCATCAAGCAACGTGCGGCGCAGCTCAGGGAAGCGGGCGCGCGCCGTGTGGCCGCGCACCTTGCCGCCCAGCAGGGCAAGCGGCACTCTGTTTTGATGGAAAACGCCCATATGGGCCGCACCGAGCAGTTCACGGAAGTCTGCTTTGCGGCGGCGCAGCCGGAAGGCAGTATCGTGGCGGCAGAGATCACCGGACAGGACGGCGCACAGCTCACTGCCGTGGCGCACGCCTAGCCCTTGGCCCCCTGCCCGCGTGCATAGATGTCTTCGTAGCGGATGATATCATCCTCGCCGAGATAGGAGCCTGTCTGCACCTCGATCAGCACCATGGGAACCTTGCCGGGGTTCTCCATGCGGTGCTTTGCACCAAGGGGGATGTAAACACTCTCGTTTTCGGCGACGAGCTTCACGGTATCATCGACGGTAACCTTGGCAGTGCCGTGCACGACGATCCAGTGCTCAGAGCGGTGGTGATGGCTTTGCAGGCTCAGGGCCGCGCCCGGCTTGACCACGATACGCTTCACCTGAAAGCGCTCGGCCAGAGCGAGCGTTTCAAAGCTGCCCCATGGCCTGTGGTCACGCGCGAAGTCTTCGGCCTGCTTGGCCCCTTTGGCCTTGAGCGCACAAACAGCCAGTTTGACATCTTGTGCGCGGCGGCTGTCGGCCACAAGAACGGCGTCTTCCATGGCGATCACCGTGAGATCCTTCAGGCCGATGGCGACAAGCTCCTGCCCCTCACTTTCGGCGCGCAGCAGGGTGTTTTCACAGTCAATCGCCGTGACAGCGCCCAAACTGGCAACGCCTTGGGCGTCCTTGTCCATCTGCTCGCGCACGGCCGACCAGCTCCCCAGATCGGACCAGCCCGCCGCAAAGGGGACAACCGAGAGAGTGCTGCTTTTTTCCATCACGGCGACGTCGATGGAGACGTTTTCAGCCCCGGCCCATGGCCCCGGCGCGAGGCGCAGGAAGCCAAGGTCTGGCTCGGCGGCATCAAGTGCGGCCTGCACAGGCGCGATCAGGGCGGGTGCATGAGCTTCAAAAGCGGCGATCATATCGCGCGCCGCAAAGAGGAATATCCCCGCGTTCCAGAGATAATTGCCCGCAGCAAGCATCTCTTCTGCGCGCGCGGCACAGGGCTTTTCGACAAAGCGGGTCAACGGCACGGGCGATAGGCCCGAGGGCGCAGCGGCCAACTCCAGATAGCCATAGCCTGTTTGCGGGCTGTCCGGCGTGATCCCGAAGGTGACCATGCGCCCCGCAGCAACCTCGCCCAGACCCGCCAAAACAGCGGCGCGAAAGGCTTCTGCATCGGGAATGACGTGATCTGACGGGGCAACAAGCAGCACGGCGTTCTCGTCTTTCTGCACGGCCAGAAGGGCGGCAGCCAGAACAGCGGGCGCGGTGTTGCGGCCCTCGGGCTCGATCACCACTGCGCCGGGGTCAATGCCTACGCTCAGAAGCTGTTCTGTCACGACAAAGCGAAAATCTGCCCCCGTCAGCACCATGGGTGGCGCGTAGCTTGCCCCCGAAAGCCGCTGGGCCACGGCCTGAAAGAGGGTTTCCTGCCCCAGAAGCCTGGTGAATTGCTTGGGATAGCTCTTGCGCGACAGCGGCCAGAGCCGCGTGCCCGAACCGCCGGCAAGTATGACAGGGGTGATCTGGGTCATGGCTTTCTTCAACTCCGTTCACTCGTCTGGACCGTTACCGCCAAAACAGGGCGGCCTTGTGGCAAAGTGGAGGTTATTCTCCGCGCTGACAACGCCAGTCTTTTGCGCTCAGAGCGGCGGCATCACAAAGGCAGGCAGGGTGCCAGCCTTCAGAAAGCTCTCGGCTGTGTCCAAGGCTTCGCGAATGGTCACATCCATATCGAGGTAACGGTAGGTCCCGAGCCGCCCCACAAAGGTCACATCCGATTGGCTTTCGGCGCGGGCAACATATTTCTGGAGGAGCTCTTTTTCCTTCACCTGCCGGATCGGATAATAGGGGATGTCCTCGGGGCCGCAGCTGCGCGAAAACTCGCGGTAGCAGACCGAGCCTTCGTGGTTCTCCCAAGGGCTGAAATGCTTGTGCTCGGTGATGCGCGTGTAAGGCACGCTCTCCTCGCCATAGTTCATCACCGCGCAGCCCTGATAATCGCCTTCATAGGTGAAGCGCTCAAAATCAAGCGTGCGGTAGCCCAGCGGGCCCAGCTCGTAACCGAAGTAACCGTCGACCGGGCCGGAATAAAAGACATGGTCATAGCCCGCACCATCGCCGCGCGCGAAAGGTGTGTTGAGCTCTAAGGTGATGGCCGGATGATCGAGGATTTGCTCCACCATATGGGTATAGCCCTCTTCGGGCATACCCTGGAACCTGTGGAAAAAATAATTGTCGTCATAGTTAAAGCGCACCGGCAGGCGCTTGAGGATGGAGGCGGGCAGCTCTGAGGGATGTAGTCCCCATTGCTTCAGCGTGTAGCCTTTGAAAAAAGCTTCATAAAGGTCGGGGCCAACAAAGCGCAGCGCCTGCTCCTCGAATGTCTGCGGATCAATGATGCGGGTGTCGGCCTGCGCCTCGATAAAGGCGCGCGCCTCGTCGGGCCTCAGCGTCTTGCCATAGAACTGGTTGATCGTATGCAAATTGATCGGGAGGGAGAACACCTGCCCACCGGCGGTGGTTTTCACACGGTTCTTGTAGGGCAGAAAGCGCGCAAAGCGGTTGACGTAATCCCAGACCTCTTCATCATCGGTGTGAAAAATATGCGGCCCGTAAACATGCACCATGACACCTGTGTCGGCGTCGCGCGCGGTGTGGCAGTTGCCGGCAACATGGTCGCGGCTGTCAACAATGGTCACATCGTGGCCTGCCTCGGCCAGCCTGCGCCCGATAACAGCGCCCGAAAGACCCGCACCAACCAGAAGTATCTTCACCGCGCGCACCCCGTTATTCTAGCGTTTTCCAAGATAGCTTCCTTCGGAGAGTTTCAACATCATTGGCCCGATCACCTCCTGCAGAAAAGCGGCGCTGTTTTCGGGCAGCTCAAGGCGCGAAACGGGTGTGTCCTGTGCGGGCATCGCGCTTTGAAAAAGCTGCTCTGTGCCAAACCACTCTCGCGCTAGCGATGCATTGCCGTCCGCGAACCGTTCAAGCAGCG
Organism: uncultured Lentibacter sp.; assembly: GCF_937123735.1. Taxonomy (GTDB): domain Bacteria; phylum Pseudomonadota; class Alphaproteobacteria; order Rhodobacterales; family Rhodobacteraceae; genus Lentibacter. The sequence goes on from NZ_CAKZKL010000001.1 coordinate 5,154, forward strand.
CCGCGCGCTGGCTGGCACTGAGCAAAACGGCTGCGCGCGCTTCTTCCCGGCTCAGGCGTGCAAAAACATCTGCGAGAAGACTCCGCTTGTCGCAAGACAATTTCTCGCTCTGAAGCTGCACCAATAGCGCAGCCATAGGCGCAGAAAGGCGCGTGTTGAGAGTTGGCGCAGCTTCTACACAAAGCGTGTCTGGCAAGCCCATCAGCTCACAATAGGCGGCCACGGGCCCGCGCGGCAGCCTGTCATACACAACTAGGCGCAGCGCTGACGCGCCCAGCGCTTGCACAAGCGCGCCAACATCGCGCGCATGATTCAGCCAGGGCAGAATGCGTTCGGGCTCTTGCAAGATCTCCTCAAGCGGCGGGCAAGCCGCAGCACCGCTCAGCAGCCAGCTTTCCAGCGCATCATCCTGACGGCGCAGGGCGCGGATCACTGTCAGGGGAAGCTCCTCGGCCAACGCCTTGAGGTATCCTGCCGCTTCCACAACAGGCACGCCCGGCGCGAGCAAAACCACATGCTGCGCCTCTCCCGCGCCAGCCTTTATGGCCTCTGCAAGCTGCTTTGCAGGGGTGCCTTCGGCAAAAGCTCCGGCCACATCAATCTCTGGCAAATAGACAACGCCCTGTTGGGCAAGTGTGGCTTTCTGTGCGGTTAAGAAGCGGCCGAGAGAGCGGCTGGCCACACGCAAGGGCCCGGTATGCAGAGTGACTTTGGAAATCATGCCGTCTTTCACAATCGTTAAACATGGGTGGTATGCCAGCTTTCGGCAGCCTTCGCAAACCCCTCTGGCCGTCCGTGGTGCTGGGCCGGCCCCTAGCCCATACGCAGATCGGCCTCAGAGAGCTTTTGTAAAAAGCGGCGCGCGCGCGGATCGTTCAGCCCCGCATCTGCACTGGCGCGCAAGCCGGGCAGCGCCCGCACCGCCGCCTCTTGCGCAGAGAGATCCGCAGCCGCCCCCATCTGCGCCAGCGAGGGGAAAAACGGCAGCCTGCCGCTTGTCTGGCTGAGCCAATGGTGGGTGTCTTCAAAGCTGCGCAGCAGTGCGGATCGGGCCTGAGCGCCCAGCATGTCCACGTCTTGGTTCGCGGGCAGCTCCTGTGTCTGGGCCCACCGGCCCAGAAAGCCGCGCAACGCAGTTGCACTGGGCAGCGGCAGCTGGGCAAGCGCGAGGCGGGCAATCTCAAAGACAGCGTTGGGCAAACTCGGGTTGGACCGCTCGCTCAACCCCGCCAGCCCGTCTTGCTCAAGCCCCGCCAGGGCACAAAACCGGGCCACTGTGCCGCCCGTGGCTTTCACCTCGTCGTAGGGCACCATGACAAAATCTGCCTCTGGAAAGGCCTTGCGCCAAGGCTCCAAAGCCGGACGATACTCCAGATGAACCGTCCCCAAGTAGGGTGCGATACCGGTTTTCCAAAGCGGTTCAAAGGGCGCCCCAAAACGCAGTTTCTGGGTTTGCCAAGCGGCAAGCGCCTCATCAGGCCGACGCACGATAGCCAAAATCGTGACCGCTTCTGTGCCAAAGGTCTCGGCGAAAATACTGGGCACCTCAGGCACCATCAAAGACGCGCGCGCCAGGTCTTCCGAGCAAAAAACAACCGTTTCAGCGGCCATTTGCTCCGCCATATCCCGGGCCAGAAAAAGCGCGTGCGCACTGGAAAAGGCCGGCAAATGCCCGGTCGGAAAATCAAAGCTCTTGAGGCGCTCACTGATCATTCTGTAGGCGAGGGCATTGTGGCCCATGTATTCATTGAGCCGCATCGCGCGTTTTTGGCCAGCAGGCAAAAGCTCGGCCACAAAACGGCTGATCGCTTGCGGTGTCACGGGTGGGAAAAGCAGCCCTCTTTGTGCCAACACAACCTGATTGGCCAACAAAAAGCGCTGCAAACTTGTCGAGCCGGTCTTGTGCAATCCGAGGCAGTAGATCTTTCTCATCTTGGCTCTCGCCCTGCTTGCGGCACGCCCATCTGCCAGCTCAGTCCTTGGACAGCATGAGCTTGACCCGCCGCATCGGCGCGGTAACGCGCCACGATGTGCTTTCATACAGGCCGGCAATAATGCCCTGCGCCTCCGAAAGCTCGCCTTTGAGCGCCTCTAGCTGCTGGCGCAGGACTTGCGTTTCGGCTTTTGACTTTGCCAGAGCCTCCTTGCCACCGGCGGCCTCCTCCAGCATCCGAGTGAGCGCGGAAGTTTCTTCAAAGCGGGTGCGGGTCTCGGCTTCGAGGGCCAGCTCGGCCTTGAGAGATGCGGCCTTGGCTTGCATCAAGGCCTCCTCGGTTTCGCTTGCGGTTTGGGCCGTTGCTTGCAGCGCCTCTGTCCGGGCGTGCAGCGCGGCCTGCTGCGCGTCTGCGGCTTCCAGCTTCTGTGTCAGCGTCGAGGTTTCCTCAAAACGGATGCGCTGTTCTGTTTCAAGCTGCTGCTCTATGGCCGTGCGCTCTGCCTGTGCCGCCTCAAGCTGCTGTTCTACTGCCGCACGCTCCGCCTGTGCCGCCTCAAGCTGCTGCTCTGCTGCCGCACGCTCCGCCTCTGCCGCCTCAAGCTGCTGTTCTACTGCCGCGCGCTCTGCTTGCGCCGCCGTCAGGTCAGCCGTGAGCGCTTTTGTGGCGGCTTCGGCCTCGCTGCGCAGGCTGGCCATGGCTGTCTCAGCGGCCTCGCAGTTTTGCGTCAGCTCAGCGATGGCTTTCTGCTGCTCAGCTCTCAGGTCAAGCTGCTGCTTTTCCCATTCGGCGCGCTGCGCTTGCTCGCTGGCTTTGAGCTCCTCAAGCTTGGTTTGATACTCAAACGCCTCACTTTGCGACACCGCCGCTTTGCGGCTGCGGTCCTCATAGGCTTGTTGAAGGGTCTCAATTTCAGCCTCGATCTCGGCTATTTTGGCCTCCGCCGCCTTCAGCGCCGCCCGGCCCTTGCTGAGCTGTGGCTTCAGGGCCGCGTTGCCGGCAACCGCCTCAAGGCCTTCGCCCAGACGACGGAAAAACAGATCGACTTCGCCCGGCACATCGCCGTTGGGGCAGGCTTTGAGCAATGCCTCAAGCCGCGGCGGATGGGAATCCCCTAGCGGGACAACAGCCAAACCGGCCCCGGCACGAAACTCAAGGCGCGTGCGCCCCTTCAAAAACGCATCTAGGCGCGACAAGCTTGACGGCTGCTCGGCCAGTGTCTCGGTGCCATGCACGAGCAACACCCCCTCGGGTTTGAGGCGGCCAAGCCACTCTTCATAAGAGGGCTGCTCAGCGCCCTGAAGCTCACAGAGATCAATAAGCAAGATATCAAGGCTGCGCTCGCGCAGGCTCTTGAGCATCGCATAAGAATCACTGGCGTGGGTAAGCACCGACACATCCCTGTAAAACTGCTCGCTGTGCGCACTGAGCGCTTTGGGCGCCAGGGGCTTGCCACCTGCTGCCGAGTCGGTTCCCCATACCCCCATGCCTTGGCAGCGTCCGATGATGTTTTGTTTGTCCAGACCCTGACAAAAAGCAAAATGCGCCACGCCGCTGCCCAGACCGCAGGTGGCAATTTGGCGGGGGTGCAAAGCCCCGACGATCCAAAACAGGAAGGGCACATGCAGCATCAGCGGCGTATCACTCAGAAAACGTGGATGCCAAAAAAGCGTTTCGACTGTTGCCGGTGCAAAAAAATCATCCGCCCGCTTTGGCAAATTCTTCTCTGATTGCGTGAGACTCATGGCATACCCCTGTTACTCATACTCGCCTTGCCTCGGCCTTGTGGCCACAGCAAACCCTAACTTGGCCCAAAGGCCCACCTGAGCTGTTTTCTAACGAAGCTCTTACAAGAAAGCCAGTTAGCGATTTCCTAAGACATGAACATGCCCCTCACCCGCAGGGGCGCAAAATTGACAAGTGCGGGCGGCCATGAAAAGAAACACCAAAGGCGTGGCCCGCTGCGCCCTGTTTATGATTGTTTTTTTATGAGTGTCCAAATGCAGCATCCCACCCTTGAGTCCACCCGCGTTGCCATTATCGGCCTTGGTTATGTCGGCCTGCCGCTCGCTGTTGCGCTTGGAAAGCGCTACCCCACCTTGGGCTTTGATCTCAATGAAGCGCGCGTCGCCCAGCTCAAGGCCGGCAAGGACACAACCGGCGAGGTTGACCAAGAGGCGCTCACATCGGCGCCCTTGCTGAGCTATTCCTGCGATGAGGCCGCGCTCAAAGAGTGCAATGTCTACATCGTGGCGGTGCCAACACCGATTGATTCTTCGCGCCGGCCCAACCTCGCCCCGCTCGTCTCCGCCTCGCAAATGATCGGCCGTGCCATCAGCCCAGGGGATGTGGTGATCTATGAATCCACGGTCTACCCCGGGGCAACAGAGGAAGATTGCCTGCCCGTTGTTGAAGCGGTGTCGGGGCTGACGTTCAACACCGATTTTTATGCCGGTTACAGCCCGGAGCGGATCAATCCCGGCGACAAGACAAGGCCTTTGACGAAGATACTGAAAGTCACCTCAGGCTCCACCCCTGAGGTGGCCGACTATGTCGATGCGCTCTACGACAGTGTCATCGAAGCTGGCACCTTCAAGGCCTCCTCCATCCGCGTCGCCGAAGCTGCCAAGGTGATTGAAAACACCCAGAGAGATGTGAACATCGCCCTTATCAACGAACTTTCGATCATTTTCTCGCATCTGGGCATCGACACCAACGAGGTGATCAACGCCGCAGCCACCAAATGGAATTTCATTCGCCTCCAGCCCGGCCTTGTCGGCGGCCATTGCATCGGAGTTGATCCTTATTACCTGCTGCACAAGGCCTCCTCCAAAGGCTATATCCCCGATATCATCCGCACCGCGCGCCAGATCAACGATGGTATGGCCCGCAACGCGGCCTCGCGGCTCGTCAAGGCGATGATTGACAACGACCTGCACATCAAGGGCGCAAAGATCCTCGTCGCCGGATTCACTTTCAAGGAAAACTGCCCGGATATTCGCAACACCAAGGTCATTGACTTGATCGAAGAGCTGCAAAGCTACGGCATGGAGGTGCAGACGTTTGACACATGGGCAGACCCGGCCGAGGTTGCTGCGGAATATGGCGTGCAAATCAGCACGAGCCTGCCTGCTGCCGAGAAGCGTTTTGATGCGGTGATCGTCACCGTGGCCCATGACGATGTGGTGTCGCAAGGGGCAGCGGCCCTGCGGACCCAGCTCAAGGACGGCGGCCTTATCTTTGACCTGAAGGCTGTCTTCCCCGCCCATGAGACAGATCTCAGGCTGTGACCCTTGCGCGCTGCGGGAGCTGACAAAAAAGAACTTTTGCTGGCGTCGGGCCTGTTTGATGGCGCATGGTATCTAGCCCGGTATTCTGATGTGGCCGCCTGCGGGCTTGATGCCGCCGAGCATTACCTGCGCTACGGATATCGCTTGGGGCGTGACCCGGGGCCAATGTTTTCCAACAGCTTTCACAGCCTGGCCTTCGCTGACGCGGTTCAGGGGGGCGAGCCGGTTACGGCCCTGGCGCAAAGCGGGCCCATGCCGCCTCCGGATCACAGCAAGGTCCTTATGGCCGCGCATCTTTGTGCCCGCCTGTCAGGAGATGAAAGCGCCCTCAAGCTGGCACAACGCCACCTCGCGCCAAACCACCACCACTGCCTTGAGATCCTGCGCGCCAATGCTGCGCTCAATGCGGGCAACATCTCTGGCTGGCAACACGGGGTAAACCGCTATCTCGCCCATTTCAACGCAGCTGCGCTTGCGCTGCACCCCAGCGGCACAACGCTGTTTGACAGGCTGAAAACCGCGACCCCGCCACCACCTGTGCGCGACGGGCCACTTGTGTCGGTGCTGATGCCGGTTTTCAACGCCGGCCGTCATGTTGAGAAAGCCGTCCGTTCCATCTTGGAGCAGAGCTGGCGCAATCTCGAATTGATCATCATTGACGATTGCAGCACCGATTCCACAGCCGAGACCCTCGCTGGCCTCGCCCGGGAAGACCCCCGCATCACCTTGCAGCGCAATGCCTGCAACGTTGGGCCCTATGTGTCCAAGAATATCGCCTCCAACATTGCGCGCGGGCGTTGGATCACCGGGCAGGACGCGGATGACTGGGCCCATCCCGGGCGGATCGCCGATCACATGGCCGCTGCCTGCCCCTCCGGAACACCCCGCCACGCCGCGAGCCTTACCCTGATGGTGCGGATGCTGGCCTCTGGCCGGTTTGACAGCTTTGACCAGGTCAGTGATTTCTCCCCGGACGGGCTGACCCGCATTTCGTCCATCTCGACCCTGTTTGAAGCCGATCTGCTGCGCAACAAGCTTGGCTATTGGGACAGCGTGCGCGTGGGCGCTGACAGCGAAATGATCGGGCGCGCCAAACGGCTTCTGGGCAACGGGTTTGCCACGTTTGACCAGATTGGGATGATCTGCCTCTCCTCGCCGAACAGCCTGACACAACACCCCGAACTTGGCGTGCGCAGCGCCGATGGCACGCTCTCCAAGGCGCGTCTGGGCTATATCGCGCTCTGGGAAGCGGTGCACAGCAACCTGCCCCCCGAAGCGCTCTACCTGCCCTTTCCGCAAACCAAACGCCGCTACGACAGCCGCCACGCCCCCGCTGTCCCGGCGCATGACATCCAAACCACCCTGGCCAAGGCCCCACCCGCTCGGGAATTCGGGCTTTAACTTCCACCGCAAATTCCCTATCAAAGAGGTGTAACGCGCGCGGACAATCGGTTTGTAACGGTGACTGGGTTTTGTAATGAGTGATCTGAAGAAGATCCGCGAAAGCGGACATTTTGACGCCGACTGGTATCTCAAAACCTACCCCGACGTCGCCGCCCTGGGCATGGACCCTGCGGAACATTATCTAAAGTATGGGAAGCTGTTGGGTGTCTGACGTCAGCGCCTATGGGTCCAAATAGGGCTATTTGCTAAGAGAGTGTTCTTGGCACATCGTAACCACTGAG
>NZ_CAKZKL010000002.1 GCF_937123735.1 uncultured Lentibacter sp.
GCCGCGGCCATCCGCGGCGGATGGTGCAAGGGCGCAACAACCGAACCGGACCGAACGGCAATGGATTTGGTGACCGCCGCCACGGCGGCACCGGTGACCGCCGGGTTGGGATAGGGGCCGCCAAAGGCGTGGAAATGCCGCTCCGGTGTCCAGATTGCGCAAAAGCCGTTGGCGTCGGCAAATTTGGCCCCCTCCAGCAGAAGACGGTATTTTTGTTTGCCCGGACCATCATCGTTGCCCCAGTAAAACAGGCCAAAGTCCATACCCCGCCCTGTCACAGGCAGCCGCCCCTGAGACACCAGGTCCTTGCGGGCATCCCCTGCCAGAACAACCCGCGCGCCACGCGCCAGCGTGTAAAACAGCTCCAGAACCGAAATATCAAACGACAGCGACGTCACCGCCAGCCAGGTGCTATCAGACGCCAGCGGCACGCGCGCATCCATGCCGGTAAAGAAATTACTGACATTCCGATGGGTCACCAGCACCCCTTTGGGCCGCCCCGTGGAGCCGGATGTGTAGATCATATAGGCCAGATCCTCCGGGCCTGCGCGCTCTTCGGGATTGCAGGTCGCGGCGCTGGCAAGCCGGCTGTCCTGATCCAACAGCAACACATGCGCAGCACTCTGGGGCAGCTGGCCCAGCACGGCCTCTTCGGTGACAACAACCGCAGCCGCGCTGTCACTGAGATATAGCGCCAGCCGTTCGGCCGGGTAGGTCGGATCCATGGGCACATAGGCCCCCCCGGCCTTGAGGATCGCCAACGCACCAACAAGCAACAGCGGCCCTCGGCGCAGTGACAGCCCCACGAGAACGCCCGGCCCAACCCCCATTTCAAGCAGCACAGCCGCCGCTTGATTGGCCCGCGCATTGAGCGCTTCATAGCTGAGCTGCTGATCTTCATAGATCAGCGCAATGGCCGAAGGCGTGCGGGCAACCTGTGCCTCAAAACAGGCCTGAACCGTTGTGGCGGGCAGCGCAGCTTGGGTGCGGTTGTAGGCCTCAAGAACCTGGTTTTTTTCAGCCTGCGGAACCAATGGCCAGCGGCCCAGATCATCGTCCAGATGCGCCTGCGCAGCGATATGCTCAAGACGCGCGCGCCAGAGCTGCGCACCGGCCTCCGAGAGACGGCTACTGTCGTATGAAATATAATCTTTGCAGATATTTAGAGCGCAAAGATCATGTTCAATTTCGGCTTCATACAGAGCCACATCAGGCTTGGATAGAGCCGCGATCTCGGGGGCGCGCATGGGAAGGTCCAAGGCAAAGACCCCATCCTCACGGGCCCGTTGCAACTGCACCTCAAAACCGGGCCCAAACCTGAGCGGAACCCAGCCGCTGACATGGCCTGAAAGCTCGGCCCCCGCGTATGCCACAAAGGCCAGATCGGCCTGCTCGGGCGCGCTGGCAAGGCCCTGAAACACCCCCGCAAAACGGCGCATAGCCTCAGGCCAAGGCAAATCTGCTGGCAGGCTCAGGGGCAACCGCTTGATGGCCAAAGCCCCCGTGGCCGGAGCAAGCGCCAAGCGCAGGGGCGCATATTCGGCCAATGCCTTGCGCCAATGGCCCTCTGCGCGTGCGGTCTTGTCTTGCATCTGCGACAGACGCGCGCGCGCAGCCGCGTCAAGGGGCGCAATCTGCTCGGATGGCGCGAAAAGCTCTGACAGCACCAGCGGTTTGCCCGCCAGATCACTCAGCCCAGAGAGCACCACCGGCGCACCAGCACTCGCCACTGTGAGCGATTGCTCGCCCACCTCAAGCACTGTGCCCGCCAGCTCTTGGCCGCGCGCGCGCTCAGAAACCCGCGCTTCTTTCACCGCGATAACCCGGCCCTTGTGGGCAATCCGCGCCACGGTGAGCGGGTTCCAATAGGGCCCGTGATCAAGGCCCAGAACCAGCGCAATAATCTCTTCGGGGGGGTGCTCAAAATCAATCGTGCCAAAAGCGTCAGGGCGTTTGAATTTGCCAAAATACTGGCGCGCGCCAAGCGCTTGCGGCTGGCGGGGCACCTGTGGTTGCGCGAGGCAGCGCATCAGCTGGGGAAAACTGCTCAACGCGCTTTCATAGGCTTTTGTGTTCAGCGTCAGGGCCGTGTCTTGTGGGCTGATGTCAAACGGCATTTGCAAAATCACATCCCCGGCATCGACCTGCGGCTGCACAAAATGCCAGCTGATCGCGTGCTGTCGCTCGCCGCGGAGCCGCGCCCAGACCGGCGTGTTGAGCCCCGCATACTCGGGCAAGGGACCATCATGAAAGTTGACGCATCCGCGACGCGGCAGGCCCAGAACCGCCTCAGGCAGAAGCTCAAGATTGGCCACAGACAGCAGCCAATCGGCGCTGTGGTTGCGCAGGCGGTGCGCCAGACCCGCCCCCGGGTCGAGCACCGGGAGCTTTTGCGCCGACGCCCAGCTGCGCAGCGCAGGCACTTCACTGACCAGACAGGCGATGTCATGCCCAGCCTTCAGCCAAAGCTCCGCACAGCTGCGGGTAAGGCTCTCGTGGCCGATGAAGATGGCTGACATGCTCATTGGGAGCCTCCTTTCGTGGAACGCGCGCTGCGTGGGCACAGCCGTGCAGCGGGCCTTGGCCGCGCAAAGACAGCCCCGGCACTGTGGACAAGCAGATCGCGCAGAAAATAGGGGGCCGCCGCAAGGGGCTTGCGGTCCAACAGCCGGCGCACCCGATAGAGCGCGCCCCCCAGAACATGCAGCGCTGTGGCGCCAAGCGCATAGGCCTGCCCATGGTTTTTGGTGAAATAATGCCAGCGGCTGTCAAACCAGTATTGCGGCACCCGCGCCCAGGTTTTCATACCTGTAGTAACCGAGCCGATATGCGCAACCTCGCTCTCGCGCACATAGACGGTGGGCCAGCCTGCCTTGCCGGCGCGGCGGCACAGATCGGTTTCCTCAAAATAGAGGAAGAAGCGCTCGTCAAACAGGCCGATCTCTTCCAGCGTCTTGGCGCGCATCATGAGGCTTGCACCGGCCAGCCAATCAACCATCACGGTTTCATGCGGCACAGGCAGCGGCACGATGTGACGGCGCAACAGCCGCGATACCGGCCCAAAACGCGCCGCCCCCTCAAACTCGCCCAAGGCGGACGGAAAGCGAAATGCGGTCTGATCGGCCGCGCCGGCGCCATCGCAGATATAGCTGCCCGCAAAGCCCACATTGGGGTGGCTGACCAAATAATCCTGCAAAGCCCGGATTGCCCCCGGCGCAGGAAATGCATCCGAGTTTAGAATATAATAGTAATCCGGCTGCGCACCATTGGAGAGCCCCGCTTTCATGCCAAAGTTGTTGCCCGCCCCAAAGCCGCCATTGTGCCCCGACTGGAGCACCCGCACCGGCCATCCTCGCGCCGCAACGCCCGATTGCAGGGCCTCAAACGAGCCGTCCTGACTGTCGTTGTCAACAATCAGAAGTTCGGCGTTCAGACCCTGCTGGGCCACCAGTGCCGCTTCAGCGGCGCGCAGGGTCATGTCGGCGGTGCGCCAGTTCAGCACCACGCATAGCAGTTTGGGGTCACTCGGCGGCATGGCTGCCCTCCCAGGCCTGGGCCACCAGCCGCGCACGGTCGGCGGCCTCGATCACCTTGCCCATGCGCGCGGCCAGCACCCGCACAGTGGGTTCCAGCACCATGGAATCGTGGTCGCCCGGAACCTCGAACACCTGCAACTCAGGCGCCCATTCGGTCCAGTCATTGTCATGGGTCACATAGGCGCGTTCGGAATTGACCAGCCGCCCGTCGCCCACCTGCCACTTGCCCAAAAGCGGCGGGCGGAACA
>NZ_CAKZKL010000003.1 GCF_937123735.1 uncultured Lentibacter sp.
GTGGTTGCTGTGGCCTGGGCCTGAAACGGGCCAAGGGGCTGATATTCCCAGGCCTGAATGTCGCGGGCCGACCAGTCGTTCAGCAACACATATCCAAAGATCGCATCATCGGCTTCTTGCACGGTGATCGGCCCGCCTGAAGGGGCCGCCTGCTGGTGTGGCGCCTGCGGGGCGGGCGCAAAGGCCTGCGCGTCCAGTGCCTCTAGCGCCTCCAGGCTGCGCAAGAGCTGCTCCTCCTCACTCGGTGGCGGGGCCGGCATATCTGCCTGCACGTCCGCATCTGGTGGAGAGGAGTCCTCCCCAAGCACTTCGGAAATCAACGCCTGACGGGCCTCACGGCTCAGGGCCTTGCGCGGGGTGCGCGAAAACGACGGACGCTCAGCCATGCCAGCTCCAATCCGGCGCTGTCACGGCCCATTCTTGGCAAAAACGGCTTTGTTTCTGCGTCACGCGTCACCTGTCTTTCAATTTGTTGTCTTCAGGGTTTTCTCTTGCCCCTTTTGATCAGAGAAATTTGTCGAAAATATGCCCTATCAGGAGATTTTTGCCTTAAAATCCGAAAAGTTCCGCCTCAGCGATGGCTTTTTGCACAAAGGCGTCGTGGTTTGCTTCGGGTTGCCATCCCAGCAGCTGTTTGGGCTTTGTATTGTCAAAGGGCGAGAGATGTGCGCGGCTTTTCCAGTCAGCATAGGAGGGGCGGGTGAGGCCTTTGCGGCGCAAAATCCGGGTTTTGAGCACAAACTTGACAGCATCAGCCGCATAAAAGGCCCAAAGTGGCCCGGCGCTGAGCTTGATCCGCGCGCCAAGCTGGTTGTTTATTGCGTCAAAATAGTCGCGCGCCGTGAGCATGGGCTCGCCGATCAGGTTGAAGCTCTCGCCCAGGGCCGCTGGGTGGCGCGCCATGAGAATGAGCCCGTCCACAACATCCTCAATCAGCACAAAGGGCAGAATGTTGGTGCCGCGTCCCCAGATCTTCACCGCCCCCGCGCCGTGCCAGCGGCCAATACCCCAATGCTGCAAAGGCCCGCCTTGGCCCACGACAATGCCGGGCCGCGCAATGCTGACTGGCAGGCCATGGCTGCGGTGCATCGCCATCAGCCGCGCCTCGCATTCGGCCTTGGAGCGGGCGTAAATGTTGCGCGCCTGCATATCTTTGCCAAAGCCTGTGTCCTCGGTGATGCTGCGGGCAGGGTCGGACATATCATAAGAAGCAATCGTGCCGGTATAAACGAGCCGCGTCACCCCCGCCGCCATAGCCGCACGCGCCACGCGCTCGGCCACGGCCACGTCATTCTCCAGCGCCGCTTCCCATGTTTTGTCATCCGATTTCGCAAGGTTGTAGACCTCTTCAATCCCTTGCATCGCCTCGGTTAGCGCGGCTTCGTCGCGCAGGTTTACGGCCACGGTTTCCACCCTGTTGGCAATGTCCTCAAACGGCCCTGTCTTGCCGCGCGAGAGCACGCGCACATGGGTGCCGCTCTCTGCCAGCCTGCGCGTGAGCGCGCGGCCGATAAAGCCTGTCCCGCCAATCACAAGCGCGGTGGGCTTGGGCGTTCTGGGCGGCTTTTTTACGGGGGCCTCGGCAGGCAAACGCGCCAGCACAGCGTCAATCGCGCGCATCACGGCCTCGCCGCTTTCGCCCGTATAGCGCGCATCGAGCGCGCGGCCCTCATTGATCGCGCCATAGACCTCGGCGCACATCCCGCGAAAGCTCAGCCCATAGGGCGAGCGCTGGTTGAGCGAGCTGAGCTGGCGCGTGGCGTTCACAACCCCTTCGCGCAACTGGGCAAAGCTCTGGCTCAGCGCGTTGCGCAAGGGGTTGAGCACAAGGTCCGAGGTGTTCACCCCCGTGACCACAAGTGTGTCATTGGCATAATCCATCCGCGCCATCGCCGATGAGCCGCGCAGGGTGACAGATCGGTCCTCATAGGTCTCCACCAGCGCAATGTTGAACGTCACATCCACGCCGCCCGCGCGCGCCAGAATACGCCAACCCTGCGGGCGCGTGCCACCGCCGGGCAGGGCCACGGGGTTTGACAGTTCCAGATGCAAAATCTCCGGTGCGCCGAAGAGATCCTGACAAAAAGCAAACAACTGTGGCCCCAGCTCCAAGAGCAAATTGCGCGTCTCGCGCATGAGCCAGATGCCATAGGGCCCCGCGCGCAAGGGCCCCAGCGGAAAGCACCAGGTGATCTCCGCCGTTGAGACGCGCCCCAGATCGCCCGCCTGAAGCTGGCGCTTCAGCCGCTGATAGCTTGGCAGGCCGAGAAAGTTATGCCCCGCCGCAAACTGCACGCCCTTGGCCTCTGCCGCTCTGCGCATTTCGGCCACATCTGCGCCTGACAGCGCCACAGGTTTTTCCACCAGCACATGCAAGCCGCCCGCGATACACTCTTCTGCCACCACGCGGTGATAATCGGGCGGGGTGAGCACATGCACCGCCTCACAGGCCCCCGCCGCGAGCATTTCGGCCACCGAGCCGTAAGCGGCAATGCCGCGCGCCGCACCAAAAGCCTTGGCCGCCGCCGCGTTGGAGTCTACCACACAGGCTAGCTCTGCGCCCGCCGTGGCCGCAATCGCATCGGCGTGCCAGTCCGCGATATAGCCCGCGCCGATGATCCCGATTTTGGTCACTTTGCTCATACCAGCCTCACTTATACTCGATAATTTCCATGCGGCTGCCCAGCCGCTTGCGCTTGCGGTAGGTCACCGCGCCGATGATATTGGGGAACTTTGACAAAAAGAGGTAAACCGCGTGTCGCCACGCGCGCGCGCGCGCCAGCCCGTCAGCCTCCAGCCCGCGCACCGTGCGGGCGTAGGACACGGCATAAAGCAGCCCGATCAGCGCCAAAAGCGGCCAGAACAAGACCGCGCCAATGAGGCCAAGCAGCGGCAAAACACCGCCAAACAGCCACATCCGCCGTCGCTCGCGCACAAAATACTCGGGGTGCAAATCATTCACCTGCTCAAAGCCATGGCCCGTGCGCGTCGCACGGCTCCACCACTGCGAAAAGCGGGTCATATGCGCATCATGATGCGTCATCGGAATGGGCAGGCGTTTGAGGATATGCCCCGCCTTCCTGAGCCGCGTGCAAAACTCGTCGTCCTCGGCCGCTATGACCTCGGGGTTGAAACCGCCCACAGCCTCAAAAGCGCGCGCCCGCACCATCATATCACCGCCGCAGGCCAGGATCTCGCCCGCGGGCCTGTGCCACTCAAAATGGCACATCTCGTTGTAAATGCTGGCGTCTGGATGAATTTCCGCGCGCCACCCAGTGACCAGCCCAAGCCTGTCATCGGCTTCCAGCGCCTTTGCCGCATGGGTCAGATAGCCCGGCTCAAGCGTGCAATCCCCATCGACAAATTGCACAAGTTCGGGCGCCTCGCCCCGCGCCACGCTCCGCCCAACCCCCGCGTTGCGCGCCCGCGCCGCCGTGAAGGGCAGCTCAGCGCTCAAAAGCAGCGTCTCAGCCCCAAGCGCCTCTGCGGCCTCAAGCGAGCCATCGGTCGAGCCGCTGTCCACATAGATCAGAAGGTCCACCTCTCCCTGCATCGAGCGCAAGCAGTTCACCAGCCGCTGCCCCTCGTTGCGGCCAATCACAACAGCGCCAATCTCGCCGCTCGTGCTCATGGGGTTGCCTCCAAGGGGGCAGGGCGCAAACGCGCGCTGCGCCCCTGTGCATAGGCTTCAAACAGCGCCGCAAGCCTGCGCGCTTCCACATTGGCGTCAAACTCCGCCACCACAGCCGCGCGCCCCTTTGCGCCCATCGCGGCGGCGCGCGCAGGGTCTGCCAGAAAGGCGGCAATCGCTGCGCGCAAGCCCGCCTCATCGCCCGCCGGCACAAGCCAGCCGCTCTCGCCGTTCTTCACAAGCTCCGGCACACCGGCAATCTGGGTGGCAATCACAGCGCGCCCAGCGGCCATGGCCTCCATCAGCACCACAGGCAAGCCCTCGGCAAAGCTTGGCAACACCAGCGCGCTGCTCTTGGCCAAGAGCGCTGCCACCTCATCCTGGCTCTGATAGCCCAGAAGGCGCACCCGTGCCTCAAGCTTCAGCGCGCCAATCAGCGCCTCCACATCGCCGCGCTGCGGCCCGTCACCCACAATCGCAAGCCGCGCCTCAGGCAGATCGGCCAGCGCGCGCAAGAGCACCGGCAGGCCCTTCACAGGCGCAAGACGGCCCACAAACACAAGCTCCGCACTGCCTTCGGGCGCGCCCTGATAGCGCGCAGGCTCCACGCCGCAATGCACGATATGCAGCTTGCTCCAGTGGCGCTCGTGCGAAAAGGCCATCGCTTGGGAGCGGCAGAAATGGCTGATACAGCTCACAAAACTGGCCCGCGCGATCTTTTCGTCCAGCCGCCAGTGATGCGGCTCAAAGAAAATATCCGGCCCATGGAGGGTAAAGGAAAACGCAATACCGCTCATTTCGCTGGCCAGCGTGGCCACAGTGCAGCTTGATTTGGCAATGTGATTGTGCAGATGGGTGCTGCCTGTGGCCTGCATATGGCGCGCCAGAACCCCAGCCTCGGCAAAGTAAAACATCTGGTAAGCCCGCGCTTTCACGCCCTTGGGGGCGGTCTGCCAGGCCAAGGCCAGCGCCTTGAACCAGCGCTTTGGCGCGCGGGCCAGAAGCGCGCCATGCGCTTTCAACAGCCGCAGCGGGTTCTTCGCCGCCTCCAGCACATGAAAGGTGTGCGCCGCCTCCCTGCGCTGTTCCTCTCCCACATGATGCTGCGGTCCGGTGCGGCGGATGCTGGCGGTGTGAACGGTCAGCCCGGCGGCCCGCAAGCCGGCCACTTCACGCTGGATAAACGTGTCCGTGGCGCGGGGGTATTCCCCGGTCAGATACATGAGCGTCATGGGACAGACCTCTGTGCAGGAGGGCGCACAAAGCGGTGCGCCGGCAACCACCCCAAGCGCGCCATGGCGCGCATGTTGGGGTAGTCATGCGCGGCCATCCGCGCATGCAAGACCTGTGGGCGCAACAGGCCCGGCGCGCGCGCGCCCAGAAGCGCTTCGGCCAGATGGGCGAAAGGCAAGAGCAACCGCCAGTGCAGCGGCACATGCAGCCCAGCGCCCCATGCGCGGATGAACTCCGCCCGCATGGGCGGCGCGCTCTCGATCAGGTTGAGCGCCTCGCAATGGCTGCTGGGCGCGGTTTCTGCCGCCCGAAGAACCGCAGCGGCCGCATCTTGAACGTGCAGGAGCGGCAGGGCGCCGCGCCGCGCAAGGCTGATGAGCACCGGCCCGAACGCGAGACCAATATGGGCGTTCCAGCGGCGGCGGCTGTCATAAAGCGCCCCACGGCGCAGCCGCCAGCAACTTAGCCGGCTTTGGCAAAGCGCGACCTCCTGCGCCAGTTTGGCGGCCACATAGGGCTCGCGGCGGGCGGGGTCGGGCTCGAGCGGGGTTTGCTCGGTCACCTTAAAGCCCGCGCGCGCGTCATAAACGGCGATCGAGCTGGCCAAGACCACGCGTGG
>NZ_CAKZKL010000004.1 GCF_937123735.1 uncultured Lentibacter sp.
CTAAACCCCTTTGAAACAAAAAGAAAAAAGGCCCCGTCAGGGACCTCATCTCGGGTTTGCGATGTGCAAGTGGCGGACAGGAAGGGATTCGAACCCTCGAGACGGTCACCCGCCTACGCACTTTCCAGGCGCGCGCCTTCGACCACTCGGCCACCTGTCCGCGTTCCGTCTATCCAATAAGCGGGTAGTGCTGCAAGCCCAAAAAGTGTTTTTTAAACCAGGTGCAGGTTCACGCGGCGGTTTTGTTTGCCTTTGCTTTCAACCTTGCCAAGACGCACCGCTCCGATCTCCGCTGTGCGCGCCACATGAGTGCCACCGCAAGGCTGCAAATCAACACGAGAGCTCCCCTCTCCGATGGCCACAAGGCGGATTTTGCCGCGTCCGCGCGGCGGCGCAACCGACATAGTTTTGACAAGCTCTGGCTGTGCAGCGAGCTCGTCTTCGCTGATCCAAGCTTGCGTGACCGGCAGATCCAGATCGACCAACCGATTGAGAGCCAGCTCGACAGCCTCACGGTCCTCAAGCGGGTCCGGCATCAAAAAATCAAGCCGCCCCTTATGTTCAGCGATCTGTCCGCCCGTGACCGGCAGCGCCAGAACAACCGACAACAAATGCAGCGCTGTGTGGACGCGCATATGCCGGTGGCGGCGGTCCCAATCCAGAGATTGGTGAAGCTTTACGCCCACATCCGGAAGCGCCTCAGGCGCGGCCGGCACCAGCACGATTTCCGAGCCAGCACCCTTGACCGCGGTTGCAATGTCCAGCGTCTTGCCATCCCAGCTGATCTGGCCACTGTCCCCCGGTTGGCCACCTCCAGTGGGGTAGAAAACGGATTGATCAAGCACAACACCGCCCTCGGCCGTATGCCCCAATACGGTGGCGGGGCTGTCACGCAGATAAGCATCTTGCAAATACAGGGCTGCACTCTCAAGACCGCTCATTCAGTTTCTCCCAAAGCCGTATCAGAAGGAGAGGCAGCGGCGGGAGCTTTAGGTTTCTCAGATGCACTGCCCGGCAAAAGCGCCTCTGGATTTCTAATCCAAATATCGCGCTGACCGAAGGGAATCTCGATATTCTCGGCAGCAAACCGCCGCGCTATTTCATGATTCATATCCGAGCGCACAGACATAACGAAATTCACATCTCGCAAAATGGCCCTGATTTCAAAATCGAGGCTATCAGCACCAAACCCTTGGAAAATGACAGAAGGTCGGGGGTTGGCCAGCACCATCGGATGGGCTTCGGCGATCTCCATAAGAATTGACTCGATCCAGCGGGTGTCTGTTCCATAAGCAACACCCACGGGAACAATGACCCGCCCAACCGTGTTGCCACGGGTAAAATTTGTGACCTTGCCGCTGATCAGATCAGCGTTTGGCAAGATCACATCAGACCGGTCAAAGGTTTCAATTCTGGTCGAGCGCACAGAAATGTCTCGCACCGTGCCATGGGTGCCCCCCACCTCAATCCAGTCGCCCTCCGAAATCGGGCGTTCAATCAACAAGATGATCCCGGAAACAAAATTTGAGACGATGTTCTGAAGGCCAAAGCCAATCCCGACAGACAGCGCACCTGCAACGATTGCAAGGTTGGAAAGATCTATCCCTGCGCTGGTTATGGCGGCCAAGGCGGCCAGAAAAATACCGACATAGCCGACACCGGAGACAAGCGCATTCTGGCCTCCGTGATCCATTTTTGTCTTCGGCAAGACGGTGTTCTTCAAGGCCCCTTGAAGCAAGCGTGTCATGGTATAACCCACCACAAAAACGACGGCGAACATCAGAAAGCCACCAGCCGTGATGCGGGTGTCGCCGATTGTCAAACCTTCTTGGGCGCGTGTCCAGAACTCTGAAATTCGCGCATCGCTCGTGCCCCAAATCCGTAGGAACTCAGGCGTGGCCAACACGATCAGGGTAAAGCCGCCCAATATCGGCACCAACCCCTCGCGGGCCTCCTCTGCACCCCTGCGCAGTAGAACCCAGGTTTCCGCCAGCACACGCTGAGCAAGGATTAACAGCGCAACAAGCACAAGTGTCTCAATCGTCTGAAAGCTGATCGTTCGGCCCGCTTCAAAATAGCCCAATGCAGACAGCACAGGCCCGATCACCCCGACAAGCACAACAGCCCGCCCGAGCAAACCATACATCCGGTCGACATAGCGCAGAGGTTCTTCACTTGTGAGTTCTGCCGCAGCTGTTTCGGCATGTTGGCGCAACAAACGCCCCAAGCGCCACAAAAAGGCTCCCGCAAAGGCAACAAGCGGGAAATACAACACCGCCCGCGAGCTGGCCGCCCAATTGTCATAGCGGGCGAATTCGTCAAACAAGAAGCTGATCCCGAAGAGAACGCCAAGGGCAATCACGCTTTGACGACCGCGCGTGTTTTGCGCTTCACTCAAGGTAAAGCTGTGAAAACTACGATCACTGCGCGCAAAGACAAACGCACTGAGCCAAATCGACAGGATTACAAAAAAACCACCCCGCACAATGGCATCCAAGAGCGGGCCCAATCGCAAACCCACAAGCTCGGTGAGGTAAATCGAATTGACCAGACCAAACAAACCGATGCAGGCAACGGCCAGTTGTAGCAGCGATAGAGCAAAGGCCGAGAGCCACCCTTTCGCTGTTTTGCGGTGACGCACAAACCGCTCGCTCAGTGCGCGCACCCAACGCCAGCCCAACAGCAGAAATACAACAGAGAGCGTCGCCCCGCCTACCAGAGCGGGCAAGTTGTTTTGAAAGGCCTTGCGCTGGTTTGGATTGTTCCAGCCGTTGATGACTTCACTGCGGGTGCTGGTGATCGAACCACGCAGATCAGACCAGCTGCGCGCCCATATCGTGGGGTTCAAGGGCGTCGGACCGCGCTCAAGAAAAGCATTGGTTTGTCGCTCTGCAACGATCCGGTCAATCTCTGCAATCAGGGCATCTGCCCGGCTCTGAGCAACCTCGGCGCGCTTTCCTGGCGCCACAAGCTCAGCAAGGCGCTGGTTAAGCGCGTCACGTTGTTGGGCAATCTCGTCAGGCTCAGCGCCGCCCTCCGGAGCCGGTCCAAGGGTCTCGATTTGTGCCCTAACGGTGGAAATCAGCCGTGCATTGGCATCTTTGAGCTCCAAAAATTGCGCGCGCCAAGCCGACAAATCCCTGCGCACATTCTCCAAAATACTGTCCGATGCCCGCCCCGCCTCGACCGCATCCTCAATCCTTTCTGCAAAACTGTTCCACTGCTCAAAATCCACTTTGGCAACAGCAGACGATTGCGCAAAAAGGGGGCCAATGAGCAGAAATGCGGCCAAAAGCCAGGCGAAAACATGTCTCATGCGCCCGACCGCGCCCGCGCGGCTCATTCGGAAGCCTCAAACACAGCCGGCAGCTCGCGTTCGGCCTTGTCCAGCCACGCCGGAACCGGCAGCTCCTTGCTGCGCAGGAAGTCAGGGTTGAACAATTTTGATTGGTAGCGTGTGCCATAGTCACAGAGAATGGTCACAATCTTATGGCCAGGACCCATTTCGCGCGCCATCCGCACAGCCCCAGCAATGTTGATACCCGAAGAGCCGCCCAAGCAGAGGCCTTCGTCGGCCAACAGATCAAACACATAAGGCAGCGCTTCCTCATCGGGTATCTGATAAGACATATCCGGCGTGAACCCTTCGAGGTTCTTGGTGATCCTCACTTGCCCGATCCCTTCCGCGATGGAGCTTCCCTCAAGCTTGATTTCACCGGTCGTATAATGGCTGTAAAGGCCTGCCCCCATAGGGTCTGCAAGTCCGATCTTCACCCCTTTGGGCTGAAGAGCCTGCGCCGTGCCCGCGAGGGTGCCGCCAGATCCAACAGCGCAAATAAAGCCATCTAATGTGCCATCCGTTTGGCTCCAAATTTCCGGTCCGGTGGTCTCTACATGGGCCTGCTTGTTGGCGACATTGTCAAACTGATTGGCCCATACGGCTCCGTTTGGTTCGGTTTGCATCAACGCGGCTGCAAGGCGCTCGGAATAGTGCACAAAGTTATTCGGATTGCGATAGGGAGCCGCCGGCACCTGCACAAGTTCTGCCCCGGCGAGGCGCAGCATTTCCTTTTTTTCTTCGCTCTGGGTTTGCGGAATCACAATGACCGTCCGAAACCCCATAGAAGCCCCAACCAACGCCAGTCCAATGCCGGTGTTTCCAGCAGTGCCCTCAACAATAGTGCCGCCCGGTTTTAGGGTTCCACGGGCAATGGCATCCTTGATAATATAGAGCGCGGCGCGGTCCTTGACTGACTGCCCCGGATTGAGAAACTCGGCCTTGCCATAAATTTCGCACCCGGTTTCTTCACTGGCACGCTTCAGCTTTATCAGCGGTGTGTTCCCCACCAATTGCGCCAAATCATTCGCAACCTTCATGTCTCGCTCCTTGCAGCTTCGCGGCTCAATCTAGAGCCTCACAAGAACCGCCACAAGCCGGTAGCCAGAGGAAAGCCAACTGTTCTGTTTGGCACCTTGCTGAAGGGAAATCATCCCGTTTTCAGACGGCTTCTCTCGCCTTTGAGCCACAACAAGAGATGCAGCAACGGGCCAACGTTTATTTCGCCGGTTTGCATCAACAACTCAGCCTCTTCAAACGATAGAAGATGGCTGCGAATGTCTTCTGACTCGCAGCTAAGGCCACCCAGGCCGGCGATCCCGTCAGCAAGGTCACATAAGCCAACAAAGGTATGAAAATAGGTGCTGACCTCTCCAGGAGATGGATAATAGTTCGCAACCGGCAAGAGCCTATCCAGCGTCAATCCGGCTTCTTCCAATGCTTCGCGCGCGGCCGCCTCTTCTGGCGTTTCCCCAAAATCAATACGGCCCGCAATGGGCTCCAACGTCCATGGGTGGCAATCGCCGCGCCCAAAAGGACCCATCCGAAATTGCTCAATCAGCAGCACCCGATCTCGCTGCGGATCATAGGGCAGCACAAGTGCGGCATCTCCTGTCAGAAACACCTCCCGCGACAGGGGGCCACTTTGGCCTCCATCAAAACGAGGAAAAGACAGCGAAAGCCTGTCTGTTCGAAAATAACCCAGATGGCAGCACTCCACCTCAGACACCTCGATATCCCCGTGCTGGCCCGCGCTGCGCAGCTCTGTTGGCGCGGCCTCAGATTGTGCAATATGCCGAGAAAACGCCCGGGCTTTGATACGCTCGAAAACCAGTGGGATGTCAACCGGACGAAGCTTGCCAAAAAGCGCCATGAGCTCTTTGGCCGCGTGTTGGGTCACAGGCCAATGTTGCTCCGTCCAGCTTGCAAGGCTCCACGGCTCCGCAGCGTGCCAAAGCCCCTCTTGTGGAAAGTAAACCAACGCCTCTGCCCCCTCAACAGTGCAGCGGCGCAGCTCATAGCCAAAACCCAGTTCGTAATAGTCCAACCGCGCCTTTTCTTCAGGGGTGACCTCTTGCAACAACAGCCCGTTGCAGCGCCTACCCGGCTCTGCAACAATCAACGGAAAGTCCTGATCCTGTGCCCGCGCAACATGGTGGCCCTCAAGCGCGGCCTCGCGCAGCCGCGACATGGGCAGATGGCCCAATACAATCTCCAGCAATCCCATATGCCGAAGCGTGCCGTATAAGAAAATCTGGGTCACGTGAGCTCTCTATTTTTTCTGGCCTAGCGCCAGCGACGGCTGGCAAACTCTGCAAAAAGACCACCAAATATACCCGCCACCAGTAATATCAGGATGATTTGGGGTCTCAACAGTTCGGCGCCATAGTTCAAGCCAAATTCCAGTGCGCCCAACAAGGCCTCCATGAGCCCGTCATAGCGACTGTCCAGCGCGCGTCGCAACATTTCTATGCTTGCATGGGCGAACAAACACCAAAAAACCGCCGCCGCAATGGCTGTCAGGCCAAGCCCGGTGGCAACCGAATAGGGGTTCCCAATCCGACTGCCCAACATGAACCAGCCCAGAAAAGCGCAAATTGCTAAATTTATCTCCAGAAACCGCCCGAAATTTAGCGCAGGCTCCTGCGCCAGCATCGCCGCCATAACCATCTGACTCACAAAATAGGCAACAGCAGCGAGATAAATCGCCGAAAGCAATCTGGCAGCAGTGGGCATCTAAACTCGTTTCACCAATGTAATTTGCACTACATCACAGTTACCGCCACGAAAGGAGGCAGCGCAAGAGGTTAGATAGAAATTCCACATTCTGCGAAACCGCTCATCAAACCCCATCTGCGAAATATCCGCCCAATCCGCATTGAAGCGCTCATGCCAGTGTCGCAGAGTCTTCGAATAACTTTCCCCAAACTCAAGGCATCCGACCTCTTCAAGCCCGGCCTTGAGCACCTGTTGTCGCAACACGGTCTTTGATGGCAGCATCCCGCCGGGAAAAATATATTTTTGAATGAAATCAACGCCTTTTCGGTAAACCTCAAAGCGCGCCTCTTGCAACGTGATGATCTGCAAACACGCCCGTGCCTCAGGCTTGAGGCACCCTTGGAGCTTGTCAAAATAGACGGGCCAGTATTTTTCCCCAACCGCCTCAAACATTTCAATCGAAGCAATCCCGTCATAAACACCATGTTCATCACGGTAATCTTGCATTCTCAAGTCAACCCGATCAGCAACCCCGGCGCGCGCCATCCGGGCTTGCGCATAGCGCAATTGCTCAGCGCTGATTGTCAGCCCGGTGACACGCAACCCCCGCTCTTTGGCGGCATACTCAGCAAAACCGCCCCAGCCGCAGCCGATCTCAAGAATATGATCACCCTCTTTCACGTTCAAAGCGTCAACAAGAGCCGCGTATTTGGCTCTCTGTGCCACGGCAAGAGGTTCGTTGCCTGTTTTGAAGAGAGCGCTTGAATAGGTCATCGTTTCATCCAGCCATTTGGCATAAAACGCATTTCCAAGGTCATAATGATACGCAATATTCTTGCGGGCGCGCGCCTTGCTGTTGGAGCGCAAAATATGGCGCAGGCGCTCGTAAGCCTTGAGCAACCCTTTGCCGGGAAATCCGCGGTAAAGCACTTCATTTCCCGCATTCATCAAATCCAGAAAAGCCTGCAAATCAGGGGAGGACCACCCCTGCTCGAGATAAGCGTCACAAAAGCCCAGTTCGCCATCGCGAAGCAACCGCGCAAAAACGTCTGGGTCATGTATATGAACCGCCGCAACAGGCCCTGCCTGTTGGCCAATCGCGCGAAACAACCGTCCGTCTGGCAGGGTGATGTCGAGTTGGCCCCGCGATATGCGCTGTGCCGCTTCAAAGACCTGAGAAAAATACCTGGGCAGGTTTTTTTGCCCTTTCGTCTCAGTCAATATCATCGCTGGCCTCCTTGTGTCATCGGCGCGCACCTCTCGCGGGGTGTTCACCGCCCAACTCTCTTTAGCATTGTTTTCTATCTGGCAGAATAGGCGGCCAAGGCCCGCTCGCGACCTTCCTTTAAGCCGACAATCGGCGCCCCGCGCCGCTCGTTGGGTGCAGCGCCTTGCGACAAGTAGATCGCGTCGTAATACTGCAAGGCCGTTTGCGGCGGGCTTCGTTGACCTTCCGCAAGCCAACGCCTGACATAGGCGTGATCGGGGTCAAACTTCTTCAATTGGGTCTCTGGGTTGAAAATCCTGAAATAGGGCGATGCATCCGGCCCGGACCCAGCCACCCATTGCCATCCCATAGCGTTGTTCGCAGGGTCATAATCAATCAGCTGATCCGCAAACCAACGCTCGCCCACACGCCAATGAACCATCATGTGTTTGGTCAGATAGCTGGCGGCCACCATACGGGCGCGGTTGTGCATCTTGCCGGTGACCCATAACTCACGCATGGCGGCGTCTACAAAATCAACGCCTGTCCGGCCCAGCTTCCAGGCAAGAACCTCAGGCGTGTCCGTGGCCTCGCTCCAGGGAAACGTCTCCCATCCCGGACGCCAGTTGTCGCTGAGAATATGAGGCGTGTGAAACATCAGATGATGGGCAAAATCTCGCCAGGCAATCTGGCGCAGAAAAGGCTCTAACCCGCCGGTTCCAGATGCGGCCGCCTTTTGCCCGCTATCCCAGATACTGCGCGCTGAAATTTCTCCATAAGCCAAGTTGTCAGAGAGATCCGAAGTCCCTGACAACGCCAGATTGTCTCGCGCTTCTGCGTAGGTCTCTGCGCGCTCAGACAAGAAGGTTTCTAGCTTTTCCCAAGCTTTGGCCTCGCCAGCTCCCGTGTGGCCCGCAACAACCTGCGCGCCTCTTTGCATCTTGGCCCCCAAGCGCCACTGCGCCAAAGTCTCCGAGGCCGGCCAGACACCCGGACCTTCCAACGCCCCCGGAGCAGGCCGGGGTGGCGCAACCTCATGGGCTTGCATGGCCCGCCAAAATGGCGTGAAGACTTTGTAATAATCGCCGGTTTTGGTTTTTATGGCCATGGGCTCATGCAGCAAATGCCCGGCATGGCTCTGCGCGGTATACCCTTGCGCTCGCAAGCCGGCTTTCAACGCCGTGTCAATCGCGATCGACTCCGGGTCATAGAGACGGTTCCAATGCACCTCTGTGGCCCCGGTCTCGGAGATCACCGCCTGCAAGGCTTCCTGCGCATCTCCACGACGCAGGATTAGTCTTGAGCCAAGCTCCTCAAGCGCCCGTGACAGCGCTTTGAGAGCCGCCTCTAAACGCCAGAGCGGAGCGGCTCCCAGGCTCTCAAACCGTTGATCCAGGACAAACACCGCAACAACCGCTCCCGCGGCAACACTGGCTGATAAAGCCGGGTTGTCCTTCAGACGCATATCGCGCCGAACCCACCAGATCGCTGTCTTTGTCATTTTTTTCTTTGCCCCGCCTCAGATAGGAACCCTACGGCAAGGCCTCGCGTCCAGATCACAATACCCGCTCAAGCGCTTGGATAAGCTTATCAATTTCTGCTTTGTTGGTATAATGCACGAAGGAAAGCCGCAAAACGCCCCTCTGCATATCCACGCCCATGGCCTGAAGCGCGCGCACCGCGTAAAAATCACCGCCCCCGGCCATGATGCCCTGCTGCGCGAGGTCCGCAGCAACATCTTCGCCATTGGCACTCAAAGCGAGCGCAACCGTAGGCGCGCGCAGCGTTGCATCTGCGGGGCCAATCAGGCGCACCGAATTCTTGGCGGTGAGATAGTCCAGCAAAGGTTGCAACAACTGAACTTCATGGGCGCGCATCATATCATGGACAGCCATCGCGCGCTCTGCTGCGGAGCCTTCAACACCATGATGCCAAGCCAAGGCCTCCGCGTAATCCGCCATCCCCGCACAAGCGGCAACCTGCGCATGATCTGGTCCCGCAGGTGTGAAACGCTTATAGAGGCTGCCAGCATTGAAATAATGCCCCTGGTTGGGCAGAATTTCGCCCAAGGCGCGACGCATCACCATAATGCCCTGATGAGGGCCGTATGTTTTATAGGCCGAAAACAAGTAGATATCCGGCCCCATCAACCCGACGTTTGGAATACCATGGGGCGCATAGCTGACCCCATCAACGCAAACAAAAGCGCCCGCCGCGTGCGCCAGCGCGGTGATTTCCACCACCGGGTTGATCTCACCAACCACATTCGAGCAATGTGGAAAACACACAAGCCGCACGCGCTCGTCGAGCAACTCTTCCAGCTTGCTCAGCTCCAGATGGCCCGTCTCCGGATCAATCTGCCACTCGCGCACCTCAAAGCCCTCTTCTGCCAACCGCCGCCAAGGCCCGGTATTGGCTTCATGGTCTTGATTGGTCACAATCACCGCATCGCCTGGCTGCATGAACTGGCGAAACGCGTTGGCCAGCACATAGGTGTTTTGGGTCGTTGAGGGCCCGAAACTCACTTCATCGGCCTCTACCCCCATCATGGCCGCCAGGCGGCTACGGGCCTCATCCATTTCGGCACCGCCCAATCGGGACGCTTCATAGGGGGCATATGGCTGGACCTTGCGCTGCGTATAAAAGCGCATCAACCGTTCAATCACGGGTCGACAGGTGTAAGATCCTCCCGCGTTTTCAAAAAACGCCTGACCGGCAAGAGAGCCCTGTTCAAAAGCCGGAAACTGTGCGCGCACAAAATCAATATCGAGGTTCATGTTTCGCTCCTTCATTTGACATTTTCACCGGCACCGGATCGCACACGGATTGAAGCGCTCTGCCCTACAACCATCTGCGCAATCTGTCAGCCGGTCTCACCCCAATGCGGCGATCAGTTTTTCGGCATGTGCCTTGATCACTTCCATATCTCCCATGACACCAGCCGGACCCAAAGATTTGCCGCTGTGGCGGGGTAAGATGTGAAAATGCAAATGAAACACCTCCTGCCCTCCAGCAGCCTCGGAGAACTGTTGCAATGTAATGCCATCTGCCCCAAAGGCTTTCATCGCCGCATTGGCGACCGTGCTTACGGTCGCCATACAGGCGCAAAGCTGCTCAGGGCTGGCGTCCAGAATATTGCGGCAGGGTGTCTTTGGAATGACAAGGCAGTGACCGGCGCTGCGCGGCATGATGTCCATAAAACAATAGGTTTGCTCGTCCTCATACACCTTGAAGGACGGTATCTCGCCACGCAAGATTTTGGCGAAAATATTGTCCGGATCATAACTCATGGCGCACTCCTTTTTGACGCTTTGCCAGAGAGTTTCACCAAGCAGAAAGATTGGCAAGCACCTCAAACGAAAAGAGCTGCCCAAAACAGGGCAGCTCTCCCTTATTTGGCCGGGAAACCCGGCGCGATCAGGCGTTCACATCAACGACAACGCGCCCTTTGACTTGCCCCTTGAGGATGTCACGCCCCAACTGTGGCAGATCACTCAGCACTGCGGGCTGGATCATCGCTTCAAGCTTGTCCATGGGCAGATCTTTCGCGATCCTCTCCCAGGCCCGCAACCGGTTGTCATAGGGCTGCATGACACTGTCAATTCCCAACAGGTTCACACCTCGCAGCAAGAACGGAATAACCGTCGCGGGCAAGCCCGCCCCACCGGCAAGGCCAACAGCGGCAACAGAAGCCCCATATTGCATCTGTCCCAATGCGCGGGCCAGCATCTCGCCTCCCACAGCATCCACGCAGCCGCCCCATGTTTCGGCCTCTAGCGGGCGCTTCACGGTTTCGTTCAGCTCTTCGCGGGCCACAATTTGAGACGCGCCAAGGCCTGTCAGATAGTCAGCTGTTTCCGGACGGCCCGTCACCGCAGCAACTTCGTGACCAAGGTTGGCCAGAATAGCCGTTGCCACAGACCCGACACCACCGGCCGCCCCTGTCACCAAAACAGGCCCCGCCTTGATGCCGTGATCCTCAAGCGCCATCACCGCAAGCATGGCTGTGAAGCCGGCCGTTCCAACCGCCATTGCCTGCCGTGTGGTCAGCCCTGCGGGCAGTGGCACAAGCCAATCCGCTTTCACTCGGGCCTTTTGCGCATATCCACCCCAATGGGCCTCTCCCACGCGCCACCCTGTGAGCACTACCTTGTCGCCGGCTTTGTAGCGTGGATCGTTTGAGCTTTCGACAGTCCCGGCAAAATCAATGCCCGGAACATGCGGATAGTTGCGCACAAGGCCGCCGCCGGGCCCGATGCAGAGGCCATCCTTGTAATTTACAGTGGAGTAATCCACAGCCACCGTCACATCTCCCTCGGGGAGGTCCGC
Organism: uncultured Lentibacter sp.; assembly: GCF_937123735.1. Lineage (GTDB taxonomy): Bacteria > Pseudomonadota > Alphaproteobacteria > Rhodobacterales > Rhodobacteraceae > Lentibacter. The sequence continues at coordinate 11,592 of NZ_CAKZKL010000004.1, forward strand.
AACAGAAATTTGGCGAAGCTCAGCGTTTGTCTTGCCCGTCTCAGCATCTTTATCTACGATGATCGCGTTAAATTCGCTCATCTTTTTACCTCTTCCTTCAAATCCAGAATGTTTCTCTCACAGTGGCCGCACGCACACCGGCCGGCGTGATCACATCCACTTCACTGCCTTCATCCCAATGTGTCATACGCACAAGCCCAATGGACACATTCGTTGCAAAATCAGGCGAGTATGCAGCGCTGCTAATGTTTCCAACCTGTTTATCACCCACCATAATCGGCCAGAGGCGGTCACATGGCGGAACTTTGTCACCGTGTATCTCAACCGCCCGGATCTGGCGCACAGGGCCCTCTTGGGCCACACGCAACAACGCGTCCCGCCCCACACAGCCAATCGCGGAATGTGTGTTGCAAAACTTTCCCAACCCACATTCGTGCGGCGTGTTGTCATCGGTCATGTCGTTGCCGTAACTCAGCAAGCCTCCCTCGATGCGCTCGATCAGATTTGGGCATCCCGCATGGATATCATGCGCTTTACCAGCCTCCATCAAAGCATTCCAAAGCGGCATCCCGTTCTCGGTGCCATCGACATAGATCTCAAATCCACCCTGCTTTGAGTAACCCGAGCGCGCGACAACGTGTTTGCGGCCATTGAACTCCAGCATCGCGAACCGGAAAAACCGGATATCACGCACGGCATCGCCAAAAACGTCCGCCATAACATCGTCTGCCCGTGGTCCTTGCACAGCCAGCGGGCTGACATCAGGTTCATCGACCAACACATCAAGACGATACCCATAGGCAATGCCCTTGACCCAGAGCAGCAGATCGCTGTCAGCAATCGAAATCCACCAACGATCCTCCGCCAGCTTCACAGCCACCGGATCATTAAGCATTCCCCCGGTTTCATCGACGATTGGGACATAATAACACTGCCCAACCTGCATGTTGCGCAGATCACGCGGGGTGAGCATCTGCATGAGCCGTGTGGCGTCGGGCCCGCGCAGCTCCACTTGCCGCTCACAGGCCACATCCCAGAGCTGAACCGCCTCCTTGAGGTGGCGGTAATCTTCTTCAACCGATCGAAACACGGTTGGCAGGAGCATCCGGTTATAGACCGTATACCCTTTCACACCTGCGGCCTCCACACCCTCGCTAAACGGGGTGCGGCGCAGACGGCGCGACAAAGAAATCAGCGCCATTAGCGTGGACCGTGCCAATCAATCTGACAAATCTCTGCCGAGCGGCCATCAAAGTCCCAGACACGGCCAAAAGCACGCACCCGCCCTTTTGTCGCCTTGGCAACTGTGATGTCAGGGCCCATCCAATATTCCGTGTTGGTCACGACAATCTCTTTGCCGTCCTTGCCCTCGACAGGCACAACAGAGCCCTGGATTTTCTTGCCAACGGTTAGGCGGCGCTCTTTACCTTCGGTTTCGAAGCTTACAGGTGCGCGCTCTGCTCCCAGATATTCGCCGACCAGCATTCCAAACAAACCCGTTGTTCCGCGTGCCGCGCCCGAGAAAATTGCTTCCAACGCCTCATATTGCGCTTCATCGGCGCGATCATCGATAAACGCCGCAGCCTTCCAGTTGCCACGGCCCATATTCCCCGGAATCTCCAGGAACAAACCGACATTCAGCCCCGACAGGCTGACACCGCCATACTCGCCCTCGTCGATCCGCACACCAGACCAGGCCTGACAATGGCCCTCGGTGGGCGGATGCTGCCCAAGACTGACCACACAGGGGCAAAAAACGATACAGTTGCAATTGAGAATAAGCTCCCCTTTGATCGTCCAGGGAATCGTGCCGATTTCACCATCTAAAGCCATGTTCTTCCTCCTCTAAATTAGCGTGCCCGCAAGCACAAATAGCCCCCAACCAATCAGAGCAACCCCCAAAGGTTTGGTCAGCCAGCGCCCCAAATCGGGCAGTTTTTCCAAAATCATCATCGCAGTCGCCAACCCCATGAATGCGAGGTTCATCACGCCACCTACAAAGCCCAGCAACATGAGAGCCCAGCAGCACCCAAGGCAAACCAACCCAAGCCGCAGCCCATTGCGCCACGGCCCTTCATCCCAGTGTTGCATGAAAAAGCTCATGGGGCGGCGGCACTTGCTCAAACAGGCCTCTTTGAGGGCAGAAAACTGATACGCTCCCGCAAACAGCAACAAACCTGCCGTCAAAAGCGGTGATTGGCTTTGCCCCAACACATCCACAGCACCCTTGACTGTCAGGGCCATCTGCACCCCAGCTGCCAAGGCGGCGAATCCAAGCCAGACACACAAGTAACCGGCGACCAGCGTTCCAAAACGCCCCTGCCCGGTTGCGCCTGCCAAATCGTCGTATGTGCCAAAAGCCGGCAAGGCCGTTGGCGCCATCATCGCGGCCGACATCAAGGCCCACATGGCAAACAATTTAAGCAGCCCAACGCCATCCGGCGTCACGGTGCACAAGGCTTCCCAGAACTCTGATCCATAAATCTTGGAATAGGCGCGCATCTCGGCAGGTATGGCCATGACAAACAGAGCTGTCCATGCCGACGCAATCAGCACAAAAAGCATTAGCCAGTGCAGGCCTGTCATTGTTTTGATGCGGCTCAAAAGCATTCTGTTCTCATCTGCGACTCAGGTCTTGATCGCAAATGTCAGACAATTTATCCTCTGCGTAAAGAACAATTGTAAGACAAATGAAAAAAACTCGCACAACGCCCTCGGATCTCTCTGCGACAATCGCCAAAAACATCCGTGACGCCATTGTCTCGGGAGCCTTGATTGTGGATGAGCGCTTGCCCTCCGAAGCCGATCTCTCCGAGCAGTTCAACGTCTCTCGCCCAACGGTGCGTGAAGCGCTCAAACGCCTTGCGGCACAATCTCTGATCCGCACCCAGCGGGGTGCCACGGGGGGCGCATTTGTCAATCATATCAGCTTTCAAGACGCCTATCCGCAACAAATCACCACGTCGACCTTGCTTTTGAGCATGAATGACGTGAGCTTTGAAACAGCCTGCGAAGCGCGCTTTGCTCTGGAGCGGGCTTGCGCACCTCTTTCCGCACAACGGCGCAGTGCAGATCACCTCGCCACAATGCGCACCGAAATCTTTCGCCAATCACAGCCGGGTCTTTCTGATGAGGCCTGGTGCGCCTCAGATGTCAGCTTTCACCGCGCGCTGGTCGATGGTGCGGCCAACCCGGTCTTGTCCTATCAACTCGCCGGCGCAATCGAAGCGATCGAACCTTTGATGAACATGATCACCTTCACCGCCCGCTCACGCGCCGAGATCATTGCTTTGCATACCGAAATTGCTGATGGGCTGGAAGATCAAGCTCCAGACAAGGTTGATGGCGCCTTGATTGCCCTTGAAACCTACACACGACAACTCGCCAAAGACGTCTTTTCGCGCCAAAAATCTGCCAAAACCACGACCTAAATTGGCCTTTTTTGCAAGCTATGCCTTTTGCATGAACCTTGGTTATGCAGGGAGTAGACATGTTTACCCGCACACTCACCGAAGTTGAGAAAACAGATCGTTTTGTAAACTGGGGCAACGGCACAAGCCACCGCCTTCTCACCGAGCAAGATATGATGGGTTTCACCATCTGTCATACGGTCGTCCATGCCGGGACTGAATCACGGCTGCAATATCGCAACCATCTGGAAGCCTGCTATTGTGTGTCCGGAACGGGATCAGTGCGCACCTTGGATGGCAAGGTCCACAGCATCTCACCGGGAACAGTATATGTGCTCGATCAGCATGACGACCATTATCTCTCTGCCGATCCGCAGCAGAACATGGTTCTGATCAGCGTCTTCAATCCGCCCCTGAAAGGCACAGAGCGCCACAGCTTGGCTGCAAACGCAGCCTCGGCCTATTAAGACGTCCAGTCCGCTCAATCAAAAACGGCTCTGCGCGCGCCGTATCGCCCCCTTCGCTAAACATTGCTGAAATTACCCCTTCAAATAGGCCGGATAAGAGCCTATCTTGTCATTGTCTCTCTGAGACTATGGACATAAACGCGCTCGTAATAAGCGGATCGGACCCGGGGGCGGTACCCGGCGTCTCCACCAAACATCCTTCATTTGGGGATCATGGGGACGAAATAGGATCGACGAACGTCTAAAGGGGTTAGCTTTGTTTCGGCTGTCTGCCACCGTTATCGGCGAAACTTGTACAATTGCAAATGACAATCGTGCTCCAATGGCGATGGCCGCGTAAGCGACCGGAACTGTTGAAATCTAAGTCCTTACGTTTAGCGACCTAAGGCGGGGTTCGCAGGCACCTGGCAACAGAAGCCTGCACTTTTCCCCTTATCGCGCCGCCCATACACGACCAACACGCAAGTCTGATTAAAGGTGGCAAGCGGCCTCCGAGCTTTTGCACCGGCCACATGGCAGCTAAGATGCCCGAACACAGGCTAGCCAAAGGCGATTGAATGCACGACCAGACCAGACGGCACTTTTATCAAACCTTTGCCAAAATCGGCCTGCTCTCCTTTGGTGGACCCGCCGCACAGATTGCGCTCATGCACCGGGTTCTGGTGGCTGAACAGGCTTGGCTCAAAGAGCGTGAGTTCTCAACAGCGCTGAGCTTTTGTATGCTTCTGCCCGGTCCTGAAGCCATGCAACTGGCAACCTACGCCGGATGGAAGCTGCGCGGCATCGCTGGCGGGCTCGCCGCTGGTCTGCTTTTCATCTTGCCCGGAGCCTGTCTCATTTGGGCACTGGCCTTTGGCTATATAAAATACGGTGCCACCCCTTGGGTTGAAGACGCCTTTCTTGGAATCAAAGCCTCTGTGATAACAATTGTGGCCTTGGCTTTGATCAGGCTCGCACAACGCACGCTCTTATCGGCTCCCAGCCGGCTGATTGCGCTTTGCGCCTTTCTGGGTCTGTTTGTGCTGGCCCTGCCCTACCCGCTTGTCTTGATAATGGCTGCTATCGGCGGGCTTGCCTTGCTTTCCAATTCCAAGCGCGCGGTGTCTTTGCAGCCGGTTGGCAAGAAGCAGCCCCTGCGTGTGTTGGCTGTTGGCCTGCCTCTCTGGCTTGCGCCACTTGTCTTCTTGCACACCCTTGGCTTTAGCTTCCTCACCGAGCTGTCTCTTTATTTTGCAAAACTGGCCGTCCTAAGCTTTGGCGGGGCCTATGCTTTGCTTGGCTGGATGGTGCAGACTGTGGTGCAAGATCATGGCTGGGTCACAGCCACCCAGATGATGGACGCGCTCGGATTGGCCGAAACCACACCCGGCCCCCTGATCCTTGTGACCCAATTTGTTGGCCACCTGGCCGGCTATGGGCAAGGCGGCATCGGCTTGGCAGCTCTTGCCGGCGTGCTCACGCTGTGGACGGTATTTTTGCCCTGCTTTATCTTCATTTTCGTCGGCGCCCCCTACATCGAGCAGATCCTTGCACAGCCTAGGCTTCAGGCCGCGCTCGACGGTATCACCGCCGGTGTGAATGGGGTGATTGCAAGCCTCTCGCTCTGGTTTGCCGTTTCCGTGCTCTGGCCCGGACAGCGCCTTGAAACCCTGAGCAGCCCGGATTGGGCCGCAGCCCTGCTTATCGTGACAGGAGCCACGCTGGCTTGGCGCAGCCGCGCAAATCTTTTTGTGGTCATATTGGGAAATGCCGTTCTGAGCGTGCTGTTTCACCAAATATTGTTCACCTAAACACCCGTTTTGCCCACCGCAAACTGGCGTGTCCCACAGAAGTGCAGGTGTTTTTTAGCCGTCATAGCTTTATGCGGAATCAGCCTTTTGTTTTCTGTCAAATCCCGTATTATTTTGGAAAAAAGAGGGCAAGCGCATGTCAGACACGATTGACTATGGCACATTGATGCACAACGCCATGCGCAGCCTGATCAGGCGCGTTCTTTCAGATGTATCTGATGGCGGTCTGCCAGGAATGCATCATTTCTTCATCACCTTTGACACGCGCCATCCTGAGGCAAAGCTCGCAGATTGGCTCAAAGAGCGCTACCCGAGTGAAATGACAATCGTCATCCAGCATTGGTTTGAGGATCTGCAAGTCAATGACGACGGTTTTTGTGTGACCCTCAATTTCGGTGATGCGCCTGAAAAACTCTGTGTTCCCTACGACTCGATCAAAACATTCGTCGATCCTTCCGTTGAGTTTGGATTGCGCTTTGAAACGAGCGAAGACGATGACGACTTTGAGGATGACGACACGCAAGAGCCAGAAGAGCTGCCCTCAGAGAGCCGTGAGCCAACCTCCCAAAAGCACGAAGCTGATGTTGTCAGCCTAGATCAGTTCCGCAAATAGGCTTCTCACACTTCTTGTTGCACCAGCTCTGCTGAGATCGCCTCGGCCAAAACTTAGCTTGGCGCGTTAGGGCTATCAGCCATTGCCCCAAACGGTCTGGGGCGTTAGACCCGTCGCGACAGTTTTTTTGAAGGAGCCACACACATGGCCGACACCCGCACCGAAACCGACAGCTTTGGCCCCCTCGAAGTTCCGAATGACAAATATTGGGGCGCGCAAACGCAACGCTCCATTATGAATTTCCCGATCGGATGGGAAAAACAGCCCGTTGCCATCGTGCGCGCTTTGGGTGTGATCAAGAAGGCCTGTGCCATGGCCAACCGCGACAGCGGTGCGCTTGATCCCAAACTGGCCGAAGCCATCATCCAGGCCGCCGGCGAGGTGATCGACGGCAAGTTTGATGACAACTTCCCGCTGGTTGTCTGGCAAACCGGCTCGGGCACACAATCCAACATGAACTCAAACGAGGTTATCGCAAACCGCGCTATAGAAATCCTCGGTGGCGTGATCGGCTCCAAAGACCCGGTCCACCCCAATGATCATTGCAACATGGGCCAGTCGTCCAACGACACGTTTCCAACAGCCATGCACATCGCCACAGCCATGTCCGTGCGTGATGTGCTGCTGCCCGGTCTCGAAAAGCTCGCCAGCGGCCTTGAAGCCAAGGCTGAGGCCTTCAAAGACATCATCAAGATCGGCCGCACACACACCCAAGACGCCACGCCGCTCACCCTTGGGCAAGAGTTTTCAGGCTACGCGCACCAAATCCGCATGGGAATACAGCGTGTAAAGGCCGCCCTTCCCGCAATCTACGAGCTGGCCCAGGGCGGCACCGCCGTTGGCACCGGACTCAACACCCAGCATGGCTGGGGCGAGACTGTCGCCGCACATATGGCCGACATCACCGGCCTGCCTTTCGTAACAGCGCCCAACAAGTTTGAAGCCCTGGCCGCCCATGACGCCATGGTCTTTATGTCTGGTGCCCTGGCAACAATCGCCGGCTCCGCCTATAAGATTGCGAACGATATTCGCTTCCTCGGCTCAGGCCCCCGCTCGGGCCTCGGCGAGCTGATCCTGCCTGAAAACGAGCCCGGCAGCTCGATCATGCCCGGCAAAGTCAACCCGACGCAGGCCGAAGCGCTCACACAGGTCGCCGCCCATGTCATGGGCAATGATGCGGCCATCAAATTTGCCGGCTCCCAAGGACATTTTGAGCTCAACGTCTATAACCCGATGATGAGCTACAATCTTCTGCAAAGCATCCAGCTGCTTGGCGATGCCACCGACAGCTTCACAGAGCGGATGCTCATGGGCATCGAGGCCAACGAACCGCGCATTGACAAGCTGATGAAAGAAAGCCTGATGCTCGTCACGGCCCTTGCTCCAACCATCGGCTATGATAACGCCACCAAAGTTGCCAAAACAGCCCATAAAAACGGCACAACCCTCAAGGAAGAAGCCATAGCGCTCGGCTTTGTTGATGAGGAGACTTTCGAGCGCGTTGTGCGCCCCGAAGATATGATCGGTCCGAAGTGATGACAGAGCCGGTTAATCTCAACCGGTTCAGAAAAGCGGCAGCGCGGGCCAAACACAAAGCCCGCGCTGCTGAAAACGTGGTCAAACACGGGCGCACAAAGGCTCAAAAAGAGCTTGAGAAAGCCCGCGCTGCCAAGACCGCCCATGAGTTGTCCGGCAAAGAGCGCGAGAGATGAGCCGCCCTGTTAAACGCTCCCTCACCCTGCGTGGACATCGCACCAGCGTCTCTCTGGAAGATGAATTCTGGCGCGCATTCCGCATGATTGCGGCCCGAAAGAACAAACCCATCAACGAGCTGGCCGCCGAAATAGACGACGCGCGCGGGGTAAAAAGCGGCCTCGCTTCGGCCATTCGGCTTTATGTGTTGGCAGACCTGCAACGTTAAATGTGCGTTAACCACGCTGTGGCTAAATTGGGCCATGTCTCTCTTCGCGCACCTCTCCCCCGATCTCTGGATCGAACAGATTTTCAGTTCACGCGCCGCCGCGAAGGGCGGTGTCGTGCGTCGCAAACGGCGCGACGTTGAGCGCTTGGTAGGCATGAGCCGCTTCAAACAAGAGCTGAAGCGGCGCGGCTATACCGCGCTCACCAATGCCGGCGATATTATCATCTTTTGCAACCAAGACCCAATCGAACCGCTCTAACCCACAGCCGAAGTGACGCGCCTATCAAATTTCTTCACAGAAATTTGCCCAGAAAATTCAAATTTTCTGGGTCGGCCTAGCGCTTGCTCACCTTTAGCCAGATCCCGTCTTTTGCACGCACCGTCAGATGTGCAACCGGCTGTGGACTACGGCCCTCTACCAGATCAAAGCGAAACCGTTTCAAGAGCATTGACAAAATAAGCGGCCCCTCAACCATCGCAAATCCCGCCCCGGTGCAGACCCGTGGTCCCACGCTGAACGGCATATAAGCGTTGCGCGCGCAGCTGCGCCCCTCCTCGGTCTGCCAGCGCTCCGGCTCAAACGCATCCGGCCGCGACCAAAGCCGCTCATGACGGTGCAAATGCCAGGGGCTCAGCACAATCTGGCTGCCCACAGCAACTTTGCGCCCGCGGAAAACTTCCTCACAGGAAGCCTCGCGCACCATCATTGGAACAGGTGGATAGAGCCGCAGCGCCTCTCGGAAGACATCACGGCTCAACTTCAACTGTGACGTAACCGCAAAATCACAGCTTTCAAGCACCGCGGCTTCCTGTGCCAGCTTTTCTTGCCACTCTGGATAGAGCGCCAGCAGATACAGTGACCAAGCCAACGCCGAAGCGCTGGTTTCATGGCCGGCGAGAAAGAAGATCGCAACTTGATCTACCATTTCCTCTGAACTGAATGTGTCTCCCGTTTCAGGGTCAACGGTCGTCATGATTTTGGTTGCAAGATCATCCGGTGCCGCACCGGCGTCAATTTCAGCGGCCCGGGCCTTGGTGAGCTGCGCAATCAAACTGCGAATGCTGCGCGCTGTTTCCCGTGTTTGACGTCTAAAAAATCGTGGCATCCAGCGTGGCAAAGGCAGAAAAGCAGCAATATTCACAATCGGCTGGCTGCGTTGATAGTCGCGAAACTCCGAGAAGACTTTTGCCGCAATCTCGTTTTCAATCGGGATCGAAAACAACGTGCGAAAAATCACATCCGCCGCCGCATGGCTCGTCACCTCCTCAATCTCGATAGTCCCCGTCTCAAGCCGGGCCACGCAGGCCTGCGACGCGGCCCACATCGCCGGAAAAGTATCGCGCAGCCGCCCGCCTTCAAAGGCCGGATCAATGATCCGGCGTTGCCGCCGCCATGTTTCACCATTGGTCAAGAATACGCTTTGCCCCAGCAACGGCCGCAACCCTTCGCTGACCCGCGCGGACTTTGGAAAATCCTCCGGACGCTGCTTCAAGACCAGATCAAGCAAGCGCACATCATTCACCATAAACGAGCGAAAGAACGGCGTGCGGAACTCCGCCATCCAGGCCCGATAGAGCTTTGCAGGTTGGGCTGATAGAATATCCCGGCGAAACAGCTTTATATAGCGCCACAAAGACACCTTCTCAGGCCGGGCGACGGGTTTGGGCGGCAGCGTCATGGCACCACACTTCTAAATTTGTTAACTGGGCTGACAATACGGCTCTGCGATGGACCACGGTGTGAAAACCGCGCCGCCAGGCTGAGCGGGCCAGCGGTTATCTTGAAGTAGTCATAGTCCTTGGGGCGGTCAAACGCGCACAAATACTGAAAGTGAAGCCTGAAAAAGCGCCACCTGAGCGCCTTCCAACGCTCAGCGCTCAAAGTCTGAGTGAACGCCGCAGACACCACCAAAGGCCAGCGCTGCGCGCTTGGGGCAACCCCAGACACCGCAACAGGGTCGCAAAGCGCAAAGGCACAGCCATCTCCGGGGGCTGTCACATCCAGCCAGAAAACCGCCTCTTGTGTGCTCATATAGGCCAGATCGGCCCGCAAGCGCCACGCCTCGGGCAAGAAGGAGACCATGGGCACCACCTGCCCCAATGTCAGAAACGCCAGAGCAGGCCCCCCATCGGGTTTCTCACCGGCGCGCAAAAGGTCAGCAATAATGGAAACCCCCAGATGTGCACCCGAGGAATGCCCCACAACCAGCACCTCGTCATAGTCCTGTTGCAATGCATCGCGAATTGCCGCGCCAAACTGCGCCAAGCGTGTTTCAAGCTCGGGTGGGTTTGCCCCACGGTGGCGCGCTGAATAGGCGTAATCATGCATGAGATAATAGACAAAGAACTTCCCATCCAGCCTCTTGAACCATGCCAAGAGCCCCCAAGCGGCTCCCAATCCAAACGCCAGGCCCGCCGCAGCGCCCAGCCAATCAGGACAGCCAAATTGGGCCAATAGCCCGGCCGTGGCCCAGGCGAGAGCGCCCCCCAAAACCAGCGCCAGCACGCCTTGCAAGATCAACATCAAAACAGGATAGAGCGCCGCAATCACGGGCCCTTTTCTGAGGCGCATCAACCGCCAAAGAGCTCCCGTCCCGATATAGACCCAAGCCGTGCGCAGCATTTCGCCATAAGTCGCCGCAATCGTATGGCGCATCGAGTCTTGCACGATATCAGACCACAGCAACACATCCATGTCGGTCTGAACCTGTTGCCCGTCAATGCGGGTGTCGATGTGCCACCCATAGGTGCCAGTGCTGGCCTTGGGCGACAAGCCCAGCTCATATCCCGAAATAGCGGCCTGCGCCCTGCCCTCTTTGCGATACAGCTCACGATAGCGACGCGGCGGGATCGGATCATAGCCGGGGATATAAAACACCCGTCGTCGGGTCACATTTGTTCGCACCTGCTCGGACATGTTCACTCATCACTGCAATCTTTGCACATGTCTAGCGCAGCTTTTCGTCAAGAGTAAGGCTTAACCGAGCCGCGCAAGCGCAGGAAAGGTTTCAAGAAGCCAAAAAGAAAAGTCAGAAAACCCACCTGTCAACATCAAGAGACCCACAGTCCAGAGCAACAGCCCCATAACCCGCTCGATCTGCGCCATGTGAGCCTTCATCCAGCCCATGAGCCCGCCCAAACTTGGCAGATAGAGCGCCACCATGATGAACGGAATTCCAAGGCCGATGGCATAGGTGCCCAATAACACAAGGCCCTTGGCAATGCTTGCTTCAGAGGCGGCCAGAGACAAGATGGCCCCCAGCTGTGGCCCGATACAGGGCGTCCAGCCAAAGGCAAAGGCCAGCCCGAGCACATAAGCGCCCATCGCGCTGCCACCTTGGTCACCCACTTCCAGCCGCGCTTCACGGTCCAGAAAAGCAATTCGGTATACGCCGACAAAATGCGCCCCAAAAACCATAACCACCAGCCCCGCAACCGTTGAGAAAAGGTCGCTGTAGCTCAACAACACCTTTCCCAGAGCCGAGGCCGCAAACCCAAGCAGCAGGAAAACCGTCGACAGACCCATCACAAAAAAGATCGCCGGAACAAGGGCGCTTCGAGGGCCTTCCGCCCTGTTGAGATCAGAGACAGACACCCCGGACATATAGGCCAGATAAGGCGGCACAATAGGCAGCACACACGGGCTCAGGAACGAGACAACCCCCGCCACCAACGCCACCACCATCGCAGGGAGCATCCCCGCATCTATAATCTCGATTCCAAACATACGAGATCCTTAGCGCATCTTGCACAGCCCGTCATTGACACTTTCTGTCACAAGCCTGTGGACAGCCTGAAACATTCGCCATACATCCTCATTATGAGCGAATTGGTCGATGCCCGAGGGCTGCTGTGCCCCCTGCCTGTGCTGCGTCTGCGCAAGCGGATGAGCTTGTTGAAATCAGGCGAAGAGATCACCCTTCTTGCCGATGATCCCGCCGCTGTGATCGACGTGCCCCATTTCTGTTCAGAAGCCGGTCACAACCTATTGCACAGCAGCGAGGAAGATGGCGCACAGCGCTATGTGCTGCGCAAAGCCTAGCTCGGGTCTCTAAAAACGCAAAACCGCGCCCGAAGGCGCGGCTTTTCTTCACAATTGGGCGCAAGCTTTCCTAGCCACCAAGCGACCACCAGCCCCGTTTCTTGGGCTTGGGGGGGGTCTCTTCTTTGGCTTTCGTGGCTTCAGGCTCCGGTTGCGTCTTAACCGCAGCAGGCTCAGTAGGAACTTCTACTGGGGCTTCCACAGGGTCTGTCACTGGGTCTTTCTCAGCAGCCTTTTGCGGGGCCTCAACCTGAGCTTCGCTGGGAGTTTGCGTGACAGCCTTGGCTGCATCTGCCTCAACAGGTTTTTTGCGCGCTCGTGAACGCTTTGGCTTTTCGGGTGCTGGCGTTTCAGTGTCACCCTCCGTGGCCAGAGCTTCTGCTGAGGACTCCTCAACTTTGGGCTTCCTCGCACGCGTTGCGGGCTTGCGCTTGGCCTTTGGCTTGGCCTCCTCAGGCGCTGTTTCTGTCACAGCCGCCTCTTGGCTTTCACTGGCCTCCACAGCCACTGGCGCTTCTGTTTTCTTGCGCCGCGAACGAGTCACCGTTTTCTTTTTGGGTGCCTCAGGCGCTTGCTCGGTGGAGTCTTCGTCAGCTTTATCAGGTGCCGGAGCCGTTTGAGGGTCCTGCGACGCATCAGCAGCGACCGTCTCACCGCTCGCCTCAGGCGCGGCCTCACCGGCCACTGTGCCCTCGCTGCTACCTTCAGCAGCGTTCTCACCGCCCGAGCCCTTTCCACGACGACGACGGCGGCGACGGCGCTTCTTGGGTTTATCCTCGCCAGAGCCTTCAGGCGTCTCTAAAGGATCCGTCTGATCCGCATCCACAACGGCTTCATCTTCCCCGTCGATGTCTTCCATCAAGGCCGCTGTTGCCGAAATCACGGGTGCCGCAACCTCTTTCACCGCGCGTGTGGCGGTTTTGAGCTTCTCAAGCGTAAAGTCCGGGCTGATCAAAGCCGGATCGCCTTCGATCCGCACCGACATGCCATAGCGTGCTTCGATATGCGCCACATGCTCTCGCTTTTGGTTCATCAAGAAATTGGCGATCCCGACAGGGCATGTCACCAACACCTCACGGGTGCGGCGGCGCGTGCCCTCTTCCTCAATCTGGCGCAAGACACTGAGCGCAAGGTTGTCATCCGAGCGGATCAACCCTGTGCCGTGGCAGCTTGGGCAAGGTTGGGTCGTGGCTTCCAACATACCCGGACGCAATCTCTGGCGCGACATTTCCATCAACCCGAAACCAGAAATCCGGCCCACCTGTATGCGTGCGCGATCTGACTTGAGCTTATCTTTCATGCGCTTTTCAACGGCGGCGTTGTTGCGGCGTTCATCCATATCGATGAAATCGATCACAATCAGGCCCGCCAAGTCACGCAACCTCAACTGGCGCGCCACTTCTTCCGCTGCCTCGAGGTTTGTCTTGAGCGCAGTTTCCTCAATGCTGTTTTCTTTTGTCGCGCGGCCAGAGTTTACATCAACCGCAACCAAGGCTTCCGTAACCCCGAAAACAATGTAACCCCCCGACTTGAGCTGCACAGTGGGGTTGAACATGCCCGACAAATAGCTCTCGACCTGATAGCGCGCAAACAAGGGCAACGTATCTTCATAGCGTTGCACATTCTTGGAGTGCGACGGCATGATCATCTTCATGAAGTCCTTGGCGATGCGGTATCCGCGCTCGCCTTCCACCAACACTTCATCAATCTCGCGGCTATAAAGATCACGGATCGAGCGTTTGATCAGATCGCCCTCTTCATAGATCTTGGCAGGAGCCGTTGACTTCAGGGTCAGCTCGCGGATTTGTTCCCAAAGGCGTTGCAGATACTCATAGTCGCGCTTGATCTCGGTCTTGGTGCGCTTTGCACCCGCCGTGCGCACAATGAGGCCCGCGCCCTTGGGCACTTCAATCTCGTTGGCAATTTCCTTGAGCTTCTTGCGGTCAGCAGGATTGGTAATCTTGCGTGAAATCCCACCGCCTCGCGCGGTGTTTGGCATCAAAACGCAGTAACGTCCGGCCAGGCTCAAATAAGTGGTCAGCGCCGCACCCTTGTTGCCACGCTCCTCTTTCACCACCTGCACCAGCAAGATCTGGCGCACCTTGATCACTTCCTGAATCTTATACCGGCGTGGACGGGGCTTGCGAGGGGGCCGGATATCTTCTTCCTCGTCCTCGTCTGCAACGCTTTCGATGCTCTCATCCTTGGCGCTTGCATCTTTCTTGCGCCCTCTGGCACGCCCTTTTGCAGGCTCGCCATCTTCGTCAGCGGCTTGCGCATCCTCTTGCGTGTCGTCTTCGGTGGCCTCGGCATCTTCTGCCGGCAAGGCGTCCTCGGACCTCTCTTCAGAAGCTTCCCCCGCAGGCGTGTCATCGGGTTCTTCTACCGGCGTGTCGCCAACAAGCTCCATAGGAGACAGCCCCTCGGCCGTGTCCTCACCCTCGGTGAGGTCAATCGTCTCCATTCCCTCCGCCTCGCGCGCAACGTCGCGGGTTTCAACCGCATCCGCTGTGTCGGTCTTGGCAGCCTTTGAACGCGAAGACCGACGGCGCTTGGGCTTGTCTTCCTCGTCCTCGTCGCGCGCGCGCTGTGCTTCCACATAGGCACGCTCTTCTTCCATGAGCGCTTCACGGTCAGCCACCGGAATTTGGTAATAGTCCGGGTGAATCTCGTTGAACGCCAGGAAGCCGTGGCGGTTGCCGCCATAATCGACAAACGCCGCCTGAAGCGACGGCTCGACCCGTGTTACCTTTGCAAGATAGATATTGCCGGCAAGCTGCCGGCGGTTCTCGGTTTCAAAGTCAAATTCCTCAACTTTGTTTCCATCAACCACAACAACGCGAGTTTCCTCTGCGTGGGTGGCGTCGATAAGCATTTTCTTAGCCATGAAGTCCATTTGCACGCAAAATCCCTGCAAACGCCCAAAGGGGTCGCAGGGCTCAAAACGTGTCTATTTCGGGCAATGTCAGGCGCGTGTTCAAGAGGGGCGCTTGCGCCCTCTGCTCTCAAACTCAATTGTGTCGCGCGCTTCATCGCGTTTCTTCTCCGACACTTTGCTGCAAAATCTGCAAAAAGTGCCCATTTATTGGCAAGCTCAAGGCTTTGCCGGTCCGTTTGGCCACATCTCTGGGCCAATTCATCCTGCTGGGGATCGCGTCATGCGCTACATCCGAAGCAGATAAACTCCGCAAAGGGCGAGTGTCGCGCCTCTGTCCTCCTACATAAGAGCACTCAGCAGCCAAATACAATGGCTAATCGCCTTTGGCCCCAAGGAAACAACATTTCAACGGACCCCAAGTTCACACCGCTCCCGCCCCGCTCAGCTTAGGTATTCAGACCGTTGCAACCCATATTTGGCCATCTTTTCGTTCAACGTGCGGCGCGGCAAGCACAGCTCGTCCATCACCGCCGCAATCGAGCCTTTATGGCGGCGCATGGTGTTGTCAATCAACATCCGTTCAAAGGCCTCCACATATTCTTTCAAAGGCTTGCCCTCTGTCGTCATCACGGCCTGCATGTCGTCGTGATCGCTCATCATGAGAGAGGTGATAGACCCCGCCCCACGGCGCGCCTGAAGCACAGCCTGCTCGGCTGTGTTGATCAACTGACGCACATTACCCGGCCAGGGTGCTTGCAAAAGCTGCGCCGCCTCCTGGGCGCTGACCTTGGGCGCATCACAGCCGTATTCATCGGCAAACTCGTCTACCAAGCGGGTAAACAACGTCAGAATATCCTCCCCGCGCTGGCGCAGGGGCGGCACCGTCACCCGCAACGCCGCAAGCCTGTAAAAGAGATCAGAGCGCAAAGCATCCTCCACGGTGCGGTCCTGCTCTTGAAGGTTGGAAATCGCGACAATACGGGTTTCCGCCGGCGTGCCTTCGGTGTTGAGGTGGCTTAACAGCTGCGCTTGCACAGCGTCCGGAAGCGTTTCCACATCTTCCAAAACCAATGTGCCACCGCGCGCTTCCTCCAAAGCCGGTAGCTGGCTGTCTTCCGGCATCATCGGTCCAAACAGGCGCTTGGACAGGGCGTTCTCGTCCAAGGCAGAACAGCTCACGAGCACAAATTTCTTGCCCGCCCGCGCGCCAACAGCATGAAGCGCATGGGCCAGCAGAGTCTTTCCTGTGCCGGTTTCCCCGTCAATCAACACATGCCCGTCAGCCTGCCCCAAATCGAGAATATCCTCCCGCAGCCGCTCCATCACCGGGCTTGATCCGATAAATTTCTTCATCAACTGCCCACCATCCGAAAGCTCTCGGCGCAGGGCGCGGTTGTCCAAGGTCAAACGGCGCGCATTGGCTGCCTTCTTGGCCAGTTCGGTCATGCGGTCCGGATTAAAAGGCTTTTCCAGAAAATCATAAGCCCCAACCCGCATTGCCTCGACCGCCATGGGCACATCGCCATGCCCCGTGATCATGATCACAGGCAGGCCACTGTCTGCGCCCATCAGCTTTTTGAGAAATTGCATCCCGTCCATACCCGGCATCTTGATGTCAGATATGACAATACCCGGATACTCCGGACCAAGCTCCTTGAGGGCCTCCTCTGCGCTGGCAAAGCTCTGCGTGTCATATCCGGAAAGCGCAAGCCATTGGCTTATGGATTGGCGCATATCCTGTTCATCATCCACAATCGCAATTTTCATAGCCTTCGCCATTGGTCTGTCTCTCTCAAATTATTCCGCCGCAGCTCTGCTGTCTTCCAAAATAGGAAGCTGCATCTCAAAAACTGCTCCCCCCGAGATGGTATTGCGCGCGGTCAGTCGCCCGCCCAAGTCCGTGACGATCCCCGAAGAAATAGCGAGGCCAAGGCCAACACCGTCTCCGGGCTGTTTTGTGGTGTAAAAGGGCTCAAAAAGAGCATCCAAATTGTCAATGCCCGGGCCGTTGTCGCGCACGGTCAGGATTGCCGTGTCCCCGGCGGCCAACATCAGCTCGATTTCCGGCTCTGCCACCAATTTGGTGGCATCCAGCGCATTTCGGATCAGATTTACCATGACTTGCTCAATGCGCACCCGATCCCCCATCACCATCACGGGCCATTTCGGCAAGACCCGGTCAATCTTGACATGCCGCAGCTTGAGTTGCGGCTCCATCATGGACAGCGCCGAGGTGAGCGCATCGCCCAGATTGATCGGGCTCAACTGGTCTTGGCCTTTGCGCGCATAGCTCTTGAGCTGTTTGGTGATCGCTCCCATCCGTTCAATCAGATCATCAATACGGTGGAAGGAGGACAAGGCCTCTTCAGGGCGGTTGCGCTGCAACAAGAGCCGCGACCCGGCAAGATAGGTTTTCATCGCCGCCAAGGGCTGGTTCAGCTCATGACTGACCGCTGCCGACATCTCTCCAAGAGCGGCAAGCTTGGAGCTTTGGGCAAGGCTTTGCTCGGCCGTCTTGAGCGCGCCTTGCATCTTTTCACGCTCCGCGATCTCGCGTTGCAGCCGCATGTTCAACTGGCGCAACTCAGCAGATTCTCGTTGAAACAAAGCCATCCGCAGCGCCGATTTGCGGCTGAGCACATAAAACACAAGCGACAACAAAACGGCAAATACCATGATCTCAAGAGCCAGAACCCCGTTCACGCGCTCGCGCACGCTCGCATAGGTGGTGAAGGAGGCCATTTTCCAACCCCGAAAAGGCACGCGGGTCTCTTTGCGCATCACCGCCTCGCCCTGCACATAAGCGTCAGGGGGCAAGGAGGTCCAGTTCTGTGTGGCCCGGATCGCACGCTCAATGGCGCTGGTGGCCGGGGCCTGTTGCAACGCAAGATCTTCCTTCAGACCCCGCCAGCGCGGCTCTGTCGCCAAGATAATCGTGCCCTCGCTGTCCGTAACCAACACCGCATCTGAAATGCCCGCCCAGGCGCGCTCAAACTTCGCCAGATCCACCTCAACAAGGATAACCCCAATCGTCTCGCCCTGGCTGGTGATCCGGCGCGAATACAAAAAGCGATAGCCCCCGCTCTCGCGCTCAACCGTGGAAAACAATGTGTTTGGCGCGCGCAAAGTATCAATGAAATACCCCTGCTGGCGGTGCGGCTCTCCCAAACGGGCCCGATCTGTCGCCGCCACTGTGCGTCCGCTGGCATCAAGCAGGATCAGCGAGGCCGCTCCGATCTCCTCAACAAAGGACATAAGCCGTTGCGTGGATTGGCTGAAATCGCCCGAGTTTAACGCGCCGATCAGGGCCGGATCACGACTCAGCAGCTGCGGCACAATCGCGTTGCGCTTGAGCTCCGACATCAGGTTGCCCGAATAGAGCGTCAGGCGCAGCTCGGCCCTGTTGCGCGTGTTCTCGGTAAATCTCTCGGTCAAAAACCGGTTGGTGACCGAAATTGTCACCGCCGCCAACACCACAAGCGCCACAAAAATGGCGCGCATACGCCAACTTGTGGTGCGCGGCTGCGCGCGGGAGACAATGGGTCTGGGTGTGTTCATTGCCCCAATTTACAGGGCCGTTCGCGCACTCACAAGCAGGCAGATTTACGCAAGCGCCATTTGGCTCATGAGGCTTGTGAACATCGCCTTGCCATCGGTGCCACCATGGCTTTGCTCCGCCATCCGCTCTGGGTGCGGCATCAGCCCCAAGACCCGCCGGTTGCGGCTGATAACACCCGCAATATCGGCCACCGACCCGTTGGGGTTGTTCACATAGCGAAAGGCAACCCGGCCCTCTCCCTCAAGCTCAGAGAGCTTGTTGTCATCGACAAAATAATTCCCGTCATGGTGCGCGATCGGATAAGTGACGATCTGGCCCGCTTCATAACGGCTTGTGTAAGCCGTGTCTGTCGCCTCGACGCGCAAGTCGACAGGCTTGCAAATATACTTCAGCCCCGCATTGCGCCGCAACGCCCCCGGCAAGAGCCCGGTCTCTGTCAAAACCTGAAAGCCATTGCAAATACCAAGCGCATAGCCCCCACGCGCCACATGCGCCTTCAACTCACCGCAAATGGGCGAGTTGGCCGCAATCGCCCCGCAGCGCAGATAATCACCAAACGAAAAGCCTCCCGGAACAGCCACAAGGTCTACCCCCTCCGGCAAGGCCGTATCTTTGTGCCAGACCATGCTGACATCAGCGCCCTCGTTCTGCAAAGCGACAGCAAGATCGCGGTCACAGTTTGATCCAGGGAAGACAATTACAGCGGCTTTCATGGCGCTCTCCTTCGGGTTTCAGCTCTCAAAATCGGTTATAACGGCAACACCCGCAGGTGCTGCGCGGTCAAAGGCCGCAAGCTCTTCAGTGACCGTGCTCAGCGCAATGCGGCGTGTCACAAGCGGCGTCAAATCCACTTGCCCGCCTGCGATCATTCCCAGCAAGCTCGGATATCGGTGCGCGGGCATACCCCGGGTGCCAAACAGCGCCAGCTGTCCGGAATAGACAACATCCATCGGCAGGGTCATCTCGCTCTGCGCGCCAGCCGGCATCCCGACCTGAACCATCCGCCCCAGTTTTTTGAGCGATCTGAGCGCCGCCACGGTTGTTTGCGCCGCGCCAAGCGCCTCAATCGCAAGATCCGCCCCACCACCTGTCAGGCTGCGCACCGCTTCCGCGGCATCACAATCAGCTGCATTGACAACATGCTCGGCGCCTAGCGTTTTGGCGTAAGCAAGTTTTTCCGCCACCACATCCACCACGACAACACGGGCGCCCAGGGCGCGTGCGAGCATCAAAGCAGATAACCCGACACCTCCCCCGCCAAACACAGCCAGCCATTCGCCGCCCTGCAAACCCGCACGCCCCGTGAGGGCGTGCCAAGCCGTTGTCACACGGCAGCCCAGCCCAGCGGCCAAATCGGGCTCAATACTCTCGGGCAAGGCGGTCAAATTGGCGTCCGCAAAGGGCACAGAAATCAACTCAGCAAAGGCCCCTGCCCGGGTAAACCCGGGAACCGCCTGGCTGCTGCAAATGGTCTGATGACCGGCGGCACAATCTGCACAGGTGCCACAGGCCAGGATAAAGGGGGCAATCACCCGATCCCCGATCTGCCAGCGGGTCACCCCTTTGCCGATTGCGACAACCTCCCCACAATATTCGTGGCCCAATATATGGGGCAAGGCCACATCCGGATCTGCCCCCACCCAGCCATGCCAGTCAGAGCGGCAGACACCGCAGGCCAGAACCTTCAAGACCACGCCACCCGCGTCTGGCGCAGGGTCTGGCAGCCGCACAAGCTCCAAGGGCGCGCGCCACGCTGAGAGCTGCGCCGCAATCATCAGCCAAGCTCGATCGTGTAGCTTTCGATAACCGTGTTCGCGAGGAGCTTTTCACACATCTGTGCCACAGTGTCCTCATCCGTGCCATCGGCCAGATCAAGCTCAATCACCTTGCCTTGGCGCACGCCTTCAACACCGTCAAAGCCCATGGCTCCAAGCGCATGGCGCACCGCTTCACCCTGCGGGTCAAGGACCCCGTTTTTAAGCATCACATGCACACGCGCTTTCATGGCTTTCTCCGTTTTTCTCAGTTTGCCCAGCACATCCTTGCCAGACACAGTCAATTCTTAACACCGAACCCTGGCAGCTCAGTTGATCAGCGTCGGCTTCATTGGGGTCGCGCCTTTGGGCATCACACCCAGGCGCCGGGCCACTTCGCTGTAGGCGTCAGTCAAGGAGCCCAGATCTCGGCGAAACACATCCTTATCCAGCTTTTGGCCGGTCTCGATATCCCAGAGGCGGCAACTGTCCGGGCTGATCTCATCCGCAACGATCAGGCGCTGATAATCGCCCTCATAGACCCGGCCAATTTCAATCTTGAAATCCACCAGTTTGATCCCGACCCCAAACATGACCCCCGAGAGAAAGTCATTCACCCGCAAGGCAAGGCTCAAAATATCGTCCATGTCCTGCTGGCTGGCCCAGCCAAACGCCGCAATATGCTCCTCTGTCACCAAAGGGTCGCCCAAAGCGTCATCTTTGAAGCAATACTCTACAATCGGGCGAGGCAACGCCGTGCCCTCCTCAATCCCGAGCCGCTTGGCCATGGAACCGGCGGCAAAATTGCGCACGATCACTTCCAAAGGCACAATTTCGCAAGCTTTCACAAGCTGTTCACGCATGTTCAGACGGCGGATGAAATGATTTGGCACGCCAATTTGTGTCAAACCGTTCATAAAATACTCCGAAAGCATGTTGTTCAGAACGCCTTTGCCCTCGATCACATCGCGCTTTTCCGCATTGAAGGCGGTCGCATCGTCCTTGAAATACTGAACAATCGTCCCCGGCTCAGGCCCTTCAAAAAGTGTCTTGGCCTTGCCTTCATATATTTTCTTGCGCCGTGCCATCTGGGCTCCCATCTGAGCACATCAGGTGAGTCTGCGTGCTTGCTGCTCTCTTATGGCAAAGGGCCGTTTGTCGCAAGACACGCCATGAGCCCTTGTGCTTTGGCACGGCCAACTGCATATTTGAACCGTAACAAACCAGTAGGAGCACACCATGTCCTCATTTGACGATCGCGAAAGCGCTTTTGAAAACAAATTCGCCCATGACGAAGACATGAAGTTTAAGGCAGAAGCCCGCACCAACAAGCTTTTGGGCCTTTGGGCTGCCGGGTTGCTCGGCAAAACGGGCGACGACGCCAAAGCCTACGCCGCAGAGGTTGTCAAAGCGGATTTTGAAGAGGCCGGCCATGAAGATGTGGTGCGCAAAGTCGCCGCCGACCTCGGCGACATGGCCGATCCTGACACCATTCGCGCCAAACGCGCCGAGCTCGCCATAACGGCCAAAGAGCAGGTGATGAGCGAAACAGACTGAGGCAACCAAAGCTTCTGAAAACCGGCGTCATCTCCCTCGGGGTGGCGCCTTTTTTTATGGTGCATTTTATCCGTTAAGGGGCACGTCACCGGGCTGTGGCACAACGTGGTCTCCCAAACGCCTTTTTTCGGATCTCTCGCCAGTATGCAAAAACCGCGCGCCCCCGCCCTGCCCCAGCTCACCACACGTCAGATCATCCTGCCGTTGGCGATTGCCTTTTTGTGTATCTGGGTGCTTCAGCAAAAAATTGGTCCTCTAGATGTCGCCCAAATCTGGCATGCCTTGGCGCGCGTTTCGCCCACAGCCTGGGCGCTGGCAGCACTCGCAACCTGTGCCAGCTTCTGGGCCGTCGGGCGCTATGACACGGTGCTGCACCGCCACTTTGAGACCGGCGTGCCCACCCAACAAACCGTCCAGAGCGGCGCCGCCGCCATCGCACTCAGCCAGGTTTTGGGCTGCGGCCTTGTCACAGGCAGCTTCGCGCGTTGGCGCATTCTGCCACAGCTGGGTGCGCCGCGTGCCGTTGCGCTCACTTTGCTCTGCGCCCTGTCCTTCATGCTAGCGCTCGGATTAATCACAGCGCTCAGTGCGCTGTTTTTACAACCTTCTCTGGCACATCCATGGGCTTGGCCCCTGGCCTTGCTGCTTCTTGGCGTGCCGCTGTTTGCTTTGGTGCAGCCCAATATCGTGCTGCCCGGTCGTTTGCGGCTTCAGCTGCCCTCCTTGCCCGCCATGGGCGCGCTGCTCGCGCTCACCTTTGTGGACACGCTGTTCGCCGCTTTGGCATTCTTGCTCTTGCTCCCTGCGGGATCTGATATCGGCCTGAGCGTGCTTTACCCGGCGTTTCTCATGGCTCTGGGCGCGGGCCTTCTGTCAGGCGCCCCCGCCGGGGCTGGCCCTTTTGAGCTGACCTTGCTGGCGCTCTTGCCCGGTTTGCCCGAAGCCGATCTGCTCGCCGGCTTGATCGGGTTTCGTTTGCTTTACTATGTGCTGCCGGCCGCTCTTGCCGCGCTGCTTTTGCTGCGCCCTCTGCCCCAGCTTGCGGCGCAGCACCCCACAAAACAGCCCGTCACCCGGCGCATCCTCGCGCATGCTGCGCGCGCCGAACTTGGTGTCATGCGCCAAACCAAAGGCTATCTCCTGCAAGCAAGTGAAGCACGCCTTTGTGTGGTCAAGACCCCTCAAACCCTCACGGCCCTGTTCGATCCGGCCAGCGGCACATTGCCCGAGCTTGTGAGCCCGCTTTTGTCACATGCGCGGTTGAGCAATCGCGTTCCAGCCGTTTACAAATGTTCGGCCCAAAGCGCCGTTGCCCTGCGCCGCAGAGGCTTCCGGGTATTGCATATTGCGAATGAAGCCCGAATTGATCCTCGCCAGTTCAACCTTGCGAGCCCTGCCTACCGCCAACTGCGCCGCAAACTGCGCAGGGCCAAGACAGCAGGCGTCACCGTGCGCCGCCCAGCAGAGCTTCCCATCACAGCCATGCAAAAGATTGACGCCAGCTGGGTGGCGGCGCATGGGCGCGCGCGCAGCTTTTCGATGGGCCGTTTCTGCCCCGCCTATCTTTCGCATCAGCGGGTCTATCTCGCCTATCAGAACGACATCCTTGTCGCTTTCGCCAGCTTTCATACGAGCGCCCATGAAATCTGCCTTGACCTGATGCGCAGCAGCTCAAATGCCCCGGATGGCACCATGCACGCGCTGCTCGCCAGCGCCATCGAGGAGGCCGCACAGGCCGGGCGGCGGCAAGTTTCACTGGCCGCAGTGCCCCATATCGCCGCACATATCCCTTTGCGCCAAAGGCTCCTGCGGGTGGCCGGAGCAGAGGGGCTGACGCAATTCAAATCCTGCTTTAACCCCCGCTTTGTGCCCCTCTACATGGCCGCTCCCAGCTTCTCAGGCCTGCTCATCGCCCTCTGCGATCTGGCGCGCCACATCCATCGGGGCCATTCCGAGCCCACCTCATAATCTTCATGTATTTTATGAGTTTGCCTAAAGGTTCATTTCATGAAATGGGCACACATAATCTCAAAACAGGCGCACAGCATGACGACCGCTCTTCAATCCCTCCTTGATACCCGCGACTGGCTGCTCGCAGATGGGGCAACAGGCACCAATTTGTTCAATATGGGGCTCAGCTCCGGCGATGCGCCCGAACTCTGGAATGTCACCGAACCCGCCAAAATCACAGCGCTTTACAGCTCTGCGGTCGAGGCTGGGTCTGATCTTTTCCTGACCAACTCCTTTGGCGGAAATGCGGCCCGCCTCAAACTGCACGATGCCGCCAAACGCGCCCATGAGCTTAGCCGTATCGCCGCCGAAATCGGGCGCAATGTCGCCGACCGCGCCGACCATACCGTCATTGTTGCCGGCTCTGTCGGTCCAACGGGTGAAATCATGGCCCCCCTTGGCCAGCTTACCCACGCATTGGCGGTGGAAATTTTTCATGAACAAGCCGAAGGGCTCAAAGCCGGTGGGGCCGATGTGCTTTGGCTCGAAACAATTTCAGCACCCGAAGAGTATATTGCCGCCGCAGAGGCCTTTGCACTCGCCGACATGCCGTGGTGCGGCACCATGAGCTTTGACACCGCCGGGCGCACCATGATGGGCACGACCAGCGCTGATATGGTGAAGATGGTCGAAAAGCTCGCCCATCCGCCGCTGGCCTACGGGGCCAATTGCGGCGTGGGCGCGTCCGATTTGTTACGCACGGTGCAAGGCTTTGCCGCCCAGGGCACACCCCGCCCGATTGTTGCAAAGGGCAATGCCGGCATTCCCAAATATGTTGACGGCCACATCCATTATGACGGCACCCCCGAGCTGATGGCGGACTATGCGGTGCTTGCCCGTGACAGCGGCGCAAAGATCATCGGTGGCTGTTGTGGCACCATGCCGGCGCACCTGCGAAAAATGCGTGAAGCCCTTGAAACAAAACCAAAAGGCGAAAAACCTTCGCTGGAAGAGATCACCGCACGCCTGGGCGCTTTTTCCTCGGCCAGCGACGGGCTTGACACCGGCACGCCGGCCCCCCGCAGAAACCGCCGCCGCACCTGATATGCCGCAAGAACCTGTGGTCGCGAAAGGCCCCGCAAAGGCCCTTTTTCAGGCCATAGGCCAGACAATCGCACAGATGGTCGGCAACAGCCCCGTGTGTGTCGCAATCGGGCCAGTCATATTGTCGCAATTTGGCAAAAGCTGAACCCAGAAAATTCTATCAAAGGAATCCGCCATGTCGGACGAAGAACAAGACATCATCCTTGCCGATCTTGACGACGACGAGCTTGTCCAACAAATGTTTGACGACCTCTATGATGGCCTCAAAGAGGAAATCGAAGAGGGTGTGAACATCTTGCTGTCCCGTGACTGGGCCCCCTATCGGGTGCTCACGGAAGCGCTCGTTGGCGGAATGACCATCGTCGGGCAAGACTTCCGCGATGGCATCCTTTTCGTGCCCGAAGTTCTGCTCGCGGCCAACGCCATGAAGGGCGGCATGGCCATCCTCAAGCCGCTGCTCGCCGAAACAGGCGCGCCGCGCGTTGGCGGTATGGTGATCGGGACGGTCAAAGGCGACATTCACGACATCGGCAAAAACCTTGTGGCCATGATGATGGAAGGCGCGGGTTTTGAGGTTGAAGACATCGGCATCAACAACCCGGTCGAAAACTATCTCGCCGCTCTGGAAGAGCATAAACCCGAGATCCTCGGCATGTCCGCCCTGCTCACAACCACCATGCCCTACATGAAAGTTGTGATCGACACGATGGTCGAACAGGGCATCCGCGATGACTATATCGTTCTGGTCGGCGGTGCGCCGCTCAATGAGGAATTCGGCAAGGCCATTGGTGCCGATGCTTACTGCCGCGACGCCGCCGTCGCCGTGGAAACAGCCAAGGAATTCGTGCTGCGCAAACACAACAGCGCCGCTGCCGGCTAATCGCGCAGACTGTGCGGCAAAGGCCCGTCGGCAGCGCGCCGTGCGGGTCTTTTTTTTGGAGTGCCAAATGCTACCTGATGAGGCCACACTGACAGAAGAAGGCCTGCCGCCCAAAGGCCAGGGCCGCATCCTGCTCATTGCCTGCGGCGCTTTGGCCCGCGAAATTCTGGCGCTCATCGCCCAAAACAACTGGTCTCACCTCGATCTGACATGCCTGCCCGCCAATTTGCACCTTTATCCTGACCAGATTCCACAGGCGGTCGAAGACGCCGTCCTCAAACACCGCAACACCTACGCACAGATTTTCATTGTCTACGCCGATTGCGGGACCGGCGGTTTGCTGGAAGCCAAATGCAAGGCGCTTGGCGTCGAGATGGTCGCTGGCCCGCATTGCTATTCCTTTTTTGAAGGCAATAGCCGGTTTGCCGTCCATGACGACGAGATCACCGCCTTTTACCTCACCGATTTTTTGGTCAAGCAGTTTGACGCCTTTGTCTGGAAACCCATGGGCCTGCACAAAAATCCGGAATTGCGCGACATGATTTTCGGAAATTATACAAAATTGGTCTACCAAGCCCAAACCCAAGATCCCGCTCTTGAGCACAAAGCCAAAGACTGCGCCCGCCGCCTCGGGCTGGCCTATGAGTATCGCTTTACCGGTTACGGAGACCTCGCCACAGCCCTGTCAGCACAGGCGCAGTAATTTTTTCTTTCCAAAAATATCCTGGGGGTCTGGGGGCAAAGCCCCCAGCCGGTCGGATTTTGCGCAGCAAAATTCGAAAAGTCTCAGCCCGCGGCGGCAGCTCTGATCCGCGCAATCATCGCCCGCACCCCATTGGAGCGCTGCGCTGACAAATGCTCTTGCAAGCCCAGCCGCCCAAGCTCGGCCTCAGCATCAACCGCCGCCACCTCTGCAAGTGTCAACCCGTTGTAAAGCCGTCGTAAAACAGCCACCAACCCGCGCACAATCACAGCATCGGACTCACCTTCAAAGCGAAACACGCCCGCCTCTACCACTGGGTGGAGCCACACCTGGCTGGCACAGCCCTCCACCTTGGTTGCGGGCACTTTCAAGGCCTCCTCCAGAGGTGCCATGGCTTTGCCAAGCTCAATAACCAGAGCATAGCGCTCCTCCCAGTCCTCCAAAAATTCAAAGTCCTCGACAAGTTCTTCAAACGCTGCGCTGGCCATAGGCTCTCCTCTTCCTCCCTGTGAGATAGGCACCTCTGTCGCAAAGGTCCATATCTATTCCCGTCTTTTCAAGCCCTGCGCAATCAGGTAGCACCAAGGAAGATCAACGCTGGAGTCTCACATGCGGTTTATGCTCACAACAGCCCTACTCTCGGCTCTTGCGCTGCAAGGCTGCTCTTCCGGTTCTGGATCGCGCGCGCTGAACCCGTTCAAATGGGGCGCCAAAACAGAAAGCCCCGAGGCCGCGACAGCCAGCAATCCCCTCATCCCGCAGCGCTCTGCACTCATACGCGCCGAGGCACCTTACAATGGCGTTGCGCTTGAGCAAATCTTGCAGCTGTCTCTTGAGCCGGCCGCCGGCGGGGCCATCCTGCGGGTCACGGGTCTGAGCGCCACACTGGGTGCTTATAATGTCGCGCTGATCCCGGATGACCCCACCGAACAGGGCGTCGCAGCCGGACAAAACCTCAGCTACACCCTCAAGGCCGAGTATCCCAAGGGCCGCGCCCGCACAGCTCCGCCGCGCGCGCGTGAGGTGAGTGCCGCGCTCTTTTTGCCAGACACGCAGATGCGCACCTTAAATGAGATCCGCGTCAAAGCGGCCCAAAACATGCGCACGCTGCGCCCCTGACATCTGCGCCCCTGGCATCCGCGCCGCACCGGTCCCGGAACGCGCGATACCGGGCGCGGCCCGGCCTTCAGAGCGTGAAAACCTTCACAGCGCGCCCCTTCACAGCAAGGCCGATCTCTCCATTGCAGAGCCGCAGAGCGTCCGCGCCGAATGCCTCAAGCCGCCAACCGCGCATCGCAGGCACATCCCGGTCACCCGCCGCCAACATGTCAAGGTCGCTGGCCGAGGCAATCAGCTTGGCCGCCACACCCATCTCTTCGGTTTTTGCTTTCAGCAACACCCGTAGCAAATCGGCCAGAGCCGGGTTCACATTGAGCTTCTCGCGCCGCGTGTCCACAACCGGATAATCTTCGCTTGGGCAAGCTTGCCCGGCAGCAACAGCCTTCAGAATTCCCTCGGCAATCTCACCCTTGCGCGCCTCGCGCAGCAGGAGCCGCGAACGGGACAAGTCGTTCATATCCTTGGGCTTGGTTGACGCCAGCTCGATCAATGCGTCATCTTTGTAAACCCGGCTGCGCGGCACATTGCGCGCCTGCGCGTAACTCTCGCGAAATCTGGCAAGCTCGCGCACAATCGCCAGAAACTTGCCCGAACTCGTGCGCGTCTTCACTCTTTCCCAGGCGTTGCCGGGGTCAATCTGATAGGTTTGTGGCGCGCGCAACACCGCCAGTTCTTCACGCACCCAAATATCGCGCTTTGATTTGGCAAGTTGGTCGCGCAAATATTCGTATATCTGGCGCAGATGGGTGACATCGGCCAAAGCATAGCTTTTTTGCGCCTCCGAAAGCGGCCGGCGCGACCAATCGGTAAACCGGCTGCTTTTGTCCACAGTTTCCTTGGCAATCTTGCGCACAAGTGTTTCATAACCAACCTGCTCGCCAAATCCACACACCATGGCCGCAACCTGGGTGTCAAACAGAGGCGCCGGGATCACATTGCCATCATGAAAGAAAATCTCAAGGTCCTGGCGCGCGGCATGAAACACCTTCACGGTGGTTTCATCCGCCATCAAATCATACAGCGGCTGCAGCGAAATCCCACTGGCCAATGGGTCCACCAGAACAGCCGTTTCATCGCTCGTGCCCGGCATCGCGAGCTGCACAAGACACAGCTTGGAGTAATAGGTCCGCTCTCGCAAAAACTCCGTGTCAACAGTCACATAGTCGTGGGTTGCGGCCTCTTGGCAAAATTGCGCAAGCTCTTCGGTGGTGGTGAGTGTTCTCATTAAGACGTCTGCTTTTGCTGGATCTGGCACGGCCTATATCCGAGCCGCGTGTAAATGAAAAGGATCAGGGCCAATAGAGCGGCCGCTTGTCCCCGCTGACAAACCGCGCAAGCACGGCCGGATACAGCCGATGCTCCTCCTCAAGCACACGCGCGGCAAGCGTTTGGGCCGTGTCGCCCGCCTTCACAGGCACACGCGCTTGTCCTAAAATCGGTCCGTCGTCCAGCTTCGCAGTCACCTCATGCACGGTGCAACCTGCTTGCGCGTCGCCCGCGTCGAGCGCCCGTTGGTGGGTGTTGAGCCCTTTGTATTTGGGTAGCAATGACGGATGAATATTGAGCATCCGTCCCTCCCAGTGCCCGGTAAATTCGCCAGTGAGCACCCGCATAAACCCAGCCAAACAGATCAGATCAGGCGCATATCGCGCCAATACGTCCTGCAAGGCCGCTTCAAAACCCGCCCGATCAGCCCCAAAGGGGCGGTGGTCCACAACCTCGGTTGCAATCCCCAATGCCGCCGCCTTGGCCAGCCCGCCGGCCTCAGGACGGTTGGACAAGACCAGACAGGGCCGCGCCGGATGGGCTTCTGTCATGCTCTGCACCAGCGAGAGCATGTTGGAGCCTCCCCCGGAGATGAACAGCGCCACCCGTGTCAAACGAGGCGGCCCTCATAGCGCACGCCTGCGCCCGCCGTAACGCGCCCCAGCGTGAAGACAGTCTCGCCCTCGGCCTGCAACAGCGCGCTCAAGCGTGCCGCCTCGGCTTGCTCGACAGACAGGATCATCCCAATCCCGGCGTTGAACGTCTTGAGCAGCTCGGCCTCGGCCATTGCGCCGGTTTTGGCCAGCCATTTGAACACATCCGGCAACTGCCAGGCTGAAAGATCAATCTGGGCCCCCAGCCCCTCGGGCAAAACCCGTGGCAAATTCTCGGTCAGCCCGCCGCCGGTGATATGGGCCAGCGCATGAACACCCCCGCTTTGCACGGCCGCGAGGGCCGGTTTCACATAAAGCCGTGTCGGTGTGAGCAACGCCGCGCCCAACGTGCCGTCTGCCCAGGGGCAGTCAGCATCCCAGCCCAGACCGGAGTGCTCAACCAGCTTGCGCACAAGGCTATAGCCGTTGGAATGCACCCCGTCAGAGCCCAGCCCCAGCAGCACATCGCCTTCCATCACACCGCGCGGCAAATCTGCGCCACGCTCCATCGCGCCCACAGCAAACCCCGCGAGGTCGAAATCTCCATCCGGATACATGCCCGGCATTTCCGCTGTTTCTCCGCCTATCAAAGCGCAGCCAGACAGCTCACAGCCCTTGGCAATTCCTTCAATAATGCGCGCGGCCTTGTCCATCTCAAGACGCCCCGTCGCAAAATAATCAAGAAAAAACAGCGGTTCAGCTCCCTGACACACAAGGTCGTTGACGCACATGGCCACCAAGTCAATGCCCACGCCGTCCACTTCGCCAGTGTCAATGGCGATCCTAAGCTTGGTCCCCACCCCATCTGTGGCCGCCACAAGGATCGGGTCGTTATAGCCCGCCGCCTTGAGGTCAAACAGCGCACCAAAGCCGCCCAGCCCAGCCATAACACCAGAGCGCTGTGTGCGCTTTGCAGCCGGTTTGATCCGCTCCACAAGGGCGTTGCCCGCATCAATATCTACACCCGCATCTGCGTAGGTGATCCCGTTTTTCGCCGCCATCGTGAAGCCCCCATTGTCGCTTGGCCTTCGCATTAAATCATCCCCCGCCTCTCTGCAACGGTAAGACTTGACGCGCCCGCGCACTCTGATAACCAAAGGCCCATGGGGGGCCTGTAGCTCAACTGGTTAGAGCAGAGCGCTCATAACGCTTTGGTTGCGGGTTCAAGTCCTGCCGGGCCTACCATTTCCCCAAACAAGCCGCGCACGGCCTCGCGCTTCGCGCCCCGGTGTTTCCGGCGTTCGGCCCATAGGCCCTAAACCAGCTTTGCAGCCGCCACCGCTGCTTTCCAACGGGCATAGCTGGCCGCGCGGCCCTCGGCGCTCCTATCGGGAGAAAAGCATCTGTCGCGCTGCCACAGCGTCGAAAACTCGGCTTGCCCAGGATAAAGTCCAGCCGCCCGCCCGGCCAACCAGGCCGCCCCCAAAGCGGTCGATTCCAAAAGAACAGGCCGCTCCACATCGCGACCGGTGATATCGGCCAAAGACTGCATGGTCCAATCGGACGCACACATCCCCCCGTCTACCCGCAGGGTGGCGCGCTGCGCTGCGGGCCAGTCCGCCTGCATGGCCTCCAACAGATCACGGCTCTGAAACCCAACCGATTGCAAAGCGGCGCGCACAATCTCTGCGGGTCCCGTCGCGCGGGTGAGACCAAACAGCGCCCCGCGACACTCTGGGTTCCAATACGGCGCGCCAAGCCCCGTGAAGGCCGGCACCAGCACCACATCCTGCTGAAGATCCGCCGTCGCAGCCAGGGTGTCGCAGGCCTGTGCATCGGCGATGATCCCCAAAGAATCTCGCAACCACTGCACGACGGCCCCCGCCACAAAGATCGAGCCTTCCAGCGCATAGCTCGGCTGCCCCTCCAGTTGGTAAGCCACGGTTGTCAGAAGCTTGTGTTCGGAGTTGACCGCCTCACTGCCTGTGTTGAGCAGGGCAAAACAGCCGGTGCCATAGGTGGCTTTCATCATTCCGGGCTGAAAACACCCCTGCCCGATGGCAGCAGCCTGTTGATCGCCCGCAACCCCCAAAATCGGGGCAGAGCCGCCAAAAACCTCTGTTTCGCCAAACCGCGCGGCACAATCATGCACCTCGGGCAAAAGGCGCATGGGAATGTCAAACAAAGCGCAAAGCGCCTCAGACCATTCCCCTTCGTGAATGTCATAAAGCAGCGTGCGCGCAGCATTGGTGGCGTCTGTTGCATGGGTCTTGCCGCCGGTGAGCTTCCACAACAGCCAGCTGTCAACCGTTCCAAAAGCCAGTTGCCCCGCCTCGGCGCGCGCGCGCGCGCCTTCAACATGGTCCAGAATCCAAGCCAGTTTTGTGGCGCTGAAATACGGATCCAGCAACAGCCCCGTCGTGCGCCTCACCATCGGCTCGTGGCCCTCAGCCTTTAGGCGGGCACAACGCTCTGCTGTGCGCCTGTCTTGCCAGACAATCGCATTGTAAAGCGGCACACCCGTCGTGCGGTCCCACAGCAGCGTGGTTTCGCGCTGGTTTGTGAGGCCAACCCCGGCAAGCTGCTGGCCCGAAAGCCCGGCCGCCGCCAAAGCCCTCTGCCCGCTGCGCAACACGGTCTGCCAAAGATCATCCGGCGCATGTTCAACCCAACCTGAGCGCGCAAAATGCTGCTCAAAGGCTTCTTGAGCCTGCCCGCAAGGGCGCATCTGCGCATCATAAACGATGGCACGCGAGCTTGTGGTGCCTTGATCAATCGCGAGAATATAAGACATTTCTCTCTCCCCTGCCTTACCCCAGCCTGCTCCCGGCCTTACCCTTGTCTGCGCCCTGCCTGGCCGTCATCTGGCGCAAGGCTAAAGCCTTTCATGGCATTCTCCAAGACAGAGCCGGCACAACAGGAATTTGTCAGCGCCCGCCCATATAGGCGGCCAGATGCGCCTGCTCCTCTTGCGTCATATGCAACCCGAGTTTGCTGCGCCGCCAGAGGATGTCCTGTGGAGTTTGGGCAAACTCGCGGTCAATCAGCCAATCCACTTCCCGCCGGCTCAGCCCGCCTCCCAGATCCTCCAGCTCCTCAGGCGGGCCAAGAACTTCAAAAACCTCGTCTCCATAGCTGCGCAACAAGCGCCGCTGCGTGCGCGCACAGAGCTGCGGATACTGCTCTGCAATACGCGCCAACAGGTCCGCGCGCGCCTCAAGCGCAAAATTTCCCCCGGGCAAAGGCGCGCCCCTGGTCCAGGGGGCCGTCTCTGGCGCAAGCTTGCTCACTGCTGATTCTGCCAGCTTTCGATAGGTTGTGATCTTGCCACCAAAGACTGTGAGCAAAGGGGCCTGATCTGCCTCAAGGCGCAGCTCATAATCGCGCGTTGCCGCCGAGGCGCTGGCCTGCCCGTCATCCTGAAGCGGCCGCAGCCCAGCAAAAGACCAAATGATGTCGTCTGGGCGCAGCGGCTTGCGCAGATATCTGTTGGCAAACGCCAAAAGATAGGCTTTCTCCGCGTCGCTGGCCTGCGGGCTCAGCTCAGGCGTGGCGTGCTCGGCGTCCGTCGTGCCAATCAGCGTAAAGGCTTCCTCGTAGGGAATCAAAAAACAGATCCGCCCGTCTGCGCCTTGCAGGAAATAACATTTGTCATGCTCATAAAGCCTTGGCACCACAATGTGCGAGCCGCGCACCAGCCGGATCTGCCCGCGCATTGCGCTGCTGATCTGGCCCAAAGCCTGCGCCACCCAGGGGCCCGCCGCATTGACAAGCGCACGCGCCCGGTGCCTTTGCAACACCCCATTACAGGCAACCTCAATCTCCCAGAGACCAGCCACGCGCCGCGCCGAGACAACCTCTGTGCGGGTGAGTATCTGCGCACCGCGTTGCGCCGCATCACGCGCATTCAGACTCACCAGCCGGGCATCATCAATCCAAACATCAGAGTATTCAAATCCGCGCTGAAACCGCTCCTGCAACACCGCGTCCTGCGCGCCTTGCCCAAGCCGCAGGCTGCGGGTTGGCGGCAAGAGCTTGCGCCCGCCCATATGATCATACAAGAAAAGCCCCAGCCGGATCAGCCAGTTGGGGCGCCGCCCCTTGGCCCAAGGCATCAACCGTGCCAACAGGCGCGCCGCTGGCGTGCTCGCATCAAAGCGCATCTGTGGGCTCAGGGGCAGCACAAACCGCATGGGCCAACTGATATGTGGCATCATCGCGAGCAGAACCTCGCGCTCCTTGAGCGCCTCGCGCACAAGCCGAAATTCAAAATACTCAAGATAACGCAACCCGCCGTGAAACAGCTTTGTTGACGCCGAGGAGGTGCCACTGGCCAAATCTGCCCGCTCAGCAAGCGTCACAGAAAGCCCACGGCCCGCCGCATCTCGGGCAATGCCACAGCCGTTCACGCCCCCGCCGATGATGAATATATCCTTGATCTCGCCCTGCATGATCCCCCCCAACGGCGCCATATGAGCAGTTCACGGCCAAAAGAAAACCCACTTTGGCCAAGACCACGGGTCAAGGCCAAACATCAAGGTCACTGGGGCCGCGCAAATACCCCCAAATCAGACCAGAAAAGTTGAAATTTTGACGCAATTTAGAGAGATATTAAACACTCGGTGCTTGGGTGAGGGCTCATCATTACCGAGGTCACTATGCCAAACTCACCTTCAACAACGCGTCACACACGGCTGTTTGAGCTGATCCGTCAACAAAATCTGGCGCAAGCCGCCTGCCAAGCCCACAAGAGCACCGGCCGCAAGGAGCAGACCAACGGCTCGGCCGATACGCTGGGAAAGCTTCTCACGCGCGCACACCAAAGCCTTACAGCCATGGCCTAGCCCCGAAATCCCGTTGCGATGACAAATTTTTCCGAGCTGTCGCTGCGCGAGCTTGGGGGTTTCACATTGACCACCTTGGTGAACTTCTGTTTGAGCAGCTTTTGCAGCTCACCCTCCGCGCCCCCCGCCAGAACCTTGGCGACAAATGTGCCGCCTGTTTCCAGCACATCAAAGGCAAAATAGGCCGCCGCCTCACACAGCGAGATAATGCGCAAATGGTCGGTCTGCTTGTGACCCGAGCTTGAGGCCGCCATATCTGACATCACCACGTCGGCCTTGCCGCCCAACCACGTCTTGACCTGGTCATCTGCGCCCTCATCCATAAAATCAAGCTGATGGATTTCACAGCCCGTTACCGGCTCCACCACCTGCAAATCCACGCCCAAAATAGTGCCTTTGGGGCCGGGTTTATCGCCAAGCGCATTCACCCGCGGCACCGCCACTTGCAGCCAGCCACCGGGCGCGCAACCCAGATCAACAATCCGCGCGCCGGGCACCAGAAAACCGAATTTATCGTCCAGTTCCATAATCTTGAACGCCGCGCGTCCGCGATAGCCCTCAGCCTGCGCGCGCTTCACATAGGGGTCATTGAGCTGGCGCTGTAGCCACCGCGTGGAGGAGCTGCGCCGCCCCCGCGCCGTCTTCACCTTCACTTTGAGCTCGCGCTGTCCGCGGCCGGATGTGTTTTTGCCGTCTGGTTTTTTTGCCATGGTCCCGCTCTACCCTAAAAAGGCCCGTCCTCCAACACACCATCCGCATTCATCTGCGCATAGAGCAACCCCTCGCGCAGGCCCCGATCTGCCACGCTCAACCGGTCCGTGGGCCAGCAACGCAGCAAGGCTTGCAAAATTGCGCTTCCAGACATGATCAGCGCCTGTCTGTCCTGTCCGATGCGTGGATCACGCCGCCGCCCCTCCGGACCAAGTGCGAGGTAATCGCGAATGACCGCATCAATCTGTTCGGAACTCATGCGCAACCCGTCCACCTTGGTGCGGTCATAGCGGCGCAACCCCAAATGGCTCGCCGCAACCGTGGTAACCGTGCCGGAGGTTCCCACAATCTGGAAGCGCTCGCGTTGTTGCACATCCTGATAGGGGGTGAAATCCGCGAGGTTTTCCTCAAAAAACCAGCTCATCAGGGCAAAGCGCGCCGCATCATCTTCCACATCCGCGAATTGGTCTTTCAGCGTCGCCACGCCCAGCGGAACAGAAATCCAGTCCACAACCCGCGCCGCTGGCTCGCCACTTTGCACATGGCCAAACCCTCGGTGCATCCCCATGATCGCGCGGGCGCGGTGCTTTCTGGGCACATCTGACAGATCAATCCAGACAAGCTCCGTCGAGCCGCCGCCGATATCCACAACCAGAAGCTGCTCGGTCTTGGCGCTCACAAGCGGCGCACAAGAGATGACAGCCAGCCGCGCTTCCTCTTCAGCTGGGATAATCTCAAGCGCCAGCCCGGTCTCTCGCTTGACCTTGGCAATGAAATCGCCCGCGTTCTGGGCGCGCCGGCAAGCCTCGGTGGCCACAAGCCGCATCTTGCGCACCTTGTGGCGTCTGAGCTTTTGCTGGCAGGTTTTGAGCGCCTGAATGGTGCGCTGCATGGAGCTGCGCGACAAACGCCCCGTGCTTTCCAGGCCGATCCCAAGCTGGACCGACTTTGAATAGCTATCCACCACATGAAACTGACTGCCCTTGGGGTGGGCAATCAACATGCGGCAACTGTTCGTTCCCAAGTCCAGCGCCGCATAAAGCGGGCCGGACTCAAGCGGTTTGGGCGCGGCGCTCTCGACCGATTTCGGGATAGCGCCCGCACCTTTGGGACGCATGGGCGCCATAGTCACGCCCTCCATTTTGAGTTGCTCCCAAACTATGCCGAGGCCCGCGCCTGCGCAAGGGGTTTCAATTTGCCCCGCCTCATAAAGACCGTGAAAAGGTTTCATAGCATAGGCGCTGCCGCTTCTCTCAATTTCAAGTTAGAATTTTCCACAAGGTCGCTCAGATGCGCCGCAAAGTCGAAAACGGGCGCTGATGTCGCGTTTGGGTCCTTTAGACGTGGAGATCGAAACAGGAAGGGAATCAACCATGCCCGACGTCACAATCGTTTACTGGCGCGACATTCCGGCTCAGGTCATTGTGGGCAAGGGCCGGCGCGGCTCCAAAGCCCCCCTGCCCGAGCGCTTTGAGCAAGCGATTGACCGCGCCGCCATGAAGATCGGCGCGGAAGACAGCGACGCCTACATGGCCGAGTGGCGCAAGGCCGATCCCTTCACTGTAGAAGGAGACCCCGCAGAAATCGCCGCCGCAGAGGCCGCGCGCATTGATGCAGACTACGACAAGGAGCGCATCAAAGCGCTGATCGCCAATGAAGGCTGGGCCTGAACGCCCATGAACATCAGGGAGGCCATGATGGCACTGCTCAATTTCCGCAAAAAATCGGCTGACACCGCAGCCGTCACAGCCAACCCCGCCCAGATGGAAGCTTTCCTGCAAGGCTACTCCATCGAGGTCATGCCGCGCACGGCCTCCAAGGTCGAAAGTTTCCGCGACATCCTGCCAACCGGCACACGGGTCTATATCGCCCATATCGAGGGCACGCCGATCGAGGAGATGGTCGAGACCGCCGCGCGACTCAATGGCGAAGGCTTTGAGGTGATGCCGCATTTCCCCGCGCGCATCCTCAAGGATGCCGCCATGCTGGAAAACTGGATCGCCATGTATCAAGGCGAAGCCAATGTAAAGCAGGCGCTCCTGCTAGCCGGTGGTGTGGATACTCCGCACGGTGATTTCCACTCCTCCATGCAGCTCTTGGAGACCGGCCTCTTTGACAAAGCCGGCTTCACCCGCCTGCATGTTGCCGGCCATCCGGAGGGCAACAAGGACATCGACACAGACGGCAGCACCAAAAACGTTGATGAAGCCTTGCAATGGAAGCAGAAATTCTCCGAGCGCACCGAGGCCAAAATGGCCCTCGCCACCCAGTTTGCCTTTGAGGCCGGCCCAATCATCGAATGGGCCAACAGCCTGAAGGCAGCGGGCGTCGATATCCCGGTGCATATCGGCATCGCTGGCCCGGCCAAGCTGCAAACGCTGATCAAATTTGCCATCGCCTGTGGCGTCGGCCCCTCGCTCAAAGTGCTGCAAAAGCGCGCCATGGATGTGACAAAGCTGCTTCTGCCCTACGAGCCCACAGAGGTGCTCGCAGAGCTGGCCGCTCACAAAGCCGCAAACCCCGACTTCAACATCGAGCAGGTGCATTTCTTCCCGCTCGGCGGCATCAAAACCAACGCCACTTGGGCCACAGAGCACGGCGGCGCCTCTGGCGTTCCGGCCTCAGCCCAAGCCAAACAAGCATAAGAAAGCGCTCACATGACAAGAACGATCGTCGAATCCAAAACAAAAACCGCCATCATCGGCTTTGACCAGCCGTTCACAGTGATCGGCGAGCGCATCAACCCCACCGGGCGCAAGATTCTCAACGAAGAGCTTGAGCGCGGCGATTTTTCCCGCGTGCAGGCCGATGCTCTGGCGCAGGTCGCGGCAGGGGCCACCATCCTTGACATCAACTCTGGCGCTGTCTTTTCCAACAAAATGGCCGAAGACCCCCGCTATGCGGACAACAACTTCGTTGAGCCCACGCTGATGAAACAGCTCATCGAGCATGTGCAGGCGGTGACAGATTCTCCTCTTTGCATTGACAGCTCCGTGCCGGGCGCTCTGGAAAACGGCCTCGCCACAGCCGAGGGCCGCCCGCTTCTGAACTCGGTCACAGGCGAGGAAGAGCGCCTTGAGCAGGTTCTGCCGCTCGTGAAAAAATACAACGTGCCAGTCGTGGCCATCTCCAATGACGACACCGGCATTTCCGAAGACCCTGACGTGCGCTTTGCCGTGGCCAAAAAGATCGTCGAGCGCGCGGCGGATTTCGGCATCCCCGCCCATGATATCGTGGTGGATCCGCTCGTCATGCCCATTGGCGCGATGGGCACGGCGGGTCTGCAGGTCTTCACGCTCGTGCGCCGCCTGCGCGAGGAGCTCGGCGTCAACACCACCTGCGGCGCCTCCAACATCAGCTTCGGCCTGCCCAACCGCCACGGCATCAACAACGCCTTCCTGCCCATGGCCATCACCGCCGGCATGACCTCGGCCATCATGAACCCCGTGGCCATCCCCGTTGGCCCCACCAAGATCGCCGAGAAGCGCGCCGAGGTGGAAGCCTCCGGCATCGTGCTGCCCGCCGACATGGATGATGAAACCTTCTGCCAGCTCTTCGGCCTCGGCTCCACCAAGCCGCGCGCCGGTAAGGAAATGGAGGCGATCCGCGCCGCCAACTTCCTCACAAACAATGATGATGGCGGCGGGGCCTGGATCAATTTCAACCGCGTTGCGCCCAAAGCCGGGCAAGAGCACCGTGGCCGTGCAGGCCGCACAGGCGGGCGCCGCCGCGGCTGATCTGCGCCCAAAACCTGAGACCTGAGAACGCCCCTGCACCGCTGTGCGGGGGCATCTTTTTTTGGGCCATCCGGCACGCCATACGGCGGGCTAGGACGCCTCACAGGGCCAATGCGCCACCGTTTGATCAAAACTTTCATGCTGAAGGTCACTGCCCAGGCCGATCCCGAACTGTTCCGCCATTCCGCCGTTTATCTCCAAAACAGCCGTCGCAAGCCCGTTGCTGTAAATGACTGTTTCATCAAGCGGTTGCGCGTTGTGGTGAATGTGGATGATCCGCCCACGCTCATCGACAAACAGCAAATCCAGCGGGATCAGCGTGTTGCGCATCCAAAACCCCAGCTGCGCGGGCGTGTCATAGACAAACAGCATCCCGGCGGTGCGCGCGAGCGTCTCACGATACATCAGCCCTTGCGCACGGCTGTCCGAATCGTTGGCGATCTCAACAAAAAACTGCGCCTGCCCCCATGGGCCGCGCAGCATAAGTTTGTCTGGCTCGCATCCCGCCCAAAGCGGGTGTGTGAGCCCGCCCCAGATCACCGCGGCGAGACACCAGAATTTTAGCCCTTTACGGCGCTCTCCCAAGAGCGAACCTCCGTTGCCATGCGCCCGCGCTTGCCATCAATCGTCTTGATGGCCACGGCCTCGCCTGGCTGAAGGTCGGCAAAGCCCGAACGGCGCAACACTTCAATGTGAATAAAGACATCGTCATTGTTGCCATATACATTGGCAAAACCGAAGCCTTTGGCCTTGTCAAACCACTTCACACGCGCCGCCTCAAGAGGGGCCGCCGCCATCTCGGCAGGGTCAAACTCCTCAAAGTCGGCCAACGCCACTGAATCTTCGCTGACAGGCGGCTGAATGGCAAGCACTTCAACAGCCTGCACCCCGCGCTCTGTCATCTGCACGATAATATCAACGCGCGCGCCATCCGCGACAGAATTCTGTCCAAAATTACGCAACACATTTGCATGAAGCAGAATGTCTGGGCCGCCGGTGTCTGCAACAACAAAGCCAAACCCTTTGACCGGATCAAACCATTTCACGCTTCCAGAGACATTGAATTCCGTCTCGTCGCGATCTTCCAACATTTGTTCACTCCACCCAATTAGACCAGTGGTCTTTGAAGCGAATAAACAGAGCCTCGCAAGTGTCATTTAGATGCAAATATGATCAAAAGAGGGGCCGGCTTGCGACACAAAGTGACGCCAATAAGCGTCACTGTTAACAATTATTTAGGGATTCAAACGTGTTACCTCCCAATCGTGCGCAACACTTTTGCGCACCCACCTAAATCGGTCGTGCAAACGGAACGCACCATCCGCCCAAAACTCTATTTCCAAGGGCACAATGCGAAACCCACCCCAAAAGGGCGGGCGCTCCGGGTGCATGCCTTTCTCAGCGGTGATCTTGGCAACCTTGGCCATAAGCGCCGCGCGCGAGCTCAAAGGTTGCGACTGGTCCGAGGCCCAGGCCCCCAAACGGCTCTTGAGCGAGCGCGACTGATAATAGGCATCCGCCTGTGGCCCCTCAACACGGCTCACAAGCCCGCGCACCCGCACCTGCCGGCGCAGCGATTTCCAGTGGAGCACAAAAGCCCCCTTGCCCGCCCCGTCAAGCTCGCGGGCCTTGGTTGAGCCGTAATTTGTGTAAAAGACAAAGGCATCCGCCTCGATTTCCTTGAGCAGAACCATGCGCACATTGGGCAGCCCGTCGCTGTCCACAGTGGCCAGCGCAATGGCGTTGGGGTCGTTGGGCTCGCTGTCCTCAGCCGAAGACAGCCAGCTTTGGGCAATCACGAAAGGATCATCCCCTGCAAAGAGTCCGCTTCTATCTGCCATGGGTTTTCCTTTTTGCTTTGGTGCTCAGACTTGAAGCACCCTATGCAATCGCCTAAAGACGTCAACAACCCATTAACTTTTCACACGGGCGGAGATCAGACATGTCCAATCAACTGTTGGCAGGCAAGCGCGGCCTTATCATGGGCCTTGCCAATGACAAATCTATCGCTTGGGGGATCGCCAAAGCCTGCGCCGATGCCGGTGCCGAGCTGGCCTTCTCCTATCAGGGCGAGGCCCTGTTGAAACGGGTCAAGCCGCTGGCGGCGCAGCTGGGCTCAGATATGGTCCTGCCCTGCGATGTGGCCGATGAGGCCTCCATGGATGCGCTGTTTGCCAGCCTGAAAGACAGCTGGGGAGAGTTTGATTTCGTGGTCCACGCGATCGGCTTTTCCGACAAGAACGAGCTGCGCGGCCGCTATGTCGAAACCAGCCGCGACAACTTCACCATGACCATGGACATCTCGGTCTATTCCTTCACCGCCATCATGCAGCGCGCCGAGAAAATGATGCGCCCGGGCGGCTCTGCGCTCACCCTCACCTATTACGGCGCCGAGCAGGTCATGCCGCATTATAACGTCATGGGCGTTGCCAAGGCGGCGCTGGAGGCCTCCGTGAAGTATCTTGCTGAAGATCTGGGCAAAGACGGCATCCGCGTCAACGCGATCTCCGCTGGCCCAATCAAGACACTCGCCGCCTCCGGTATCGGCGATTTCCGCTACATCCTGAAGTGGAACGAGCTGAACTCGCCCCTGCGCCGCAACGTGACAATCGATGATGTCGGCAAATCCGCGCTCTACCTGCTCTCCGATCTCGGCTCAGGCGTGACGGGCGAAAACCTGCATGTGGACGCGGGCTATCATGTCGTTGGGATGAAAGCCGTCGACGCTCCGGACATCGACGTGGTCACGGGCCGCAAGGACTGAGCCGCGTGGAGCTGTCACACCTCATTGCCTTCAACCTGACGCTGCTGGCCGCCATGGCCAGCCCCGGTCCGGCGCTGCTGCTGGCGCTCAAAACCACGCTCACCTCGGGCCGTATGGCGGGCATCATGACAGGCCTCGGCCTCGGCAGCATGGCCGCGCTCTGGACAGCGCTGGCGCTCTTGGGGCTTGAGGGCGTGTTTGCGCTTTTTCCCTGGGCCTATGCCCTCCTGAAAACGGCCGGGGCGCTCTACCTTCTCTACATCGCCTATGGCATGTGGACAGACGCCGCCAAACCGCTCCCTGAGACATCGGCAGACGCCCCGCACCTGCGCCGCGCCTTCTTTCGTGGCTTTGCCGTCAATATCGGCAACCCGAAATCGGTGATCTTCGCCGCCTCCGTGCTTCTGGTGATCTTCCCGCAGGGCATGAGCTTCGCCGAAAAGGCCAGCATCGCCCTCAACCACCTGCTGGTGGAATGCGCTGTCTACACGCTCTTTGCCCTTGCGCTCTCCACACCGCCGGCGCGCGCTGGCTACCTGCGCCTCAAGCCGGTCTTTGATCGCGCCGCAGCCCTGCTGCTGGGCGCGCTCGGCCTGCGCCTCATCTTCTCCAAATAACCACACAGGACCGCTGCCATGACCGATCGTTTGCCCCATGAAAAAGGCTTCCACATCTCCTGGGACCAGATCCACCGCGACGCCCGCGCCCTCGCTTGGCGCCTCGATGGGCGCGGCCCCCATGACGGCAGCTGGACGGCAGTGGTCGCCATCACGCGGGGTGGGATGGCCCCGGCGATGATCGTTGCGCGCGAGCTGGATATCCGCACCGTCGATACGATCTCGGTCAAATCCTACCACTCCGGCGGCGGCAAAGCCGACCAGCGCCGCGAGGCCGAGGTGATCAAATCCCCCGATCCCGCCATCATGGGCGACGGCACGGGCATTCTTGTGGTCGATGACCTGGTGGACAGCGGCAAAACACTGGAGCTGGTGCGCACGCTCTATCCAAACGCCCATTTCGCCTGCGTCTATGCCAAGCCCGAGGGCGAAAAACAGGCCGACACCTTCATCACCGGCGTGAGCCAGGACACATGGATCTTCTTCCCCTGGGATATGGCGCTGCAATACGTTGAGCCCTACCGCGGAAACGACTGAGCGCCGCGCCACCCGATCCTGCGGGACGCTCCGCGGGGGATATTTGGAGCAAGAAAAAAGAGCCTCTGTCCCTGTCCTTTTTCTTTCTGAAAATATCCCCGCCGGAGGCGCCCGCCCTGAGCACAGGACACATCCGATGACCGTCACGCGCACCAATGCCACCTTCCCGCCCCCCGTTCAGGAGGCCCGCCGCTGGCTTGAAGGCGTGCAGTTTCCAACGGATCGCCCGCTGATCAACGTCTCACAGGCCGCCCCGGTCGAGCCGCCCCCCGAGGCTTTGCGCGCGGCCATGGCCGAGGCCTTGCTCAACGCGCCGGGCGCACATCTTTACGGGCCCACGCTCGGCCTGCCCGCGCTGCGCGCCGAGGTGGCACAGCAATGGCGCGCCAGCTACGGTGGCGAGATCGCCGAAAGCGAAGTGGCCATCACGTCAGGGTGCAATCAGGCCTTCGCGGCCGCCATCGCCACCCTCTGCGGCGAGGGCGACGAGGTCATCCTGCCGACGCCCTGGTATTTCAACCACAAAATGTGGCTCGATATGTCCGGCGTGCGCACGGTGGCGCTGCCTGCCGATGCTGCGCTTTTGCCCGACCCTGAGGAGGCCCGCGCGCGCATCACCGCCCGCACCCGTGCCATTGTCCTTGTCACCCCAAACAACCCCGCCGGTGTCGAATACCCCGCAGAGCTTGTTGGCGCGTTCTTTGACCTCGCCCAAGAGCACGGGCTCGCGCTCATTGTCGATGAAACCTACCGCGATTTTGACAGCCGCACCGGCGCGCCGCATGATCTTTTCACCCGCCACGGCTGGCAGGACACGCTGATCCAGCTCTATTCCTTCTCCAAGGCCTACCGGCTCACCGGTCACCGCATCGGCGCGATTGTGGCGTCAGAAGCGCGGCTTGCCGAGGTGGAGAAGTTTCTGGACAC
The DNA here is from genome assembly GCF_937123735.1 of uncultured Lentibacter sp. GTDB lineage: Bacteria > Pseudomonadota > Alphaproteobacteria > Rhodobacterales > Rhodobacteraceae > Lentibacter. Next base: position 55,335 of record NZ_CAKZKL010000004.1, read on the forward strand.
CGTCACCATTTGCCCCAGTCAGATCGGCCAGCGCGGCGCCCTATGGGGCATGCAGAACCTCGCCCAATGGCTCGCTGGCGAGCGCGCCGAAATTCTCGCGCGCCGCGCCGCCATTCAGGCGGCGTTTTCACCGCTTGCCGCGGCGGGCTGGGAGCTTCTTGGGCTGGGGGCCTATTTCGCCTATATGGCGCACCCCTTTGCCGAGACGTCCGATGCACTCGCGCGCCGTTTGGTGGCCGAGCAAAGCGTGCTCTGCCTGCCCGGAACCATGTTTCGCCCCACCAACGACCCCGCCGCCGCCAAAGAGCTGCGCATCGCTTTTGCCAATGTCGACACGACCGGGATCAAAACCCTGTTTGAACGCCTTGAAAGGATGGGCGCTTAGGCGCGCAGAGCCCTTGCCCCTGCCCCGCCAACCGCTTAGACAGTGGCCTCAAGAATTGGGCTTGAGGAGAGCAACATGCGCGCGAGCGGAAAAACGGCCAAGACCTTCATCTGGATCCTGATGGGCCTTCTGATCCTCGGTCTTGGCGGGTTTGGCGTCACCAATCTGGGCGGATCCGTGCGCAGCATCGGCACTGTGGGCGACAAAGACATCACAACCCAGAGCTATTTCAACGCGCTCCAGCAAATGCTGCGCAGCCAAAGCTCCACAACCGGCAGCCCGCTCAGCTTTGCCGAGGCCCAGGCCCGGCAACTTGACAGGATCGTTCTGTCCCAGCTGGTGGCCACTCGGGCCCTGGACCACGAAACAGCCCAGCTTGGGCTTTCTGTCGGCGATGCACGCCTGGCCCAACAGATTGTCCAAACCGAAGCCTTTCATGGTGTCACAGGCGCGTTCAACCGCGAAGACTACCGCTTTCGCTTGCAGCAGATCGGCCTCACAGAATCAGCCTATGAGGAAATCCTGCGCGAAGAGATGGCGCGCACGCTCGTGCAGAGCGCCATGTTCAGCGCCGTCTCGCCGCCAAAAACCTATGCCGACACAATCGTGAACTTTATCGCCGAGCAACGTGACTTCACATGGGTCCTGCTGGATGAAACCGCGCTCGACACCCCCCTGCCCGCAGCCAGCGAGGCCGATCTTGCCAGCTACCACAAGGCCAATGCCGCCCGCTACATGAGCCCCGCCTTGCGCAAAATCACCTACGCCCAACTCACCCCGGAGCAAATGATACCCGAGGTTGACGTGGATGAGAGCACGCTGCAACAGCTCTTTGAAGAACGCGCCGCAGAGCAAAACCGCCCGGAGCGCCGCCTTGTGGAGCGCCTGATCTTTGCCGATCAAGCCGAGGCAGAGGCCGCCCGCGCGGCGCTTTCAGCCGGGGAAACCACCTTTGACGCCCTCGTGAGCGCGCGGGGCCTGACGGGGGCCGATGTGGACATGGGAGATGTGAGCCTTGCAGAGCTTGAAGGCGCTGGCGCGGTGATCTTTGCAGCCGCCACAGGCGATATTGTCGGCCCTGAACCCACCGATCTTGGCCCGGCCCTGTTTCGCATCAACGGGGTCCTTGCGCCTGTCACACTCGCTTACGAGGATCTGCGTGACGAGCTGCGCGACGAATTTGCCCAGGGCCGTGCGCGCCGTCTCATTGACCGCGAGCGCGAGCGCTTTGAAGACCTGCTCGCCGCAGGTGCAACCCTGGAAGAGCTTGCCGCCGAAACACTTATGACCCTCGGGCAAATCGACTGGCACAGCGCCGCCGAGGATGGCCCGGCCGGCTATCTGGCCTTTCAGGAGGCCGCCGCCTCTGTCACCAAAGAAGACTTCCCCGAGATCATTGAGCTGGAAGATGGCGGGCTGATTGCTCTGCGCCTTGATGCCGAGGTGCCCGCCGCCGAACAACCCCTGTCAGAGGTGCGCGCCACTGTTGTGGCCGATGAGCGCAACACCCGCCTCACAGAGGCGCTGATCGCCAAAGCCGACGCGCTGAAAAAGCAGCTTGAGTCCGGTGCGGACTTTGCAGAGCTCACAGCCGGTCTGGAGCTGCGTGCCGAGCAAGGGCGCACGCGGGGGGCCTTTCTTGCGGATGCCCCCGCCACGCTGATGGTCGATGTTTTTGGCCTGAAAACCCCCTCCAGCACGGTTGTGTCAGCAACCGGGCCGACAGTGGCGCTCGCACGTCTGGACAGCATCACGCCCGCCGACCTTGAGGACCCCGAGGTGGCCAGCACACGCACCATGCTCCAGGAGCAATATCGCAATGATCTGGCCCAGGACATCTACACGATGTTTATCGCCGATATCCAGTCCCGCACCCCTGTGACGCTCGATGATGCCGCAATCAATGCCGTGCACACACAGTTTCAATAAGGGCGCCGAAGATGGAACTTACCCCCGCATTTGAGACCTTCGAACGCGGCTATTCAGCCAATCAAAATCAACTTGTCTACACCCGCCTCGCCGCCGATCTCGACACGCCCGTCTCGCTCATGCTCAAGCTCACGGGGGCGGCCAAAAACGCCTTCATACTTGAATCCGTCACCGGCGGCGAGGTGCGCGGGCGCTACTCCATCATCGGCCTGAAGCCCGACCTCATTTGGCAGTGCCACGGCACAGAAAGCCGCCTCAACCGACAGGCGCGCTTTGATGAAAGCGCCTTTGAAGTGCAGCCCGGCGATCCGCTCGCCAACCTGCGCGCGCTGCTGGCCGAAAGCCGGATCGACATGCCCGAAGGTCTGCCCGCCGCCTCTGCCGGGCTTTTTGGCTATCTCGGCTATGACATGATCCGCCTTGTGGAACGTCTGCCCGATATGCCCGAAGACACGCTCGGGCTGCCCGATGCTGTGCTCTTGCGCCCCACGGTGACAGCGGTGCTCGACGGGGTGAAAGGCGAGGTCATTGTCGTTGCGCCCGCCTGGGCCAGCGAGGGGCTATCCGCCCGCGCCGCCTATGCGCAGGCCGCCGAGCGGGTGATGGATGCGGTGCGCGATCTGGAGCGCGCCCTGCCCCAGCAGGCGCGCGATCTTGGCGAAGCCGAGACCGATCCAGAGCCGCAAAGCAATTTCACCCGCGAGGGCTACAAAGCCGCCGTGGAGAAGGCCAAGGATTATATCCGCGCCGGGGATATCTTTCAGGTTGTGCCCAGCCAGCGCTGGTCGCTGCCGTTTCGCCAGCCGCCCTTCGCGCTATACCGCAGCCTCAGGCGCACCAATCCCTCGCCGTTCATGTTCTATTTCAACTTCGGCGGCTTTCAGGTCGTCGGCGCATCGCCCGAAATCCTCGTGCGCGTCTTTGGCAACGAGGTCACAATCCGCCCCATCGCCGGCACACGGCCCCGCGGCGCAACACCCGAGGAAGACCGCGCCCTCGAGGCCGATCTGCTGGCCGATGAGAAGGAACTCGCCGAGCACCTCATGCTGCTCGATTTGGGCCGCAACGACACCGCCCGCGTCTCAAAGGTGGGAACAGTGCGCCCTACCGAAGAATTTATCATCGAGCGCTACAGCCATGTGATGCACATCGTCTCCAACGTGGTGGGCGAGCTGAGCCCAGAGCACGATGCGCTCTCAGCCCTGCTCTCGGGCCTGCCCGCAGGCACCGTCTCCGGCGCGCCAAAGGTGCGCGCCATGGAAATCATCGACGAGCTTGAGCCGGAAAAGCGCGGCGTCTATGGCGGCGGTGTGGGCTACTTCGCCGCCAATGGCGATATGGACGTCTGCATCGCCCTGCGCACAGCGCTCGTCAAAAATGAAACACTGTATATCCAAGCAGGCGGCGGCGTGGTCTATGACAGTGACCCCGAAGCCGAATACATGGAAACCCTGCACAAATCCGGCGCCATCCGCCGCGCCGCCGCCGATGCCGCCCGCTTCACAGGCAACGGCAATGGGTGAGGCCAACCCAATGCTAACCACCGTAGGGTGCGCATTCATTGCGCACCGCGTATCGCCCCCCGCGCTTCACAGGCAACGGCAATCGGTGAGGCCAGCTCAATGCAATACACCGTAGGGTGCGCAGTCATTGCGCACCGTGTCTCATGCCCCGCCTGATCCTCTTCAACAAGCCCTACGGCGTGCTCAGCCAGTTCACCGACAAAGGAACCGAGGGCAGCCCCCGCGCCACTCTGTCTGACCATATTGATGTCAAAGGCGTCTACCCCGCAGGGCGTCTTGACCGTGACAGCGAGGGGCTTTTGCTGCTCACCGATGATGGCCGCCTGCAAGCGCGGCTCTCAAATCCAAAGTTCAAAGAGCCCAAAACCTACCTTGTCCAGGTCGAGGGTGCCCCCACCGATGAGGCTCTCGCAGCGCTGGCCCAGGGCGTCACGCTCAAAGACGGGCTCACACGCCCCGCCAAGGCCCGCCGCGTCGCTGCACCTGTTTGGCTCTGGCCGCGCACGCCCCCCATCAGGGTGCGAAAGGCCATTCCGGACACTTGGATCGAACTCACCCTGCGCGAGGGGCGCAACCGACAGGTGCGGCGCATGACAGCCCATGTCGGCCACCCCACCCTGCGCCTCATCCGCCTCAGCATCGGGGCGCACAGCCTCGCAGGGCTCGCGCCAGGCGCGTGGCGCAGCACAGAGACGCCCGGCTAGGGTTGCGCTGTCAGCAAGGCGCTCACAGGCGCAAGCTGAAGCCGGTCACCACGCTCCTGCAAGCCCCACAGCAACAGCGCACTGATCGTGTCCGCGCGCAAGCGTCCCAGCATCACAACACCGCCCTCAGCACCCGCTTTCAAGCCGGCATGGCCCAGGAACCGCTTGATCGCGCTGGCGTTCTGTCCGTTCTTGTCAAAATCCCGGAACACTGTTGCAGATGGCACACCGGCCTTCGCAGCCAGCTTCTGGGCCGTGTTCAGCCCCTTTGGAAAGAGCAACAACCCATGGCCACTCTCGCGCGCATAAGCGCTCACCTGGGCAATCACCTCACGGCTCGCCTGCATCCCCGCATCCGGTGTCTCCATCAGCGCCACAGCCTGTGGAAGCTTGTCCAATACCACGGGCAAAGAGACCTCCACATCTGACGCCCGCGCACCGGCAGGCAAATTGACCATCGCCAAGACTTCAAACCCCGCAGCCCGGTAGCGCGCCATGGCCTCGCTCGCGCCCGCCCAGCCACTGTCCAGGGCAATGCTCAACGGATAGGGAAAGCTGCTGAGCGCCTCGACTCCAATATCGCTGCTGCCATCGTCAATCAGCACAATTGCCATTTTCGGGGTGCCCTCTTGGCTTTCAAATGGCGCCGCAAAGCGCTGAAGCGGCGGCAAGGCGGCCTTGGCCTCTGTTGTGCTCTCGCCAGAGGGGCTGTCCTCTGGGGAGGCGGGCACCTCGGCTGTGTCGCCCATCTTGGGCAAACGGCTTGAGGAGCCCTCACCAAGGCGGCGCGCCGGTGTTCCGATGGCGACAGTGGCTCCCTGCGCGCGCGGGGCCGGCTCGGCTTGCGGAAGCTCTTGCAGAGCCACCTCAGGCAGCTCTGCCGGCTCCATCACACGCGGCACCGTCAAAACAATCTCTTCACGCTCGTCTTCCGGCAAACCCGCTGTTTCAGCCGGCGGTTCGGCCTGCATATCAAGCTGCGGTTGATCCGCCCCCAGTGGGGCCGTTGCCATGGCTTGGGGCGTGACGGGCTGCACCGCCCCGGCCGTGGCCTCAGGCGGTTGTGCGTCTTTGTCCGGAACGGGGAGCGCGCTCAAGGGTTGCGCGGGGCGTGCGGGCTGCGGGTCCACCTCGGCAGGGACCTCTGAAGTGGCTCCAGTGGTGGTTCCAGTAGTGGCTCCTGTGGCGGCCATTTGCGGCGCCGCAGCCAGCTCAGGGGCGCTTAAGGCCGCCGGGGCGGTGCTCAGCTCCGGGGGTGGTGTCTGCGCGGGCACTTGCGTGGTGGCCAAAGCTGTGCCTTGCACAGCTTCTTGTGCTGTGTCTTGGCCATCACTTTGAACCGCACTTTGGCCCTCGCCCGTGCCTGTGACTTGCTTGCCTGTGGTTTGCTTGCCTGTGCCTTGCGTCAATGCGGGCGCATCGGCCTGCGCCCTTGGCGGCATTGCCGCCTCTGGCAAATCTGTCGCCAATGAAAGCCCTGCCGCCGTCAAAACCGCCGCGCCGGTGCCGATCACAACCCCACTCAGAAATCCGCGTGCCACTCATTCACCTCTGATTTATCTGCGCGACAGGGGCATGAGCCCTTGACGCCTCCGTCGATCCCTGAACATGTATACCGCGACCTTGGGCCGAGCCTCCAGCCCTTTCCTAAGAGCGAATGGCAAGATGCTGCTACTGATAGATAATTACGACAGTTTTACCTACAACCTTGTACATTATTGCGGCGAATTGGGCGCAGAGGTTGTCGTCAAACGCAACGACGCCCTCACCGTGGCCGAGGCCCTGGCCCTGCGCCCCTCGGCCATTCTCGTTTCTCCCGGCCCGAAAGACCCGTCTCAGGCCGGCATTTGCCTGGAGCTGACCCGCGCCGCGGCCGAGGCCCGGATCCCGCTTCTGGGTGTCTGTCTGGGGCATCAAACCATCGGCGAAGCCTTCGGTGGCGAGGTCGTGCGCTGCCATGAAATCGTCCATGGCAAGATGGGCACGATCCATCATACGGGCAAAAGCGTCTTTGCGGGCCTGCCCAGCCCCTTTGAAGCCACGCGCTACCACTCGCTCGTGGTGGACCGCGAGAGCCTGCCCGCCTGCCTTGAGGTCACCGCAACCCTTGAAGATGGCACGATCATGGGCCTTGCCCACCGCGAAGCGCCTGTGCACGGCGTGCAATTCCATCCGGAGTCCATCCGCTCCGAGCACGGCCACCAGATGCTCAAAACCTTCCTCGACATGGCAAAGGAGCCCGCATGAGCCAAGCGCTGAAACCCCTCATTGGGGCCGCCGCCGAGCGCGCCCTCACCCGCTCCGAAGCCGAAGAAGCCTTCAGTGAGCTGTTCAATGGCGAGGCCACACCCGCCCAGATCGGCGGGCTGCTCATGGCCCTGCGCACCCGGGGCGAGACGGTTGAGGAGTTTGCCGCCGCCGCCGCCGTGATGCGTACCAAATGCCACGCGGTGAAAGCTCCCACTGGCGCGATGGACATCGTCGGCACCGGCGGCGATGGCAAGGGCACGCTCAACATTTCCACCGCCACAGCCTTTGTCGTGGCCGGCGCAGGCGTGCCCGTGGCCAAACACGGCAACCGCAACCTCAGCTCCAAATCCGGCGCAGCCGATGCGCTTTCCGAACTTGGCATCAACGTGATGATTGGCGCGCAAGTTGTTGAGAACGCTCTTGAAAGCTGCGGCATCTGCTTCATGATGGCCCCCATGCACCACCCTGCGATGGCCCATGTCGGCCCCGCACGCGCCGAGCTGGGCACCCGCACGATCTTCAATATCCTTGGCCCGCTGACAAACCCCGCAGGGGTCAAGCGTCAGCTCACAGGCGCGTTCACGCGTGCGCTCATCCGCCCCATGGCCGAAACCCTCGGCCAACTCGGCTCCGAGCGCGCCTGGCTCGTGCACGGCTCTGATGGAACCGACGAGCTCACCATCACAGGCCTGTCCTGGGTCGCCGCCCTCAACGAAGACGGCAGCGTGACAGAGCACGAGCTGCACCCCGAAGAGGCCGGCCTGCCGGTTCACCCCTTCGAGGCCATCCTTGGCGGCACACCATCCGAAAACGCCACCGCTCTGCGCGCCCTGCTCGCAGGCGAGGCCTCGGCCTATCGCGACGCCGTTTTGCTCAATTCCGCCGCTGCCCTGCTCGTGGCAGGCAAGGCCGAGTCCCTGAAAACCGGCGTCGAAATGGCGCGCGAGAGCATCGACAGCGGCCAAGCGGCCGCCAAGGTTGCCGCCCTCGCCAAATTCACCACGGAGACACCATGAGCCCGACCATTCTGGACAAGATCAAAACCTACAAACTTGCGGAAGTCGCCGCCGACAAGGCCGCCAGGCCGCTGGAGGCCGTCGAGGCCGCAGCACAGGCCGCGCCCCCCGTGCGCCCCTTTGCCAAAGCGCTCTTTGAGGCGAGCAAAACAGGCTATGGCCTCATCGCCGAAATCAAGAAGGCCAGCCCCTCCAAGGGCCTCATCCGCGCCGATTTTGACCCCGCCACCCTGGCCAAAGCCTATGAGGCGGGCGGCGCGGCCTGCCTCTCCGTGCTCACCGACACCCCCAGCTTTCAGGGCGCCAAAAGCTTTCTCACAGAGGCCCGCGCCGCCTGTGATCTGCCCGCGCTGCGCAAGGATTTCATGTATGACACCTATCAGGTCGCCGAGGCCCGCGCCTTGGGCGCGGACTGCATCCTGATCATCATGGCCAGCGTCTCCGATGCGCAGGCCCAGGAGCTTGAAGCCGCCGCCACCGAATGGGGCATGGATGCGCTCATCGAGGTGCATGATCTGCCAGAGCTGGAGCGCACCCATGCGCTGAACTCCAAACTTATCGGCATAAATAACCGCAATCTCAATACCTTCGAGACCTCTCTTGATGTGTCTCGCACGCTCTCCAAACATGTGCCCGTGGGCCGGATGATCGTCTCTGAAAGCGGGCTCAACACCCCTGATGATCTCGCCGAAATGGCCAAATACGGCGCGCGCTGTTTCCTTATCGGCGAAAGCCTCATGCGTCAGGACGATGTGGAAAGCGCCACGCGCCGGCTTCTGGCCAACCCCGTCCAGGCAACGGGGGTCTGAATGTCTGATCTCACCCATTTTGACGGCTCCGGCAACGCCCATATGGTCGATGTCTCTGCCAAGAGTGTCACAGCTCGTGTCGCCACCGCCAAGGGCCATGTGCGCATGGCGCGAGAAACCCTCGCAATGATCACCCAAGAGCGCGCCAAAAAGGGCGATGTCCTCGCCGTGGCCCAGCTCGCAGGCATCATGGGCGCAAAAGAAACTGCGCGCCTCATCCCGCTCTGCCACCCGCTGCCCATCACCAAGGTCGCCCTCACTCTCACGCCCGACAGCACGCTTCCGGGCGTGCAGATCGAGGCCACCGTCAAGACAACGGGCCAAACAGGTGTCGAGATGGAAGCCCTCACAGCCGTCTCCACGGCGGCGCTCACGGTCTATGACATGGTCAAGGCCGTGGATAAGGCGATGGAGATCGGCGCTATCCGCGTTGTGCTCAAAGATGGCGGTAAATCAGGGCGTTACGAAGCAGAATGATCTCCGTTTCCCAAGCTCTGGAGGCGCTCTTCGCGCTCACCCGCCCGCAGCCCAGCGAGTTTTGCCCGCTGACGCAAGCTGCTGGCCGCGTGCTGGCAACGCCGATCACAGCCAGACTCACCCAGCCGCCCTTCGCCGCCTCCTCCATGGATGGCTATGCGCTCAACTCGGTTGAGGCCGATCTGCACGCGCAATTCGTGGTGGTGGGCGAATCTGCTGCGGGCCACGGCTTCACAGGCAAGCTTGGCGCTGGCCAGGCCGTGCGCATCTTCACAGGCGCGCCAGTGCCCAAGGGGGCCGATATGGTGGCCATTCAGGAAGAGGTCGAGCGCCGCGGCAAGCTCATCACCCTGCTCACAGCCTATGACGGCAAGAGCAATATCCGCCCTGCTGGACAGGATTTCAAGCTGGGCGAGCAGATGAGCGCGCCGCGCCGCCTCACCCCGTCCGATATCGCCCTCGCCGCGTCGATGAACCACGCCACGCTGCCGGTTTTCAAAAAGCCCGTGGTCGCCCTCATCTCCACAGGCGACGAGCTGGTGCAACCGGGCGAAAGCCCCGCGCCCGAGCAGATCATCGCCTCCAACACCTATGGCCTCAAAGCCCTTTTGGAGGCAAACGGGGCTGAGGTCCGCATCCTGCCCATCGCACGCGACACCCGCGCCAGCCTGGAAACAGTCTTCGCCCTCTCAGAGGGGGCCGATCTTGTCGTCACCATCGGTGGGGCCTCGGTGGGCGATCATGACATCGTCGCCGAAGTCGCCGCCACGCTTGGCCTTGACCAGAGCTTTTACAAGGTCGCCATGCGCCCCGGCAAGCCGCTCATGGCCGGCCGCATGGGCAACACCATGATGGTCGGCCTGCCTGGCAACCCTGTTTCGGCCATGGTGTGCGGCCATGTGTTCTTGCTGCCGGTCTTGGGCGCCATGCTCGGGCTCGGGCAGGCTCCCGCGCAGCGCTTTAAGGCCACGCTCAGCGCAGATCTGCCCGCCAATGGCCCGCGCGAGCATTACATGCGCGCCACTGTTGCAGAGGGTCAGATCGAGGCCGAGATTCGGCAGGATTCGGCCCTGCTCTCCGTGTTGGCCCGCGCCAATGCCCTGCTCATCCGCCCGCCCCATGACGGCGCGCGCGCCGCAGGCGAAACGGTGGACTATATCACGCTCAGCTGAGCAGCGCCTTGGCGGCGCGCAAGCCGGGGTCTTCGCCGCCCTTGCCCAGTCGCTCCATCGTGAGGCGCGCAGCCTCCGCCTGCGCCTGAGGCTGCGCCAAAACACCCAGCACCGCCTCCGCCAGCCGCTCTGCCGTGCAGTCTTTGCCAATCCGCTCGGGAACGGCCCGCGTCTCGCTCACAAGGTTCACCAGCGTCACCGTGTCAATCAACAGCATCCGCGCCATGATCACACGGCTCAACCACGCCATATCATAGCCGATCACCATCGGCGTTCCCGCCGCCGCCAGCTCCAGCGAGACCGTGCCGGAAGCCGCCAGCGCCACATCTGCCGCCGCAAACGCCGCGCGCTTTTCTTGGCCGTCCTCGGGCCGCAAAAACAGCGTATCAGGCGGGAATAGCCCCTTATTTTCAGCAAGAAAGGCTTGCACCGCATCCGCCACAACCACCACGGCGCGCATCCCCTTATGCGCAGCCAACACGGCTTGCGCCGCCGCGCCAAAGCGCGCCGACAGCCGCGTCACCTCGCCCATGCGCGAGCCGGGCAACAAGAGCAATAGCGGCGCATCGCCCAAACCATACTTGGCGCGAAATGCAGCAATCTCTGCCGCCCCCGCCTCGGGCTCCGCCACCACTGGGTGGCCGGTAAACTCAGCCGCCATCCCCGCCGCGCGCATCAACTCGGGCTCAAAGGGCAAGAGCGTCAGCACCTTGTCGGTAAACTCTGCAAGCCTTGCCGCCCGCTTGGGCCGCCAGGCCCAAACAGAGGGCGCCACATAATGCACCGTGCGGATGGCAGGGTTGGCCGCGCGCACATCCTTGGCCACACGCTTGCAGAAATCGGGGCTATCGATGGTGAGCAGAATATCCGGCTGAAAGGCCAGCGCCGCTGCCACGGTCTCGTCCTTGCGCCTGAGCAGCGCGCGGTACTTCGGCAGCACCTCGGCCAGCCCCATGACACTCAGCTCCGCCATCGGAAACAGCGGCTGAAGCCCCTCGGCCTCCATCAGTGGCCCGCCCACACCGGCAAAGGCAATGTCCGGGTGAAGCTGTTTCAGACCGCGCATCACAGCCTGCCCCAGCTTGTCGCCCGAGGCCTCCCCCGCAACCAGAAAAATCCGTTTCACCGCACCCACAAGAACAGACCCGCCGCGTCCAGACAGTCCACAACAGCGGCCCGCTCCAGCACGATCACCTCATCAGCCTTCAAGATGAGCCCCGCCAGCCCCGCCTCAACGGCCAGTGTCGCCGTTCTGGGGCCAATGGTGGGCATATCGGCGCGCAGGTCCTGCCCGGGCTTGGGCGCTTTGAACAGCACCGCGCCCCGCGCCTGCCCCGCCGCCACACAGGCTTGCAACATCGCATCGGTGCCGCTGTCCTGCTCGCGCGCCAGAACCCCGCCAGCGCCCAGAATACAGGCCTGTCCCAGATCGGCCGCGCCCATCTCGGCCAGCACAGTGTCCCCCAGCTCGGCAAGGGCTCTCTCAGCGGCTTCCGGCTTTTGCCGCGTGAAAAACCCCGCAGGCAGCGTCAACCCTGCCAAAAGCCTGTGCGCCGCGCGAATGGTAAAACCAGCCTCCTCAAAGATCTGCATCACCGCCCGCAAAGCCCCGTCATCGCCCAGCTTCAACGCCGCCATGAAGGCCGGCACAAGCGGCAGGGTCGCCGCATCCAGCCGGCTCGGGTCCAGCGCCGGGCGCGCGATACGGCCACAAAAACACACCTCTCGCACGCCGCGCGCCTGCAACTCCTGCAAAAAGCTGCCCAGCGTTTCCAGGCGAAACGAGACAGCAGGCTCAAGCCCGTCAGGGGCAAACCCCTCCAGCGCACAGATCAGGGGCGGCTCTGATTGCGCCTGGGCAATTGCCTTGGGCAAGCCCCCTTCACCGGCCACCAGCGCCAGCATCTCAGCTGCCCGGCGTCAAAAAAGAGCGCTCGCTTGCACCGGTCACAAAACCAACAATCTGCTGGACATAAGCGCTCTCGCTTTCCTCGCCAAGCCGGCGGGCGCGCTCTTGAAACGTCCCCTCGCCCTGGGCAAGCATCTGAAACGCCGCCCGCAGCGCGGTAATGTCGGCGCGCGCCACCCCACGGCGCTTGAGGCCCACAAGGTTGAGCCCATCAAGCTCCGCGCGCGGCCCCTGCACAAGCCCATGTGGAATCACATCATTGGTCACCATGCTGAGCGCGCCGATGATCGCCCCCTGGCCAATGCGCACGAACTGGTGAATGCCCGAAAGCCCGCCAATGATCACATCATCTTCAATCACACAATGCCCGGCCACGGCCGAGCTGTTCACCACAATCACCCGGTCGCCAATCTGGGCATCATGGGCAATATGGCACCCGGCCATAAACAACCCGTCATCGCCAATACGGGTCAGCCCGCCGCCGCCTTCTGTGCCGCAGTTGATGGTCACATGCTCGCGAATGCGGTTGCGCGCGCCAATTTTGAGCGCGGTTTTCTCGCCCTTAAACTTGAGATCCTGCGGCACCTCGCCAATCACCGCAAAGGGAAAGACAACGCTGCCCGCCCCGATTTCGGTCTGGCCAGTGACCACAACATGGCTCTTGAGCTCAACCGCCTCTTTGAGCACCACATCCGCGCCCACAAGGCAAAACGGGCCGATCTTGCAGCCCGCGCCAATCACGGCGCCCGGCTCGACAACCGCACTGGGATGGATCTGCGCGCTCACGCCTCAACGTCCTTTGGCAAATCCATCATCGCGGTGAATTCGACCTCACAGGCCATTTCACCGTCAACCGTGGCCACCCCCCCAAAGCGCCAGACTTTGGCGCCCGGCTTGCCACGCAGGGTCGTGAGGTTCATCTCCAACACATCTCCGGGCACAACCATCCGGCGGAACTTGCACTTCTCGATGGCCATGAAATAAACCAAGAGCTCCTTGTCCGCCATATCCAGCGCAACCCCCACCATAACAGCCGCCGTCTGCGCCATGGCTTCCACAATGGTCACCCCCGGCATGATCGGCTTGCCCGGGAAATGGCCCTGAAAATGCGGTTCGTTCATGCTGACATTCTTGATCCCGCGGGCCGATTGCGTGCCCACAATGTCCTCCACACGGTCCACCAGCAAGAAGGGGTAACGGTGCGGAATGATCCGTTGGATAAGCCCGATGTCGGCGCGAAGAACCTCAGATGTCATGTTTTTTTCCTTTTGGACTGTCTGGCCTATCCCTAACAACGCCAGCAGCCCAAAACAAGATGTCAGCCGCGCCGGGCCGTTAGTCCTGCGGGATCAACCCTTCGCCGCGTCCGATGGCGGCATCAATTTTTTTGACAGCGTCACTGGTGATATCAATCGCATTGTCCCTCAGGATCACCGAGCGCATATCAAGCAAGACAGAAGCCCCCCGCTCCTCCATCAGCGCCACAAGCGCGCCCTGTGCGGTGGCCAGAAAGCGCGCTTCTGCCGTGGCCCGCTGGCTGTCAAGTGCGCGGGCGCGCTCGGTGCGTTCGCGCCGGATCGCCTGCACCTTCTGGTCAAAGGCTTCTGCGGTGTCTCGGAAATCCTCGGGTGTCATGCTGGGGCGCTGCGCCGTCAAGGCGCGCTCTTCGGCCCGCAGCATGGCCTCCAGCTCACGGTTGTTGGCCGAAAGCGCCTCGGCCTCGGCCTCAAGGTCGCTCAATATCTGCTGGCCAAACAGGGTTTCGGCAAACAGCCGGTTGGGATCCACCGTCAAGACAGGTGCGCGACGCTGTCCTGGCACAGGCCTGTCTGCCGCCTCTGACGCCCCCTCCGACAACGTGGCCTGCGGGGCTACCGGCGGGGCAATTTGTGTGGGTGCGGGCGCATCCACCGCCTGCGCCAGCGCCCCGCCGCCTGCACAGAGCAGGCAAAGCACAACTGCGACAGGCTTCAAGGCGCGGCGCACGGCCATATCAAAACTCGGTTGAAATGGTAAATTCAAAGCTCTGGTCTTTGTCCTGCTCTTCTTTCTTGAGCGCCTTTGACCAGTTCAACCGCATGGGGCCAACCGGCGTCTTCCAAAACACCGAGATCCCCGCTGTCTGGCGGAACGAGGCACTTTCATAAAGCACGCTGTTGGTGCTGGTCACATTGTCCAGCCCCCAAACGCTGCCCACATCAAAGAACAGCCCGCCCGAGAGGCCATATTCTTCCGGCAAGCCAAGCGGAAACAGCACTTCAAACTTGGCTGTCGCAAAGAAATTGCCGCCCAGGGCATCATTCACACCCGAGGTTGCATTGTATTCGCGCGGCCCGATCCCGTCAGGTGCAAAGCCGCGCACGATGTCATCTCCGAACAGGAACCTGTCCGTGGCCCGGCTGTCAGAGCCTGAAAAGGCCACAGCCCCGCCCGAGACAGTGGCCCGTAGGGTCACTTCCTCGTTGAGAACCCGTGTCTGGGCCACAATTTTCGCCTTGGTCTTCACAAAGGTATCATCCCCGCCAAGCCCGCCGAAATCCTGATTGATTTCAAAGCGCAGGCCCTGCTCCGGATCAAGCGAGCTCTTGCGCGAATCCCAGCTGTAATTGTAGCCCAGAGAGCTTTGCGAGCGCCGCCCCATGCCCACTTCGCGGCTGAGAACATCCCCCAGACATGTGCTCAGCGCACAGCCAGAAGATTCCAGCATCTCATCGGCACCAAACTTGTAGTTCAGGCCAAACCGCGCCCGCTCGCCGAGCGGAAACTCAAGCCCGGTGGCAAAAATTCCTTTGCTGGTGTCGTAATTGGCGTTTTCACTGGAAGTCTCAAACAGGCCAATATCAAAGAAAAATTTCACATCCCGCCCCAGAAAGGCAGGCTCTTCGAAATACAGGCCGTAATTCTCGTTGTCGCTGGCGCCAGACATGCGAAAGCGCAGGGTTTGGCCGCGGCCCAGAAAGTTTGTTTCCGTATATTGCGCCACAAGGCCAAAGCCGTCGTCGGTGGAGAATGTCCCGCCGAAGTTGAGCGAGCCTGTAGGCTTTTCAACCACATCAACATCCACAATCACCTGATTGGGCGAAGAGCCCTCGCGCGCATTGACCTGCGCATCTGCAAAAAATCCAAGCGCGCGGATGCGCTCGGCACTCTCGCGAATTTCGCGCGGGTTAAACGGGTCGCCCTCGGCAATGCGGAACTGGTGGCGCACCACGCGGTCCAGCGTTGTCGCATTGCCCTCAATATCAATCCGCTCCACAAAAATCCGCTCGCCCCGTGCAAGGTTGAATTCCAGATCCAGTGTCAGCGTTCTGTCGTTGCGGGTGATGCGCGGCTCAAAGCGCACGAAAGGCTCGCCGCGTTTGATCGCCAGCCGCTCCATCCGCCCGATGGCGTTTTCCACAAGCGCCGGCGAATAGACATCCCCCTCCGTCAGGTTCACGGCCTCAAAATAATCCTCCGCAGCCACATCTGCGAGGCTGCTCACAGCGGTGATCTTGCCAAACCGGAACTGCTGGCCTTCCTGCACATTGAACGTGACAAAATACCCGTCGCGCTGGCGGGCGATCTCGGCATTCACCGAGGTGGTGCGAAAATCAACATAGCCCCGCGACAGGTAAAAATCGCGCAGCACCTGCTGGTCAAATTGCAGCCGGTCTTCCACAAAGGTATCCTTGCGGATAAACGCGCGCAGCAGGCCCGCCTGCTTGCTCTCCAGCACCCGGCGCAACCTGCGGTCCGAATAGACCCTGTTGCCCACAAATCCGATCCGTGACACCTCGGTCATACCGCCTTCAAAAATCTCAAAGACAAGGTCCACACGATTGTCGCTGCGCCGGATGATGCGCGGCGTGATCTTGGCGCTCAGCCGGCCGTTCTCGGCATAGGCCTCCGTGAGGGTGGCGGTGTCGCGCTCCACCTGCGTGGGGCTAAAAACCAGCCGCTGCCGCAGCTTGATAAACCCGGCCAGCTCTTCGTCTTTCAGGCGCTTGTTGCCCTCAAAACTGATCTGGTTGATGGTCGGAAATTCTTTCACCCGGATAACAAGCCGCCCGCCTTGGGGCTCGATGTCCACGCTCTCAAACAAACCAGACGCCAGAATTTGCTGATAAGCTTCGTTCAGCTCGCCCGCAGACACCCGCTGGCCGCGCGCGATTCCCGCATAAGACACGATGGTCTCTGCCTCGATACGCTTGTTGCCCTCAACACGCAGCGCGTTGAACTGGTAGCTCTGCGCCTGCGCCGGCATCGGCTCAATGCTCAAAGCCACTGAAACTAAAGCAAAAACAAAAGCCCGCAAAATCAAGCTCAACGAGCCCGCAGCTTTTGGTTTGCAGATCAGGCCTTTGGCCCCTTTTTCGGTGCGCTTCATAATTCAGCTTCCAGTCAGACAAGGTTGCTTGCCTAACTAGTCTCTCTGGGCAGTGATGTCAAAACCAGAAGCCCGCTGCCAGAGCCGCGAAAACCCCGCGAAAAACCGTTCAAACCGGAGCCAAAACGGGCCAGCTCAGAGCAACAGCTTGCCCAGCAAACCACCGGCAAAAAGCGCAACCGTGATGGTGGCAAGATAGAGCAGACGATCCCAGTTGAGATCCCAAAGAAGATGCAGCCCGCGATAACCTTTTGCAATCGTATCCATAAACCCGGCTCCTTGCGTCACGTCGCCAAGCCCGGCAGCACTGGTTTTTGTGCCGCTTGGCCCTGTGTCGGGCGCAAAACACCGCCCGACCACGCTCAAAATACCGATGGTTTATGCGCAAATCTGGGCGCAAATCTGGCAATATTGTGGCAGCCGACTGGGGCAGCCCGTCCAGAGGCGCGCTTAGCAGAAAATATCATTCCAAAGCGCAAACACCATGACACTCAACACAAGCGCCATCCCAAAGCTCATCAGCAAGGTCATGACCCGCTCTGAAGGTTTGCGCCGCGCCACCGCCTCATAGCCGTAAAACATCAGATGCCCCCCATCCAGCATGGGAATGGGCAAGAGGTTCAAAAAGCCCACCGCGGTTGACAGCAGCCCCAAAAACCCGATGAAATCCACCAGCCCGGCCTCGGCCTGGTCCTTGGAGGCCCGGGCAATTCCGATGGCACCGGACATATTGCAAGAGCTGATCTTGCCAGCCGCCAAATGATAAAGCCCCGAAATCGAGCGCTCAACAACAGAGTATGTCTGGCTCACGCCAAGGCCAAATGCCTCAAAAAGGCCGGGCCGCACCGTCTGCGCCTCAAAGAAAGGCCCGCTCGAAATCCCGATCAGAAAGCGTTTCTCAAAGCCGTTGTCCGCTGTGGGCACATCGCGCAGCTCGGGCTGGATGACAAATTCCAGCGTCTCGCCAACCCGCCAGACCACCAGCCGCACCGGCGCGCCCTGTGCGGCCTTCACCACCCCGATCAACTCACCAAAGGTCTCAAGCGCCACCCCATCGGCGCTCAGGATCACATCGCCCGCCAAAAGGCCCGCCGCCTCGCCTGCCGAGCGCGGCTGCACAAATCCGATCCGCGCTGGCGCGTAGTGCGGCCCTTGCACGGTGAGCCTGTCGCCGCCCCGGATGACGTCATAATCTAGCAAAAGCTGGTCAGGCAGCGCGTCAAAATAGGCACGCGTCGGGGCTTCAGGATAGGGCTGGCCCGCAATGGCCACAATCTGATCACCCGCCTTGAGCGTGATTCCCTCATGTGGCAAAGGGTGCAGCTTGGCAATCTTCGGTGGGGTGCTCATCACCCCGACAGCCAACACCAGACCGGCAAATACCACGATCGAGAAGATAAAGTTGAACACAGGCCCCGCCACAACCGTGGCTGCCCGCGCCCAGAGCGGTGCCCCGTGCATGGTATGGCGCAGGGCATCGGCCGGCATGGCGGCCATAGCGGCCGTATCAGCGCCGCTGGCCGCATTGGCATCGCCCAGAAACTTCACATAGCCGCCAAACGGAATGGCCGCGATCTGCCATCGGGTGCCATGCCGGTCTTCTCGCGACAACAACACCGGCCCAAAGCCGATCGAAAACACCTCGGCCTTGATCCCCGACCAACGGCCAACGATGTAGTGGCCATATTCATGCACCCCCACAATGATCGAAAGCGCCACCACAAAAGAAAGGAGCGTGAGCAGCACGTTGCCGAATTCTGGCAAAAGGGTCATAAAATCCACGAGTTCAACCTGTCTTGTCTTGTGTTATCGGTGTGACGCGAGCTTGCGCACGGCCTCCCGGCTCTGTGTCTGTCCTAAGTGGGCAGCGGCGGCAATGTTATCAAGGTTCATTGGGGCGTTGATAAGGCTGTTGTCGGGCAAGAGCCTGTCAAGCACCTGCGCCACAACCTGCGCCATGTGCGTAAACCCGATCTCCCCGGCGATAAACGCGTCCAGAGCCGCATCCTTGGCAGCGTTGAACACCGCGCCGCTCAGCCCACCGCGCGCCATCACCTGATAGGCCAGCGCCAGGGCGGGATAGCGGGCCGGATCCGGCGGGGCAAAATCCAACCGGCCAATCTGAGCCAGATCAAGCCGCGCCACCGGCAGGGGCGCGCGCTGCGGATGATGCAGCGCATAGCCGATGGCATGGCGCATGTCAGGCGCGCCCAGATGCGCCATCAAGGCACCATCTTGAAACCCAACCAGCGCATGAACCAGAGATTGCGGGTGCACCAGCACCTCAATCTTTTCAGGATCAATTCCAAAGTATTCATGTGTTTCAATAACTTCCATGGCCTTGTTGAACATGGAAGCGCTGTCAATCGTGATCCTTTGGCCCATATCCCAATTGGGGTGGCTGCTGGCTTCGCCCACGCTGGCCTGCGCGAGTTTGTCCAGGGGCCAGTCGCGAAACGCGCCGCCAGAGGCGGTGATCACAAGGCGCTCCACCGCCGCCATATCCTCGCCCACAAGGGCTTGGAAAATCGCCGAGTGCTCGCTGTCCACGGGCAGAACCGTGCCGCCATGGCGCTTGGCCGTATCCAACAGCAGCGCCCCGCCACTGACCAGTGATTCCTTGTTGGCCAGGGCGAGCGTCGCGCCCTGCTTGAGAGCCTCCAGCCCGGGGGCAAGCCCGGCTGCGCCAACAATCGCACTCATGACCCAATCCGCGGGGCGCGCAGCTGCCTCCAGAAGGGCCGCCGGCCCGGCCGCAGCCTGCACGCCGCTGCCCTCCAGCGCGGCCCGCAAGGCCTCAAGGCGGCTTTCATCGGCAATCACGGCCACATCGGCCTGAAAGCGGCGTGCATCTGCGGCAAGCTGCGCCACATTGGCCCCGCCCGTGAGCGCCACCACATCATAGCCCTCCGGCGCACGCCCGATCAGGTCCAGCGTCGACTGGCCAATGGAGCCTGTCGCCCCGAAAACAGAGACCCGCCGCACGCTCACGCCAGCAACACGGCCACAAACAACACCGGGAAAAACAGCAGCGCTGCGCCAATCATACCATCAAACCGGTCAAGCACCCCGCCATGTCCGGGAATAAGGCTGGAGCTGTCCTTGAGGCCCGCCTTGCGCTTGAGGGCGCTCTCTGCAATGTCGCCCATCTGGGCAGCAAAGGCCAAAACAACCGAAAACAGCGGCAGCGCAATCGGCCAGGCGCCCGCCGCGCTCCCTGCGGCCAAAACGCCGCTCATAAGCCAGCCCACAGCGCCCGCCCCGAGCCAGCCAGCAACGGTGCCCGACCATGTTTTCTTGGGGCTGACAGAGGGCCAGAACTTTGGTCCCCCCAAAAGCCTGCCAGCGAAATAACCCATGACATCGGAGGCGATGACAAGCGCCACAAGCCACAGCAAGGCCCATATCCCGTAGATATCGCGCAGGGTATACAGCACCAGCGCCGCCACAAGGCAGCAAAACGCATAAAAAGCCAAAGCCAGCCGCAGCTGCACCGCAAGCGCAAACACCGCCGCCGCAACCGCCCCCAGCACCCCAAACCCGAGCGGGGCACCCAGCCAGACGGCCCCGGCCACAGCCAGCGCGCCCGAGAGCGGCAGCGCCACATCTCTGAGCGGCCCGCGCGCCGCGCCGCCCAGCCGTGCCGCTTCCCAAACCATGGCCGCAGCCACCAACGCCAAGAGCGCCAGAAACCATAGCCCGCCCAGCCAGATGTCCACACCGGCCACAACAACCATGACACCGGCCGAAAGCAGCCGCAGCCGCAAGTCAGCCCATTTGCCCGCCTGCACACTCATGCCAGAACCCCGCCAAAGCGCCGCTCGCGGCGGCCATAATTGTGCACAAGCCCGGCAAAAATCTCCGAAGAAAAATCAGGCCAGAGCGTGTCGATAAACTCATATTCCGCATAGGCCGATTGCCAGAGCAAAAAGTTCGAAATCCGCGCTTCGCCACTGGTGCGCACCACAAGGTCAGGATCGGGTAAAACGCAAGTATCCAAATACTTTGGCAGCGTTTCTTCATCTACATCCTCGGGCTTCAAACGCCCCGCAGCCACATCCTGGGCCAGCCGCTTGGTGGCGCGGCTCACTTCGTCACGCCCACCATAATTGAGCGCAATCGTCAGATGCACGCGCTCGTTGTCGCTGGTCAAAAGCTCCAACTCATCCATCAGCGCCACCAGCTTGTCATCCAGCCGCACCCTGTCGCCAATGAAGCGCACCCGCACGCCCTCGTCCTTGAGCGCGCGCGCCTCTTTGGCAATATATCGGCGAAACAGCCCCATCAGCCCTGCCACTTCCACTTGCGTGCGTTTCCAGTTCTCCGTCGAAAAAGCAAAAATCGTCAGATACTTCACGCCCAAATCCGGGCAGGCTTCAACAATCTCGCGCACCCTCTTGGCACCGGCATGGTGCCCAAAAAGCCGTGGCCGCCCGCGCGATTGCGCCCAGCGGCCATTGCCATCCATGATAATCGCAACATGGCGCGGGCCCGCGCCTGCGGTTTGCTCACTCGTCACATCCGTCACACTTGGCCTCTCTCGCCAGGATCACCGGGTTCACACCTGCATAATCTCGGCCTGCTTGTTTTCAAGGGCCGCATCCAGCGCCTTGATGTGCTTGTCCGTAATGGTTTGCACTTCGTCTTCCCAGAATTTCTGGTCATCTTCGGAAAGCCCGTCTGCCTTGGCTTTCTTGACCTGGTCCATCCCGTCGCGCCGGATGTTGCGCACCGCCACACGGGCGTGCTCGGCATATTGGGCCGCCACACGGCTCAGTTCGCGGCGGCGCTCCTCGTTGAGCTCCGGAATCGGCAACATCACGATCGTGCCATTGGTCTGCGGATTGATTCCCAGACCGGAGTTCATGATCGCCTTCTCCACGGCTTGCACCATAGATTTGTCCCAGACATTGATGGTCACCATCCGAGGCTCCGGAACATTCACCGTTCCCAACTGGTTGATGGGCGTTTGCTGGCCATAGGCTTCCACGACAATCGGCTCCAGCATACTGGCGGAGGCCCGCCCGGTGCGCAGACTGGCAAATTCGTTGCGCAAGCTCGCCATGGCGCCGTCCATGCGCCGTTCAAGCGCGTCTGTATCCAGCATAAAATCGTCTGACATCTGTTCTCTTCCTGTGGTCTTGCGGTGTTCGTCTTGCGCTCTGGCGCAGAGCGCGCCTCTTGAAAAACGTTTTACGCAACCTGCGGCGCAAATACCAGATATCTTTGCCAAAGCCCGCCATAAGCGCGCCACATGCGCAGCTCAGGCCGGCGGCGCGCCAGGGCTTATCCACCCACCTTGGTGTAGGTGCCTTCGCCCGCCAGAATGCCGCGGAACCCGCCGGGCTCATCAAGGCTAAAGACAATGATTGGCAGGTTGTTGTCACGCGCCAGCGCAATGGCGCTGGCGTCCATCACCCCGAGGCGCTTTTGCAGCACATCGTCATAGCTCACGCTGTCATAGCGCACCGCATCGTCAAATTTCTCCGGGTCCTTGTCATAGACACCATCCACTTTCGTACCCTTGAAAATCGCCTCACAGGCCATCTCGTTGGCGCGCAGGGTCGCGGCGGTGTCGGTGGTGAAGTAAGGGTTGCCCGTGCCGGCCGCAAAAATGCAGACCCGCTTTTTCTCAAGGTGGCGCACAGCGCGGCGGCGGATGTAAGGCTCGGCCACCTCGTTCATGGTGATCGCGCTGATCACGCGGGTAAACACGCCAAGGTCTTCCAGAGCGCTCTGCATCGCCAGCGCGTTCATCACCGTGGCCAGCATCCCCATGTAATCCGCCGTGGTGCGCTCCATCCCCTGCGCGCTGCCTTGCAGCCCGCGAAAGATATTGCCGCCGCCGATGACCATGCAGATCTCGACACCCATCTCCTGAACCGACTTCACTTCCTGGGCAATCCGCTGGACAGTGGGCGGGTGCAACCCGTAGCCCTGATCTCCCATCAAGGCTTCGCCCGATATCTTGAGCATCACGCGTTTGAAGGTTGTGTTCGGCGCGGCTGGCTCTGACATCTTAGGTCTCCTGATGGGGTTGGGCTTTTGCCTAAATGTAACAAATTCCTGAAAGGCGCAACGCCCGAAACCGCCCCTTCGGCCAAAAAGCGCGCTTTGCCTTGCGGCAAGGCTGCGCTAAAGGCGGGGCATGTATGACATCACCCGCCTCTCCCCTGAACGGCCCGTGCTCATCGCGGGGCCAACGGCCTCCGGCAAGTCCGCGCTGGCGCTTGCGATCGCCGAGGCGCAGGGCGGCACGGTGGTGAATGCCGACGCCCTTCAGGTCTATTCCGACTGGCGCGTGCTCACCGCGCGCCCCAGCCCTGAGGATGAAGCCCGCGCGCCCCACGCGCTTTATGGCCATGTGGCGGGCACGCACCCTTACTCGGTCGGCGAATGGCTTTCGCAGGTGCGCGCGCTGGCCAGTGGTGGCAGCCGCCTCATCATCGTTGGCGGCACGGGGCTTTACTTTTCTGCGCTCACAGAGGGTTTGGCGGCGATTCCCCCAACCCCGCCCGAGGTGCGCGCCACAGCCGATGCGCTGCGCCTTGCGCCCGGGGGGCTGGCGGAGATGATCGCGGCACTCGATGCCGAGACGGCGGCGAAGATTGATCTGCAAAACCCGATGCGCGTGCAGCGGGCCTTTGAGGTTTTGCGCGCCACGGGCCGTGGCCTTGCGCTCTGGCAGGCTGAAACGCCGCCGCCCGACCTGCCCCTCAGCCGCGCGCAACCGCTTGTGATTGATGCCGAAAAAGACTGGCTCAACGCCCGCATCAGCCAGCGGTTTGATCTCATGCTGAAGGAGGGTGCGCTGGCAGAGGCGGCGGCCAACCTTCCCGATTGGGCGCCCGGCAAGCCCTCCTCCAAAGCCATCGGCGCCCCCGAGCTCATCGCCCATCTGGCGGGCGAAATCACGCTCAAAGAGGCGCGCAGCCGCGCCATCATCGCCAGCCGCCAATACGCCAAACGCCAGCGCACATGGTTTCGCGCCCGAATGCAAAACTGGCAGCCCATCCGCCCCGCCTAGCAGTTGCCGCCTGGGGAGGGATGTCGCTTTTTGCCCATGAAAGCGTCGCAAAATAACAAAAATAAACCGAACAGGCCATTGACGCGGGGGGGCAAAATATGTCCAAATCGCCAAGCCGAAGGGACAAGACCGCAGCAAAGCGGCACGGCCTCGGCCCAAAAGGGAGAAAACAATGCCGCATCTGTCATGCGCGGCTGTCGCGGGTCTGATCAGCCTGCGCCAGAGCCATCAAGGCCGCAACGCCACAAGGCCACAGAAGGCCCGCCTCTCCCCATTTTTGACCGCTCCGCAGATGCCCCCCCGCGCGCATCACCCAAAACAGGCGCAATCGCCTGACAATCGCCTGATGAACAGGGGAACCTAATGGGACTATTCATCCTCCGACGGCTCGGCGTCATGCTTCTGACAGCGCTTTGCCTGACCTTCGTGGTCTTTTTTCTGACCAATCTTTACCCCAACCTTGAGAAACTGGCCAAAACCCAGGGCAACATGCGCATGTCCGACGCGCAGGTCTCAAGCTGGCTCGACAGCCGCGGCTACACCCAGCCGCTGCCGCGCAAATATGCCGAGTGGCTCGGCGTTGCGCCCGGTTTCACCAGCACAACAGCCAGCGGCGAGCAAATCGGCCGCTGCCTGCGCCCGGGCGTTGATCCAGACAAGGCCCCGCGCTTCTGCGGCATCTTGCAAGGAGATTGGGGCTATTCCACCGTCTTCAAAGAACCGGTCACCGAAATCATCAGCGTCCGCCTGAGCCTCACCGCCAAACTCATGTTCTGGGTCATGGTGCTCATGGTGCCCTCGGCTCTGCTGGTGGGGGTGCTCGCCGGAATGCGCGAAGGCTCGCGCACCGACCGCTCGCTCTCCACCGCCTCCATCGCAACCACCGCCACGCCAGAATATGTCTCCGGGGTGATCTTCATCGCCCTTCTGGCCAGCTCGCGCTTTGGCCTCTCGCCCATTCTGGCCGATGCCGGGCTGATCGAGGGCAAAACGCTCTTCAAGGGCACAGCCACCTCGGCCATGGAAAGTGCCAACTTCGAAAACTTTTTTCTGCCGGTGCTCACCATCGCGCTCTACGGCATGGGCTATATCGCCCGCATGACCCGCGCCTCCATGGCCGAAGTCATGACAGCGCAATACATCCGCACCGCCCGGCTCAAGGGCGTGGCCTTCCGCAACATCGTCATGCAACACGCGCTCCGAAACGCGCTGATCGCCCCCTTCACAGTGATCATGCTCCAGCTTCCGTGGCTGCTCAACGGCGTGGTCATCGTCGAGACGCTCTTTAACTACAAGGGCTTCGGCTGGACGCTGGTGGCGGCCGCCGGCAACAATGATATCGAGCTGTTGCTCGGGGTTTCGGTTGTCTCTGTCTTCGTGGTCCTTGTCACCCAGCTTCTGAGTGACATCGGCTATGTGTTCCTCAACCCGCGCATCCGCATTTCGTAAGGGAGAAAGATAATGGAACCTCTTACATGGTTTGGCGCCTACGCAGGCTTCTTTGGAAGCTTCCTTGCGGTCTTTGCCACCCTCGCGGTGCTTGCGGGCCTGTGCTCGATGTTGCTTGCGCTCACCGACAGCTCTCCCAGAGGCAGCTTCTCGCTCTTTAACGGCATCGCCGTTGTCACCCTTCTGCTTGTCGGAATCGGCTATATCTACAACGCCCTCTCGCCCAGCTTGAGCGGCGGAATGGAGCTGGCGGCTTTGGGCAAAATTCTTCTTGGCCTGCTGGCGCTTGGCGTCTTTGCCGCAATGCTTGGCGTCTTTATGAAGACCTTCTTTGACAACCCTGCCGAGACCATGGGCAGCCTCTTTGCGCTGATGCTCAAACTGATCGGGCTGACCGCCGTTGCCTGGCTGGGTTACACGCTGCTCTTTGCCGGCGCGGGCTTTCGCGACACGCTGGCCTCCATGGACCCAGCGGCCCTGCCCACGGGCGAGGAGCTGGCCCAACAAAAGCGCATCGCCACCATGCAGGGGCGCGGCATTCTGGCCTCGATCTTCATGCGCTTCCTGCCGGTCTGGATCGCGCTTGGGCTGCTTTTTGCCCTCTCCATGGCCTACAAACGCAAGCTCGGGCTTTATGGCAAGCTCTTTGACAACGCGATTGGGATCTTCGGGTTCTTTCTGGTCATGTTCTGGGTGTTTACCGCGCTGTTCAACGGTCTGTTTGACATGATCGCAACCCACGGCCCGCTGGACCAGCTTTCAGGCATGAAAAACAAGGTCCCGGGCACGCCGCTGCGCGACATCTCGGAGGGCGCCTACCCGTTCTATCTTCTGGGCGGCGACAATCTGGCGCGCGATGTCTTCAGCCGCATGGTCACAGGCTCGGTGATCGTGGTGATGATCGCGCCGCTGGCCACGCTCTTTGCCTTCATGGTCGGCATCACGCTCGGCTTGCCGGCGGGCTACTTCTCGGGGCCGGCGCTGCGCAAAGGCTCCCTGGGGATGATCGCCACAGGCGTTGTCTTTGGGCTGGCAACACTCGCCGCTCTGGTCTGGGGCGGGCTGGCAAACTTCCTGATGCTGGCCGTAATTTTGGGGATGCTCTTTGTGCTCATGTTCCGTGCTTCGCTTGATACGGTGCTGAGCTTTCTGGCCAATCTCATTCTCGCCTTCCCGGTGATCTTGCTGTTTTATCTGTTGGTCACCCCGGAGATCGTGGAAACAGGCCTGCCGCAATATATGGCGATTGTGCTCTTCATCTTCCCCATCGTCTTTGCCGGTGTGCTGATCAGCTCGCGCTTTCAAACAGACCCCGGCAAAAACCGCTTCTGGCTGATGGTGGTGCTGATTCCGATGGCGGTGCTTTATGCGGTGACCATCAACGCCCCTGACAGCCAGATCAACCTTCTCGGCCCGCTCGATTTCTTCAATCCGGCCCCGGGCGTTCTGGTGGTGTTTGTCTCGGTGGTCTTTGTGAACTCGCCCACGGTCTTTCGGATCGTGCGGGGCCTCGCGCTCGATATTCACAGCCGCGACTATGTTGCCGCGGCGCAGACGCGCGGCGAAGGCCCGTGGTATATCATGCTCTGGGAGATCCTGCCCAACGCGCGCGGGCCGCTCATCGTCGATTTTTGCCTGCGCATCGGCTACACCACGATCCTGCTGGGCACGCTTGGCTTCTTCGGCCTTGGGCTGCCGCCCGAGAGCCCGGACTGGGGCAGCACAATCAACGAGGGCCGCAAGCTTTTGTCGATCTATGCCCACCCGGCTTTGCCACCGGCCTTTGCCTTGCTGACGCTCGTTCTGGGCCTCAACCTCTTGGCCGACGGTTTGCGCGAAGAAAGCCTGAAAGACTAACTGAGGCGCGCGGCTCTGTCGGGCCGCGCCGCCGCTGGTATGACCAAAAGATTAAGGACGCAACGGAATGGTTAACGAAAACACACCCCCAAAAGCCGCATCAGGCGGTGCACGCTTTGTGCACGGGGTGTGCACGCTTTTCACCCCCCCGTTTTGCGCCGCTCAGGGAGAAAGTTAATGGCAAAAATTCAGTATGATGGTCCGATCCTGGAGATCGACAAACTGTCAATTTCCTTCTTCACGCGGCTGCGTGAAATTCCGGCGGTGATGGATTTTTCTGTCAAGGTCGCTCCGGGCGAAGCCGTTGGTTTGGTTGGAGAATCCGGTTGCGGCAAGTCAACAGTGGCGCTTGGGGTCATGCGCGATCTGGGCAAGAACGGCCATATTGTGGGCGGCAGTATCAAATTCAAGGGCCGCGACATGGCCTCGATGAGCGCTGACGAGCTGCGCGACATCCGCGGAAACGAAATTGCCATGATATATCAAGAGCCTATGGCATCTCTGAACCCAGCGATGAAGATCGGCCGCCAGCTCATGGAAGTGCCGATGATCCATGAAGGCGTCTCCGAAGAAGAGGCCTACAACCGCGCGCTCGAGGTGGTCACAGACGTGAAACTCCCCGACCCGGCCCGCATGCTCTCAAGCTATCCGCACCAGCTTTCCGGCGGCCAGCAACAGCGCATCGTGATCGCTATGGCCTTGATGTCAAAGCCTTCTTTGCTCATCCTCGATGAGCCAACCACCGCGCTTGACGTGACAGTCGAGGCCGCCGTTGTGGAGCTTGTGAAGGATCTGGGCAAGAAATACGGCACCTCCATGCTCTTTATCTCCCACAACCTCGGGCTTGTGTTGGAAACCTGCGACCGTATCTGCGTGATGTATTCCGGTGAAGCGGTTGAGCGCGGTGACATCAAAGAGGTGTTCAACAACATGCAACACCCTTATACACAAGCCCTTTTCCGCTCTATCCCCCTGCCCGGCGCCGACAAAAACGCGCGCCCGCTGGTGGCGATCCCGGGCAATTTTCCCCTGCCCCATGAGCGCCCCAAAGGCTGCAATTTCGGCCCGCGCTGCGACTATTTTGAGGAAGGGCGGTGCGATCAGGGCTTTGTGCCCATGGCCGCCGCCGATGAAACGGGCAGCCATGAAACCCGCTGTCTGAAGTTTACGGAAATCGACTGGAAAGCCCCCCTCATCGCCGCCGAAACCAAGACCAAAGGCGAGATCGGCGAGGTGGTGCTGTCCATGCAAAACCTCAAGAAATATTATGAAGTTGCGGCGAATGCGCTGTTTGGCGGCGGCGAAAAGCGGGTGGTTAAAGCCAATGAAACCCTGAGCTTTGAGGCCCGCGAAAGCGAAACACTGGCCATTGTCGGCGAGTCAGGTTGCGGCAAATCCACCTTCGCCAAAGTGCTCATGGGGCTGGAAACGGCCACTGACGGGCAGATCCTGCTCGACGGTCAGGGTATCGGCAACACCCCGATCGAGAAACGCGACACCAAAACAGTGGCCGACGTGCAAATGGTCTTCCAGAATCCTTTTGACACGCTCAATCCCTCCATGACCGTAGGGCGTCAGATCATCCGCGCACTGGAGATCTTTGACATTGGCAACAGCGACGCCGAGCGCCGCGAGCGGATGCTCAAACTGCTTGATCTGGTGAAGCTGCCCCGCGCCTTCGCCGACCGGATGCCGCGCCAGCTCTCGGGTGGCCAAAAACAGCGTGTCGGCATCGCCCGTGCCTTTGCCGGGGATGCGCGGATTGTGGTGGCCGATGAGCCCGTATCCGCGCTCGATGTTTCCGTCCAAGCCGCTGTGACAGACCTTCTGATGGAAATCCAGCGCGAGCATAAAACCACCCTGCTCTTCATCAGCCACGACTTGAGCATCGTGCGTTATCTCTCTGATCGCGTTATGGTTATGTATCTTGGCCATGTGGTTGAGCTTGGCACCACAGATGAAGTTTTTTCACCGCCCTACCACCCTTACACCGAGGCGCTTCTCTCGGCTGTGCCCATCGCGGATACCAGCATTGAGAAACAGCATATCGTGCTCGAAGGCGATATCCCATCAGCCATGAACCCGCCCTCCGGCTGTCCGTTCCAAACCCGGTGCCGCTGGAAATCTGAGGTTCCCGGCGGCCTTTGCGACAGCGAAATCCCACCCGTCAAAGATATGGGCAACGGGCATCAGATCAAATGCCACCTCAGTAATGAGATCCTGAAGAAAATGGACCCGGTGATCAAGATCGCCGCAGAATAACCCCACGGAGCCGCCCAAGCGCGGCTCCTTTTGGGTGTTTATGGTTACAGATGTAACTTTTTGCTTGATGGTTACAAATGCAACCTTCATCACTCCCATCAAAAGGAGTGCCGCCATGAAAATTGAACAGATCCACCACGTCGCCTACCGCTGCAAGGATGCCAAAGAAACGGTGGAGTGGTATCACAAGATGCTCAACATGGATTTCGTGCTCGCCATCGCCGAAGACCATGTCCCCTCCACCCATGAGCCGGACCCTTACATGCATGTCTTCATGGATGCGGGCAACGGCAACGTTCTGGCCTTTTTCGAGCTGCCCACCAAGCCGGAAATGAGCCGCGACCTCAACACCCCGATCTGGGTGCAACATATCGCATTCAAGGTGAAAGACCGTGCGGAGCTGATTGCGTTCAAGGAACATCTTGAAGCCAATGGCGTGGAAGTTCTCGGTGTCACAGACCACTCGATCTTCCACTCGATCTACTTTTTTGACCCGAACGGCCACCGCATAGAGCTGGCCTGCCCCGACCCTGAGGAAGACGCCCTTTTGGCCAAGCTTGACGCCGTCAAATGGGAGATGCTCAAGGAGTGGAGCCGCACCAAGAAGGCCCCCAAACACGCTGAATGGCTCCATCAAAAAGAGCTTTCCAAGGTCTGAAACAAGAAGGGGACGCGCGCTAGCTTCCCCAGATCACCTTCACATAATGGCGGGTCTCCTTGAAGGGCGGCACGCCGCCATATTTCTTCACAGCGCCCGGCCCGGCGTTATAAGCCGCCAGCGCCAGCCGCCAGGAGCCAAATGCGCGATACTGCTCTTTCAGATAACGCGCCCCCCCATCGAGGTTTTCATAAGGGTCATGCGGGTTTACGCGCAGCGCGCGCGCGGTGCCGGGCATGAGCTGCGCCAGCCCCATCGCCCCTTTGTGCGAGCGCGCACGCGCATTCCAGCCGCTTTCCTGTTGCACAAGCCGCAGAAAGAGATCCACCGGCACACCATGCTTGTGTGCCACCCTGCGGGCCATATCCACATAAAGCTTGTTGGCCCGCCCCAGCGAGACAGACAGGGCCTCATCTCCCCATTTTGTTGGCGCGTGCACCTGACTGGGTTGCAGGCGCACTGAGGCCGAATACTGGGCTTGGGCGCGGCTGTCCAAGACACGCGTTTGCGATTGAAACTGTGATTTGGCCGCACGCCCAAACAGATCGGCCTGTGCCGCGACAGGCACAAGGCTCAACAAGAGCGCGGCGCTCGCAAGAATTTTTGGCATCTGCCACAGGCGCAATCTCATGGCGCCACCCTACGCGCGGCGCGCCAATTTTCCAGCCCCAAGTTCAAGCCGGCGCAGATTTCGCAACTTCTCGCTCATTTATCTCAAGTTTTATCCTTTCATTAACGCCTGCGTGATGGTGTAACCTATGTCCGAAACAAAAGAGATTCTCAGAAAGGCGCAACATGGCAGGCTCGGTAAATAAGGTCATTCTCATCGGCAATCTGGGGCGCGACCCCGAGGTGCGCACCTTCCAGAATGGCGGCAAGGTCTGCAACCTGCGCATTGCCACATCGGAAAACTGGAAAGACAAATCCACCGGCGAGCGCCGCGAGCGCACCGAATGGCATACGGTGGCCATCTTTCAAGAAGGTCTGGTGCGCATCGCCGAGCAATACCTGCGCAAAGGCTCCAAGGTTTATATCGAGGGCAAGCTTCAAACCCGCAAATGGCAAGACCAGTCTGGCAATGACCGCTACAGCACCGAGGTTGTGCTGCAAGGCTATGACGGTGTGCTGACCATGCTGGATGGCCGGGGCGAAGGGGGTGGCAACGGGTCCGGCGCGGGCGGTGGCTCCAGCTATGGTGGCGGCCAGGATGACCGCTTCGGCGGCCCGTCAGAGCCACAGCAGATGGGCAACAACTCGGATTTTGACGACGAAATCCCCTTCTAACGCGGCCTCAAG
Organism: uncultured Lentibacter sp.; assembly: GCF_937123735.1. Lineage (GTDB taxonomy): Bacteria > Pseudomonadota > Alphaproteobacteria > Rhodobacterales > Rhodobacteraceae > Lentibacter. The sequence goes on from NZ_CAKZKL010000004.1 coordinate 86,427, forward strand.
CGGGCAAAGCCCCGATCAGGCGCTGATACTCCTGGGTGGCAAAACGGTCTGTCATGCCACTCAGGTAATCGCTGACAATGCGCGCCGTGGCCGTGGGCGCGCCCAAAGCGGCGCTCAACGCCTCATGCCACTCCTCGGGCAACAGCTCGGGCGTGGCCATGTAGCCCTCAAACAGCCCCTCCACAATCAAGGCCGCGCGCGCGCGCATCCGCACAACCGAAGGCGCGCGATACATGCGCTGGAACAGAAATCCGCGGATCACCTTCAGATCGGCCCAAAGCTCGGGCGAAAACTGCACGAGCGGCCGCCCGGCCAGGCGCACATCGGCCACGCTCTGCGGCCTTATATCCGCCGCCACGGCGCGGCTGGTGCGGATCACATCCTCCACCAGCACCCCAAAAAACCGTCGCAAGGCCTCGTGCTGGCGCCGGGCCGGCTCCAGCGCCGGATAGCGCGCATCGACTTGGGCAAAACAGCTGCCCACAATCGGCAGGCTCAATAGCTCCTCGACGTCAAACAGCCCGGCGCGCAGCCCGTCGTGAATATCGTGATGGTTGTAAGCAATATCATCAGACAGCGCCGCCACCTGCGCCTCAGCACTGGCATGGGTGCCCAACTCAAGGTCATGGCGGGCGTCATAAGCCGCCAAAGCATACGGGGCCGGCAGCGCAACGGGGCCATTGTGTTTGGCAATACCCTCCAGGCACTCCCAGGTCAGGTTCAACCCGTCCCAAGCCGCATAATGGCGCTCAAGCGCGGTGACAATCCGGATGGCCTGCGCGTTATGGTCAAAGCCGCCAAAGGGCTGCATCAACGCGTCCAGCGTGTCTTCGCCGGTGTGGCCAAAAGGCGTATGCCCAAGGTCATGCGCCAATGCCACAGCCTCGGTCAGCTCCGAATTGAGCCCCAGTGCGCCACAAATCGTGCGCGCCACCTGCGCCACCTCAATGGAGTGGGTCAGCCGCGTGCGGTAGTAATCTCCCTCATGCTCCAGAAAAACCTGTGTCTTATGCTTCAGCCGCCGAAAGGCGCTGGAATGGATAATTCTGTCCCGATCCCTCTGAAAACAGGTGCGAAACGCGCTCTCAGATTCAGAAAACAGCCGCCCGCGGGCCTCTTCGGGGCGGCTGGCAAAAGGCGCCATTTCAATTTGCATTGCGTCTCATCCTTGCCGCCGCTTCACTGGCCCCATATATATTGCACAGAGCCGTCAGGTAAACCCGCGAACCCCAAGGAGCCGAGCCCATGTTCGTCCCGCCCTCAGTGACCCCAGAAGCCTTTGCCCAACTCGCTACCATAGGTGCCAGCAAAGCAGGCAAGGCGCTGCGCGTGGCCGTTGAAGGGGGGGGCTGCTCGGGTTTTCAATATGAAATCAAGCTGGACACCCCCGCCCCGGAAGATCTGGTTCTAGAGGGGGCGGGCGAAAAAGTGGTGATCGACACAGTCAGCCAGCCTTTTCTGACCGGTGCCAAAATTGACTATGTGCAAGAATTAATTGGGGCCCGGTTCGTGATCGACAATCCCAATGCTTCCAGCTCCTGTGGCTGTGGCGTGTCGTTTTCCATGTGACGCCGCGCTCAGGCTAACGCCCGGCCCGCGCAAAATGTTCAAAGAATGTCCCGAAATCGGCATATGCGGCTTCAGCTTCCAGCAGATGGGCATACGCCCCCTGGGCCAGCCGGCTTTCCAATGCGCCGCGCATCACCTCCCAGTCGCCCAAACGGCGGTCGGCAAGGTTGTATAGATGCTCCGAAACCGCCCGCAACACGCCGTGATGCCCGCGCGATTTGCTGAAAATCATACGCTCGCCACTCAGGGGCTGCACAAAGCTGTCTCCCCCGCTGACCATGGCAAACCAATTGCAGGTCAGATATTCGTGGTAATCATCCACCGGCGGCGACGCCTCCGCGCGCACCTGAAACTGCCGCTGCACCGCCTGCACCCAGCTTTCCCAGGCCGGCGGCACAGCCTGCCCCGCAAAGCGCAGCGCAAGGCAGACTTCGGCCAAGAGATCGGCGTTTTCGTCAATCAGCGCCAAAGTGCCCGCAAACATCAGGCTGCGCAGGGCTGCGGCCCCGATCTGCGGATCAGATTTCCCATAATCGCTGAGATAGAACACAATATGCGTCAACTCATAGGCCGCTTTTTTGTTGGGGAGCGAGAAGGTTTCGCTGCGCGCCATAAACCGGCGCAAACGCGCCGCCAGCGCAGGTTCGAGGGCGGTTTGGCGCGCCCCGCCCCGTGCAAAAAGCCGCCCCGCCTCCGCCCGTTGCAAATCTGACAGCTCCGCATCCGCAAGCCCCGCCTGCGCAGCCCAATGGCACAGGGCCTCCGCCCGGTTGCCCTCAAAGCCAAGCGCCTCCAGATCCAGCGCGATCGACAGCAAGAAACGGTAATATTGAGGGAAAAACCTCAGACGGTTTTCCACATCGGCATAATAACTCTCATAGGCCTCCAGCGCCGGCGCTGCGAGCCGTTTGCCGGCGGTCTCGTGAATGGTGAGAAATTCGGCGTTTTCCTTGAGCCAGAAAACATCATCTCCAATTCTGCGATGACGGGCAAAACACAGGGCAAGGGCCGTTTGCTGCTCCGCCTCACTTGGCGCAGCTTTTGGAACTTCAAATTGGATCACCTCGCCCATCGTGCACCCTCACCTCTTTATCTTTCTACCAGCATCCATCTTGGAAGGCCCGGGCAGCAACCATCCGCCCGGGCCATCTGCATTGGCCGTTATGAACAGCAGACGGTCATGTCCAGCTTATCACCTGACATCGCATCCGACCCGACAGGCTCAGAACAGCACACATAGCTGCCCGTGGCCTCTCCGGACAGGCTGTCAGAGCCCATAGGATCAGAGCAGCAGACATAGCTTCCAACCGCATCGCCCAGCATGGTGTCAGACTGGCTTGGCTCAGAGCAGCAAACAAAAAGCTCAACACCTGCGCCCTCAAAAAGGCTTGTCGGTGTCAGCTCTGTTTCAGCGATCAGTGTTTTACGAAGTGCAGACATTTGGTTCCCTCCAGGTTTGTGTGCTTTCAGCATTATCTACCTAGAGTTGTTTTTCAACATTTTTTAATCTCCTTAAGGTTGCCATCAATTCGCCCAATGCAACCTATTGTGTTTCCGATGAAAAACCCCGCGCCACCGCCTCCCAAAGAGCGGCCAAACCCCTTCTGGCTGGCGAGATCCCGCGCATCCTTGGCGCAAGAGCGGCTCTCAACGTGCACTCTGGTCGCGCGGTGATTCTTCGGCTAAACCTCTCTGAGAAGCAAAACAGGCATCCCCATGAAGATCGCGACTTTCAACATCAACGGCGTCAAAGCGCGCTTTGAAACCCTGATCACATGGCTGCGGGAAGACGCGCCGGATGTGGCCATCCTCCAGGAAATCAAATCTGTCGATGAGGCCTTCCCCCGCGACGAGATAGAAGCCCTGGGCTATCAGCTCGAAACCCACGGACAGAAATCCTTCAACGGCGTTGCCTTGCTGTCCAAATTGCCCCTCGAAGACATCACCCGCGGCCTGCCCGGCGATGAAGGCGATGAACAGGCCCGCTACATTGAAGCCACCGTGATGGGCAAAACCGCGCTGCGCATTTGCGGGCTCTACCTGCCCAATGGCAACCCGGCCCCCGGGCCCAAATATGACTACAAACTCGCCTGGATGGAGCGGCTGCACAGCCGCGCCGAGGAACTGCTCGCGTTGGAAGAGCCTTTCCTCATGGCGGGGGATTACAATGTCATCCCGCAGGATGAAGACGCTGCCAAGCCCGAGAGCTGGCATGAGGATGCGCTTGCGCTGCCCCAGAGCCGCGCGGCCTTTCGCCGGCTCCTCGCCCTCGGCCTCACAGAGGCCTTTCGCACCCAAACACACGGCGGCGGACATTACAGCTTCTGGGATTATCAAGCCGGCGCCTGGCAGCGCAACAACGGCATTCGCATTGACCACTTCCTGCTCAGCCCCGAATGCGCCGATCTGATGCTCAAATGCGAGATCCAAGCCGAGATGCGCGGCCGTGAAAAGCCGTCAGATCACGTTCCCGTCTGGCTTACGCTCGATCTGTGACATCCCGATAAAAGGCCGCAAGCTGCGCGGTTGAGCTGTCCAACTCTGCGCGCGGCGCGCCCGCCTGGGCCGGGTCCAGCAAAGGGGCCAGCGCATCGGCCAGCTCTTTGCCAAGCTCCACGCCGAACTGGTCAAACGAGTTGAGGCCCAGAATCACCCCCTCGACAAAAACACGGTGCTCATAAAGCGCAAGGATCTTGCCAAGCGTTGCCGGTGTGAGCTGCTCAAAGGCCAGGGTCACAGAGGGGCGGTTGCCCTCAAAGTGCCGCTCTGGATCGCTGTGCGCGCGCCCCAGCATGAGCGCCTGCGATTGTGCAAGGCAATTGGCCACCAAAAGCGCTTGGTGATGCGCCAGATCCGGCTCATGCCCGCGCATGGCCACAAGAAATTCCGCCGGCACAATCTGGCTGCCTTGGTGCAGGAGCTGGTAAAAAGCGTGTTGCCCGTTGGTCCCCGCTGCGCCCCAGACAAGCGGAGCAGAGCCAAAGGCCAGCGGTGCGCCCTCTTTTGTGGCCCGCTTGCCGTTGCTCTCCATCTCAAGCTGTTGAAGATAGGCCGGCAACAGCGCCAAACGTTGGGCATAGGGCAACACCGCACGGCTTTTGAATCCGCACACCTGATGGTGCCACAGCCCGACAAGCGCGTGCAACACCGGCAGGTTTTGCGCAAAGGGCGCATCAGCAAAATGCGCGTCCATCTCACGCGCTCCGGCAAGAAACGCATCAAAGTTTTCTGGTCCGATCGCCACCATCAGGCTCAGGCCAATCGGCCCCCAAACCGAGTAGCGCCCCCCGACCCAATCTTCAAAGCCAAAGACCCGCTCCGGCGCAATCCCAAACGCCACCGCCTTGTCCTGCGCGCTGGAAATGGCCACAAACTGCGCCGCAGGGTCGGCCACATGCTGCGCCATCCAGGCCTGCGCGCTGGCCGCGTTGGTCATGGTTTCAAGGGTGGTGAAGGTCTTTGAAGCCACCAGAACCAGCGTTGTTTCAGGGTTGAGCCCCGCCAGCACATCCGTCAGATGCGCACCATCAATATTGGAGACAAAATGCGCCCGCGGCCCGTCCGCATAGGGCGCAAGCGCGCGCGTCGCCATGGCTGGCCCTAAGTCCGAGCCGCCGATCCCGATGTTCACCACATCGCTAATCTGGCCGCCCTGCCCGCCAAAACGCCCGCTGCGCACATCCTGCGCAAAGCGGCGCATCCGCGCAAGCGTGGCGCGCACGTGCGGCATCACGTCGGCCCCGTCCACATAGATTTCGGCCTCAGGCCCAGCCCTCAGCGCCGTGTGCAGCACAGCGCGCCCCTCGGTGGTGTTGATCTTCACACCGCTCAGCATATCGCTGCGCGCCTGCGCCAGCCCCGAAGCCTGTGCCAGCGCCAAAAGCGCCTCCAGGCTCTGCGCGCTCAGCGCGGTCTTGCTGAAATCATAAAACAGCCCACAGGCATGACGGGAGAAGGCCGCGCCCCGGTCGGCTTGGGCCTCAAAGAGCGCCGCAATCGGGCGGCGCGCCTTGCCCTGGGTGAACACCGCCGCCCACTGCGCCGCAACCTGCGCCGCCTCCATCAGGGCGCCCAATGCACTGTGGTGCCTTCCAGAATGGCATTCACAGGCGCCTTATGCGGCGGCAGGGTGGCGGCGCGCTCCAATGCCGCGCGTTTTTGCGCCCCGGTAATCATCAAGTGTTTGCTCAATGCGCCATTGAGCACAGTGGCGCTCAAACTCACCCGCACTTCAGGCTCGCCCGCCGCCGCAATCGGCACCAGAAGCGCCTGTGTCTGCGCACTCAGAGCCGCCTCAAGCCCCTCGGCCCCGGGAAACAAGGACGCCGTGTGCATATCTGCCCCCATGCCAAGCAGCAAAACAGAGATCGGCAGACAGGGATAAATCATGCTTTCCACCTCGGCCAGCGTGTCATCCGGGCTTGGCGCACCGGTATAATAGGGGTGAAACACCGCCGCCGCCGCACGCCCCTGCAACAGCCGCTCACGGATCAGCCGCGCGTTGGAGCGCAAATGGATTTCGGGCCGCCAGCGCTCATCGGACAGGAAAACATCCACCCGCCCCCACTCCAGATCGGCGCCGCAAAGCGCATCAAACACCGGCCCGGGGGTGCTCCCCCCCGGCACAACCAGGCTGGCGCGTTCAGCATGAACCAACACGTTCTCAAGCTCGCCCGCCATCTTGTTGGCAAGGCTCATCGCCATCAGCTCGGCATCTGGATATGTCTCAAATTTCATTCTCTGATCTCCCGCCAGCGGCGTCCGTCACGTTGCATCAATCGCAGTGCCTCTTCAGGGCCCGCACTGCCGGGCACATAGCTCAGAGCCGCCGCGCCGCAGCCCTCCCAGCTCTGCACAATAGGGTCTGTCCAGCGCCAGGCCGCCTCGACCTCGTCATCTCGCATGAACAACGTCTGGTTGCCCCGGATCACATCCATGATCAAGCGCTCATAAGCATCCGGCACCGCTTCTCCCTCCGGCCCGAGCGCCTCGGCAAAGCTCATGTCCAGCGGCACATCAATCAACCGCATCCCGCCCGGCCCCGGCTCCTTGATCGTCACACCCAGCTCGATGCCTTCATTGGGCTGCAAGCGGATGCTGAGGATGTTGCGGTGCCGCCCTGCCTCTTCGCCGAAGATGCTGTGGGGCGTGTCCTTGAAAACAACCGCAATCTCGCTGGCGCGGTGCTTGAGCCGTTTGCCCGTGCGCAGATAAAACGGCGTCCCAGCCCACCGCCAGTTTGAAATATGCGCCTTCAGCGCAATGAAACTCTCGGTCTGGCTTTCGCTGGCTCCCACGTCCTGCAAATAGCTCTGCGTGTCCGCACTGGGGCCGTATTGCCCGCGCACAAGGTCCTGTGGTGCCACCGGCTCAAGGGCCCGGATCACCTTGAGCTTCTCGTCGCGCACCGCATCCGGTTCAAACCGCGCCGGAGGCTCCATGGCAATCAGGCACAACAGCTGCATGAGATGATTTTGCACCATATCCCGCATCGCCCCGGCGCGGTTGTAATATTCGCCCCGCCCAGAGACCCCGACGGTCTCGGCAACGGTGATCTGGATATGGTCGATATACTGGCTGTTCCACAGCGGCTCAAAGAGCATGTTTCCAAAGCGCACCGCCATGAGGTTTTGGACGGTTTCCTTACCCAGATAATGGTCGATCCGGTAAATCTGGCGCTCTTCAAAATGCGCAGCCAGGGCCGCATTCAACAGTTTGGCGCTGGCGAGATCGCGCCCGAAGGGCTTTTCCACAACAATGCGCGTTTCAGCGCCCGCCAGCCCATAAAGATGCAGCCGCTGGGCGAGGTCTTCAAACAGGCTTGGCCCGACAGAAAAGTAAAACGCCCGCGTGACCGCTCTCTGGCATAAGGCGCGCAAACGCTCCCAGCCCTCAGTGCCACGCGCATCCACGGTGACATAGTCCAAACGGGTCACAAAGGCCGCATAATCGGCGCGCGTTGCCCCCTTGACCTGTGCAAACTCGCAAAGCCCCTCCAGCACAAACGCCCGAAAGCTCTCCGGGCTATGCGCGGAGCGGGCCGCCCCGATCACCCGCGCCCCCTCCGGCATCTGCCCGGCATGAAAGCGCCTGAACAGGCTCGGCAGGATCTTGCGCTGTGCAAGGTCGCCCGTGGCCCCAAATATGACCAGATCAAAGTCTTCGACAGGAATGACGCGCGAAACCATGGTTCACCTTGCGATGTGCGTTTGCAGCGAGGATAACAGCCCTGCCCGCGTTCACAATGGCGTCAGCCCGGGGTTGCGCTCTTTTTTGCCACCTTCCTTTGGGTTAGCCAGAGAAAACACCAAAATAGGCTCGCCCCGATGGAAGATTTCGCTCCACCCGCCAACCAAGGCAAATTCGCCGATCCCGTGCTCACGGCCACAGGCGAGGCCCGGGCCTCGGTTGCGCTGACCAAGCCTGAGACGCTCTGGTTCAACACGGGCACGCTGTGCAACATCACCTGCGCCAATTGCTACATTGAAAGCTCCCCCACCAATGACGCGCTGGTCTATATCACCCGCGCCGAAATGGAGCCTTACCTTGATGAAATCGCCACGCTGGGCTGGCCGATCCGCGAAATCGCCTTCACAGGTGGCGAGCCTTTCATGAACCCCGAGATGACCAGCATGATGCAAGCCGCGCTTGCGCGTGGTTTCGAGGTGCTTGTGCTCACCAACGCCATGCGCCCGATGATGCGCAAATCGGTGCAAAAAGCGCTGTTGGCGCTGGTGGCGCAGTATCGCGACAAGATCACCCTGCGCATCTCGCTGGATCACTGGTCCGAAGAGCTGCACAACGCCGAACGCGGCAAAAATGCCTTTGCGCGCACACTTGAGGGCATGTTCTGGCTGCGCGACAACGGCTTTCAAATGGCCGTGGCTGGGCGCATTGCCTTTCACGAGAGCGAGGCCGAGGCCCGCGCGGGCTATGCCCGCCTCTACGCGGCGCATAACTTCAAGATTGATGCGCAAGCCCCTGGTGAAACAGTTCTTTTCCCCGAAATGGATATGAGCGTCGAAGTCCCCGAGATCACCACCGCCTGCTGGGGCATCCTGAACAAATCCCCCGAGGATGTCATGTGCGCCTCCTCGCGCATGGTGGTGAAGCGCAAAGGCGCGCGCGCGCCAGCCGTTTTGGCCTGCACGCTGCTCGCCTATACGCCCGAGTTTGAACTTGGCGCGACCTTGGCTGAGGCCAGCCGGCCGGTGCAGCTCAACCACCCCCATTGCGCCAAGTTCTGCGTGTTGGGCGGCGCAAGCTGCTCGGCCTGAGGCAACCACCTGCGCGCGCCCTGAGCTGAGGGGCGGTTTTACAAAAGCTTCACTTGGCCGGCCAATCTATTTCAGATATTCGCGAAGTATGGAAACATCGATTCACACCAGCCTTTCAACCCTGGGTCATCCGCAGCGGCTGGCCCTGTTTCGGCTGCTCATGCGCCGCTACCCCGACCGCGTTCCTGCGTCTGAGCTGGCCCAAGCGCTCGGGTTAAAGCCCAATACGCTGTCCACTTATGTCAATGCGCTGATGCACGCCGGCCTGGTCACGCAGGAGCGTGTCGGAACATCTCTGCGCTACGCCATCCACATGGAAGCCACGCGCAAAACCATCGACCACCTCCTTCTGGACTGCTGCCGCGGCCGACCAGACATCTGTTCTCCCCATCTTTACCCACCCCCTCTTGGAGAGAGAGCCATGAGCGATCGCAAGTTCAACGTCCTTTTCATCTGCACCGGCAATTCCGCCCGCTCCATCTTTGCCGAATCCATCCTGCGGGACATGGCGCAGGATCGGTTTGTGGCCTATTCTGCGGGCACAAGGCCACGCTCAGAGCTCAACCCCTTCGCCCTTGAGGTGCTGGCGCAAAAAGGCCATGACACCTCTGTTTTGCGCTCCAAAAACATCACCGAGTTCCAAGGCCCCGACGCCGTGCAATTCGATTTCGTCTTCACCGTCTGCAACAGAGCCGCAAACGAGGAATGCCCGTCATGGCAGGGCCAACCTGTCACCGCTCATTGGGGGCTGCCCGATCCTGTCGCCGCGACAGGCTCGGACGCCGAAAAGAGCCTCGCCTTCCATCAGGTCTACGGCGCACTGCGCAACCGGATGGTTGGCTTTACCAACCTGCCCCTCGAAACCCTCGACCGCATCTCGCTGCAAAAAGCCGTCGACGGTCTGGGCCAAATAGAAAATGAAGGATCCTCCACATGACCGTTTATGCCCTCAATGGCCTTGGCCGCATCGGCAAACTTGCCCTGAAACCGCTGCTGGCGCGCGGGGCGCAGATTGCCTGGATCAACGATGCCGTGGGCGATCCTGAAATGCACGCACATCTGTTGGAGTTTGATACGGTGCATGGCCGCTGGCAGGCCGCTTTTGCCCATGATGCCCAGAGCGTTACAATCGACGGCACCCGCATTCCCTTCATCGGAACCCAGAACATCGCAGATCTGCCCTTAGAGGGTGTTGATGTGGTGATCGATTGCACCGGCGTCTTCAAGACAGAGGCCAAGCTTGCGCCCTATTTTGAGGCGGGTGTGAAGAAGGTCGTTGTCTCCGCCCCCGTCAAAGACGGCGACGCCGCAAACATCGTTTACGGGGTGAACCACGATATCTACACAAGCGCGCGGCACCACATTGTCACCGCTGCCAGCTGCACAACAAACTGCCTCGCCCCTGTGGTGAAGGTGATTCACGAAAATTTGGGCATCAAGCATGGCTCGATCACCACGATCCACGACGTGACAAACACCCAAACCATCGTTGACCGGCCCGCCAAGGATCTGCGCCGCGCCCGCTCGGCACTGAATTCCATGATCCCGACAACAACCGGCAGTGCCACGGCGATCACGCTGATTTACCCCGAACTCAAAGGCCGTCTGAACGGCCACGCCGTCCGCGTCCCGCTCCTCAACGCCTCTCTGACCGATTGTGTCTTTGAGGTCGCGCGCGAAACAACGGCCCAAGAGGTCAATGCCCTGTTCAAAACAGCCTCCCAAGGGGCGCTCAAGGGCATTCTCGGCTACGAAGAACGCCCCCTGGTGTCGACCGATTACACCAACGACGAGCGTTCCAGCATTGTCGATGCGCTTTCCACAATGGTCATCAACGGCACACAGGTGAAAATCTACGCATGGTATGACAATGAAATGGGCTATGCCCATCGCCTTGTTGATGTGGCGCTCATGGTCGGGGACAGCCTGTGAGCAACCCCCGCCCCGAAGCCCTGTCGGCCTATATCGCTGTCACGGCGGCCTATTGGGCCTTTATGCTGACCGATGGCGCGCTGCGGATGCTGGTGCTGCTTCATTTCCACGGGCTGGGCTTTAGCCCCGTGCAACTGGCCTATCTCTTCGTGCTCTACGAGATCGCCGGCATGATCACCAATCTGGCCGCAGGCTGGATTGCGGCACGCTTCGGGCTGACGGCCACCCTTTATGCGGGGCTGAGCATACAGGTGTTGGCGCTTCTGGCCCTGACCCAGCTGAGCCCAACCTGGGCGATGGGCACCTCGGTGGCCTTCGTGATGCTGGTGCAAGGCGCAAGCGGCGTCGCCAAGGATCTGGCCAAAATGTCCTCCAAATCTGCGGTCAAGGTCCTCGCCCCGTCAGAGGGCGGCGGGCTGTTTAGGTGGGTGGCCCTGCTGACAGGGTCCAAAAATGCCGTGAAAGGGCTGGGCTTTCTGCTCGGGGCAGCCCTTCTTGCAAGCTTTGGGTTTCAAGCGGCGGTGCTGGGGATGGCGGCGGTTCTCTTTGTCATCTTGCTGGCCGTGTTTCTGCTGATGCCCGCAGGCCTGCCCAAAGGGCGCAAGGGCGCCAAATTCTCCGAGGTCTTTTCCAAGTCGGCCAATGTAAACTGGCTGTCGCTCGCGCGGGTGTTCCTGTTTGGCGCGCGGGATGTCTGGTTCGTTGTGGGCATTCCGATCTACTTCTATGCCGTGCTCTCTGATGGCTCAGAGGCCAGCAACCGCGCAGCATTCTTTCTGATTGGCAGCTTCATGGCGCTCTGGATCATCCTCTACGGGGCCGTGCAAGCCGCCGCACCGCGGCTTTTGCGCGCCAACAGCCGCAGCGCGGCAGCGCTGATCAAATCTGCGCAAAGCTGGGCTTGGGCGCTGGCCGTGGTGCCTGCCGTGCTGACAGGCGCAGCCTTTGCCGCCCCGGCCCCCGCGAGTTGGCTCACCATGCTGCTCGTGCTGGGCCTGCTCGCCTTTGGCGGCTTGTTCGCCGTCAACTCGGCGCTGCACTCCTACCTGATCCTCGCCTTCACCAAGACCGAGCGGGTGACCATGGACGTCGGCTTTTACTATATGGCCAATGCCGGCGGCCGCTTGGCGGGCACGGTTCTCTCGGGCGTCACCTATCAGCTTGGCGGATTGGCGCTCATGCTGGGCACCGCAACTGCGATGGTGGCGGTTGCGGCGCTCACGGCGGCCCTGCTCAAGCCTGATCCGGCCATGGAGGGGCTCACCGGGTAACGCGCTTTCTCGCGAAATACACCCCAGGGCGTCAGGGTTGCGCGCCTCTCGGATCTGGGCCAAACCCGGCCCTAGCCCGGCGCACTCACGATCCCGCCCCCCACCGCCGCGCGCACGCCGGTGGTGCGGGGGCAGGATGTCGGCAAGCCCCGCGCCACGCGCACCGCAAGATAGCCAAAGGCCTGCGCCTCCAGCATATCGCCGTTGAGCCCTGTCTCGTCTATATCGCGCACCGGACAGTCCAGCGCCGCCGCCAGCATCTGCATCATCACAGGGTTGAGCCGCCCCCCGCCCGTCACAAGCAGCTCACAAGGCGGCTCGGGCGCATGGTCCATCGCCTGCAATACCGAGGCCGCCGCCATGCCTGTCAGCGTCGCTGCTGCATCCGCATCTGAAAGCTCCAGCACCAGCGCGCGCATCTCGCCAAAGGCGTCCCGGTCCAGCGATTTGGGCGGCATCCGGTAAAAATACGGATCCGCCAGAAACAGCTCCAACGCACCTGTTTCAACCGTGCCGCGCCTGGCCAGCGCACCGCCCTTGTCATAGGGCTGGCCCAGTCGCTCGGTGCACAAATCATTCAGCGGCGCATTGGCTGGCCCGGTGTCAAAGGCCAGCACAGCCGCCTCAGGCTGCGCAATGCGCGGGTCCACGAAACTGATGTTGCCCACGCCGCCAAGGTTCAGGAACGCCACAGGCCGCTCGTATGTCAAATACCGCGCGCAGGCATGGTGGAAAAACGGCGCAAGCGGCGCGCCCTCCCCGCCCAGCTCCACATCGGCTGAGCGAAAATCCCAAACAACCGTCTTGCCAAGCGCGTCAGCCAGCGCCGCGCCATCGCCCATCTGATGCGTGCCCCGCCCGCGCGGCTCATGCGCCAAGGTCTGGCCATGAAACCCGACAAGATCTGCCTCAAACCCGCTCAGCGCCTCGATATGCGCGCGCTGCACGGTCTCAAACGCGGCCTCCAGCCCCGCATCCCCGTGCCACTTGCCCAAAGCCGCGCGCAAAACGGCCTGCTCCGCGCCCGTATAGGCGCGATAGCCCATCGCGCCGAAACCAAAAATTTCGGCCCCGTCCGTCAACACTTCGGCCACATCCACCCCATCCAGGGAGGTGCCGCTCATCGCACCGAGTGCGCGCAGCGCGCCAGAGGGTTTTTGCGCCTTAATCATGGTCTTTTCCTTCGCCCATGAGCGCTCTATACAAGCGCCACAGCAGCCAAGGAATATGAAAATGACATATCACCCCAAATCGGAGTTCATGCGCGTCATGATGGAGCGCGGCTTTCTGGCCGATTGCACCGATTATCAGGGCCTCGACGAGGCCATGGTCGCGGGGGTTGTGCCGGCCTATATCGGCTTTGATGCCACAGCCAAGTCGCTCCATGTCGGCTCGCTGATCCAGATCATGATGCTGCGCTGGCTGCAAAAAACCGGCCACAAGCCGATCACCCTCATGGGCGGTGGCACCACCAAGGTGGGCGATCCATCGTTTCGCGCCGATGAGCGCCCGCTGCTCACAGAAGAGCAGATCAACGCCAATATCGATGGCATCCAGCAGGTCTTCGCCAAATACGTCAGCTATGATGAAGGTGACATGCCCTCAAGCAGCGAAGCGGTAGGGCAAAATAATGTCGCTTTGATGCTCAACAACGCCGAATGGCTCGATGGCCTCAACTACCTCGCGTTCCTGCGCGACATCGGCCGCCACTTCTCGGTCAACCGCATGCTCGCCTTTGAAAGCGTCAAAAGTCGGATCGACCGCGAGCAAAGCCTAAGCTTCCTTGAATTCAACTACATGATCCTGCAGGCCTATGACTTTCTGGAGATCAACCGCCGCTACGGCTGTCTGCTCCAAATGGGCGGCTCCGATCAATGGGGCAACATCGTCAACGGGATCGACCTCACCCGCCGCGTGAGTGGCGCCGAAATCTACGGCCTCACCTCGCCGCTTCTGACCACCTCTGATGGTAAGAAAATGGGCAAATCCGCCGATGGCGCAGTCTGGCTCAACGCCGATATGCGCTCCCCTTACGAGTTCTGGCAGTTCTGGCGCAACACAACAGATGCCGATGTCGGCCGCTTCCTAAAGCTCTACACCGAGCTGCCGATCGCCGAATGCGAGCGCCTCGGCGCGCTGGAAGGCTCCGAAATCAATGAGGCCAAAGTGGTGCTCGCCAATGAGGTGACAACCCTCTGCCACGGCCGCGCCGCCGCTGAGGCCGCCGAAGCCACCGCGCGCGCGGTGTTTGAAAAGGGTGGCGTGGGCGAAGAGCTCACCACAGTCGCCCTGCCCGCCGCCGATCTGGCCGATGGCATCTCCGCCGCACAGCTCTTCGTGCGCGCAGGGCTAGTCGCCTCCGGCAAAGAGGCCAAACGCCTCATCGCCGAGGGCGGCGCGCGGGTCAATGACACAGCCGTCAGCGCGCCGGGCCAGATGTTCACAGCCGCAGAACTCGCCACCCCCCTCAAACTCACCGCCGGCAAAAAGCGCCATGCCCTGGTGAAGCTCGCAGACTAACCCAAGCACACCCGCTGTTGCTTCTTCTGGTCGCAAATACCTCAGGGGGTCTGGGGGACTGGTCCCCCAGCGGGTCGGCGTCAGCCGATCCTGCCCCACACCCGCCTCACAGCGGGCGGATCTTGAGCTTGGTAATCCGGTTGTCCTCGCGCGTCTCCACCGTAAAGCGAAAGCCGTGAAAGGCAAAGACCTGCCCCACCTCGGGGATCATCTGCGCTTCATGGATCACCAGCCCGGCAACGGTGTTGGCGTCCTCATCCGGCAGGCTCCAGTCGGTGGCGCGGTTGAGGTCGCGAATGGTCATGGCCCCATCCACAAAATAACTGCCATCCTCGCCCTTGGTCACGCTATGGTCAGCATCCGGATCATGCTCGTCGGTGATCTCGCCAACGATTTCCTCCAGAATATCCTCCAGCGTGATCAACCCCTGCAACACCCCATATTCGTCCACCACCAGCGCAAAATGGGTGCGCCGGCGCAAAAATTGGCGCATCTGCTCGTCCAATGTGGTGGTCTCAGGCACAAAATAAGGCTCCATCGCCACATCCGCGATATCAAATCCGCGAAAGGCCCCCTCCACAGAATCCGCCGCCACCATATGTTTGTGCATGGAGCGCAGCAGATCCTTGGCATGGATCACCCCGATGATATTGTCCTGATCATTGCGATACACCGGCAGGCGGGTGTGGTTGCTGCTCAGACAGCGCCCAAGTATCTCCTGCGGCTCCAGATCGGCATCAATCATCTCGATACCGGAGCGATGCAGCATGATTTCCTCCACCGCCCGCTCCGCCAGATCAAGCGCGCCGAGGATGCGGTCACGGTCTTCTTTTTCCACCACCCCTTCGGAATGGCCCAGCGAGAGCGCCCCGGCAATTTCCTCGCGCACCGCCAGAATATGGCTGTCCGGGTCGGCCTGAATGCCAAACAGCCGCAAAAGCAGGCGCACAAACCAGCGCACCGCCGTCACCACAGGGGCAAACACCAACACAACAATGCGAATGGGCGCCGAAACCAGCCCCGCCGCGCGCTCGGCATTGGTGATCGCGTAGGTCTTGGGCAGCACCTCGGCAAAGATCAGAACCAACATGGTCATCACCAGCGTCGCCATGGCCACACCGCTTTCGCCAAACAACGCCGTAAACAGCGAAGTCGCCAGCGAGGCGGCGAGAATGTTTACAAGGTTGTTGCCCAAAAGCACCGAGCCAATCAAGCGCTCGTTGTCCTCGGTGATCGCCAGCGCCCGCTTGGCCCCCGAATTGCCCTTGTCTGCCTGGTTGCGCAGCTTGCCGCGCGAGGCCGCGGTGAGCGCGGTTTCACTTCCCGAGAAAAACCCCGACAAAACCAGCAAAAAGCCGATCGCCACGGCGGTTATCCAATACGCCCCATCCGGTGAGGCCACATTCGGATCCATTGATCCCTCCCAATAAACTCTTGTGCTTATGAAACGTGTGCAGCCCCAGTTTCAAGACCTGCGCTGGCTTTTACATCAGGTTGCGGCACCTCTGCGTCAGTCTTGCGCCATAGGATGATGCCTCAGCACCAGCTCTTGGAGGCGTTTTTCCAACACATGGGTGTAAATTTCCGTGGTCGCCACATCCGCATGGCCCAACAATGTCTGGATCGCCCGCAGATCAGCGCCATTGGCCAGAAGATGGGTCGCAAAAGCATGGCGCAGCTTGTGCGGGCTCACCAAAGCCGGGCTGATGCCCGCCTGCACGGCAATTTCCTTGATCAGCAGATAAAACCTGTGGCGCGTCATATGCCCGGCCTTAGAGCGGCTCGGAAACAAAAAGCTTGATGGCCCCAGACCCTCTTGGCGCGCAGCCTCCTCGGCCGCATCGCGTGCCACAAGCCACTCTTGCAACAGCGCCCGCGCATCCGGCGAGAGCGGCACAATCCGCTCCTTGCCGCCCTTGCCCTTGATCAGCAAAACCTGCGGGTCTCCGCGCGCCGCCGCGACCGGCAGGCTCACAAGCTCGCTCACCCGCATCCCGGTGGCATAAAGCAGCTCCAGCAAGCACCGGTTGCGCAGCCGCACCACCGCCGTGCGCCCCACGTCTCCCGCCCCGGCCAAAAGCCGTGTGACCTGCGCTTCGCTCAAAACCTGCGGCAGCGCCTTCGTGCGCCCCGGCCCGGCAATCTGAAGCGCCGGATTGTCGGCCCGCAAACGCTCCTCATAGGCAAAACGAAAATATTGTTTGATCGCCGAGAGCCTGCGGGCGCGGGTGGCGCGGGCCAGTCCGGCCGCGTCGCAAAACACCAGATAGCCCTCGATATCCGCCGCGCTCATCTGGCGCGGCGCGTGGCCCTCTGCGCGACACCAGCCCAGAAAATCCTCCAGATCGCGGCGATAGGCGGCCAGCGTGTTTTGGGCCGCCCCCGCCTCTGCGGCCTTGCTCTCCAAGAACATCCCAAGCCAATCCGCCATATCAGGGCCGCCGCCGCATCAGCATGATCTCAAGGCTCGCCCGGCGCGCCACATCCTCAAGCCCCAGCTGTCGCAAAGCGGCAATCCCGCGCGACAAGGCTTCCGGATCGCCAATAAGCCCCGCACGCACTTGGGCCGCGGCCAGCAAAATCGCCTCTCCCAGCTTGCCCTGCATCGCCAACAGAGCCACCGTCTCTTGCGGCGCCAAGGCTCCAAAACCCGCCTCGATCGCTTCAGCCAAAGGGTCTTGCAGCGCCGCAGCGCCCCGCGGCTGCCCGGCGGCCAGTGCGCTCAAAAAAAGCGTCAACGGCGTTTGCTGTGCCACCTGCGCCTGTTCATAGAGCCCGCTCAGCAGCGTCAACCGAAAGCGCAGCGCATCCCCCTGCGCTGTCATGGGAAGCCCCGAAAGCTCGGGCGCATAAATCTGTGCCAAAGCCCCGAGTAACCCCGCCGCGAGCATCTCCTCATAGGCCGCAGCCAGGGCCGCACTCAGCGCCTCTGCCTGCCCGGCCTGAAAGCCCGTCTCCAAAGCCGCCTCCAGCGCTTGCACCCGGCGCACCCGCTCCCAAACGCCCCCTGAGGCCGCCGCGCGGCGCTCGGTGTAAAGCCCAAGCAAGACATTGGGCGACAAGGCCGCATTGCGCACCAGCCTCTCGGCCGCCTCCAGCTGTGCCTTCCATCCGGCCAGATCCCGCAGATCTGCCACCGCAAAGGCGATTGGCAGGTTGGCCGTGGGCAAGGGCTGCCCGACGGCCTCAAACAGACGAAACTCCAGCGCCGTCACACTGCGCGGCGGCGCCAGATCGGGCGCAAGCTCGGCATAGTCAGGGTCCAAAAACGCGCGCAACAGCCCGCGCTCGGTCGCCGTGAGAAGCCCAAGCGCATCTGCCGTGTCAAACAGCAAAACAGCCTCGGCCCAATCGCCGCCGCGCAGCGCGCAAAAAATTTGCGCCGCATAGTCGTTTGAGAGCCCGCGCTTGGCATTGAGCTCCTGACACGCGCGATCCTCAAGACCCGCCAGGAGCGTCAGATCAAACCAAAGCGCAAAATGCGCGGGGCTCGCAAGCGGCAAACGCGCCACCAAAGCCTCGGCTGGCTCTATGGCCCCAAAGGCGCGCAAACGCTCCGCCCGCAAGGTCAGAAAAGCCTCCGCATCCTGCCCCACCGGGGGCAGGGCCTCGGCCAGCAACAGCGTGTAAAACAGCTTTTGCAGCGCCATCAGCGGGCGCAGATCGGCCTGCGCAATCAGCCGCTCAAGCGCGTCTGGGGTGCTCGCCTGCCAAAGGCCCTCGGGCAGCCCTGTCTGGGCCAGGCTCAAAAGGCCAACGCTCTGCGCATCTGGCGCGGCAATGGGCGAAATCTGCACCTCCGGCGTGACAACGCCCCCGCTCACCGGCGCTTCGCCCGCCGTCACCTCGCCCAAGCGCCGCGCCTGCGGGTCAGCCAAGCTGTTCAACCAGTCAATCGCCGACAAAGGCGCCTGCGCCCGCGCCGGCAAGGCCAGCAGCGCCACACAGAGCGCAACGGTGAATTTACTGCGCATCCAACTCAACCGGAATCCGAATCTCTTGCGCCTCAGGGGCAAACTCGGGGTCCAGGAAAGGTCCGGCATAAGAATAGGCCAACAATCCGAGAAACCCCAGAATTATCAAGTAAAACAACCACTTGAAAGCCCTGCCCATCTTTGCCCTACCCTCGCTTTATCGCGTTTGTCTCACTTTATATCTGGCATTTTACAAAAGATCACGCCATTCAGGCA
Organism: uncultured Lentibacter sp.; assembly: GCF_937123735.1. Taxonomy (GTDB): domain Bacteria; phylum Pseudomonadota; class Alphaproteobacteria; order Rhodobacterales; family Rhodobacteraceae; genus Lentibacter. The sequence goes on from NZ_CAKZKL010000004.1 coordinate 105,186, forward strand.
CAGAGCAAACCAAAACTGCAAACTTACGCCGATAAGGCCGGGAGCCAAATGCAGGTCAGACTGAAAAAGACAGTCGTTCTCGTCGGCATGATGGGAGCCGGAAAAACCGCCGTTGGCCGCGCCCTCGCGGCAAAGCTTGCCGTGCCGTTCCTGGATTCGGATGCCGAAATCACTCAGGCCGCGAATATGAGCATCCCCGAAATTTTTGCCCGCGACGGCGAGGCTTTTTTTCGGGCCCGCGAAACCGAGGTGATCCGCCGCCTGCTCAAAGCCCGCCGCAAGAGCGTGCTCTCCACGGGGGGCGGCGCTTTTCTGGCCGCCGAAAACCGGCAAATGATCTCCGATATCGGTGTGTCCGTGTTTCTGTCGGCCGATGTCGATCTGCTCTGGAGCCGGGTCGGACATAAAGACACCCGCCCGCTGTTGCGCACCGCCAATCCACGCGCCACCTTGGAAGACATCTACACCGCCCGCGCGCCGGTTTATGCCTTGGCCGATCTTGAGGTTGCCGCCGATGCAGCCTATTCGATCTCCCAAATGGCCGAGAAAGTGCTTGAGCGGCTAGAAGCGCGCGGCGATATTCTGGAGAAAGCCTGATGCTGGCCACACAACATGTCTCTCTTGGTGCGCGCAGCTATGATGTGCTCATGGGCGCAGGCCTGCTTGAGGCCGCCGGAGCTCACATCGCGCCGCTGCTCAAACGCCCCAAAGTGGCGATTGTCAGCGACGCCCATGTCGCTGAGCTTCATTTAACAACGCTCTCCAAGTCACTGGATGCAAACGGTATTACCCATTCCAACCTCTCCCTTCCGCAAGGCGAGGCCACCAAAAGCTGGGCACACCTGCAAGAGGTGGTGCACTGGCTCCTCTCCGAGCAGATCGAGCGCAATGATGTGGTCGTGGCCTTCGGCGGCGGGGTGATCGGCGATCTGGTGGGCTTTGCCGCCGCCATCCTGCGCCGCGGCGTGCGCTTCGTGCAGATCCCCACGTCGCTCCTGGCGCAGGTCGATAGCTCCGTGGGCGGCAAAACCGGCATCAACGCACCCCACGGCAAAAACCTGATCGGCGCCTTTCACCAGCCCGCGCGCGTGCTGGCCGATATCTCGGTGCTCGGCACGCTTAGCCCGCGCGATTTTCTCGCCGGCTACGGCGAAGTCGCCAAATACGGGCTTCTGGGCGATGCGGCTTTCTTCGGATGGCTGGAGGCCAACGGCCCCGCCCTCGCCACGGGCGATGAGGCGCTGCGCCTTGAGGCCGTCAAGCGCTCCGTGGCCATGAAAGCGGGCATCGTGGCCCGGGATGAAACCGAGCAAGGCGAGCGCGCCCTGCTCAACCTCGGCCACACCTTCTGCCACGCGCTGGAGGCCGCCACCGGCTATTCTGAGCGCCTGCTGCACGGCGAAGGTGTCGCCATCGGCTGCGCGCTGGCCTTTGAAACCTCCGCCCGCCTCGGCCTCTGTTCCCAAGAAGCCCCAAGCCGGGTGCGCGCCCACCTCAAAGCCATGAATATGAAAACCGACCTCTCCGACATCCCCGGCACCTTGCCCGATGCCGAAGGCCTCATCGCCCTGATGAAGCAAGACAAAAAAGTCAGCGCCGGCACGCTCAATTTCATCATGGCGCGCGACATCGGCAAAGCCTTCGTCACCGCCGATGTCCCCCACAGCGTGCTCAAATCCGTCCTCACAGACGCTCTGGCCACCCGCCTCTAACTTCTTCTGGTCAAAAATACCTCAGGGGGCGCTTCAAAAGCAAAGCTTTTGAAGCAGGGGGACAGCGTCCCCCAGCTCAACAAACCTGTGCGGCGCAGCCGCGCCTTTGGATCACGCCCGCAGCTTTTCACCCTTGGGGTCAAACGGCGGTTCCGCCAGCACGCGCGCGCGGTGCGGCTGGCCCAGAACCATCACCTCGACAGCATCGCCCGCCTTGGCCGTTCCTGCCTTCACAAAGCCAAGCGCAAGGCTCATGCCCACGGTGTAGCCATAAGCGCCCGAGCTGACACGGCCCAGAGGCTCACCGTCCTTGAAGATCGGCTCTCCCCCCGTTGCATCAGCGTTGGAGGCCGCCACATCCGCCTCGTTGAGCGCCAAAATCACAAGCTCCTCACGCGCAGGCTTGCCCATCGCCTCGGCCACAGCCGCCTTGTGCAAGAAGTCCTTGTCCAGCTTGCAAAGCCGCTCAATGCCCACCTCCTGCGGCCAGTATTCGGGCGAGTACTCGCGGCTCCAGCTGCCATAGCCCTTCTCAATCCGCAGGCTCATCAGCGCACGGCTGCCCACCGGTCCGGCCCCCAGCTCCTTACCCGCCGCGATCAGCGCCTCCCAAAGGCGCAGCTGGTCTTCGGCCGCGCAATGCAGCTCCCAGCCCAAATCGCCGGTGAAGCTCACCCGCAGCGCGATACAGTCCACCCCCGCGATCTCCACGCGCTTTGAGCGCATGAATTTGAAGTCATCGGTCTCAAAGCTCGCGTTGGACAGCCGCTGAAGCAGCGCGCGGCTCTTCGGCCCGGCCACATTAAAGCCACACATCGCCTCGGTCATGCTCTCAAAGGTCGTGCCCAGAGGCAGCGGGACCATGTCATAAAAGCGCTTCTGATAGCGCTCCGCCATGCCCGAGCTGATGATCCAGTATTCATCTTCTGCCAGCTTGGTCACAGTCGCATCGCCCGCGATCCCGCCATGCACCCCAATCAGCGGTGTCAGGCAGGAGCGCCCCACTTCGCTGGGCATCTTGTTGGCAAAGACGGCGTTAAGCCAGTCTTCCGCCCCCGGCCCCTTGCAGCGGTATTTGGCAAAATTGGAAATATCGATGATGCCCGCGTGCGCGCGCAGCCCCTTGCATTCTTCGCCCACAGGCCCCCACCAGTTCTGGCGCGTGAAGCCGTCGGTGTCTTCCGTGCCTTCCACGCCCGAATACCAAAGCGGGTGCTCCCAACCGTAGTTAAGGCCAAAGACCGCGCCCATCGCCTTCTGGCGCGCGTAAGCAGGCCGCGTGCGCACAGGCCGCCCCGCCGCGCGCTCCTCGCCGGGAAAATGGATCTTGAAGCGGTGCGCATAGACATCCTGCACCCGCGCCTTGGTAAATTTCTTGTCCGCCCAGGCGCCAAACCGCGCCATATCCCAGGCAAACATGTCATATTCCATCTCGCCCGTGGTCAGCCACTGCGCCACCATAAGCCCCATGCCCGCCGACTGGCTGAAGCCCGGAATGATCCCGTTGCAGCAGAAATAGCCCTTGAGTTCGGGCACAGGCCCCAAAATCACGTTGCTGTCGGGCGACCAGATCATCGGGCCGTTGATCACCCGCTTGATCCCGGCCGTGCCCGCCACAGGCACACGGTCAATCGCGCGCAGGATGTTTTCCTCGATGCGCTCAAGATCATCGGCAAACAGATCATGGGCAAAGTCCAGAGGCGTGCCCTCTTCGGCCCAGAAGCGCATGTCTTTCTCATAAGCGCCGATGAGCAGCCCCTTGCCCTCCTGACGCATGTAATACTCGCCGTCCCGGTCGGCAACCGAGGGCAAACGCCGCTCAATCGCGGCAATCTCGGGGATGCTCTCGGTGACAAAATACTGGTGCTCTGTGGGCTGGAGCGGCAGTTCGATCCCGGCCAGAGCGGCCACTTCACGGCCCCAGAGGCCAGCAGCGTTGATCACCCAGTCGGTGCGGATGTCGCCCTTTGGGGTGCGCACAATCCAGCTTCCGTCCGGCTGCGCCTCCGTAGCGGTGACGGGCGTGAAGCGGTGAATTTCCGCGCCCCTTTGGCGCGCGCCAGCGGCATAGGCATTGGTCACGCCCGAAGGGTCCACATTGCCCCCTGATGGCTCCCACATGATACATTTGATGCCGTCAAAGTTCACCAGCGGGTGCAGCTCTTCGGCGCGCGCACGGCTGATCTCGCCAAAATCCATGCCATAAAGCTTGGCCTTGGCCTCTTGCAGCTTGAGCTGGTGCACCCGCTCCTCGGTCTGTGCCAAATAGAGCGAGCCGGGCTGAAACACACCGCAGCTCTGGCCTGTCTCTTCTTCTAAGCTGTTGTAAAGGTTCATCGTATAGTGCTGAAGGCGGCTGATATTGGCGCTGTCATGCAAGCCATGAATGCCCGCCGCCGCGTGCCAGGTGGAGCCGCTTGTCAGCTCGTCGCGCTCCAGCAGGACAACATCTTTCCAGCCCAGCTTGGTGAGATGGTAAAGAATGGAGCAGCCAATAAGCCCGCCCCCGATAACAACAGCCTGAGCCTCTGTGCGCATGATTTTGCCTTTGCATTTGCGTTCTCTTGCAAGACACTCTCTCGCAAGCGCGGCCGATTCAGTTGCCAGTCTCCGACACTTCCCGTCGCTGTGAGGCAAACCCGCAAAAACCCGTTCGCGACACATCATGTCGCCCGCAGCAAAGAGAAACCCGGCTTGCTATTGCTTGCTCTGGCCAAAATGAAAGGGAGTCTCCATGAAAACCACAACCCGCGTCGCCATCATCGGCGGAGGTGTCGTTGGCGCATCCGTGCTCTATCACCTCACCAAGCTAGGCTGGTCCGATGTCATGTTGCTTGAGCGCTCCGAGCTGACATCCGGCTCCACATGGCACGCGGCGGGCGGCTTTCATACGCTCAACGGCGACACCAATATGGCCGCGCTGCAAGGCTACACCATCCGCCTCTATAAGGAGCTAGAAGAGCTGACAGGCCTCTCCTGCGGGCTGCACCATGTCGGCGGCGTGACGCTGGCCGAAGATCAGGACCGCTTTGACATGCTGCTCGCCGAACGCGCCAAGCACCGTTTCATGGGCCTTGAAACAGAGATCGTCACCCCCGAAGAGATCAAGAAAATCGCCCCCGTCACCAATATCGAAGGCATCGTCGGCGGGCTTTATGATCCGCTCGATGGCCACCTTGACCCCTCAGGCACAACCCACGCCTACGCCAAGGCCGCGCGCATGGGCGGCGCCACGATCGAGACGCATACAATGGTCAAGGAAACCAACCAGCGCCCCGATGGCACCTGGGATGTGGTCACCGACAAAGGCACAATTCACGCCGAACATGTGGTCAATGCCGCGGGCCTCTGGGCGCGCGAGGTGGGTGCGCTGGCGGGGGTCTACTTCCCGCTGCACCCGATGGAGCACCAATATATCGTCACCGACGAAGTGCCGCTCATCCGCGAGATGATGGCCGACGGCATCGAGCACCCCCATGTGATGGACCCGGCGGGCGAAAGCTACCTGCGCCAGGAGGGCAAGGGGCTGTGCATCGGCTTTTACGAGCAAACCTGCCGCCCCTGGGCGGTGGATGGCACAAGCTATGACTTCGGCCAGGAGCTTCTGGCCGATGATTTCGACAAGATCGAAGACAGCATCAACTTCGCTTACAACCGCTTCCCCGATCTGCAAAAAGCCGGCGTAAAATCGGTGATCCACGGCCCCTTCACCTTCGCCCCCGATGGCAACCCACTCGTCGGCCCGGTGCCCGGAATGCGCAACTACTGGTCCGCCTGCGGCGTCATGGCGGGCTTTTCCCAAGGCGGCGGCGTGGGCCTCATGCTGGCACAATGGATGGTTGAGGGCGAATGCGAGCGTGACACGATGGCCATGGATGTCGCCCGCTTCGGCGACTGGATCACACCGGGCTACACGCTGCCCAAGGTGATTGAGAACTACCAGAAGCGCTTCTCCGTCGCCTATCCCAACGAGGAGCTGCCCGCCGCACGGCCTTTCCGCCAGACGCCCATGTATGACGTGTTTGACGAAATGGGCGCTGTCTGGGGCCAGCAGTTCGGCCTTGAGGTCGTCAATTACTTCGCCGAGGGCGATGAGCCACGCTTTGAAACCCCCAGCTTCCGCCGCTCCAACGCATGGGAGGCGACAAAACGCGAGGTCAAATCCGTCCGCGAGGCCGTCGGCATCAACGAGACCCACAACTTCGGCAAATACCTTGTCACAGGCCCCAACGCCCGCGCTTGGCTTGACCGTGTCATGGCAGGCCGCGTGCCCCAGCCGGGCCGCCTATCGCTCACACCCATGCTCAGCCCCAAGGGCCGCCTCATCGGCGATTTCACCATCTCCTGCCTCGGCGAAGAAGCCTTCCAGCTCACCGCCAGCTACGGCAGCCAAGCCTACCACATGCGCTGGTTTGAGCAGAACGAAATGGACGGCGTCATCGTCGAAAACGTCTCCGACAAGCTCAACGGCTTCCAGATCGCAGGGCCAAACGCCGCAAAGGTGCTCGCCGCCTGCACCCGCGCCGATATCTCGACCATGAAGTTCATGGATGTGCGCCACATGACAGTCGGCATGGTCGATTGCGTGGTGCAGCGCGTCAGCTACACAGGGGATTTGGGTTATGAAATCTACTGTGACCCCATGGCGCAACGCGCGCTCTGGCGCACCCTCTGGGAGGCCGGCCAAGACCACGGGATGCGCCCCTTCGGGATGCGCGCGATGATGTCGCTGCGCCTCGATAAGTTCTTTGGCAGCTGGCTCTCGGAGTTCTCGCCTGACTATACCGCCGCCGAAACCGGGCTTGACCGCTTCATCAGCTTCAAGAAAAACACCGATTTCATCGGCCGCGCCGCCGCCGAGGCAGAGCGCGAGCGCGGGGCCGCGCGCAAGCTCTGCACCTTTGAAGTCGAGGCGGTGGATGCGGATGTCAATGCCTATGAGCCGATCTGGCTGGGGGGCGAGGTCGTCGGCTTTTGCACCTCGGGGGGCTATTCGCACCACGGCGAAAAGTCGATCGCACAGGGCTTTGTGCCCACAGAACACGCGCGCGAGGGGCTGGACGTCGAGATCGAGATCCTCGGCCATATGCGCAAAGCAAAGCTGATCACCACGCCGCTCTTTGATGCCGATGGCGCAAGGATGCGCGGCTGATCATGCGCCGCGCGGTCCTTCTCCCCGCGGCGGGCGCCTCCTCGCGGATGAGGGGGCGCGACAAGCTGCTGGAAGATGTGGGCGGCCAGCCCTGCCTGCGTCATCTGGCGCAGGCCGCGCTGGCCAGTGCGGACAGTGTCTTTGTGGCCCTGCCTGCGCTCGCCCATCCGCGCGCTGAGGCGCTGGCTGGTCTCGCGCTCACGCTTGTGCCCGTGCCAGATGCCGCCACAGGTATGTCCGCCGCGCTTAAGGCCGGGGCAGTGGCTGCGCGCGCTGTGCAGGCCGAGGCGCTTATGGTGCTGCCTGCCGATATGCCTGACCTCGCGCCCCACCTCGCGCCGCTCTGGGACGCCTTTGAAGCGTTCCCGGAGGGCCAGATCCTGCGGGCCTTCACCGACGGTGGCCAGGCCGGTCATCCGGTGATCTTCCCGGCGGCCTGTCTGCGGGCCTTTGCCACCCTGACCGGAGACAGCGGGGCGGCTCCGGTTCTGCGGCAGTTTGAGGCCGCGCTGGTGGCGCACAAGCTGCCCGACGCCAGCCCAACCCGTGATCTGGACACGCCACAAGATTGGGCGCAGTGGCGGGCCAGCGGCGCCCGGCCCGCGCCATCCGCAGACTGAGCCAGACGTCTTAGGGCAAAACAATAAAGAGAGGGCGCACCCGGGCGCGCCCTCTCAGGCGCCCCGAAGCGGTGGGGCGCAGCTGCATATTCCAATGATCTCTGTGATAAGGCCCCAGCGCCCTTGTCTCCAAAGGCGCTGGCGGGGTGTGTGCGCCTCAGCTGACCAAGAGCTGGGCTTCGTGCTTCTTGAGCGCGCGGCGCGCCGCAGTATAGCTCTCAATGCCCTCGGAGGTGGTCAGCTCCGGGAAGAGCTGGTAGATTTCCTCGCGCTGTGGCGCGCCCAAGCCGTCAATCACCGACTGGCCGGGCTGGAAGCTTTCTGTCCAGGCTCCGTTGCTCAAGACAACCTCGTGGTTGTCAAACATGAAGTGCAGGTAGTTCACACCAAGCGTGCCCACTTCATCCACCCCCTTGAGGCCAGTAAGATGTTTCGCCGCCGCGAGCACCTCTGTTTCCTCAAAGTAAAGCGCGCTGCGCTCGGTGTTGATCAGAATACGGTGTTGCGGGCTGACCAGAATATCATGTTCCGGCAGGTTGTTGCCCAGCGCCCCCTTCTGGATCAGAATTGGCCGCAAATGAGGCGCGCGCGCCAGTTCATGCCCGGAGAGCACCTTCTGACCGATCCAGCGGATCTCCTGAATGCCGTTGTCGCGGGTGATGATCTTGTCACCCACTTGCAGCTCTTCCACCAGCCGCTCACCGCGTGGCGTGGCAATCGCCGTGCCCGGCGTGAAGCATGGCACCACATTCTCGATCTCTTCGAAATTCATGGTCGATGTGATGTTGCCATCCACATCCAGGAACTCGACAAAACCATCTTCGCGGTCAGCGGATGTATAGGTGATGTTGAGGCTGCCACCCGGGTTCACGGCGCCGGCTGCCCCGGTCAGATCAAGCGTATCCCAATCGTTGGGGATACCATCTGCGCGCAGACCATCCGGGCCTGAGCCCCCGTCCACCATATCGCCTGCGGTAATATCGGTGAAAGTGTCACGGCCCTGGCCACCCAGCATGGTGTCCGCCCCCGCGCCACCAGACAACAGATCGTCTCCAACCACACCGTCCAGCAGGTCATCGCCAGACCCGCCAATCAGCGTGTCATCGCCCAGCGCGCCGATGGCGGTATCATCGCCGTCACCGCCCATCAGGCTGTCATTGCCGGTGCCGCCACTGATGCTGTCGTTGTCGATCCCCGCGTCAATGACGTCGTCGCCTTCGCCGCCCAGAATGGTATCGGCATCATCGCCTGTTGTGATGGTGTCATTGCCATCACCGCCATCCACAAAATCGCGGTCATTGCCCGGCAAGATGTCGGTCGCATCCGGCCCGTTGCCACCATAGCTGCTGCCACCGGCATTGATAATGTCATCGCCGTCATCACCAAAGATGCTGTCAGACCCGTGATCGCCAAAGATGCTGTCAGCGCCTGCGCCGCCGCGCACCGTGTCATCATCAATGCCCGCATCAATGGTGTCATTGCCGGTGCCACCGTCAATCTCGTCGGCATCATCGCCGGTGTTGATCAGATCATTGCCCGCACCGCCAAAGACGGTGTCCATGCCGTCATTCGGGTTGGGGTCTGACAAGATCCCCGGATAGCCGGCAATCGGCAGATTGGGGTCATCCCCGATATAATCGGAGAAAGTGTTGGTGCCAGCGTCGATGGTGTCATCGCCCTCGCCGCCGTAAATCAGGTCAGAGCCTTGCAGATCGACAATGCTGTCATTGCCGTCAGCGCCGTCAACCACATCATCGTCAATGCCGGCAAAGATCGTGTCATTGCCCGCGCCGCCGTCAATGGTATCGCGGTCATCGCCCGTCAGGATCCGGTCATCTCCCGCGCCGCCATCTACACTGTCACGGTCATCCTCGGGGTCATCGTCAAAGGGCATCCCGGGGAAGATCTGCGCATCTATCAAGGGGCGGTTGCCGCTTGCATCAAGGGTGTCATTGCCCGCGCCGCCGGAGATCACATCATCGCCATCTTCGCCGAAGATCTCGTCATCGCCCTCTTCACCGTTCAGCGCGTCATCGCCCGCACCTCCAAAGACCTCATCATTGCCCGCACCGGCAAAGACCGTGTCATTGCCCTCGCCCGCACGCACGATGTCGTCGTCTTCTTCCTCGCCCGGCAGAATTTGGTCATCCGCATCAATCCGGTCGCCATCCGGGTCGCCGGTATAGGCGATGTCAATCAGATCATCTCCCCCCGTCCCCGAGACAATCCCGTCAGGGCCAGGGCCGGCATCACCCACTTGCACGGTCACAAGTGCGGAGCTGTAGTTGCCCCCCGCATCCTCAACCGTATATTCAAAAGTATCCGTGCCGTTAAACCCGGCATTCGGTGTATAGGTCACAGTGCCATTGGCATTGATCACAACCACACCATTGGCCGGCTCGGACGCATCCACAACCGTCAGCGGATCATCCTCCGGGTCGGTGTCATTGCCCAGCACATTGATCACAACAGCCGTGTCTTCGTCGGTGACAGCCAGATCATCCACCGGCGTGGCCGGTGCATTGCCGCTGCCGCCCTCTCCCACCGTAACAGTCACCGTGGCCGAGGACACATTGCCCTGCCCGTCTGTCGCGGTGTAGGTGAAGCTGTCTGTGCCGGTAAACCCGGCATTGGGTATATAGGTCACAGTGCCATCCGGGTTCACCTCGGCCACCCCGTTCACAGCCACCCCGGCCGCCGTCACTGTCAGCGGGTCATCCTCAGGGTCGCTGTCATTTTCCAACACATTGATCACAACAGCCGTGTCTTCATCGGTGGTTGCGCTGTCATCGGTCAACACCGGGCCAAGGTTGTCGCTGGCGTCACAGGTGGAGAAATGCAGATCCGAAACCAGAACAGCCTGTTCGGCCACATTGCCGTTGGCATAGGAAATCTCGATGCTCGACACCGGGCCAGCCACCGACACAAGCGTCGAAGCCTCTTCAGAGTCAAACCCGTAATTCATTGTCTCGTTGAAAAGCATGTTGCCCGCCGAAGACACCGCAGAACCGGTGGTGAAAGTCACCGGAATTTCGTTGCCGTCCGGGCCAAAGGCGCGAATGGTCACAAGGTCTTTATGCGCATCCACCGTAGGGTCAATATCGTTGCCGCCCGCATCCACATCATTGAGACGGAACGACACGTTCTGAACGCAATCTGCAAACAGATCATTGGAGGACTCAAAGCTCAAACGTGTGGTTGAGGTCTCATCAAAGCCGCCCTCGCCGCCCTGGCCGATCAGCTTGAGAAAGGACCGGTCGTTGAAAGGCTCGCCCGTGCCAACATAGCCCGGCGCATCAAAGGTGATGCCGCTGGCCTCCTCGTCAAGCGCGGCAAAGCCAACGGTGACGGCCACGCCGCCGGTGTCGACCGTTTGTGTTGCGCCCATGTCGGTGCCGTAGGCTCCAAACAATCCCCAATTCAGTACCAGATCAGCCATACTCAAGACCCTCTATTCAACCTCGGGGAACGCCCCGTCCGCCGATTGTGAAACGCTCATCCTGATAAGACAGAGCGCCTCGTTACATTTGCGCGAAGACAGATGCAGAGAGCGGGAAGCAACAGGGCTACATGGGGCCGCGCAAGCGCAACCTCTCTTGGCAGCTCTCTCAGCATGGGCGCAAAACAGATCTTTCTGCGCCTGTGCCGCTCTTCTCGCATCTGTCTGATGCTTCGCAGTTCAGCGGTCGCCCCCGAGACCATTCACTCACTACGCCCCCCAGTTGGGCCTCACCATAATTAAGGCCAAACCGTCATACTCAAAAGCTAAATTTGTTGGGAAAACGGCAGCTTCCTTACCCCCTGGCCTCATTTGAGCTTTATTCAAATCTGTCTCAAACTGGGGTTTTCCGGCTATTGTTTCTGATATGGAAATACCCCGAAATCCGGCGTGCCAGGCTGTTTTCAGGAGCAAATTTCACCGTTTTGCGCAGAGCTCAGCGGCGCTTTGGCCCGCCAGACTGTCGCCGGTGGTGAAACAATTAATCCTCTTGTGCCTTTTTCAAAAAGGGCAAGCGCGCCACAGTTTGCCCAGGCCATTTGCCACAAAGCTGTGGAGAATGCGCCCACTGGGCCGGGATTGGCCACAATTCAAAGAAAATGCCACAATTCAAATGCGTCGAATCAAGCTCTAAATGTCTGGATTTTGTCTGCTTTGAGGCCCAAACCCGAATCATCGGCCCGCGGCACAGGCTTCAAAAAATTGGTATCAAAGGAACTGGCCACAAAAGAACAGGCCTCAAAAGAAAACAGCCCCCTGTGAAATCACAGAAGGCCGTTGTCATCCACACACCACACGCGCGGGTGTTGGGCGCATATGTGCTTGTGGTACCCAAGGCCGGACTCGAACCGGCACGCTGTCACCAGCGGGGGATTTTGAATCCCCTGCGTCTACCATTCCGCCACTTGGGCACATTGGGGCGGTTTAGCGTTTTGTGCGGGGCGCGAAAAGCCAAAAATGCACCCAAAGTGCAATCCGAACCCAAAATCTGGCCTTTGCCCGCACGCGCCGCCACCAAGACTGCTGTTTTTGGCCTCCCTTGTGCCGCGCGCGCGTGCTAGAAGCCCCAAAACCCTGACCTTGAGAGCCCAGCATGTTGCGCAGCCTGTATACTTGGACAATGCATCTCGCAGAGCACCCAAAGGCGCTCTGGTGGCTGGGGCTCATTGCCTTCCTGGAAGCCTCGGTCTTTCCCATTCCCCCTGACATCCTGATGATCCCGATGATCCTCGCGCGGCCTTCGCGCGCCTGGCTGGTGGCCAGTGTTGCCCTCTGCGGCTCGGTGCTGGGCGGGCTCTTGGGCTACGGAATCGGCGCGCTGGCCTTCACAGAACTGGGGCAGCCCATTCTTGAGAGCCTCGGCAAAGGCGATGCGGTGGCCGATTTCAACACCCGTTTCAACGGCGTGGGCTTCTGGGCCGTGCTGATCGCCGGCATGACCCCCTTTCCCTATAAGGTCATCACAATCATGTCTGGCTGGACGGCCATGCCGCTGGCCACCTTTGTTGTCACCTCCCTGCTGGCGCGGGGGCTGCGCTTTTACATTGTCGCCCTCCTGCTCTGGAAATTCGGCGCGCCCATTCGCAGCTTTATCGAGCGCCGGCTCGGGCTTATGTTCGTGTTGTTTTGCGCCCTGCTGCTGGGCGGCTTTTATGTGGTGAAATTCCTATGACCCTCTCGCGCACTCATCTGATCTTGCTCGCCGGGCTTGGCTCGGGCCTTCTGATGGCGGGTGCCCTGGGCTTTCAGTATCTGGGCGACATGCCACCGTGCAAACTCTGCTACTGGCAGCGCTACCCGCATATTGCGGCCCTTGTCATCGCGCTGGTCGGGCTGAGGGCCTCAGGGCGGGTCTGGCCCCTTCTGGGGGCCGGTGCCGCGCTCACCACCGCGGCGATCGGGCTCTATCACACCGGCGTTGAGCGCAAGCTCTGGCAAGGGCCCTCCAGCTGCTCCTCCGGCGAGATCAGCGGGCTGAGCGGGGCCGAGCTGCTCGCGCAAATTCTCTCCGCCCCCATCGTGCGCTGCGATGAAGCGCCCTGGGAGCTCTTGGGCCTGTCCATGGCCAGCTGGAACGCGGTGGCCTCCATCGTGCTGGCGCTCGTCTGGCTGGCCGCCGCCCGGCGGCGTGCCGAGGCCCCCACAGGCCCGTAGGGTGCGCAATCTCTGCGCACCGTGCGCTGCGGTAACTTAATTTCTGTTAACATTTGGCCGTTTTGGGGGGTGCACGCCCGGTGCACGCCCTGTGCACGGTTTTCACCCCCCCCTTTTTGGCCCTTTGCGCAGAGGTTAACGCTCTCGTGCGCAGCGCTCAATGGCTGGCTTTTTTGGTGCTCAACAGAAGCGATGTCTCCGAGGTGGCCACCCCTTCCAGCCTGCGTATACGGGCCAGAACGTCATCAAAACTCTCCAGGTTGTCGGTGCCAATTTCAGCGATCACATCCCAACGCCCATTGGTGCTGTGCACCGCGCGCACCGCCGAAAACCCGGCCAGCTGCCGCAGGATTTTCTCCGTCCCGCGCCCCTCGATTCCAATCATCATGAGCCCGCGCACAGGGTCGCTCAGACGGTCCTCTTTGAGCACGACGGAGTAGCCCAGAATAACCCCCCGCGCCTCCAGCCGCTCGATCCGCGCCCGCACCGTCGCCCGCGTGATTCCCAGCATCGCCGCAAGGTCAGAATGCGAGGCCCGCGCATCCTGTCGAAGGGCCGCGACAAGCCTCTGGTCCACATCGTCCATGTTGCACACTCCCTTCGCTCAATTCGGATATTTTAACGTCAATATGATCACTTTGAAAGCTGTTTACTGCCTCATATCGCACATAATCTGGGCACCATCCAAGCAAACACAGGACAGTCAGACATGCGCGATATCATCCTCATCGGCGCGCCGATGGACTCCGGAAAACGCCGTCAAGGCTGCCTCATGGGGCCTGATGCCTACCGCACCGCAGGGCTCACCGAGGCGCTCACAAACCTCGGCTACCGCCTGCGCGATTGGGGCAATCTGACCCCTGCCGAACACCCGCAAGACGACCCCGCCGGACGCATCTACAAACACCACGAAACCGTGGGCTGGACAAACCGCCTCTGGCGCGCCGCAGACGAGGCCATGGCCAAGGGTCTGCCCATCTTTCTGGGCGGCGATCACGCGCTCTCGCTCGGCTCTGTCGCCGGCGTCAACGCCTATGCAACGCGACAGAATCAACCGCAGTTCTTGCTCTGGCTGGATGCCCACACCGATTACCACACCCCGGAAACAACAGACTCAGGCAACCTCCACGGCACGCCCGTGGGCTATGTCACCGGGCGCAAGGGCTTTGGCGGCTTTCCCAAAATTGAGCGTCCCATTCCGCAAGAAAACGTGTGTATTCTGGGCCTTAGATCGGTCGATGTGGCCGAGCGCGAAGCCATGCAAGAGACCGAAATCGCCGCTTACGACATGCGTGCGATTGACGAAACCGGCATCGCAGCACCGCTGGCACAGTTCCTCGCCAAAGTGGCCAAAGCCAAAGGCGCGCTGCATGTGAGCCTCGATGTGGACTTCCTGGACCCGATGATCGCCCCTGCTGTCGGCACAACCGTGCCGGGCGGAGCCACCATCCGGGAGGCGCATCTGGTGATGGAAATGATCTGTGACAGCGGGCTGATGACCTCGCTTGATCTGGTTGAGCTCAATCCCTTTCTCGACGAGCGCGGCCGCACTGCCCAAACGATGGTCGATCTGGCCGCATCCGCCCTCGGCCGCCGCGTGTTTGACCGCCCCACACGCGCCTTTAACTAGAGGTTAAGAATTATGCTGCACCCTTCTGACAAAGCCTATGTTCCTTTCGTCTCGGTCGACAATATGATGAAGCTTGTTCACCATATTGGCCTTGAAGAGATGCTGCGCGGCCTTGCCGACGAGATCGAGCGTGATTTCCGACGCTGGGAGCTGTTTGACAAAACCCCGCGTGTGGCGTCGCATTCTGACGTTGGCGTGATCGAGCTGATGCCCACCTCCGATGGCGAGGCCTATGGCTTCAAATATGTGAACGGTCACCCCAAGAACACCTCCGAGGGGCTTCAGACCGTCACTGCCTTCGGCCTTCTGGCCGATGTTTACACGGGCTACCCGACCCTCCTCACGGAGATGACGCTGCTCACCGCCCTGCGCACCGCGGCCACCTCGGCCATGGCGGCAAAGCACCTTGCGCCCAAAGGGGCCAAGACCATGGCCATGATCGGCAATGGCGCGCAGTCCGAGTTCCAGACGCTCGCCATGAAAGCAATCATCGGGCTTGAGGCGGTGCGGCTCTATGACAGCGACCCGGCAGCCACCGAGAAGGCCGCGCGCAACCTTGAAGGCATGGGCGTGCGGGTTACCAAATGCGCCTCCGCCGAGGAAAGCATGGAAGGCGCCGAGATCATCACCACCTGCACCGCCGACAAGCAATGCGCCACCATCCTGACGGACAACATGGTCGGCGCCGGCGTGCATATCAACGCCATCGGCGGCGACTGCCCCGGCAAGACAGAATTGGCCGAGGCGATCCTGCATCGCTCTGATATCTTTGTAGAATTTCCACCCCAGACCCGCATTGAAGGCGAGATTCAGCAGCTGGCAGAAGATCACCCCGTCACCGAGCTCTGGCAGGTGATCACAGGGGCCGCCAAGGGCCGTGTGAGCGACAAGCAGATCACGCTTTTTGACAGCGTCGGCTTTGCGATCGAAGATTTTTCCGCCCTGCGCTATGTGCGCGCGCGCATCCAGGGAACTGAGTTCTTCCAAACGCTCGACATGCTGGCCGATCCGGACGATCCGCGCGATCTCTTTGGGATGCTGCGCCGCGCCAAGCCTTAAAAAAAGGAGGGCCGCAGAGGCCCCCCTAAAGTTTCGCTATTCAGGCTCACTAATTGTTACCGCTCTAAGTTTTATGCCTGCGGCCTGAACGCGTCAGGGGCGAGCGCACCCGCCCCCTAACTCTCAGGAGCACCCAGAGGTCGCTCCACATGTGTTGCATTTCATGCAGGTGCCATTGCGCACCAACGTATAGTTGCCGCAATCGCCACAGGCTTCGCCCTCATAGCCTTGCATCTTTGCTTTGGTGCGCTCGTCCATCGTCATGGCTGTTGTGCTCGTGGTTGTCGCGAGCGTCTCACTTTGCACCACCACAGCTGGTGCCGAGGTTTCTGGCACCAATGTGTTGAGCGCGCTCACAGGGTCGCCCGAGGCCATGGCCATACCGCCAAAGCTCTGGCCGCCTTGCAACACAACGAGCTCTTGGGGCAGACGCTTGCGCAGGTAACCTGTTGAGCTGATCTGCTTGAGAACCTCAAGAGATTTGGACGAGGCGCTTTCGCTCATCTCCTTGATATTGCTCACACCTTCTTCCTCGCCGCGGCCAATGTCATCAAAGCTTGCACCAGAGGGTTTCACATGCGCCAGATCGGTGCGATCCAGATAGCTGACAGCCAACTCGCGGAAAATATAGTCAAGGATCGACGTGGCATTCTTGATGCTGTCGTTGCCCTGAACCATGCCCGCTGGCTCGAACTTTGTGAAGGTAAAGGCATCAACGAACTCCTCCAGCGGCACACCATACTGAAGGCCAACCGAGACAGCGATGGCGAAATTGTTCATCATTGCGCGGAAGCCAGCGCCCTCTTTGTGCATATCAATGAAGATCTCACCGAGAGAGCCGTCTTGGTATTCGCCCGTGCGCAGGTAAACCTTGTGCCCCCCCACAACCGCCTTCTGGGTATAGCCTTTGCGGCGCTCTGGCATTTTCTCGCGGTGCGATTTGACAACTTCTTTGACGATGATCTTCTCGACGATCTTCTCTGCCAAAACGGCCGCTTTCTCTTGGGCTGACCCGGTCTCGAGAATCTCGAGCGCCTCGTCATCGTCTTCCACCAAAGCAGAGGCCAAAGGCTGGCTGAGCTTGGAGCCGTCGCGGTAAAGCGCATTGGCCTTCACACCGAGCGACCATGACAGCTCGTAGGCTTTCTGACAGTCTTCAATGGTTGCGTCGTTTGCCATATTGATGGTTTTTGAAATCGCCCCAGAGATGAAGCTTTGAGCCGCCGCCATCATGTAAATATGCGCATTTACAGAGAGATAGCGCTTGCCCTTCTTGCCGCATGGGTTCGCACAGTCAAACACGCTGTAGTGCTCTTCCTTGAGGTGGGGCGCGCCTTCCAATGTCATGGTGCCGCAAACATGATCGTTCGCTGCGTCCACATCGGCCCGGGTGTATCCAAGGTGCTTGAGCATATCAAAGGTCGGGTCGTTGAGCTTCTCCGTCGGAATCCCCAGGGTGCCCGTGCAGAACTCTTCGCCCAAAGTCCATTGGTTAAAGACAAAACGGATGTCAAAGGCCGTGCCCAAAGCCGCTTCCAGTTTATCCAGCTGCGCCTGGCCAAATCCGTGGCCGATCAGCGACGTGTGGTTGATCCCGGGCGCATTGCCCAGCGAGGCATGGCCCACCGCATAGGACACGATTTCCTCGATCTGCGCCGAGCCATAGCCCAACTTTTCAAGCGCGGCGGGAACAGACTGGTTGATGATCTTGAAATAGCCCCCACCAGCAAGCTTCTTGAACTTCACCAGCGCGAAGTCTGGCTCGATGCCCGTGGTGTCGCAGTCCATGACAAGGCCGATTGTGCCGGTCGGTGCAATCACCGATACCTGCGCGTTGCGATAGCCGTGCTTCTCACCCAGCTTCAACGCTTCATCCCAAACCGCCATGGCCAGCTCAACCATGGTGCTGTCAGGGCAGTTGGCCAGATCAAGCGGAACAGGCTTCACCTCCAGGTTCTCATACCCCTCTGTCGCGCCGTAAGCGGCGTTGCGGTGGTTGCGAATGACGCGCAGCATGTGCTCGCGGTTGCGCTCATAGCCAGCAAAGGCCCCAAGCTCGCCCGCCATCTCGGCCGATGTGGCATAAGACACACCCGTCATGATCGCGGTGAGCGCTGCACCAATGGCACGGCCCTCGGCGCTGTCATACCCAAGCCCCAGGTTCATCAAGAGCCCGCCGATGTTGGCATAGCCAAGGCCCAGCGTGCGGAAATCATAAGAGCGCTGCGCGATCTCCTTGGACGGGAATTGCGCCATCATCACAGAGATTTCCAGCGTCACAGTCCAAAGGCGCGTGGCGTGCATGTAATCTTCTGTCTGAAACTTGCCGTCTTCCAGGAAGGTCAGCAGGTTCATCGAGGCAAGGTTACAGGCCGTGTCATCGAGGAACATATACTCAGAACATGGGTTTGATCCGCGGATCTCGCCATCTTCGGGGCATGTGTGCCATTCGTTCACAGTGTCATGAAACTGGATGCCGGGATCAGCACAAGCCCAGGCTGCGTGGCCGACATCTTCCCAAAGCTTGCGGGCTTTGATGGTTTTGGCAACCGAGCCGTCTGTGCGGCGGATGAGCTCCCAATCCGCATCATCCTTCACTGCCTTGAGGAAGGCGTTGGTGACACGGATAGAGTTGTTGGAGTTCTGGCCCGAAACAGATGCGTAGGCCTCTGAGTCCCAGTCGGTGTCGTAAGTCGGGAACTCGATGGAGCCAAAGCCCTGCTTTGCATAGTCCAGCACGCGCTTGACGTATGTTTCTGGAATATGGACCTTTTTTGCCCCGCGAATAGCGGCTTTCAGCAATTCGTTTTTCTTGGGATCAACGGAATCTTCGGTTGAGCCGTCCCAAGCGCGGATGGCTGCAAAGATCTCGTTGAGCTTTTCTTCATGCAGCTTGGAGCCGGCAACGATAGAGGCAACCTTCTGCTCTTCCTTAACCTTCCAGTTGATGTATTCTTCAATATCCGGGTGGTCGGCATCGACGATGACCATCTTGGCCGCACGGCGCGTTGTGCCACCGGATTTGATCGCTCCGGCGGCGCGATCACCGATCTTGAGGAAGCCCATGAGGCCGGAAGACTTCCCGCCGCCCGAGAGCGCTTCGTTGGAGGCGCGCAGGTGGCTGAAGTTTGTGCCCGTGCCCGAGCCGTATTTGAAGAGCCGCGCCTCGCGCACCCAAAGGTCCATGATGCCGCCGTCCCCCACGAGGTCATCCTTGACCGACTGGATAAAGCAGGCGTGCGGCTGTGGGTGTTCGTAGGCTGAGGAAGACTTGGTCAGCTCGCCTGTTTTGTAGTCTACATAGTGGTGGCCCTGGCCCGGCCCGTCGATTCCGTAGGCCCAATGCAGGCCCGTGTTAAACCACTGCGGCGAATTGGGCGCAGCACGTTGTGTCGCAAGCATGAAGCGCATCTCGTCAAAATAGGCGCTGGCGTCTTCTTCGGTGGAGAAATACCCGCCTTTCCAGCCCCAGTAGGCCCATGCGCCGGCCAGCCGGTCAAAGACTTGTTTGGCAGAAATCTCGCCTGTCTTTTCGGTTGTTTCGGAGGTTGGAACCGAGCGCCAGAGAAACTCAGGCACATCCTTTTCCTTCACCTTTTTCATTTTGACCGGCACGCCCGCCTTGCGGAAATATTTCTGCGCAATCACATCAGACGCGACTTGGCTCCATTGCTTTGGCACCTCAACATCATCGAGCTTGAAAACGATCGTCCCATCCGGATTGCGAATTTCTGAACTGGTCTTCACAAATTCGACGCCTGCGTAAGCGTCTTTTCCTGCCTCGGTGAATTTTCTTTCGATTTTCATAGCTCTACCTTGCCCTCTGTGCCTGTCTTGCGACTCTTCGTTTCGAATACAGCGCCTTGCCCCACATGGGGGGTGGTCTCTGCTGTCAAAGTGCCAGAATGGAAGACAAACGACCTGCCCCGCGCGGGCTGTTCTCCGCGCAGATTTGTCAGCGCACCGAAATGCAATGTCCGTGACGATACCTGTCTTCGCCTGGCTTTAGACCCTATATCTTGTGGTCCTTGGCTCGACCCCCACAATCTGGCGTATTTTCTCGCCTTAGGTCAACGGAAACTTTTCAAAAAATTTTCCATTTATCGGTTGACGAAATGCCAGAGCGAGCGGCGGCAAGACGTGCAGGTGATTCATCCCCAATTGGTTAATGAGAGCCCAGAAGCGGGACCACGCCTGGTACACTCACGAAAGCCTTTTCTTTTTGCAGGTTTAGCCCGCCACAGGCATGGATGGGGCCTCAGGAGGGCCGATTTATACACGCCTAGGGATAACTTCCGTGCTGTCTAAAGCATCTTTAGATAGAAGTCGGAGTGCCGTATGATTTTTCGGGGAAAGGCCAGAATTGGCATGACGTCCGCCCCGCAGCGCGGCACAACGAGACCGAATCTCTGTTGGAATAGAAACCCAGTGTCAGCCCGCCACCAAGCACACATGCCCGGCGCAACGCAGTTCGCTGCGCAAAAACGCAAACGAGCCGCTGCAAAATGCAGAGGCTCGCTTTGACGATAAAGATGAATGGTCGGGACGGTAAGATTCGAACTTACGACCCCCTGTACCCAAAACAGGTGCGCTACCAGGCTGCGCTACGCCCCGGACCGAGCGCTTCTATAAGCGGCTTCTCCTAGGCTTGTAAATACGAAAACGGCCAGAAATCACTATGTCTTCAAAGTTTTCTTGTTTGCCCGCTCTTCCAGCGCGCCAGCAACAGATTCTGCGCGCGCCGCCAACTCGGCCAGTGTATCCGTGAGCGCCTCAGGAACCACGGGCACCTCTACGCGCTCCGGCTCAGGGGTGGGCATCCGGCTGAGACGCGCAATCTCGCCTTCCAGCTCGCTGATCCGCGCATCTCGCAGCTTGAGCTTGTCTTCCAGACCGGCCGTTCTGTCAGCCAGCATAAGACCCGCCATCAACAACATGCGCGGCTCCGGGAGCCGTCCGATCTGGTTTGTGAGCGCTGTCGCTTCCGCATCCAACATGGCCGCGGCACTGTGGAGATAGTGCTCTTCCCCCTCCTGACAGGCCACCTCAAAGCTGCGCCCGCCGATTTCGATCTTGATTTCCGGCATCAGAGCTCCTCCTCGAGTTTGGGTAGCTCAGCGCTTAGAGCAAGCCCGATCGTTTCCGCAATGGCCTCTGCCTCGGCTTTTTCGACCGCGCTGCTGGCGCGCAGGGCCTCAAGCTCAGCCATCATGGCTTTGTTGATGAGATGCGGATCACCCACGCCCTTCTCATTGGCCTCTCGCAGCGCCGCATTGGAGCTGCGCAACTGTGCATTGGCGGCGCGCAAGCGCTGCATCTCCATATCCAGCTTTGCGGTGGCCATGCGCTGACTTTCCAACTCGGTTTCCAGAGTCGATTGAGCGCTCTCGAACTTTTCGCGCATTTTCTTGTTGCGCTCTTCGAGCTGCGCGCTGGCAAGCCTTTCCTCTTCCAAGGCAGCTTGCACCTGCGAAAGCCCGTCGCCTTCTGGCGCGTCAGGCTGCGGCTCATAAGCCTCGGCCGCGCGCCCGATACGGTCAAGCGCCGCAGTGATACGGCGCTCCAGCTCTTCTATTTCACTCATCTGCACATCCTCAATACGCGTGCCCTTTGTTTATTTTGCTTCGCTGCTACGAATCAAACAGCCCCTCTTCTGAGTGGCCTGAGCAAAAGTTTAGGCCATATTTTCCTGATTTGCACCTCTCTGAACAAAACCACATTTGCCTCTGGGCCACAGGCTGGTAAAGACCCAGATGAAACTCTGTCATGAAATGAGGACAAAGCCTTGGATATTGCCGCTCTCCGCGCCGCCAACCCCGATCACTGGATGCGCGCTGCCGCCATCCGCGCACTCACTCTGGATGCTGTCAGCGCAGCCAATTCGGGCCATTCCGGAATGCCCATGGGCATGGCAGATGTTGCGACGGTGCTCTATGAGAAACACCTGAAGTTTGATGCCAAAGCCCCCGATTGGCCTGATCGCGACCGCTTTATTCTGTCCGCAGGGCACGGCTCCATGCTGCTTTACGCGCTGTTGCATCTGACCGGCTATGAAGACATGACACTGGAGCAGGTGAAAAATTTCCGCCAATGGGGCGCCATTACGGCGGGCCACCCTGAATATGGCCACGCCAAGGGCATTGAAACCACCACAGGCCCTCTCGGCCAGGGCATTGCCAATGCGGTGGGCTTTGCGCTTGCCGAAGAAATCCAGCGCGCCCGCTATGGCCGGAAGGTCGTTGATCACCATACCTATGTCATCGCCGGTGATGGCTGTCTCATGGAAGGGATCAGCCAGGAAGCCATCACCCTCGCGGGTCGTCAGCGGCTGGGGAAGCTCATTGTATTCTGGGACAACAACAACATCACCATTGACGGCACCGTAGAGCTATCAGACCGCACCAACCAACCGCAGCGCTTCAAATCAGCGGGCTGGCATGTGATCGAAATTGACGGTCATGACCCTGTTGCCATTGATGCGGCCATCACCAAGGCCAAGACAACCAACAAACCCAGCATGATCGCCTGCAAAACTCATATCGCCCTCGGCCACGCAGCGCAGGATACCTCAAAGGGTCATGGCGCGCTCACAGATGCTACACAGCTTTCTGATGCCAAGGCGGTCTACGGCTGGACGGGGGGGCCATTTGAGGTTCCTGCCCAGATCAAGGCAGACTGGGAAGAGATCGGCACACGCGGCGCAGAGGAGCGGACAGCCTGGGAAGCCCGCTTTGCCACCCTCTCAGGGCGCAAACAAGAAGACTTCAACCGCGCATTGGCGCGTGAGGTGCCCAAGAAGCTTTCTGCCACCATCAAAGCGCTCAAAAAACAAATTTCAGAAGATGCACCCAAAGTCGCAACGCGCAAATCTTCGGAAATGGTGCTGGAGGTGGTCAACCCGATCATGTCTGAAACTGTGGGCGGTTCAGCCGATCTCACCGGCTCCAACAACACCAAAACCGGCGATCTGGGCACGCATGACATCGACAATCGCAAAGGCCGCTACATCTACTATGGCATTCGCGAACATGCCATGGCTGCGGCGATGAACGGCATGGTGCTACACGGGGGCGTGCGTGCCTATGGCGGCACCTTCTTTACCTTCACCGATTACGCCCGCCCCTCGATGCGTCTGGCGTCCCTGATGAAGATTCCCACAGTCTTTGTTATGACCCATGACAGCATTGGCGTGGGTGAAGACGGGCCGACACACCAACCTGTTGAGCATCTCGCCATTTGCCGCGCCACGCCCAATAGCTACACCTTCCGCCCCTGCGATACGGTGGAAACGGCAGAGGCTTGGGAAATCGCGCTCAGCGCCAAAGAGACCCCATCTGTCTTGGCCCTCACGCGCCAGGGCCTGCCAACATTGCGCAAAGAGCACAAGCTGAAGAACCTCACAGCCCAGGGCGCTTATGTCATGGCCGAGGCCACGGGCAAGCGAGAGGTGATCTTGATGGCCACCGGCTCTGAGGTTTCTATTGCCATGGAGGCGCGCACAATCCTGGAGGCGGAAGGGATTGGAACCCGCGTTGTTTCTATGCCCTGCCTCGAGCTTTTTGAGCAGCAAGATGAAGCCTATCGCCGCAAGATCCTGCCCGCAGGCCCCGTGCGTGTCGCTGTGGAAGCCGCAGCCCGCCTTGGCTGGGACCGCTGGCTGACAGGTGAGCGTGGCAAAGCTGGCAAAGCCGCCTTTATCGGCATGGAAAGCTTTGGCGCTTCGGCGCCTGCCGAGCTGTTGTTCGAAAAATTCGGTCTCACCGCCGAGGCTGTTGCCCAACAGGCCAAAGCCCTTCTGTGACCTCAAACAAGGGGGGCGCTTTGCGCCCCTCTCCTTTTTGCGCCCGCAACGAGGCGCGCTCCAAAGCTGGCACGACCACAGCAGCGCCGCAAAGCAAGCCATCGGTGCATGACACAAAAAAGGCCGCCCTCGGGTGGGTCAGGCCTTGGAGCCTGTCAGCCTCTTCCAGAGCGGAGTCACCAGCTTAAGTCCCGGCGGCACCAAAAGCAGCCCGAGCAGAAAGCCGAAAACCCCATCCATCAGAGCCGTGAACGCCCAACTCAGCAAGTTCAGCGGCCCTCCCAGAGAGCTTGCCAGCCAAACGGCCCACTCTTTCACAAAATCCGACGGGCCATGCAGCCCCAATGTATGCAGCGCATGCAAGATGATGGAGCCACCCACCCAGAGCATCGCCGCCGTGCCCACAACCGTGAGCCCCCACAGGAACTTCGGCATCGCCCGCACAAGCGCCCGGCCAAACTGCCGTGTCACCGAGAAACGGCCCGTTTGAGCCATGTGCAGGCCCAGATCATCGGCTTTGACAATCAGCGCAACCGCACCATAGACGGCCACGGTGATCATCACCGCCACCGCCGCCAAAGTTGCGGCCTCCATCCAGAACCCTGTCTTGGGAATTGCGGCAAGCGCAATGGTCATGATTTCCGCTGAGAGAATAAAATCTGTCTTGATGGCCCCTTGGGCGCGCTCCTCTTCAAGGTGGGCCGGGTCATCGATGATGGGCTCCCCCCCGGTCTCGACATGATGGGAGATCCAGCCAAGGCTATGGGCGATTTTCTCAGCGCCCTCAAAGCAAAGATAGGCGCCCCCCAGCATCAGCAAAGGCGCGATGGCCCAGGGCGCAAAGTGATTGAGTGCCAGCCCAGCGGGCAAAAGAAAGAGCAATTTGTTGATCATCGAGCCACGGGCGATCCGCCAGATGATTGGCAGTTCGCGATCGGCGGAAAATCCATGCACATATTTGGGCGTCACCGCGGCATCATCAATCATGGCCCCCGCCGCCTTCGCACCGGCTTTTGCCGCCTGCCCGATCACATCATCCACCGAGGCCGCAGCCACTTTGGCAATGGCTGCCACATCATCCAACAAGGCCAACAAGCCACTCATACGTCACCTCTTATCGCTGATCCGATGGTGACAGCCCGGCAAAAAATGCGCAACCGGGAATACAAAAAGCCGCCCTCGAGCAGGTTTAACGCTAACAGGAGCGGGATTTCGCCCCGCCCCCCCTTTCGGCGAAGCGCTGGCCTCGCTATGAGCATGGCAGTTAATCGCGCAAGGAGAGACGAGATGACCATCACCGTGGGAATCAATGGCTTTGGCCGTATCGGCCGCTGTACGCTTTCACATATCGCGGCGTCCGGCCGCGAGGATGTCAAGGTTGTGAAAGTGAATGCAACGGGCCCCCTGGAGACAGCGGCACATCTGATCAAATACGACTCCGTTCATGGCCGCTTTCCCAATGAGGTCAAGATCGGTGAGCGGATGATGGATCTGGGTGCCGGAGAGATGGAAATGTTCTCCACCTATGACATGAATGCGCTCGATTGGTCGGGTGTGGACGTGGTTTTGGAGTGCACCGGCCAGTTCAATGACGGGGAAAAGGCCAAGGCCCATCTTGCGCGCGGCGCAAAGAAAGTGCTCCTGTCGGCCCCCGGCAAAAACGTGGACCGCACGATTGTTTACGGTGTCAACAATGCTGCTCTTGAAGCCGGTCACACCATGGTCTCCAACGGGTCTTGCACCACAAATTGCCTTGCCCCCGTGGCCAAAGCGCTCAATGACGCTGTCGGTATCGAAAGCGGGATCATGACAACAATCCATGCTTACACCGGCGATCAACCAACCTTGGACCGCCGCCACAAAGA
This sequence comes from uncultured Lentibacter sp., assembly GCF_937123735.1. Taxonomy (GTDB): domain Bacteria; phylum Pseudomonadota; class Alphaproteobacteria; order Rhodobacterales; family Rhodobacteraceae; genus Lentibacter. Next base: position 130,678 of record NZ_CAKZKL010000004.1, read on the forward strand.
CCTCTACCGCGCCCGCGCTGCGGCGATGAGCATGATTCCCACATCCACAGGTGCCGCCAAAGCGCTTGGTGAGGTGCTGCCCGAGCTTGCCGGCAAGCTCGATGGCTCGGCCATTCGCGTGCCAACGCCAAACGTCAGCGCCGTCGATCTGACCTTTCAGGCGGGCAAGGATGTGAGCGAAGCCGATATCAACGAAATTCTGCGCGCCGCGGCCGAAGGGCCTATGAAAGGCGTTCTGGGTTATGAGGATGCGCCGCTTGTCTCCACCGATTTCAACCACACGGAAGAAAGCTCGATCGTCGCCCCGGCCCAAACCCGAGTTGTCGGCCGCCGCCTCGTGCGGGTATTGGCCTGGTATGACAACGAGTGGGGCTTTAGCTGCCGTATGGCCGATGTCGCCGCCATGATGGGCCGTCTCTGAACAGGGCGTTTTCCGGGCCACCGCCGCCCGACCCGCCGACAAGCTTTGTTGCGCTGCGCGCTCCTGTGAGGCATATCTTGCAGGAGCGCATTTTTAACAAGTTATGGAAGAAACGGTATGAACACTCCAATCTCGATCGGCCTCGGGCTGATGATTGTCGCGCTTTTGTGTCTGGATATGTTCTTCTTCAACTGGGGCGGAACCATATTTCTGTTGCGCAAATTGTCGGGCCTGATCGAGTGGATGGCCTTCTGGCGCTAGGCGTTCTGGCTGCCTATTTCCCAAGCCGCGCCAACAGGCGCTCGCGCACCAGAGGTGTGACAAACTTCGATATATCTCCGTCAAGGCGCGCAATTTCTTTCACGAGCTTGGAAGCAATCGCCTGATGGCGGGCTTCTGCCATCAAGAAAACCGTCTCAACGGAGTCATCCAGTGAGCGGTTCATCCCCACCATCTGGTATTCATATTCAAAGTCGGCCACAGCGCGCAACCCGCGCACAATGATCTGTGCGCCAACATCCTTGGCGCAATCGATCAGCAAGTTTTCAAACGGATGTGCAACGATTTCCGTGCCTGTCTCGCGCGAGAGCGCCTCACATTCTGACTCGATCATTTCGACACGCTCTTCCAAAGAGAAAAGCGGCCCCTTGTCGCGGTTGATGGCCACGCCAATCACCAAACGGTCAACAAGCGCTGCGCCGCGTTTGATGATATCAAGATGGCCCAAAGTGACAGGGTCAAACGTGCCTGGGTATAAACCGATACGCATTCTGGGCCTCATGGATTGGCTGCGAAAGAATATGTCGTGAAATGCCGCAGTCCGCTAGGGATTGCAACCCTGTTGCCTGCCGGTGAGCTGGCGGGCGCAGCGCCGTTTTGCCCGTTTCAATGCCCCATGATCATGCCTTGCAGCGCGTCTTTTTCCATGGCGAGCTCCTCCAGCCGGGCTTTCACAGCATCCCCGATCGTGACAATCCCCACCAGCGCACCGTCGTCCGTCACAGGCATGTGGCGGAAGCGGCCGTTGGTCATTTTTTGCAGGACAGAATCGGCGGTTTCATCTTTGCGGCAACAGACCGGGTTGCGCGTCATCAAATCAGCCACAGTGTCTTGAAGGCACACCGCCCCGCGCAAAGCCAGCGAGCGCACAATATCGCGCTCCGAGAGGATACCCTCCACCGATTGGCCGTCATCGGAGACAATCAATCCGCCAATCCGCCGTTCCGCCAAGACGTTGGCCGCCTCGGCAATCGAGGTGTTTGCCTTAATGGTAATCACAGGGCCATCGCCCTTGGACTTGAGGATTTGTTGCACGAGCATCTGGCCGTCTCCCTTTTTTATCAGGTTGCGACAGCGGCCCCCAAGCTGTCAAGACAAGGCTTCAAGCCGGGCCACTTCTGCGCGCAGCCCTTCGCTGAGAGCCTCCGCAAACCGGGTCAGCCGCCCCACGCGGCGATCATCCTCATGGCGGATGAGATAGAAGCTGCGTTTGAGGCTGAAGCTTTCGGGCAATACGCGGCGCAAATTGGGCGCCGCCGGTAAGGCAAAGTCATGCACCACTCCAACCCCGCCGCCCTGGCGCAACAGATTCAGCTGAACAGACGCCGAGTTAGACGCCAGAGCCACCCGCGCAAAGGCACTGCCACTCATGTAATCCAACTCCTTGTCAAAGATCATGTCCGGAATATAGCCCACAATCCGGTGTGCGTGCAGCGCCTCCATATCGGCGATGGGCGGGTGACTGTCCAAATAGCTGTCTGCGGCCGCAAGGTGCAATTTGTAATCAACCAGCTTCTGCACCACCAACCGCCCAGCCGCCGGCTGGCTGACCGTGATCGCCATATCCGCTTCGCGCTTGGACAAATTGAAAATGCGCGGCAAAGCAACGATCTGTATGTCCAGATCTGGGTTTTGGGCGGTGATGGCGGCACAGACCTGTGGCAGCAGGAAATTGGCGCAGCCATCTGGCGCGCCCAACCTGATTTGCCCGGTGAGCGCGCTGCCCTGCCCGTCCATCGCATCGCGGACATCGCGCATGGTCTGCTCAAGGCGCACCGCGTGAGGCAACAGCTTTTGGCCCTGTGCCGTCAGCAGATACCCCTGGGGTGATTTGGTGAAAAGCACCTCCCCCAGAGCCTCTTCAAGCCGTGCCACCCGCCGCCCGACCGTGGCCGGATCTGCCTTCAACAGCGCCGCCGCCCCCGAAAGGGTCTCGGCGCGGGCAACGGCCAGAAAGCTTTTCATATCATCCCAATGGGGGGTCATAGGTGGGCCTCGTCTTGCAAAAACGCAAAATGCGCTGTGAGAACCTGCCCCTTTTCGCCACATAAACGCAAGGCTAAGGTGGCGCAAATCTTAACTGGAGGAAAATATGCAAGAGCTGACACATTACATCGGCGGCGAGCACGTCAAGGGAACATCAGGGCGCTTTGCCGATGTTTACAACCCAGCCACAGGCGAAGTGCAGGCCAAGGTGCCGCTCGCTTCAAAAGAAGAGATGGAAAAAGCCGTCGCCATTGCTGCCGCCGCTCAGCCGGCCTGGGCTGCAACCAACCCGCAGCGCCGCGCGCGCGTGATGATGAAATATGTGGATCTGCTCAACCGCGACATGGACAAGCTCGCCGAAGCGCTCAGCCGCGAACATGGCAAAACCCTGCCCGATGCGGCCGGCGATGTGCAGCGCGGCCTCGAGGTGATCGAATATTGCATCGGCGCGCCCCAGCTTTTGAAGGGCGAATATACCGATGGCGCCGGTCCGGGCATTGACATGTATTCCATGCGCCAGGCCCTTGGTGTCACGGCGGGGATCACGCCGTTCAACTTCCCTGCCATGATCCCCATGTGGATGTTTGGCCCCGCGCTGGCCTGCGGCAATGCCTTTATCCTCAAGCCCAGCGAGCGCGACCCCTCGGTGCCGCTCATGTTGGCCGAACTGATGGAAGAGGCCGGGCTGCCCAAAGGCCTTTTGCAGGTGGTCAACGGCGACAAAGAGGCGGTTGATGCGATCCTTTACAATGACACCATCCAATCTGTGGGCTTTGTTGGCTCCACGCCGATCGCCGAATATATCTACGGAACAGGCTGCGCCCAAGGCAAGCGCGTCCAGTGTTTTGGCGGCGCAAAAAACCACATGATCATCATGCCGGACGCCGATCTTGACCAGGCGGCTGATGCGCTGATCGGTGCGGGCTATGGCGCCGCCGGAGAGCGCTGCATGGCGATCTCTGTGGCTGTGCCCGTGGGAGAAGAAACCGCAGACAAGCTCATTGAGAAACTGGTGCCGCGGATCGAAAAACTCAAGGTCGGCCCCTACACAGGCGGCAATGATGTTGATTACGGACCCGTTGTCACAGCGGCAGCCAAAGAGAATATTCTCAACCTCGTGCAATCGGGCGTTGATCAGGGCGCCAAGCTGGTTGTCGATGGCCGCGACTTTGCCTTGCAAGGCTATGAAGACGGCTTTTTTGTCGGGGCGCATCTGTTTGACCATGTGACAGCGGACATGGACATCTACAAAAAAGAAATCTTCGGCCCGGTCCTGAGCACCGTGCGCGCTGGCTCTTACGAGGAGGCGCTCAAGCTGGCCATGGATCATGAATACGGCAACGGCACAGCGATTTTCACACGCGATGGAGATGCGGCACGCGATTTTGCGAGCCGGATCAATGTCGGCATGGTGGGCATCAACGTGCCAATCCCTGTGCCATTGGCTTATCACACCTTTGGCGGCTGGAAAAAATCTGTCTTTGGAGATCTAAACCAGCACGGTCCGGACGCGTTCAAGTTCTACACCCGCACAAAGACGGTCACCTCTCGCTGGCCCTCAGGGATCAAAGATGGCGGTGAATTCAACTTCAAGCCGATGGACTGAGCCCAACAGCACAGTCAGACAGCCAGTGGCCCCAGCCGGGCCATTGGCACTTTTGCGCGAGCGCCCGAACCGCCCGCGCAAACCACAACCACCCCAGGAGCCTCGGACGCTGTGCAAGCCAGGCCTCACAGCCTTGTTGCACAGGAAAAACCGCATTTCAGCCCCGCCGAGAGAGCGGTTGAAGCGCTGCAAAACTCCTGTAAGGTTTACGAATTAAACAGCTGTTCAATTCAATCACACGGCTGGAAATCGGGAAGGATGGCGCAATGGACTTTGCCTTGAGTGAAGAGCAAACACTGATTTTTGACATGGCCAAGAGCTTCGGCGCAGAGCATATCGCGCCCTATGCGATGGACTGGGAAAAAGCCGGCACCATCCCGAAAGACCTCTGGCCCAAGCTTGCCGAACTCGGCTTTGGCGGGCTCTATGTGCGCGAGGAAAGCGGCGGCTCGGGGCTGTCACGGCTTGATGCAACGCTGGTTTTTGAAGCCCTCGCCATGGCCTGCCCGGCTGTCGGCTCGTTCCTGTCGATCCACAATATGTGCGGCGGGATGATTGACAAATTCGGCTCAGACGAGACCCGCGCAAAATGGCTTCCCGCGCTCTGTTCGATGGAAAAGGTCTTCTCCTATTGCCTCACCGAACCCGGGTCCGGCTCAGACGCCTCGGCGCTCAAAACCCGTGCTGAAAAGACCAACGAAGGCTATAAGCTCAACGGAACAAAGGCTTTTATTTCGGGTGGCGGCTATTCGGATGCCTATGTCACCATGGTGCGCACAGGCGCGGATGGCCCAAAGGGCATCTCCACCGTGGTGGTGGAAGACGGCGCTGCGGGCCTCAGCTTTGGCGCGCTGGAAGACAAGATGGGCTGGCGCGCGCAACCCACCGCGCAAGTTCAGTTTGACGATTGCAACGTGCCCCATGACAACCTTATTGGCGAGGAAGGCCACGGCTTTGCCTACGCCATGGCGGGGCTGGACGGCGGGCGGCTCAACATTGCGGCCTCAGCCCTTGGCGGGGCGCAGAACGCGCTTGATCTGACGCTGCAATACATGGCCGAGCGCAAGGCTTTTGGCAAACCGATCAACCAGTTTCAGGCGCTGCAATTCAAACTCGCGGAATTTGAAACACAGCTTCAGGCCGCCCGCACATTCCTGCGCCAAGCGGCCTGGAAGCTTGACACGGGCGCGCATGACGCCACCAAATTCTGCGCGATGGCGAAGCTGATGGTCACCGATGTGTCCTTTGATGTGGCCAACGGCTGCCTTCAAATGCACGGAGGCTATGGCTATCTGGCAGACTACGGTATCGAGAAAATCGTGCGCGATTTGCGGGTCCACCAGATCCTTGAAGGCACCAATGAAATCATGCGTTTGATCATCTCGCGCCAGATGATTGCCGACGCGGTATGAGCGATATTTCCATCCGGGTCACAGGCGCGGCGGGGCGGATCACCCTCACCCGCCCCAAGGCATTGAATGCAGTGACATATCAGATGGTTACGGCCATACATGACGCGCTGAACACTTGGCGGGATGACGCCGCTGTAACGCGGGTGATCATCGACGCCGAGGGCGAAAAGGCCTTCTCGGCGGGGGGGGATATTGCCGACCTCTATGAGAGCGGACGGCGCGGCGATTATGGCTTTGGCCAGGTTTTTTGGCGCGATGAATACCGGATGAATGCGGCGCTGCGCAGCTATCCCAAGCCGATCATATCCTTTCTGCAAGGCTTCACAATGGGCGGCGGTATGGGGGTTGGCTGCCATGGCTCACACAGAATTGTTGGCGAAAGTTCGCAGGTGGCGATGCCCGAATGCGGGATCGGGCTGGTGCCCGATGTGGGCGGCTCGATGATCCTTGCCAATGCGCCGGGCGCGAGCGGCGCCTACCTTGGCCTGAGCGGCGCCCGCATGGGGGCCTCAGATGCTATTTATGCAGGATTTGCAGACACTTATATCCCAGAGATAAAGTGGAACGAGCTGATCTCAGAGCTGGAAAACGGGGCCGATTTGAGCCTTCTGGCCCGCGCGGCAGACACACCGCCCACGGCCACGCTCGCAAAGCATCAAGCCGATATTGACGCCGCCTTCACCGCCAAGACCCTACCAGAGCTCTGCGCCCGCTTGGACGCGCAAAAGACGGAGTTCGCGGCCAAAGCCTTAAAAGCCCTCGGGCGCAACTCACCGCTGGCCATGGCGGCGACCCTGCTGATGATGGCGCGTCTCAAGGGCTGTGGCGACATCCGCGAGGCGCTGGCGCTGGAATACCGCTTTACGGCGCGCGCCATGGAGCATGGTGATTTTCTTGAAGGCATTCGCGCCGCGATCATCGACAAAGACCGCAGCCCGCGCTGGAAGCACTCTGCGGCAGATTTTGACCAAGCCGAGGCCGAAGCCATGCTCGCCCCGCTTGGACCACTGGAGCTAACATTTTCCTAAGGAGAGCCTCATGAAGATCGGATTTATCGGACTTGGCAATATGGGCGCGCCGATGGCGGCCAATCTGGCCAAAGCGGGCCATAGCGTCACAGGCTTTGACATGGCCGAGGTGGCCGTGGAGGGCGTGCGCCTTGCGGGCCGCGCGGCCGAGGCCGCTGAGGGGCAGGATGTGGTGATCACCATGTTGCCCAACGGCGCGATCCTGCGGGCCGTGGCGCAAGAGGTCTTGCCAGCCATGCGCGGCGGTGCGGCTTTGGTGGACTGCTCCACAGTTGACGTGGAAAGCGCCCGCGCCGTGGCCGCCGAGGCCGAGGCGGCTGGGCTTTTGTTTGTGGATGCGCCCGTCTCTGGCGGCGTGGGCGGAGCCACGGCGGGCACGCTCACCTTCATGGCTGGCGCAACAGAGGCCGGCTTTGCCAAAGCCGCGCCGCTCTTTGAGATCATGGGGCAAAAAGCCGTGCATTGCGGCGCAGCGGGCGCTGGCCAAGCCGCCAAGATTTGCAACAACATGATCCTCGGCGTCACCATGATTGCCACCTGCGAGGCCTTTGCGCTGGCCGACAAGCTGGGGCTGGAGCGGCAAAAGATGTTTGACGTGGTGAGCACCTCCTCGGGATATTCCTGGAGCATGAACGCGTATTGCCCTGCGCCGGGGGTCGGGCCACAAAGCCCTGCGGACAATGGCTATCAGCCCGGTTTTGCCGCCGAGCTGATGCTGAAAGATTTGCGCTTGTCCCAACAGGCGGCGCAGGCGGCAGATGCGGATACCCCGCTCGGGCAAGCGGCGATGACGTTGTATGAGCAATTTGTCGAACATGAAAACGGGTCCGGTCAGGATTTCTCGGCGATGTTGCCGCGCTTTGAGGGGCGTGGGCGGGGATGAGAAGTTTGCCGCCGCGCGCTTAGCCCTGTCTTAGGGCAGCGCGCGCTGGTTTGATCTCGCCACAAAATCAACATTAGCTTGAGCGCGCAAACACCTGATAAAAAATCTTTAATCTGGCTTGAAAGCTTTGAGCTCCTCTCCAAACTCCGGTGGCCCCTTAAGCGCAGCTTAGCGCGGCGCACCGGTTGGTTAATGCGCGCAAAACCGGTGAGTCTGGGGGGGGTGAAAGGCGTGCACCAAGCGTGCACAACGCGTGCACCCCCCCGGCACGGCCCCTGTTAAGAGAAAATTAAATAACACTGCGCGCGCCCATGGTTGCACATCTGTCGCAGGTTTTCCCCTTTTCGGGCTGTGCAAGAGCGCTTACATATAAAGATATTGGAATGTTAAATCTGGAGGTTGTTATGACCAAGAACGTCGGCGGTATTGACCGCATTCTGCGCATCGTGATCGGGGCGGCCCTGATCCTTGGCTTTTTCCTGAATTCGGCCAATGGCTACAACTGGCTCTACCTCATCGGGATCGTGCCTCTGGCCACCGGGTTGATGGGCTCTTGCCTGCTTTACAACCTGTTTGGCTTCAACACCTGCCCCACCAAGAAATAACCGCACAGGGCGGCCCAAGCGCCGCCCTATTCGGCCGCTGTGCGCTTGGGGGCGAGCATGGGTTTGAGGTAGTGGCCCGTGTGGCTGCGCGGCGCTTCGGCCACTTTCTCGGGCGTGCCAACCGCCACGATCTCGCCACCGCCATCGCCGCCTTCGGGGCCGATGTCGATGATCCAGTCGGCGGTTTTGACCACATCAAGGTTGTGCTCGATCACAATCACGGTGTTGCCGCCGTCGACCAGCTCTTGCAGCACTTCGAGAAGCTTGCGCACATCTTCAAAGTGCAGCCCTGTTGTGGGCTCGTCCAAGATATAGAGCGTGCGCCCCGTGGAGCGCTTGGCCAGCTCCTTGGAGAGCTTGACGCGCTGCGCCTCGCCGCCTGAGAGCGTTGTCGCCTGCTGGCCGACCTTGATGTAGCCAAGGCCCACACGCATGAGCGCGTCCATTTTTTCGCGGATGCTGGGCACGGCTTTGAAGAACTCCTGCGCCTCTTCCACGGTCATGTTCAGCACATCGGCAATGGATTTGCCTTTGAACTTCACCTCAAGGGTTTCGCGGTTATACCTTGCGCCCTTGCAGGTCTCGCATTCGACATAGACATCCGGCAGGAAGTGCATTTCGATTTTGATCACGCCGTCGCCCTGGCAGGCCTCACAGCGCCCACCCTTGACGTTGAACGAAAAGCGCCCCGGCTTGTAGCCGCGTGTCTTGGCTTCGGGCAGGCCGGCAAACCAGTCGCGGATCGGGGTAAAGGCGCCTGTGTAGGTGGCGGGGTTGGAGCGCGGGGTGCGGCCAATCGGACGTTGGTCAATGTCGATGACCTTGTCCAGATGCTCCAGCCCCTTGATGGTTTCGCAGGGCGCGGGTGTTTGCCGCGCGCCGTTGAGCTGCATGGAGGCGGTTTTGAAAAGCGTTTCCAGTGTGAGGGTGGATTTGCCACCGCCAGAGACGCCCGTAACGCAGACGAACTTGGCCAGCGGGAACTCAGCTGTGACCTCTTTGAGGTTGTTGCCTGTGGCCTTGACCACCTTGATTTTCTTGCCATTTCCCTTGCGCCGCTTGGCCGGGATGGCGATTTGGCGCGCGCCGGTAAGATATTGGCCAGTCAGGCTGGCCGGGTCTGCGGCCACATGCTCGGGCGTGCCGTGGCTCACCACCTGCCCGCCGTGAACCCCCGCACCCGGGCCGATATCAAAGACATAATCCGCCTCGCGGATGGCCTCTTCATCGTGTTCCACCACGATCACGGTGTTGCCCGCATCGCGCAGGTTCTTGAGGGTGGTCAGAAGGCGACCGTTGTCACGCTGGTGTAGCCCGATCGAGGGCTCATCAAGCACATAAAGCACGCCTTGCAGGCCAGAGCCGATCTGGGAGGCCAGGCGGATGCGCTGGCTTTCACCGCCGCTCAACGTGCCGGAATTGCGGCTCAGCGAGAGGTAATCCAGCCCAACATTGTTGAGAAATCCGAGACGCTCGCCAATTTCCTTGAGGATCGCGCGGGCGATCTCGTTTTTCTGAGGGCTGAGGCTGGCGGGCACCTTTTCAACCCAGTCCAGCGCCTCGCGGATGGACTTTTGCACCACCTGCCCCGCATGCTCCCCGGCGATTTTGACGGCCAGCGCCTCTTCGCGCAGCCGGTAGCCCTCGCAGGCGCCGCAGGGGCGGTTGTTTTGGTAGCGCTCGAATTCTTCGCGGATCCAGTTGCTGTCGGTCTCGCGGTAGCGGCGTTCCATATTGGGGATGACGCCTTCAAACACGCGCGAAACCTGATATACGCGCCCGCCCTCATCGTAGCGGAAAGGGATTTCCTCATCGCCCGAGCCATAGAGGAAGACTTGCTGCACATGGGCGGGCAGATCTTTCCAGCGGGTGTTCTTGTCAAATTCGTAATGTTTGGCGATGGCCTCGATGGTCTGGAGGAAATAGGGCGACTTGCCCTTGCGCCAGGGGGCAAGCGCGCCATCATAGATTTTGAGCGTGCTGTCCGGGACAACGAGGCGCTCGTCAAAGAAGAGCTCCATGCCGAGGCCGTCGCACTCCGGGCAGGCCCCAAAAGGCGCGTTGAAGGAAAAGAGCCGCGGCTCGATTTCAGGGATGGTGAAGCCCGAAACGGGGCAGGCGAATTTCTCGGAGAAGGTGAAGCGCTCTGGCGCGCCCTCAGGCTCGTTGCCCTCTGAACCCGCCCGTGGGGCCGTTTCCAGAATGGCAATGCCATCGGCAAGGTCGAGCGCTGTGCGCAGGCTGTCGGCGAGGCGGGTTTCCATGCCCTCGCGCACCACAAGGCGGTCCACCACCACATCAATGTCATGGCGGAATTTCTTGTCCAGCGTGGGCGGCTCGTCGAGCTCATAAAACGCACCATCCACCTTGACGCGCTGGAAGCCCTGTTTGCGCAGCTCAAGGAACTCCTTGCGGTATTCGCCCTTGCGGTCGCGGATGATCGGGGCAAGCAGATAGCCGCGCGTGCCCTCTTCCATCGCCATGATCCTGTCGACCATATCCTGCACCTGCTGCGCCTCGATGGGCTTGCCCGTGGCGGGGCTATAGGGCGTGCCCGCGCGGGCAAAGAGCAGGCGCAGATAGTCGTAAATCTCGGTGACCGTGCCCACGGTGGAGCGCGGGTTTTTGCTCGTTGTCTTCTGCTCGATGGAAATGGCGGGGGAAAGGCCGCTGATGTGGTCGACATCGGGCTTTTCCATCATATCCAGGAACTGGCGAGCATAGGCGCTCAGGCTCTCGACATAGCGGCGCTGGCCTTCGGCATAGATGGTGTCAAAGGCGAGGCTCGATTTGCCCGAGCCCGACAGCCCAGTGATCACCACAAGCTGGTCGCGCGGAATGTCCACGTCAATGCCCTTGAGATTGTGCTCGCGCGCGCCGCGCACTTCGATAAATTTCAATTCCGACATCCGCCCGCCCTTCCGCTCTAGAGCAGGTGTAGTCAAGTTTTGGGCAAGTTCCAACCCAAAAATGAGAACATAAAGCGAACAAAAAACAGCTCCGGCCTAGAGTTTACGCGGGTTTTTTCCGAGCGGATGAAAACCCGCCCCCCCCAAGCAGACAATCGGCAGACAACAGGCAGACAATGGGGGGCAAGCCCCTTGATAGGCTGCTCACATTCCACTATTGGAATTTATATTGACAGCAGGACCCCCTGCCCCCACGTTGGAGCCATTGCCATGTTTGCTTTTCTGCGCGCCCTTCGGCGCAGCGATATCGCCAGCTGCCATGGGCAGATCGCCTCGGGTGACATGCTGCTGGTGGATGTGCGCGAAGCGCAGGAGGTGGCCGCAACGGGCCGTGCAGAGGGCGCACTCCACCTGCCGCTGGGGCAGCTGGCCGCCGCCGCCGATCCGCAAAACCGCGCCCGCCACAGAGCGCTGAACCTCAACAAGCCCGTTGCGCTCTACTGCGCCAGCGGCGCGCGCTCGGCCCAAGGGGTGCTGATCCTGCGCAAGCTGGGTTACACCGAAGTGCACAACCTCGGCGGTCTCAACCACTGGAAAGCCGCCGGCGGCACGCTTGTCCGCTAGACCCTCTTTCTTATTGCCTTAAATATCCCGGGGGTTTGGGGGCAGCGCCCCCAACGGGTCGGCGTCAGCCGAAACCCCTACGCGCGTTTTTGCGCCAAGGCCCAGGCACAGATCGGAAACGCGGGATCATTGGTGAGATCATCGGTTTCAGGGTCATATTTCGGCGGCCAGTGCGGCTCAAGGTTGCGCGCGGCGGCGGCGCGGTTGCCCCATTCTTCAGCGCGGATATGCGCCTCAGGAAAGCCTGCCTCGATGAGCAGGTTTTTCAGCCCGCGCGCGCTCCAGCGCGAGCAATCGTTGGGCGCGGCATGAAACGGCAGGAAAAACGGCACGGCGATCCAGAAATACCCGCCCGCACGCAGCATATCGTGGACATGGCAGAGCGCCGCAAAGGGGCGGTCCAGATGCTCCCAGACCTGATTGGCCAGGATCAGGTCAAACTGGCGCGCGCGCCCCGCTTTATCAAGATAGGGCCCAAGGCAGATATCATGCTCGGGATATTTGAAGCGCTCATAGCTCTTGGCCTCAAGCCGCTGGCCCCATTTGCCCGAAATTTCGGCCAGCTCCATCTCGTGCAGCGGCAAGGCCCTCAGCCACGCAGCGGAAGATTTGTTCATCACCACGCGATTGAGAGAGACCATAGGCAAACCTGCTAAAAATGAATGGCGCGCCCATAGGCATCAAGCACGCTTTCATGCATCATTTCAGAAAGTGTCGGATGTGGGAAGACCGTTTGCATGAGGTCTTCCTCAGTTGTTTCCAGCTGGCGGCCCACCACATAGCCCTGAATGAGCTCGGTGACTTCCGCGCCAACCATATGCGCGCCCAGAAGCTCGCCTGTCTTGGCGTCAAACACGGTTTTGACCATGCCCTCAGGCTCGCCCAATGCGATGGCCTTGCCGTTGCCGATGAAGGGGAAGCGACCGACCTTGACCTCATAGCCCAGCTCCTTGGCCTTGGCCTCGCTGTAGCCCACGCTTGCCACCTGCGGGTGGCAATATGTGCAGCCGGCGATGCTTTCGGGGCGCACAGCGTGGGGCTTCTGACCGGCGATCATTTCGGCAACCATGACACCCTCGTGGGAGGCTTTGTGCGCCAGCCACGGCGCGCCGGCAATATCGCCGATGGCATAGAGCCCATCGACCCCTGTGCGGCAGTATTCATCGACCACAACATGGCTGCGGTCGATGGTCACGCCGAGCGCTTCAAGGCCGAGGGTCTCGACATTGCCGACGATGCCGACAGCGGAGATGACGGTGTCAAACTCCTGTGTTTCGGTCTTGCCGCCGGTTTCGATATGGGCGGTGACTTTTCCTTTGCCGCGGTCGAGCTGTTTGACCATGGCTTTTTCCATGATCTTCATGCCCTGTTTGACAAACTGTTTTTTGGCAAAGGCGCTGATCTCGGCGTCTTCGACGGGCAGGACACGGTCCATGACTTCCACAACCGTCGTATCTGCGCCCAGAGTGTTGTAAAAGCTGGCAAATTCGATGCCAATCGCGCCCGAGCCGATGACCAGCAGCTTCTTGGGCATACGCGGCGGCGTGAGCGCGTGTTTGTAGGTCCAGACCAAATCGCCATCGGCCTCAAGGCCGGGCAGCTCGCGCGCCCGCGCGCCTGTGGCCAGGACGATGTGTTTGGCCGTGAGCTCTTCTGTGCCCTTCTCGCCTTTGACGGCGACCTGGCCTTTGGCTGTGAGCGTGGCCGCGCCCATGAAAGTTGTAACCTTGTTTTTCTTCATCAGGTGGCTGATGCCACCCGAGAGCTGCGCGGCCACGCCACGCGAGCGTTTGACCACGGCGTCCAGATCATAGGAAATGCCCTCGGCCTTGAGGCCGAATTCCTTGGCGCGGTGCATGAGGTGAAACACCTCCGAGGAGCGCAGCATGGCTTTGGTCGGGATGCAGCCCCAGTTGAGGCAGATGCCGCCCATATGCTCGCGCTCCACAATGGCCACGTTGAGGCCAAGCTGTGCGCCGCGGATCGCTGCCACATAGCCGCCCGGGCCGGCCCCGATCACGATCATATCAAAGGATTTGGCTGCCATGTCTGTCTCCGTTCTGGTCACGAGAATCGTGCGGGTGCGACCCGCCTGAAAAACTAGTTTGACGTTAAACTAGTTTTTCGGGCGGGGCAATCTCCCGCACCGCAGAGAGGCTATTTGCCGCGCAGGCGCCTGTTTTGCAGCGTTTTGGGCAGCAGTTCAGGCGGCTTCTTGCAACGCGCGCATGGTGGCGCCATAGCCACCTTGCTGCATATAGGCCTGCTCATGGGCCGTGGAGCTGCGCCCGAGCGCCGCGTTGCGATAGGGGAAGCGGCCAAACTCGCGGATGACCTCGCGGTGGGCGCGGGCGTGCAACAGGTTGGAGTCGCCCGTCTCGGGCAGGCGCTCTTTCACAAGGCGGATACAGCGGTCCTGATCGGTGAGGCTTTCAGAATGCATCATGGGCAGGTAAAAAAACTGCCGCTCCGGCTCGGCGATCTTGAAGTCCCAGCCCTTGGTGATCGCGCATTTGGCCGCGCAAAGCGCGCGTTTGTCGGTTTGAAAGGCACGGGCTTCGTTGCGAAACATATTGCGCGGCAGCTGGTCAAGCAGCAGCACATAGGCCAGCGCGCCCTCGGCATTTGCCAGCCAGTCGCTCAGATGGCCGTCGGCGCCGTGTTGCCATGTGTCAAAAAAGCGGTTTCGGATGCCGGTGTCGAGCGCCTCTGTGCTGTTATACCAGCCCGCGGGCCCCACCTCATCCAGCCAGAAAGACACAACCTCTTGGGGCGACACATGCATGGCCATAACCTCAACTCCTACCCGTTGGACCCTGTTTTTCCGAGCCTAACTGTAAAAAACACAAATGAAAGTAAAGTTTTGCAACAATATTAACAATTTTGTGACGCTGCGGCAGCTGTGGGGAATTTGCGACAGCTTACAGGCCGCGCGTTGGGGGGTTACTCTGCGCTTTCATCGCTCTCTGCCCCCTCTTCCAGCGCGTATTCCACGGCCAGCGCAGAAGAGGACATCGCCACCGGTGCGTAGCTGCTGGTCTCCTCGCCCGAGGGCGCGCTGCGCTGTGTCATCCGGTAAGCCGCATAGAGCGCCAGCACCACAAGCAGGGTTGCGATGAGCAGAAAATAGGCCCCTGCCCCGAAGGTTCCCATGAGCCAGCCGGTGATCAGCGGACCCGAGATGGCCCCCAACCCGTTGATGAACACCAGCCCGCCAGAGACTGCGGCCATATCTTCAAGCTCTATAAAGTCGTTGGTATAGGCCACCAGCAGCGAGTAGAGCGGGTTGGAGAGCCCGCCAATCAGGAACGCCGCCAACAGCAGCAGCGCAAAGTTGCCCCCCGAGAGCATCCCCAAAAAAGCGCCCATTGCACAGACAATGGCCACGATCATGATCAGCTGGCGGCGGTCCATCCTGTCTGAGAGCCAGCCGAGGGGATATTGGATCACCGTGGCCCCGACATAGAACATCGAGACAAACAGCGAGATCTGCCCCAGCGTCAGGCCCACCTCGGTGCCATAGACCGCGCTCATGCCAAACTGGGCCGAGAAGACCCCGCCCAGAAGGAACATCCCCACGCAGCCCAGCGGGGAGATTTCCATGATCTCGCGCAGGCTCTTGGGCTTGGTGGCCTCAAAGGCCGGGGTGGGGCTGACGGAGAGCAGAATGGGCGCAAAAGACACCGAGACCAGCACCGAAATGATGACAAAGAGCACATATCCCGCCGGATCGGCCACCAAGAGCAGCGCCTGGGCGATGATGATGCCGAGCATCTGCATGATCATGTAAAGCGAGAGCGCCTTGCCACGGTTCTGGTTGTCGGCCGAATTGTTGAGCCAGCTCTCGGCGGTGACGTAAACACCCGAAAAGCAAAAGCCGATGATCACCCGCATGAAGGTCCAGGCCCAGGGGTCTGTCCAGGTGGGATACAAGATCAGCACCGCCGAGATAAACGAGCCCAGCGCCGCAAAGACCCGCACATGGCCCACCCGGCGGATCATTGTCGGCGTGAGGCGCGAGCCCCCCAGAAAGCCGACAAAATACGCCGACATGACAATCGACATCTGAAAGGCCCCAAAGCCCTCAATATCACCGCGCACGCCCAAGAGCGTGCCTTGCAGCCCGTTCCCCACCATCAGAAGCATCATTCCGAGCATCAAAGCCCAGGAAGAAGAGAGAACCTGCAACATGATCGTATCCTTATGCCTTTGGGCGGAAGTGGACTGCAATTGCTCTCATGTCGGGATGAAAAACGACATTTGGCGTCTGTTTTGACCTTAGGGCAAAAGAAGCGAGGAATCGCCATAGGAAAAGAAGCGATACTCCGATTTTATGGCATGTTCGTAAATTTCTCGCACCCGCGCCTGGCCCATCAGCGCAGAGATCAGCATCATCAGGGTGGATTTTGGCAGATGGAAATTGGTCATCAGCCCATCTGCCACCTGAAAGGGAAACCCCGGATAGATAAAGATATCCGTCTCCCCTTCCCAGGCGCAGATCTCGCCGCCGCGCCCGGCGGTTTCGATCAACCGCAGCGCCGTGGTGCCCACGGGGATGACGCGCCCGCCTGCGGCCTTTGTGGCGCGGATCTCGGCTGCGGCGGCCTCGGTCACTTCGCCCCATTCGGCGTGCATCTTGTGGGTGGTGACATCCTCGACCTTCACCGGCAGGAAGGTGCCTGCGCCCACATGCAGCGTGACAAAGGTGAAGGCCACGCCGGCGGCCTTGAGGGCCTCAAGCAGGGCCGCGTCAAAATGCAGCGAGGCGGTGGGCGCGGCGACGGCCCCTGTCTGGCGGGCGAAGACGGTTTGATAGTCTTCTTTGTCCTGCGCATCGGCGGCGCGTTTGGCGGCAATATAGGGCGGCAGCGGCATGGCCCCTGCCGCGTTGAGCGCCTCTTCAAAGGCTTCGCCCTCAAGGTTGAACATCAGCTCGCCCTGGCCGTCGCTGCGGCCTGTGAGCGTGGCAGTGAGGCCCGCGTCAAAGAGGATGTCTTCTCCGTCGCGCAGCTTCTTGAGCGGCTTGATGAGCGCGCTCCAGCCGCCAGAGGCCGTGGGGCTGAGGAGTGTCACCTCGATCTGCGCTGAGGTGAGGCCCTGCGCGCCCTGGCGTTCGCGCCGCCCGAACAGACGGGCCGGAATGACCTTGGTGTTGTTGATCACCAGCCGATCGCCAGCCCCCAGCCAGCGGGCCAGATCAAGCACCCCGCCGTCATGAAGAGGGGCTCCGGGGGCGCTGCCCTCGGCCACCAACATGCGCGCCGAAGAGCGCGGGCGCGCCGGGCGCGTGGCAATCAGCCCTTCGGGCAGGTGAAAGTCAAAGTCGGAGAGGTGCATATCAACTATCGCTCTATTGTCGGCGGTGGGCGGCGGAATATCTCGCGAAACATCCCCGGCGTAAAGATCGAAAGCGGGTTCACCTGCACGCTCGGCTCCGTGGCCGTGCCGCGCAGCGTGTAGTTGAAGCCCACAAGCCCTTCTCCCTTGCGGGTGAAGATGGCCCCAAGGCCATTGACCAGAAACAGCGGCGACACCACGCCCTGCATGTCCATGGCCCCGCTGGCAAGATCATAATAGCCATCCATGGAGATTCCCATGGACGCGCCCACTGCGCTGGCCTGGCTGATCACCGCGCGGCGCGGGGTCAGCTGAAAGCGCGCGTCCACCTCGCCAAAAAGAATGCCCGCGCCGCCCAGTTGCTCCAGCAGGCCGACGACGCTGGCCGCATTCAACAGCGCGGCCATGGCCGGCGCGTCCTTGAGGCGCACCTCGCGCATCTTGAGCGCGCCGTTGTAACTGCCCGGGCTGCTGGCGGGGGCCATGGTCAGATCCAGCGTGCCGCCCGACGCATTGGTGAGCAACCCTGCGGCCTTGAGCACCTGTCCGCCGTTGTCTGAGCGGATGCGAAAGGCGCTGCGCCCGCCCTGTGGCACGATCTGCCCGCGCACGGGGGCGGCGCCATTGACCGAGCCTGTGAAACTGCCCTCAAAGCCGCGCCGGGTTTGAAAGCTGCCACGAAAGCCGCGCAGGGTGATGCCCGATGAGATGACGAGCCGGTCAAGCTGGGCAACGATCGGGCTGGCCTGACGGGCGCTGACGCCCGGCTGGTTTGCGTGCGCCGGTGGCGCAAGGCCAGCTCCAAGGCTTGTGCGCCCCAGATCCAGCGTGCCCCCTTTGATCTCGATCCGGGGGGCCTGATCTGCACCGCGCGCCACAAAGGACAGCGGCACATCCAGCCAGGAGCCAATTTTCACGCGGCTGAAATGCGCCGCCTCAAAGCGCCCCTGCGTGAGGCGGATTTCGCCTGTGGCTTGCAGCCCGGAAGCGTCCAGGCTGAGCTCATCCACCCGCGCCTCTGCGCCCAAGCGCCCTGCCAGGCTGAGCTTGCCCGCGCTGGCCTGCGGGTGGCGCCAGCCGATCTGCGCAATCGACAGCCCCAGCCCCTCCAGCCCGGAGCGCAGGCGAAAAGCCGGCCCCTGCCCGTCGCGCGCCAGCGTGAGGCTGATCTGGGCAGATGTGCGCCCGGACAGGCTGCCCTCCGGCAGGCCAAGCGCAAAGCGGCGGGCAAACTCGGGCGAGAGCTCAAGCTGGCCCTCAAAAGCGGGCGGCTCCGCATCTGGACCGAGCGGGGCGAGAAAGCGCCCGGCGAGGGGAATGGTGTCGAGCAGGGCCTCCCCGCTGATTTCAAGCGCTTGGGGGGTGAGCTTGGCTTGCAAAGCGGGGCTGGTGAGCAACCGCCCGGGCACAATCACCGTGCTGCGCACCCCGGTGAGCTCGGCTGCCAGCGTATAGTCAAGCGCTTGGGGCGGCGGGTTTGGCTGCATGGTCCACCCGAGGCGGCCTGAGAGCGCCACCCGCCCGTCAGCCATGGTTGCCGGTAGCTCGGTGGTGGCGAGCGCGTTGATCGGGGCCAGGGCAGCGACACTGAGAAGCGCCGTGATCTGGCCGCTGGCCTTGAGATTGACTTCGCCCCGCGCCGGCGCAGGGAGCGTGCGGGGGACGATGAATTCTGTGCCGCGGATGTCCAGCAGCCCCCCTTGCGGGGCGCGCAGCTGTCCGCCGCTGGCGCGTGCCGCAAAGCGCTTGCGCAAGAGGCTGGCTTGTCCGGAGAGGTTTTCAACCGGTGGCAACCCTTCCAGAAAGCGCAGTTTCACCCGCTCAAAGCCAAAGGAGATAAGCGGTTCGGGCGGGCTGTCCGGCTCCGAGCGCAGGGCAAACTGGGCCTCGCTCACATGGCCTTCAAGCACATTCTCAGCCACCCAGGCTCGGGTTTTGACGCCGGCGCGCTCTGGCCAAAGGGCCAGCACCTGCGCCAGATCAAGTGCCTTAGCCGCCGCCTGTATCTGATAGCTCCAGCCCGCGGCCAACGCCTCGATACTGCCCTGCACATGAAACCCCGTGGCCCCGTCGCGCAGCCCGAGCTGGCCCAGCTCGACCTTGAAGGGCGCGAGGCTGAGGCGCATGTCGACAAATCCGCTGTCAAAAGCCACCGGCTCTGGCAGCATATCGGTGGGATTGGCGGAAATATCGGCCAACCGCAGCTGGCCGACAAACGCTTCGGGCCAGCCGTCTTGCTGCATGACAAGCCCGAGCTGGCCCTCCGCGCGCAGGCTCACCCAGGCGCTCTGGAGGGCGATCTCGTCAAACTGCACAATCTGGCGCTGCGGATCATAGGTCAGATAGGTGCGCGCCGAAGTGAAGGGCACCGGGCTGGCGGCCTCATTGGGTTGAAGCACCCCCTCGGCAATGTGCAATGTCGCGCTGAGCGGGCCAAGCGCGCCGGTTTCGCTCATCGAAAAGCGCAACGCCCCCGAGATCGGAGCGCGCAGCGCCTCAAGCCAGGACAGCGCTGCGGCCTGTGTGGCCAGGTCCTGTGCCGGGAAGTCTGTGAGGTTGAGCCCCAGCGCCGCCTCGCTGGCCGATCCCTTGCGCTCAAAGCTCAGTTCCACCCCCGCCGCAGAGGCCCCGCCGGTGAGCAGGGCAAAATCGCCGCGCAGGCGCAGGTCTGCGCCGCTGCGCACCAGCTCGGCGCGCCCGCCATCAACCGTCCAGTTGCGCCCGGCGCGCTGGTCTTCATAGCGCAGCGTCACATCCGCAACATCGGCCCGGCGAAAGGCCGAGAAGCTCTCTTCTTGCAGCCAGACATCAAGCTGGGCCATCAATTCGCCAAAGCCGCGCCCCTGCTCTGGCGCCGCCTGCGCTGCGCCCGGCGCGTCTGGCCCGGCACCCGCGCCCACGGCGGCCAGCTCCTCATCAAAACTCAGCCAAACCGCCCCCGCCCCGTCGCGGCGCACTGCCAGCCGGGTGCCAAAAATGCGCAGATCCGTGGGGTGCAGCGCCGCGCTCAACAACGGCTTGAGCGCAAACCCGGCCGAAACGCTTTCAAAGGATACGATCCTTGCGCCGCTGCCATCCAGCAGCTCGACATCGCGCAAGAGCACCCGTGGCACCCAACCCGCCTCCATCACCACCGCGGCCTCTCCCAGCCGCGCCCTGTAGGGGGCGATCTGGCGGTTGATCTGCGCCAAGCCCTGCGCCTCCGCCCAGGCCGGCACCACAAGCGGCGCGTTGCGCAACACCACAAGCCCCAGCCCCCCTCCGAGCAGCAACAGCCCCAACAGCGCCAGGCTCAACAGCCCGACTGCGGCGCGGCGCGGCCCACGCCGCGCAGCCGCCGCCGCTTTGGGCGCGGGCATATCGGGCTCTGGGGGCGTGTCAGGCTCTGAGGTCATGGTCCGCTTTCGGGCCGGCGTCTCATCGCTCCGGCAGTTTCTTTCATCGGGTGCCGCGCGCGCGGCGTAGCTCTTTCACCAAAGGGGGCTTGCGCATTGCGCCCGCGCTCCTGCGATAATATGAAACCCAACAAGACGGTAGAGGGAAAGCACCAATGACTCAAGATACGCCATTTCAAGCGCCTGATTTCAGCCTGCCCAGCGACACGGGTGAAACCGTCACCCTCAGCGCGCTGAAGGGCCAGAAAGTTGTGCTGTTTTTCTACCCGCGCGACAACACACCCGGCTGCACCACAGAGGCCAAGGGCTTTTCCGCCGATCTGGCGCGCTTTGAAGCGGCCGGTGCCAAAGTGTTCGGGATCTCCAAGGACAGCCTTGCCAGCCACGAGAAGTTTCGCAGCAAGCAGGACCTGACCGTTCCGCTTTTGTCGGACGAGCACGGCAGCGCCTGCGAGGATTTCGGAGCCTGGGCCGAAAAGAAGATGTATGGCAAGAGCTTCATGGGCATTGTGCGCTCCACCTTTGTGATTGATGCCGAAGGGCAAGTGGTGCGCGCCTGGCGCAAGGTGAAAGTGCCGGGCCATGTGGATGAGGTGCTCGCCGCCGTTGAGGCGCTGTGAGCATGGCACAGACGCTGGCAAAAATGGCCGAAGAGGTTTTGCGCTGTGCCGACGGGCGCGAAAAGACGGCCCTGGCGCGCCGCCACGCGGCCACATGGTTTGCCGCCCGCGAGGCCGGCACGCCGCTTGCCATCGGCTCAGCCGAGCCGCCCTTGCACCCGGCCCGCCCGGACAAGCCCGAACTGCTCAGCCCGCGCGATGTGCCCCGCCGCCGCCCCGGCTCGGAGGCCGGGCGCGCCGCCTTGTTGCACGCGGTGGCCCATATCGAGCTCAATGCGGTGGATCTGCACTGGGACATCATTGCGCGCTTCACCCATGTGCCCTTTCCGCTGGGCTTTTATGATGACTGGGTGAAGGCCGGTGATGAAGAGGCCAAGCATTTCAACCTCGTCAGCGATTGCCTGGAAGAGATGGGCAGCCATTATGGAGCCCTGCCCGCCCATGCGGGCATGTGGCGCGCCGCCGAGGATACGGCCCAAGACCTGATGGGGCGGCTCGCGGTTGTGCCGATGGTGCTCGAGGCGCGCGGGCTTGATGTGACCCCGGGGATGATCGACGTGTTTCGCAAGGCCAAAGTCAGCCGCGCCGTTGACGCGCTGGAAGTGATCTACGCCGAGGAAGTGGGCCATGTGGCCTATGGCTCCAAGTGGTTTCACTTTCTGTGCGGACGCCACGAGCTTGACCCGAAAGCCGAGTTTCACCGGCTTGTGACCCAGTATTTTCACAGCAGCCTCAAGCCGCCGTTCAACGAGGAAAAGCGCGCCGAGGCCGGCTTGCCGCCAGATTTCTATTGGCCTCTGGCTGACGAGACCCCCGCCAAGCCCCGCGCAGCCCGCTGAACTTTTCGGCGAAAACCCGCCAGATTGCGCGGCGGTGGGGCCAGAGGCTCCGAGGAGGGCGGTCAAAAAACTTGCGCCCCTGTTAACAGGGCGTTAATCCCTCTGGAACGGCGCACAGGGTGCGGGCGGGGCCATGGCGGCTTTGCTGCGGCGGCTCTTGGCTCAAAGTGCGCCGACAATTTGAAACGGTCAAGGAACGCCTCTTTGCGCACACAGCTTGCCATCCGTATCGACGCGCTATTGGAGCGTTATTTCCCTGAACGCCGGGTCTTTTTGCGCTCGGACAAAGACACAAGGTTTATCCGCCTGCGCCCGCTGGTGCAGCTCTTTGCCTTCTCTGGCGCGGCGCTGGTTGTGGCCTGGTCGATTGTCGCAACCGCGATTCTGCTGATGGACAGCATTGGGGCGGGCAATTTTCGTGAACAGGCCAAGCGCGACCAGCAAACCTATCAGGAGCGGCTCAATTTTATCTCCGAGCAGCGCAACAGCCGCGCCGAGGAGGCCCTCGCCGCCCAGGCGCGGTTCAACACCGCGCTGGAACAGATTTCGCGGATGCAATCGGAGCTTCTGGCCTCCGAAACCCGTCGGCGCGAGATGGAAACCGGCATCGAGATCATCCAAAGCACCCTGCGCACAGCCATGCGCGAGCGCGACGAGGCCCGCACGGCGCTGGCCAGCCTCACACAGGCCCAGGACTCGGGCGCAGCGGTGCAGCTTGCGGCCATCAGCCCAGACAACACGGCGCTTGACCTGATCACCCGCGCCCTCTCGGAAACCGCGGCTGAGCGCGACAAGATCGTGCAAGATGCCCAATCCGCGCTCGAACAGGCCGCCGAGATGGAAGAGCGGATCGCCTTGATGAAAGATCAGAACGACCAGATTTTCCGCCAGCTCGAAGAGGCGATGACAGTTTCTGTCAAGCCGCTAGACCGGATGTTTCGCGCCGCCGGCATGAACACCGAAACCCTGCTGCGGGAGGTGCGCCGGGGCTATTCGGGCCAAGGCGGCGCGCTGACGCCGCTGTCGTTTTCGACCCGGGGCGAAGAGCCTGCCCCCAGCACGCGCCGGGCCAACCGCATTCTCAGCGAACTCGACCGGCTCAACCTTTACCGGCTGGCGGCCTCCAAGGCGCCTTTTGCCAAACCCGTCAAATCGGGCTACCGCTTCACCTCGGCTTTCGGGTATCGCCGCGACCCCAAGACAGGCGGGCGTCGCCTTCACAAGGGGGTGGATTTTGCCGGCCCCGTGGGCACCCCGCTCTATGCGACGGCCGACGGGATTGTGACCCATGCGGGCTGGAGCTCGGGCTATGGCCGTCTGGTGAAGATCCAGCATGATTTTGGGATTGAAACCCGCTATGCCCACCAAAACCGAATTCGGGTGAAAGTGGGACAAAGGGTATCGCGCGGACAACGAATTGGTGATATGGGAGCCTCTGGACGTGTAACCGGCCCTCATCTACACTACGAAGTTCGTGTTGGCGGGAAAGCCGTGAACCCAATGATCTATATCAAGGCAGCAAACGATGTTTTCTAAAAGCAAAATCAACGAACCTGGCCCCAAGGCCGAAGCCACAACCCCAGCCGGGAGCGCTGACACCTCTGCTGCGGCCGCAAAGCCCAACCTGCCCATGGGCAGCGAGTTCAAGGCCTCGGCCCCCAAGGCCAAGCCCCCGGCCTCTGTTCTGTCGTCTGATTTGCATGTGACGGGCAACCTGCGCACCACCGGTGATATTCAGGTGGAGGGCACCATCGAAGGCGATATCCGCGCCCATCTGCTCACCGTGGGCGAAGGCGCCACCGTCAAGGGCGAGGTGATCGCCGATGATGTTGTTGTCAATGGCCGGATCGTGGGCCGTGTGCGCGGCCTGAAGGTGCGCCTCACCTCCACCGCCCGCGTGGAAGGCGACATCATTCACAAGACCATCGCCATCGAAAGTGGGGCGCATTTTGAAGGCTCCGTGCAGCGCCAGGACGACCCGCTCAATTCGGGCAAGGGCAAGGCTGACAAGCCGGCAGCCGCTGGCAACGCCTCCTAAGCGCCGCTCTCTTCATGCAAGCACAGTCACAGGCATCGCAGGAACAGGCGGTGCCTGTGTCTTTTGTGGCCCCGCACAACCGCCGCTGGGTCTTGCTGGCGGCCATCCTGGCGTCGGCGCTCGGGTTCATTGACGGCTCGGTGATTGCCATTGCCCTGCCCGCCCTGCGCGAGAGCCTCGGGGCCGGGCTCTCCGAGGCCCAGTGGATTTACAACAGTTACATGCTGATGCTGAGCGGTTTTCTGTTGGCGGGTGGGGCCTTGGGCGACAAGCTGGGCTTGGGGCGCAGCTTTGCCGCAGGCATTGCGGGCTTTGTGCTGGCCTCGCTCTTTTGCGCGCTGGCACAGACATCCGAGCAGATGATTGCCGCGCGCGCCGCGCAGGGGCTGGCGGCTGCGGTGATGGTGCCCGGCTCGCTGGCGGTGATTTCGCGGGCCTATCCGCGCGGCGAGCGCGGTGCGGCCATCGGGCTTTGGGCGGCCAGCTCCTCGCTGACAACGGCGCTGGGGCCAGCCCTAGGGGGGGCGTTTCTCAGCTTTGGCGGGCCCGAGGCCTGGCGGATGATCTTTGCCATCAACCTGCCCCTTGGCGCATTGGCGGTCTGGTTGA
This sequence comes from uncultured Lentibacter sp., assembly GCF_937123735.1. GTDB lineage: Bacteria > Pseudomonadota > Alphaproteobacteria > Rhodobacterales > Rhodobacteraceae > Lentibacter. The sequence goes on from NZ_CAKZKL010000004.1 coordinate 155,269, forward strand.
TCCTTGCGCACACGCGTGATCCAGCACCCGAGCCCAACCGGCGCATTGATGTGCTCGGCGGGGTGCTGGCCTCACTCGGGTTTTTCCTGATTGCCTTCGCCTTCACCCAGGCCACACCGCTTTACGGGCTGGCGGGCGCGGTTGTGCTGGCCGGCTTTGTCGCCCATGAGCTGCGCACCCCTGCGCCCATGGTCGAGATCCGGCTGTTTGCCCTGCGCGATTTTGCAGCTGTCAACCTGGCAACCCTGTGTCTGTGGATCGGGTTTCAGGCGGTGCTGTTTTATCTGCCGATGACGCTGATCGCAGGCTGGGGGCAGGATGCGCTGTTGAGTGCGCTCACATTTGCGCCCATGTCGCTGTGCATTGCCCTGTTCTCACCGCGGATGGGGCGGCTGGCCGACAGGTTTGGCCCGCGCCCGCTGATCACAGCCGGCGCCGTGACCATTGCCGCCGGCTTTCTGGCGCTGGGCGTGGCCGTTGCGGCAGAGGCCTTCTGGCTCGGGGTCTTGCCCGCAACGGGCTTTGTGGGCTTTGGCTTGGCGCTGGTGGTGGCACCGCTCACCACGGCCGTTGTCAATGCTGTGCCCGATGCTCATGCCGGCACCGCCTCAGGGGTGAACAACGCCGCAGCCCGGGTGGCGGGTCTGATGGGCGTGGCCAGCCTCGGGCTCGTGGCCCAGGCCCGCTATCTGGCCGAGGGCGGCCGCGAGAGCTTTGGGGCCTTCTCAGACAGCCTGGGCCACGCCCAAGCCATGATCGCCGGGTTTCAGAGCCTCGTGCTTGTCTGCGCGGCAGTTGCGCTTTTAGCCGGAGCCATCATCTGGCTGGGCATGAGCCGCGCTCAGGCGTCCAGCTCGGCATCCCAATAGAGAAAATCCATCCAGCTGTCATGCAGATGGCCCGGCGGGAACTTGCGCCCCATGTTGCGCAGCTCTTCTGCGGCGGGCGCGCGCGGCGGTTTGCGCAGCTGCATACCCGACTGGCGCAGGCTCTTGGCGGCTTTGCGCAGATTGCACGGGGCGCAGGCCGCAACCACATTCTCCCAGCTTGTGACACCGCCAGATGCGCGCGGCACCACATGATCAAACGTCAGATCGCCCTTGCCGCCACAATATTGGCAACAAAACTCATCCCTCAAAAACAAATTAAAGCGCGTGAAGGCCACGCGCTTTTGAGGTTTGACATAATCTTTGAGAACAACGACCGAGGGGATCCTGATCACCGTTGAGGGGCTGCGCACCACCTCGTCATATTCGGCAATAATATCCACCCTGTCCAGATAGGCCGCCTTCACCGCATCTTGCCAGGGCCAAAGCGACAGCGGGTAATAAGATAGGGGCCGATAATCGGCATTGAGCACCAAGGCGGGGTGCTGTTTGAGCCCGGCGGGGCTGCGCACAAAATCTGTCCTGAAATGTCCGTCCATCTGTTCGTTCTCTGCTCCACGCAGGGCCTGGCGCAGATATGGCCTGCCCGCTTGTGACAACCACTATATATCGTGGTCCCTTTGGGGCAAGCGCCTTGATGCTCTGGCCCTGCGGCAAACAAACCAGAGGATTCTAACAGCGCAATGACAGCCCAAAACCAAAGCTAAAGCACTGGAATGGCTTGCACATCGGCCCGCAAAGCCCCAAGCGCTCAGGCACAGGCCCACCAAAGCTCTGCAACAACACCCAATGTGCAGCGCAGAATCATATGGCCTTTTTCTTGCTGAAAATATCCCGGGGGGAGTATGAGGGGGGCAGCGCCCCCCTCACGGATCGGATTTTCGCGCAGCGAAAATTCGATCTCTATTTACGCTCTGTCCCGTTCAGTCTGCGGCGCGGTCTGCTTCAATCTTGCGCCAACGGGCCACATTTCGGTTATGTTCGGCCAATGTCACCGAGAAAGCATGTCCTCCGGTGCCATCGGCGACAAAGAAGATGTAATCGCTGCTGTCGGGATTGAGCGCAGCCTCGATGCTGGCGCGGCCCGGATTGGCGATCGGTGTGGGCGGCAGAGCGTCGATGACATAGGTGTTATAGGGCGTGGCGGCGCGCAGCTCGGAGCGGCGCAGGCCACGGCCCAGCACACCCTCGCCCTTGGTGATTCCGTAAATCACCGTCGGGTCGGTTTGCAGCTTCATACCCTTCTGCAGCCGGTTCACAAAAACGCTCGCCACCTGGCGGCGCTCTTCGGCGACACCGGTTTCTTTCTCGATGATCGACGCAAGAATGAGCGCTTCCTCAGGGCTGGCAAGCGGCAAGCCTGCGGCGCGGTTCTCCCAGGCCTCGGCCAGAATGGCCGATTGGCGCGATTGCATCTCTTCCAGCAGCGCCGCGCGTGTGTCGCCCGCGCGCACCTCGTAGCTTTGCGGCGCAAGGCTGCCCTCGGCAGGCACCGCGCTGATCGCGCCTTGCAGCAGCGAAATCTGTTTGAGCCCTTCCACGATCTGCCAGCTCGTCACCCCTTCGGCAATGGCAATGCGGTAGCGCGTGTCAGCCCGCTCGCGCACCGCCAGATATTCAGGTGGCGGCGCTTCTGACGCGGGATCGAACTTGGCTTTTTCCACATAGGCGTTGCTGGCCGGGTCCAGCGCGCGCACAAGATTGGAGAGCCGGGTGACCCCAATCCGATAGACAATTTCGGTGCCACAGGTGCTGGCCCCGCCACGGGTGATGATGTCGGCGATTTCCTTGGCCGAGGACTGCGCCGGAACAAGGTAGCTGCCCGCTTTCAGACGGTCGGTAAGATCGGTATACTCCATCCCCAGGCGCAACAACATCCCCGAGCGGATGGCCCCATCAGCCTCCAGCGCCCGGGAGACACGGCTGACCGTGCTGCCGCGCTCCACGCGCAGGCAGATTTGCTCCTCCAGCGGCCCAGCGGCACCATATTCGCGCTGCCCCCACAGGATCACCCCCCCCAGAAGAAAGGTGGCAACAATCAGCAGGGTCAAGGCATTGGACGCGAGATGCCGCCACATGTGCTCAGGTGACCTTTTTGAAGACAACAGAGGCATTGGTGCCCCCAAAACCGAAGCTGTTGGAGAGGGCCACATCAATCTTACGCTTGCGCGCTGCGTTGGCGCAGAGATCCACAACCGTGTCTTCGGGCGGCGTATCAAGGTTGATCGTGGGCGGCGCGATCTGATCACGGATCGCCAGGATCGAGAAGATCGCCTCAATGGCCCCGGCCGCCCCGAGCAGATGCCCCGTCATCGACTTGGTCGAGGACATGGAGAGTTTTGAGGCTGCTTCCTGCCCCATCATCCGCTCGACAGCGCCCAGCTCGATGGTGTCGGCCATGGTCGAGGTGCCATGGGCGTTGACATAGTCAATCTCGGTGGGGCTGATGCCCGCGTTGGCACAGGCCGCGCGCATGGCCCGCTCGGCCCCCTCGTGGTCGGGGGGCGGGGCCGTGATGTGATAAGCATCGCCGGAGAGGCCATAGCCGGCCACTTCAGCATAGATCTTGGCGCCGCGCGCTTTGGCGTGGTCGTAATCTTCCAGCACAACAACCCCCGCGCCCTCGCCCATGACGAAACCGTCGCGGCTTGCGTCCCAGGGGCGGGAGGCCTTGGTTGGGTCCGCGTCATGGCCGGTGGAGAGCGCTTTGCAGGCGTTGAAGCCGGCAATCCCGATCTCGCAGATGGCCGCTTCGGCCCCGCCCGCGATCATCACATCCGCATCGCCATGTTGAATGAGGCGCGAGGCATCACCGATGGCATGCGCGCCTGTGGAACAGGCTGTCACAACCGAATGGTTGGGCCCTTTAAAGCCGTAGCGGATGCCGACCTGCCCTGAAATCAGGTTGATCAGCGCGCCGGGAATAAAGAACGGCGAGACACGGCGCGGGCCTTTCTCGGCCATCATCAGCGTGGTCTGTTCGATCGACTTCAAGCCGCCGATCCCCGACCCGATCATCACCCCCGTGCGCAGGCGGCTCTCTTCGTCTTCGGGCATCCAGTCGGCATCTTGCACGGCCTGCGCGGCGGCGGCGATCCCGTAGAGGATGAAATCATCTACCTTGCGGCGCTCTTTAGGCTCCATCCAGTCATCGGCATTGAAGGTGCCCTCGCTGCCGTCACCATGCTTGACTTCACAGGCGTATTTGGTGGTCACGCGCTCCGGGTCAAATTGTGTGATCCGGCCAGCGCCGGATTTGCCCGCCAGAATATTTTTCCAGCTGTCTTCAACACCACCGCCCACCGGCGTGACCAGTCCCAGTCCCGTAACAACCACACGACGCATGATATGCCCCTTTATTATCTCTCTGCCTGCTCTTAGCGCGGCTTGGGGGCGCGGGGCAAGCCCGTCCATGGGGCGGCTCGCCTGACGGGGCCAGAATTTGCCGCGCCACTGGCCACAAGCCGCCAAGGGCCGCGCCTGGGGCCCCAAAAAGAAACGGCCCGCCCTGTGGGGCAGACCGCTTCAAAGCTTTGCTTTGCGCCGGCACGCCGGCGCACGGGCTTAGGCTGCGTCTTTGATGAACTTCACCGCATCGCCGAACGACTGGATGGTTTCGGCCGCATCATCCGGGATCTCGATGCCGAACTCTTCTTCAAAGGCCATCACCAGCTCGACTGTGTCCAGGCTGTCTGCGCCCAGATCATCAATGAATGATGCGTTTTCAACAACTTTGTCTTCTTCAACACCAAGGTGCTCGACAACGATCTTTTTAACGCGGTCTGCAACGTCGCTCATGTGTTCATCCTCATAACAATGGGCTCTTGGCCCGGGTTTTGCCCATGCCCAACGGGGCTGGCGGTTTGAAGTGCTCCCAAAATCGGGGGCGGTTCGTCTCCCGCATGGGAGGGCCCACAGGCTCACGCATTGGTGAACATGCGGAAATCTCGGTGGCCTATAGCATATGGCGACGGATTGGCAAATGCTTTGTCCAGATTAGCGCGCCCCAGAGCGCATCCAAGCGCGCGCCCGCTTAGGTCAGAGCATGGCCATGCCACCGTTGACATGCAGGGTGCTGCCCGTGACATAGCCCGCCTCTGGGCTGGCAAGATAGAGCACCGCCGCGGCGATCTCCTCAGGCGTGCCCATGCGCGCGGCGGGAATTTGCGCGTTGATCTTGCCTTTCTGCTCATCGGTGAGCTTCTCGGTCATGGCTGTGGCGATGAAGCCCGGGGCCACCGCATTGGCGGTGATTCCACGACTGGCCACCTCATAGGCGATGGATTTGGTCATGCCGACCATACCCGCCTTGGAGGCGGCGTAATTGGCTTGGCCAGGGTTGCCGGTTGCGCCGACAATGGAGCTGATGTTGATGATCCGGCCCCAACGGGCCTTCATCATCGGGCGCATCACCCCACGGCAAAGACGCATGGTGGAGGTGAGGTTGACGTCGAGCACGCTCTGCCACTCGTCATCGGACATGCGCATGAAAATCTGGTCACGGGTGATGCCGGCATTGTTCACCAGAATGTCACAGGCGCCCATGGCCTCGATCGCCTGTTTGGGCAGCGCATCGACGGCCTCGGCGTCCGAAAGGTTGCAAGGCAGCACATGGGCGCGTGCGCCCAGCTCGGCGGCCAGCGCCTTCAAGGGCTCTTCGCGTGTGCCCGAGAGCGCAACTGTCGCCCCTGCCCCGTGCAGCGCCTTGGCGATGGCCCCGCCAATCCCGCCCGAAGCGCCTGTGATGAGCGCGCATTTTCCTGTCAGATCAAACATAGTCTCTTTCCTTTCGGGGGTGCACAAATTTTGTCCACAAAATTTGGCACGAAAATTTAAATTTTCGTGGCCTGTCAACCATTCAGAGCGTCAAGCGCCGCTGTCATGTCCTCCGGCGCGCCGATCGTGCGGCAGCTGATCTCTTTATTGATCCGCCGCACCATGCCCGAGAGCGCCTTGCCCGCGCCGATTTCCCAGATCTCGCCGATGCCTTGGCGCGCGCCCATGTAGAGCACGCTCTCGCGCCAGCGCACCGAGCCTGTGACCTGCTCCACCAGGAGATCGCGGATCATGGCAGGATCCGAGACCGCCTCGGCGCGCACATTGGCCACCAGCGGCACGGCGGGTGCCTTGATTGTAACCCCTGCCAGCGCCTCGGCCATCACATCGGCGGCGGGCTGCATGAGGGCGCAGTGAAACGGCGCGCTCACCGGCAGCAACATGGCGCGTTTGGCCCCTGCGGCTTTGGCCAGATCAAGGGCGCGCTCCACAGCCGCCTTATGGCCGGAGACCACAACCTGGCTGGGGTCGTTGTCGTTTGCAGCCTGACAAACCTCGCCCTGTGCCGCCTCGGCCGCCACGGCCTGAGCCGCGGCAAAATCAAGCCCCAAGAGCGCCGCCATCGCGCCGACACCCACAGGCACCGCCTCTTGCATGGCCTTGCCACGGATGCGCAGCAAGCGCGCAGTATCGGCCAGGGTGAGCGCGCCGGCGGCCGCCAGAGCCGAATATTCGCCCAGTGAATGGCCCGCGACCAGGCTGGCATCAGTGATGCTAACGCCTTCGGCCTCTAGCGCGCGCAGGGCGGCCAGCGAGGTCGCCATCAGCGCCGGTTGGGCGTTTTGGGTGAGCGTGAGGGTCTCGATATCGCCCTCCCAGATCAGCGCGCTGAGCTTTTCGCTCAGGGCTTCGTCCACCTCGTCAAACACGGCTTTTGCCGCAGGATAGGCTGCGGCCAGCGCCTGCCCCATGCCGATGGTCTGGGCGCCCTGCCCGGGAAATACGAATGCGCGGCTCATCTTGCCCCCCTCACTTGTTTTGACAGCAATTAGCCCGAAGCGCACCGTGCCCGCAACGAAAAAGGCCCGCGCGGGGGCGCTGGCCTTCGGTATCTTATGGGGAAAACGGCTTAAGCGGTGCGCGCAAAGCTCGGGCCGAGGGCGGCGCGCAGGGCGTCAAGCTCTTCCACCTCTGCCCCCAGCGGCAGCTCGACAACCACGCGCCCCTGATGATCGCGGGCTATGAAAACCCCTTCGCGCACATCCACTTCACTCAGCGAGTCATAAGAGAAGCTCTCTTTGCGGGTGATGCGTCCGAAATCATTGCGCTCGATCAACTCCAGGCGCTCGGCACGCGGATCCAGCGTCACCTCCGGATAGGAGCGGCGCATGGGCGCCAGCAACGCCAGGCCCGCAACAATCGAGGTGGCTGTCATAAAGAGCTTCACCAGCTGCGCCCCTTGGTCCCAGCTCGAGCCCGGCACGGCCCAAAGCCCGAGCGCAAACAGCAAGAGCACCGCGCCGGCAAAGCCGTTAAACAGCCGTAAGGGCGGCAGGCTCTGGACGGCATGAAGCCCCCCGGCCGGCGCAAGAGGTTGGGTTTGTGTCTGGGCTATCGCATTCTGCATGGTTCTGTCTCTTTTCCCGATCCGGCGGCTTCTGCGCCTGTGACAACTGATATGATCCAAGAGTTGCCGCAGCATTGGGCAAAACCATGGGGCAAATGGGGAATCTTCGGGGCGAATTGTTAAGAAATAAGGAAAAATCAAGGCAAGCCCCCCGCAAAGCCGGGGGCTGCGGCCATTCAGCCTTGCGGCCCTGCGCAAAACGGGGTAAGCGCAGCCACCTTCTGTATAAATACAAACCGCGCAGCTCTCGTGGATGGGTCGCAGAAGGCTCATATGACCCTCCTATGAAATGCGCACGAAAAAGGAAAAGCACATGCCGCTCTATGAGCATGTTTTCATCATGCGTCAGGACCTGTCCAACACGCAAGCCGAAGGCCTTATCGAACATTTCAGCACCGTCCTCGCCGACAACGGCGGCTCTGTCTCAGAGACCGAGTATTGGGGTGTGAAAACAATGGCCTACAAGATCAACAAAAACCGCAAGGGCCATTACGCCTATCTGCGCACCGACGCCCCGGCGACGGCTGTTCAGGAGATGGAACGCCTCATGCGCCTGCATGATGACGTGATGCGCATCCTGACCATCAAGGTTGATGCCCACGAAGAAGGCCCCTCGGCCCAAATGCAAAAACGTGAAGAGCGCCGCGAGCGCCGTCCCGCATAAGAAAGGATTGTAAACCATGGCTGCAAAACCATTTTTCCGCCGTCGCAAAGTTTGCCCTTTCTCAGGGGATAACGCGCCGAAGATCGACTACAAAGACACGAAACTGCTCCAGCGCTACATTTCCGAGCGTGGCAAGATCGTGCCGTCCCGTATCACCGCCGTTTCGGCCAAGAAGCAACGCGAGCTGGCCCGTGCCATCAAGCGCGCCCGCTTCCTCGCCCTGCTGCCCTACGCCGTGAAATAAGGAGAACCTATCATGCAAGTTATCCTTCTCGAACGCGTGGCCAAGCTCGGCCAGATGGGCGATGTCGTCGATGTGAAACCGGGCTATGCGCGCAACTATCTTCTGCCACAGAAGAAAGCGCTGACCGCCTCACAAGCTAATATTGCCGATTTCGAAGCCCAAAAGGCGCAGCTTGAGGCCCAAAACCTCGAGACCAAGAAAGAAGCCGAAGACATGGCCGCCCGCCTGGATGGCCAGCAGTTTGTGGTGATTCGTCAGGCCTCTGACGGTGGGTCGCTCTACGGCTCAGTCACCCCGCGTGACGCGGCCGAAGCGGCCACAGAAGCCGGCTTCACGATTGATCGCAAGCAGGTCTCTGTGGAAGCGCCAATCAAATACCTGGGTGTGCACAACATGTTCGTGCGCCTGCACCCAGAGGTCTCCGCACGGATCGAAATCAACGTGGCCCGCTCCGCTGAGGAAGCCGAGCTGCAAGCCTCCGGCAAATCGATCCAGGAACTCGCTGCTGAGGCGGAAGCCGAAGCCGAGTTCGAAATCGCCGAATTGTTTGATGACATCGGGGCCGCGGCCAACGACGATGACGACACGGGCCCAGCCCCTGCCGCAGAAGAGACAAGCGAAGAGAGCTGAGAAGCGCCCCTGCGCTGATACAGAAAGCCGCGCCCCGCAAGGAGCGCGGCTTTTTCTTGACCTTGCCCGCAGAAGCCAAGCGCCTATAGTCGGCGCGAAACTTCAGCAACAAGGCCAAGACATGCCCCTCCCCGACCCGATCCAAGCGCGCCTGCTGGCGATGCTGCACAACCGCACCGACACCTTGCAAGCCGGTGACCCTGTGCCAGAACCGCTGGTGCTGTCTTCGGCCTTCTCCCTGCCGCAAACGCCCGCTCCCAACCGCACCTATGCGCGCTTTACCAACCCCACAATCGAGGCAACAGAGGCCCGCTTGAGCGCTCTGGAAGCCGCACCCTGCCTTCTCTTCCCTTCGGGCATGGGCGCCTATTCGGCGGCGCTCATGGCGCTGCTCAAAGCCGGCGACACAGTGCTGATGCTCTCGGATGGCTACTACGCGGCGCGCAACCTCGTCTCTGACATCATGGCCCCCTTCGGGCTCACATTGCGCAGCTGCCCCGCCGCAGAGGTTCTCACCACCGACCTGACGGGCCTGGCCGCCGTGGTTGTGGAAACCCCCTCCAATCCGGGGCTGGATGTGATCGACATCGCCGCCCTCTCCGCGCGCTGCCGGGCGGCCGGAGCCACATTGCTGGTGGACAACACGGTCTGCACCCCGCTGCTGCAACAACCGCTCGATCTGGGGGCCGATATCGTCATTGTCTCCGACACCAAGGCCATGGCAGGCCACACCGACCTGCTGATGGGCCATGTGGCGAGCCGCGACACCGCCTATATGGAGCGGCTCTTGAGCGTGCGCAATCTGACCGGCAACATCCCGGCGCCCCATGAGGCCTGGCTGTTGTTGCGCGGGCTGGAAACCGTGGAACTGCGCCTTGAACGCATGTGCGCCAACGCCCGCGCCGCGCTGCCCCTGCTGAAGGCCAGCCCGGCGGTGCAAGACCTCCTCTATCCCACGCCCCACCCGCAGGCCCTTGATACGGGCTTTCTCATCGGCGCCTGCTTTGCCGATGCCGCCACAGCCGACCAGTTTCTCAAAGACGCAGGCTTTGCGGCGATGACAAGCTTTGGCGGGCTGCACAGCTCCGGCGACAGACGGGCCCGTTGGGGCGATGCGGTGCCAGAAGGGTTTTTACGGCTGAGTTTTGGTATTGAACCCACCCAAGCCCTTACCGAAAACCTCACCAAAGCCCTCAAAAACCTCCCCGCCGCAGGATAAGCCCCCCCTTCTCTTTTGGTCAAAAATACCTCGGGGGGGGCTTCCAAAGGAAGCGGGGGGGCAGCGCCCCCCCCTTGGTCGCATAAGGCTTGGCCTTATGCGAAACCATATTTCACCCTGCCCGTGCGAGGCCGCGCCCGTTCTGGCCAGACGGCAGTGCCTCTGCCAGACAAAAAAAGGGCCGCGCTTCAGGCGCGGCCCATAGATTTCTGCTCACGCAAGCTTATTCGTCGTCAAGAGCGTCCACGGCTTTTTGCAAGTCGTCCTTGCTGACTTCTTTGTCTTTCACCGTGGCAAGCTCGAAGGCATAGTCGATGACCTTGTCTTCAAACAACGGGGCGCGCAGCTGCTGTTGCATCTGCTGGTTCTGCTGGACAAATTCAAAGAACTGGCGCTCTTGGCCCGGGTATTGGCGGGCCTGGTTCATGATCGCCTGCGTCATCTCCGCATCCGTCACCTGCACCTCTGCCTTCTGGCCCAGCTCGGCCAGCAAAAGGCCCAGCCGCACGCGGCGTCCGGCAAGCTTGAGGTGCTCTTCGGTCGGTGAAATCTCGGGGTGATCATGGCCCTGAACGTCAGGGTTTTCATCATGCCAGAGCTGGTGGGCAATCTGGCCGGCTTCCGCATCGAGCAGCGAGGGCGGCAAATCAAAGCTCACCATCTTGTCCAGCGCATCCAGCAACGAGCGCTTCATCACGGCGCGCGCGGCACCGGCATATTCACCTTCCAGGCGCTCGGCGATCTGGCCTTTGAGCGCGGCGAGGTCTTCTGCGCCAAACTTCGTTGCCAGCTCATCGTTCAGCTCAGCGGCCTTGGGCTCTTTCACCTCTTTGACGGTGCATTCAAAAACCGCCGCCTTGCCCGCGAGATGCTCGGCCTGATACTCCTCAGGGAAGTTCACTTCGACGTTTTTCTCTTCGCCAGCCTTCACGCCCACGAGCTGCTCTTCAAAGCCCGGAATGAAGCTGTTGGAGCCCAGAACGAGCGGATAATCTTCTGCCGCGCCGCCCTCAAAGGCCTCGCCATCCACCTTGCCCAGAAAGTCGATCACAACCTGATCGCCGTCTTTGGCCTTGGAGCCTTTCTTGCGCGGCTCGAAGTTTTGCGCGGTTTCCGCCAACGAGGCCAGCGCTTCGTCAACTTCGCTGTCACCGGCTTTGACAACCATACGCTCAAGCTTGATGGATTTCAGGTCAACCTCTGGAATTTCGGGCAGCGCCTCATATTCCATGGACACGGCCACATCATCGCCCAGCGTCCAGTTTTCGCCATCGACCATTTCAACCTTCGGCTGCATGGCGGGACGGTCACCGGAGGCTTCAAAATGCGCCTGCATAGCGCCGTCGATGCTTTCCTGCATGGCTTCGCCCATGACCTTGTCGCCAAACTGCTTTTTGAGCAGCGCCATTGGCACCTTGCCCTTGCGGAAGCCCTTCATTTCGATGTCAGGCTGCGCTTCTTTGAGCTTTTCGTCCACTTTCGCATCCAGCTCCGCAGATGTGAGCGTGATGGTATAGGCGCGCTTGAGGCCTTCGTTCAGGGTCTCGGTGACCTGCATGTTGTCATCCTTTGCATTATGGCATTGCGTCACGAGCCAGCGCCCGCGCGCCAGCCAAATCTGCGCCCTTCTAGGGGGGGTGCGCGCGTGATGCAAGGGGGATCGGCGGGGTTGGGCGCAGTTTTCGCACTGGGATCGGGCAAAGCGCGGGGGTCGGGCCAGAACAGATGCGCGGCGGTTCTGCTTGCGATACCAATCAAGGGAGATGGTGGGTCGTGAGAGGCGCAAACTCCCGACCAGAGCGCTCTTGCGCAAGCAAAGCGCGGGGGTCGGGCCAGAACAGATGCGCGGCGGTTCTGCTTGCGATACCAATCAAGGGAGATGGTGGGTCG
>NZ_CAKZKL010000005.1 GCF_937123735.1 uncultured Lentibacter sp.
GACTACCGCGCGAGCTATGACGATGGCCGCGAGGTAGATGTGGATTACACAGCCGAAGGGGTGCGCAGCCAGCGCTCGGTGGTTGACGCGCAAGATGCCCACGCCTGGAGCAGCCACACCACGACCTATGCCGCCGACGGGGTCACGCGGGTGGACTACCGCGTGAGCTATGACGATGGCCGCGAGCTGGATGCGGATTACACAGCCGAAGGGGTGCTCAGCCAGCGCACGATGGTTGATGTCGCGGATGTTTATGATTGGCAGAGCTATGTGCAAACCTATGACGCCGCCGGCCAATTGCTGGAAACAGATTATACCTATGACCCGTTTCTTGGATAACGGCCCTAAAGGCTTTCGCTGTTGCAGCGCTGAGAGCGCTCGCCAGGGCGGTGGTGCCGCGTTGTGAGGCTGTCCCCGTTGCGCTGGGGTGCTTTTCAAGCAGAGTCCGCAGGTTTAGCTGGTCTGTGGGGTGTGGCTTGATTTAGGGTTCGCGCGTGTTTCGGACTTTTTGTTAGGCGGCACATCACAGGTTGGGGGCGGGCATGAGCGCATATTGGCAACAGGTATTGCAAGAGCATTGGGGCATTGAAGCGAGCCTGACACCGCTGGCAGGAGAATATGACCTCAACTTTCTCGCGTCAGGCGGTGCAGGCTCTGGTGGGGCAGATTATGTCCTGAAAGTCATGCGTGTGGGGTGCGCCTCTGAATTGGTGGCGATGCAATGTGAGGCGCTGGCGCATCTGAAGGCGCGCGCACCGCTGCTGCCTGTGCCCGAAAGCCTGCCCTTGCCTTGCGGAGCGCCGTTCTTGCGCGTTGCGGATGACGCAGGTGCCGAGCGGATCGTCTGGGTGCTGCAAAAGCTGAACGGGCGGGTATATGCCGAGGTCTTGCCCAAGTCTGCGCCCTTGCTGGCCAATCTGGGCTATACGCTGGGCAAGATTGATGCGGCTTTGGCCGATTTCAGCCACCCGGCTTTGGCGCGCGACTTCAAGTGGAATTTGATGCAGGCCGATTGGATTTCGGAGGCGCTGGATGTGGCAGGCTCGCCTGAGCGACAGGGTTTGCTGACAGACATTCTAACCGCCTATCGCAAGATCAAGCCGCAGGCCTTGGCGCTGCCGCAGGTGGCCATTCACAACGATGTCAATGATTACAACATACTCGTCAGCGCAACGCTCGCGACGCCCCCCCGTGTCACCGGGGTGATTGATCTTGGTGACATGTGCCTGAGCCCCCGGATCTGCAATCTTGCGATTGCCTGCGCCTATGTCGTTTTGGGCCAGCAGGCTCCGGAGGAGGTGCTGGCCACCTTTGTTGCGGCGTATCATGCGGCCAACCCGTTGCAGCCTGCGGAGATTGATCTGATCTATCCGCTCATGCGGATGCGCCTTGCGGTCAGTGTGGTGAACTCCAGCCTGATGGCGCAGGAAAGCCCGGATGACCCCTATGTGGTCGTCTCTCAGAAACCGGCTTGGGCGTTTCTGGAGCGCGGGCTGGAAGAGGAGGGCCTCTTGCGGGCCCGGCTTAGGGCAGCCTGCGGGCTGCCGGTGACGGAAGCTGCCCCGCGGATCCTGGCGTGGTTGAGATCTGAGCGTGGCAATTTTGCGCCGCTCTTTGGCAAAGATCTGGCAAGCGCACCGATGGGGTCGCTGTCTGTTGAGGCCTCCGCAAGCCCGCAAAACCCGTTTGACTTGCCGCTTCAGGAGGCTGCCACGATTGGCGCGGAATACAATCAGGCGGGGGCCGTTTGGCTCGGATATTACAATGAACCGCGCTTGATCTATACGGCGCCGTTTTTCAGGCGTGGCCCCTGGAAGGCCTCCAACCGGCGCACGGTGCATATTGCGGTGGATGTCTTTGCAGAGGCACAAACCCCGATCTATGCGCCGCTTGCGGGAACTGTGCATGTCGTGGAATACCGGCCTGCGCATCTGGATTACGGCGGTGTGCTCATCCTGCGGCATCAGACGCCCGAGGGAGATGAGTTCTTCACGTTGTATGGCCATTTGAACCCGGAGATCTGCACACGCCTCTCTGTGGGAGAGCAGATTGAGAAAGGGGCGCTTCTGGCGCATTTGGGCGATGTCACCCAGTCGGGCGGCTGGGCGCCGCATGTGCATTTCCAGCTTGCCCTGACAACCGAGGGCATGGGCGCTGACTGGCCCGGTGTGGCCGATCCAGACGAGATGTATCTCTGGGGAGCGGTCTGCCCCAATCCGGCTGCTCTGCTAAACCTGCCGGATGAAAAAACAGGCTATGTCACACGCGATGTGGCCGAGGTGGCGCAAGGGCGCAAGCATCATTTCGCACCCAACCTGAAGCTCAGCTATGAGACCCCGCTTATGCTGTTGCGGGGCTGGAAGCATCATCTGTTTGATGCCTGGGGGCGGCCCTATCTGGATGCCTATAACAACGTGCCGCATGTGGGCCATGCCCATCCGCGCATTCAGGCGGTGGCGGCGGACCAGCTCAAGCGGATAAATTCAAACACCCGCTATCTGCACCCCGCGCAGGTGGCGTTTGCCGAGAAGCTCTGCTCCAAAATGCCCGAGGGGCTGGAAGTCTGCTATTTCGTAAACTCGGGCAGCGAGGCCAACGAGCTGGCGCTGCGTCTGGCGCGGGCGGCCAGCGGCGGGCGCGATATGATCACGCCAGATCACGGCTATCACGGCAACACCACGGGAGCGATCGACATATCGGCCTACAAGTTCAACGCCAAGGGTGGCGTGGGCCAGCCCGATTGGGTGCAGCTGGTTGATGTGGCCGATGGCTACCGGGGCCGCTTTGGCTATGAAACGGCTGACTGTGGCGCGCTATATGCGGCCCAGGTGGAGGGGGCGCTTGCGCGGATCGCGGCGCGCGGCGGCAAGCTGGCAGGCTTTATCGCCGAGACCTACCCCAGCGTGGGCGGGCAGATCATCCCGCCCAAGGGCTATTTGCGAGGTGTTTACAAACGCATCCGCGCGGCGGGGGGTATTTGCATTGCCGACGAAGTTCAGACTGGCCTTGGCCGCTTGGGCAGCCATTACTTTGGTTTTGAAGAGCAGGGTGTGACGCCTGATATTGTCGTGTTGGGCAAGCCGATTGGCAACGGCCATCCGATGGGGGTTGTGGTCACGACCCGAGAGATCTCGGAGGCATTTGCCCAAGGCCCTGAATATTTCTCTACCTTTGGCGGCTCCACACTCTCTTGCCGGATCGGCCTTGAGGTGTTGAACATCGTGGATGAAGAAGGGCTGATGGAAAACGCCCGCGTGATGGGCGCGCGCTTGCGGGCCGGTTTGGACCTGTTGCAGGCTAAGCACCCACATATTGGCGATCTGCGCGGGTTTGGCCTGTTTGTGGGCGTTGATCTGGTCACCGACCGTGACACCAAAACACCAGCGCAGGCCGTGGCGCAGTATGTCAAAGAGCGCCTGCGCGCCCAGCGTATTCTCATAGGGACCGAGGGGCCTGCGGACAATATCCTCAAGATACGCCCACCGCTGACGATTGACGCGGAAGACATTGACATGATCCTGCACGGGCTTGGCACCGCCCTTGGCGAGGTGGAGGCTTTGACGGCCCAGTAGGGCTGCCTTTGCCTGCGTGCCGGTTTACCCTGTGGTGCGTTGGAACATCGGCCCGCCTTTCCAACGCGGGAAACCGAAGGCATTGACCATGGTCACATCAATGTCCTGCGGGCTGGCGGCGATGCCCTCGTCCAATATGGCTTGGCCCTCGCTCTGCATACAGGCAAGAATGCGCGCCATGATGTCTGAGGCTTCAAAGCTTTGACGGCGAATGCCTTTGCGGTCTGCCTCTTCCAGAACCAGCGCTTCGACCTCTGGGTTGCGCGTGGGCTTGCCGTCTTCGCCATAGAGATACCAGCCTTGCCCCGTCTTGCGGCCAAAGTGGCCCTGTTCGCAGATGCGATCGGCAATCTCCACGTAGCGTTGGTGTGCGGGCCGGGTGGCCGCACGGCGTTTGCGGGCCGCCCAGCCGATATCAAGCCCGGCAAGATCCTGCATCTCGAAAATACCCATGGGCATCCCGTAGGCACGCATGGCGGCGTCTATTTCGTAGGGCAATGCGCCATCTTCCAAGAGGTAGTCGGCTTCGCGGCGATAAGATGTCATGATCCGGTTGGCGATAAACCCGTCACAGACGCCCGCCAGCACGGGCAGCTTGCGCAGGGTTTTTGCGAGTGCCAGCGCTGTTGCCAGCACATCATCGGCCACAGTCTCGGGCACAACGATCTCCAGCAGTTTCATGATATGCGCCGGCGAGAAGAAGTGCAGCCCGACAACGCGGGCAGGCTCGCGCACGCTGGCGGCGATTTCATTCACGTCAAGATAGGAGGTGTTGCTGGCCAGCACCGCCTCGGGCTTGCAGGCGGCGTCGAGCGCAGCGAAGACCTGCTTTTTCACGTCCATATCCTCAAACACCGCTTCGATCACGAGGTCAGCCTTGGCCAAAGCGGCATAGTCTGTTGCGGTGGTGAACTTGGCGAGGAGGGCGGCGTGTTTGGTCTCACTGATCAGCCCGCGTTTGAGCGACCCTCCTAGGATGCCTTCAACACGGGCCGCACCTGCGTTGGCGGCGTCTGTGTCGCGCTCCACCATCGTGACAGGCAGCCCCGCAAGCAGAGCGGCGGCGGCGATGCCTGCCCCCATGGTGCCGCCTCCGACAACGCCGATTTCGGCGAGTGGGCGGGGGGCAACGCCCTTGGTGTGCGGGGTTTTGCCCACCATACGCTCGGCAAAGAAGATATAGCGCAGCGCGGCAGATTGCGGCGAGGCTTTCAGGCGCATGAAGCGCTCGCGCTCAAGCCCGAGAGCTGTGACGCCGTCATGATCAAGTGCATCGCGCACGGCAGCGGCGGCTTCATGGGGTGAGGTTTGGCCACGCGCCTTGGCGGTGAGCTTGGCCATGGCCGCGTCCCATGTGGCGCGGTCCACTTCGGGCGCATCGCGGGTGAGCAGGGGCGCGGGCAGCGGCTTTGCGGCGGCGTCCTTTGCCAGCTGAATGGCGGCGTCAAGCAGCTCGCCTTCGGCCACGGCGTCAAACAGCCCGAGTTTGTGGGCCTCGCTTGCGCTGATGGGCTTGCCCGTCACGGCGAGGCGGGCGGCTTCGATGGGGGCGATCAGGCGGGGCATCCGCACGGTGCCACCCGCACCGGGAATGAGGCCGAGGTTTACTTCGGGCAGGCCGATCTTGGCAGTGGCCGCGCCGATGCGGTGCGAGCAAGCCAGCGCCAGCTCGCAACCACCGCCAAGAGCTGTGCCGTGAATGGCGGCCACCCAGGGGCGCGTGGCACCTTCGATGGCGTTGAGAAGCTCGGGAAGGCCCGGTTCAAGGAAAGGCTTGTCAAATTCGCGGATGTCAGCGCCCGCAACGAAGGTGCGCCCCGCGCAGGTGAGCACCACGGCGGCGGGCTGGCTGGCTTCAGTGGCGTGCAGCGCCTCCATCAGCCCTTGGCGCACAGCCTGTGAGGCGGCGTTGACGGGCGGGTTGTCGATTGTGACGACGGCAATGTTGCCGTGCATTTGGGTGGTGACAACAGACATGGGCGCGCTCCTATTATTGGTTGCGAGGAGCCTGTCCCGCAGTGTCTGAAAAGTCAACCGCGCGGTCGGTTATCTTCCGTAGTAAAGCGCCTGCACATGTTCGGCCTCGGCAAAAAAGAGCCAGCGGCCCGCCGCGATGCCGACAAGATGCGAGAGCACCGCGATAAAGCCGATGAAATGGGTGACAGACAACAAGAGCATGAGCGCCGCGGGCAGGATGATGCCGAGCCCAAGCGCGATGACCCTGAGTTTCACCGCATGTTTGCGCCCCACCTGATAGGCCATTTCCTTGAGGAGATAGTTCTCGCCCGAATGGGGCGGCTCAAGCAGGCGCACTTTACCGATGCGCCCAAGGCCCGTGGCGCTCTCCATTGTGGAGCCGGCGCGGCCCTTTTCATCGCCTGCAATCCAGGCCCAGACCATGAGCACGCCCAACACGGTGAGCAGAACTGCGGCCAAGCGTGTCTGCCCTGCGAGCAGCGCGCCACCCGCCAAGGCATGCAGCAGAAAAACAGGCGGCGTTGTCCACATGTTCCAGCGTGGCACGGTCTTGAGCTGGGTGTAGATCATCGAAGTGGTGAAAACGGTTGTGAGGCAGAGAAGCGCGCCGAGCACGCCGACAACACGCAGGCGCACGTCAAAGAAAATAATGCCGCTGGCAAAAACAGCCATGAGAAGCAGCGCGGCGATGGCGGCGATGCCCTCGCGTGACAGCCAGCTGGAGCGCCATTGGCTGAAAGCCTTTATGGCGTTCTTGGGGTTTGCCAGATGCGCCACCGAGGCCAGAAGCCCGCCCACGGCGAGCGCATAGGCCAGCGCGAAAAATACGAAGGCCACCCAGCCTGTCACAGGCGGCAAGCCAAGGCCGAGCCAGAACAGAAGTCCGAAGCCGAGGCCCGAAAGCGTGGTGAAAGCGATGACGGAAGGGGCGGGATGCATCAGAGTTTCTCCAGCGCTTTATCGAGCCAAGCGAACAAGCCCTTGGCGTTTGTGTGCTGTGGGGCAAGGGCGGCGTCTGAGGATTGGTCCTTCAGGCGCGGGGGCAGATATTTGTTCACAGGCTTGGTTCCCAGCTCGGGCATAAGGTCCATCCCTTCGCGTGCGGTGACAAGCTTGCTCACGTCACTCTCAGGGTCGCCCAGGTCGCCAAAGTGGCGCGCACCGGCGGGGCAGGTGCGCACGCAAGAGGGGACACGGTCTTCCTCGGGGATGTTCTCGTTGTAAATGCGGTCCACGCAGAGGGTGCATTTCTTCATCACACCGAAGATTTCATCCAGCTCGCGCGCGCCGTAAGGGCAGGCCCAGGCACAGAGCCCGCAGCCCATACAATCGGCCTCGTTGACCAGCACAATCCCGTCTTCCTCGCGCTTGTAGCTTGCGCCTGTCGGGCAGACGGTGACGCAGGGCGCATCTTCGCAGTGTAGGCAGGACTTGGGGAAATGCACGGTCTGTGAGCATCCCGTTTCGGGCTGGGCCTCAAAGCTGTGCACGCGGTTGAGGAAGGTTCCCTGTGGCTCGGCCCCGTAGGCGTCCACATCAGAGAGCGGCGCGCCGTAGTTGGAGGTGTTCCATTCCTTGCAAGAAACAACGCAGGCCTGACAGCCGACGCAGGTGTCAAGATCAATGACAAGGCCGAGCTTTTTCTCGGTGGATTGCGGCAGGGTGGTCATGCGGCCTCCTGACAGGCTTTGGCGGCAAAGGCGGCCAGCTCGGTGTTGAAGCGTTCGGGGTGCTCGGCAAAGGGCGCGTGGCCCGTTTTTGGCCACATCGAAAGCGCGCTGTTGGGCAGCGCCGCTGCGGCAGCCTCGCCGACGGGGGGCACAACGATACGGTCCTCGGCGCCGTGGATCACCAGCGCGGGTTTGGTAAAGTTGGCCCAGACCGCGCGGCAGTCAATCGTGCCGGCAAAAAGCGCGCGGCGCACCAGCGGGCTGACAAGCATATTCGCGCCCACCAGCGTGCCGTAGATAGGGCGCGGCAGGGGCGCATAGGTGCAATCGTCCACAAATTGCGCCGTGGCGGTGAGCAGGCGGGCCTGATCGGAGGTGTAGAGGTCCTTGTTGAGCGCGGGGCTGGCCTCGCTTGTCATCCAAGGCTCGCGGGCCGCCCCTATGGCGATCACCCCGCCGACAGGGACAATGCCCGCGATGGCCTCTTGCCCGTGCGTGGCAATGTAGGAGGCAATGACGCGCGCGCCATAGGACCAGCCGATGAGCACGGTCTGTTTGAGGCCCAGTTCGGTGACCACCGCATGGATGTCATCGCCCCAGAGCGCCGTGTCGCTATAGGCGGCTTCGTCTTGGGGCGCGTCCGAACTGCCATGGCCGCGCAAGTCAAGCGCCACCACGCGAAAGCGCGCAGCCAGCGGGGCCTGAGCGGCCCAGCAGACAGAATGCTGCGACCAGCCGTGAATGAACAGAAGCGCGGGCGCATCTTCTGGCCCTTGGTCCGTGACATGGAGTTTCACCCCACCGCCGCCTGTAACCTTTTGAATACGCATTAGAATGTGTCTCCATAGGTCACGTTCTTGGGTGCTTGGCCCACGGGGCTTTCCTGCGAAGGTAGGGTCGGCTCGCTCGGTGCGCCCTTTGGGGCTTTCTCGATGCGCACACGCAGATCAAACCACGCGGCTTGGCCTGTGACAGGGTCGGAGTTGGCCCAGCGCAGCCCGTCGCCCTTGGGGGGCAGAAGCTCGTTGATCAGGTGGTTGAGCAGGAAACCCTGTGTGGCCTCGGGCGCGTCTTCGCTCAAAGCCCAAGCGCCACGCTTTTTGCCGATGGCGTTCCATGTCCAGATGGTCTTGCCGTTCACCCCGTCCATCCGCGCGACCGGCACTTTGATGCGCCCGTGCGGCGAGGTGACATAGGCCCAATCGCCCTCGGCAAAGCCGTGCTCTTCCCAGAGCGCGCCGGGGATGAACATCTTGTTCACACCGGTGATCTGGCGCAACCAGGCGTTCTGGCTGCCCCAGGAGTGATACATATGCATCGGGCGCTGGGTGAGGGCGTGCAGCGGGAACTCTTCTTCTGAGACCTGCGCTTCCTCGAAAGGCGCATACCAATGTGGCAGGGGTGACATCGTCTCGATCATGCGCGCGCGCAGATGCTCCGGCGGCTGGCGCTCGCCATGGCCCTCGGCGGCAAGCTGCATCTTGCGCATCGGCTCAAGGTAAAGGTTGAACACATAGGGCTGGGGCGCATCAAACAGGCCGATCTTCACGGCCCAGTCCTGATAGGCTTGGTTCCAGGGCTTGTAGAATTGCGCCTCTTCGGGGAGGTGGCTGACCCAGAAGCCGCCGTTTTCGATATAGCGCTCAAGCTGCTCTGTGTTGGGCGCGCCGCGGCCTTCCTCGCGGCCATCTTCACCGCGAAAGCCCGCCAAGGGGCCAACACCTGCGCGGCGCTCGTGGCTGACGATATAGTCGGCATAGTCGGCATATTTCTGGCTGCCGTCCTCGTTGACAAAGCCGGGCAGAGCCAGCCGCGCACCAAGGTCACAAAGCGCGGATTGAAAGCCCTTCACATTGCGGTCAGGCTCAACCACAGGCCAGCGGATTGCATCGGCGGCGGCATCGGCCTCGCAAATCGGGCGATCGAGAAGGCTGATGCAATCGTGGCGCTCAAGATAGGTTGTGTCAGGCAAGATAAGGTCGGCATAGGCCACCGTCTCCGAGCTATAGGCATCGGAATAGATGATATGCGGGATGACATAAGCGCCGCGCGCGTCCGTGTCGGTGAGCATCTCGATCACCGAGGAGGTGTTCATCGAGGAGTTCCACGCCATGTTGGCCATATACATGAACAGCGTGTCGATCTTGTAGGGCACGCCCGCGTGGGCATTGGAAATGACCATATGCATGAGGCCATGGGCGCTGAACGGGTTTTCCCAGCTGAACGCCTTGTCGATCCGTTTGGGCTCGCCGGCCTCGTCAATCAAGAGATGTTCTGGCCCCATCGGATAGCCAAGGTGCGGCCCATCGAGCGGCTGCCCTGCCTTGTAGCCTGCATGGGGTTTGGGGTGCGCCTCGGGCGGTTTGGGGTAGGGCGGTTTGAAGCGGAAGCCGCCGGGCACCTCGACCGAGCCAAGCAGGATTTGCAGAATATGCAGCGCGCGGCAGGTCTGGAAGCCGTTGGAATGCGCCGAGATACCGCGCATCGCGTGAAAGCTCACGGGGCGGCCGATCATCTTCTCGTGGCGCTCGCCTTTCCAGTCGGTCCAGGGCTGGTTGATGACGATCTCTTCTTCAAAGGCCACGCGCGCCAGATCGGCGGCCAGCGCCTTGATGCGCGCGGCAGGAACACCGCAGCGCTCGGCCACGGCCTCGGGGGCATACTCATCGCTCATATATTGCTCGGCCAGAAGCTCAAAGGCGGGGCGATAGGTCTCGCCAGCTTGGCGGTGCTGGCCTGTGAGGGCGGGCTTTACGCCCTTGGCGTCATAATCGGCGCGCTTGCCTGTGGCGCGGTCGATCACCTGCGCCTTGCCATTTTCGGCGCGCAGGAAAAGCCCCTTGTTCGGCCCGCTCTCGGCGCAATTTACAAGAAAACCTGCGTTGGTGTAGCGGGTGAGGTATTCAAGGTCGATCTTTCCGGCCTTCAGCAGCTCATGGATCATCGCCATAATAAAGAGCCCGTCTGTGCCCGGTGTGATCCCGACCCAATCATCTGCCACAGCGTTGTATCCCGAGCGCACAGGGTTCACGCCGACAATGCGCGCGCCGCGTTCCTTGAGCTTGCCAATGCCGATCTTGATGGGGTTGCTGTCATGGTCTTCGGCCACACCGAAGATCATGAACATCTTGGTGCGCTCCCAGTCGGGCTGGCCAAACTCCCAGAAAGCGCCACCCATCGTATAGATGCCCGCCGCGGCCATGTTGACCGAGCAAAAGCCGCCGTGGGCCGCATAATTGGGCGTGCCGAAAGCCTGCGCCCAGAGGCTTGTGAAACTTTGCGACTGGTCGCGCCCTGTGAAGAAGGCGAGCTTTTCAGGGGCGGTTTCGCGCAGGGGGCGCAGCCAGCTTTCAGCCAGAGTGTAAGCCTCCTCCCAGCTGATCTCCTCGAACTGCCCTGAGCCGCGCGGACCAACCCGCTTCATCGGTGCGCGTAGGCGGGCGGGGGAGTAGTGCTGCATGATCCCGGCAGAGCCCTTGGCGCAGAGCACACCCTTGTTGACAGGGTGGTCCTTGTTGCCCTCGATATATTTGACCTTGCCGTCCTGCAAATGCACGTCAATCCCGCAGCGGCAGGCGCACATGTAGCAAGTGGTTTTGCGAATTTCGTCAGAAACATGGGGCGACGGGCGCGCAGGCACCTTTTCGTTGGATATGGCCATTGGCTCTTTCGTCTTTGCTGGTGCGCGCAGCGCGCAGGATCCCTGTTGTGTGAAGAATGCGCAAACTCTGTTGCAAGGTCAAAGGGAAATGGCGGCTGCAAATGCAAAGTGTGTTTGCTAAGGCTCTGGAAAAAAATGAATTTGCCTGAGGCTGCTCTCTGGCTGGCATGAAGCGTGACGCAGAACTGGACTTAGCGGCGCTGTGTTTGGCGCGCCCGTGGCCTGGCACGGGCTGGGCCGATGGCGCCACAGCGGTTCGAATCAGTGTTACGCCTGCGGCCCGCTGGCCCGAATTGGCGGGTCAGCCGGTGGTCTGGGGCCGGCCAGCGCAAAAAAGACTGTTTCTCAACTGAGCACAGTCATCGGTCACAAGAGCACAGCCTATCGCCTCTGAGCAGAGTGCCGTGCCGCCTGCGCCTGAGAGCCGCCTGAGCCGGTATGGCGCCGCAAACTGCGCAAGACTCTGCGCCGCAACGCCTTTGTGGCAGGGGCAAAAATCGATCGAATTTTGCGGTTCTCAGCTGCGATTGTGCCGCGCGCAGGGCATTATGCAGGGGATTGGGGTGGACTGTTTCCAACACGGCCACAAACCTGCCCCATGACTCGCCGGGCTGTTTGGGGCTGGCGCCTGGGCCAAGGGGGTATGCGCAGGCCAGCCACGGCCATCGGCGGCGGGCGGGCTTGAGGCCTTTTGGCCGGGGCAAGCCGCAATCAGAACGTGTCGGCTTGAGGTTAAGATTTTTGGGGACGAGTTTCCTAAAATTTATCCTGAATTGACTCAGAAGCGCACGCGTGGCTAGAAAAAAACTCCGAACAACCGCTGTGCACTTATCAGGGGGGATCGGCAAAGCGCTTGGGGGACAGCGCGCAGATGTCTGACTTTCGGCGCGGGCGAAGCTGCCAGGACCGTGCCATACGAAAGCTGACGGATCATGCGGCAGGTCGCCCTAGGAGTGCCTTGGCTCTGATGCGCCCATCGCAAACATCTTTCTGGCAGCACAAAGTAGTTGGTATGTCTTTGGCTGGTTGGCTCAAGGCACATGGGTGTAAAGATGAACGAACGTGTCTCCAGCCGATTGAACAGCGCCGAGTTGCACCATCTGCTTGCGGCCAAGCCTGTTGCGCAGTTTGCGGGGCTCTACCGTGTTTATGGCAAACGGGTGCTGGATGTTGTGCTGGTGCTTTTGGCTGCTGTTCCTGCTGTCTTTTTGTTGGTGCCGCTCATGGCGCTGATTGCGCTGGACGGGCGGGCTCCGCTGTATAGCCAGAAGCGGGTGGGCCAAAACGGGCGCCATTTCAGGATGTTCAAACTGCGCACGATGGTGGCCGATGCTGACCAGATCCTTGACGCCTATCTGGCACGCAACCCTCAGGCGCGGGCGGAATGGGACAAGACCCAGAAACTCAAGGCAGACCCGCGCATCACATTTTTTGGCCGTGTCTTGCGCAAGAGCTCGCTGGATGAGCTTCCCCAGCTTTTGAACGTGTTGTTGGGCGATATGTCCCTTGTTGGCCCCAGGCCCATGATGGTGGGGCAAGAAGGGTTGTATCCGGGGCGCGCCTATTACGCGATGCGCCCGGGGATCACCGGATATTGGCAGATTTCAGAGCGCAACGAGACAAGCTTTGCACAGCGCGCCGAATATGACACCGCCTATTACAAGGACCTCAGCTTGCTCCAAGATGTGAAAGTGATGTGTTGCACGGTGCGGGTTGTGGCGCGCGGCACGGGCTACTGAGCCAACCGGCGGGCGTGCAACGCCTTTTGAACCGTCTTGCCCCAGCTATCCCAGTTGAGCCGTGTTTCATAGTCTTTGCGCGCCGTCTGGCGCAAGGCGGCATAGGCGTCTGGGGTGTGGAGGTATTGCTCGATCAACGCTGTGAACTCTGTTGCGCTGGCATCACTGTGCAGCGCATGGCCGCTCACCCCGTTGCGCACAGGCACCCCGCCCACAGCAAGACAGAGCACAGGTAGCCCGTAGGCGGCAGCTTCGCAGAAGGCAAACCCCCAGCTCTCAAAACTGGGTTGCACCATAAAATGGGCGCTGCGAAAGGCGGCTTCAAACGTGGCCCGCTCATCAGGGCGTGTCTTGTCCAAGTGCGGATGGACGCGCACATATGCATTCTGCTGGGATGCGGGCGGAGTTGTCCCGATCACTGTGAGCCGCGCGTCATAGCCGCGTTGGCGCAGCTGCATGAGGGTTTCAAACGCGGTTGGCCCGCCCTTGGCCTGCCAATCACGGCCCACAAGGAGCAGACGCAGTGGCGCGCTCTTCGTCAGTGCTTGCGCGCGCGTGAGAGCACGTGTGGGCGCTGGGGGCGGGTCGATATTTGCGCCCCAAGGCACCACCATACTTTGGGAGGGGGCCAGCCCATACAGCGTCTCAGCCTCGCGCTTGAGCCACTCCGAGGGCCAGAGCGCCAGATCGAGATTTCGGTAGATCTTGCGCTCCGCCCGCAGAGTGACAGGGTCTAAAAGATGGCGCGACAGCCACGAAGAGCCAAAGCTCTGTCCCACCTCGGAGCGCTTGTAGATGGAAAAGCTGGCATCGGAGGTAAAGGCCTTCAGCAGCGGATAAGGGGGGCTGAGCGCGGCCAAAGACTGAAAGGAATAGGCCCCAAAAAGCACATCATAGCGCTTTGCGCTCAACGCCGCAGTGAGTGCGCGGGTGATCATCGGCGCGAGCAGCAAATGCAGCCGCCAACGCAACCGCAGATTGGCCCCTTGCGGCAAAGCATAGAGCGCCCGGCGTACAGGCTCCGCGCCCCCCCAGCTTTGCGGCAGGATATCGACATCGCCCACATGTTGGCGCAGCGCCTGGTAGATTCGTGCATTGCCCCCCGAATAGGGTGCGCTGTGCTCGGGGCTGATATCGCAGAGGTAGGCAATTTTCATCATGTGTCTTTCTGCAAAGGCTCTCTTTAAGCCTATGGCCGAACCAGTGGGCCAGAATACGCAGGATTGTCGGCCAAAATGGGGCAAATGCGAAGAAACATGCGACAAACCCGGGCTGACTTGCTAAAACAGAGGCAGTTTGGGTTAAGGTGCAGCGGGAAGAGTAAGAAGATGCCAAATGCACTCGCCTATCTTGTGCTGGCAAGCTGGCCGCTTATTTCCGTCATTCTGTTTTACAAGCTGCCTGTCGGGCGGGCGCTGATCTGGTCGTTGCTGGCGGCCTATCTGTTTTTGCCGCCGCCGCCTGCGGTTTTTGACTTTCCGGCCATGCCCCCTCTGGACAAGGATTCGATTGCCGCGCTGGCGGCTTTTGGGATGTGTGTCTTCCTGTATGGAAAGGACAGTCTCTATTTGCCACGCTCGCTTGTGGCCAAAGCTTTGATGGTGCTCTTTGTGGCCACGCCACTCGCCACGGTGCTGACAAATTCTGAACCGGTGTTTTTTGGACAGGTGGGCTTGCCGGGGCTGCGGCTGATCGAGGCTGCTGCCCTCATGGTGCAGCAGGCGATGATCCTGATGCCCTTTGTTTTGGCCTATAGTTTCTTGCGCAGCGAAGCCGATCAGCGCGACATCTTGTTTGGCTTTGTTGCGCTGGGGTTTGCTTATTCGCTGCTCATGTTGGTGGAAGTGCGCCTGAGCCCGCAACTCAACTTCTGGATTTGGGGCTATTATCAGCATAATTTTGACCAGCTCATCCGCTTTGGCGGATTCCGGCCGATCGTTTTCTTGTATCACGGGCTATGGGTGGCCTTGTTTGCCATGATGATGCTGGGCTCTGCTGTGGCGTTGTTTCGCCACTCCTCTGGCAAACCCAAGCTGTGGTATGCGGGCTTGAGTGCCTACTTCTCTGTGATCATGATCCTGTGCAAATCGGTGGCGGCCATTGCCTATGCGGCGCTGCTGTTGCCCATGGTCTTGCTGGTGGGGCGCTTGTGGCAGTTCCGGCTGGCGGCTTTTTTGGCGCTGTTGGCGGTTTGCTATCCGATCATGAAGGGGCTGGAATGGATCCCTGAAGCGCAGATTCTGGAGCGGATCACTGCGCTTGACCAAGATCGCGCCGGCTCTCTGAAGTTTCGGTTTGACAACGAGCGGGTGCTGTTGGACCGGGCCTATCTCAAACCGGTGTTCGGCTGGGGCAGCTGGGGGCGCAACCATATTCTTGATCCGGTGACCGGGGCGCTGCTGACGGTGACCGACGGGCGCTGGATCATCACAATTGGGGTGTTTGGCTGGGTTGGGTATCTGGCCGAGTTTCTCTTATTCAGCTGGCCGCTGTTCGTGTTATTTGCGCGCAGTTTTGTGTTGCGCGCGCAGGACCACACATCGCCCTATTTGGGGGCAATGGCCCTGATCTTGGCTTTCAACCTGTTTGATCTGTTGCCCAATGCGACCATCACGCCGCTGACCTGGATGTTGGGGGGGGCTCTCTTGGGCTACACCGAACACCACATGCCCCGAAAGCGCCCGCCCAAAACGACCCTGACAACGGTGATGTAACCCAGATGACTGCACGGCTGAACGTCCTTATCCTGGCAGATGAATGCAACCCTGAATGGCCCTCGCTGCCGATTGTGGGTTATAAATATGCCCGCGCCATTGCGCAGCTGTGCAATGTCACGCTGCTGACCCATGTGCGCAATCGTGAGAACATCGAAAAAGCCGCAGACGGCTTGCAGGTGCATTACCTTGACACCGAGTATATCGCGGCCCCCATGTTCAAACTGGCGCGCTGGCTGCGCGGTGGTGAAGAGGTGGCCTGGTCGACCTCTATGATGATGAATTATCTGCCCTATCTGGCCTTTGAGCGCGCGGCCTGGCAGACGATGAAACCGGCGCTGCGGGCGGGCGCGTTTGACCTGGTGCATCGTATCACCCCCATGTCGCCCACCTTGCCCAGCTATATTGCGCGCAAGCTCGATGTGCCTTTTGTGATTGGTCCCTTGAACGGCAATCTGGATTGGCCCAAGGAATTCAGAGCGGAACAAACCCGCGAGAAAGAGCGCCTCAGGGGGCTGCGCAACCTTTACAAACTGTTGCCCTATGCGCGCTCGACCTATGACAGGGCGGCGGCGGTTCTGACCGCGTTTGAGCACACCCGGGCAGATCTCAAACATGTTGAAGACGCGCGCATCGTGCGGGTGCCTGAAATCGGCTTTGATCCGGAAATCTTCCATGCGCACAACAGCTTGCCCGCCGGGCAGCGGGGTAGGGATGGCAAGCGCCACTTTCTTTATGCGGGCCGGCTGGTGCCTTACAAGCTGCCTGAGCTTCCGATCAGGGCTTTTGCGGCTTCGCCGGCCCTGCGCGCGCAGAAGCTGCACATCCTGGGCAGCGGCCCAGAGGAGGGGCGGCTCAAAGCGCTGATTGCCGACTGCGGCTTGCAGGACAGTGTGACCCTGCATGGGCGCAAGACCCAAAGCGAGGTGGCCGCGCTTATGCGGGCATGTGACGGGTTTATCTTCCCGTCGATCCGCGAGCTGGGCGCGGGCGTGGTGATCGAGGCCATGGCCTGTGGGATGCAATGCTTTGTAACCGATTACGGCGCTCCGGGCGCTTTGAGCGCGCAGGGGCGCGGGGTGGCTGTGCCGATCGGACCGATGGCGCAGATGGTGGATGGCTATCGCGCAGCGCTTGAGGCGGCTCTGGCCTCTCCGGAGGAGATGCAGCAGATGGCGGCTCTGGGGCAGCACTATGCCGAAAGTGCCTTCGGCTGGGCGCAAAAGGGACGCCATGCCTGTGCGCTTTACCGCGCTGTGTTAGACGGCTCGGACTTGCGTGGTTTGGATTTTGTATAAGGTTCGAATTTGGCTGCGCCAAATCCGATCCGTTGAGGGGGCACGCCCCCTCAAACTCCCCCGGGACGGTTCTCAAGCAGGTATAAGGGCACAGAGCCCGTCAGGCTGGTGGTGTGGGCAGAATTTGTGCGGGCACCCCGGCCACTGTGACCTCTCTGGGCACGTTTTTTGTGACAACGGCGTTGGCTCCGATCACGACGTGGTCTGCAACGGTCAGGGGCGCGATCAGCTTGGCGCCGGCCCCGATGTCGACATGGCCCCCAACCACCACCGGCCCGGCCAGGGTGACTTGATGAAAGATCAGGCAATTGGGGCCGATCCGCGCCTGTGGGTGGATGATGATGCCTGTGGGGTGGGTCAGGCACAGGCCGCCGCCGATTTGAGTGCTCAGGTGAATTTCGCTTTGGGTGATCAACGACCAGAACCAGTGGTTGAGAACCCAGTATTTGGAGGCCAGCGTGGCCCAGGCGCTGCGCTTGGCTTTCAAGGCCTGGTAACGGCGGATCGCACGCAACAACTTGCGGCCCGGATCCCAGAAGCCCTGGATCGTTTCGCGGCTCCAATCGGGCTCTGTGGCGCTGATCTCGGCTTTGGGCGGGCTTGGCATTTCACACATTGCACTCTCGTAATTTGATCACCGACAAATTCCTGCCTTGTTCAGGCGGTAAAGCTTGGTCCTGACGCTGGAGTTTAGAGCGCAACTGTATTTGCCTGCAAGAGGGGAGCTTGAGATGTGTCTTCGTATATCTGCTGTGGTGTTCGCATTGCTCTTTGGCCTGCCAAATTTGGCGTTGGCCAAGGATGCGCGGGTCTATTTTTTTGGCAATTCGCTGATCAACCATCTGGGGGGAGGTGATCAGACCAGCGTGCCTTACTGGCTGGGACAGATGGCGCAAGAGGCCGGCGTGGGCTTTGCGGCGGATGGGCAATGGGGTGGTTCGCGGGATCCCACGCGCGCCGGGGACCCTGTGGCCAAGTGGTCCTGTGCGGGGGGGCCCTCGGCCTGGCCGGGCCGGACTGTGCCTTTTGAGGAGGCAGATCTGACACATATTGTGGTGAATCCGGCCAATTTCATTCAGTATCAGGCACCGGATGTGCCGTATGATGGGGACAATCAGGAGGGGGTGTCTGCGCTTTCGGCCATGCTTGAGCTGCTGGAGACGCGGGGGGGCGCGCGGCCCTTGCTGATTTATGAGGGGTGGGCTGAAATGGCCGCTGTGACGGGGCGGTTTCCGCCGCGGGCGCGGGGCTTGCGCAAATATCATGCCCACAACATGGGGGCCTATCATGACTGGTATGTGACGCTCCTGGCGCAAATGCGTGCGGCGGCTCCTGAGGCCCGGCTGCGCCTTGTGCCTGTGGCGCAACGGCTGTCCCAGCTCTTGAGTGCGGCGCCTCTGAAGGATGTTCCGGTGGAGGCGCTGTATTTGGATGATGCCCCGCATGGCACGCCCACCCTCTATTTCCTGGCGGCGTTGATCCTGTATCCGGCGCTCTATGACAGCCCGCCGCCCGCGCAGATGCGCTTGCCGGACACAATCCATCCGCTGGTGGCCAACAACCTTGAGGGTATCTTGGCGCAGATCGCGGCGCTTGAAGGGGATGAGACACAGGCGCAAGCGCCTCCGGCCCGGCCCGCCCCGCAGGGGGCCGTGCCGGAGGGGCAGCTCGAAAACCCGTCGCTGGCTTTCGGGCTGGATGGTATTTCGGACTGGTCCACGCAGCACCCGTTTCTCAACATCATGAAGACCGCCCGCCCGTGGGTGGGGCATGTGGATGGAAACTGGGGCGCTTTGCAAATGGAGGATCTGGCCCGGCGTGGCCTGCTGGATGCCCATGGCTATCCGCGCCGTTTGCCCGCAGAAGCGCAGGTTCTGGAGAGTTTTGTGCTCACCGATCAGCCGCCAGAGGCGACAGACATGGCCAGCCGTTACAGGATCCGCTGGAAAGGCGAGGGCCGTTTGACAGTGAGAGGACGCGGGCAGACCACGCGGGGCGCCCCCGGTGTTAGCGCCCAAAAAAACGAAATATGGTTCACCTACACACCCGGCGAGGGGCTGGTGTCGATCGCGATAGAAAGCACGGACCCAAATGGGACTGGCGCATATATCCGCGATATTGAAATTCTGCGCGAAGACCACATTCCGCTTTATGAGGCTGGCGCGGTGTTCAATCCGGCCTGGATTGAGCGGATCGCAAACGCTCGCAGCCTCAGGTTTATGGACTGGATGATCACCAATGGCTCGCCTGTCACCAGCTGGCCGTCGCGCCCGCGCGAGGCGCATTTCTCTTATGCCTGGCGGGGGGTGCCCGCCGAGCTGATCCTGCGCCTGGCCAATAAGGTGGGGGCGGACCCTGGGATCTGCATGCCCCATGCCGCAGATGACGGGTATGTGCGCGCCTTTGCACAGCTGACACAGGCAAAGCTTGATCCGCGCCTGAAGGCCCATGTCGAATACTCCAATGAGCTTTGGAACCACATCTTTCCGCAGACCGGCTGGGTGGCGCAAAAGGCAGACGCGCGCTGGAATGTTCA
>NZ_CAKZKL010000006.1 GCF_937123735.1 uncultured Lentibacter sp.
TTTCCGAAATGTCTTTGTAGATGGTGGTCAAAGTGCGCGCGATCGTGACGCCAGCTTTTCTTTCTAAATTTGATGTGTGGGAAATAGTAATCTTGAAAGAAGCTACTGAAAGTTGGCACAGTACGTCGTGCGCGTTGCTCCTCCTTAGGGTCTAACCCTTTAGCAACCATATTCCTGTAATCTGCATAGATTTCTAAGATGTCGTCTAGGCTCAGAACTGGGTACCTACCGAGCATAATGATCTTAGAGCGACCCAAGTGTCTAAATCTAAAATGAAAAGCTTTCCGTTTCATGCCTGAGTAAAAGTACAGACTGGGGTAGCGCGAATCTCTATATATTACGGGTAATTTAGATTTGCTGTGTGGAATGCGCCTCAAATTAGCTTCTGTGAACTTTATATTAGACATTTGGTCTCCATAAATAGCTCTAAAGACTAATATATTGTCATGATGGACTATGAACAAGGGTCTTTGTAATAGTTAGGAAAACTTACTGAGGTTGATTCATGCTCTCTATTACGCCCAGACAGCTCGCTGCCGCGCGGGCCCTAGCTGGCCTTTCTCAGTTACAGTTGGCGGAGCTAACGAGTGTCAGCCTTGGAACAATCAAGCGCATTGAAGCAGCAGCTAGCCAAACGGGCAGCTTCGATGGATTGCGAGTTGCTACTCTTCAGAAGCTAGTCGATGGTTTTGCGACCGTTGGGGTAACCTTTGACATGGCAGACGGGCGGCTGGGAGTGTCTATCCGTCAGGAATGACGTTTGAGCGTTATATTTCTAGCTTAAGCAATTTCTAAAACCTTCATGCATTGTTTGAAATCAATAGCTTAAGTGCAGTTCCGCTTAGGTGAATCCGCGCAATACAAACACCGCGTCGATAAACGCCCAGTATAACCTCAGCAAGGTTAACAAAGAGATGGAATCTGCGATGCAGCAGCTCTCTTCGGGCAAGCGCATCAACTCGGCCGCTGACGACGCAGCCGGCCTCAGCATCGCGACACGCATGGAAAGCCAGGTGCGCGGATTGCAGCAGGCGATCCAAAACGCCGGCGACGGTCAGAATATGATCGCAACTGCCGAAGGTGCGATGGATGAAATCACAAACATGCTCCAGCGCATGAGAGAGCTTTCCCTTCAAGCGGCAAGCGACACGATGAACACGCAGGACCGCAAGAACCTGAACAACGAGATCACGCAGCTGAAAACTGAAATTGATAGGGTTGTAGAGAACACACGGTTCAATGATCAAACTTTGCTTGACGGATCACAGCAAGGAACAACCTTCCAAATCGGCGCCAAGTCGGGCGAGAATTTATCTTTCAACATCGCGGACATGAGCACAAGTTCTCTTG
This sequence comes from uncultured Lentibacter sp., assembly GCF_937123735.1. Classification (GTDB taxonomy): domain Bacteria; phylum Pseudomonadota; class Alphaproteobacteria; order Rhodobacterales; family Rhodobacteraceae; genus Lentibacter. The sequence goes on from NZ_CAKZKL010000006.1 coordinate 1,351, forward strand.
GTGCATCTTCTTCGGCGCTGACAGGGGCAGGTGCCGTGTCGGCCACAGCTCAAGGAACGGCCGCGGTTGAAAATGTCGTGAACCTCACGTTCAATGGCAATGACAGCTATGACTTCACCTTGGTGTTTGACAATGAAGCCGGCACCGGCGCCACAAACGAGCAGTTGGTGATTTCTAACGCATCAGTTTCCGGGTATTCGGCTCAAGACGTTGCAGACAAGATCAACACAGCCGTCGCAGCCACATCTGCCACTGGCTACACTGGCCGAAATCTGGCAGGCTTGGTAGAAGCCTCCGTGAGCGGCACAACCGTTACTTTGACGAACAAGTCTGGTACCGAAATCGACATCACCAGCTTTGCATCTGATGGTGCTGGCACAATGACCGTAAACCCGGTCACGAACACAACCGCAGATTCCGTCACGCTCGAGAACACCACGGAGTTGACAAGCCTTCTGAACACGGGCGGCACAACGGCGACCACCTCAACGTCAACTCTACAGCTTGAGGAGGGGCATTCTTATCAGTTCCGCGTCAACGACACTCTAGTTAAAGTAGACGCAACCGCAGCGGGTATTGCGAAGGCGACTGGCGGAAACATTGCTGGGCTTCTCGCCGATGTAGCTGCTGATATCGATGCAGCGATCGAAAACACGAGCGGAGCAGCTACTGCGGCTGTGGATACAACGGGCTCCGTAAGCGGCACTTCAATTCAGCTTCGGATGTCTGATACAACTGGTGCTGCTATAAACGTTTCTGGCTTTCAGAAGGTTACCTCTGCTGCGGTCTCTCCTGGCTTCGTAACAGTCGAGCAGGATATCTCGTCCAGTTCTCCTGTGACGATTGAAAATGGTGAATACTTTTCATCCAATACAGGGGCTTCTGGTGGCACCGTTCTTGATATCGATGCTGCAAAAACTGGACGTCTCCAGTTTTCTAATCAAGACCTAAGCTATACCTTTAAGCTCGATATCGGCGGGTCCCAAACTTACGTTGTTGATGGCGCGACTAAGGACTTTAATGCGGAGCTAAGTCGTGTTGCGGAAGAAATCTCAGCTGCTGGCGGTATTGATGTCACCGCTACAAACAATGGCGGTGTTTTGGAGATTGTAAACAATACTGGTGCTGCGCTGAGCTTCCTGGGCACCACAGCATTGGCATCTCCCGGGATTGATGCGGTCACTGAAGGAGACGCGTTCTTCCTGCAAGCGACTGCTACAGATGTCAACATTGGCGACGACACCGGGGTCATTTCAATGGTAGACGGCAATATCGTCAGCTCGAATGACGGTGTGCAAGCCGAAGCGTCGCGCATGTCGCTCAGCTTTTCCGCCAATGATCGCTATACTATCAGCATGGACGCCGACGGATCCGGCGGTGGTTCAAGCACTGAAAGCGACGCCACATTTACATTCGACGTGGTAGGCGGCAGCTTGACGGCTGCGATGAACACGATCAACTCGCAAAACTCGACCACTGGTGTTACGGCCAGCATTGAGGGCAGCGAACTGATCCTTACCAAAGCAGATGGAACAGAATTTGCTCTTCACGGCTTCTCCTCGGAGTCAGGTGGCCAAATTTCAGCGGCTAATGCGGCCGGACAGGGTGGCTCCGGCACCTTGGAAAACGCCGGTGATGGCGCCTCTGTGCAGGTCAACGCATCTGGCGCAGCTGTTGCCACGGAGGTTGAGCTGAGCTTTAGCCCGACGGCGGACAAATACTCGTTCAAGATCTCTGATGGCAGCTCTACGGCAACCGTGCGCGCCACTGACGTTGCTGCCGACGCGGCAACGACAAATGGCCTCGGAGAGCCAGCGGATATCCTGACAGAGATCCAATCGGCCTTGAGTGCAGCAAACATGAGCCACATTACTGCATCCGTTACGGACGACGTGATCACGCTATCAAACGCCCTCGGTGGAAAAGTGGATATTTCCGACTTCAAATCTGATGGCACAGGCGAGATGACGGTTGCTCCAAAAGTCGGTCAGGGCGTTGGCAAAATCTTGAACGACGACGCGTTTTCAAGTTCCTATGACAGCATTGCATCCATTGATGCCTTGTCATCTTCAACTGCCACCTTGGCTGTCGAAGCCGTGGACCGGGCGCTGGAGAACATCAACTCCGCACGCTCTGAGTTGGGTGCATTGTCAAACCGTCTTGATCACACGATCAGCAACCTTGGAAATGTTATCGTGAATACCGAAGCGTCGCAGTCGCGGATTGAAGATGCGGATTTTGCCCAGGTGACAGGTGAGCTGACCAAGTCGCAGATCATGAGCCAGGCGGCAACAGCGATGCTCGCGCAGGCCAATGCTTCCAAGCAAGGCGTTCTGAGCTTGCTGCAAGGTTAAGACCCGCGTTCATAAATTTGAAAAGGCCTCCCGGTTTGGGGGGCCTTTTTGCAGGGAAAGTGGTTTTTCGGCCAGTCTTGGCGAAAGTAACAGGATCTTCAGGCTTGCGCGCTAGGGTGTTGGCCTTGGCAAGCTTTTTGCACAGAGCGAAGAAGCTTAGGAAAGGATTTGAGGTGGATCGCAGGCGCTTTTTGGCAGGAGCATGTGCTGCATTGGCGACACGGCCCGATGTGGCCCCGGCCCTAGAGGGGGCGATCCGGGGAGACAGCCTGTTCTTCAAATCTCCCAACAAGCCTTTGATCGACATGAGCCGCAACACCGGGTTCTTTGACCCTTTTGAGCCGGATGAGCTGCCTTCCAACCCTGAGCAGGTGGTGCCACGGGCACCGCGGCTTTTGTTGTCAGGCAACACCACGCTCGCGATGTGGAATGCCAACACCGATGAGCACATTGCTGTGCAGCCCGTAACGGGGACGGGGCTTGACTATACCGAGCTGGCCCGGGCCAATCACTTCATGCGCGACTGGCGGCGCAACGAGGTCAAGCCGATAGACCCCCAGTTGGTGTTGGGCCTGCTGGAGCTGCAACAAAAGGCGCGCCGCAACGGGTTTTCAGGCGAAGTGCGGTTTTTGTCGGGGTATCGTAGCCGCGCCACAAACGAGATGCTTCGACGCAAGACGAATGGTGTTGCGAAACATTCCATGCACATACAGGCGCGAGCGATTGATTTCAGCCTCCCGCATGTGCCGATCCGGGAGACGATCCGGCTGGCCAAGGAGCTGGGCCTTGGCGGGGTTGGAGGCTATGCGAGCTTTGTGCATATTGACAGTGGCAGCCGCCGCGCCTGGGGGCTTTCGTGAACCGCGCAAAACCCAACGGCTCATCGACCTGAACAGCTTTGAAAGGGCATTTTTGGCTGGTGAAAAGTGGTGGGCGACCCTGGAATCGAACCAGGCGTGCGTCTCCGCGAGGGAGTTACAGTCCCCTGCCACACCTTGCGGCCTGTCGCCCACTGAGGGCGGTGATTACTTGTGATGCTGAGGGTCGTCAACTGCAAATTGGCATGATAAGCGGCAGAGGAAGAAGAAAATTTCCTAGAGCGAAAAAAATTAGGTCACATGATGAAAAAGCCAAAGTGGGTCGTTGAGAAAGAGCGTGGCAAGAAGGCCGAGGCCTCAGAGACGGTTTGGTTGTTTGGTCTGCACGCCGTGCGGGATGCTCTGGCCAATCCGGACAGGGCCAAGCTGCGCCTGATTGTGACGCGCAATGCGCAGGACAAACTTGCAGATGTGATTGCCCAAAGTGGGATAACACCCGAGCTGTCTGACCCGCGCAAGTTTGCGGCACCTTTGGACCCGAATTCAGTGCATCAGGGGGCTGCGCTTGAGGTGAAGCCACTGGACTGGGGGTCGGTGGCAGATGCCTGTGTCAGCGGCGGGGACGCGCGCCCAGCGCGGGTCTTGTTGTTGGATCGGGTGTCAGATCCGCACAATGTCGGCGCCATCTTGCGCTCGGCAGAAGTGTTTGGGGCTCGTGCTGTGATCGGCACCAAACGACACGCTGCGCCGGAAACAGGCGCTTTGGCCAAAACTGCGAGTGGGGCTCTTGAGCGACAGCCCTATTTGCGTGTGACCAACCTGGCAAGAGTGATGGAAGAGCTCAAGGGCTATGGGTATTTCCTGATCGGACTGGATGGGGAGGCCTCAGCAGAGCTGCCAGCAGAACTCGCCCGGTTTGCCGACCGGCCTATTGCCCTTGTGTTGGGCGCAGAAGGGCCGGGGCTGCGGGAAAAAACCAAAGAACAATGTGATGTTCTGGCGCGCATTGACTTTGCCGGTGCGTTTGGCTCGCTGAATGTCTCCAATGCGGCGGCTGTTGCGCTCTATGCGGCTACGCTGCGTCATCCGGGGTAACGTCACATCATGATCACAGCTTCTTTACCGCCCCTTTATAAGTTTGAAGGTGCCCCTAAGTATTGCTCAGAGGCAGGGTGGAACATCTGCCTTTGTTATACTGTCCCTCGTTCCGCAACTGCGCTCAAGCTCGACTTGGGCGCTTTTTTTTGACACATCGTATTCCGGAGGCTTTGGACATGCGCGAGCAGTATTCGGACCGCTTTTTGAAAGATATTCTTGCGCGCGCACAGCGCGTTGCCGTTGTTGGCTTGTCCAGCAAGCAAACGCGACCCAGCTTTTTTGTTGGGCGCTATCTCAAGTTGCGCGGCTATGCGCTGACGCCGGTGAACCCTGCCTATGTGGGGCAGAGTTTTCTTGGGCTGCCGTATGTCGCAAGTCTGGCGGATGTCCCCCAGGACTGCGATTTTCTCGATATTTTTCGTCGTTCCGAGGATGTTATGCCAATTGTTGAGGAGGCCCTGGAGCGGTTGCCGGGGTTGCAAACCATCTGGATGCAGATCGGCGTGGTGCATGAAGAGGCCGCCGCATATGCGCGCGCACGCGGCGTTGATGTGGTCATGGATCGTTGCCCCAAGATCGAGCATCAGCGGCTGTTTGGCGAGTTGCGCAAGGGCGGGTTTAACACCGGGGTGATCAGCTCGAAACTTTGAAAGAGGTTTCGCCGCGCCTTTGGCGCGTCGACCGGCTGGGGGCTTTGCCCCCAGACCACAAGATAGACTGGGGGACTAGTCCCCCAGACCCCCTAGGATATTTGAGGCAATAAGAAAGGGGCAGTTAGCGCGCGGCTTTTTCAGCGAGGCCTGATTGGTTTTGACGGCGGGCGAGTTCGACAAGGACATCGCTTATGTGCAGCTCGTTGGCGTGCAGCACGACGAGAAGGTGAAAAATGAGGTCGGCGGCCTCGGAGGTGAGGCCAGCCTTATTGCCTTTGACCGCTTCGATAACCGTTTCAATGGCTTCTTCCCCGAGCTTTTCGGCGACCTTGTCATTGCCCTGAGCGAGAAGCTTGGCTGTCCAGCTGTCCTGGGCAGAGGCCTTGGCGCGGGTGGCGATGATGTCTTGCAGCTCTTCAAGGGTCATTCTTCGATCCTCATGGGGATGCCGGCCGCCTGCATATGGGCCTTGGCCTCGGCTATGGAATAGGTTCCGAAGTGAAAGATTGAGGCGGCCAGAACGGCGCTGGCGTGGCCTTCTGTGACCCCGTCTACGAGGTGCTGCAATGTGCCGACACCGCCGGACGCGATGACAGGGATGCTGACCGCATCGGCGATGGCGCGGGTGAGTGGCAAATTGTAGCCGGCTTTTGTGCCGTCCCGGTCCATGGATGTGAGCAGGATTTCGCCGGCGCCATTTCTGGCGGCCTGTTTGGCAAATCTGATGGCGTCAATCCCTGTGGCTTTGCGCCCGCCGTGGGTGAATATCTCCCATTTTCCGGGAGCAACGGTTTTGGCGTCAATCGCCACGACAATGCATTGGGAGCCGAAATGGGCCGCCGCTTCGCCCACAACATCGGGATTGGCGACAGCTGCGGAGTTGAAGCTGACTTTGTCAGCCCCTGCGAGCAGCAGATCACGCACGTCAGAGACGGTGCGCACGCCACCGCCCACTGTGAGCGGGATATAACATTGTTCTGCGGTGCGGGTGACCATGTCAAACATGGTACCACGGTTCTCGTGTGTGGCGTGTATGTCAAGGAAACAGAGCTCATCTGCGCCGGCAGCGTCATAGGCTTTGGCGGCATCCACAGGATCGCCTGCATCGACCAGATCAACAAAATTTACACCTTTGACAACACGGCCATCGGCGACATCCAGGCAGGGGATGATGCGGGTTTTTAGCATGTCACGCCTTCATCAGCTTGAGCGCTTGGGCAAGGTCAATCGCGCCATCATAGAGCGCGCGGCCGGAGATGGCGCCGTTGAGCGGCGCGTCGCAGGTTTTGAGCGCCTCCAAATCTGCCAGTGAGGACACGCCACCGGAGGCGATCACCGGGATGGAGACGGCCCGGCCGAGGGCGGCGGTTGCCGAGACATTGGGGCCTTTCATGGCACCATCGCGCAGGATGTCGGTGTAGATGATGGCGCAGACGCCGGCATCTTCGAAGGATTTGGCGAGATCGGTGGCATCGACATCGGTTTCTGTGGCCCAGCCTTTTGTGGCAACTTTGCCGTGACGGGCATCAATGCCTACGGCGATCTTGCCGGGGAATTCGTGCGCGGCATCGCGCACAAGTTGGGGGTTTTCGACGGCCATTGTACCGAGGATCACACGGGCGAGACCTTTGGTGATCCAGCGTTCGATCGTGGCCATATCCCGGATGCCACCGCCTAGCTGTGCCGGGACAGGGCATTGCTTGAGGATTTCTTCCACCGGCTCGGCATTGATGGGGGTGCCGGCGAACGCCCCGTTGAGATCAACCAGATGCAGCCATTCGCAGCCCGCAGACACAAACTCCAAAGCCTGGGCTGCGGGGTTTTCGTTGAAGACGGTTTCCTGATCCATTTCCCCGTGCACAAGGCGCACGGCGCGGCCGTCTTTTAGGTCAATTGCGGGGTAAAGGATCATTTGTTTGGTCCTGCATGTTTGGCGTTGAGGGGTTTATGCACGCATGGGCGCGAATTGCAATGTGACCTCAAGTCAGTCTTGCTTGGAATCGCTGATCAGCAGCATTGTGAAGCAGGCTGTGGCTTTTGTTTGGCAGCTCGTGAAACGCTTTAGGGAGGATGTAATGGTGAAGATGGTGAAAACTGTTCTTGGGAGCGCGGCGCTGGGCGTCTGGATGACAGGGGCTGCCCTGGCAGATCCGGCTTTCGGGCTCTGGAAAACCGAGGTCGACGACGGTGCATATGCGCATGTTGAGATGGGCCCTTGTGGCGAGAATATCTGTGGCACGATCGCGCAGACCTTCAACTCTGATGGCGAATACAGCTCGCCCAACAAGGGAAAGCAGATCGTGCGGGGGATGTCACCCAAGGGGGGCGGCGCTTACGAGGGTAAGGTTTGGCGGCCCTCAAATGACAAGATCTACGTTGGCAAGATGCAGGTGAGCGGGAAGCAGTTGAAGCTCAAAGGCTGCCTGGCTGTCGGTTGGCCCTGTTCCAGCCAGACCTGGACCAAGCTCAACTGAGCTCAGCAGTGCGGAGGCGCTTGGGCCGGCAACAATTTTGGATCTGTCCGGCCCGCGCGGGTGTATATCTGACATAGGTGGTTGATAACCGTATATCTGATGTTGGAGAAGCCCATGTTCGCGCTGGTCCGTGCAGGTTTGTTGTTGAGTATGTTGCTCGCGAGCGCAGCGCAGGCTGAGCGCGCTTTGGGGCTTTGGAGAACCGAAGCGGACGACAAGGGGCAGGTGGGGCATGTCTCTGTAGCGCCATGCGGGGCGGCCCTGTGTGGAACAATCGTCAAGGCTTATGATGCACAGGCGCGGGAGGTGAAAACGGCCAATGTTGGCCGCATGATCTTGCTGGATATGGTTCAAACATCTGCGGGCAACTATGGGGGGCGGGTGCTGATCCCGAAGTTCAACCGCTCACTCAACGGCAGGATGCAGGTGTCGGGCGACCGTATGAAAATAAGCGGGTGCCTGTTGGGAATTTGTGACAGCCAGACCTGGGTGCGCCTGAAGTGATTACGGGGACCAGTTGAGAAAATTGGCAATCATGCGCAGGCCTGTTTGCTGGCTTTTCTCAGGGTGAAACTGCACGCCAACCAGGTTGTCGCGGCCCACCACGGCAGTGATCTCACCACCATGGTCTGTGCGGGCGAGGCGCATGGCCGGATCGGCCACAACGAAGTGGTAGGAATGCACGAAATAGCAGTGTTTCCCGGAATCTATGCCCTCAAAAAGAGGGTGGGGGTGCTCGATGTCAAGTGTGTTCCACCCCATGTGCGGAACGCGGAAGAGGGTGCTGGACGGAGTAATTTTCTGAACCTCGCCGGAAATCCAGTCAAACCCTTCGGTGGGCTGATATTCAAGCCCACGCGTGGCCAGCATCTGCATTCCAATGCAGATCCCCATGAACGGGCGGGCCTTCTTGAGCACCACATCCTCGATCGCTTCAAAGATACCCGTGTGATCAAAAAGCGCTTGTCGGCAGGCGGGAAAAGCCCCATCGCCCGGCAACACGATCCGATCGGCTGTGAGCAGGGTTTCGGGGGCGGATGTGACTATGACCTCTCCCGCACCCGTCTCGCGGGCCATGCGCTCAAAGGCCTTGTGAGCGGAGTGCAAATTTCCGCTGTCATAGTCTACGATGGCAGTGAGCATGGCTGTATCCTTCTTGCGTGGCTGCTCGCAAAACCGGCTCTGGTGGCCGGCAGCAGTCTTAGAGCGTGCCTTTTGTCGAAGGGATCGCGCCGGCTGCGCGCGGGTCTGGCTCAAGCGCTATGCGCAGCGCACGGGCGACAGCCTTGAAGGCAGCTTCGGCAATGTGATGGCTGTTCAAGCCATGCAGCTTGTCCACATGCAAGGTCAGCCCTGAGTGTGTGCTAAACGCTTGAAAAAACTCACGAACAAGCTCTGTGTCAAAGGAGCCGATCTTGGCTGTGGGCATGTCTACATGCCAGATAAGAAAGGGGCGCCCGGAGACATCCAGGGCCGCGCGCACCAAAGCATCATCCATGGGCAGAAGACAGGCGCCATAGCGGTTGATACCCGATTTGTCCCCCACGGCTTTGGCCAGCGCCTGGCCTAAAGCGATGCCGACATCCTCCACGGAGTGGTGGTCATCAATGTGCAAATCCCCGGTGCAGCGCACGGTCATATCCAGCATGGCGTGGCGTGCGAGCTGGTCAAGCATGTGGTCAAAAAAGCCGATGCCTGTTTTGTTGTCATAGCGGCCGGTGCCGTCAAGGCACAGCTCAACCGAGATGTCTGTTTCGCTTGTCTGGCGGTGAATCGTGGCTTTGCGCATAGGCTTTTCCTTTGTTCTTGGGTGCTTATAAGCGGATGCGGCGGGAGCGAAAAGCCCCAAGCGACAAGAGCCGTTGCGCCTGTTGCACGCGCGTGGCAGTCTCGCGTGCAAAGCGAGGAGAAAGCCATGTCCGATTGTGTGTTCGTGCAGCTCAGATGTAAGCCCGGAACGACCTACAAGGTTGCCGAGGAGCTGGTTCTCAAAGAGCTGCACTCCGAGCTCTACTCAACCAGCGGCGAGTGGGACCTGCTGTTGAAAGTCTATGTCCCCAAAGGCGAGGACATCGGAAAATTTATCAATGAGCGCCTGCTGGACATTGACGGGATAGAGCGCTCTCTCACGAGCCTGACGTTCAAGGCCTTCTGAAAAAATAAAATTTCAGCAATTCTTTATCTCTGCCTTCTTTTGAGACTGGTCGGTGACTGGTCGGTGACTGTGCTGTGACTGTGCGGTGAAAACCTTTACTTGGGGTTAAGGTGCCGTGCATCGCGTGCACAGCGCAGCGAAAACACCGCCACAAACGACACCGCCACAAACGACGAAGGGCCACCCGAAGGTGACCCTTTGTATTTTTTCTCCGAAGAGAAATTGGAGCGGGCGAGGCGATTCGAACGCCCGACCCTAACCTTGGCAAGGTTATGCTCTACCCCTGAGCTACGCCCGCTTCCTTGGGTAGCGCTGATCTAATAAATGCAGCGCTGAGCCGCAAGAGGAAAAGTGCGGATCGACACATTTTTTTCCAAATCGGTTAGAAAAGCAGAGCCAAGCAGCTCAGGGATGCCGTTAAAAGCCCTATAAATGTCAGATACATACCCCATTGGCGCAGGCCCACGACTTGCGGTGTGCGCCCAAAGCCATAGGCGTGGGCCAAGCGCCCTGCCAGCAGACACAGCCCCAGGCCATGCAGCAGCCAGCCCGGCGCCCCCTGAAGCTCGCTCAGGGTCATCAAAAGAAGCGTGAGCGGCGCATATTCCGCACAGTTGGCCTGCACGCGCATGGCTTTCACAACCTCCTTTGCCCCGCCATCTCCGACCGACACACGGTGTTTGAAACGGATGCGGATAACATTGAGGCTCAGCGCCAGGAACAAAAGCCCGACCATGGCGGCATAAAGCGGTGTGATGGTAATCATGTAACCTCCAAAGCTGGGGCAACCGTCGTGGTTTTGGGTCCAAATAGCAAGGTTTCCGGGCGCGCCCATCGGGCGTTAACAGTTTTCAAGACGCTGATTCGGGGGGGGTGACATGCGTGCACACCCCGTGCACCATGCGTGCACCGCCTGACGCAGGTTTGCTGTTTTTGCAGATTTGGCCCGTTCGTTAAGCCTGCGTGCGCTGAATTCTTGCGGCATTAAGGTTTTGCGCCCCGGCTGCGCCGGGTCGCGGTAGGGGCGCTGCCCCTCAGAGGCAAAACCTGCGGTTTGGCCTCTTCACCCCGAGGTATTTTGAACCAGAAGAAGCGCTGCAGAGGTCTCTTTTTTGTGCCGGTGATGGCTGTGAAAGGGGAGAAGTGGCGGCTTCCTTTTTTCTTTCTGAAAATATCCGATGCGCGCGGTTTGCCTTCTGGCGGCGCGCTGGTTGTTGGGGGGCGGTGATGTATAGACCCAACGTTTCTGAAGCAGGCCGCGTGCGGGAGATGCCAGCTTTAGCTGGTTCTCCCGCACGCGGCGGGGCGATTTGGCGAAGCCAAAGCGCAACCCGATATCCGGGCAGCCCTGCGCGGTGGGGTTAGGTCAGTTCGATCATCAAATCCTTGGCGTCGATCTGTCCGCCGGTTTGCACATGGACGGCCTTGATCACAGCGTCGCGTTCGGCGTGGATTGCGGTTTCCATTTTCATGGCCTCAATGGTGAGCAGCATATCGCCAGCCTTGATGCTTTGGCCTGCGCTGACCACCACGGAGGCGACGACGCCGGGCATGGGCGCGCCGATATGGTCGGGGTTGTTCTCTTCGGCTTTCGGGCGTTGGGCGGTTTGGGACTTCACAAGCCGGTTGGGCACGCGGATGGTGCGCGGCTGGCCGTTGAGCTCAAAGAAGACTTTGACCTCGCCGTCATCGGTGGTTTCGCCCACGGCGGAGAGGCGGATTTCCAGTGTCTTGCCCGGGTCGATCTCGGCGGTGATCTCCTCGCCCGGCTCCATGCCGTAAAAGAAGGTTTTGGTCGGCAGGGTGCGCACGGGGCCATAGGTGCGGTGGCGGCCCATGTAATCCATGAAGACTTTCGGATACATCAGGTAGCCGTTGAGGTCTTCGTCATCAATTTTGAGCCCCTCGAGCTCCTGCATCACTTTGGCGCGGGTCTCCTCCAGATCGACGGGGGGCAGGTGCGCGCCGGGGCGCGAGGTGCTGGGCGCTTCGCCTTTGAGCACTTTCTTGACCAATGCCGCGGGGAAGCCGCCCGGAGGCTGGCCGAGGTTGCCGCGCATCATGTCGATCACGCTATCTGGGAAGGCCACGTCTTTGTCGGGGCTTTCCACATCGGCGCGCGTGAGGCCCTGGGACACCATCATCAGGGCCATATCGCCCACGACTTTGGAGCTGGGTGTCACTTTGACGATATCACCGAACATCTGGTTGACATCGGCATAGGTGCGCGCGACCTCGGGCCAGCGGCCATCCAGCCCGAGGCTGGCGGCCTGTGCCTTGAGGTTGGTGAACTGGCCTCCCGGCATTTCGTGCAGGTAGACCTCCGAGGAGGGCGCCTGCATGCCCGTTTCAAAGGCGGTGTAGTGGCCGCGCACCTCTTCCCAGTAGTCCGAGATGGCGCGCACGGCTGCGACATCAATGCCTGTGTCGCGCGGTGTGCCCCTGAGGGCGGAGACCAGCGTGCCCATGGTGGCTTGGCTGGTGTTGCCCGAGAAAGCGTCCATCGCGCAATCGGCGGCATCCACCCCCGCATCGGCAGCGGCGAGGATGCTGGCGCAGGCGATGCCGGCTGTGTCGTGGGTGTGAAAGTGGACGGGGATGCTCAGCTCTTCTTTCAGCGCCTTGATGAGCACGGTGGCAGCGGCGGGCTTGAGCAAGCCTGCCATATCCTTCAGGCCCAGCACATGCGCACCGGCGGCCTCAAGCTCTTTGGCCATGGCGACATAATATTTGAGGTCGTATTTGGCGCGGTTCGGGTCAAGAATATCGCCTGTGTAGCAGATCGTGCCTTCGCAGATCTTGCCGCTTTCCTGCACCGCGTCCATCGCGACGCGCATGTTTTCGACCCAGTTGAGGCTGTCAAACACGCGGAAGACATCGACGCCCGATTTGGCGGCTTGGGCCACGAAGCTTTGCACCACATTGTCGGGGTAGTTCGTGTAACCGACGCCGTTGGAGGCGCGCAAAAGCATTTGGGTCATCACATTGGGCATGCGCGCGCGCAAATCGCGCAGGCGCTGCCAGGGGCATTCCTGCAAAAAGCGGTAGGCGACATCAAAGGTCGCGCCCCCCCAGCACTCCACCGAGAAGAGCTGTGGCAGGTTGGCCGCATAGGCGGGGGCGACCTTGATCATGTCGATGCTGCGCATCCGGGTGGCGAGCAGGGATTGGTGGCCATCGCGCATGGTGGTGTCGGTGAGCAGGAGCGGCTTTTGCGCCAGCATCCAGTCGGCCACGGCCTTGGGGCCTTGTTCCTCAAGCAGATTGCGCGTGCCGTTTGCCGGCGTCTCTGTGAGGCGCTTGGGCGGGCGCGGGTCTTTCAGCGCGGCGGCGGGCTTGGGGCGGTCGGCTGTTTCGGGATGCCCGTTTACGGTGATGTCGGCGATGTAGGTGAGCACTTTTGTGCCCCTGTCGCGGCGCTTTTTGAAGGTGAAGAGATCGGGGGTCTCGTCGATGAATTTGGTGGTGTATTCATTGGAGAGGAAAGTGGGGTGTTTGAGCAGGTTCTCGACAAAGGCGATGTTGGTGCTCACGCCGCGGATGCGGAACTCGCGCAGGGCGCGGTCCATGCGGGCAATCGCCGCTGCGGGTGTTTGGGCGTGGGCGGTGACCTTCACGAGCAGGCTGTCATAGTAGCGGGTGATCACGCCGCCGGTGTAGGCTGTGCCGCCGTCAAGGCGGATGCCCATGCCTGTGGCGCTGCGGTAGGCGGTGATGCGGCCGTAATCGGGGATAAAGTTGTTTTGTGGGTCTTCTGTGGTGATCCGTGTCTGGAGCGCGTGGCCGTTGAGCTGCACATCGGCCTGTGAGGGCTTGCCTGTGGCCTCGGCCAGTGTCTTGCCCTCGGCAATGCGGATCTGGGCTTGCACGATGTCGATGCCGGTGACCTCTTCTGTCACGGTGTGTTCGACCTGCACGCGCGGGTTGACCTCGATGAAGTAGAACTTGCCGCTGTCCATATCCATGAGGAATTCGACCGTGCCGGCGCATTCGTAGTTCACATGCGCGCAGATCTTGCGGCCCAGCTCGCAGATTTCGTCGCGCTGCGCTTGGCTGAGGTAGGGCGCGGGGGCGCGCTCGACCACTTTCTGGTTGCGCCGCTGCACCGAGCAGTCGCGCTCCCAGAGGTGGTAGATGTTTCCATGGCTGTCGCCCAGAATTTGCACTTCGACGTGGCGCGCGCGGGTGATCATCTTTTCCAGATAGCCCTCGCCATTGCCAAAGGCGGCCTCGGCCTCGCGGCGCCCTTCCATGACTTTCTCCGGCAGCTCGGCTGCGTTGAAAATCGGGCGCATCCCGCGCCCGCCGCCGCCCCAGCTTGCCTTGAGCATGAGCGGAAAGCCCACGGCCTCGGCCTCGCGGATGATTGCGTCCATATCCTCGCCGAGCACTTCGGTGGCGGGGATGACCGGCACGCCGGCCTCTATGGCCACGCGGCGCGCGCTGGCCTTGTCGCCCAGAGCGCGCATGGTGGCGGCCTTGGGGCCAATGAAGGTGATGCCGCTGGCCTCACAGGCATCCACCAACTCGGGGTTTTCCGAGAGCAGGCCATAGCCCGGATGTATGGCATCAGCACCAGAGGCGCGCGCCACGCGGATGATTTCGTCAATGCTGAGATAAGCCGCGACCGGCCCGAGGCCCTCGCCGATCCGGTAAGCCTCATCAGCCTTGAAACGGTGCAGGCCCAGCTTGTCTTCCTCAGCATAGACAGCGACGGTTTTCTTGCCCATCTCATTGGCCGCACGCATGATGCGAATGGCGATTTCACCACGGTTGGCGATCAGGATTTTTTGGAAATCAGGCATGAGAGTGCAGTCCTCTTGGGCTTTGACAGGCGGTCACGCTGGGTGGTCGGGCGTGGCTTTCAGGCTTGCTGCGATGCAGCGACAGGTTTCTTTTAAGGGGCATCTGACTTTTGGTAAAGTTATTTTACCAATTGCTCAATATGCTTTTGCGCTCAGTATAGCGTCGAATGCTGGCAAACACAGCATAAGTGCGCCGGATGTGCGAAAGTTTGCGACCTGTTTTCAAAGGAGAAATTTGCGCTTTGGGGCGACGGGCCGCGCCGGGCTTAAAGAATTTTTAACACCGCTGGGCGAGAGTTGGCAAAAGGAGAGGAGGGTCTCATGCTCAGTCGTTTGGTCTATATCAGCAATGCGTCGGCGTTTTTTCAGGAGTCGGAGCTGCCCGACATTCTGGCGGTCTCGCGCAACAACAATGCGCGTGATGGGCTCACGGGGCTGATGGTGTTTCATCGCGGGCGCTTCTTTCAGGTTCTGGAAGGGGAGATGGACAATGTCATGGCCTGCTTTAACCGCATCATGCGCGACGGGCGGCACGACAGGCTTGTGATGATCGAGACCGGGCCGGTGGAGGCGCGCGCCTTTGGGCAGTGGCGCATGGCTTATGAGCGGGTCGAGACCATGCCGCAGAAGCTGCAACAGGCTGTTTTCTCGATTTATGACATGATCCCGCCTGACAGCGAGGACCGTGGCGAGGATGCGGCCGTGCGGCTGCGCGTGCGGGATTTCCTGGCCTCTTTTGAGACCCTGAAGGTGTCGGGTTAGGGGCGGGAGCCTGCGGCATGAAACGGATTGTCTATCTCAGCACGGCCAGACCTGCTTTGTCTGGTGAGGATCTTGAGGGCATCTTGCAAAGCTCGCGGCGCAACAACGCCCTGTCCGGGCTGACGGGGCTGTTGATGTATCACGAGGGGGCTTTCTTTCAGGTTCTGGAGGGGCCTGAGGCAGAGGTGGCGGCCTGTTTTGAACGGATCGCGCAGGACCCGCGCCACCGGCAGATCATTCCGATGATCCAGACAAGGATCACCACACGGGCCTTTCCGGGCTGGCGGATGGGCTTTGCGCGGCCCGAGGCGCTGGGGCCACAGGCGCAGGAGACGGTCCTCTCGATCTATGACATTTACAGCGAAGGTGGGCGTGCTGCGCAAGATGCGCCCGAGGTGCGCAGCCTTGTGAACAGCTTTTTGAAGGGCTTTCGCAGCCTGTCGGGCTGAAGCCTTGCGCCTGAGACGTGAGGCCGCAAGTTATGAAACGCTTTGGGGCGCGGCGATCAGCCGCTTGGGCAGATCGGCAAGGTTTTCGACTCCGATCTGGCCGAGATTGGCCAGCATGTCTTGGGTGAGCATCTCGGTCACATGGGCGGGGCCGCGCGCGCCGAGCGCGGCGAGGCCGTAGTGCCAGGCGCGGCCAAGCATGACGAAATCGGCCCCCAGAGCCAGCGCCTTGGCCACGTCCGCGCCAGAGCGCATGCCGCCAGCACCGACCCGCTGCACTTCGCGGTGCATTCCCAGATCCTGAAGCGCCTCGGGCTGGGCAAGATGAAGCTGATGTCGGCGCCGGTGCACTTCAACGCGCTGTCCGGGTTCAACCTGGAAGTGACGGAGTTTGTGCAGCCGTAAAGCGGCGAGACACCCGGTCAGAGGTCGCGGAAGTTAGGCGCCCGCTTTTCCATGAATGCCGTCACCGCCTCGATATTCTCCGGGGATCCCACCTGCCGCTCCATACCCGCCTGCTCTGCCTTGATGGCCTTGTCGATGGCCTCCATGTGATGCAGGCGCAGGCTGCGCTTGATTTCGCGCAGGGAATTCACCGGCCACTGGGCGATCTCCCGCGCCTTCTCCAGCGCGTGATCAAACAGGTCGGCATCAGGTAGCGCGTCCGCCGCAATACCTCTATGCACGGCCTTATCGGCATCGATCCATTCTGCGGTGTAGAACAACTCCGCGGCGCGCTGCGCGCCGATAGTGGCCGGCAGCAGGTAGCGGGAACCCCACTCGGGCACAAGACCAAGAGTGGCAAACGGCAGGCGCATGCGCAGGCTTTCACCCACGTACACCACATCGCAGTGAAACAGCACTGTCGCCCCGCCGCCGATGGCAACCCCTCCAAGATGGCCTCGTCGAGGGAGACCCCGTATTCTTGTCCGGAATCCGGGTAGGCTCCGGTGAAAAACTCTATCTCAACGAGAATTTTCGAGCCATCGCCACGTTTTGGATTGAAGATGGCGTAGTCGTCCCAAAAGACAGTTCAGCAGCGATCCATACAGATGGGCTATTTGGCTCAAAATTTATCGTATTAGAGCCTGGCGCCGAA
>NZ_CAKZKL010000007.1 GCF_937123735.1 uncultured Lentibacter sp.
GTGGTCAACGTGACCAATCGTGCCGATGTTGCAATGCGGTTTACTACGGTCAAACTTTTCCTTTGCCATGAGGTGGCGCCCCTTCATGTTGCGGCCCGCAAATGCGCAGCCTTGTTAATCTGAGCGCGCACATATGGCCTTCTGGCAGAGAAATCAACCCGCGAATTCAGCCCTGCGGCGGTTCGGAGAACCAGCCTGCGCGCGTGTGCTGGCGCACAAGCCAGAGTTCTATCATCTTGGCGGCGTTTTTGCTGAGGTTTTCAAGCTGTTCCTCCGCCGATTGGGTCAGCCCCGAGCCGATCACCTGCGCGCCGGAGAGCTGTTCAAAAACCACAATCTGATGTGCCGTGTCGTTCAGCTTCTCACCGGCCGCATCATCCCAAACCGTGATCTTGAGCACCAACGCCGATTTGGGGCTCGCCACAAGCGGAATGCCCGGCTGCGCCAGCACATAGCCCTCAAGGCTGACACCGAAATGATAGAGCTTCTCGCCCTCATAGCGCCCAAAGCGCTCCGCGATCCGGCTTTCAACCGCCGCGATCCACTCCGCCTTTGATTTCTCGCGGCTGAGCGGTCCTTTTTCAAACTTGGGGGCAACCACGATGTTGTGGCCCAGCCGGAAATCGCCCAAAGGCGGCGCCGGTTGCCCCAGATCGTCAGGGTTCGCGCAGCCCGCCAGCAGGCCCAAAGCCGCAAGTATAAAGAATCGGCGCATCATGGCAGCTCTCCCCCAGAAACCTGCCCCGAGGTATACCAGCGCCGCCCCGCTTGCAATTGCCCCGCCCGCTCCGTGCCCCTATATCAGGCAGACCACCGGAGGAATGCCCATGCCTGCCACACCGCTGCCCGTTGCCGTTGCGCTTGCCCGCGAGCCTTGGGGCATGTTGCGCAGCCTCACCGAAGCGCGCCGCAATGTGCTCTCCATCATCCCTGACATTGCCACAAAGCAACCCATTGTTTCGGGCAAGACAGGCATCCGCTGGCACATGCTGATGGACCCTGACGCGATCCGCCGTGTGCTGCTCGAAGCGCTTGAGAGCTACCCCAAATCCGATGTCACCAAAAACCTGCTCCGCCCGGCCATCGGCGAAAGCCTCTTTATCGCTGAGGGCGCGCATTGGCGCTGGCAGCGCCGCGCCGCAGCACCCGTGTTTTCGCACCGCAACGTCACCGGCCTCGCCCCCGTGATGAGCGCCGCCGCCGAGGCGAGCCTTGCCCGCGTTGAGGCCGCCGGCAAACGCGCGACAGATATCTACGCCGAGATGGTGCGCGCCACCTTTGACATCACCGCCAAGGTCACGCTTTCGGGCGGCAACAGCTTCTCGTCCCACGAGGTCCACCGCGCGATTGACAGCTACATCGCTGCGGCGGGCAAGGTCTCGCTGTTTGATATCCTCGGCCTGCCCATGTGGGTCCCGCGCCCCTCGCGCGTCATGGCGGGCAGCTCGCTCAGGCAGATGAAAGCCATCGCCGATGATGCGGTCAATGCCCGCCGCGCCGCCGGGGCTCATGAGGTGCCCGATCTGCTCGATTTGCTGCTGGAGGGCGAAGACCCAGAAACAGGCCGCGCCATGAGCACCGCCGAGCTGCGCGACAACCTGCTCACCTTCATTGTCGCAGGCCATGAAACCACAGCGCTCACGCTCGCTTGGGCCTTCTACCTCTGCGCCTTTGACCAAAAGGTGCAGGACAAGGCCCGCACCGAGGCGCAAACGGCTCTGCAAGGCCGCACCGCCACGGCGGAAGATCTGCCCAATCTGCCCTATTGCCGGATGATCATCGACGAGGCCCTGCGCCTCTATCCGCCCGCCTCCATTGTCTCGCGCACCGCCCAGGCGCCCGACACGCTCGCAGGCCGCGAAGTGCAGAAGGGCGACACGGTGATGATCCCGATCTACGCCTTGCACCGCAACGCTTTGCTCTGGGACGAGCCTGACGCCTTCCGCCCCGAGCGCTTCGCCGAAAAGCCCGCGCGCTATGCCTACCTGCCTTTTGGCGATGGGCCGCGCATCTGCATCGGCGCGAGCTTTGCGCTGCAAGAGGCGGTTATCATCCTGGCCACCCTGCTCGCCAAGCGCAAGTTCACACCCGTGGCTGGCAAAACGCCAAATCCCGTGATGATCCTCACGCTGCGCCCCGAAGGCGGTGTCTGGCTCACGTCAGAGCCGGTTTAGCCCGCGCCGCCACGCCTTCCATGGCCACCTGCAAGTCATGCACCAGCGTCTTGGCCATGGAGCGAAAGCCCATGATCTGCCAGCTCTGAGCCTCAATGCGCGTGATCGAGCAGGCCATGTGAAAGACCTCTGTGCGCGCCGTCGCCCCCACAGGGAAGGCCACATCGCGCATATCCAAAGGCGCCAGCCGCGCCAGCACATCGCGCGCGCCCGCGCCCTCCAGCACCACGCAAGACCAGGCATCAGACTGATCGGTCAGCGCCGCATGGGCGGCCAGCTTGGCCGAGGCCGCAGCGCCCACAAGCACCGCCTGCTTGCGGCCAAACCAGATCAGCCGCGCCGCGCCGCTCGCGGAGGTTTCCCCCGCCTGAGGCCAGCCCAGCCCATGTGCGGCCTCAAGCGCCTCAGTCAGTTGGGCCTCGCGCCCCATGTAAGGCGCAATCAACGTGAGCGCGGCCATCTCGGCCTCGCGCAATGTCACGCCGCCAATATCAAGCGGCAAAAGCCCCGTGGCGGGTGAAAGTGGTTTCAGCTCAATCACGGCTGCGCTCCCCTTCTGGATCAAGGAATACCGGATGGCAGACCTCGCATGTCGTGGCCACACCGCGCACATGGTCCACCATCTGCACGGTCTCGCCATGGCGCGCACGCCCCCCGCGCAAAAAGCCAAGGCCCAGATATGTCCCCAGCGTGGGCGAGAAGCCAACCGAGGTGATATAGCCCTGATTGCTCTGGCGCACCGGCTCGGCCCCGGCATTGTAAAGATGCGCGCCCGCCATAAGCTGTTTCACCGCGCCCAGAGGCTTCAGGCCCACAAGCATCTCGCGGTCCTCCTCCAGCAAGCCCGCGCGCTGCGCCGCCGCCTTGCCGATAAAGTCTTTCTTCTTGCTCAGCATCCCCTGCATCCCGATGTCAAACGCGGTGACACGGCCGTGGATCTCGGCATGGGTGATAAAGCCCTTCTCGATGCGCAGCACATTGAGCGCTTCCATGCCATACACGCCGCCGCCCAGCGCTTCGGCGCGGGCCTTGAGCGTGGCAAAGAGGCTCTCGCCATAGCGCGCCGGCACAGCCACCTCATAGGCATGTTCGCCCGAGAAGCTGATGCGGAAGAGACGCCCGTCTACGCCGCCCAGCTTCACCGGGCCACAGGCCATGAAGGGCCAGCTCTCGCCGTCAATCGGGCTGTCGAGCACCTCGTTGAGAAGCGCGCGCGCCTTCGGCCCCGCCACGGCAAACTGCGCCCATTGCTCCGTGACAGAGGCAAAGCGCATGTCCATGTCTGGCCGCAGGCCTTGGCTCACAAACTCCATGTGCTTCATCACTTCGCCCGCCGCCGCCGTGGTGGTGGTCATCACGAAATGGTCGTCAGCGAGGCGCGCGGTCGTGCCGTCATCCATCACATGCCCGTCCTCGCGCAGCATGAGGCCATAGCGCACGCGGCCCACCTTCAGGGTGGAGAACATATTGGTATAGAGAAAGTCGAGAAACGCGCCCGCATCCTTGCCCTTGATGTCGATCTTGCCGAGCGTGGACACATCGCAAATGCCCACGGCTTGGCGCACATATCCCACCTCGCGATCACAGGACTGCCGCCACGTCGTCTCGCCCTTGGCGGGGAAATAGGAGGGGCGATACCACAGCCCCGCCTCGATCTGCGGCGCATTCGCCGCCACAGTGAGCCTGTGGGAGGTGGTAAAGCGCTCGGGCGCAAAGCCCTTGTCCGCCGCCCCCGCCGCCATCGCGGCAATCGCCACAGGCGTAAAGGGCGGGCGGTAAGTCGTCGTGCCGGTTTCAGGAATGCCGCGCCCCGTGGCATCCGCCAGCACAGCCAGCGCCTGCACGTTGGAGTTCTTGCCCTGATCGGTCGCCATGCCTTGCGTGGTGTAGCGCTTCATATGCTCCACAGAGCGGAAGTTCTCGACAGCGGCCTGTTTGACATCTTTCACAGTCACATCGTTCTGGAAATCAAGCCAGGCGCGGCCCTTGCCCGCCACAGCCCAGAGCGGCGCAATCCTGTAGGGGCGGTTCTCCGCGCTTGGCAGCTTGGGCGCTTTCGCCTCAAGCCCCAGCGCCTCGCAGGCCGCCTGCGCAGCGCCCACGCCTTCGCCAAGGCAGGCCGCCGTTGAAAACGCGCCGTTGCACGCCCCCGCAGCCATGAGCCCCGGCACCATGCCCACCTTGGGCACAAAGGCAGCAATCTCCTCGCGCCACTCGGGCCGCCCGTTCATATGGCAGGTGAGGTGCAGCGTCGGGTTCCAACCGCCAGACATGCCAAGGCAGTCCACCAGCACCTTCTCAACCCCGGAGGCGCGCGCAATGCTCACCGCTTCAAGCTGCTTGCGCCCATCCGTGCCACAAACCTGCGCACCCGCATAAAACGGCACATCCAGCGCACAGGTTGCCTCCGCGCGGCTGTCAATCAGCGCCGCGATATGCACCCCCGCTGCCAGCAGGTCAGCCGCCACATCATGGATGCTGTCGTTGTTGCCAAACAGCGCAATCTTCTGCCCCGGCGCCACATTCCAACGGTTCACATAAGCGCGCAAAGCACTCGCCATCATCACACCGGGGCGGTCGTTGTTCTGAAAGGCCACAGGCCGCTCCAGAGCGCCCGCCGCCAGCACCGTGCGCTTGGCCGCAATGCGCCAGAAACACTCCTTGGGCAGGCCTTTGGCCAGCGGGCGGTGATGCGCCACACGCTCCAGCGCACCATATGTGCCGCCGTCATAGGCCCCCGTCACCGAGGTGCGCGTCATGAGGCGCACGTTGTCCATGCCCGCGAGCTTTTCGGCCATCGCCGCCGCCCAGTCGCGCGCAGGTATGCCGTCAATCTCGCCGCTTTCGCTCAGAAGCCGCCCGCCCAGCGCGCTGTCTTCTTCGGCAAGGAGCACATCGGCCCCCGCCTCAGCCGCCGTCAAAGCGGCCATAAGCCCCGTGGGGCCAGAGCCGATCACCAGCACATCACAATGCGCAAAGGCGCGCTCGTATTTGTCCTCTATCGGCGCGCCCGAAATCGCCCCAAGCCCCGCCGCGCGGCGAATGACAGGCTCGTAGAGCTTTTCCCAAAAGGCCTTGGGCCACATAAACGTCTTGTAATAAAACCCCGCCCCCAGGAACGGCGCACCAAGGTCGTTCACGGCCATCACATCAAAATCAAGGCTGGGCCAGCGGTTCTGGCTCACGGCCTCCAGCCCCTCGTAGATTTCCTGCACCGTGGCGCGCACGTTCGGGTCCTGGCTGCTGCCCTTGCCCACGGTCACCAAAGCGTTGGGCTCCTCAGAGCCCGCCGTCAGAACCCCACGGGGCCGGTGATATTTGAACGAACGCGCCATGAGCGTCACACCATTGGCCAGCAGGGCCGAGGCGAGCGTGTCGCCCTCAAAGCCCTCATAATCCCGCCCGTCAAAGCAAAAGCGCACCCGTTTGTTGCGGTTGATCAGCCCCTTGCCTGCAAGTCTCATGGCTTGGCTCCCTTCACATCTTCCGCGAGCCGGACCGCGCCAAATTCATGCGTCACCGTGTTGCGCTCGGCCACCAGCCAGCTGGCGCAGCCCATATCGTGAAACCACAGCTCCTGCGTCAGGCCGGCGGGGTTGTCGCGGTTGTGCAAATAGTCGTCCCACGCCGCCACGCCCGCATCTTCCGCAGGGCGCTCCAGCGCAAGGGCATGACCCTTGTAGCTGAATTCGCGGCTGTCTCTCTCGCCACACAGGGGGCAGGCTATACGCATTGTCTTTCCTTATCCTTCAGTGCAGGTTGTGCTGGCTGCCACGGTGCTCTTCGTCCATCAGCCCGCGCCCGGTTTCAAACCGGTCCAACCGGTGGTGCTTGGCCACCTCATGGGGCTGGCCTGTGGCCATCAGATGGGCCATGCAATAGCCCGAAGCCGGCACCGCCTTGAAGCCGCCATAACACCAGCCCGCATTCACAAAGAACCCCTCGATATGGGTCTTGTCGATGATAAAGCTGCCATCGGGCGTCATGTCCATGATCCCGCCCCAGGAGCGCAAGACCTTGGCCTTGCCGATCTGCGGCAAAAGGCACATTGCCGCCTCCATCACATGCTCGGCTGTCGGCAGGTTGCCGCGCTGCGCATAGGAGGCGTAGAAATCCAGATCGCCGCCAAAAACAAGCCCGCCCTTGTCGGACTGGCTCATATACATATGCCCCATGCCGAAGGTCACGACATGGTCGATACAGGGCTTCAGCCCCTCGCTCACAAAGGCCTGCAAGATATGGCTCTCGATCGGCAGGCGCATCCCCGCCATCGCCGCCACCTGGCTTGAGCGCCCGGCCACAACCATACCCACTTTCTTGGCCCTGATCGCGCCGCGCGTGGTCTGCACGCCCTGCACCACACCATTTTCGATGTCGATCCCGGTGACTTCGCAGTTCTGGATCAGATCCACCCCGCGCTGGTCGGCCCCGCGCGCAAAGCCCCAGGCCACAGCATCATGGCGCGCCGTACCGCCGCGCTTGTGGTATAGCCCGCCATATATGGGAAAGCGGATGTTGTCGTGGTTGAGGTTGGGCAGAAGCGCGCGCACCGATGTTTTATCAAGTAAAATGGCGTCATCGCCCTGGCTGATCATCATATTGGCGCGCTTTGCCGCCGCATCGCGCTGCCCGTCTGAGTGAAACAGGTTGATGATCCCACGCTGGCTCATCATGGCGTTGTAGTTCAAATCCTGCTCCAGCCCCTCCCAGAGCTTGAGCGAATGGGAATAAAACTGCGAGTTGCCTTCAAGGCTGTAATTGGCCCGCACAATCGTGGTGTTGCGGCCAATATTTCCGCTGCCGATATAGCCCTTTTCAAGCACGGCAATGTTGGTCATGCCGTGGTTCTTGGCAAGGTAATAAGCGGTTGAAAG
The DNA here is from genome assembly GCF_937123735.1 of uncultured Lentibacter sp. Taxonomy (GTDB): domain Bacteria; phylum Pseudomonadota; class Alphaproteobacteria; order Rhodobacterales; family Rhodobacteraceae; genus Lentibacter. Next base: position 7,049 of record NZ_CAKZKL010000007.1, read on the forward strand.
CCCGTGCCCGCCACCGCCGATGATGATCGCATCATACGCGGGCTTTGGGGCCGGGTCGCGCCAATGCGGTGTCCAGCCCTTGTTGCCCGTCAGGCCCTCTTTGAGAATTTTCAGCGCGGAAAAGCGCATGTGTCCCCCTTTGCCTTGCGGCACAACCCCCAGCGCCGCGCGCTGTTCAATTGGGGTTGAGCCTATCAAGCCACACGCAAAGGGAAAGGCCCCTTTTCGACATAGACTGTCCCACAGGCGACTGGGGTTTTGAATTTTTGGTGAATGACATTCAATCCGGCTGAAACGGCGGGTGAGCGGATCAAGCTGCCTTTGGCGCAAAGGCCAACACCAGCCCTCGGGGGGGGCGCCCCAGGGAAATGACAGAGCGCTTTTTGCTTGCCAAACACATCCTCAGAACGCACGGCGCGCATAGCCCAGCCAAATCACCTGCCACGCAAAGGATGGTCGGGACGCTTCGCGGCCATTACCCGGCCTGAGGCTGCAAACAAATGTCCCACAAACTCCGTAGGGTGCGCATTCACTGCGCACCTAAATCAACCTGCCTACGCATTCACTGCGCACCCCAACCAACCTGCGCATTCACTGCACACCAACCACGCAAACACCCCGTAGGGTGCGCATTCACTGCGCACCCCAACCTGCTCAAAAATACAGCCCTCAGAGCCCCTTCGCGCGGTAGCTTGAGGCCACTTTGGTGATCGCCACCAGATAGGCCGCCATGCGCAAATCAGGCACATCATCGCGCGCGTGCCAGACCTCGCGCATACTCTGATAGGCCGTGCGCATGGTGTCATCCAGCCCCGAGCGCACCAGCTCCAGCTCGTCTGCACCGCGCAGGTAGCGGGCCTTGAAGTCCGGCGTCATCGACCAAGCATCGCCCAGGTGGCGGCTCAGCCGCTCCAGCTCACTCACGATCAGCTCGTGGCGCGCCTCTTCCTGGCGGCGGCCCATGCGGCCAAAGCGGATGTGGCTCAGGTTTTTCACCCACTCAAAGTAAGACACCGTCACACCGCCCGCGTTTGCATACATATCGGGGATGATCACACAGCCCTTCTTGCGCAAAATCTCGTCCGCCCCCGCCGTGACAGGGCCGTTGGCGGCCTCGATGATCAGCGGCGCCTTGATCCGCTCGGCGTTGGTGAGGTTGATCACCCCTTCCAGCGCCGCCGGAATCAGGATGTCGCAATCTTCCTCCAGCACAACGGCACCCTCTGCTGCGTGGGTCGCATCCGGAAAGCCGCTCACGCCACCGTGCTTCACAATCCAGCCGCGCACCGCGTCCACATCCAGCCCCTTGGGGTTAAACAAAGCGCCGTCGCGCTCGATGATGCCGGTGATCAGCGCACCGTCCTCGTCGCCAAGGAACTTCGCCGCGTGATAGCCCACATTGCCCAGCCCCTGCACGATGATGCGCTTGCCCTCAAGCGTGCCTTCCATGCCGGCCTTTTTCACATCTTCCGGGTGGCGGAAGAACTCGCGCAGCGCATATTGCACGCCCCGCCCCGTGGCCTCCGTGCGGCCCTGAATGCCGCCCGCGTTGATAGGTTTGCCCGTCACACAGGCGGCGGCGTTGATATCGGTGGTGTTCATGCGGCGGTACTGGTCGGCAATCCAGGCCATCTCGCGCTCGCCTGTGCCCATGTCGGGCGCCGGCACGTTCTGGCTCGGGTGGATCAGGTCGCGCTTGGCCAGCTCATAGGCAAAGCGGCGGGTGATCAGCTCCAGCTCGTGCTCGTCATACTGGCGCGGATCAATGCACAGCCCGCCCTTGGAGCCGCCAAAGGGCGCTTCCACGAGTGCGCATTTATAAGTCATCAAGGCCGCCAGCGCCTCAACCTCGTCCTGGTTCACACCCAGCGCATAGCGGATACCGCCCTTCACAGGCTCCATATGTTCGCTGTGCACCGAGCGATAGCCGGTAAATGTCTGGATCTGGCCGCGCAGCCGCACCCCAAAGCGCACCGTATATGTGGCGTTGCACACGCGGATCTTCTCCTCAAGGCCCGGCGGCAGGTCCATCACAGCAACCGCACGGTTGAACATCAGATCGACGCTTTCGCGAAAGCTCGGCTCATTGGCAGTGGCGTTCATCTTCTTTCTCTCTCCCTGTCAGCTCTGAGGCCGCGGAGTGGCGACTCAGCTGTGCTGTGAATATTTGTCGCACCTATTGCCCTGCGAACCAACCGCGTTTCACTCAAACTACGCCGCAGGGGTTAACAAATCGCCAGCAAACCCGGCCTTGCGCGGCCTGGCCCCCTAAAATTTAACTCAAATTCGCGGAATTGGTGACAGCCCGGAAACGGTCCTGCCTTGCCGGGCTGATAGGTGCCAATCGCGGGTATTTTTCACAAAATTGACAGAATTTGCGCCTCAATTCCGCCACAGAGAGGCTCCAGAAGAAGCTCCGGGCCAGTGTAACGCAAGCTGGTGAAGCTGCCTCTCGCTGCAGGGGCTCATGAAAGAGACAAAATGGACCTGACAGCCGTGATAACCCGCTCTGGCCGTGGCAAACGGCCCGCCGCCCTTGCCGCTCTGGGGCGCTTTGCCCGAGATGAGTCGGGGGTGATCGTGGCCTTTTCCATCTATTTCATGCTGATGATCCTCTTCGTGGGGGCGCTGGGCGTCGATGTGATGCGCTATGAATCAGAGCGCTCGCGGCTCCAGCATGTGCTCGATCAGGCCGTGCTCGCCGCCGCCGACCTGGATCAGACAAACCCGCCCGCCCAGGTGGTGGCCGACTATTTCGTCAAGTCAAACCTGCCCAACGCCGATCTGCTGGACACCGCGGTGCAGCAAGGCCCCAATTTCCGGGTGGTCTCTGCCAGCGCCCGCGCCACTGTGCCCACCCAGCTGAGCCATATGCTGGGGGTTGAAAACATGAGCGCCCCGGCCCGCGCCACCGCAGAAGAGCGCTTTGACAGCATGGAAATTTCCCTCGTGCTTGACATCTCAGGCTCCATGGAAGGCAACCGGCTTGACAGCCTGCGCCCCGCCGCCGTCAGCTTTGTGGATGCCGTGATCGGGATCTCTGAAACCGTCTCCGTGTCGCTGGTGCCCTACTCCAACCAGGTCGCGCTCAGCCCGGAGCTGATGGGCCAGTTCAACACCTCCGATCCGCATGACTACTCCTATTGCCTCAATTTTGAGGAAGCCGATTTCAACACGACGGCCATGACACCCGCCAGCGCCGGCAGCCGGGTCTATGAACAGGTCAAACATTTTGACGCCACCCCGCTGATCGTGGAAGATCCACACCCCGAGGGCCTGCGCGACACCCATGGCGCGCGCCCGAGCTGCTCCAACAGAGCCGCCTCGCAAATCTTGCCGCTCAGCCGTGACAGAACTGCCCTTTACGGCCAGATCAACGCGCTGGAGCGCGCCAGCACAACCAGCATCGACATGGGTGTCAAATGGGGCGCGGCGCTGCTCGACCCCAGCTTGCAACCCGCCGTCACCAACCTCATCGCCAGCAACACAATCGATCCGGGCTTTGCCGGCCGCCCCGTCGCCTTTGGCACCGGCAGCAACATGAAACTCATGGTGGTGATGAGCGACGGCCAGAACACCACCCAATACCGGCTGCGCGACCCGTTCCGCAGCGGCCTGTCCGATGTGTTTTACAACGCCAGCACAGACCGCTACGCCGTGCTGCACAACGGCAGCTATTACAGCCAGACCGCCAGTGGCGACCACGCCATTCCGGCCAGCGGCGCAAGCGCCACCCTGCCCACAGGCTTCACCCGCCTGAGCTTTGAGCGCCTCTTTGCCACCGCCAGCCTCAACTGGATCAACGACTACCTCTATGCCAACCTGGGCAATTACGATTGGTCCGCAAGCCCGCGCAGCTCGGTGGGCGGCAACCGCAAAGACAGCCAGCTGGACGCGATCTGCACCGCCGCCAAAAACCAGGGTGTGATCATCTACACCATCGGCTTTCAGGCCCCGATTGCCGGCCTTGAGGCGCTGCGGGCCTGCGCCTCTACGGAGAGCCATTTCTTTGATGTGCGCGGCCTGGACATCGAGGCGGCCTTCGCCGCCATCGCCCAATCCATCACCCAACTCAAGCTCACCCAATGAAACCACGCGCCCCCCTGTGGCTGCGCTGGCAGCACGATGAAAACGGCAGCGCGACAGTCGAATTCGCGATCCTGTTCCCGTTCTTCATCTTCATGTTCTGCGCCGCCGTCGAACTGGGGATGATCACCTTCAACCACTCCATGCTGGAACGTGGCCTTGACCTTGCGGTGCGCGATGTGCGCCTGACAACCGGTGCCAATTTCCAGCATGATGACATCAAGATCATGACCTGCAACTACGCCGGCTTCCTGAGCAATTGCGACACCCAGCTGCACCTTGAAATGCAGCCCCTGGACATGCGCAATTTCACCCCCCCGCGCGACACCGCGCGCTGCACCGACATCGCCGAACTGGTCAACCCGCTGACAGAGTTTCGCAACGGCCAGCAAAACCAGCTGATGATGCTGCGGGCCTGCTATGTGTTTCAGCCCATATTTCCTTTCACGGGCCTGGGCCGCCACCTCGATTGGGATGGCAATGGCAATGCCTGGATGATCGCCACATCTGCCTTTGTGCAGGAGCCGCTCTGATGGTCGGGCGCTGGCTTCTCGCGCGCCTGCGCACCCTGTGGGAGGACACGGGCGGCTCGGTTTCTGTCGAGTTCATCATCATGGCGCCGATTGTCTTTTGGGCCTACGCCTCCATGTTCTCGTGGTTTGATGCCTACCGCCAAGTGGGCGTCCATGAAAAAGCCGCCTTCACCATTGCCGATATGATCAGCCGCGAGACCACCCCGCTGGACGCCGCCTATATTGATGCGGCTCAGGACATGGTGCAATTTCTCACCCGCACAGCCGAGCCCCCCGAGCTGCGGGTCTCGGTGCTCCACTATTCCACCCAAACCGAAACCTACAATCTGGATTGGTCCGAGAGCCGCGGCGCCCTGCCGCCCCTGCGCGCCGCCGATGTGCGCAACTGGCACAACCGGCTGCCGCTGCTGGTCAATGGCGAACGCCTCATTCTGGTGGAAACCCAAATTACCTACACGCCGCCCTTTCTCTGGGGGCTGATGGAGCGCAATGAGCTGGGCACATTCGTCTTTGCGCGGCCCCGCTTTGCGCCCCAACTCTGCTGGGAAAGTTGCTGAGCCGCCAGAGCCGCAGCACCCTAGAGCTGGTCCAACCCCAGATGGCGCTCAATCGCCTCGGCCAGCGGCTTGACCTGCGCACTGCTCGCCGCGCCGCCAAAGGCTGCGCGCCGTCCGGCCCGCCACCACAGCCCCATGCGCCAACAGGGCGTCACCTCGCGGCGCAGCTGCACCGAGAACCCGTTGGAAGGGCGCAGGCTGAAATGCCCCCGCTCGATGCTTTCAACGTCGGCAAGATCCAGAACCAGCTCGCCCGCGCTGTCTTCCAGCCGCGTGCCGATCAGGCGCAAATGCCGCCCCGTATCGCGCCACAGCTTCTGGGCGCTGCCCAGCAAGAGTGCGGCCAACCCCCAAAGGGCCGCCTGCAAGAGCCAGCCATGCGGCGGCGTGTTGAGCGCCGTGCTCACCAGAAGCGCGCCCGAAAGCGCCACCATCCCGGCCCCGAAAAAACGCCGGAACGGGCTGACCTTCACCTCCACCAGCGGTGTCTGCGCGTGCATTGCGTCTCTCCTTGGCTGTCTGCGCTGCCACCTAGCCCCAGCGGGGCAGCCCTGACAAGCCCCGCGCTGCGCACGCCGCGTTAACCTGGCTGCGCCACCTTTTGGGCTCTTGGGGCGGTGCACGCTTTGTGCACGCCCTGTGCACGCATATCACCCCCCGGTTTTGCGCAGTTTTCAGATCCTTAAGCAGGCAAACCGCAGGCTTTACCCTCTCTTAACCGTCACCTCTGCGCCGCGTTCCTCGGGCTCGTCATCCACCATCTCCGCCGGAAAACCCGGTGCTGTGACATCCAGCCCCGTGGCCTCCTCTAGGCGTTTGATAATATTGGGAGAAAGCTCTCTGGGGCCAAAACGGCTGATGCCATCCTGAAAGATGCTGATCAGCAAGGGGTTCAGCTCCAGCGGCACGCCCGCACGGTCGGCCACCTCCTGAAACAGCCCGATATCCTTGGCCACAAGGTCCATCGTGAAGGAAATATCCCGGCTGCCATTCAAAATAACCTGCCCCTCCGTCTCATGCACAAAGCTCGTCCCCGAGGAAATCGCCATCGCCTCATAGGCCACGCCAAGGTCCATGCCTGCGCCTTTGGCCACCGTCAGAGCCTCGGCCACAGAAACAAGGTTTGCGGTCGCCAGAAAATTGGTCAAGACCTTCAAAACACTGGCCGATCCCAGATCCCCCGTGTGCAACACACGCCGCCCCATAATTGTGAGCAGCGGCAAAATCCGCTCGAATGTGGCGCGCTCACAGCCTGCAAAAATTGAGATATTGCCGGTGTCCGCACGGTGGCAACCGCCCGAAACAGGGCAGTCCACAGCGGCCCCGCCCCGCGCGATCACCTCAGCACCGATCCGCTTCACCTCGGCCTCGTCGGTGGTGCTCATTTCCATCCAGATTTTGCCTGGCCCAACCTCGGGCAACATCTCTTGCAGCACCGCCGCGCTGGCCGCCGGGCTTGGCAGGCAGGTGATAACCGAATCACACTCCCGCATCATCTGGGCCGGCGAGCCTCCGGCAAGCGCCCCGGCCGCAACCTTTGCCTTAACAAAGTCTTCATTCAAATCATGCACCCTGAGCTCAACCCCGTTTCGCAGCAGGCTACCTGACAGTTTTCCACCCACATTCCCGAGGCCGATAAAACCAACTTTCATAAATCTCTCCCTGTTTTTTGCTATGCTCGCGCTGGCGGCCTGCCTATTCTGGCCCAGAAGCGACACTTGCGCCCCAAATACCCGTCAATTGTAGCCGGCCTGCATTTGGCGGTTCGCCGGCGCATGTTTCAACGGGCTGGCGCTCCGGGCGGCTTGCCCTCTTTGTGAACGATCTGTGCGAACCACTTGCGCCAACCATCTGTGCAATAATGCACATATCCCTGCGCAAAGCGCAGAATTGCCCGCATCCGCACCGCGCGATAGGCTTTGTTACAGGATCCAAAAGGAGTCGTCCCATGTCCATCCGCCCCATTCTCGAAAAACGTAAGGCCCAGCCCACGATGGAGGGCGCAGGCGTGCATCTGCACCGCGCCTTCGGCTTTCACGATCCCTCAGAGCTCGACCCGTTTCTGCTGTTTGACGACTTTCGCAACGATGTGCCGGCCCATTTTGAAAAGGGCTTCCCCTGGCACCCCCACCGCGGCATTGAGACCATCACCTATGTGCTCGAAGGCGAGGTCGATCATGCCGACAGCCTCGGCAACACCGGCAGCCTCGGCGCGGGTGATGTGCAATGGATGACAGCCGGCTCGGGCATCATGCATCAGGAAATGCCACGCGCCAACACCGCAGGCCAGATGCACGGTTTCCAGCTCTGGGCCAATCTGCCGCGCGACCTCAAGATGACCACCCCGCGCTATCAGGATGTCGAGGCCAAGGAGATCCCCGAAATCATCGAGGATGACGGCACCCGCGTGCGCGTGGTCACAGGAGAGTTCTGGGGCAAGCGAGGCCCCGTCGACGGAATCGCCGCAGACCCGCAATATCTCGATGTGTCCATCCCCGCCGGCGTCAAGAAAACACTTCCCGTTGACACCTACCGCCGCGCTTTCGCCTATGTGTTCCAGGGCTCCGGTGCCTTCGCTGATGCCAGCGCCCCCTCCGGTGTGCTGCTCGAAAAAGAGGTGATGGGCGAAGAGGTCAATATCCGGGATATGTCAGGCAACCGCACACTCATCCGCTTTGGCACCGGCGATGAAATCACCGTTCAGGCCGGGGAAGATGGCATCCGCTTCCTGCTGGTGTCAGGAGCCCCCCTGCAAGAGCCCGTCGCCTGGCATGGCCCGATCGTGATGAACACCCGCGCAGAAATCCAGCAAGCCATGTCTGATCTGCGCAACGGCACCTTCATCAAACCCGCGCACTAGTGCTCAGGCACTTTCTTATTGCGTCAAATATCCAGACGATCCCGCGCAGCAAGTGCGCTCTATCGGTCTTCGCCTGTGCCTTGCAAAGTGCTTGGGGGAGCGCGAGGGGGCAAAGCCCCCTCGCCCGCCGCGGTTTGGCGCAGCCAAAACGCAACCTCTAAAGCCCCGCCAGCCATCCCGGCAAATGCCCGATATCCGGCAAAACCACATCGGCCAGGGGCGCAAGATCCGCCTCCCCCGCCAGCCCCGTCAGAACCGCAACGCTGCGCATTCCAGCGGCCCGCGCCGCGTGCAAATCATGGGTGCTATCGCCCACCATGACACAGGCCTGCGGGGCCAGGCCCACAGCCTTGCAAAAGCCCAAAAGCTGCCCGGCCTCCGGCTTGCCCCCAAAGCCGCTGTCATAGCCCGCCACAAAATCAAACAGCTCCAGAACCCCCGCACTCTGCAAATGCGCTCGCGCCGGGGCCTCGGCATCATTGGTCGCCACACCCAGCTTCAGGCCCCGCGCCCGCAGCCCGCCAAGCAAGGGCCCAAGCGGCACAGCCTGCGCTTGCGGGGCTTTGGCAGCTTCCGCATTGAGCACCGCAACAAGCGCGGCTTTGTCCCACTCCGGCAGGCTCGGCGCGAGGGCCTGCGCAATCTCGCTGGGCATCCCGGCAATGACAATCGACTCTGGCAAAAAGCTCTGGGTCTCATAAGAAAAGCCCACGGCTGCGGCCATGGCCCGCGCATGGGCCTCATCGCGCGCCAACCGCTGCAAGAAGGCCATGGCCCAGGCTTCCCAGGTGCTGGCAAAGTCAAACAATGTGCCGTCCTTGTCAAAAACAACGGCCTGAATCGGTATCATGTCCAATGCACCAGCTCCCCGCCCGGAAGGGCTGCCCGCGCCCGCATGGGCTGATCATAAGCAAGCCCGCAGGCGTCGCAAAAGCCAACCACCCAAGCGTCATCCATCAGCAGAAAGTCCAGCACCGAGGCCAGAAAAGCCGTCGTGCCCGCCTGCGCTTTCAAATCGGCCAGCGACGCGCCGCTGGCCCCGAGAAAAACCGGCAGCAAGTCTTCGTTTGCGGCCAGCCATGTGAGCGCTTTAAGGCCGATCTCCTCGGCGCGATCAAAAGAAACTGTCATTTTTTACAGGCCTAGAAAGGTTTTCTTAACCACTTTTGCGAAATGATAAACAAAACCGCAAGCTCAAAGGGAACTGTAACCGCCCATGCCCCGTAAAGTCCTCATCATTGACGACATAGCGACCAACCGGATCGTGCTCAACGTCAAGTTGTCAGCGGCGGGTTATCAGGTGGCGCAGGTGGCCTCGCTGCGCGAGGGGCTGGCCATGGTGCGCCAGGAGCGGCCCGATATCGTGCTGGCCACCGCGCGCCCTGACAAAATGAGCGCACTGGAGTTCATGCAGCGTTACACCGCCGATCCCAAGCTCTCGCGCATTCCCGTGATCATGCTCATGGAGGCCTATGACAAGGCCACGCGGCTGGTGTTGCTCAAGGCCGGTGCCACCGATGTCATGCCCAACCCGATCGAACGCAGCGCCCTGCTCGCGCGGTTCCGCTCAATCCTGCGCCGCAACGACAGCCTCGAAGATGCACGGCTGGCCAAGCAGATGTCACAGTCTTTTGGCTTTGGCGAAAGCGCGCCGGGCTACAACGCCCCGCTGCAAACCGCCATCCAAACCGCAATTCTCACGCCCAATTCCACCCGTGCCAAGGCCTGGCTCGCCAGCTTGCCGGCCTTGCCCAACACCGTGTTCAGCGCCAGCAGCGAAGCCGAGATCCTCAAAGAACACAGCGAGAGCGCACCGGATGTCGTCGCGGTTGAGGTCTCTGCCGAGGCTCCCGAAGACGGGCTCTGCCTGCTCGCCGATCTGCGCGCGCACCCCAAAACCCGCCACGCCGGCCTGATCGCGGTGATCGCCGCGCCCAATCCGTTACTTTATTCCAATGCCCTTGACAGGGGGGCCGATGATATCCTGCCCTACGGCTATTGTCCGGAGGAACTTGCGCTGCGCATTGCCACGCTTGCCGCGCGCAAACGCAGCCAGGATCACCGTCGCGCCCATATGCACGAGGGCTTGCGCGCCGCCGTGACAGACCCTCTGACAGGGCTCCACAACCGCCGCTTTGCCCTGCCCAAACTTGAGCAGATCCTCGCCGAAGCGGCCGTGGCCGGGCAGAGCTGTGCCATCATGGCGCTTGATGTGGACCACTTCAAACGCATCAATGATGAGCTTGGCCACACCGCAGGAGATGCGGCGCTGGTGGCGCTTGCGGGTGTGTTGCAACAAAATATCCGCAGCAAAGACCTTGTGGCCCGGATCGGTGGCGAGGAGTTTCTCGTTCTGATGCCCAAAACATCCAGCGCAGCCGCCCAACGGATCGCAACGCGCCTGTGCAGCGTCATCGCCCGGCACCCGTTCCACCTTGCCAGCCACATCCCCGCCCAGCACCTCACGGTCAGCATAGGGGTGGCCACACAAGAGCCCCGCCTTGCACCGGGCAGCGCAGGTCAGGCCGAGGCGCTTGGCCAGGCCTTGCTCGAACAAGCCGACAGCGCGCTCTACCGCTCCAAGCGTCATGGCCGCAATCAGGTGACCATGAGCGCGCGCAGCGCCGCCTGACAGAGCTGCCCCCAAACACCCCCAACACCCCCTGCGCCGCGCCAAGCAGCACCCAGGGTGCTGGGGGGTTGGTGCGCACGCCATGCGCGTTTTGGGCAGCAGGCCTCAGTCGGCCGCGCGCTCCGGCTTACGCGGCAGAGACCGGCGCATCAGGGCCTCTTGCAGCCGGTCGGCAAGGGCCAGCCGCGCCGGAGCCTCCATGGCCACAAGCCGCTTTGCCAGAGCCGCATCCGCCGCCGCACGGGTGGCACTCATATGAGCCGATTTCGCAGCCAGCGCCCCCGTGAGGGCCTCTGCCTCAAAAGGCGTTGCCCGCAGGGCAGCGACAACCTCTTGCAGCGCCTCTGTTTGGGCCGCGCGGAAAGCCCGCCGCCCGCCGCCCTGCGCTTCCTTGACCGCTGTGCCAATCGCTCGGCGGTCTTGCGGGGCCAGGGCGCGCAACAGAAGGTCGGCCCGCCCATGGGCCAGATCAGGCCGCCCGCCGTGGCTCATCACAGCGCCCAGCACAAGGCCGGCCACCGCAAGGTTGAGCGCCAGCGAAACGATCAGCACCACCTTCACGCTGCGCCGCGTCCGCGGCCTTGGTGTGCTCTGAGACATCTGCATCAATTCTCTCCCAAATCTGCCAGATAGGCGTAATCCTCGCCCAGCCCGTCCAATACAGCCGCGCTGCCAAAGCCCTGTGCGGCAAGGGTTTCTCCCAGCCCCAACACGGGCGTCATCCCCAGCCACAGCCCAAAGGCCGAGGCCGTGGCAAGCCCGCCCAGCCCGGCCCAGCCTCCGATCATCTCAAACAGGCCGCCTAGCCGCACCTGGGCGCGCCGCTGGGGCCGCTCAGGCCAGGCCCTGCGCGCCTCTGGCACAGCCGCAGCGGCAAACCCCGCCTGCACCTGCGCCGCATCGCTCAGCACCCGCTGCAAAAGCGCCGCATCCGGCAAGGGGGCCGTGTCTTTCGCAGTGGCAAACAACGCCTCAAGCGCGGCCTCCTGTGTGCGGTTCTGCTCAGTCATCTTGATACCCCAATTCTTCCTTGCGCGCGCCAAGCGCGGCTTTCAATCCCCGTTTGCCCCGCGCGGTCAGGCTTTCCACCGCATCCACAGTCAGATCCATGATCTGCGCGATCTGCGGGTTTGAAAGCCCCTCGATATGGCGCAAAACCACGGCTTGGCGTTGTCGCTCCGGAAGCCCGTCAAGCGCGCCCTGAAGCGCGTCCACACGGGCGCTGTCCTGAAGCCGGTCTGCCACGCTCGGCGCCATATCCGCCGGCTCGGCAACCGCGTCCAGCGCCACCGTGCGCCGCTTGCGCAGCCTGTCCAGACAGGCGTTGGCCACCACACGGTAGAGCCACGTCGTCACTTTGGCCTCTCCGGCGCGCCACTGCGGCGCTACCTGCCAGAGCTTGAGCATTGTCTCTTGCGCCACATCCTGCGCCTCGCCGGGCTCGCCCAAAAGACGGTAGGCATGAGCCAGCACAACCGGCGTCAAACGGGCCGTCAAGAGCTGCGCCGCCTGCGCATCGCCTTTGGCAAAGCGCAACAACAGCGCCTCATCGCCCAGCTCTCTTTGCTCATCCAACGGCATACCTCTCATCCCACTGCCCTAGCCCGCCTCTGGCCATCTGGCAAGCGCGCGCCACCCACCATGGGCCGCGCGCGCCTCTGATGTCAGTCGCGGGTTTTGCCTTCACCGCGCATCTTGCCCATTTTGTGCATTTTGCGCATTTTGCGCATCTCATCCTGACTCAAGAACCCGTCCTTGTCGGCGTCCAGCTCTGCAAACATCTCGGCCTGGCGCGCAGTGTCAAGCATCTCCGCTTGGCTCAGCGCCCCGTCCTTGTCAGTGTCGCGGCGTTTGAGCATCTTCTCAAAGCGCTTTTGCGCGCGCGTGCTTGCAGCGGCAGCCGCTTCCTCGGCGGTGATCTTGCCATCGCCATTGGTGTCACCCTGCTCAAAGCGTTTCAGCGGTGCCGCCTGAAGCTCCTCAAGGCTGAGCTTGCCATCCTTGTTCAAATCCAGCTGCTCAAGGCGCATTTTGCCACGCTCGCCCCCATGGCCCTCGCCCCCCTTATGGCCACCAAAGGCATAGGCGCTGCCCCCGGCCATACTCGCCACAACAAGCCCTGCAACAATAAAAGTCCGTTTCATCTTTAATCTCCTGTTTTGCGCCGCGGTCTCTGTCCTCGGCTTACGGGGCTGATACGCAGCGCCGCGCAGCTTCCGTCGCTGCGGGTTCAAAAATTCGACACCAGGATTTGCGACATCCCGCCGCAAGGACACTATGGCCCCTTTCTTCTTGCGCGCCGGAGCCGCAGTCTGGGTCAAACCTCTCTGACGGACACCCCATGCCCCAAACCACCCAGCTCCTTGAGCCAGATCTTTCCCCATCCGACTCCCCCCAGACAGCCCAGACCACTCCGCCGGTGCGGGCCGTGAAACCGGCCCTGCGCAAAGGCTGGCGGCGCAAATGCCCCAACTGCGGCACAGGCCCCCTGCTCAAAGGCTATCTCAAGGTCCATTCCGAATGCGCGGTCTGTGGGGAGGATTTCACGCCCCACAGGGCCGACGATGGCCCCGCCTATCTCACCATTCTGGTGGTCGGCCATGTGATGATTCCCGCCCTGCATATCGCCTTTGTGCAGTATCGCCCCGAACCGCTTGTGCTGTTCACAATCTTCGCTCTTGGCTCCACCGCACTCACCCTATACCTTCTTCCCAGACTGAAAGGCGCGGTGATCGGCTTTCAATGGGCCCGCCGTATGCACGGCTTTGACAAGGCCGGTTGAACCGGGTGCAACACCACCGCGCCCCAAAGAGGGCCAGATGACACCGAAAACACCCCCCGCCACAACAGACAAAAGTGCTCTGCGCAACGCCGCCACGGTGATCGCGCTGCGCGACCGCTTCACAACCCCCAAGGTGCTCATGGGCCAGCGCGGCGCAGGGGCCGCCTTCATGCCCAACAAATTCGTCTTCCCCGGCGGTGCGCTGGATGAGGCCGATTTCGCCGTGCCCCTGGCCGGGGGCTTTGATCCGCTCTGCGCCAGCCGTCTCGCCGAGGGCTGCGCGCCCGGGCTCACAAACGCTTTGGGCGTCGCCGCCATCCGCGAGCTCTGGGAGGAAACCGGCCTTGTTCTGGGCACCGAGGGCCGCTGGCCCGGCCCTGTGCCGCAAGACTGGGCCGAGTTTGCCGCCGCCGGCTACCTGCCTTCGGCCCAGCCGCTCCAATTTGTCTTTCGCGCCGTCACCCCCCCGGGCCGCCCGCGCCGCTTTGATGCGCGCTTCTTTCTGGTCGATGCCGATGAGATCGCCTCTGATCTCGATGATTTCTCCCGCGCCGAAGACGAGCTCTCCCACCTGCAATGGATTCCCCTTCAGGAGGTGCGCGGCTTTGATCTGCCCTTCATCACCGAGGTGGTGCTGGCCGAAATCGCCCACCGCGCCCATGATCCAGAGCCGCCCCAAAACGTGCCCTTCTTTCACAACGGCGCCGAGGAAAGCCTCTTTTTGCGCCTCGGCGGCCGCGGCCCGCTCACCGGCAAAGAAATCGCCAACGACTGACGCCAAACCAATCCGCTCTTTCTTATTGCTGTAAATATCCCAGGGGGTCTGGGGGACTGGTCCCCCAGCTAAACCTGTGGTCTGGGGGACCGCTCCCCCAGTTAAACCTGTGGTCTGGGGAGCCGCTCCCCCAGTTAAACCTGTGGTCTGGGGAGCCGCTCCCCCAGCGGGTCGGATTGCGCGCAGCGCAATGCGATCCCCCTCAATACAGCCAGACCAGCGCCAGAACAGACACCGTGATCAGCCCCATGCCAATCCACTCGCGCCGCGTGATCACCTCGCCAAAAAACCACACCGAAGCGAAGATCGAGAAGATCACTTCAACCTGCCCCACCGCAAAGACATAGGCCGCATTCATCATGGCAAAGGCCGTAAACCAGCAGATCGAGCCGCCCATCCCCGCCAGCCCCATCCAGACCGAGGTGCGCCAGGAGGCCAGCACACGGCCAATCTCCCCCGCTTCGCGCCCATAAAGCCATGCGCCCAGCGCCAGCGTCTGGAAGATCGTCACACAGGGCATCGTCACCAGCGCGCGCATCAGCGCGTCATCCGCCGCGACCGCGAGCGTCGCGCCGCGATAGGCCACCGCCGAGACAGCAAAGAAAACACCCGACAACAGCCCAAGCCCCGCCGCGCGGTTCATCGCACGGCGCAAAAGCCCGCCTGTGCCCTCGGGGATGTCGCTGAGCACCAGAACGCCCAGCAGCCCCAGCCCGATCGCGCCCAGCCCGCCGGGCGAAACCCGGTCGCCCAGCACAACAAAGCCCACAAAGGCCGTCAACATCACCTCGGTTTTCTTGAAGGTGATCCCCACGGCAAAGTTGCGCGCGGCAAAGATCGCCACGACACACCATGTCGCCAAAATCTGCGCCAGCCCGCCTGCCAGCACATAGGCCCAAAAGCCGGTGCCGATCTCGGGCACAGCCTGCCCGCGCCAGAGCAGATAGCCCGCCGCCAGCAGCGTCACGAAAGGCGCTGTGAACAGAAACCGCGCCAGCGTGGCCCCGCCCGCCGAAAGCACGCCCATGCTCAGGGTCTTTTGCAACATAAAGCGCAGCGTCTGAAACGCCGCCGCCATCACGGAAAGGAAAATCCAGCTCATGCGCCTGTCTACGCGCGGCCCTCATCCTTTGGCCAGAGCGGATGTGGCACAGGGTCTTTCGCACGCCAGAGATACTTGCCGAAAATCTCGCGATACGAGCGGTAATAATAGCCGTCATTCTTGCCCAGAAACGCCGCCCGCTCCGCCCGAAACAACGCCGGCAAGCGATACCAGGGCACACCGGGGCGCTCGTGATGCACTACATGGTAATTGTTGTTGAGAAACAGAAGCGCCAGCAGCCCACGGTCTTCCACAATCACCGTGCGCCCCTGTGTGGCCTCATGGGCACGGTGCTCCAGATAGGTCCGTATCTTGAGCACCCCAAGCGCGGCATATGTGGCCAGACAGAAGGCCCAGAGCGGCATCATATCCGCCGCCAGCACCGCCCAGATCACCGGCGCCGCCGCCGGAATATGCACAAGCCAAGCCCGCAAAGCCGCCCTGTCGCCTCCGCGTATGGCGCGCCAATCCTCGCGCATGAAGAACACCTGCCCCACAAGCGGGCCAACCAGCATCCGCCCGAACAACGTGTTGTTAAAGTTAAGCACCGCCCGCCCCCAAGCCGGCATCCGCACCCAGACAGCCGGATCGCGGTAGTTGCTTTCGGGGTCATCATAGGGGTCGGTCAGGTTTTCGTCGCGGTGGTGAATGAGGTGCAAATCGCGAAACCGCCCGTAAGGGATAACCAGCGAGAGCTGCGGAAAGACCAGCGCCTCGTTGAGCCAGCGCAGGCGCGTCGGATGCCCGTGCAGCGCCTCATGGCAGAGGGAGGAATGCTGCACCGCCGCCAGCGCCACGCAGATCATGCCCAATGGCAGCCAAAGCGCCGCCGCCCAGCTCACACCCAGCGCCCAAAGCCCGTATGTGGCCACCAAAAGCGCCAGCGTGGGCCACTCCACCTTTGCAACCGTCATGGGTGAACACGCCCCCAGCTGATCCTGGCCCAGAGCCGCTCATAGCCAAAATACATGGCAAAGCCGAGACAGGTGTTCACCAGCGCAATTGCCCCGCCTGTTGCGAAAGAGCCAGTCGCCACAAAGCCAACAAGGCTCATCACGGCAAAGCCCAGAAGGTTCCATAAAACGGCTTTGGTAAAGGTGCGGCGTCGGCTGTCCACAATGGCTCCGGAGGTTCAAGAAAGGTGGCCTCAGAGCTAGCGCCAAAACGCGCCGCTGCGCAGTCCGAATATGATTAACATTTCTCTCTATATGTGATATTTATCACCACATGCAGAATAAAATAGACAAACGCCTCCGCGCGGCTCAGTTTCGCCTGCGCCTCGCCAGCGCCATGGCCGAGGCTGGCCAGAGCCAAACCGCCCTCGCCCGCCAGATCGGCGTCGACCGCTCCACCATTTCCCAGCTGCTCTCAGGCTCGGGCGCGCGCCTGCCCAATGCGCAAGTGGTGGGCGAATGCGCCGCTGCCCTTGGCGTCTCGGCCGATTGGCTGCTCTCGCTCTCTGACCGGCCCGAAACCGCCGCCACGCTTCTGGCCAATGCGCTCACCCTCACAGAAGCGCCGCGCGCCATGATTGATGAGCAAATCTTTGAGTGGCACAAGGAAGCGGCGGGTTACAAAATCCGCCATGTCCCCGCCGCCCTGCCCGATATGCTCAAAACCCGCGAGCTGCTCAACTGGGAATATGCCCCCCATCTTGGCCGCACCGCCGAGCAGGCCATCGGCGCGATGCAAGACCGCCTCGCCTTCATCCGCGAAGCCCCGTCTGACTACGAAATCGCCCTGCCGCTCTATGAAATCGCCAGTTTTGTGCATGGTGAAGGCTACTATCGTGGCCTGCCCACAGATGTGCGTCAGGCCCAGATTGCCCGCTTCAAGGAGCTGCACAGCCAGCTCTACCCGCGCCTGCGGATTTACCTCTTTGATGCCCGCCGGTTGTTCTCTGCCCCGATCACAGTCTTCGGCCCGCTCCTCGCCGCGCTCTATGTGGGCCGCGACTATCTCACCTTCCGTGATCGCGCGCGCGTCGCTGCCCTCACCCAGCATTTTGATGCCCTGGTGGTTGAGGCCCGGATCACAGCCCGCGATTTCCCCGATCACCTTGACAGCCTCGCCGCAGAGCTTCCCTAACCCCGGCCCTAACCCCGGCGTCTTCCCATTGAGACTATCCCGCCGTGTCGGATTTTCGCGCCGCGAAAATGCGATATCAAACCTTCGGGTCAGGGTTCTCCGTGTGCCCGTCCACAGCAATCACCTGCCCGCTCACAAGCCGCGCCGCATCCGAGCCCAAAAAAACCGCCATATTGGCAATGTCTTCGGCCGTGACAAAGCTGCGCATCGAGGTGCCGGCGGCGTAGCCCTGATACACCTCATCGCGCGTCATGCCCTTGGCGCGGGCCTCGCGCGCCAGCACGCCCTCCATGCGGTCGCCCTCTACCGCGCCGGGGCAGATCGCATTGGCGCGAATGCCATAGGGCCCCAGCTCCATTGCAAGGGTTTTCATCAGGCCAATCACCGCCCATTTCGCCGCCGCATAGGGCGCGCGGAAGGGGTAGCCATATTGCCCCGCCGTCGAGGACGTCAGGATGATCGCGCCATGTTCTTCCGCCTTCATCATCGGTGCCGCATACTTCGCCGCCAGAAACGCGCCTTCAAGGTTCACGCTCACGCATCTGCGCCAGTCCGCCAGCGCAATATCCTCCACAGCCGCCGTCGGCCCGGCAATGCCCGCATTGGCGCAGAGCACATCCACCCCGCCCCAGCGCGCTTTCACCTCGGCAAAAAAATCGGCCATGGCCGCCTCGTCAGAGGCGTCCACATCCGCAGCCCCCCAGCTTGCAGGCAGGCGCGCCAGCGCCTTTTTGTCCACATCACTCACCCAGACCTGCGCCCCCTTGGCCGCAAAGGCCTCCGCCATCGCCCGTCCGATGCCCGAGGCCCCTGCAGTGATCAGAACCCGCGCACTCACCGCGGGTCTCCAATCGCACGGCCCAACCCTTCAGGGGCCGCCAGCGCGGCATGAGCCGTGGCCACCTTCACCAGCGCCGCCTCCACATGCGCCGCAGGCGGGGCCGCGCGGCGCGTGGCAAGGTCCACATGCAAAAGCATATGCTCGCCCGTCGCCAAAAGCCGCTCGCCCTCGCGCATACTGTGGAAAAGATGCATCTTCTTGCCCTCCCCCAGAACAACCTGCGTGTGCACGGTGATCTTCGCGCCGGCATGGACCTCGTCAATGTGGCGGATATGGGTTTCGGCGGTAAAGTAGCTGCCGCCACTCGCAATATACGCCGCATCACAGCCGATCTGCGCCATAAAGCGGTCGGTTGAGTCGGCAAAAGCCTGCAAATAGCGGCTCTCGGTCATATGGCCGTTGTAGTCGAGCCAGTCGAGCGGCACCACACGGTGCAGCGTCAGCACAGGCTGGCTCAGGTCGGCGATCTCGTCGATATGCGCGGCAATCCCCGCGCCCGCGCGCAGGCTCTTGTCATGGGCGTTTTGCAGCGCGCCTGCGCCCCAGTCGTTCGCGCCCAGCGCACGCATCATCCCCACAAGGTTGTCATCGCGAATGCGCTCCAGCTCGCGGATGCTGTGCATTCCGCTCTGCGCATCGGACTGGTCGGCAATCGCGTCAATCAGCTCGTCGGTCAGCTCCGGCACATCCATGAGCTTGGTCCAGGGCCAGCTCAGGCAAGGGCCGAACTGCGCAATAAAATGGCGCATCCCCGCCTCGCCACCGGCCACGCGGTAGGTCTCAAACAGGCCCATCTGCGCCCAGCGAATGCCAAAGCCGTAGCGGATCGCATTGTCGATCTCTTCGGTGGTGGCAATCCCGTCTTTCACCAGCCAAAGCGCCTCGCGCCAGACAGCCTCAAGGAAGCGATCCGCAATATGCGCATCAATCTCCTTCTTCAGATGCAAGGGATACATCCCGATGCCCGAAATAACCTCCTTGGCCGTCGCGATAATGCCTGTAGCATTGGCCTCGGTCGTGACCAGCTCGACAAGCGGCAAAAGATAAACCGGGTTGAACGGATGCGTCACCACGATCTGCGCGGCAAGTGACATGCCCTCCTGCAACTCGCTCGGCTTATAACCCGATGTGGAAGAGCCGATCACGGCCTCCGCCCCCACACAACCGGCCAGTTGGCCATAGACCTTGTGTTTGATGTCAAGCCGCTCCGGCACGCTTTCCTGCACCCAAGCCGCGCCGTCGCAAGCCTCGGCCAGATCGGTGTGAAAGCTCAAGCGCCCTTCCTCGGGCAGCGCCATATTACCAAGGCCGGGCAGGCTGCGGCGCGCATTGGCGAGCACTTCGCCAATCTTGCGCTCGGCCTCCGGGTCAGGATCAAACACCCGCACATCCCAGCCATTGAGCAAAAACCGCGCGGCCCAGCCGCCACCAATCACACCACCGCCAATGATAGCCGCCCGTTTCATCATCTTTGTCGTTCCTTTTGTGTTAGTCGATACAGATCGTGGCCACAGAGCCGTTTGCCAAAACCTCGTGGCAGCCAAAAAACGGCGTGACAGGCGCGCAGCTTTGCGTCTTGGCCAGACACAGCCCCGCGCAATCGCTGTTACTGGTGCACGCCTTGCCCGCGTCCGGCTGCGGGCGCGCGCATTGCGGCCCCGCCAGCCCGAAAACAACAGTGCCGCCACCGGCCTCACAGGCCGCAGAGTCAAGCGCTGCGCCGCGCGGGCTGGTGTTTGGCGCGCCCCCTGCACCTGTCGTCTCAAGCTGGCAAGCCGCCAGCGCCAAGACAGCAAACAGGCCCAGCGCGCCGTGGCGCAAAACCGCTGTCATCCTTTCGGCGCCTGTTTGGTCAGGTTGAGCTTTTCGCGCACGGCCTCAGGGCCGATCACTTTCGCCCCCATGTTTTCAATGATGCTCACCGCGCGCTCAACAAGCTGATAGTTCTCTGCCAGAACGCCCTTGTCGAGCCAGAGGTTGTCTTCCAGCCCCACCCGCACATTGCCCCCGGCCAGCACAGCGGCGGCCACATAAGCCATCTGGTCGCGCCCCAGCGAGAAGGCCGACCAGCTCCAGCTGTCGGGCACATTGTTCACCATCGCCATGAAGGTGTTGAGATCATTCGGCGCGCCCCAAGGCACGCCCATGCAGAGCTGCACCAGCGCATCCGGCGCAAGCACGCCATCTGCAACAAGCTGCTTGGCATACCAGAGATGGCCGGTGTCAAACGCCTCGATCTCTGGCTTCACGCCCAGCTCGGTCATCATCCGCCCCATCGCGGTGAGCATCCCGGGCGTGTTGGTCATCACATAATCAGCCTCGGCAAAGTTCATCGTGCCGCAATCCAGCGTGCAGATCTCGGGCAGGCACTCGGCCACATGGGCCACGCGCTCGGTTGCGCCCACCATGTCGGTTCCGGCAACCGTCGGCAGCGGGCTTTCCACGCCACCAAACACCATGTCGCCGCCCATGCCGGCGGTGAGATTGAGCACCACATCCGTGTCCGCCTCGCGAATGCGGTCTGTCACCTCGCGGTAGAGCTTGAGGTCACGGCTCGGCGCGCCTGTTTCCGGGTCGCGCACATGGCAATGCACCACAGCTGCGCCGGCCTTGGCGGCGGCAATCGCGCTCTCGGCGATTTGTTTGGGGCTGCGCGGCACATGCGGGCTGCGGTCTTGGGTGCCGCCCGAGCCTGTGACGGCGCAGGTGATAAAGACCTCTTTGTTCATAGTCAGTGGCATAAGCGAATCCCTCCAATTGGGTGAGTTTGCGAAAACTATCTGCGCTCTTGTCGCCTGCCTTTTGATCTTTTACGAATATTTCATGTCTATATCCGAAAAAATCGCGCCAAAGCCGCTGCACACGGCCATTCTCACAGTCAGTGACAGCAACACGCTCAGCTTTGCCGCTGCGGTTGATCCGCTGCGCGCCGCCAACCGCCGGGCCGGGCGGGCGCTGTTTCACTGGCACTTTGTCACCGCCACAGAGGCCCCGGCCCGGCTCACCTCCGGCGTTGAGGTCCACGGCACGCCGCTGGCGCGGTTGGAGAGCTGTGATTTGCTCATTCTGGTGGCCGGTTTCAACCTTGAGGCCCACGCCACGCCGGCGCTTCTGGCGGCCCTGCGCCGTGTCGCGCCGCGCGCAGGCCAGATCGCGGCAATTGATGGCGCAAGCTGGCTTCTGGCCCGCGCCGGGCTGCTCAACGGCCACAGCGCCACAGCCCATTGGGAAGATCTGCCCGGCTTCGCAACGCGCTTTGAGGCTGTGGAAACCCTTGCCCACCGCTTCGTTCTGTCCGGCAAATTCGCCACAGCCGGTGCCGCCCTGCCGGGCCTTGATATGATGCTGCGGCTGATCGAGGAGCGGTTTGGCGCAAGGCTCGCCCAGGAGGTTGCCGGGGCTTTTCTGCACGATCCCTCTCTGCCCGCAGAGCTGCCGCAAAACCCCACGAGCCGCCAAAAGCTGGCGCGCCACCATCCTGCCGTGGCCCGGGCCCTCTCGCTCATGCAGGCCAATATCGAAACGCCCCTCACAATCGCGCGGCTCGCAGCCGAGCTCTCGCTCTCGCCGCGGGTTTTGGAGCTGCGGTTTCAGGCCGCGCTCGGGCAAAGCCCGAAAGCCACCTACCTCACCCTGCGGCTGTCCGAGGCCCATCGCCTCGCGCTGGACACGGCGCTGCCCGTGCAGGACATCGCGCTGGCGACGGGCTTTGCCTCGCAAGCCAGCTTCGCGCGCGCCTTTCGCGCCGCGCACGGCCGCTCAGTGAGCGCCCTGCGCAGCACCGCTCAGTAAGGCATCGGGTGCAGCTTGTGCGCCGCATCAATCGCGCGCAGCACCTCTTTGGAAAGGCTGACATCTGCCGCACCCAGCGCATGTTCCAGCTGGCCCAGCGTGGTTGCCCCAAAAATCGAGCTGCCCATAAAGGGCCGCGTCAGCACCCAGGCCAGCGCCATCTGCACAGGGTCCAGCCCGTGCGTCTCGGCAATCGCCAGGTAAGCCGCCACAGCGTCCAGCACCCGCGCGCTCTTGCGCCCGCCCATCTCCGGCACAAGGCTCATGCGCGAGGCTTCAGGCACTTGCCCGCCCTGATATTTGCCGCTCAGAAAACCCGCCGCAAGCGGCGAAAAGGCCAGCAGGCCCACATCTTCATTCACGCTCATCTCGGCCATATCGGTATCATAAAGGCGGCACAGCAGCGAATATTCGTTCTGCACAGAGGCCACCCTCGGTCCGCCCACGCGCTCCGCGGCCGCAAGCCACTGGCATGTTCCCCAAGCGCTCTCGTTTGAAAGGCCAAAGGCGCGGATCGTGCCGCGCGCCACCTCGCGCTGCAACGCGCCCAGCGTGTCTTCCATATGGGCCATGGTCTCGGCACGGTCCTGCCCGCTGGGGTCATAGGTCCAGTTCTGGCGAAACATATAAGAGCCCCGATTGGGCCAGTGAAACTGGTATAGATCAATCACATCGGTCTTGAGCCGCTTCAAGCTGCCCTCAACCGCTTCAGGGATCGTCTGAGCCGAAATCGGCGCACCATCGCGCACATTCTTATAGCCCGCGCCCGAATGTTTGGTGGCCAGAACAACCTCACCCCGGCGCCCCGTCCGTTCAAACCAGTCCCCCAGAATGCGCTCCGCATCGCCCTGGGTTTCCTTGCTCAGGGGGTTCACAGGATACATCTCTGCGCAGTCCCAGAAATTCACCCCATGCGCCAGCGCCATATCCATCTGCGCATGGGCCTCGGCGGCGCCCGTCTGCGTGCCAAAGGTCATCGTGCCAAGGCACATCTCGCTCACAAAAATACCCGTGCGGCCCAACTCGCGCTGTTTCATATCGCTGTCCTTTGCGTTGATTGAGCGCAGTCTGCCCGTCTGGCAGGGGATGTCAAATGGCCAGCCAAGGGCGCGCCCCGCAGTGTCCCCTCAGTGCGCCCCGCAGTGTCCCCTCAGTGTCCGCCGTCCAGAATACCGGTCTGCACATCATAATCCACCGCCAGCGCATAATCGGGGTCATCGTCGCTATCAACCATAAGGTGCCCCGCCTTGGTCAAAAGCCTGTGGCAGTCGCGGCTCAGGTGGCGCAGCTTGATCTGCTTGCCCGCCGCCTCGTATTTCGCCGCCACAGCCTCGATCGCCTGCAAGGCCGATTGATCCACAACCCGGCTGTCCTTGAAGTCCACGATCACAAGATCAGGGTCGCCGGCCACGTCAAACAGCTCCGCAAACCCGTCTGCCGAGCCAAAGAAGAGCGGCCCCTGAATCTCATAGACTTTCGCCCCCTCATCCGTGGTCGACTCGCGCGTCACAGCATGAATGCGCGTGGCATTGTTCCACGCATAGGCCAGCGCCGAAACGATCACCCCCACAACAACCGCAATCGCAAGGTCATAGGCCACCGTCACAATCGTCACGAGGATGGTGACAAAGGCATCCGTCAGCGGCACGCGCCGCAAAATGGTGAGCGAGTTCCACGCAAATGTGCCGATCACCACCATGAACATCACCCCCACAAGCGCGGCCAGCGGGATCTGCTCAATAAGCGGCGAGGCAAAGAGAATAAACACCAGCAGGAACAAGGCCGCCGCAATACCGGCAATCCGCGTGCGCCCACCCGATTTCACGTTGATCATGCTCTGCCCGATCATCGCACAGCCGCCCATGCCACCGAAAAAGCCGGTCACAACATTGGCCGCGCCCTGCGCCAGACATTCCTGCGAAGCCCCGCCACGCTTGCCGGTGATCTCGCCCACAAGGTTGAGCGTGAGCAGGCTCTCGATCAGGCCAATCGCCGCCAGAATAACCGCATAGGGCAGGATAATCTCGAAGGTCTCCCAGCTCAGCGGAACAGTCGGAATGTGAAAGCTCGGCAAGCCGCCCTTGATGGAGGCCAGATCGCCCACGCGCGGCACATCAAGCCCCAGCGCAATCACAAGCACCGCGACAATCCCGATGCCCGCAAGCGGCGCGGGGACAAACCGTGTCACCTTGGGCATCACCCAGATGATCGCCATGGTCAGCGCCACAAGCGAAAGCATCATCATCAGCGGCGTCCCAGAAAGCCACTCGCCCCCGCTCATGCCGTGGCCCGTGTTCACAACCGTGCCCGGCACTTTGAACTGCGTCATCTGCGCGAGGAAAATCACAATCGCCAGCCCGTTCACAAAGCCCAGCATCACTGGATGCGGCACAAGGCGGATGAACTTGCCCCAATGCATCGCCCCCGCAATGAGCTGCAAGATCCCCATGAGCACGACGGTCGCAAAGAGATATTCCACCCCGTGCTGCGCCACGAGCGCCACCATCACAACCGCCAAGGCCCCCGTCGCCCCCGAGATCATCCCGGGCCGCCCGCCGAAAACAGCGGTGATCAGCCCGACAAGAAACGCCGCATAAAGCCCGACAAGCGGGTGCACCCCAGCGACAAAGGCAAAGGCCACCGCCTCGGGCACAAGCGCAAGCGCCACCGTCAGCCCCGCCAGCAGCTCGATCCTGATCCGCCCCACGCTAAAGGGCTCGTCCGGCATCAGCCTCAGGTCGGGCATGGCAAGGCGGTTGGCAAAAGCTGCCATCAGGGCGCGTTTCATATCTTCGGTCCTACTCGGGTGGTTCCGTTTCGCATTCAGCCCTGCGCCCTAACCCGCTCCGCGCCAAATGGCCACCCCCGAAGCACGCGCAGCCCTTGCCCCGTTGCAGCGCTGCACAGGGTTTTTCTCAAAAACAGGGCCAAAAGGTTAACAAGTCGCCGATTCCCAAAAGGTGTTTCAGGCGGTGCACGCTTTGTGCACGGGTTGTGCACGCTTATCACCCCCCTGATTCTGCGGCTTCACAAGCCGGTTAACGCAGCGCGCGCCGCCTTGCCTTCGGCGCTGGCTCAGGCCACAAATGAGGCTGGAAAAGACAGGGAGAACACCATGAGCGAGACAATCATCGGCGTCATCGGCGGATCAGGCATCTACGAGATCGACGGGCTGCAAAACCCTGTCTGGCAAGAGGTTGAAACCCCTTGGGGCAAGCCCTCCGATGCGGTTCTGACAGGCAGCCTTGAGGGGGTCAAAATGGCCTTTCTCCCCCGCCACGGCCGCGGCCATGTGCACACGCCAAGCAGCGTGCCCTACCGCGCCAATATCGACGCCTTAAAGCGTCTCGGTGTGACGGATGTGATCTCCGTTTCCGCCTGCGGAAGCTTCCGTGAAGAAATGGCCCCGGGCGATTTTGTCATTGTAGATCAATTCATTGACCGCACCTTCGCGCGGGAGAAATCCTTTTTCGGCACAGGCTGCGTGGCGCATGTTTCGGTCGCGCATCCCACCTGCGCCCGCCTTGGCGCGGCCTGCCTTGAGGCCGCTCGGGACGCGGGCATCACCGTCCATCAGGGCGGCACCTACCTCGCCATGGAAGGCCCGCAATTCTCCACGCTGGCGGAGAGCCGCATGTATCGCGAAAGCTGGGGCGCCGATGTCATCGGCATGACCAATATGCCCGAAGCAAAGCTCGCCCGCGAGGCCGAGCTCTGCTATGCTTCCGTCGCCATGATCACCGATTACGACAGCTGGCATCCTGAGCACGGCGAAGTCGATGTGACTGAAATCATTAAAACTTTGATGGGCAACGCCGAGAAAGGCCGCGCTCTGGTCAGCCGCCTCCCCGCCCTACTCGGAGCCGCCCGCGCGCCCTGCCCGCACGGCTGCGACCGCGCTTTGGACTATGCCATTCTCACAGCCCCCGAGGCCCGCGATCCGGCCCTTCTCGCCAAGCTTGACGCCGTCGCCGGCCGCGTGTTGTGATCGGCGCGCGCAGCCCTGTTACCCTTTGTTAAGAAAGCCCTGTAACCATGACACCCGACACCTGGCTCGCCTTCGTCCTCGCCTCCTCGGTGCTCCTGATGATCCCCGGCCCGACGATCCTGCTGGTGATGAGCTACGCCATCTCCAAGGGCCGCTCGGTGGCGCTGGCTTCTGCCGCTGGCGTCGCTCTGGGCGATCTGCTCGCCATGACAGCCTCGCTCGCGGGCCTTGGTGCGCTGGTTCTCGCCTCGGCCACGGCGTTTTCGGTGCTCAAATGGGTCGGCGCGGCCTATTTGGTCTACCTTGGGGTAAAGCTTCTGCGCTCCGCCCGCGAAGACAGCCTCGCGCTGCCCGAAGCGGCACAAAGCGTCACGCCGGGTGGCGTTTTCGCCCATGCCGCCGCCGTCACCGCGCTCAACCCAAAGAGCATCGCGTTTTTCATCGCCTTCGTGCCGCAGTTCATCCGCCCCGAGGCCGCCATCCTACCGCAAATGGCGCTGCTCATCGCGACATTCGTGAGCCTTGCAACCCTCAACGCACTGGCCTATGCGCTCCTCGCAGACCGTCTGCGCAGCCTCATCGCAAAGCCCAAAGCCCTTGCCTGGATGACCCGCACAGGCGGCGCAACCCTTGTCGCCATGGGCCTGCTCACCGCCACACTCAAACGCGCAACCCCCTGAGGAGTCACATGAAAACCGTTAAAGACTATATCCGCACCATCGTTGACTTCCCCCACGAGGGTATCCTCTTTCGCGATGTGACAACGCTCTTTGCCGACCCGCGCGGCTTTCGCATGGCGATTGACCAGATGTTGCACCCCTATGCAGGCATGCAGATCGACAAGGTGGTCGGCCTTGAGGCGCGTGGCTTCATCCTTGGCGGCGCAATCGCGCATCAGCTCTCCGTCGGCTTCGTGCCGATCCGCAAGAAAGGCAAGCTGCCCGGCGCGGTGATTTCGGAAGACTATACGCTCGAATACGGCGAGGCGATTGTGGAAATCCACGATGACGCCATTCAGGCCGGCGAGAAGATCCTCGTGGTCGATGACCTCTTGGCCACAGGCGGCACAGCCGAAGCCGGCATCAAGCTCATTGAGCGTTTGGGGGGCGAAATCATCAGCTGCGCTTTTGTGATCGACCTGCCCGATCTCGGCGGGCGCAAGCGCCTCGAGGCCATGGGCATGGACGTGATGGCGCTCTGCGCGTTTGAGGGGCTGTAAAGCGCCTGTCAGCCTCCGGCGGCAGAGCCGCCTACGGTCAAACCACCAATCATGACTGTGGGTTGGCCCACGCCCACAGGCACCCACTGCCCGGCCTTGCCGCAGTTGCCCATGCCAGGGTCAAGCGCCATGTCATTGCCCAGCGCGCGGATATTCTTGAGCGCAGTCGCCCCGTCGCCGATCAGCGTGGCGCCCTTCACAGGCTCCATCACCTTGCCGTTTCTCACACGGTAAGCCTCGGTGCAGGAAAAGACGAACTTGCCGTTGGTAATATCCACCTGCCCGCCGCCAAAGCCCACGGCCCAGATGCCATCCTTGAGGTCGGCCACAATATCGGCAGGGTCAGCCGCGCCGCCCAGCATATAGGTGTTGGTCATCCGCGGCATCGGTATGTGCTGAAAGCTCTCGCGCCGCCCGTTGCCTGTGGGCTCCACACCCATGAGGCGCGCATTCTGGCGGTCCTGCATATAGCCAACCAGAACACCGTCCTCAATCAGCACATTCTTCCCGCTTGGCGTGCCTTCATCATCAATCGTGATCGAGCCGCGCCGCTCGGGGATCGTTCCGTCATCCAGCACCGTCACGCCCTTGGCGGCAATCTGCTGCCCCATCAGCCCCGCAAAGGCCGAGCTGCCCTTGCGGTTGAAATCGCCCTCAAGCCCGTGGCCTATGGCCTCGTGCAGCAAAATACCGGGCCAGCCCGGCCCCAGCACAATATCAAGCTGCCCCGCAGGGGCGGGCACAGCCTCAAGGTTCACCAATGCCACGCGCAGCGCCTCGCGCGCCTTGGCCTGCCAGCTTGCAGGCTCCAGAAGGCTGGTGAGCGCAATCCGCCCGCCGCCGCCCGCAGAGCCGCTTTCGCGCCGCCCGTCCTGCTCCACGATCACCCCGACATTGAGCCGCACCATCGGGCGCACATCGGCCAGCCGCTGGCCATCGACCCGCAGGATCTCGACCTCCTGATAACTCGCCGAAACCGAGGCCGTCACCTGCACCACCCTTTTGTCCAGCGCCCGCGCATAGGCGTCGATCTCTTTCAAAATATCAAGTTTGGCCGCAAACCCGGCGCTCTCGATCGGGTCAAGCGCTTCGTAAAGCCGCGTGTTCGTGCCTTTTGGCCCAGCGGCCATCGTGCCGCCGCCCTCGCCAACGGCAAGCCGCGCGGTTTCCACAGCGCGGCGCACAGCTGTCTCGCTGATCTCGGTGGAATGGGCATATCCCGCCACCTCTCCCCGCACAGCGCGCAAACCAAAACCTTGAGATGTATCAAAACTGGCTGTTTTGACGCGCCCGTCATCCAAGACCAGTGATTCCGACTTGGCGCGCTCCAGAAAAAGCTCGCCATCCTCGGCCCCGGCACAGGCTTCTTTCAGCATTTCAAGGGCTTTGCCCTCGTCCAACTCGGTCTCAAAAGGGCGGAAAGGCGCGTTGCTCATGGGTTTTCCTGTCTTTGGCGGGGCGTATTTTCTTGATCTAAATCAAAAAAGCGTCTCTTTGACGCAAGCTGCAATATTGTCTCTGAGCTCAGAATATGGTTTCTGAAGCTCCAAGACGCAATGGGCCGAGACGTGAGTCTCTGGTTCCTTTTGCTTTACGACAAAACAGACATACTCAACCGATCAGGGTGAACCATGCGAATTCTTTCTTCTCTTCTGGCTCTTATGACTGCCATTTTTGCCCTTCCAGCCATGGCGCAAGACGCTGTTGAGCGGGTTGGCAAACCTGTCGATGGCGCATTGAATTTCCAGCCCGCAGCCACAGAGCTTGCGCGCGATATTTTCTGGCTCGACACCGCCATCAACTGGATCATTTTTGCAATCTGCCTTCTGGTGATCGGCCTCGTGGCCTGGATCATCCTGCGCCACAACCGCAAGGCCAACCCTGTTCCCGCCACCTTCACCCACAACACCCCCATCGAGGTGATGTGGACGCTGGTGCCCGTTCTGATCCTTGTGTTCATCGGGGCGTTCTCGCTGCCGGTTCTGTTCAAGCAACAGATCATCCCTGAAGGCGAAGTGAACATCAAAGTGACCGGCTACCAATGGTATTGGGGCTATGAATACACCGACGAAGAGTTCGAATTCGAGAGCTTCATGGTCGCGCGCGATGAGCTGGCAGACTATGGCTATTCCGATGACGAATACCTCCTCGCCACCGACACGCGCATTGTTGTGCCGGTTGACAAGGTTGTCGTGATGACCGTCACAGGCGCCGATGTCATCCACTCCTGGACGATCCCTGCCTTCGGCGTGAAACAAGACGCCGTGCCAGGCCGCCTCGCGCAACTCTGGTTCAAGGCCGAGAAAGAAGGCCTCTACTTTGGCCAGTGCTCCGAGCTCTGCGGCAAGGACCACGCCTATATGCCCATCACCGTCGAAGTGGTGAGCCAAGAGGCCTATGACGCCTGGCTCGTGGGCGCCAAAGAAGAATATGCCGGCATCACAGCCCCCGTTGCTGTGGCCTCTGCCGATTGATCTTTTGGCCGGGGCGGTGCGCCGCCCCGAGTTTCCCCCTCACCTGATCCTTGAGAGAGACGATGAGCGACACCTCTATCAACACACACATAGACACGGGCGACGCGGGCTTTGGCGATTATTTCGCCCTGCTCAAACCGCGCGTGATGTCGCTTGTTGTGTTCACCGCGCTGGTGGGTCTGTTGGCCGCGCCCGTGCCGGTGCATCCGCTGTTGGCCTTTGCCGCGATCCTTTTTATCGCGATTGGCGGGGGGGCCTCCGGCGCGCTGAACATGTGGTATGATGCCGACATCGACCGCATCATGCGCCGCACCCAGAGCCGCCCCATTCCCGCCGGCAAAATCTCCGAGAGCGAAACCTTCGCCTTCGGTATGTTTCTCTCGGTGTTTTCTGTTGTCATGCTCGGGCTGGCCGCCAACCTCGTTGCCGCGGGCCTGCTGGCCTTCACCATCTTCTTTTACGTCGTGATCTACACCATGTGGCTCAAACGCTGGACCCCGCAGAACATTGTGATCGGCGGCGCGGCCGGCGCTTTCCCTCCGATGATCGGCTGGGCCGTGGCCACAGGCGGCATCAGCGTAGAGAGCGTGCTGATGTTCACCCTGATCTTCATGTGGACCCCACCACACTTCTGGGCGCTGGCGCTGTTTATGAAATCCGATTACCGCGATGCTGGCGTGCCGATGCTCAACGTGACCCATGGCCGCCGCGTGACCCGCGCCCACATCCTTGTCTACACCCTGCTTCTGGCCCCGATCGCTGTGGGGATCGGCTTTACCAGCATTGGTGGGCCGCTCTACCTGATCAGCGCCTTGGTGCTCAACGCCGTCTTCCTCAAAGGCGCATGGGACATCTGGCGCCGCCCCGAGGCCACCGCCGAAGCCGACAACTACAAGACG
Source organism: uncultured Lentibacter sp. (assembly GCF_937123735.1). Taxonomy (GTDB): domain Bacteria; phylum Pseudomonadota; class Alphaproteobacteria; order Rhodobacterales; family Rhodobacteraceae; genus Lentibacter. The sequence goes on from NZ_CAKZKL010000007.1 coordinate 37,677, forward strand.
GAGCGGCGGTTTTTCACCGTTTCGCTGATTTACCTTTTTGCACATTTTGTTGCAATTCTGCTTGAAAAGGGCCTTGCGCCCTATGGCTTTGGAGGCTGGACATGAGCACGGCACCGCGCGTTGAACATGAAATCCACGGCCGCCGCAAAAGCCGCAACGTGGGCCTGGGCCTTGTGTTGGGCAGCTTTGTTATTCTCATCATGGGCATGACCTATGTGAAACTCACCGCGCAAAACGCGGCAATGGCCGAAGAACGGGCCCAAACAGACGCGGCCAACGCTGCCGCAACCGGGACAGCCACATCAACTTCTTCACAGGAGACAAGTGACTGATGGCATTGAACGGCAAAAACAAGACACTGGCGCAAACCGTGGGCGTCGTTTTGGTGATGGGTGCGCTCGCCTGGGCCTCTGTGCCCTTTTATGATTGGTTCTGCCGGGTCACCGGCTTTGGCGGCGTGACAAACACCGCCGATGCAGGCTCCGATGTCATTCTGGATCAAACCATCAAGATCCGCTTTGACGCCTCGATCGAGCGGGACTTCCCCTGGAGCTTCAAGCCCATGCAACGCGAGATGGAAATGCGGATCGGCGAAACGGGCCTGGCCTTTTATGAGGCCTATAACCCCACAGATCTGCCCGTGGCCGGCTCTGCATCTTACAATGTAACACCCTATGAAGCCGGCAGCTTCTTCACCAAGATTGATTGCTTCTGCTTTGAAGAGCAGGTGCTTCAACCGGGTGAGCGGGTGCAAATGCCTGTCACCTTCTTCGTTGACCCGGAAATCGTGACAGACCGCGAAGGCCAGTATGTCCATACGATCACACTGGGCTACACATTCTACGAAATTGACCTGCCAGAAGCGCAAGCCGCACTGGACACAGGTGATAAAACCAACCTTAACTAATCACAAACAGCCTCCGGCGAGGGACATCATGGCGCACGAAAAAAATCACGATTATCACATCCTACCCCCATCAGCATGGCCGCTTCTGGGCTCCTTGGCTTGCTTTGTCTTGCTGTTCGGCGCGGTGCTTTATTTCCACGACATCACCTCTTTCGTGATGATCGCCGGGTTCCTCTTCACCTTTTATGTCATGTATGGCTGGTGGTCCGAAGTTGTCCACGAAAGCAACACAGGCGATCATACGCCCGTTGTGCAAATCGGCCTGCGCTACGGCGTGGTGCTCTTCATCATGTCCGAAGTCATGTTTTTCGCGGCCTGGTTCTGGAGCTTCTTCAAACACGCGTTCTACCCGATGGGCCCGGAAAGCCCGATGGTTGACGGCCAGTTCCCCCCTGCCGGCATCGAAACATTCGACCCCTGGCACCTGCCGCTGATCAACACGCTGATCCTGCTCTGCTCAGGCGCGGCGGCAACTTGGGCGCACCACGCAATGGCCCATGAAAACAACCGCGAAGACATGAAATGGGGGCTGATCATCGCCGTTGTCCTCGGGGTAATCTTCACTGGCTTTCAGGCCTATGAATACAGCCACGCCGCCTTTGGCTTTGCTGGCAACATCTATGGCGCCAACTTCTTCATGGCCACCGGCTTTCACGGCTTCCATGTTGTGATCGGCACCATCTTCTTGGCCATCTGCCTGTTCCGCCTGCAAGCGGGTCACTTCACACCCGAGCGCCATGTCGGCTTTGAAGCTGCCGCCTGGTATTGGCACTTTGTGGATGTGGTCTGGCTCTTCCTCTTTGCGGCGGTCTACGTCTGGGGCCAGTAAGCCTGCCTCGTAAGTTTCCACAGCAGCGCCCCGCTCTTTTGCGGGGCGCTTTGCGTTTGCGCCCTTGCGCGCGCCCCCTCTCTCGCCCTACTGCTCGGACATGAAAAAAAACTGGCCCTTCCTCCTGCTTTCCCTGCTCGTGCTTGGCGCGCTGATCAGCCTTGGCAACTGGCAAGTTGCCCGCATGGCCGAGAAAAGCGCCTATCTCGCCGCGATTGACGCCCGCCTTGAGGCCGCACCCGTGGCTGTGCCCGCCAAGCCCGATCCGGTGGCCGACCAGTTCCTCACCGTCGCAGCACAAGGCGTGCTCACAGGCCCCGAGGTGCGCGTGCTTGTCTCCACCCGCGATCAGGGCGCCGGTTACCGGATCATTCAAGCCTTTGAAACAGAGGGTCGCCGGCTGCTTGTGGATCGCGGCTATATCCGCGTCGCCGCAAAAGACACGCCCCGCCCGGCGGGGGCAGCCACTGTGGTTGGCAATCTGCACTGGCCCGACGAGCGCGACAGCTACACACCGGACAATGACCTGGCCGCAAACATATGGTATGCCCGCGAGGTCCCGGCGCTGGCCGCAGCCCTTCAGACCGAGCCGGTGCTCATCATCACCCGCAGGGTGACACCCAACAGCCCCGCGCTCAAACCCTTGCCACTTGACACCAGCACAATCCCGAACAACCACCTCGAATACATCATCACTTGGTATGGATTGGCCGCTGTTTGGGTGCTAATGAGCGCCTACTTTCTCAAACGCCGAAACGCGAAAGCGACGCCATGAAATATATTTCCACCCGCGGCCAAGCGCCAGAACTCACCTTTGAAGAGGCCATGCTCACCGGCCTTGCGCGCGATGGCGGGCTGTATCTGCCCAAAGACATCCCGACCCTGACGCAAGCCGAGATCGCCGCCCTTGCCGGGCGGTCCTATGAAGAGGCCGCTTTCGCCATCATGCGCCCCTTTATCGGCGAGACATTTTCTGACGCGCAGTTCAAAGAGCTTATCGCCCGCGCCTATGCGGGCTTTGGCCATGCCGCCCGCGCGCCGCTGGTGCAGCTGGGCAGCGGGCATTTCCTGCTCGAGCTGTTCCACGGCCCGACGCTGGCTTTCAAAGACTTCGCCATGCAGATCATCGGTCAGATGTTTCAGGCCGCCCTCAGCCGCTCGGGCAAGCGGATCACAATCGTCGGCGCAACGTCTGGCGACACAGGCTCCGCCGCCATCGAGGCGTTTCGCGGGCTGTCCAATGTCGATGTGTTTATTCTTTATCCCCACGGCCGCGTCTCCGAGGTGCAGCGCCGCCAGATGACAACGCCGAGCGAGAGCAATGTCCACGCCCTCGCTGTGACAGGTGACTTTGATGACTGTCAGGCGCGTGTGAAAGACATGTTCAACGACTTCGCCTTCCGCGATGGTGTGTCGCTTGCGGGGGTTAACTCGATCAACTGGGGCCGTGTGCTCGCGCAGGTGGTCTATTACTTTTCCTCCGCCGTGGCGCTCGGCGCGCCGCACCGCAAGGTGAGCTTCACTGTGCCCACAGGCAACTTCGGCGATATTTTCGCAGGCTATATCGCCAAGCGCATGGGCCTGCCGATTGATCGCCTCGTTGTCGCCACCAACCAGAACGACATCCTGCACCGTTGCCTCTGCACAGCCGAATACCGCCCCGATGGGGTCACCCCCTCAATCAGCCCCTCGATGGACATTCAGGTCAGCTCCAATTTCGAGCGCGCGCTGTTTGAGGCCTATGGCCGCGACGCCGCCCCGGTGGCGCAGCTCATGGCCGAGCTGAAGCAGTCGGGCTTCTCCGTCAGCCAGGGCGCGCTGCAAGCCCTGCGCGAAAGCTATGACAGCGGCAACTGCTCCGAGAGCGAGACCAGCGAAACCATAACCCGCACTCTGGCGGCAACGGGCGAGCTCCTTTGCCCGCATTCCGCCATCGGCGTCAAAGTGGCCGAAGAGCACCTTGCGCCCGATACGCCGATGATCACCCTGGCCACGGCGCACCCGGCCAAATTCCCCGATGCGGTGGAAGCCGCCACAGGCATCCGCCCGCCGCTGCCGCCCCGGATGAGCGATCTGTTTGAGCGCGAAGAGCGCGTCACCCGCGTCGAGAATGATCTCGCCGCCCTGCAAACCCTTATCAAAGAACGGATCGCGCATTGAGCATCCAGACCCACACTCTCAAAAACGGCTTTCGCATCGTCACCGAGCATATGCCGGGGCTTCAGTCGGCCTCGGTCGGCATCTGGATCACCGCAGGTGCGCGCCACGAGAGCGCGCCGCAAAACGGGATCGCGCATTTTCTGGAGCATATGGCCTTCAAAGGCACCAAGACCCGCTCAGCTCTCGACATTGCCGAAGCCATCGAAAATGTCGGCGGCTATATCAACGCCTACACCAGCCGCGAGACAACTGCCTATTACGCCCGCGTGCTGGCAGGCGATGTGCCCCTCGCGGTGGATGTGATCGGCGATATTCTGGTGAACCCGGTGTTTGATCCGCGCGAAATCGAGGTGGAGCGCGGGGTGATCCTGCAAGAGATCGGCCAGGCACTGGATACACCGGATGATGTGATCTTTGACTGGCTGCAAGAAGAGGCCTACCCCGAGCAGGCCCTCGGGCGCACCATCCTTGGGCCGGCCGAGCGCGTGCGCGCCTTCTCGCGCGACAACCTCAAGGAATTTGTTGCGCAATATTATGGCCCCCAAAACATGATCCTCGCCGCCGCAGGCGCTGTAGATCATGATGTGCTGGTGCAACAGGCCGAGGCGCTCTTTGCCGCCCTGCCGCAGGGCACGGCGCAAAGCGAAACGCCCGCGCAGTTCGCGGGCGGAGAGCGGCGCGTTGTGAAAGACCTTGAGCAAGCCCATCTTGCAATGGGCTTTGAAGGCCCTGCTTATCGGGATGATGCCATCTTCACCGCACAGATCTACGCCTCCGCCCTTGGCGGTGGCATGTCCTCGCGCCTGTTTCAGGAAATCCGCGAGAAGCGCGGCCTCTGCTACACAATCTTTGCCTCCGCCGGGGCCCATGCCGATACAGGCATGATGACAATCTACGCCGGCACCTCCGGTGAGCAGGTCGGCGAGCTGGCGGAAATCACGCTCGCGGAAATGGCCCGCGCCGCCGAAGATATGTCCCAAGCCGAGGTCGACCGCGCCCGCGCGCAGATGAAGGCCGGTATGCTCATGGGGCTCGAAGGCCCGTCAAACCGCGCCGAGCGCCTCGCCCGCATGACCCAGATCTGGGGCCGCGTGCCCGCCTTGGAGGAGGTCGTGCAGAAGATCGACGCCGTGACAGCCCAAGGCGTGCGCGATTTTGGCGCAGAAATGGCCACCTCGGCCAAAACCGCGCTTGCGCTTTATGGCCCCGTGGCCGATGCGCCCGAGCTGGGCAGCTTGTTGCAAAAACGGGCCGCCTAACATGCTGATGCGGGCGCGCAAGAAACTCAGGATAGAGACCGAGCGTCTCACCCTGCGCGCGCCCCAGCATTCCGACTTTCACAGCTGGGCCAGCCTCCGGCGCGCCTCCGAAGCGTTCCTCACGCCCTGGGAGCCGAGCTGGAGCAGTGATCACCTCTCGCGGCGCGCCTTCACCAACCGGGTCTACTGGGCCCAACGCTCGCTGGCGGGCGACACCGCAGTGCCCCTCTTTCTGATCCGCCGTGCCGATGCCCAGCTGCTCGGCGCCATCACCCTTGACACCATCCGCCGTGGCCCTGCCCAGGCCGCCACCGTGGGCTATTGGACAGGCGAGGCCTTCGCCCGTCAGGGCTATATGCAAGAGGCCATCCGCGCGGTCGTCCATCACGGGTTCACCGCCATGGATCTCTCCCGCATAGAAGCCGCCTGCCTGCCGGAAAATGCGGCCTCGCGCGGCCTGCTGGAGCGCTCCGGCTTCAAATATGAGGGCGTCGCGCAGAGCTATCTGCAAATCAACGGGCGCTGGCGCAACCATGTGCTCTATGCGGCCCTGCGGATGGACCGCCGTGGCAAAACAGATATAGGCTAAGGCCATGCTCACGCCGCTCACGCCCGATCTTCTTGATGCTCTCGCCAGCAAGCTGCCCCAAGGCACGCTGCGCGCGGTGGCGCCGCGCTACCTTGAAGAGCCGCGCGCCAAATGGCAGGGCGTCGCCGCCGCTGTCGCCGCGCCGCAATCGGTGGCTGAGGTCAGCATCATTGTCGCCTTTGCCGCTGCGCATCGCGTCGCACTTCTGCCCTATGGCGGGGGCACAGGGCTTGTGGGTGGACAGCTCACGGCCGAGGGCGCACCGCTCCTGCTCTCGCTGGAGCGCATGAACCGGGTGCGCGAGGTGCTGCCCTCCGAGAATGCCATCGTGGTCGAGGCTGGCTGCACCCTTCAGGCGGTGCAAGACGCAGCCCTTGCCGCAGAGCGCCTGTTTCCGCTCTCCATCGGCTCCAAAGGCACAGCCCAGATCGGCGGCAACCTTGCCACCAATGCCGGTGGCATCAATGTGCTGCGCTACGGCAATGCCCGCGATCTGGCGCTTGGCCTTGAGGCTGTTCTGCCCGATGGCCGCGTCTGGAACGGCCTCACCCGCCTGCGCAAGGACAACACCGGCTATGACCTGCGCAACCTGCTCATCGGCTCCGAAGGCACGCTGGGCGTGATCACCGCTGCGGCGCTCAAGCTCTTTGCCCGCCCCGCCCAAACCGGCACTGCGCTCTTTGCCGTGCAAAGCCCCGCCGCCGCCCTGAGCCTGCTTGCCCACCTGCGCGCCATCGCCGGAGAAACCGTCAGCGCCTTTGAGCTGCTGCACCGTCAGGGGCTGGAGTTTGTGGCCGAGAAGCTGCCCGATCTGCGCCAGCCCTGGCCCCAGCCGCCCGAATGGATGGTGCTCACCGAGCTGGGCCTTGCGCGCGGCCCCACACCGCAAGCGCTCTTTGAAGAGCTGTTTGAAACCGCGCTGCAAGAGGGGCTCGCCAGCGACGGCATCATCGCCCAGAGCGAGGCGCAGTCCGCCGCGCTCTGGAGCCTGCGCGAGGCCATCCCGATTGCCAACAAAGCCGTTGGCAGCCTGTCCAGCCATGACATTTCGCTGCCGTTGGGAGACGTCGCTGGTTTTATTCCCGAGGCCAATGCCGCGCTCGCCGCCCATGGCGATTATCGCATCAACTGTTTTGGACATCTCGGCGACGGCAATCTGCATTACAACGTCTTTCCCGCCGCAGGCCGCAACCGGGCCTCTTACGGGGCGGCCGCAGAAGAGGTGCAAAGCCTGGTCCATGAGCTGGTGGTCCGGATGGGCGGCAGCTTCTCGGCCGAGCACGGGCTGGGCCGGCTGAAAACCGCAGATCTTGAACGCTATGCAGACCCGGCCAAGCTCACGGCCATGCGCGCCATCAAATCCGCGCTCGATCCGCAAGGAATTATGAACCCCGGCGCCGTTCTGCGCCAAAAAGGCTGAAGTGATTCAGAAGCTGTTAACCAACAAAGGGTAATGATGATTCTGTAAGAGAACGGAGTCGCAATGTCTGAAGGTTTACATCCTTCCACTCACCCCCCACTCCCACCCACCACGGAAGATGATCAGGTGTTGTGGCTTCGTCTCTTACGCTCCCGCCGTGTTGGCATTTCCACCTTTTTCCGCCTTCTGAGCGAGACCGGCAGCGCCGCCGCCGCGCTCAAGGCTCTGCCCGAGACCGCCCGCGCCGCGGGCCTTGAAAACTACCAGCCCTGCTCTGAAGCCGCCGCCCGCGCCGAACTGGCCCGCGGGGCCGCCGCCGGGGCGCAGTTGCTGTGCTATGGCACGCCCCAATACCCGCAGGCGCTTTATGATCTGTCCGATCCGCCGCCGCTGCTCTGGGTGCGCGGCAATCCGGCGCTGTTTCAGCGCCCCGCCATCGGCATGGTGGGCGCGCGCAATGCCTCTTCTCTGGGCGGGCGCACCGCCCGGATGCTGGCAGGCGAGCTCTCCAAAGAAGGCCATATCATCGTATCAGGCCTTGCCCGCGGGATTGACACCTCGGCGCATCTCGCCAGCCTTGAGGGCGGCACCATCGCCGTGCTCGCAGGCGGGGTGGATGTGATCTACCCGTCCGAAAACGCCCACCTGGCCCATGACATTGCCCAAAAGGGCCTGTTGATCAGCGAGCAACCCATGGGGCTGGCCCCGCAGGCGCGGCATTTTCCGCGCCGCAACCGGCTCATCTCCGGCCTCGCACAGGCGCTTGTGGTGATAGAGGCCGCCGCCAAATCAGGCAGCCTCATCACCGCGCGCAACGCGCTTGATCAGGGCCGCGAGGTGCTTGCGGTGCCCGGCCACCCCTTTGATGCCCGCGCCTCGGGCTGCAATATGCTGATCCGCGACGGCGCCACACTCATCCGCGCCACCGGCGATGTGCTTGAGGCGCTTGCGCCCCTTGCCCCTGCCGCGCCGGCTCCACAAGCCGAGCTTGGGCTTGAGCTGCCAGCAGCCGCACCCCAAAAGCGCAGCCTTGCCGAAACAGCGGCGCTGCACCAGCAGATCCTGTCGCGCCTTGGCCCTTCGCCTTTGCCCGAAGACCAGCTCATCCGCGATCTGGATCAGCCCGCCGCCCGGGTGGCCCCCGCGCTTGTGGAGCTGGAACTTGATGGCAAGATCAGCCGCGCGCCCGGCGGAATGCTGTCAAAAGAGCTGGAAAACCAACCGCAATAAACCACCTGTCTCAGCAATTTAGGTGCAAGTCACAATCACCGCATTGACATTCCCTCCCCTCTGGCCACATTTTGCGCGGCCATTGCTGATGCACATTTGAGAGGAAGTTTATGCCCGTTGTTGTTGTCGAATCTCCGGCCAAGGCCAAAACGATCAATAAATATCTGGGCTCCGATTACACCGTGCTGGCCTCTTATGGCCATGTGCGCGACCTGCCTCCCAAAGACGGCTCGGTGAACACCGACCAAGACTTTGAGATGACATGGGAGGTCGGCGTTGACAGCCGCAAACACGTCAAGGCCATCGCCGACGCGCTCAAGGATGATCCCAATCTGATCCTTGCAACCGACCCCGACCGCGAGGGAGAGGCAATCAGCTGGCATCTGGAAGAGGCGTTGCGCAAGCGCAAGGCGCTCAAGAAAGACACCCCCGTCAGCCGCGTTGTCTTCAACGCCATCACCAAGGCCGCCGTCACCGAGGCCATGCAAAACCCCCGCGAAATCGACGCGCCGCTGGTGGAGGCATACCTCGCCCGCCGCGCGCTTGATTATCTCGTGGGCTTCAATCTCTCTCCCGTGCTCTGGCGCAAACTGCCCGGCGCGCGCTCTGCCGGGCGGGTGCAGTCGGTCTGCCTGCGCCTCATTGTCGAGCGCGAAATGGAGATCGAAGCCTTCAACCCGCAGGAATACTGGACGGTCAAGGCCATGCTCAGCACACCGCGCGGGCAGGCCTATGAGGCCCGTCTCACCGTGCTCGCCGGCAAGAAGCTCGAAAAATTCGACATCGTGAACGCAACACAGGCCGAGCTCGCCGTGCAGGCAATCACCAGCCGCGAGCTGTCCATCACCTCGGTCGAGGCCAAGCCCGCCGCGCGCAACCCTGCCGCACCGTTCATGACCTCCACGCTCCAGCAAGAGGCCTCCCGCAAGTTCGGCATGGGCGCGCGCGCCTGCATGAGCACCGCCCAGCGCCTCTATGAAGCGGGCCACATCACCTATATGCGAACCGACGGGATCGACATGGCGCCCGAGGCGGTTTCAGAGGCCCGCAGCGCCATCGCCGCGCGCTTTGGCGAAAACTATGTGCCCAAAGAAGCGCGCATCTACAAGAACAAGGCCAAAAACGCCCAAGAGGCGCATGAATGTATCCGCCCCACAAACCTTGCCGCCGATGCCGCTTCGCTCGGGCTGCGCGACGCCGACCAGGCCAAGCTCTATGATCTGATCTGGAAGCGCACGCTGGCCTGCCAGATGGAAAGCGCCCGTATGGAGCGCACCACCGTCGAGATCGGCTCGCAAGACGGCCAAGTCGGCCTGCGCGCGACTGGTCAGGTGGTTTTGTTTGACGGTTTCATGGCCGTTTATGAAGAGGGCCGCGATGATGCGGTTGTGGATGACGATGACAAGCGCCTGCCGCAGATCTCTCAGGGCGAGCCTGCCGCGAAAAAATCGGTGACACCGGAGCAGCACTTTACACAGCCGCCCCCCCGCTACACCGAGGCCACGCTGGTGAAGCGCATGGAAGAGCTGGGGATCGGCCGCCCCTCGACCTACGCCTCTGTCATCACCACGATCCAGGACCGTGAATATGTCCGCAAAGAGCAGAACCGCCTCTTCCCCGAAGACAAAGGCCGCATTGTCACGATCTTTCTGCTGAATTTCTTCCGCAAATATGTCGGCTATGAGTTCACTTCCAGCCTCGAAGACGAGCTTGATGATGTCTCTGCTGGCAACCGCGATTACAAGGCGGTGCTCTCGCGCTTCTGGCGCGATTTCTCCGCCGCCATCGCCGAAACCAGCGAGCTGCGCATCTCCGAGGTGCTCGATGTGCTCGATGAGGCGCTTGCACCCCAGCTCTATCCGCCGCGCGAAGACGGAACTGACCCACGCATCTGCCCCAAATGCGGCAACGGCCAGCTGCACCTAAAATCCTCGCGCACTGGCGGCTTTGTCGGCTGTGGCAACTACCCCGAATGCACCTACACCCGCCCCATCGCGGGTGAGGGCGCCGATGGCGACGAGCGCGTGCTCGGCGAGGATGCGGGGGACGAGATCTGGCTCAAGTCGGGCCGCTTTGGCCCCTATGTTCAGCGCGGTGAGCCCACGCCCGAAAACAAGAAACCGCCCCGCGCCTCTCTGCCCAAAGGCTGGGACAAAGACGCGATGGACCTTGAAAAGGCCCTCACGCTTCTTTCCCTGCCCCGCCAGATCGGCGAACACCCGGAAGGTGGGATGATCACAACCAATTTCGGCCGCTTCGGCCCCTATGTGATGCACCAGCTCCCCGAGGACGCCAAACCGACCTATGCCAACCTCAAAGACCCCAATGATGTCTTCGAGCTGGGTATGAACCGTGCCGTGGAGCTTCTGGCCGAAAAGCGCGCCAACCCGGGCCGTGGCCGCTCGGCGGCGGCCAAGCCGCTCAAGGAGCTGGGCGAGCATCCCGAGCATGGCGGCGCTGTCAATGTCATGGAAGGCCGCTATGGCCCCTATGTCAAATGGGAGAAGGTCAACGCGACCCTGCCCAAAGACACACAGCCCGAGGAGCTGACCATGGCGCAGGCCGTGGAGCTGATCGACGCCAAGGCCGCCAAGGGCGGCAAGAAAAAAGCCGCCCCCAAAAAAACCGCTGCCAAAAAGCCTGCTGCTAAGAAAAAGGCCGCCCCCAAGAAAACAGCGGCCAAGAAAGCCTGACAGACGCGGCAGGGGGCTAAGTAGAAACCCTGCCGCGATTGACTCTGAAGCACGCGCGCGCCACAACTCGGCCAACGCTTTCACTTCAGGAGTTTCCCATGAAAAAAGTCTACGGATCAGCCTCCGAGGCGCTGGACGGCCTTCTCTTTGACGGCATGTTCATCGCCTCCGGCGGCTTCGGTCTTTGCGGTATCCCCGAGCTGCTTTTGCAGGCCATCAAAGAGGCCGGCACGAAAGACCTCACCTTCGCCTCCAACAACGCGGGCGTGGATGATTTCGGCATTGGCATCTTGCTGCAAACCAAGCAGGTCAAGAAAATGATCAGCTCCTATGTGGGTGAAAACGCCGAGTTCATGCGCCAGTATCTTTCCGGCGAGCTTGAGCTTGAGTTCAACCCGCAAGGCACTCTGGCCGAGCGTATGCGCGCCGGCGGCGCGGGCATTCCGGGCTTTTTCACCAAAACAGGTGTCGGAACCGTGATTGCCGAGGGCAAGGAGCACAAAAACTTCGTCGGCCCGGACGGCAAGGAAGACACCTACATCATGGAAAAAGGCATCTTCGCCGATCTGGCCGTGGTCAAAGCGTGGAAAGCCGACACGACAGGCAACGCCATCTTCCGCAAGACTGCGCGCAACTTCAACCCGCCCGCCGCCATGTGTGGCAAGGTCTGCGTGCTGGAAGTTGAAGAGATCGTGGAGCCGGGCCAGCTTGATCCGGACAACATCCACCTGCCCGGCATCTATGTGCATCGCATCATTCAGGGTGAGCACGAAAAACGCATTGAACAACGCACAGTAAGGAGCGCCTGATATGCCTTGGGATCGCAATCAAATGGCGGCACGCGCCGCGCAAGAGCTTCAGGACGGCTGGTATGTCAACCTCGGCATCGGCATTCCGACACTGGTCAGCAACTACATCCCCGAGGGGATGACCGTCACGCTGCAATCAGAAAACGGCATGCTCGGCATGGGCCCTTTCCCCATCGAGGGCGAGGAAGACGCCGATCTGATCAACGCGGGCAAGCAGACCATCACAGAGCTGCCCCACACCTCCTATTTTGACAGCGCCACAAGCTTCGGCATGATCCGCGGCGGCAAGATCGCCATGGCCATCCTTGGCGCAATGGAAGTTGCCGAAAACGGCGATCTGGCCAACTGGATGATCCCCGGCAAGCTTGTCAAAGGGATGGGCGGCGCGATGGACCTTGTGGCAGGTGTTGGCCGCGTGGTTGTGGTCATGGATCACACCAACAAGCACGGCGAGAGCAAAGTGCTCAAGGAATGCACCCTGCCGCTCACAGGCAAGGGCGTCGTGGATCGTATCATCTCCAACCTCGGGGTGCTCGATGTGGTCGACGGCGGGCTCAAGATTGTCGAGCTGGCCGAGGGTGTCACCGAAGAAGAGATGCGCGCCGCAACCCAGGCCACCCTGGTCTGAGCCAAAGCAATCACAGCTTTTCAGCGGGCCTTTCCTGTGGGAGGCCCGCTTTTTCATTTCAATTTCATACCAGCGCCTTATGGCGCAGGCCTGACCCTATTGAAACCGGAAGACACAGCCATCACTGGCCAGTTCGGGCGGCGTGAGGCACAGGCCCCGGGCCGTCTTGAACGCGGCCAGAACCTTGGGCACATAGGCCCGGGTCTCGGCATAGGGCGGCACACCCGCTGCGCGCAGCACCGCGTTTTCCCCCGCATTATAGCCCGCCAGCGCCAAAATGGGGTCGCCCTCAAAGCGTTTCATCAGAAAATCAAGATAGGCCACACCGCCGGCAATATTCTGGGCCGGATCAAAAACATCCTGCACCCCAAAACGCGCCGCCGTGGCCGGCATGAGCTGCATCAACCCCTGCGCGCCCGCCGCGCTCTGGGCCTCGACTTTACCGCCAGATTCCACCGCAATCACCGCCAGAACCAGCGCCGGAGACACCGCCGTGCCCACCGTGGCGCGCAAAATATCCACGCCCCGCGCCGCCACGATCTGTTGCAAACTGTCCAGACGCGGGCTTTGCACCGCCCCCCCCGGCGGGCCATTGCCCAGCCGCAAAAGCGCCGGGCCAAGCCGTCCGGGGCCACTGGCGGCAAGCTCTGGTGAAATGTCCTGCCAAAACCAGCCATAGGCAGCCGGCTCTTGTTGCGGCTCAGGCCCCTGAGGTGTTGGCGGCGGGGTCTCTCCACGCTGGCGCGCCATATCCTGCGGCGCAATCTGGATGGTGATGCGTTTCTTGGTGCCCGCTTTGGGCGGCGTCACACTCTTGAAGGCAGAGCCTGTCCCGCGGCCTGTGGCTTCTGCCGCAAGCTCGGCAGCCCAAAACACCGCCACAAGACTCATCATAAATAGCGCGCGCATGGTGCGGCCTGCTCTGCCTGTTCAACTGCGCTGACTATCGCAGACCCGGTAAAAATGGGCCAGCCTTGAAGCGCTTGCGGCCCAAATCAGGCCAAAGCAACGCCCAATCCGGCCCCGGCACCCGGCCCTATGTAAAAAAATTTAATAAAAATTTCACGCAATTCAACCACTTAAGTCAGGCGACAGGGGTTAAAGGCAAAAGAACAAAAAATGCTCAATTCGCGCCCAATTCCTGCCTTTTTCCGCTGGCTATATTTGCACATCCCGAGACGGTGATGCGCTGAAGAGAGAGACAGCCCATCGAAACACTGGAGCGGTGACATCAAACCTAATGATCCTTTGGAGGGATACACTATGATCAAATTTTTCAAACATTTCAGCCAGGACGAATCTGGCGCCGTCACGGTGGACTGGGTTGTTCTGACAGCTGCGGTTGTTGGCCTTGCCGTTGCTGCCTACGGGTCAATCCGCACAGGCGCCATGGATCTCACATCGCGCACAAACACCTATATGGACACCCGCACACCGGGCGGCTTCCGCTAAGAACCACCACACCGATCAGGGCCGCTCCCCCACCCCGGGGGCGGCCCTTTTTTTGTTTCAGCCCCCAGCTGCGAAGAGATTTCATGAAATTCTCCATTCATTTTCGAAAAATTTTCCACAAGCGTTTCCGAGAGACGATTGGGGGAAATGTCAGGGCATTTGCCAGAAAAGATGCGGGGGCTGTCACAGTAGACTGGGTGGTTCTGAGCGCCGCTGTGGTCGGGCTTCTGGCCGCCGGTTACGGCTATTTGCGCAGTGGCACCCTTGACCTTGCCGATGGCACCGAGAGCTATCTTGGCGCCACTGGCCCGCGCGACTTCTGATCTGCCCAAGGGCTTTTGGCAGCCCGTGGGGCACAGGGCCACAGGCCCCCTTTCACGCGAATGCCCCGCCACCACCATGATCTCGCCATATTCACCGCTTATTAAGGCTTTTGATGCGCAGCGCTTGCACCTGCGCCAGAACAAAGTTTGAGGAACATATCATGCGCGCCGTTTTCGGATTGGTTCTTGTCATTGGCCTCGGTCTTGCCGGCTTTGCCGTTTATCTGGCCAAGGGCTATATCGAAGGCTACCAACATGCGCTCGCAGAAGAACGCTCCAAGGGCGGCTCCATAGAAACCGTCGAGATTTTCGTGTCCCGCAAATCGGTCACCTACGGCGAGCAGCTCGCCGCAGAAGATGTGCGCCTGGTGCACTGGCCCGTCGCCTCTTTGCCCGAGGGGGTGTATACGGTCCCCGAAGAGCTTTTTCCCGAGGGCTTTGACAAGCCCCGCTCTGTGCTGCGCTCCATCGAGGCCGGCGAGGCCATCCTAGAGGTCAAGCTGACCAAACCGGGCGAGGCCGCCGGGCTCACCTCCTTGCTCAAACCGGGCGAGCGCGCCTTTACAATCGAGGTCAATGTGTCCTCGGGCGTATCCGGTTTCTTGCGGCCCGGCCATAAGGTTGATGTCTATTGGACCGGCAATATCAAGAGCCAGGGCGAGAGCACGGATGTCACCAAGCTGATCCAGTCCAGCCTGCCCCTGATTGCCATTGACCAATCCGCAAATGAAGAGGTCGAAAGTTCCGGGATCGCCCGCACCGTCACAGTCTCGGCCTCGCCCCAACAGGTGGCCGCGCTGGCCCAGGCCCAATCCACAGGCCAGCTTTCGCTCTCGCTTGTCGGCTCAGGCGACACCCATATCAGCGAAGCCATTGAAGTGGACCAGAACAGCCTGCTTGGCATTGTCAAAGTGCAAGCACCGGTCGAAGCCGCCCCCGAGGAGGTCTGCAAAATCCGCACCCGCCGCGGCGCCGAAGTGGTGGAAATCGAGATCCCCTGCACCAATTGAGCGCTGAGCGCCCACAAAGCCACCGGGCTGCGCTTTTGCGCGGCCCTGTTTTTTGTGGCGGCCCGGCCCTCTGTGGCGGCCCAGGGGCAATCTGTTGCAGCTTATCAACACAAACAGCCGCTGCGAAACCTTTGATTCTTGCAATAAAATTCAATCTGACGCATTGTCACGGCAATAAAGGGCGAAAAGCCCGTAATGGTAATGTGATCAGAGAGGCAGGTCACAATGATGTTGAGCAAATCCTTCAAGGCCGCCGCCGCATGTCTTGCGTTGGCGTTGTCGTCCGTTCCCCACACGGCTATTTCCGAGTCGCTGCGCGTTGTCAAACGTGGCACATCCAGCACCCTTGACGTGCCGATGAACCGCGCCGTGGTGGTCGAAAGCGAACAACCCTTTGCAGAACTTTCAATCGCAAACCCCGCGATTGCAGATATCTCTTCGCTGTCTGACCGCACCATTTATGTGCTGGGCAAATCGCCGGGCCTCACAACCCTGACAATCCTTGACGCCAATGGCCGCCTGATCACCAATGTTGATGTGCGCGTCGCGGCCGATATTTCCGAATTTAAAGAGCGCCTGCGCCAGGTCTTGCCGGGCGAGAAAATCGAAGTGCGCACCGCCAATGATGGGATCTTGCTGTCCGGCACCGTCTCCTCGACGGCCCGTTTGCAACGCGCCCTCGATCTGGCCGAGCGCTACGCGCCCGAGCGGGTCTCCAACCTGATGGTTGTCGGCGGCATCCAGCAGGTCATGCTCAAGGTGCGCTTTGCCGAAATGCAGCGCTCGGTGTCAAAGTCGCTCAGCGCCTCGCTGGCGCTCAACGGGTCTGCCGCGAGCGGCAACCTCGGCCTCAATGGCGGCACCAACAGCACCAACAATTCCGGCGCCATCACCTCAACGCTCGGCGGCGCCGTGCCGGCTGTCAATGACAACAACGCCGCCTTGCTCTTTGGCTTCAACGCCGGCTCTGTCGAGGTCGGCGTTCTGCTCGAAGCCCTTGAAACAAAAGGGGTTGTGCGCACATTGGCCGAGCCCAACCTCACCGCGCTTTCCGGCCAGGAAGCCAAGTTTCTCGCCGGTGGAGAATACCCCATTCCCGTATCCCAAGAGGGGGGCACCGTATCGGTGGATTACAAACCCTTCGGCGTGGAGCTCAATTTCATCCCCCGGGTCGTGGATGGCGATCTGATCAATCTTGAGCTGGAGGCGGCTGTCTCCTCGCTGGACCCCACCAACGGGGTGACCTTCAACAACTTCTCCATCGACGCGTTCAAACGCCGCGAAACCAAAACAACGGTCGAGCTGCGGGATGGCGAAAGCTTCGCCATCGCCGGGCTGCTGCAAGATGATTTCATCGACACCGCAGGTCAGGTGCCTTGGCTGGGTGATCTGCCGGTGCTGGGCGCGCTGTTTCGCAGCGCCGACTACCAGCGCTCCCAATCTGAGCTGGTGATCATCATCACCGCCCATCTTGTCACCCCGACACGGGGCGAGGCTCTGGCCCTGCCCACCGACCGGGTGCGCCCACCCTCCGAGAAAGACCTGTTCTTGCACGGCCGCGTTGCGGCCACGGGCCAAGAGCAGGGCGGCGTTGTCGACGAGGTTGCCAAACAAGACTTCAACGGCTCTTATGGGTATGTGATGGAGTAAGAGTATGGTGAGGTTTACGAGTATGAAGAACGCGCGCAAGAGTTTCACCATGTTTCTGGCCTGCACAGCCCTCACAGCCTGCGCCAGCAGCCCTGATATGATGCGCTTTGAAAGCGAGGCCGGCCTTCTGCTGCGCGGTGCCGATTTTGGCAACGCCACGCGCAACAACACCCAGATCATGTCCGGTGAAAAATCATATGCCATTGATCTGGCCAACCGCTTTGCCGCCGAAGTGATCACGACAGTGCATTTCAGCTTCAACTCCGCAGCGCTGGATGCCGGCGCGCGCGATGCCCTGCGTGAGCAGGCCAATTGGATCCGCCAGTTCCCGGAAATCACCTTCCGGGTCTTTGGTCATGCCGATGCCCCCGGCACCAACGCCTACAACAAGGCTCTGGGCCTGCGCCGCGCCCATGCGGTGGTGGCCTTCCTGAGCAGCCAGGGGATCAGCCGCAACCGGCTGGAGGCCGTGTCCTCGCTGGGCGAAACCCAGCCGCTGGTGGCCACAGAGGCCCGCGAGCGGCGCAACCGGCGCGCTGTCACCGAGGTCTCAGGCTTCCTGCGCAGCCATCCTTCGGTTCTGGATGGGAAATACGCCCAGATCATCTTCCGCGATTATGCCAGCTCCGCAGAGGCCGCAATTGGCACCTCCGGCATTGCCGGCTCAGAGCTCGCAACCGACAATTAACCCCTCGCCAAACCCGCCGGGACAGCCTGCAAAGGGCTTTTCCAGCGGGTTTCACGCCGGCTCTGACACGCCATGGGCGCACAGATTTTTCCTGAAAAACCAGTGAAATTCGCAGAAAAGCGGATTTTTGGCCCCAATTCTGCCCCAGTCTCACGCGACAGTCTCTGAAAAGCAGTTGTGAGTCTTGTTGCAAGCAGGGCCACAGGGCTATGGGGGCCAAAACGGCAAAATGCCAGCCCTCTTTGCTCAAAAATGAGGAAAAGGCCATGACACGTTCAAATTCCCCCGCACAGGAGCTCGCCCCGCTCAGGGCCTGCACGGTGAGCCGTGATGTGCAAGAATTTGATCTGCTGATCGAAGATATGGAGCATATTCTCGGCGAGGCCTGGGGCGATATCGGCTTTGGCGAGGCCCGCCATTTCTTTGAGCAGCCCGAGGCGCGCACGCTGGAGTTTGTTGCGCTGGCGCTTGACAGCCAAGACGAGGAGAAGGTCGTCTTTCTCAGCGAGATCGTCAAAGCCGCCAAGCAAAAAAATATCAAGGTCATCGTGATCGCCGAAGATGTGACCCCGGTGGCGCTGCACCAGCTTTTGCGCGACGGAGCCGATGAATTTCTGCCCTATCCGCTGCCCGAAGGCGAGCTGGAGGCCGCAATCGCCCGCCTCAACACCCCCGCGCCGGGCCAGGAGCCCAGCGCAGCCCCCGCCCCTGTGCCCGTGGGGCGCAAAGATGGTGTCGTGCTCGCGGTGCATGGCCTCGCCGGCGGCACAGGCGCCACCACATTGGCCGTGAACCTGGCTTTCGAGCTGGCCACACTCGACAAGAAAGCGCCGCCCAAGGTCTGCCTCATTGACCTTGATTTGCAGTTTGGCTCGGTCGCCACAGCGCTTGATCTGCCGCGCCTTGAGCCGGTTTTTGAGCTTTGGTCCGATACGGAGAGCATGGACGCCGAAATGTTTCATGCGGCCCTTGTGAGTTATGAGGAAAAACTCAGCGTTTTCACCGCGCCCGCCGATATGGTGCCGCTTGATCTGATTTCGCCCACCGATGTCGAACGGCTGCTTGAGATGGCCAGCACCCAGTTTGACTATGTGATCGTGGATATGCCCAAAACCCTGGTGCAATGGAGCGAAACAGTCCTGCGCAAGGCGGCCGTCTATTTCGCGCCGCTCGAACTTGATATGCGCTCGGCGCAAAATACGCTGCGCTTCTTGCGCGCGCTGCAAGCCGAGGAGCTGCCCAGCGCCCAGCTGCGGTATGTGCTCAACCGCGGTCCGCGCTTCACCGATCTCAACGGCAAGGCGCGTATCAAGCGCATGGCCGAGAGCCTTGACATCAAAATCGAGGTGATCCTGTCAGATGGCGGCAAGGCCGTCACCCAGGGCGCTGATCACGGGCTGCCGCTGGCCAGCGCCGCCGCCAAGAACCCGCTGCGCAAGGAAATCTCCAAACTGGCTGCCGAGCTGCACGCTCTGGGCCAGACCCGCGCCGAAGCCGCTTAGGAAAGAGACAGCAGATGTTTTCCCGCTACAAGAAAAACACCACCGCCACCCCCAAGGTGACCACGCTGCCCCCAAAAGGCGCAGCCCCCGCCGCTGCGCCCGCGCACCCGCCTGCACAGGCCGCGCCCGCAGAGCCGCCCAAACCGGTGAGCCTGCGTCGCCCCACCAAGGCCCAGCCCGCAACCGCCGCGCCGATGGACAAGGAAGCCAAACGCCGCGAGCGGATCGGAGAACTCAAACTTGAGCTGCACCGCGAGCTGTTGGACAGCCTCAATCTGGCCGCGCTGGAGAACGCCACGGAAAGCGATCTGCGCGCCGAAATCAACGCCATCACCGATGAGGTTTTGAGCCAGAAAAACGTGGTGCTCAACCGCGATGACCGCAGCACGCTCAACA
This sequence comes from uncultured Lentibacter sp., assembly GCF_937123735.1. Taxonomy (GTDB): domain Bacteria; phylum Pseudomonadota; class Alphaproteobacteria; order Rhodobacterales; family Rhodobacteraceae; genus Lentibacter. The sequence continues at coordinate 57,222 of NZ_CAKZKL010000007.1, forward strand.
AGGAGCTGTTTGATGAGGTCAAAGGGCTTGGCCCGCTCGAAACCCTGCTGCAAGACGAAACGGTCAACGATATTCTCGTCAACGGTCCCAAGCAGATTTTTGTGGAACGCGCCGGCAAGCTCCAGCTCACCAATGTGACCTTCAAAGACGAAAAACACCTGATGCGGATCATCGACAAGATCGTCTCCGCCGTGGGCCGCCGTGTGGATGAAAGCAACCCCTATGTTGACGCCCGTTTGCAAGACGGCTCGCGCTTCAACGCCATGGTGCCGCCGATTGCGGTTGATGGCAGCCTTGTCTCCATCCGGAAATTCAAGAAAGACAAGCTCGGCATTGACGATCTGGTGGCCTTTGGCGCCTTCTCCGAGGAGATGGCCGCCTACCTTCAGGCCGCCGTCTCCACCCGTCTCAACGTGATCGTTTCGGGCGGGACAGGCTCGGGCAAAACCACCACTCTCAACGCGCTGTCCAGCTTCATCGCCGATGACGAGCGCATCCTCACCATCGAAGACACCGCCGAACTCCAACTCCAGCAGACCCATGTGGGCCGCATGGAAAGCCGCCCCCCCAATGTGGAAGGCAAGGGCGAGGTTTCCCCCCGCGACTGTCTGAAAAACGCCCTGCGGATGCGCCCGGACCGGATCATCGTCGGCGAAACCCGTGGCGAGGAGGTGATCGACATGCTCCAGGCCATGAACACCGGCCACGACGGCTCCATGACCACCATCCACGCCAACAACCCGCGTGATGGGATCTCACGCCTTGAAAACATGGTCGCCATGGCCGGAATCGAAATGCCGCTCAAAGCGGTGCGCAGCCAGATTTCTTCGGCCGTCAACCTGCTGGTGCAGGCCTCGCGCCTGCAAGACGGCTCGCGCCGCATGACCTCGATCACCGAGATCACCGGCATGGAAGGCGATGTCATCTCGATGCAGGAAATCTTCCGCTTCCAGCGCGTCGGGCTGACCCCGGACAACAAGATCATCGGTCACTTCACAGCCACCGGCGTGCGCAGCCATTTCTCCGAGCGCTTCCGCCTCTGGGGCTATGATCTGCCCACGTCCCTCTTTGAACCTGTCGCAGCGGAGTAGCCCCATGGCCATCAGTGCAGAACCGATCATCTACGGCCTGATCTTTGTCGGCGTGCTTGTGCTCGTGGAAGGGCTCTATCTGACCCTGTTTGGCCGCTCCATCTCGCTCAACAGCCGCGTCAACCGTCGCCTCGAGCTGCTCCAGAAAGGCAGCAAACGCTCTGATGTGATGGACAAGCTGCGCAAGGAGATGAACCAGCATGGCCGCTCCATGGGCATCCCGCTTTATTCCATCCTGGCCACCAAGGCCCAGAAGGCGGCGCTGGCCTTCTCCCCCGGCCAGCTCATCCTGATCATCGCCGGCGTCAGTGTTCTGGCGTTTTTGGGCCTGACCTTCGCAACCGAGTCCGCTTTGGCGGTGCGCGCCGCCCTGGCCCCGATGATGGGCATTGGCGGGGTGTATTTCTGGGTCAATTCAAAAGCCAAGAAGCGCATCTCCATGATCGAGGAGCAGCTTCCAGACGCGGTCGAGCTGATGGTGCGCTCCCTGCGGGTGGGGCATCCCTTTGCCTCTGCCGTGCAAATTGTCTCCAAAGAAATCAAAGATCCGCTGGCCTCGGAATTTGGCATTATCGCCGACGAATGCGCCTATGGGCGCGATGTGGGCGATGCGCTCAAGGATATGGCCGAGCGGATCGGCCTGCAAGACCTGCGCTTTCTTGCCGTCGCCGTCACCATCCAGCAGCAGTCCGGCGGCAACCTCGCCGAAATTCTCGCAGGGCTTGCACAGGTGATCCGGGCGCGCTTCCGGCTGTTTCGCCGCGTCAAAGCCATCACCGCCGAGGCGCAATGGTCGGGCAAGTTCCTGTCCTCCTTTCCCGTCGTGGCGCTGATCGTGATCAATGTGGGCAAACCTGACTATTACGACGAAGTTCTCGACCACCCCTATTTCATTCCCGCCTGTATCTTTGTGGCCGTCTTCCTCACCCTCAATCTCGTGGTGATGCGGATCCTCACAGATATCAAGGTCTAAGGAGCCAGCCGATGGACCCACTTCTCACCGCTCTCACAGAGGCCCTCGGGCCCTTCGGCCCGCTGATCGCTCTGGGTGTGCTCGGGCTGATCCTTGTGTTGGTGGCCCTCTCCTTGATGATTTCCCAAAAGCGCGATCCGCTGGAACGGCTCAAGCAGGACACGCGCCTGCCGTCCAACGCGCGTGAGGTCAAACAGGCCCTGCGTGCATCGCAACACAACGAAAAGCTCGAGCGCTACGCCACCTTTCTGGAGCCGCAAGACGAGGCCGAGCTGGCCGGCATGAAGCTCAAACTGATGCAGGCCGGCTATCGCGGCCGCGATGCTGTGCGCTATTTCCACTTCGCCCAGTTTGCGCTTGGTATTGGCTGCCTTGTGCTCGGAGTCTCCTATTTTGTGCTGTTTGTCCAAAACGACCAGACAACCACCCAGCAGACGGTTCTCTATATTCTGGGGCCGGGGGCGTTTGGCTATATGTTCCCCAAATATTGGGTCACCAAACGCATGGGCAAACGCCAGGAAAACCTCACCAACGGCTTTCCCGATGCGCTCGACATGCTGCTGGTCTGTGTGGAAGCGGGGCAATCCATGGAGCAATCTATCGTGCGCGTGTCCAAGGAAGTGCGCCCCTCCTGCCCGGATCTGGCCGATGAGCTTGAAATCGTCTCTCATGAAATGAAAGCCGGCAAGGACAAGTCCACAGTGCTCAACGATATGTCCGAGCGCTGCGGATCGCAGGATATTTCCAGCTTCGTGACAGTGATGAACCAGAGCCAGTCTTTTGGCACACCTATTTCCGATGCGCTGCGGGTCTATTCCGCCGAAATGCGCGACAAACGGGTGATGCGCGCCGAAGAGGCCGCGAATAAGTTGCCAACCAAGATGACACTTGCCACAATGATGCTGACGGTGCCGCCGTTGCTGATCATCCTGATCGGGCCTTCGGTGCATGGCATCACGCAATTGGGCAATTTGTAGGGTCTTTATGATTAATCGCCGCTTCGGGCTGTTGCTGGCATCCCCCCTTGTTCTGTCGCTTGCGGCCTGTGCGCCCAGCGGGCTGGGCGCCGCCAAGGACAGCCCCTATGCCCCCGGTCGCAAGGCCGGGGCGGCGGCGGTCGATGGCTTGCTGGTGGGCCACCGTCTGATGGCCGCGGGCGAATATGAGCTGGCCTTGCAAGCCTTCACGAGGGCCGCCGGTCAGCAGGGGCTGAGCGTTGATGTGCTGTCGGCTCTGGGCTCGGCCAATATCGGGCTGGGGCGGCTTGGCCAGGCCGAAAAGCTCCTGCGCCGCGCGATCGAGACCGACGAAGCCGTGCCCGAAGCCTGGAACAACCTCGGGGTGGTTCTGATGGAGCGCGGCCAATATGCCGAGGCGGCCCAGATTTTTCAGCGCGCTTTCGCGCTGGATGATGGCAAAAGTGACTCAATTCGCGATAATTTGCGCTTAGCGCTCGCCAAAACCGACAATTCAGACTATGCTGGCCAGCAAGAAGAGCAGATATATAAGTTGGTTCGGCGCGGAAGCAGCGACTTCCTCATAAGATCGATACCATAACGAGTTGTGGCAGTAAGAGGACGCAGGCATATGCGCCATCACAAGTTTATTCCCCTATGCTTTCTGGGCATGGTTGCTCTGGCCGGCTGCCAGACCCCCTCAAACCAAGATGTCGACCGCGCCTTTCAGGATGTGAATGTCGTCGACGAGAGCAATCTCAACGACATCATGCTCACTGTGGCCGACCCCAATGAAGCGGTCAATTATTTCAAGCGGGCCGTGGCCGATGCCCCTGAGCGCCCTGATCTCTTGCGCGGCCTTGGCCAGTCCCTGATCCGCGCCAAACGCGCCAGCGAGGCGGTGCCCGTCTATGCCCGCCTGCTCCAGACGCCAGAGGCCAGCAACGAAGACCGCGTCGACTATGCCGATGCCCTCATCCGCGCCGGCGATTGGGCAGAAGCCGAGAAAACCCTCAACAGCGTGCCGCCCACCTTTGAAACCTTCAAGCGCTACCGCCTGGAGGCCATGGTGGCCGACAGCAACAAGCAATGGCAGAAGTCTGACAGCTTTTACGAAACCGCCGTCGGCCTCACCACCCGCCCCGCCGGGGTGCTCAACAACTGGGGTTACTCCAAGCTGACCCGCGGCGACTACAAGGATGCAGAGCGCCTCTTCGCCGATGCCATCCGCCAGGACAACTCGCTTTTCACCGCCAAGAACAACATGGTGCTCGCGCGGGGCGCCCAGCGCGATTACAATCTCCCGGTGCTGCCCATGACACAGGTGGAGCGCGCGCAGCTTTTGCACACCCTCGGGCTCTCGGCCATCAAGCAAGGCGATGTCGAGACAGGCAAGGGGCTCTTGCGCGAGGCCATCAGCACCCATCCACAGCATTTTGAAGCCGCCGTGCGGGCCCTGCGCGCCCTTGACAGCTCCGTCAGCAACTGAGCCCCGTGATGGCCCTCTCTGCACAGGCGGCCTGGCTCTTCCTGCCCTTTGTGCTGCCCATCTGCCTCTGGGTGGCCTGGAGCGATCTGCGGGCGATGAAAATTCCCAACAAGGCCGTGCTTGCGCTCGTGGCGGTGTTCTTGCTGCTCGGTCTCTGGGTGTTGCCGCTTGAGGCCTATCTTTGGCGGCTGCTCCAGCTGCTCGTGGTGCTGCTCGCCGGGGTGCTGCTCAACGCACTCGGCGCGATCGGCGCAGGGGATGCCAAATTCGCCGCCGCCGCTGCGCCCTTTATCGCCCTGGGCGACATCCGCCTGCTTCTGGCGCTCTATGCCGCCAATCTGGCCGCCGCGTTGCTCACCCACCGCCTCGCCAAACACAGCCCCCTGCGCCACCTCGCGCCCGAGTGGAAAAGCTGGGCCGCCAGTCCCGAATTTCCCATGGGTTTCAGCCTCGGCGGCACGCTCGCACTCTATCTGGCTCTGGGCACGGTCCTGGGCCAATAGGCGCAAAAACCGCGCCCCAAGGCCCGATCACCACAATCTTTCCATATTTTCTGCACTTTGTTCTGCCAATCTGCACACAACGGCCCCCACCCAAGGGCTCCCCTACCCCTATGCAGATTTGAGGCCCGCATGACACTCCAACCCACCGCCATCATGGCGCCACCGCCGCCCAAAACCCTGACGGAAATGCAACTTCCGGTGGTGATGATGCGCGATATTGCCCTCAAAACCATGTTTCGCAAGAACATCACCGAGGTGAGCGCCCTGGCCAGCGCCCTCTGCCTGCCCCGCCAGGTGACCCAGGAGCTGGTCGACCTTGCGCGCGAAAACAAACTGTTGGAGGCCACCGGAACACTCAACGCCGGGTCGGGCAACGAAATGGGCTACCAGCTCACCGAGGCCGGCAAATCGCGCACGCTGGATGCGCTGTCGCAGTCTGAATACTTCGGGGCCATGCCGGTTCCGCTCGATGTCTATCGCGCCCAGATCAAGCGCCAGTCGATCCGCAACATCCAGGTCACGCGCGCGCAGCTTACCGGGGCCATGGGCCATCTCATCCTCCCCGAGGATCTGCTCAACCACCTTGGCCCGGCCGTTTCTGCGGGGCGCTCCATCCTGATGTATGGCCCCCCCGGCAACGGCAAATCCTCCATCTCCAACGGCATCCGCGATGCCATGGGCGATAAGGTCTTTGTGCCGCGCGCCATAGAATATGCCGGCCAGGTGATCACCGTCTATGATCCGATCGTGCACACCGCCGCCCCTGAAGAGGCCGAAGACCCAAACGCCCTGCGCCGGCGGGTGAGCTTTGACACCCGCTATGTCAAATGCGACCGCCCCACAGTGATCACCGGCGGCGAGCTCTCGCTTGATATGCTCGATCTGGTCTACAACCCCACAGCGCGCACCTATCAGGCACCACTCCAGCTCAAATCCACCGGCGGTATCTTCATCGTCGACGATTTGGGCCGCCAGAAGGAATCGCCTCAAGCGCTGATCAACCGCTGGATCGTTCCGCTCGAAGAGGGCAAGGACATCCTCGCGCTGCAATCGGGCGAGAAATTCGAGGTGCCCTTTGACACGCTGGTGATTTTTTCCACCAACTTTCACCCCAACGAGATTTTCGATCAGGCCGCCCTGCGCCGGATCTTCTTCAAAATCAAGATCGACGGCCCCGATCAGGAAAATTTCCTCAAGATCTTCGCCATGGTTGCACGCGCCAAGAAAATGGAACTCAACGAAGCCGCCTTGCTGCACCTGCTCAAGGTCAAATACCCGACGATTGGCAACGTCTACGCCAATTACCAGCCGGGCTTTCTGATTGATCAGATGCGCGCCATCTGTGATTTCGAGGGCATCCCCTACAAGATGTCCCCCGAGCTGATCGACCGCGCCTGGGCCAATATGTTTGTCAAAGACGAAAAGATCGTCTGCTAAACCGCCTGCGCCCGCCGGGCCGCTGTCTCACGCGGTCAGACCCTCCGGCTCGGCCAACCCGTTGGCACGGCACGCCGCTGTCACCGTATTGGCCAGCAAGCAGGCAATGGTCATCGGCCCCACACCGCCCGGCACAGGGGTGATCGCCCCGGCCACGGCGGCGCAGCTTGCAAAGTCCACATCGCCAACAAGCTTGGTCTTGCCGTCGCGCTCGATGCGGTTGATGCCCACATCAATCACCGTCGCCCCCGGCTTGATCCAATCGCCCGGCACCATCTCGGGCCGCCCGACAGCGGCCACAACAATATCCGCACGGCGCACCACATCGGCCAAGTCTTTCGTGCGGCTATGTGCAATCGTCACCGTGCAGCTGTCGCCGAGCAAAAGCTGCGCCATGGGCTTGCCGACGATGTTTGACCGTCCGATGACAACCGCATCCATCCCGCTCAAAGAGCCGTGATGGTCGCGCAGCATCATCAGGCAGCCCAGCGGTGTGCAAGGCACCATGCTCTTCTGCCCCGTGCCAAGCAGGCCGACGTTGGAGATATGAAACCCGTCCACATCCTTGGCCGGGTCAATCGAGTTGATCACAAGGTCTTCGTTCAAATGCTTGGGCAAAGGCAGCTGCACGAGAATACCGTGAATGTCTGGGTCCGCGTTGAGCCGCGCAATCAGCGCCAGCAAATCCGCCTCGGAGGTCTCCACATCCAGCTTGTGCTCGACAGATTTCATCCCGACTTCAACGGTCATCTTGCCTTTGGAGCGCACATAGACCTGGCTCGCAGGGTCTTCGCCCACCAGCACAACAGCCAAACCCGGCGTGATGCCGTGCCCGTCTTTCAGGCGGCTCACATGCCCCGCCACCTTCTCGCGCACTTTGCCCGCAAAGGCCTTCCCGTCAATAATCGTCGCGCTCATGCCGCCCTCTTTTCTTTACAGTTTCGGTGCGCGCAAAGCGCACACCCTACAGCCCTAACCCCTCGGATACACATTCACAGCGCACCCCTTACAACCGCATCCCGTAGGGTGCGCATTCACTGCGCACCCCTTTTTTGGCCTCAGAACAAACCTTCAATCTCGCCCGCGTCATTCAGGCGGATTGTCTCCGCTGCAGGCACCCGTGGCAAGCCCGGCATGGTCATAATCTCACCACAGACCACCACAATGAAACCCGCCCCCGCGCTCAGGCGCACTTCGCGCACCGGCACAGAGTGCCCCGTCGGCGCGCCGCGCAGGTTCGGATCGGTCGAGAAGCTATACTGCGTCTTGGCCATACAGACAGGCAGGTCGCCATAGCCCTGCTCTTCCCAGAGCTTGAGCTGGTCCCGGATCTTCTTATCCGCAATCACCTCGTCCGCACGATAAATCCCCTTGGCAATCCGCTCGATCTTCTCAAAGAGCGGCATGGCGTCCGGATACAGCGGGGCAAACTGGCTCGCGCCACTGTCGGCCACTTCCGCCACTTTCTTGGCCAGCTCCGCACTGCCCTTGGAGCCGAACTCCCAGTGCTGGCTGACAATCGCTTCCGAGCCCTGGCTCTTCACATAGTCTTTCACAGCCTGCACCTCGGCCTCGGTGTCGGTGACAAAATGGTTGATCGCCACGACAACCGGCACACCAAAGCTCTTGAGGTTGCCAATATGGCGGCCAAGGTTGGCGCAGCCCTTCTCCACAGCGGCCACATTCTCGCCGCCCAGATCGGCTTTCGCCACGCCGCCGTTCATCTTCATCGCGCGCACAGTGGCCACAAGCACCACACAGTCAGGCGCAAGCCCGGCTTTGCGGCACTTGATGTTCATGAATTTTTCCGCGCCCAAGTCAGCGCCAAAGCCCGCCTCGGTCACAACATAATCCGCCAGCTTCAACGCCGTCTTGGTTGCAATCACCGAGTTACAGCCATGCGCAATATTGGCAAATGGCCCGCCATGCACAAAGGCCGGGTTGTTTTCCAGCGTCTGCACAAGGTTTGGCTGCATGGCATCCTTGAGCAAGACAGTCATCGCGCCTTCGGCCTTGATATCGCGGGCAAACACAGGGCTGCGGTCGCGGCGATAAGCCACGATCATATTGCCCAAACGCGCCTCAAGGTCCTTCAAGTCATTGGCCAGACAGAGGATCGCCATCACCTCGGAAGCCACGGTGATGTCAAACCCGTCTTCGCGCGCAAAGCCGTTGGAGACGCCACCCAGCGACGAGGTGATCTGGCGCAAGGAGCGGTCGTTCATATCCACCACCCGGCGCCATGTGACACGGCGCGTGTCAATACCCGCCTCATTGCCCCAATAAATGTGGTTGTCCAGCATCGCGCTCAACAGCGAATGCGCTGACGTAATCGCATGAAAATCGCCGGTGAAATGCAGGTTCATATCCTCCATCGGCACAACCTGCGCATAACCGCCGCCCGCGGCCCCGCCCTTCATGCCAAAGTTCGGCCCAAGGCTCGCCTCGCGGATACAAACCATGGCCTTCTTGCCAATCGCATTGAGCCCGTCGCCAAGCCCCACAGTCGTCGTGGTCTTGCCCTCGCCCGCAGGCGTCGGGTTGATCGCCGTCACAAGAATAAGCTTGCCGGTCTTCTTCTCCTGCACCGAGTTGATAAACGCCTGGCTCACCTTGGCCTTGTCGTGGCCGTAAGGCAGCAGATGCTCCGCCGCAATCCCGAGCGTCTCGCCGATCTCCATAATCGGGCGCTTCTTGGCCGCGCGGGCAATTTCAATGTCTGACTTGTAGCTCATAGCGGAGTCCCTTTTCCATCCGGCTTCTCTTAACGCCCTTCTATCGGCCCCGCCCGCGCCGCGGCGCGCGGAATCCGACATTTCCCAAGCTCAGAGCGGCGGGATGTCGCAGCCCGCGTCGCCTATCGGAAACTCATGTGGCCCTTGCGCGGTCCAGATGCGGCCAAACCGGCTGGTCCGGCACATGCAGCACAAGCTCATCGCCCAGCGCAATCTCCCCGCCATGCTCCACCCAGGCGGTCACACCCCGCCGCCCCCTTGCCGCCGGCTTGAAGGCGCGGCCATAACCTTCATGCTCGGCCTCAACCTCCTTGGCAGGGTAAATGCAGGGGCGGTTCTCCATATCAATCACAAGCACAGCCCCCGAGGGCGCCTGCAACCGTGAAGACGGCGGCACATGGGTAAAATCGGGAATCCCTTCAATCACCAGCGAAGCCCCCAAATGCTCCGGCTGAAGCGTCTCAAGCCGCATCTCGGCGGCAATCGCCGCCATCTCCTCAACAGACAGCACCGAAAGCTGGCGCACATTGGCAATCTCGGTGCCGCGCTCATATTGCGTGCTCACACGGCTGCACGCGGGCCGCGTCAGCCCGCCATGGGCCTCGCCCTCAAGCCCCGCAAATGTCAGCATGGCCCGCTCAAGCGCAGCCGAGCGCAGCCCCGCCGCGCGGTCTTCCACACGGCCAATCCATTTGATCACAGCGCTAAACTCTGTCGGTTTCAAAGCAGGCATACCACCCTCCCAAAATATCTGCCGCCAAGCTGCCCCGCCCCAAACACAAAAACAACCCGCTCTTTCTTATTGCTAGAAATATCCCGGGGGCGTGGGGGCTGGCCCCCACATAGTCAGGGTTTGGGGCAGCACCGGCCTGCGTGGCCTGAACGCAATCAAACCTGAGCAGCGCAGCTGCACCACTGGCTCACTTCTCGGTCAGCTTCAGCTCGATGCGCCGGTTCTGCGCGCGCGCCTCAGCCGAGTTGCCGGTCGCTATGGGCTGATACTGCCCAAAACCGTTGGCGCTCAGCCGCTCCGGCGGGATGCCCAGCGCGCTCACCATATGGCGCACCACAGAGAGCGCCCGCGCCTGGCTCAACTCCCAGTTGTCGGCAAATTCGCCGGTGCCTGAAAGCGGCACATTGTCGGTGTGCCCGTCCACACGGATCACCCAGTCCAGCTCGCTCGGAATTTCCCCGGCCACATTGCGCAGGATCTCGGCAATCTTGGCCAGCTCGCCCTGCCCTGCGCGGCTCAGGCTGGCCTGCCCCTGCGCAAACAGCACCTCGGAGGAGAACACAAACCTGTCCCCGACAATCCGCACACCCTCCTGCGCGCCGATCACATCGCGCAAACGCCCGAAAAATTCGCTGCGGTAGCGCTCAAGGTTCTGCTTCTCCGCCTCCAGCCGCGCGCGCTCGGCCTCTTCCAGCTCGCGCCGCTTGCGCTCTTCGGCGGCGGCGCGCGCCAAGGCGGCGTTCAGGTCCTGCCCCAGATTGGTGAGCTGGATCTCGCTCGCCGCGTCGCGCTCCTTGTAGTCGTCAATAATCGCCTGAAGGCTGCCCAGCTGCGCGCGCAGCGCCGCCACCTGCTGGTTGAGCAGGGCCTGCGCACGCAGCGCCTCGGCCGAACGCGCCTCTTCCTGCGCAAGCGCGGCATTGGCCTGCGCCAAAAGCACAGCCCGCGCCTCTGTCTCGCTCAGCGTCTCCCCGAGCGCCCCCTCAAGCGCAAGCTTTTCGGCCAGAGCCTGCGCCAGCCGCGCCCGCAAATCCGCGCTCATCTCGGCCTGCGCCGCAGCATCGGCTTCAGCCTCCAGCACCATCGCTGCAATTCGCTCGCCAAGCGCCTGCTGTGACGCCTCCGCGGCCGCCAAAAGCGTGAGTGTCTCTTCTGCATCCCGGCGCGCCGCCTCCAGCGCCAGGGTCATCGCGGTCAGCTCGGTGTCAGCCGTCGCAAGCTTTGCACGCAAAGCCTCTGCGGCGGCCACCTCCAGCGCGCGGGCCGCCTCTTCTGCGCTCAGTTGGGTCTTGACGCGGTCAAGCGCCGCATCCTGCGCGGCCACCTCGGCTTCGGCAGCGGCAATCACCGCCTCCAAAGCCGCTTTCTGCGTGCTCAAATCCGCCGTTTGCGCCCGCAAGGCCGCAGCCTCGCTTTCTGCGCGGTCGCGCTCGGCCAGAAGGCTCGCCACCTGCGCCTCAAAGCCGGTGATCTCAGCCCGCGCCGCACTCAGGGCCTCCTCTTGCGTGAGCGCCTCGCTGCGCAGCACGGCAATCCGCGCCTCTGCCGCGCTCAAGGCCGCATCCTGCGCAGCCACATCGGCCCGCAGGCTGGCAATCAGCGCCGCTTGCGCGCCCGCGCGGCTGCGCGCGGCGTCGAGCGTTGTGCCCAGCTCGGCCACCCGCGCCTCAAGCCCTGTGCTCTTGCGCTGCTCAAGCCCCAGCGCCTGCGCCAGCTTGGCAATTTCGGAGTTGAGCTGGTTGAGTTCGTTTTCCTGCCCGGTGATGGTTTCACGCAAGACAAATTGCACCACCATGAAAATGGTCAGCACAAACATCAGAACAAGCAAAAGCCCCGTCATCGCATCGACAAACCCGGGCCAGATCGCGGCCTGAAAGCGCTGCCCTGTGCGGCGGGAAAGCGCCATGGCCTAGCTCCCGTCCTCGGGCCGCCGCGCGCGCAGCACCTCAGGCGACTGTGCTGGCTGTGCTGGCTGTGGCTGGTCTGGATGTTCAGGCTGCTGCGGCGCTTGTGGCGCTTGGGGTTGCGGGGCGGCCCGCTCGGGCGCAGGCAGGCGCAAGACCTGCGCCAGCGCGGAAATATCCTGGCGCAGCTCGGCCATCATCTCCTGGCGCCCGGCGCTGATCTCCTCCAGAACCCGCAGCATCTGCACATCAATCGAGCGCAACCGCATCCGGCTTTCCGCGTCAATCCCCGCCTCGGTGCTGCTGCCCTCGCGCTGTTGCAGCGTCTCGATCAGCGCTTCTTGCCCCTCGGCCACACGCATCAGCGCGCTCACGGTCGGGTTCTGATCCCCCAGCCGGAATGTCAGCCGCTCAACCGAGTCCACGAGGCTGCCGAGCTTCTGATCGACAATCGCCCGGCTCACATCGCTGTCAGTAAACATCTGCTGCAAATCTTCCATCTGCCGCGCCATATGCTCCAGAACACCGTCCAGAACGGCCACCTGACCGCCTTCTTCGCCCTCGCCGCTCGAAAAGCCCAGCCGGGTGATCGAGCTGAGCCACTCTTCCAGCTCGCGGTAAAAGCGGTTTTGCGCATGGCCCGCAAACAGCTCAAGCAAGCCCACAACAAGCGAGCCCGCAAGGCCCAGCAGCGAAGAGGCAAAGGCCACGCCCATCCCCGAAAGCTGGCTGTCCAGCCCGCTCATCAGCCGCGAAAACACCTCAACGCCGCTCTCCCCCTCGGCGGGCGCGAGCCCACGAATGGTGTCCACAAGCGCCGGCACGGTGGTGGCAAGCCCATAGAATGTGCCCAAAAGCCCGAGAAAAATCAGCAAGCTCACAATATAACGGGTGATCTCGCGCTCTTCGTCAATCCGCTGGGACACCGAGTCCAGAATAGAGCGCGCCGAGCCAGCGCTGATCTGGCGGCCCTGCGCGCGGGTGCTGAGCAGATTGGCCAAAGGCGTGAGCAAGGAGGGCGGGCGCACCCCCTGCCGCTCGGCCACATCGGCGGCAAAAGCCTCGATCCAGCGCACCGAACGCACCATCTGGAAAATCTGCCAGAAGGTCGCCAAAACCCCCAACCCGAAGACAAACACAATAAACCCGTTGAGATAGGGGTTGGCCTCAAAGACAGGCAAAACCCGTGGCAAGGCCAGCAAGGTCACAAACCCCGCCAAGCCCAACGCCAGCAGCATCAATACAATCGGCCTTATGGGTTGTGAAAAATACAGCTCGCCCTCACGGTCCCTATGCGCCATCTTGCCCGCTCCTGACGCGTCTTTCGATTGTCCAATCATAGGTCCATCTGCCTCTCAAGCCAAGGAAAATGCCACCGCTCACAGCAGCAGCTTCACACGGCCCACCAGCGCATCCAGCTCCGGGTCCGAAATGCCCAACTGGTGCAAATGCGCCGCCGTGTTGAACAGATACTCGCTGTTTGGCCCGCGCCCACCCTCGGCCCGGGCGATGATCTGCGCCTGCTCTTGCAGGTCCAGACCGCCGCAATATTGCACATGCGCCGCGTCAATCACATAGGTCACAGCCTCCACAACCCGCCCGTCGGCCAAAGCAATCGGCAACACCCGCTCAAGATAGGCCGAGGACACAAGCTCGCGCGCGCGCAAATAGGCCAGCACAGCAGCCTCCTGCCCCTCGGGCACAGCAAAGCCAACACCATCGCAGCGCGCCCCGGCCACCTCATCCAAGGCCAACACGAGCCCGGGGGCCGCCTCACTGCCCCGATGATGGATAGAGCGCATACAAAAACTGCGCGCATAGCCCTCCAAAGTGGCCACCCGCATCTGCGAAACCTCAAACCCCGGGTTCCAGATCAGCGACCCATACCCGAATACCCACATCGTCATTGCTCTTGTCCCCCATGACAGCATTGCCCATAAACACCATCACCAACCTCTGGAAAAGGGTGCGCGCGTGAAAAAACTGCTCTTTGTCATCCTCGTGGCGGCAACGCTCTGGTCAGGCTACTGGGTGGTCGGGGCCGCCGGTGTGAAAGCCGGCTTTGAAAACTGGTTTGAAGCCCGCCAGAACGAGGGCTGGCAAGCCGACTATCGCGCCCTGAGCGTGTCAGGCTTTCCCAACCGCTTTGACACCGAGCTTACCGAGCCCGCGCTGGCCGATCCGGCCACCGGACTGGCCTGGTCGGCCCCTTTCCTGCAAATCTTCACCCTAAGCTATCAGCCCAACCATATCATTGCCGCCTTCCCCGCTTGGCAAACCCTTGCCAGCCCCCACAGCCGGCTCTCGCTCAACAGCGAGGCCATGCGCGCCTCGCTTGTGATGGAGCCCGGCCCGGCACTGGCGCTTGCGCGCGCCAATCTCGCCGCAGGCGCGCTCACCCTCACACCGCAGAACGGCCAGCGCACCCGCCTCTCCGGGCTGCAACTGGCCCTGACCCGCGAAGGCGACACAGAATATCGCGCCGCCTTCAACGCCAACGACCTCGCGCCGCCGCTGCCGCGCGCGCTGTCAGGTGAGCTGCCCGAAACCCTCTCGGCCTTTCGCGCCGATGCAACGCTGCGCTTCACCAAAGCCTGGGATCTGAGCGCCCTGCAAGACAACCGCCCCCAGCCCACCGAAATCACCCTGCATCTGGCCGAAGCCGAATGGGGCCCGCTCAAGCTCGCGGCCGCCGGCAAGCTCACGGTTGACAGCACAGGCACCCCCACCGGCACGCTCACCCTCAAAGCGCGCAACTGGCGTGACATCCTCAGCCTGGCCCAAGCGGCCGGGGTGCTGCCAGAAAGCCTTGCGACACAGGCCGAAAGCGCGCTCTCCCTGCTCGCGGGCCTGTCTGGCAACAGCGCAACGCTCGATGTTCCGCTGGGGTTTTCCGGCGGTTACATCAAGCTCGGCCCGCTGCCGCTTGCCAAAGCGCCAAGCCTGCGGTTGCGATGAGCTGCCCCTATGAAACCCAGCTTCTGAGCGCTTGGCAGGCCGCGCCCAACCAAGGCTCACACAGCGCCCCGGATTGCGCCCCAGACAGCGCGCACGACCTCGCCCATATCCGGCGGGTCTGGGCCAATTGCGAGGCCCTCGCACGCGAAAGCACCCCCGCGCCCGACATGGAGCTTCTGCGCGCTGCGGCCGTCCTGCACGATCTGGTGAGCCTGCCCAAAGATGCGCCCGATCGGGCCAGCGCCTCGCGGCTCTCTGCCGAGGCCGCGGCCCCCTTGGCGCTCAAGGCCGGCCTGCCGGCGCAAAAGATCCCCGCGCTCAAACATGCGATCCTGGCCCACAGCTTTTCGGCCAATGTGGCGCCCCAAACCGTGGAAGCCAAAATCCTTCAAGACGCCGACCGCCTCGATGCGCTTGGGGCCATCGGGTTGGCGCGCCTGTTCTTGGTCTCCGGCGCGCTCAACCGTCCGCTTTACGATCCGGATGACCCCGCTGCGCAAACCCGTGCGCCCGATGACAGCCGTTTTGCGCTGGATCATCTTTATACCAAGTTGTTCAAACTGGCGCAGACCATGCAAACCCCAGAGGGGCGCGCGCTGGCCGAGGCGCGCAGCGCCTATATGCGCAGCTTTCTGGCCCAGCTGCTCGCCGAGGCCCGCAGCGTGTGAGGGGGCAGGAGCCGCTCAGAGCGGCTGCAAAGGGCTGTTTAACCTTTTGGTAAGCAAATCAGGGGCGCACGCTGCGTTAACGGCGGGAAACCGGGTTTGGCCGGTGCACGCGTGGTGCACGCCTTGTGCACGCATGTCACCCCCCCCGAATCAGGCCAGTTAACGCCTTTGCCCGCGCGCGGCCCGGAACCTTTGGAGCGCTACAGAGCCCTCGCAAGGGTGACGAGGTGGTGGCTTGGAGTCTGGATTTGTCTATTTATTTCAGAAACTTAAGAAACATCAGCGCGCGCGATGCGCCCCCTGTTAGCCCTTCCTTAACCGATAAGGCGCTAAGCTTGGGGCGTCCAAAACCCGCCGCGCAAACACACAGCCACCCCCCACCCCCAATGCCCCGGCACCGGTTTGGAAGGGGCCGTGTTTACGTTTTGTTAACCCGGCCAAAATCGGGCGCATCGGTGTCCTGGCCGGCTTCGATGATCCCGCGGCGAATGGCCCGCGTCCTTGTAAAATAGGCGTGGAGCATGTCCCCATCGCCTGTGCGGATGGCCCGTTGCAGGGCAAAAAGCTCTTCCGTGAAACGCCCCAGAATTTCCAGTGTCGCCTCTTTGTTGTTCAGAAAAACATCGCGCCACATGGTCGGATCGGAGGCCGCAATGCGGGTAAAATCGCGAAAGCCCGCCGCCGAATATTTGATCACCTCACTGTCCGTCACACGGCGCAAATCATCGGCCACACCCACCATCGTATAGGCGATGAGATGGGGCGCATGGGAGGTCACACCCAGCACGAGATCATGGTGCTCTGCGTCCATTTCCTCGACCTTTGCACCGATTCCCTCCCACAGATCTCGCAGCTTTTGCACCGCCTCCGGCGCCGTTCCCTCCGCCGGAACAAGCAGCGTATAGCGGTTGTCAAACAGCGTCGCAAAGCCTGAGCGCGGGCCGGAATGCTCGGTGCCCGCCAAGGGGTGCGCTGGAATAAAATGCACGTTTTCAGGCAAGTAAGGCCCCACCGCGTCGATAACGGCTTTCTTCACAGAGCCCACATCGCTCACGGTCGCGCC
Source organism: uncultured Lentibacter sp. (assembly GCF_937123735.1). Classification (GTDB taxonomy): domain Bacteria; phylum Pseudomonadota; class Alphaproteobacteria; order Rhodobacterales; family Rhodobacteraceae; genus Lentibacter. The sequence goes on from NZ_CAKZKL010000007.1 coordinate 73,732, forward strand.
CGCTTTCAAATGCGGCGCGATCTCTTGCGCAACAGCGCCCATCGCGCCCACAGGCACGCAGAGCACCACAAGGTCGGCGTCTTTCACAGCCTCGGCGGCGCTGTCACAGATCACATCACACAGGCCGATCTCGCGCGCCACATCGCGGGTCTCGCCCGAGCGTGCATAACCGCGCACCTCGCCCGCCAGCGCGCCGCGTTTCATCGCCCAAAACATCGAGGAGGCAATCAGCCCCAGCCCGATCAGAGCCACTTTCTCGTAAGCCCGGCTCATGCCTGCCCCTCCCGCCATTTCGTCAGCGCCGCAATCAACCGCCCTGTCTGCGCTTCGTCTCCCACGGTCATCCGCAACCCCTCAGGGAAGCCATATCCCTTCACGCGGCGCACCAATATGCCCTCAGCCTGCAAGGCCAGATCCACCGCCACGGCCTCGGCCTCATCGCCAAAGCGCGCCAGCACAAAATTGGCATGGCTGGCGTCACAGGCCACGCCGAGCTGGCGCAAGGCCCCCGTCAGCCGCGCCCGCTGCGCTGCGTTCAATCTGGTGCAGTTAGGAACCCAATTCGCATCTTCCACAGCCGCCTGCGCCGCCGCAAGCTGCACCGTGGATAGGTTGAAAGGCTGCCTGATCCGCGTCATCACATCTATCATCTCACGGGCGGCGTAGCCCCAGCCAATGCGCAGCCCGCCAAGCCCGTAGACTTTTGAAAAAGTGCGCGTCATCAACACGTTGGGCAGATCACGGGCCAGCTCTGCGCCGCCTGTGTAGCCCTCGGCATATTCCGTGTAGGCCCCGTCAATCACCAAAATAACATGCGCCGGCAAGCCCCGCGCCAGCCGCGCAAGCTCTTCCTCAGGTAGCATCGTGCCCGTCGGATTGGCCGGGTTGGCCAGCATGACAATCCGCGTCGCCTCCGTCACCGCAGCAAGGATGTTGTCAACACTCACAACCCGCTCCGCTTCAGCCACCTGCACCGGGGTCGCCCCGGCCATATGCGCCAAAATCGGATACATCGAAAAGCCATGCTCGGTGTAAACAATCTCGTCCCCCGCGCCCGCAAACGCCTGGCAGACAAATTGCAAAACCTCGTCCGAGCCAACCCCACAAATGATCCGCTCAGCCTCAAGCCCATAGGCCTTTGCAATCGCGGCGCGCAGCTCGGCATGGTCGGTCGAAGGGTAGCGATGCACATCAACCGCCGCCTCAGAGATCGCCTTGATCGCCGCAGGCGGCGGCCCCAAAGGATTCTCGTTTGAGGACAGTTTCAAAACATCCGACCGCCCCGCAATAGAGGACTTTCCGCCCTCATAAAGCGCAATGTTCATAATGCCTGCTTGCGGCGTTAGGCTCATAGTCGTCTCCCTGCTCTCTTCAGGTGATACAAGCTGGCGCAACAGCTCGCCAGCAAAGAAAAAGGGCCGCAGCGGTATCCCGCCACAGCCCTTCCATAAGCTTATGCGAAATACGCGCGCTTAGTTCTGTGCGTAATATTCGATAACGAGATTCGGTTCCATCACAACAGGATATGGCACATCGCCAAGGCCCGGTGCGCGCACAAATGTCGCTGTCATCTTTGAGTGATCCGCATCAATGTAATCAGGCACATCACGCTCTGCGAGCTGTGTGGCTTCCAGAAGGGCAACCATCTGCTTGGAGCGGTCACGCACTTCAATCACGTCGCCTTCTTTTACGCGGTAGGACGGAATGTTCACCTTCTTGCCGTTCACCCGCACATGGCCGTGGTTCACGAACTGGCGCGCCGCAAAGACTGTCGCAACAAATTTCGCACGGTAAACAACCGCATCCAAACGGCGCTCGAGCAGAGCAATCAGGTTCTCGCCTGTATCGCCTTTTACGCGCTCGGCCTCTTTAAAGATGCGGCGGAATTGCTTCTCTGTCAGGTCGCCGTAGTAACCCTTGAGCTTCTGCTTGGCGCGCAGCTGCAAACCGAAGTCAGACAGCTTGCCCTTGCGGCGCTGGCCGTGCTGGCCGGGGCCATATTCGCGGCGGTTGACAGGTGATTTGGGGCGGCCCCAAATGTTTTCGCCCATGCGGCGGTCAATTTTATACTTGGCAGACGTGCGTTTTGTCACGGCTGATCTCCTTCGGTTTTATGAGCCCATCACCTTATCCGAAAACATGTTGCCACGTCTCGGGATGATAAACATATGAAGGGCGTTGTCCTCTGGATTGCTCCCGACAGGCTGCCTCTTGCGAGGGCCACCAACACCAATGAAGCCGCGCTTATAACTGCCCGCCACAGCGAGTCAAGCGCAAACCCCTGCTTCTTCTGGTCAAAAATACCTAAACACCACACCCGCAAACTCCGCAGCACCGGATTTCACGGGGTCGGCCCGTCAAGATGTTCCCTCCCCTTGTGGGGAGGGTCAGGGAGGGGGTCACTTTCGTCTTGCGGCGACAGCCGCGCAATTGGCTCAGGCCGCCTCATGCGCAAGGATAGCAGCATCAGAGGCCGAAAGGTTGCGCCGCGCAAAAGCACCATAGCGTTCAGGTTGCAGCTCAAAATCAGGGCGCATCTGCAAAAGCCGCGCACGATCCTCTGCGCTCAGGCTCGCAAGCGCCGTATTGGCCGGATGAAAACTCTCGGTTTCAACTCCGTTCGCCCAGACAATCTCGTGTTTTGGCAACAAGAGATGCACATAGCTCACCGTTCGCATCTGGCTATCAATCACAATGGTGCGGCCGTTGAGCAGGTCCTTTGCGCGCACCAGCACCTCGCTGGTGTTGAACAGCGCCCGGGCGGCCGCCCCGCGCACAAGCATCCTATGTTCGGGCGAGACAACCAATTCCTGGTCTGGCCGCTCTACTCCAAGCGCGCCAGCCCGAAAGCGGATCGGACGCAAATGGGGCATCGCAAAAAGCCGCGCACCCGACATCTGCCGCTGCCCCACCCATTGGATTTGCTGCGCACCGCTGTCCTTGGTCAGCACATAATCACCCGGCCGCAGCGCTTGCACAGCGCGTGGCCCCTCTGGTGTCTCTATCCGCGTGTCACTGGTGAAACAGATCACCCCGCCCGCCTCATCACCTTGCGGCACAAGGCGGGAAGGCCGCAAACTGTGGTGCACCACCCAAAGGTCGCAGGCTTTGGGCGGAAGCTGGTTGACAAACATCACCAGAGGCTGTGCGCCACCGCCAATCTCGATCAACGTCACCGTGTAGCTCTTGGTCCCATCGGTCACCACAAAACTGTTGTCTCCCGCAAACGCCTCCAGCGCCTCATGTTCATCCCGCTCAGAAGCGCCTTGCGCCAGCGCAGTGTGTTCCAATGCGCCGCGTTGAAAGGCGCTCTCTGTGTTCACACTGTTTTCAGGCCGGTTGACCCTGTGTAAATTGGGGTCATGCCCCGTGTGAGCCATGCCGACCAGGCGCTGCACCATCCGCGCTGCGCGCCGTCTGAGGTTCCCTTCGTCATCCGCTCGCCCAAGCCGCAAAACATGAGAGGGGCCATCCACGCGCACAGCCTCTCCTTCCCAGGACCAGGTGGTTCCAACACCCAGCTCTGTCACCGGCGCATTGGCCAGCCCACCCAGTTTTGTTTGCGGCCAAGAAATAACGAACGTGCCCTGAAAGCCCGTATCCATCCTAGTTGCCTGCCTCATCTTATAATTATTTTTATAATAAAAGTTAACACGCCCCTAGGCGCCTGCATACCCTTGTCTGGGCAGGAAAAATCAGGATTGTGGCAAAAAAGCTGACGCGAAGAGGCGTCAGACCCCTTCAGACATGCCCCCGCAGAGCACCGGTTTGCCAGCACCGTTTCTCCGACACGCTGGACAGCCCTCAAGCCGCCTGCGACACTGCTCAGATGAGCATCAAAATTGATCTTTTGCGCGTCTTTTGCGCCGTTGCCGAGAGCGGTTCCTTGTCAAAGGCCGCGGAAGCCCTCGGGCGCACGCCTTCTGCCGTCTCGATGGCGCTCAAACAACTTGAAGAGCATCTCGGAGCGCCGCTGTTCAGCGCGGCCCGCAAATCCGAGCTGACCCCGCTAGGCCGGGCCGTTCTCAAAGAGGCGCGGCAGGAAGTCTCCCATTACGCCCGCACCATCAGGCGGATCGAGGGGCTCGCCCGTGCAACCCACGGAAGCTTGCGCCTTGCCGTGACCCCGTCTGTCGCGCAAACCGTGCTGCCCCCCGTGATCAAGGCTTACAACGCCCGCTTTCCAAATGTTGCTATTGAGCTGCGCGATCTCGACAGCGCCGGGGTGCTCGAAGAGCTTATGGCCGATCGCGCCGATATCGGCATTGCCTCCCTGCCCGAGCGCGCCGGATTCGAGCGGTTTGCCCTGTTCTCTGATCCCTTCGGCGTGGTCTGCCCGCGCGGTCATCCTCTCGCCAGCAGCTGGGACAGCCTGACATGGGCCGATATTGTCGATGAGCCTCTCATTTCAAACGGTCTTTGCGAGATGATCACAGACCCCTCCTTTGCGGTGATGCGCGCGCGCTCGCGGCTCTTTGTGCGCAACACAGGCTCTCTTCTCGCTTTGGTGCGCGCGGGTGCGGGCATCACGGTTTTGCCCGAGCGCGCCCTTGGCGGCGGGCTGGATGATCTTGTCTTTCTGCCCCTCAAAGACAGCGCCGCGCGGCGCAGCGTTCAAGGGATGCACCGTGCAGAAGACCAGCTTTTGCCGCCGGTTCTGCATTTTGCCGACAGCCTGCGCGCGCTTAAACTTCAGAAAAGTTGAATTTACCTTCAGAGAAATTCGTTTGCCCTGAATCGGCGAAAGCCTCAAAACAGGGCAAACCTTGGCCTAGGAACCCTTATGAGCGATATCAAACCAAATCTCATTGCCGGCACATGGAGCACAGGCTCCGGCGCCATTGAAAATCACAACCCGTCAGATCTGTCCGAGCTTGTCGGCCTCTATGCGCAAGCCAGCTCGCAAGAGCTTGACGCAACCATCTCTGCCGCGCAGACCGCGCAGGCCGAGTGGGCCGCCTACGGGCTTGAGCGCAAGCAGGCTGTGCTCATGGCCATCGGCAACGAGCTTATGGCCCGCGCCGAAGAGCTGGGCACACTTTTGAGCCGCGAAGAAGGCAAGCCGCTTGCCGAAGGCAAGGGCGAGGTTTACCGCGCCGGCCAGTTCTTTACCTATTACGCCGCCGAAGTGCTGCGCCAGCTGGGGCAAAATGCCCAGTCCGTGCGCCCAGGCGTTGATATCGACATCCGCCGCGAGCCTGTCGGCACCATCGCCGTGATCAGCCCGTGGAACTTTCCCACCGCGACAGCAAGCTGGAAGATCGCGCCCGCGCTGGCCTATGGCAACGCCGTTGTCTGGAAGCCCGCCAATGCCACACCCGCCTCCGCCCATGCGCTCACCGAGATCATCGCGCGCCAAGACATACCGAAAGGGCTTTTCAGCCTCGTCATGGGCTCGGGCCGCGACATCGGCCAGAAGCTTGTCGAGCACCGTGGCATCAATGCGATTTCCTTCACAGGTTCCGTGCCTGTCGGGCGTGGCATCGCGCAGGCCGCCGTGGGCAACTTCACCAAGCTGCAAATGGAAATGGGCTCCAAAAACGCGCTCGCCGTGATGGAGGATGGTGACCTTGATCTTGCCGTGGCCGTGGCCCTTGGCGGCGCCTTTGGCGGCACGGGGCAGAAATGCACCGCCTCCTCGCGCCTTGTGGTGCACGCAGCCGTGCATGACGCCTTCGTGGAAAAGCTCGTCGCAGGGGCCAAGGCCATGAAAGTGGGCCACGCGCTCGCCGAAGGCACACAGATCGGCCCTGTGGTCAGCGCAGCCCAGCTCAAGGAGAACCTCGCATGGGTGGCCAAAGGCCGCGCCGAAGGGGCCGAACTGGCCTGTGGTGGCGAACAGATCGAGCAACCCACCCAGGGCTACTACATGACACCCGGTGTCTTTCTTGGCACAACAAACGCCATGGAAATCAACCGCGAAGAGCTGTTTGCCCCGCTCACCGCCGTGATCAAGGTGAGCAGCTTTGACGAGGCTTTGCACACCGTCAACGACACGCGCTTTGGCCTGACTGCGGGCATCGTCACCCGCTCGCTCGCGCGCGCCAGCCACTTCCGCGCCAATGCGCGCTCAGGTTGTGTGATGATCAACCTGCCCACGGCAGGCACCGACTATCATGTGCCCTTCGGCGGGCGCGGGGAAAGCTCTTATGGCCCACGCGAACAAGGTGTAAATGCTGCCGAGTTCTACACCACGGTCAAGACAAGCTACATCGCCGCAGGCACGCCAGAGTAGGGTCACCATGTATCGCATCGACAACCTCCAATACGCAAACTGGTCTGAGAAAATCTTCCGCCAAATGCGCGCGGGGGGGCTTGATGCGGTGCATGTCACCATCGCCTATCATGAGAATTTCCGCGAAACCGTCCTCAATATCGAGCGCTGGAACCGCTGGTTTGAAGAGTTCCCCGAGCTGATCATGAAGGGCCGGTGGGCGGGCGATGTGCGCACAGCGCACGAGTCAGGCCGCACGGCCATTTTCTTCGGCTTTCAAAACCCTTCGCCGATAGAGGACGATATCGGCCTGGTCGAAGTCCTGCACGATCTGGGCGCGCGCTTCATGCAGCTCACCTACAACAACCAGTCCCTGCTGGCCACGGGCTGTTACGAGGCTGAAGACACCGGCCTCACCCGCATGGGCAAGCAAGTTGTGCGCGAGATGAACCGCGTGGGGCTGGTGGTGGATATGTCCCACTCTGCCGATCGCAGCACCATAGAGGCCGCCGAGTACTCCGAGCGCCCCATCGCCATCACCCACGCCAACCCGCACGCCTGGCAACCCGCCCTCCGAAACAAGCGCGACGAGGTCATCCGCGCAGTGACGGAAAATGGCGGTATGATCGGCTTTTCTCTCTATCCGCACCACCTCAAAGGCAAGTCAGACTGCACGCTTGAAAGCTTCTGCCAGATGATCGCTGATACAGCCGAACGCTTTGGCGCAGAACATCTCGGCATCGGCTCTGATTTGTGCCAGGATCAGCCGGACAGCGTGGTGGAGTGGATGCGCGTGGGCCGCTGGAGCAAAGAAATCGACTATGGCGAAGGCTCCGCCGCCGCCCCCGGCTTTCCGCCCATGCCAAGCTGGTATCAAGACAACCGCGACTTTGAAAACATCGCGCAAGGCCTCGCTCAAACAGGCTTTTCCCAAACCGAAATCGACGGAATCATGGGCGACAACTGGTTTCGCTTTTATGAGCAAAACTTCGGGCCCAAGCCATGACAGAACTGTCGCTGCGCCCGCCTGAACAGGTGATGACCCTCTCCCGCCTCGGCAGCCTGCATCAGTGCCGCCTGTCGTTCATGCGCCAGCTCTTGCGCCGCATAGTGCGTGAAAACTGGCGTATCACCCGTGCGCGTTTTGAGATTGATGCGCGCGGTGAAGGGCTCGCCATCTACACCGCCCAAGGCCCCGAGCGCGCCTATTCGCTTGTCGCCTTTGCCCATGATCTGCCCGATGACATGCGCTCTGACCGCGTCATTGCCACCGCATGGGACGCAACCTTTACGCTCTTTGACGGCATTCCGACAGAGCAAGACATTGCCCGCCTGCGCAGCAATGTGCCCCTTCAGGAAGCAGGCCGCATTGGCCCACAAGAGCTGGCCCTGTCGCGCGCCAACCGCTCCGCGAGGCTCTGGGACTATGTGGTGCGCTGCCTTGCCCAAGGCACACAGCCCGATGCCGGCGAAATTGCCAAAGTCGGCTATCTCATGCGCACCACGGCTGTCTATGGCTCGGGCAAATTCGGTGCCTCCGACCGCGCTTTCATAGCCGCGCGCCCCGAGTTTGAAGCGCCCTTTCAGGTCGAGATGCTGTCGGTCTACCTCACCCGCGCTTTTGTGGCCGATCTGGTCGAGCATATGGCCGCGCTCAAAGCGCCCGAAACAGCGGTGGCGCTCGATCCAGAGCTGCGCCGCAGCCTTGGCATCGGCAATTCCACCGGCCTCGGCATGGCCCCTTTTCTGGTCAACCACCCGCGCCTTCTGAACAACTGGATCTTGGCCCGCGAGTATGCGCTCGCCAAGATCCGCGCCTTGCCAGAGGCGCGCGCAACCGAGCTGGCCGCCTTCAAAACCGCCTATGACAAGGCCAAAGCCTCCATCGCGCTCTGGCGCTCGGATCATCCGATCCAGCAAACCAAGCTCGCCGCTCTGGCCGCCGACATCACCGCGCTTGATGTCAAGCTGGCGGCGTTTGACGGATCGGGGCAACAGCCGTGGAACGCGCTCTATCTCTGGGCCGAGACAGCGCTCAGCGAAGAGGGGCAAGAGCTGCTTGTCTCGCTTCTGATGGAGCCGCACGGCAAGCTCCTTGAGGGCCTGGGCGCCTGTATGCAGGCCGATGAAAGCGCACTCTTTCGCATCAACGGCGCGATGACGCTGAGTGACGTCAAAGCTCTCCTTGAAACGCATTACGCTTGGGCCCTGGCGACAGACTGGCAAAGCCGCGACGCCACAGCACGGGTCTGGTATGTGTCTGAGGCCAAGCTTGAGCCGCGCCTTGGCGAGCGCTTTGAAGAGCCGCTGGAGCCCTTTGAGCAGCCCCTCGCCCCGGGCCGTGATGCAGCCGCGCTCTATCTCGCGCTGCAAGATGCGCCCGAACCCACGGTGGCCGCGTTCCTCGCCGCCCACCCCGAGCACAGGCATATCCTTAGGCGTGTGCAGATGGCTCCAAGCCATCCTTACGCCGAAATTCAAGACAACACGATCAGCGCCGAGATGAAGCCTGTCGATATGCTGCGCGCCAAGCTCAGCTTTTTTGGCGCAACCCATTTTGACCCGCGCTCCGACCGTTGGGTGCGCATCAACATGTTTCGCGGCGCGCCCTATCCGCAAGAGCTGCACCACGATCAAAGCGACAGTTGGGTCTACGGAGGCGCGCCATGAGCTACTCTTTGGGAGAGATCGAAGCACATTGCCGCAAAGCCGCGCGCGGAGCAGGCTTCACATGGGGCGAGGCCGAGGAGGCCGGCCATGCGGTGCGCCGGCTCTGTGCCGCCGGCTTGCCGGGGGCGGAGGCCCTTCTGGCCTATCTGACCGCCCGGGAAAGCACATATGTGCCACACACAGCATGTCCTATCAAACGCGGCTGCACGATGCTGGACAGCACAAAAACGCCCACAGGCCCTTGCCATACGCCCCTTTTGCTGCTGCCCTTTGTCAGCTCTCTCGCCCAGGAGCGGGGGCAGGCCTTGGCGCTTACGGGCCAAGGGTTTCAGGCCCTCGCCGGACCAGACGGAGGCCTGCATTTGCTGCGCGCCTCAGAGACCGAACCGCAGATCACAATCGCCCCCGCCACAGCGCCTAACGCCCATTTGGTCTGGCGCGCGGGGTGTTCGCAAGCGACCTACAGTGCGCTGGACAGGTTTTGCGCCCGTCTCTACGCGCCAGAAACCGACAGCCGCCGCCAAGCCGGTGCAGGCGCGGGAGATGATGGCAACGCGTGAACGCCCCTTGCCAGACGCCCTACGCCAGCGTATCTTTTCTTCATGAAAAATGTCAGATTACGTCAGAAAGACTGGATAGAAGCGGGCCTGGATGCGCTTTTGAAAGGCGGACCCATGGCGTTGAAAGCCGAACCTCTGGCGCGCGCACTGGGCACAACCAAAGGCTCATTTTACTGGCATTTCAAAGATATAGCTCACTTTCACAGTCAAGTTATCGCCCATTGGGAGGTCTCGGCTCTGGCCGAAATGATTGATGATATCGAGCAGCAGGACAGCCCGCTCACCGCTCTGCACAAACAGCTGCACCACAATGCTGCAAAGCAGAAATATGAACCTGCCATGCGGGCTTGGGCACGGTCGTTCAAGCCTGCGGCACAAGCCCTGGAGCAAGTTGATACGGCCCGTATCAAATACCTGACGGCGTTGCTCAAACGGTGTGACGTGCGCAACCCGGCGCTCGCCTGTGCGCTCTATGCCGCCTCGATTGGCATGACCGACCTTGCCCAAAGCGACCCTAAAATGCCAGAAGAGGCCCTCGACACCGTTCTCGATCTGATACTCGCCTTACGCTAGGCGCCGGTGTCCGGCTGGCTTGTTCTGCCAGCCTTATGGCAGAGCCAACCGGCGCTCAAAAGCCGTCATGAACCGGGCCCGTGCATCGGGCAGAGGTTTCTGGCCCAACTCAGGCGCAAGGCGCGTGCCCAGAAAATACCCCGTCAGCCGCAAGCCGGCCATGACATCTTCATCGCCACCCGCCCCATGACCCAACAAGACAGGCGGGAGCGGCAAGAGCTTCTGCGCCCAATCCCCCGCCCCTTCGCGGGTCACGGCCCGGCCGGTTTTGGGCGAAACATAGGCCAGCCCCGTGCGCGCGCCGGTGACCGCACAACAGCTCAGATCAAGCCCAAACCCCAACTCCTGCAAGAGCGCCAGCTCCCATTTCAAATAGGCCAGCGGCCAAAGCTCATCTTGCCCAAGAAGGTCCAGCAAGGCTTCGCTGCGCCGATACAGCGGCAAATGCGCTTCCCGCTCCGGCAAGGCATAGCGCAAAAGGGCCGTGACCGTATTCAGCCCTGCCAGCGCCAGCCGGGAGGCCATGACAACAGCCGAACGCGACCGCATCAGCTCCGCCTGAAAACTGCCCAGCTGGTCTTCAAGCCGGGCGCGCCAAACAAGATCAAGCTGCGCGCCGGGTTGCAACATTGGCGCCATCTTACGGCTCGCGCCCCCGCGCACAACACCGGCATGACGCCCGCGCTCCGGTGTGAAAACATCCACAATCGCGCTGGTTTCGCCATGGGGCCGCACGGCCAGCAATATTCCTGTATCACGCCATTCCATGGGGCGACCCTAGCGCCAATCAGAGGCCGGTAAAATCAGCTTTTCACAACGCCCTTGGCAATCCAGCCATCAAAAACCGCAAGCACCGCCTCGGCAAAGGCCGCATCGTTGATATGGCAGTCAAGCTCTGTCAGGCTGGCCGTGGCGGGGGCGTGTTGGCGCATAGCCGCCATGAAAGCCACCAGCCCCTCGGCGTCATGCAGGGGCGCGCCTTCGCGGTCCCATTCGTTGCAGCCTTGCAGCGGCAGGAAAACCTCTGTTGGCCCTGTTGCCGTCGCAAGCTTGGCGCAGATCACCTCGGCCAGTTCCGCGCGGTCCTGTGCCGTGATCATCGCTGAGGTCAGCAGGCGGTTATGGGCATGGGTTTCATAACCTGCGAGGCGTGCAGGCGGTTCCTGCCAACCAACAAAATCAACAAGATCATAACACCCCGGCGCAATCATCTGCGGGATGCCACGCTTGCCCGCATTGGTGAGCCTGTCTGCCCCTGCGGTGATGTTTGAGCCGAAATGGTGGTTTGTCACCTCTTGGGGTGCAAAGTCCATGACCGCCGCAAAAACACCCTCGGCGGCCAGCCCCTCAAAGGCACGGCCACCCATGCCCGTGGCGTGAAACACCGCAACCTCAAAACCGCGCTCTTCAAGCGCAGGCTTGAGCGCCACCATGTAGCGCAGCACTGTTTTGCCAAAGGAGGTCATGCCAATCAGCGGCTTTTGCCACTTGGGTGCTTCCACAGCGCGCGCCGCGCCCAAAACGGCCCCTGCCGCTTGTGAAAGCGAGGATTTACAAACCGAATTGAGCCCGTAAAGCCCACCAGCCCAGAGGATCATCTGGATATCCGGCGCAAGCCGCTCGGGCGGAAGCATGGCCGAGAAAGAGACGGTTGAGACCACATATTTTGGCACCCCCAACGGCAGCGCCGCACAAACATCAAGCGCAAGGTCCGTGCCCATCGAGCCCCCGAGGATGATCACCCCTTCAAACCTGCCCGCGCGATACTCTTTCAGCGCCAGCGCCGAAGCGCCCTCAGCCATGATCTGCATCGCCACGTTCTCATCGCCGCTGTCAATCGCGGCTTTGATGCTACTGCCGCCCGCCTCGGCCACATCGTGCTTGGAATAATCCGTCGACTGCGAAGGCTCGCCCAGCACGCTCACATCCATCGTGCGCACAAGCCCGCCCTGGCCACGGATACATTCGGCCAGATAGCCCAGTTCGTCGTCTTTCGTGTCGTAGGTTCCAACGATCAGGATGGTTTTGTCTTCGCTCATCTCAGCTCTCCATAAACTCTTGCGCCAGCGTCAGCGCCACTCGGTTGGCCCGCGCCGAGCGGGCGGCAGTGTCCGGCTCTCCAAGGCGGTCCTTGAACCAGCCGGGGTAGGTAAAGGCGCGCAGCATCAGGAAGAAATCCAGCTCCTCTTCTGCCACATCTGCCCGCGCGCCATAGCCCTCGCACAGGGCCGCGCGCAGCGCGGGATAGTCGGGCGCATCCCTGAAACGCAACAGGAATGTCGCCAGCTCGAATATGCGAAAGCCATATCCACCATCGTCAAAGTCAATGAGGCCCACACTGGCCCCGTCCCACATCACGTTTTGCCCGACAAGATCGGCATGTATCAACCCATAGTCCAGTTCACGCTCCCGCTCGGCCAGAACGGCATCCGCCCTGGACCGCGCCGCGAGCAAAAGCGCGCGTTCTGTCGCGCTAAAATCTGGGTGCTCCCAGAAGCGCCCCCAAAGCGGCGCAGCGCCCAAGAGCCCTGCACGGTCCCATGCGGGGCGCGTGAAACCGGCAGGGGGCTGCCATGCATCACAAGCCTCATGCAAAGCCGCCATAGCTTCCCCAAGCTTGCAGCAAAAGGCGGGCCGGTCTGTAACAGGCGCGAGCTCCCCCGGGCGCCCCAAAGGCGCACCGTCAAGCCATGTGAGCAGGCTCACAAACTGGCCATCCAGCTCGGCGATGTCGCCCCCGTCAGGCAGGGCCACAGGGCGCGGCACTCTCAGCCCCGCCTCGGCCATCGCGCGCATCCACGCCAGCTCATGGCGCAATTCCACGGCACTGCGATACCCGACACGGTGCAAGCGCAGCGCGTAAACCGCATTGGCCTGCACGCAAAACACCACATTTTCCCGCGCCGCCGCCAGCGATATCCGGGCGCTCTTTAGCCCCCAAAGCTGCGCCGCCTCGGCCGCGCGGGACAGGTTCAGAGCTGTATCCATGCGCTCTTCAGATCGACATATTTTTCAAGCGCATGCAGTGATTTGTCGTGCCCGTTGCCCGACTGTTTCACCCCTCCAAGCGGCACGGTGTTGTCAGAGCCGCCATAGGTGTTCACATGGACAATCCCCGCGCGAATGCCATGCACCATACGGTGCGCGCGGCTGAGGTTACTGGTCCAGACGCCCGCCGAGAGGCCATACTCCGTGCCATTGGCAAGGCTTACCGCCTCTTCTTCTGTGTCAAACGGCGTCACCGCCAGAACAGGGCCAAACACTTCATTCTGGAACACATTATGCGCCCGCTCCACACCTGTGAGGATCGTCGGGGCCATGTAGTAACCGCCTGTCTCCTCAAGGATGCGCCCGCCGCCCGTGGCCGCTTGGGCCCCTTCGGCCAGAGCCTTTTCAACAAAGCCAAGGTTGCCCTCAAGCTGCGGGATAGAGTTCACCGCACCAATCTGGGTGCTCAGATCAAGCGGGTCGCCCACCTTGAGCTTTTCGGCCTCCGCCACCATGAGCGCCACAAATTCGTCATGCACCGCGCGCTCCACCAAGAGCCGCGAGCCGGCAACACAGACCTGCCCCGAGTTGCGGAAAATACCCATCGCCGAGACTTTGGCAGCAAGTGCCAGATCAGGTGCATCCGCAAAGACCACGTTGGGCGATTTGCCACCAAGCTCCAGATAGACACGCTTGAGGTTTGAGCGCGCAGAATACTCCAGCAAGCGCCGGCCCACACCGCCGGAGCCCGTGAACACCAGCACATCCACATCCATGCTCAGTGCCAGCGCCTCACCCGCGACAGAGCCTTGCCCCGTAACCACGTTCAGCACCCCGTCCGGCAAGCCTGCCTCGGCGCAGATTTCTGCCAGCTTGAGAAGCGAAAGCGAGGCGGTTTCCGCAGGCTTGAGCACAACGGAGTTCCCCGTCGCCAGCGCGGGCGCCAGCTTCCAGGCGCCGATCATCAAGGGGAAATTCCAAGGTACAATCGCGCCAACAACCCCCACAGGCGCATGATGCACAAGCCCCAGAACATCAGGGCCGGTGGGGGCGATCTCGCCATAGACTTTGTCCACCGCCTCGGCATAGTAGCGGAAGGTTCCCGCCGCCGAGCCCGCCTCGGCCTTCAACGCCATGTTGAACTCCGTGCCGTTGTCACGCACGCCCAGAACCGTCAGCTCGACAGCATGTTGCTCGATCAGGTCGGCAATCCTGTGCAGCACCTTCTTGCGCCCCGCAGGCGGCATATCGCGCCAGCGCCCGTCCTCAAACGCACGGCGCGCCGCCGCGACAGCACGGTCCACATCGGCCGCGCTGGCACGCTCTATCGTGGTGAGTTTTTGCCCGTCGATCGGGGAGTATATTTCGAGCGCTTCTCCCGAAGCTTCTTGCCACGTTCCGTCAACAAAAAGTCTTTGCGGCGCGACATCTGCGCGGCGAAGCTCGTCGATTTGTGCTTGGCTTGCCATTTGGCCTCCTTAAGCGATTTGCGGTCCCGCCAGACGTAGCGGAAATGAAGGATCAGCACCCCGAGGATCATCAGAAAGAGGATCATCGCAATGGGACGGTCGATAAAATCAAAAGGCGTTTTCACCCGCGCCATGCCCGCGCGCAGCTTCACTTCCATGATCCCGCCCAGAACCATGCCCAGCACAATCGGCACGGCTGGCAAGCTCAAGCGCTTGAGCACGAAGCCGAAGATGCCAAAGCAGGCGGCAATGAGACAGTCCGTAAAGGAATTGCGCAGAGAGTAGACCCCGACAAAGCTCAGCGTCAGGATCGCCGCGCCGAGGAAACGGTTGGGGATCTTGACCACCTTGATGAGCTGGTTGGTGGCGAACAACAGAAAGATCAGCACAAACACATTGAGAATGAGCAGCGCCAGATAGAGCGCGACGACAAAATCCATATCGTTCTGGAAAAGCTGCGGCCCGGGCACAACATTATGCACATAAAACACCGAGAGCATCATCGCCGTGAGCGCCTCTCCCGGAATGCCAAGCGCCAGCAGCGGAACCATCGCGGCCGCAGGCACGGCGTTGTTGGATGTCTCCGCCGCAATAAGCCCCTCGCTCGCTCCGTGGCCAAAATCCTCCGGCCGCTCAGAGCTGCGCTGCGCATAGGTGTAGCTCAGAAACTGCGCCGTAAACTCGCCCACACCGGGGATCATGCCCATGACAACGCCAAGGCTGGCCGAGGCCGAGGCCACACGCGGGTGGCGCGCCAGCTCGCGCATCCCCTGAAACATCCCGCCGCGCAGCTTGGTGAGGCGGATTTTTTCATCTTGCCCCTGCAAGAGAAAAATCGCCTGCGAAATGGCAAAGAGCCCCAGCACAACCACAATGAGATCAACACCGGAGGACAGCCAAGCTTGATCAAAAGTATAGCGTTTGGAGTATTTCACCGGCTCAAGGCCAACGGTGTGCAAGAAGATACCAAAGCACGCCAGCGCCGCCGCAATCAGGCTCTGGCCCCGGTGCGCGATGACCACAAGAATAATCCCGAGCAGCGCGGCAAGAAAGATCTCTCGGCTGCCAAACATCGGCGCAATCTTGGCCAGGACAGGGGCAAAGAGGATCAGACAGATCACCGAGAAAACACCGCCGAAAAAGCTGGAGGAATAGGCAAGGCTCAAGGCCCGCCGCGCCTCGCCCCGCGAGGTCATCGGGAAGCCGTCATAGGTCGTCAGCGCGTTGACGGCCGTGCCCGGCGTGTTGATCAGGATCGCAGGGATAGAGCCGCCATACATGGAGCTGCCATAGATGCCGAGCAGCACGGTCAGCCCCACGATCGGGTCCATGCTGAAGGTTGCAGGCAAAAGAATGGCAATCGCCACAGCGGGGCCAACGCCGGGAATGGCGCCAATGAGCACGCCGCCAATGGAGCCGACAAGCAGCGCCAGCAAAACATCCCATCGGGCGAGAATGTCGAGGCTAGAAAGCAGAAGGTCCATGAGCGCCTCAGAAATTCAGAATGAAAAACGAGCGCACCGCGCCGGGAAGATATTCATAGAGCGCACCACCGGGGATTTTGACACTCAAAAAGCCCTTGAACAGAACCACCACAGCCACCCCGAACAGCGCCGCCACCCAGAGCATGAACCGCCCGCGATAGCCAAGCCGGTAGCTCAAGGACACCATCAGCAACACCGTCATGGGCAGATAGCCAAAGATCGGCACAAGCAGCACATAGCCCAGAAACCAGAGCACATATTCAATGGCAAAGAACCAGAGCTTCCATTCAATCATGTCGACGCGCTGAAAGCCCCGCCGTGGCAGCTTCCACAGATGCAATCCGCCAAAGACAACCATCCCCACCACCGAGACAGCCGGCCAGAAACGCGGCTGGGCAAAGAGTTTTGTGCCCTTGGCCCATTTGGTCTCAGAGGGGAGCTGGCTTAGCAGCAAGACAGCCGCGACCACAAAAACAACCGCAAACAACGCCTGCCCCCGCAGAGGCCCGTTGAAGCGGCGGATTTCTTCACTGCGGTCTTTGCTCATATCCCTGCTCCAGACACAGAAAGGCTGGGCGAAACATGCGCCCAGCCCAGATTTTTGGGGTTACTCCAGAAGACCCTGGATCTTGCCAACAGTCTCGATGTTGCGCGCCACACGGGCTGCCGCATCCTCTGCGCCCTGCCAGTAGACCAGCGCTCCGGTCTCCTTGGCCACAGCCTGCGCCCGCGCACTCATCACAGTTTTCTGCGCCACAGCAATGATCTTTTCACGCACATCTGCCGGCGTGTCTTTGTGCACAAATAAGCCGTTCCAAAGCGCGATGTTCAGATCGGGGTCAACTTCGCCCGCTGTCGGTGCGTCAGGCACAAGGCTGATACGCTCGTCGGTGATGGAGACAAGCACTTTCACATCATCCAGGCAGGGCAGGATGAGCTGCAATGTGGTGTTGATGACATCCGCATCCCCCGAGGCCAGCGTGTTGCAATCCAGCGCATCAAAGGCTGCGTCACTGCCCCAGGAGAAGCCCTTGTTCACAGCCATCGCCTTTGTCACCTGCGTTGGTGTCAGCGGGTCGCCAAAGTGGCCCAGCGCCACATCGTTGTTTTGCGCATAGGCTGCCAACTCGTCCATCGTAGAATAGGGCGCATCCTTGCTCGTCGCGATGACGAAGGGGTAGGTCAGGAAAATACCCAGCGGGTCAAACTTCTCAGGCGTCAGCTCGTCGATGCCAATCTGATGCCCCACAACAGGCACGCCGATCACGAAAGAGCCGATGGTGTAGCCATCCGCAGGCGCTTGGGCCACTTCAATCGCACCGGGGAAAGGCCCGCCGCCGCCGCCGGGCTTGTTCACCACAGCAGCCGAAACACCGTATTCCGCCTGAAAGTCTTCGGCGATCATCCGTGTCAGCACATCCTCAAGGTCACCCGGAGGCCAAGGCACAATAAAGCTCACGGGTTTTTCGGGGTAGTCGGCCAGCGCTGCACCGCCCATCGCCGCCATCGTGAGCGCCAGCGCGCCACCGAGAATCTTGTTTCCAAACATTGTCGTCTCCCTGTTCTTATCGGTTCACTATATGAACCATTGGTTCTAAAACAGATTGACAGAGCCGTGCCGAGTCTGTCAACACCTTTAACAAGTGAATGAAGCGCAGGTCACGTCGCGCGTCCAACAGCCTCTCTTCAGGCTTCAAGAGGAAAACATGGGAACGGTCTCCAAAGCTCTGTCATTGCTCGGTTTTTTCAGCCGTTCGCGCAGCCTGATCGGGCTGAGCGAAATGGCGCGGCTATCGCGAATGAACAAGGCAACGGTGCACCGTATGCTCAACGAGTTGCAGGCCGAAGGATTCGTCGAGCAGAGCGGAACGGGGCGCGAATACCGCCTTGGTCCAGCACTTTTACGGCTTGCGGCGCTGCGCGAAGCGACGGTGCCGCGCCGTGATCTGGCCCAGAGCGTCGTGGATGATCTTGCCGCCCGCACTGGCGAAACAGCACATGCCTCATTCCTGCAAGGAGAGGTGCTCAGCACCATCACCTACGCCTATGCCCACCAACATGGCCTGCAAGTCACGATGGAAGATGCCGAAATCCTGCCGCTCCATGCCACAAGCTCGGGGCATGTTGTGCTCGCCTATTCCGATCCGGCGTTCCAGAAGGCCGCTCTGGCCACTGCGCTCAAAAGCTACACTGACAGCACGATCACCGATGCAAAGCTGCTGCAAGCCAAGCTCGCCGATGTGCGCACCAGCGGGTTTGCCGAAGCGCTCAGCGCCTTTGAAACCGATGTGCACACCCACGCCGCGCCCCTGTTTGATGCCAATCAGGCTTGTATCGGAGCGCTCGCCATCGCGGCCCCCGCCGCAAGGATGACGCCCGAGCTGCGCAGCCTCATTCGCAACGCGCTCCTTGAAGCCGCACCCCGCCTCACGCGGCTCATGGGGGGCTTTCTGCCCACAGACTACGCCCGAAAGGACGCCGCAGAATGAAAGACCGCGCCCTCATCCTCGATTTTGGCGGCGTGATTTCCCGCACGCTTTTTGAGACCCATGATCTGAGCGAGAAGGCCCTCGGCCTGCCCGTTGGCAGCCTCACATGGCAAGGCCCGTTTGCGCCGCAGACAGACCCGCTCTGGCAGGCCATGCAGGCCGACGAAATCACAGAGCGCGCCTATTGGCAGGCCCGCACCAAGGAAGTCGGCCAGCTCATTGGCGAGGACTGGACCGAGATGAGCCAGTTCGTGCGCGCCGCCCGTGGAGCCGAACCTGACGCGGTGATCCGCCCCGAGTTTCGCGACGCCATCGCAGCCTGCAAAGTCGCCGGCATCCGCCTTGCGATCCTCTCCAACGAGCTGGATCTCTTTTATGGCGCAGATTTTCGCAGCAAGCTGCCCTTCCTGGCCGATTTCGAAGTGATCATCGACGCCACCTACACGGGCATCCTCAAACCCGATCCCCGCGCATACGAAGCCGTTCTGGAGGCCCTCGCCCTGCCCGCAAGCGCCTGTGTCTTTGTGGATGACCAGATGCGCAACATTCGCGGGGCCGAAGCCATCGGCCTGCCTGCGGTGGCGTTTGACGTGATGACCCCTGCCCAAAGCTATTCAGAGGCCCTGCGCCTCCTCGATCTTGAAAGGACAGCCCCATGAAAGACAGCAATTTCCTCAAGGAAAAAAACGCCCGCTCGCTCTGGCATCCGATGGCCCACCCCGCCGACAGCCTCGCCAATCCGCCCACAATCGTTACTGGGGCCGCAGGCGTGAGCATCACGGATGTCGATGGTCACAAGGTTGTCGATGGTGTCGGCGGGCTGTGGAACGTCAACCTCGGCTTCTCCTGCCAGCCGATCAAAGACGCCATTTCAGCCCAGCTGGAGCAGCTGCCCTATTACTCCACCTTCCGCGGCACAACAAATGACGCGGTGATCGAGCTGTCCGAAGAGCTGTGCGACTTCTTTGAGCCTGACGGCCTCACCCGTGCGTTCTACACTTCGGGCGGCTCTGACTCCGTTGAAACCGCCCTGCGCCTCGCGCGGCAATACCACAAGGTCAAGGGCGAGCCGGCGCGCACCAAGTTCCTGAGCCTCAAAAAAGGCTATCACGGCACCCATTTCGGCGGCGCTTCCGTGAACGGCAACGCCAATTTCCGCACGGCCTACGAGCCGCTGATGGCGGGCTGTTTTCACATCCCCGCCCCCTACACATACCGCAACCCCTTCAACGAAACCGATCCGGAGAAGCTTGCCCAACTCTGCCTCTCCGCTCTGGAAGACGAGATCGCCTTTCAGGGCGCAGGCACAATCGCTGCCTTTATCATGGAGCCGGTGCTCGGCGCAGGCGGGGTCATTCCGCCGCACGAAAGCTTCATGCCCGGTGTGCGCGAGATCTGCACCCGCAACGGCATCCTGCTCATCGCCGATGAGGTCATCACGGCCTTTGGCCGCACAGGCTCTTGGTCAGGCTCCCGCCACTGGGGCGTGAAGCCTGATTTCATGTGCACCGCCAAAGCCATCACCAATGGCTACTTCCCCTTCGGCGCGGTGATGATCGCCGACGAGGTGGTGCAGGTGTTTGAGCAGGACACGACAGGCAGGGCCGCCATCGGCCACGGCTATACCTACTCGGGCCACCCTGTCGGCGCAGCCGCCGCGCTGGCCTGTCTGGCCGAAACAAAGCGCCTCAAGGTCAATGAAAATGCCGCCGCGCGCGGCGCCGAGCTTTTTGCCGGCCTGCAAGCGCTTCAGGACAAATACGCGCTGATCGGCGATGTGCGCGGCGGCCACGGCCTCATGTGCGCGCTGGAGCTTGTCTCAGACCGCGCGACCAAAACCCCCATCGGCAAAGGCACTATCGGCACCATCCAAGAAGTCACCTATCAAAACGGCGCGATGGTGCGGGTCTCGGGGCCAAACATCATCCTCTCCCCGCCCCTCGTGCTAACAGATGCCGATGTCGCGACACTCCTCACAGCGCTTGACGCAGGCTTTGCCGCCGCAAGCTAAAGCTGGTTGAGAAGCTGGCGCGTGGGCCACGCGTCAGCCGGCAGCCCGAGGCGCTGTTGCATGTCCTGCACAGCCGCACGCGTGCCCGCACCAAGGATGCCGTCAATCTTGCCCACATCATAGCCCTTGCGCGCGAGCTTTGTTTGCAAGGCCTTCATATCGGCCCCCGTCAGGCCCGGCTCCGGATTGCCCGGCGCAAACGCTGGCGCGCCCTCCAAACGGTTGGCAAAATAGGCTGCGGCGAGCACATAGGTAAAGCTCTGGTTCCACTCGAAATAAACGCGAAAATTCGGATAGGCCAAAAAGGCCGGTCCCTTGCGCCCCTGCGGCAAAATGAGCGAGGCAGGCAGGTTCCCCGCCAGCTTGCCGTGGCGTGGCGTCACCCCCAACTTGGCCCAGCTTGACGCTTTCATCTGGGTGCGCAGCCCTGATTTTGACCAATCCATCTCTTCCGGCACAGCCACTTCCTGCAACCAGGGCTCGCCCGCGCGCCAGCCCAGATGCCGCAGCATCTTGGCCCCGCTCAAAAGCGCATCCGCCGCCGATGTCTTGAGCCGCACATGCCCGTCGCCGTCGCCGTCCACCCCGTTGTCCAGAATATCCTGTGGCAGCATCTGCACCATGCCGATCTCACCCGCCCAAGCGCCGGTTGTCTGCCTGGGGCTGAAATCGCCTTGCGTGTAGAGCTTGAGGGCCGCAAAAATTTGTGGCCTGAACAGCGCGGGCCTGCGGCAATCATGTGCCAAGCTCACCAAAGCATTGAGCGTGTTGAAATTGCCCTGAAAGGCACCGAAATCGGTTTCAAACGCCCAGAAGGCCAACAGCACCCCCCGGCTCACCCCAAACTCCCGTTCCATCCGCGCAAAGAGATTATCATAGCGGGTGCTGTTGCGCTGACCGGTTTGCAACCGCCCCTGCGAAATGAGCCTATTTGAAAAACGCGTGAAATCCAGCTGGAACACACCCTGCGCCCGGTCGGCCTGAAGCACTTTCTTGTCACGCTGCACGGACGCAAAAAAGCGCTCTGCTGTCTGGGCAGAATAGCCTTTGCTGCGCGCTTCCTGTTTCAGCCCCCTGACAAAGGCGTCAAACGCGCCGCCACAGCCAGCCTGAGCTGCCAGGGGCGCAGCCCAAAAAGCCGCAACAAGGCTTGCGGCCGCCAACACAGCGCTCAAACTCTTACGCATACCATCCTCAACATCTCGCCGCAGAGCCAAGCCCACGGCATCTGCCCGTCACACCGCTGCCCGCAAATCTGCGATCAGCGCATCAATATCGCCCCGCCGCCTGTCCAGCATCGCGCCGATCTCGGTGCGTTCTGTGAGCAGCATGTTGATCCCCTCGATATAAAGGTTGAAAAACTTGTTGCTGCCCGAGCGGTTTGACACAAGAAAAGTCACATCAAATGGCGCCTGGCCATTGAGATAAGCCACAGCGCTGACCTCAAACCACTTCTTGACCGCCTTCACCCCGCTCACTTCCAGCCGCCCGCCCGCAAACTCGCGAAAGCGGCGGCCGTATTTATGCGCCACATAGGTTTCAAAAGCCGCCGAATAGGCCTTTTTCTGGGCCGCCGTTGCACGACGCCCGTCGTTGCCAAGCGTGTAGGCCGCAATATACGAGCTGTCCGAGTAGCGCGCAAAAATGCGCTCAAACTCCTGATACATCGCGCGTTCTGACTTGCCCGAGCCGATCACCCGGTTGATTTCGGCCACCAGCCTGTCAACCAGCGCGCGGGCCTCGCCATCGGACAGGGCCAAAGAGACCGTCGGCACAGCCCCAGCAACCAGTGCAGCCACGCCCGAAAGCGCTCCAAAGCGGCGGCGAGTCATAGCCAGCATGGGTCAAAATCCTTCTGTATCAAGAGCAAACGGGTCCACGCCGGTGTCCGGTGCGGCTTCTCCCAGCTCAAATCGGCGGTTTTGCAGATAGATCATGCGCAGCTGCGCATAGCTGTCAGCACTGTTATAAAGCACAGAGTCAATCGCATCGGCATAGGCCCCACGATCCCCCAGACGCGAGGCAACAGAGGCCGCCGTGCCATAATATTTCTCCGGGCTTTGCACCATGTAGCTCAGCGGGTTGGTGAACAGATCAACAAGCTTGCCCACCGCGTCACGCTCGGTTGACGGGCCCAAAAGGGGCAGCTCGATATAGGCCCCCTCCTCGGCGCCCCACACAGCCAGCGTTTCGCCAAAATCGGCGTCTGCCTCATACAGGCCGAACTGGCTGGACGCATCAAACAGCCCACCGATCCCGATTGTGCTGTTTAACGCAAAGCGCAGGCTGTTTTGGCCCGCCTCTCCCAAGCGGCCTTGCAACAGGGTATTCGCAATCGCCCCGGGCAAAGCAAGATTGGCCGCAAAATTGCTCACACCCGCCTGCACAGGCTGCGGAATAACCGCCACATAGCCTTTTCCGGCCGGGCGCAGCAGAGCGCGGTCCACAGCACGGTTCAAGGCATGGTTGGCGCGGTTGGTTTTTTCGTAGGGGTCAAACGGTTGGGCCAAATCCTGGGCCGGGCCCGGGCGTGTGCACCCGCCAACAGCCGTCACGACAGCCAGAACAGACAAAGAGATCACAACATTATTTCGCACAGTATTTCGCACAGTATTCTCCAAAACCCTGCGCCGCACATCTATGCCATTGCGGCCACAAGCCCAAGCTTCTATGAGGGTTATTGCGGATATGTGGCCGATTGGAAACAGGGCGACAGGGCAAATCGGCCATATCTCATGCGATTTAACGGTTTAATCAGGTAACAATTTTATGAAGCAGGCATGAAAGCGCCAAATCCACAACAAGGGCTTCAAGAACTGCGACGCGCTCGGCGCGAGTCGCGTGCTCTCTACTGGGCCGCGGGCCTGTTCAGCTTTTTTGTCAACCTGCTGATGCTCACCGGCCCGCTCTACATGTTGCAAGTCTATGACCGTGTGCTCGGGTCGCGCTCGGAGGCCACACTCATCGCCCTGACGGCTCTGGTCGTTTTTCTTTACGCCATGATGGCGCTGTTGGATTATGCCCGCGGGCGGATCATGGCGCGGGTTGGTGCAAGGTTTCAGGCGCGCCTGGACAAGCGGGTGTTTGATGCCGTCATCCGCAAAAACGCCCTTGGCCTGCAAGATGAGACCGCCCTCGCCCTGCGCGATCTGGAAGCCGTCCAGCGGCTGCTGACATCGCCTGCGCTGATGGCCCTGTTTGATTTGCCCTTTACCCCGCTTTTTGTCTTCGGGATCTTCCTGTTTCACCCTTGGCTTGGCGGGCTTGCGCTTGTGGGCGGGGCGATCCTTGTGAGCATCACGCTGATCAACCTCTTTGCCACCCGCCAGCCGCTCAATCATGCCAACCAGGCGGCTTCAGAGGCCGAACTCCTGTCTGAGCAGATGCGCGCCGAAGCCGAAATGATCCAAGCCATGGGGATGCGCGACGCGGCCTTTGAACGCTGGCAGACAGCCCGCGCCAGTGCGCTGCGCGCGCATTTGCACGCCGCAGATATGGGCGGCAGCTTCACCACGGCGGGCAAGGCGTTTCGCTTGCTCTTGCAATCGGCCATGCTGGGGCTTGGGGCCTATCTCGTGCTCCAGGGCGAGCTGACAGCCGGGGCCATGATCGCTGGTTCGATCCTGATGGGGCGCGCCCTTGCACCGGTCGAACTGAGCATCAGCCAATGGCCGCTGTTTGCCCGCGCGCGCAAAGGCTGGCAAACGCTGGCACAGCTGCTCTCCCAGATCCCGCCGGAAACGCCGCGCCTGCCCTTGCCGCGGCCGCAGGCCTTGCTGGAGGTGAGCCAGCTCACCGTTGTCCCGCCCGGCGACTCTCAGGCGGCGCTCAAGATGGTGTCCTTCACGGTGCAGCCCGGTCAGGCTGTCGGGGTGATTGGCAAATCCGGGGCCGGGAAATCCTCGTTGGCGCGCGCCCTCACAGGCGCCTGGCGCCCCGCTGGCGGGAAGATCCGCCTCGACAATGCCGCGCTGGACCAATACGACCCAAGCGTCCTGGGCCAGCTGATCGGCTATCTGCCCCAGCGTGTCGAGCTGTTTGAGGGCACCATCGCCGAAAACATTGCCCGTCTGTCGCCCACACCGGACCCTGCCGCAGTGGTCGCCGCGGCCAAGCGCGCAGATGCCCATACCATGATCGTGAAACTTCCGGAGGGGTATGACACCCGCGTCTCGGCCAATGGCGGGCGGCTGTCAGGCGGGCAGATCCAGCGAATCGGGCTGGCCCGCGCCATGTATGGTGATCCTGTGCTGCTCATTCTGGATGAACCCAACTCCAACCTTGACAATGACGGCAGCCAGGCGCTCAACCGCGCCATCGCCGGGGTCCGCCGCGCGGGAAAATCCGTGCTGATCATGGCCCACCGCCCCGCCGCCATTGAGGAATGCGACAGCTTGCTCATGCTCGAAGAGGGCCGCGTTCTGGCCTATGGCCCCAAGGACGAGGTCCTCAGACAGGTGGTGCAAAACCACACGGCGCTGTCTGACTCCGGCAAGCCGGACACCACGGGCACGCCGCGATGAGCCGCCCCGCCGACACCCCCACAGCCCAGAAAGACCGGGCACAAAGCGCCGCGCTCAGCCGCGACTGGCCGGTGCATATGCCGCTTCTGGTGGGCGCTTTTGCGCTTCTGGTGTTGCTGGGTGGTTTCGGCAGCTGGGCCGTCTTGAGCAATCTCTCCGGAGCAATCGTGGCCTCGGGCCGGGTTGAAGTCGAACAAAACCGACAAGTGGTGCAGCACCCTGATGGCGGGGTGGTGGCCGAAATCAATGTCAGCGAAGGGCAAAGCGTGCGCCTCGGGCAAAAGCTGATCACCCTGGAGAGCAGCGCCCTGACCTCCGAGCGCAGCATCGTGGAGAGCCAGCTCTTTGAGCTTATGGCCCGCCGGGCGCGCCTGCTTGCCGAACGTGACACCCTGCCCGCCCCCGTCTTTGATCAAGAGCTCATAAACCTCGCCAAGGCGCGCCAGGAGGTGGCCGAATTGATCGCCGGACAAGACCGGCTCTTTGACGCCCGCCAGCAGAGCATTCACAGCGAACGCGCCCAGCTGGCCAAACGGCGTGAGCAAATTGACGACCAAATCCACGGCATCACCGCGCAAACGCAAGCCCTCAAAGCCCAGATTGCCCTGATTGCCGAGGAGCTGAGCAACCAACAGGCCCTGCTCGATCGCGGCCTTGCCCAGGCTTCGCGGGTGCTGGCGCTGCGCCGTGAGGAAGCCCGGCTGCGCGGCCAAATCGGAGAATTGCGCGCCCATAAGGCCCAGGCCGAGGGCCGGATCACCGAGCTTGACATCGAGCAGCTCAAACTCACCAGCACGCTGCGTGAGGAGGCGATCACCCAGTTGCGCGACCTGCGTGTGCGTGAGCTCGAACTGCGCGAGCGTCGCAACGCGCTCTCAGAAAAACTGTCCCGCCGCACCATCCAGGCCCCCGCCGCCGGTCTCATCTACGGGTTGAGCGTTACAACCCCGCGCGCCGTGATCCGCGCCGCCGAGCCGGTGCTCTATATCGTGCCGCAAGACCGCCCGCTGATCATCATGGCAGAGGTGCCGATCATCCATATTGACAAGATATACAGGGGCCAAAGCGTCAATCTGCGCTTTTCCGCCCTTGATCAGCGCCGCACACCCGAGCTTTACGGCGAGGTCACCCAGATCTCCGCAGATGCCTTCCGTGACGAGGCCCGCGGCACCGCATACTACCGGGCGGAAATTGCGCTCAAACCCGGCGAGCGCGCCAAATTGCCGGAGGGCACAGCCCTCATTCCCGGAATGCCGGCAGAAGCCTTTATCCTGACATCCGAGCGCAGCCCCTTGGGCTATCTTGTCAAACCGCTCTGGGATTATTTCGAAGCCGCTTTCCGCGAATAAAGCGCGCATTTAGGCGTATCGGCCCGCAGCAATTCGGGCTAGCCTCACGGCGACTCAAACATCAGGAGAGAGCCATGAGCAGCCAGCTTGAAACCCGTCTCAACGATATGGGCATCACCCTGCCCGACGCCCCCGCACCAGCGGCCAACTATGTTCCCTTCGTGATCAGTGGCAAAACAGTCTATGTCTCCGGGCAAATTTCCAATGGCCCCGATGGCCTCATCCTTGGCAAACTCGGCGAGACCATGACCACAGAAGAGGGGGTTGCCGCTGCCCGCAGCTGTGCGCTCAGCCTGCTTGCACAGCTCAAGGCCGCCTGCGAGGGCGATCTGGACCGCCTCGCGCGCGTGGTCAAACTCGTCGGCTTTGTGAACTCAACCGCCGATTACACCGACCAACCCAAGGTCATCAACGGCGCCTCTGATTTCATGGTCGAGGCTCTGGGCGATATCGGCCGCCATGCGCGCTCGGCGGTGTCGGCGGCCTCCCTGCCGCTCGGTGTCGCTGTTGAAATCGAAGGCATCTTCGAGATCAAGTGATGCAGCAAGCGCCCCTGCCCGTAAGCTTTCTTGCAGCCCCGATCGCGCATCGCGGGCTGCATGACCTTGCCGCTGGCATCCCCGAAAACAGCCTCGCCAGCTTTGACGCCGCCATCGCGCGCGGCTACGGCATCGAGCTTGATTTGCAGCTCTCCCAAGATGGTGTCGCGATGGTCTTTCACGACTATTCGCTCGAGAGGCTGACGGGCGAAAAGGGCGCGCTCGCGCAGCGCAGCGCCGCCGAGCTGGGCCAGATCGGCCTCACCGGCGGGGCCGAAGGCATCCCGACACTGGCCGAAACGCTTGCGCGCGTCAGAGGCCGTGCGCCCCTGCTGATCGAACTCAAAGATCAGGACGGCGCGCTTGGCCCCAATGTGGGGGCGCTTGAAGAGGCCACTCTTGCGGCCCTTGCGGGATATTCAGGCGATGTGGCGCTGATGTCGTTCAACCCGCATTGCGTCGCTGCGCTGGCAGCACTTGCACCGCATCTCCCCCGTGGCCTCACCACCTGCGATTATGCGCCCCAAGACTGGCCCACAATCCCCCGCGCGCGGCTCAGCGAGCTTGCCTCGATCCCCGATTTCGCCCGCACCGGCGCAAGCTTCATCAGCCATCAGGCCAGTGACCTCGCCAGCCCGCATGTCGCAGCGCTTAAAGCCCGCAAGGTGCCGGTGCTGTGCTGGACAATCCGCTCAGAACAGGCCGAGGCCCAAGCCCGCCAGCTTGCCGATAACGTCACGTTCGAGGGCTACCTCCCCGCTTGAAAGCGCGGGCGCCCGGCGCAATATGAAAGAGACGATGGACAGCGACGCGCAGATAGAAATACGCCTCAACCCCACGCTGCGCGACATCCCGCCAGCCGCGTGGGACGCCTGCGCGCGCGCCACAGGCTCCCGCCCGCTCGACCCGTTCACAACCCACCGCTTCCTGCTGGCACTGGAAGAGAGCGGCTCTGTCGGCCCCGGCACGGGTTGGCAACCGCTCTATCTCACGGCCCATGAACATGGCCAGATGATCGGCTGCGCCCCGCTCTACGGCAAAAGCCATTCGCAGGGCGAATATATCTTTGATTTCAACTGGGCCGATGCTTTTGCCCGCGCAGGCGGGCAATATTACCCCAAATTCCAGATCGCTGTGCCCTTTACCCCCGCCACAGGCCGCCGCTTTCTCACCCGCGAAGGCGCCGAGAGCCGCGCCCTGCCCGCGCTTGTGCAGGGGGCCATTCAGGCCGCCGCAGAGAACGGCGTCAGCTCGCTGCACGTCACCTTCTGCACCGAGGATGAGGCCATCGCAGGCGAGGCCATGGGCCTTTTGCGCCGCACCACCCAGCAGTTTCACTGGGAAAACCGCGGCTTTCAGAGCTTTGAGGATTTCCTCGCCTCGCTCACCTCGCGCAAGCGCAAGAATATCCGCCGCGAGCGCGCCGAGGCGCAGGGCTTTGGCGGCACAATCCACCGCCTCACGGGCGATCAGATCGCGCCGCATCACTGGGACGCCTTCTGGCAGTTCTACCAAGACACAGGCGCGCGCAAATGGGGCACGCCCTACCTCACCCGCGCTTTCTTTGACATCGCCCATGACACCCTGCGCGACGATATGATCCTCGTGCTCGCAGAGCGTGAGGGCCGCCCCATCGCAGGCGCGCTCAACTTCATCGGCAAAGAGGCGCTTTTCGGCCGCTACTGGGGCTGCGTGGAAGATCACCGCTGCCTGCATTTCGAGCTGTGCTACTATCAGGCCATCGAAGCCGCCATCGATCTGGGCCTGCCCCGTGTCGAAGCCGGGGCGCAGGGCGAGCACAAGCTCGCGCGCGGCTATCTGCCCACGGTCTGCCACTCGCTGCACTGGCTGGCCGACGAGGGCTTTTCCGATGCCGTGGCGCGCTACCTTCAGGCCGAGCGCCGCGCCATTGGCGAGGAAATAGACGTTCTCACAGGCTATGGCCCGTTCAAAAACGCCACCAAGGAGGAACAGGATTGATCGAAGTTCTCAGCGACACAGCCCGCGAACAGCTGCTCGCCCCGCTGTTTGAAAACGGCTGGGTGCAAGACAGCGCTCGCGACGCCATCACCAAAACCTACAGGTTCAAGGATTTTACCGAGGCCTTCGGCTTTATGGCCCAAGCCGCGCTCTGGGCCGAAAAATGGAACCACCACCCCGAGTGGAGCAATGTCTACAACCGCGTGACTGTCACGCTCACAACCCATGATGCGGGCGGCCTCAGCTCTCTGGATGCCAAGCTCGCCCGCAAAATGGACAGCCTTTAACGCCTCAGAGCGCCGCAACCATGGCTTCCCCACCGGAGATATCACATTCCCCGGGGCTGTCCTCGGCGTGCAGCACCTTCACCACACCATCCTCCGCCATCAGCGCGTAGCGGCGCGAGCGGCTGACAAAGCCCACGGGTGGCGCGTCAAAGTCCATGCCAATCGCCTTGGTGAACGCACCCGAGGAATCCGCCAGCATGGTAATCCCTTCGCCCGCCGCGCCCGTGGCCTCGGCCCAGGCGTTCATCACCCAGGGGTCGTTGACCGAAAGGCAGATGATCTCGTCCACACCCTTGGCTTTCAGCGCATCCTTCTGGCGCAGAAAGCTCGGCACATGCGCGCTGTGGCAGGTTGGCGTAAAGGCCCCCGGCACAGCAAAGATCACAACCTTGCGCCCCTTGAGCTTCTCGCCCAGCTCCACAGGCGCAGGGCCATCCGCGCCCAAGGTCATCACCGCCACCTCTGGCAGGCTCTCTCCTACTGAAATCGTCATCTGCGCATCTCTCCCTGATTGCGTTTGTGCTTTCAAAGCATATAGGGTTCTCTACGCCAAGGGCCAGCAGAAGGATCACTCTCATGTCGCATATTGTCGTTGTCGGAGCCGGGCAGGCCGGGGCCTCGCTTGTGGCCAAGCTGCGCAATGAAGGCTTTGACGGGCAGATCACGCTCATTGGCGAAGAGACAGCCCCGCCCTACCAGCGCCCGCCGCTCTCCAAGGCCTATCTTCTGGGCGATATGGAGCTTGAGCGCCTCTATCTGCGCCCGGAAAGTTTTTACGCCGATCAAGACATCACCCTGCGCCTTGGCGCCCATGTTAGCGCGCTTGATCCCGCCGCCAAAACCCTCACGGTTCATGGCGAAACCCTGGCCTATGACCAGCTCGCGCTCACCACCGGCTCAACGCCCCGCCGCTTGCCCGCCGCCATCGGCGGCACGCTCGACGGCGTCTATGTGGTGCGCGGCCTTGCCGATGTCGATGCGATGGAGCCCGAGTTTGCCGAAGGCCGCCATGTGCTCATCATCGGCGGTGGCTACATTGGCCTTGAGGCCGCCGCCGTGGCCGCCAAAAAGGGGCTTAAGGTCACGCTCGTCGAAATGGCCGAGCGCATCCTGCAACGCGTCGCCTCGCCCGAAACATCCGACTATTTCCGCGCCCTGCACGAAGCGCATGGCGTTGAACTCCTCGAAGGCACGGGCCTGAGCCGCCTCACCGGCGAAGGCCGCGTCACAGGCGCCGAGCTCTCCGATGGCACAACACTTGAGATCGATTTCGCCCTTGTCGGCGTCGGCATCGCCCCCGCCACCGCACTGGCCGAGGCCGCCGGCCTCACGCTTGACAACGGCATCATGACAGACGCACAGGGGCGCACCTCCAATCCCGCCATCTGGGCCGCAGGCGATTGCGCCTCCTTCCCCTATCGCGGCCAGCGCATCCGCCTTGAAAGCGTGCCCAACGCGATTGATCAGGCCGAAGTCGTGGCGCAAAATATGCTGGGCAAAGGCATCGACTATGTCGCCAAGCCGTGGTTCTGGTCCGATCAATACGATGTCAAACTCCAGATCGCGGGCCTCAACACGGGCTATGACAGCGTCGTCACCCGCACGGGCGACAAGGCGGGGGCCGTGTCCTTCTGGTATTATCAGGGCGAGACCCTGCTCGCTGTTGATGCCGCCAACGATCCGCGCGCCTATATGATCGGCAAGCGCCTCATAGAGGCGGGCAAATCGCCCGCGCGCGCACTTGTCGCCGACCCTGCAACCGAGCTCAAAGCGCTGATGAGCGCGTGAGGATCATCGCGGGGCGACATCGCGGGCTGGCGCTCGCCACAGTGGGCAAGGGCGACAGCGCCGCGCATCTGCGCCCCACCTCTGATCGTGTGCGCGAAAGCCTGTTCAACATCCTCGCCCATCACGGCCAGCCCCAAGGCGCGCGCGTGCTCGATCTGTTCGCAGGCACAGGCGCGCTCGGCCTTGAGGCGCTCTCGCGCGGCGCGACCCATGTGAGCTATGTCGAAAACGGCCGCACTGGCCAAAAGCTTATCCGTGAAAACCTCGCCAAAGCCCGCCGCACACAAGACGCCACCCTGCTCACCGCCGATGCCACAAGCCTGCCGCCCGCGCCCCTGCCCTGCACGCTGGTGTTTCTCGATCCGCCCTATGGAAAATCGCTGGGCGAACAGGCCCTCACCTCCGCCCGCGCGCAAGGCTGGCTGGCGCCAAATGCGCTCATCGTCTGGGAAGAAAGCGCGCCCATGCTGCCGCCTTCGGGCTTCACGCTGCAAGACCAGCGCAAATACGGCAGCACAGTCATCACGCTTCTGCGGCTTGCGCCTTAATAGGTCGGGTGAAACTTGCCCGCAGGCGAGAGCGTGAATATCTCGCAGCCCGTGGCCGTCACCCCGATAGAGTGCTCAAACTGCGCGCTGAGAGACTTGTCGCGCGTCACAGCCGTCCAGTCATCCGCCAAAACCTTGGTCTCCGGCCGCCCGAGGTTCACCATCGGCTCAATGGTGAAAAACATCCCCTCTTCCAGAACCGGCCCCGTGCCCTCGCGGCCATAATGCAGCACATTGGGCGGCGCATGAAACACCGTGCCCAGCCCGTGGCCGCAAAAATCTCGCACCACGCTCATCCGGTGGCCTTCCACAAAGCTCTGGATCGCATGGCCGATGTCGCCAAAGGTATTGCCCGGCTTCACCGCCGCAATCCCCTTGAACAGCGCCTCATGGGTCACCTCGATAAGCCGCTCCGCCTTGCGCCCCAGCTTTCCGGCCACAAACATGCGCGAGGTGTCGCCAAACCAGCCATCCACAATCACCGTCACATCAATGTTGAGAATGTCGCCGTCCTTGAGCTTCTTGTCTGAAGGAATGCCGTGGCAAACCACATGGTTGATCGAAATACAGCTCGCGTGTTGATACCCGCGATAGCCGATCGTGGCCGAAGTGGCCCCCGCCGCGTTGACCATCGCCTCGATGATCCGGTCAATCTCACCTGTGCTCTGGCCGACAAAAACATGCTCGGCAATCCGGTCCAGAATATCCGCCGCCAAATGCCCCGCCTTGCGCATCCCGGCAAAATCCGCCTCGTTGTGCAGGCGAATGCCGTCTCTGGTCACCGGTCCTTTATATGCATCAACCACGGGGCTGCCTCATCTCTGTCCAATCAATTGACCCTGTTTAATTCGGATCGCAGCCAAGGGCCACCCCGTCCTTTAGTTGCGCGGCCCCATCCTCTTCTTCTGGTCAAAAATACCTCAAGCGCTGCCTTTCAACAGGCACGACAGCCGCGGTGCACGTCGCCTCTCGACACACCGCAATAAGAGCGGCGCGGCAGCGCCTCCGCTGGGTCAGAGCCGCAGGGGCAAAGGCTTGCCAAGGCCGATCTCTTCGGGGCTGATGATACAATCATAGGCCATCACCTCAACACCTGCCGCCATCGCCGCACGCAGGCCCGCCGCATAGGCAGGGTCAATGTCGCCCGCCACGCCCACCGCCTCGGCATCCGTGCGCTGCACGAGGAAAAACAGAACCGCCCTGTGCCCCTGGGCCACCATGGCGGCGAGCTCGTTCAAGTGTTTCAAACCGCGTGCCGTGACAGAATCCGGAAATTCCGCCAGCCCCGCTTGGCGCATCAGCGTGACAGATTTCACCTCAAGATAGATATCCCGCGCCCCGCCTTGCAGCAAAAAGTCCACACGGCTCTTCTCGCCATAGCGCACTTCCGCACGCAGCTGTGCATAGTCCAGCCCGCCAATCTCGCCCGCCTTAAGCGCAGCTTTGAGCGCGCGGTTGGGCACAGCGGTGTCCACGCCTATAAAATGCCCCGCCCCCTGCTCCACCAGCCGCCAGCCGTATTTCAGCTTCTTCTTGGGGTCGTCATTGGGTTCCACCCAGATCCGCATCCCCGCCTCCGCCAGCCCCATCATCGAGCCGGGGTTGGCGCAATGCGCCACCGCCTCGCGCCCGTCCTCAAGGCGGATGTCGGCCAGAAAGCGTTTGTAGCGGCGCAAGAGTGTCGCAGGCTGAAGTGGGGTTTGAAAGCGCATGGGTTACGGCCTATACCCAAGCCAACCCAGCTTCAAGGAAGACCCATGCCAAACCCAACAGCCGCAATGCTCGTCATCGGTGACGAAATCCTCTCAGGCCGCACCCGCGACGCCAATATGCACCACCTCGCAGGCGAGCTCACCAAAGCGGGGATCGACCTGAAGGAAGTCCGCGTCGTCTCCGATGATGCCGCCGCCATTGTCGCTGCCGTGCAGGCACTTTCCGCAAGCTATGACAGCGTCTTCACATCCGGCGGCATCGGCCCGACCCATGATGACATCACCGCCGATTGTATCGCCGAGGCTTTCGGCGCGCATATTGACGTGCGCGACGATGCCCGCGCGCTTCTGGCGGCCTTTTACGCCGAGACAGGCCGCGAGTTCAACGCTGCGCGCATGCGCATGGCGCGCATCCCCGATGGCGCCACGCTGATTGACAACCCTGTCTCCATCGCGCCGGGGTTCACACTTGGCAATGTGCATGTGATGGCCGGTGTGCCATCGGTTTTCAAGGCCATGCTCGCATCGGTGCTGCCCAAGCTCACAGGCGGCGCACCACTTCTGAGCCAGAGCCTGCGCATCAACCGCGGCGAAGGCGATATCGCAGGCCCCTTGGCCGAGCTTGCGGCGCGCTACCCCGCGCTGTCCATCGGCTCCTACCCGTTTCAGGAAAATGGCGTCTACGGTGCCAATATCGTGATGCGCAGCGCCGATGGTCCACTGCTCGACAAAGCCATGTGCGAACTTGCGGAGATCTTCCCCGATGACGCTGCCTGATATCCACACCCTCTATGAGGTGCTCGACAACACATGGCCCGCCTTGCGCAGCTTTGAAACCGGTCCCTGGCGCATCCGAGAAGGCGCTGGCGGTGGCCAGAGGGTGAGCGCCACAACCGCGCGTCAGCCCGCCCGGGCTGACGCGCTGGCGCTGGCCGAAGCGGCCATGGAGGCGCTCGGCCAGCCCAAGCTCTTCATGATCCGCGAAGGCGACGAGGCGCTCGATGCGCTGCTTGCGGCGGCGGGTTATGTGGTGCACGACCCGGTCACAGCCTATGTCGCCCCGGTCTCGCTCTTTGAAGGCAAACACCCTCCACGCGTCTGCGCGCTTCTCGCCTGGGAGCCGCTGGCCATCATGCGCGACATCTGGGCCAAAGGCGGTATTGATGCCGGGCGCATCGCGGTGATGCACCGCGCAAAAGGCCCCAAGACAGGCCTCATCGGGCGGCTCAACGATCACCCCGCTGCCGCCGCCTTCTGCGCCATTCACAAAGGCGTCGCCATGGTCCACGCGCTCGAAGTGCTGCCCCACCAGCGCCAGCAGAACATGGGCAAATACGCCATGTATGAGCTGGCCCATTGGGCCGCGCGCAACGGGGCCAGCCACATCTCGCTGGTGGTGACACAGGCCAATGCGGCCGGCAATGCGCTCTATACTTCCCTCGGCATGACATCTGTGGGACAGTATCACTACCGCCTCAAGAAAGAAGGTTCCTAAGATGCCCCGAAAGCAGCCCACGGCGCTCGACCTGCCCATGGTCGATCCGCTTCCCGACGCCACGCAAAAGTATTTTGACATCTGTCAGGACAAGCTCGGCCTCGTGCCAAATGTGCTGCAAGCCTATGCTTTCGACATCGACAAGCTCAACGCCTTCACGGCGCTCTACAATGACCTGATGCTGGCCCAAAGCGGCCTCAGCAAGCTTGAACGCGAGATGATCGCGGTGGCCGTGTCCTCCATCAACAAGTGCTTTTACTGCCTCACAGCCCACGGCCAGGCCGTGCGCCAGCTCTCGGGCGACCCTGTGCTGGGCGAAATGATGGTGATGAACTGGCGCGCCGCCGATCTCGATGCGCGCCAGAGCGCCATGCTCGCCTTTGCAGAGAAGGTCACGCTGGCCAGCTATACGATCGTGGAGGCCGACCGCGAGGCCCTGCGCGCTGTCGGCTTTTCTGACCGCGACATCTGGGACATCGCCAATGTCGCCGGCTTTTACAACATGACAAACCGGGTGGCCTCCGCCACAGATATGCGCCCCAATGACGAGTATCACGCACAGTCGCGTTAAATCCGGCATCACCGCTCTGGTGTTGTCCTGCCTTGCCGCCGGCCCGCTTCGGGCCGAGGCGCTTGCGCTGCCATCCAACGCCAACCTCACCTTTGAACAGGTGAAAAACCAGGGCAGCTACGCCGCGCCCGTCGCGCCCTATTCCGGCGGGCTGCTGCCGGTGTCTGACGTGACAGGCCGCGTCACCAAACAAGCCTACCGCATCCCGCAACAGGGCGTCACACCGCAACAGATCCTGACCCCTCTGGAAGAAAGCCTCGCTGGCGCGGGCTTTGAAATCCTCTTCAAATGCCAAGACAGGCTGTGCGGCGGGTTTGATTTTCGCTTTGCCACCGATGTGGTGGCCGCGCCCGACATGTTTGTTGATCTGTTTGACTACATCTTTCTCACAGCCCGGCGGGCCCCGCCTCCCGCCAGCGCCCCCAAGGGTGCCAGCGCAGAAGGCCCTGCGCAGGAAACAGCCGAATTTGTCACCCTTCTCGCCAGCCGGGATGCATCGGCGGGCTATGTGCAAATCGTGCAGGTTCTGCCCGACGGGGCAGAACCGCTGCAAACCGCTGCCAGCGCCCCGCTCCTGGCCAGCCCTGAAAGCGCTTTTGGCCCACCACAGGCCGCGCTGAGCGGCGAAGGCCTCAGCGCAGCCCGCTTTGAGAGTGCGTTGGAAAGCCGTGGCCATCTGGTCCTGGGCGATCTCACGTTTGAAACCGGTGCCGCCCAGCTTGGCGCGGGCCCCTTTGAAAGCCTCGCCACGCTCGCCGGTTTCCTGCTGGCAGATGACAACCGCCGGGTTGTCCTTGTCGGTCACACAGATGCCACCGGCGCGCTCGAAGGCAATATTGCCCTCTCCAAACGGCGCGCGGGGGCTGTCATGGAGCGGCTGGCTGCCGCCTATGGCGTCCCGCCGGCACAGATGCAAGCCGAGGGCATGGGCTATCTCTCCCCCGTCACCAGCAATCTCACCGACGCAGGCCGCGAGGCCAACCGGCGGGTGGAAGTGATCCTGCTCAACACCGATTAGGCCACCCCGGGGTGCCACAGGGTGCCCGACGGAGCCATAAGGAGCCACAGGCTTTGACGCGCGTCCGAGAGGGCCGGCCAAAGACTTGACGGGCGGGCTGCGAACAGGCATCTGCCTGTTATGCTAGTCCTCAAGATATTCCGCGCCGCCGAATGGGCGGCCCTGCAAGCCCAAGGCGAGAGTCAGGGCGCGCCCGTCGATATAGCCGATGGCTATGTGCATTTCTCCACCCCCGAACAGGCGCAGGAAACCGCCGCCAAGCATTTTGCGGGCGTCGAGGGCCTCGTGCTTCTGGCGGTCAACGCCGCAACGCTGGGCGATGATCTCAAATGGGAGGTCTCCCGCGGCGGGGCGCTCTTCCCGCATCTTTACCGCAACATCCGCCTGTCTGATGTCACCGCAAGCTACCCCTTGCCGCTGGTGGACGGCGTGCATGTCTTCCCCGCAGAGGTGCTGGCCCAATGAAGACGCTCGAACGCCTCGCCCTAAAAGCCATGCACAAGCTTGACCCTGAGCGCGCGCACGGGCTTGCCATCTCTGCGCTCAAAATGGGCCTCGTGCCGCTCGCAGGCCCCGTCACCTCGCCGCGCCTTGCCACAACCCTTGCGGGGCTTTCGCTGCCCAACCCCGTCGGCCTCGCCGCAGGCTTTGACAAAAACGCCGACGTGCTCGCGCCGCTTTCGCGCGCGGGGTTCGGCTTTGTCGAGGTCGGGGCCATCACACCGCGCGCGCAGCCTGGCAACCCCAAGCCGCGCCTCTTCCGCCTCATGGAAGACCGCGCCGCGATCAACCGCTTCGGCTTTAACAACCGTGGCATGGAAGAGGCCAACACGCGCCTCGCGCAGCGCCCGCAAGAGGCTGTCATCGGCCTCAATCTCGGGGCCAACAAAGACAGCGAGAACCGCGCCGAAGATTTCGCCCGCGTCCTCAGCTACTGCGGCGCGCATCTTGATTTTGCCACCGTCAATGTCTCCTCGCCCAACACGGAAAAGCTGCGCGACCTTCAGGGGGCCGAGGCGCTCACAGCCCTGCTCGCAGGCGTGATGGAGGCCAACAGCTGGCTAAAAAAGCCGCTGCCTGTGTTTCTCAAAGTTGCGCCCGACCTCACCGATACGGAGATCAGCGAAATCGCCGATGTGGCGCTGGCGCAGGGCCTTGCCGGCATCATCGCCACCAACACGACCCTCAGCCGCGAAGGCCTCGCCAGCGCACACCGCGATCAGGCGGGCGGCCTTTCCGGCGCACCGCTGTTCACGCGCTCCACGCAGGTCTTGGCCAAGCTCTCCAAAGCCACTGAGGGCAAGCTGCCGCTCATCGGCGTGGGCGGCATCGCCACCGCCGCGCAGGCGTTTGAGAAAATTCGCGCAGGGGCCAGCGCCGTGCAGCTTTACACAGCGCTTGTCTATCACGGCCTCGGGCTGGCCGCCGAAATCGCCCGCGGGCTTGATACGCTCCTGGAAGAACACGGCTTTGCCACGGTCGCCGAGGCCACAGGCACAGGGAGAGACGCATGGCTCTGATCATCTGGCACAACCCGCGCTGCTCCAAATCACGCCAGACACTGGCGTTGATCGCGGCGCATGACCCGCAAATCCGCCTCTACCTGACAGATGCGCCCAGCGAGGCCGAGCTGCGCGCCGCCGCCGCTGCGCTCGGTGTGAGCGCCATCGAGATGATGCGCACCGGCGAGGCCGAATTTAAAGCCGAGAGCCTGAGCAAAGACAGCCCCGAAGAGGCGCTCTTTGCCGCCATGGCCCGCGTGCCCAAGCTCATCGAGCGGCCCATTGTATTCGCAGGGGATAAAGCCGCCATAGGCCGCCCGCCCGAAGCCGTGCTCAGCCTACTCTAGCCGCCCGCTCCAGCGCCGGATAGCGCAGCATCAGCGTGCCCGCGCGGGCAACAAACGAAATGTGCAAGGCCAGCCAGAGCCCGTGGTTTTGCATCAGGGGCATCAGGCTCCAAGCCGCAATGACATAAATAACAAAAGCCACAGCCATCATATTGCGCATATCCGCCGTGCGCGTCGCGCCGATGAAAATCCCGTCCATCTGCGTGAGGCCAACGATCATTACGGGCGCGGCCACCAGCCATGGCAGATAGCGCCGCGCCTCGGCCTGCACCTCGGGCGCCTTGGTCATGATGTCGATGAGTGCCGGCCCCAAAAGCCAGAAGCTGAGCGCCATCAGCACACCCAGCCCCAGCGCCCAATAGCTCGTGAGCAGCGCCGCACGGCGCAGCCGCGCCACCGCCGCCGCGCCAAAGGCCTTGCCCACAAGCGCCTCGGCGGCAAAGGCAAAGCCATCCAGCGCATAACCGGTGATATGCAAAAACTGCAACAGCACCTGATTGGCCGCCAGCGTCACATCGCCAAAGCGCCCGCCGACCAGAAGGAACGACACGAAAATGCCCTGCAACAGCAACGAGCGGACCAGAATATCACTGTTCACCACCGCCATGCGCCTCAGCTTGATACGGTCAAACACCCGCGCCCAATCGCGCCAGGCGGTGTGGCGAAAGGCCTCGCGGCACATCCACAGCCCAAGGATCAGCCCCGACCATTCGGCAATAAACGTGGCCCAAGCGACCCCCGCCACACCCCAGCCGAAGGAGAGCACAAACAACAGGTCCAGCCCCACGTTGACCCCGTTCATCAAAAGCTGGATCCAGAGCACCTCCCGCGTGCGCTCCTGCGCAATCAGCCAGCCGGTGATCCCATACATCGCAATCGCCGCAGGGGCCGAGAAGATACGGATCTGCATGTAGCTTGCCGCAAGCCCCTCCACCTCCGCGCTCGCGGGCGAAAGGCGGAACGCCCCCCAGAAGAGAAGCGGCTGGATAAGGATGAAGAAAACACCCCCCGCAAAGCCGATCATCAACGCGCGGGTCAGCAGCGCGGCCACCTCGCCCGCCTCGCCACGGCCCGCCGCCTGGCTCGTTAGCCCGGTTGTGCCCATGCGCAAGAAGCCGAAGACCCAGTAAATGGCCGAAAGGATGACAGCCCCCACACCCACCGCCGCTATCGGCGCGGCATCCGGGATCTGGCCCACAACAGCCGTGTCCACCGCCCCCAGAATGGGAATGGTCACATTGGCCAGAAGGATCGGAACGGCAATCTTGAGCACCCTGCGATGGGTGATCGCCTCAGGCTCAGTCATCCCGCCGTGGCATCAGAAAATGCCCCGTGCCTTGGGCAAAAATGCGGGCGCGGTTGTCCTGCCAGGCTTCCACATGCACGCTCGCATAGCGCCGGCCAGAGCGGTTCACCTTGGCGCGCGCATAGGCGTCGCGCGGCAGCCCCGTGCGCAGGTAGTCGATGGTAAAGTCGATGGTCTTGGGCAGGCGTGGCAAATGCCCTCTGACAACTTCGTCGGCGTCCAGCTCGCCGCGCTCGATCTCGTCCCAAAGCACAGACCAGCCCAGCCCGATCACGGCAGCAACCTCCATAAAGCCGGAAATGGCCCCACCATGCAGCGCCGGCAACAGAGGGTTGCCGATGAGCTTGTCGTCATAGGGCAAAATGGCGGTGAGCTCGTCGCCACGGCGGTCAAATTCGATCCCCATAAAGGTGATATAAGGCACACCATGCACCAGCGCGCTCAAGGCCGCATCCCGGCGCTGCTTGATCACCTGCACAGGTTCGGGGCGTTTGTAGGCCATGCTCAGCGCTCCACCGTAAAGGCACCCGTGGCCGTGGCCACAGGGTTGTCCTTGTCATCATCCGTCGCCGTGGCGCGC
Source organism: uncultured Lentibacter sp. (assembly GCF_937123735.1). GTDB lineage: Bacteria > Pseudomonadota > Alphaproteobacteria > Rhodobacterales > Rhodobacteraceae > Lentibacter. The sequence continues at coordinate 113,735 of NZ_CAKZKL010000007.1, forward strand.
ACAAAAGCCACCGAACGGGTGATGTGATAGCACTGCGCCTCCGTGGCAATGGTCTGGCCCGGCGTGGCGGGGCGCATATAGTCGATGCGCAAATCAATCGTCGCCGTGCCCGCAGGCGAGCTCGGGTGGCTCATCGCCGCCGCCCCGCAGCAGGTGTCCATCAGCGCCGACACCGCGCCGCCATGAATCACCCCTGTCTCCGGGTCGCCCACAAGCTGCGCCGCATAGGGCATCTCGATGCGTGCAAACCCTTCGCCGATGTCAGTCAGCTCCATCCCCAGCGCCCGGCTGTGCGGGATCGCCTTAATAAACTGTTTTGCGATTTTTGCTTTGTCCATTGGGCGCAGGGCCTCCTTTGGCGGCATACTTCCAGAGCCGTGCAGGCGGTGCAAGCCGTATCAGCGCATCACCCTATGCCAGACGTCAGCCGGGTTTGACCTGCTCATCACCAAATGAGCGAAAAACGGAAGCAAAACTTCCTTCACAGTCCAGCAAGGGGTGGGTTTGAGGCCAAACTCACCGATGCCGCAGTGCAATCAAAGGTCGGCTGTTCGGTGCCTCGGTCTTTGGACTAGTTGGCCAACATCTCTTCTATCACAAGGTTAAATCGGTTCAGTGCGCCCTCGAAGCGACCAAAGATGTGCGTAGGGTTACCGCGTGATGCAAAACCAGCTTGGATCTCCTCCCCAAGTTCGAAGTCTTCCTTTAGTGCCGTTAGAGAAATGCGATGATTCAGCTGCCAGTGTTTTTCCATGTCGTCAGTGCGCGGCGCATTGTTTGGCACGACCGTCGCCATTCGGAACCGGGTTTTCGCCTCTGAGATTGGTTCGATATGGAACCACATGAAATGATCCTGCTGCACCAACATCTGGGTATTGGGCTGGACAGTATAGACCATGTTGGCGTCCTTACGCAGTATCCATTGCTCTTCGGGCGTGCCGCCGAGTTCCGGCAAGGCGTTGCGTGGCAATACAGCTCGCATGTGCGGTCCGAACTGCTTGTAGGTCAGAAGGTTGTCGGGGAAGTGCGGGCCGATCGTCTTCTTATGCGCAACGCGGAAATGATACGCTTCCAACCCACCCTCGATGAGCACTTTCCAATTCGCATTGATGTCAAGCGTGTCGATAAGTGCTATGCGGTGGTCGTTTAACCCTAGCCAGGCAAAGTCCGGAGACAAATCGGAAAGCCAGTCGTCTATTCTCGGCATCTCGCCGGCGTCAGGGTTTGCGATGATCCAGATGAATCCATGCGCTTCGGCGACAGGAAGCCGCCGCAAACCGCGCTCTGCCCGAGGCAAGTCGGGAAACCCCTGCGCTTCTTGCGGAACTGCGCGCAGATCGCCACGGTTCGACCAGCTCCATGCGTGATAGGGGCAGGTGAACACGCGCTTGCATCCGGTTGCTTCGCGTTCGACCTTTGCCCCACGATGGCGGCAGACATTCAGGAACGCGTGAACTTCGCTGTTTGCGTCTCTCGTGAGCAAGAGCGGTAAGCCTAGGAAATCTCTGGTAATGAAGGCGTTCTGACCCTCCAGCTCAGAGGAATGCGCTGCAACAACAGGTTTGCGGCGAAAGATCATTGCCATTTCCCGTTCAAACCGTTCAGGACTTGCGTAGCGCGAAATTGGTGAATGTGTGACTTCCCGATCCAAAAAAGATGATTTCTGGTCTGCCAATCCAACGATCTCGCGGATCAGCCCGACTTCTGTTTTGCGATCCATACCTGTCTCCCTTCAGCTCACTTACCAATTGGTAAGTTACTTCACGATTGGTAAGTGATCAATCCCATGATACGCAACGTCGCGAGAGAGGAGTATTAAGCCCAATGACGACAGACCCCCGGAAAAACTATCTGATGCTTGCAACGCGCCGGTTCGCGCAAGATGGCTTTCACGGGACAAGTCTGGCCAGATTGGCCAAGGAAGCAGGCGTTTCAAAACAGGCGATTCTCCACTTCTTCGGGACAAAAGAAAGACTTTATGCCGAAGTGCTGAACGCACTTTGCGAAAGGCTTTGCGCTGACATCAAAATCACCCAAACTTCAGATCCAAAGTCCCATCTAACCGCTTATTACGCTCGCATGGCGGCATCTGCCATGAACGACCAACAAGATGTCCAACTGGTTGTGCGCGCTTTGCTTGATAGTGATCCTGAGGCACAGATCTGGCCACTCAAACCCTATTTGGATCGCCTTACAGGCCTTGTTATGTCTCTTCCAAACTTTGCCGAAACAACCCGAGCATCCGCTTTGGCGGAAGTATATCGCTTTATCGGGTCGGTACAGTATATCGCTTTGTCGCTGCCCACCGTTCAAGGGATCTACGGGGAAGCAACAAGAGCATCTCTTGCTGCGGCAATTGCCAGCAGCGTGGAGCGGGAAATCGAACGCCTCACTCACTGCCGCGCGATTGACTAGGAGTGCGTCGAGTTCACCAGATTGATCGAGTAGACTCAACCAAGCGACCGGTTCAGTTTGAACTGACGGAAGACACACGCGAAACTGTCTTGGCCTGGGTCAAATCCCCCGAGATGTTTGCGTGCCGGTTCATATTCCCGAGCAGAGTCCATGACCGACCAAACCATTCAACACGGCAGTATGGATGGCTCGTTCGTGATTGGGTCGCAGCGATCAAACTAGAACCAAGCCGATATGGTACACAATCGCTCCGCCGCACAAAGGCGGCAGAGATATTTGGAAAAACGGCAATCTTCGGGCAGTCCAACTGTTGCTTGATCACGCGAAAGTCGACGGTGGAACCAACCAAACAGTCGCAAATTAGAGGCTGTCATAAATCGTAGGATGGGCGCTTCGCCCAACCAATCTGTCCGGATAATTTGAAGTATTTTCGGAGCCCGTGTTCGCCCCCGGTAGTGCAAACTAGTTGGTGCTACTTGACCCGCTGACTTGGGATTCATCCACTGTTAAGCTTGGCCTGTCAGGCAGTGCCAAATTGTATTGAATGGGCGCTGATTGCGAGATGAGTTGTCCGTGTCGGAACACGGCAAGCCGATGCGCGCGCAGTCGGATGGCTTCGATCTTGTCTTTTGCCTGTAGGATCACGAAATGCGCATCGCATCCTTTGGACAGGCCATACCCTTCCAGGCCCATGATCCGGGCTGAGTTGCCGGTGACCGCCTCAAAGCACCAGTCCATATCCGCGCGGCTCGACAACTGCCCGACATGCAACCCCATGAAGGCAACGTCTAGCATGTCCGCCTTGCCCAGAGAATACCACGGGTCCATCACACAGTCAGAGCCAAAGCCAACCATGATCCCGGCGTCGCGCAACTCGCGCACGCGGGTTTGGCCACGCCGTTTGGGATATGTGTCGTGACGACCCTGCAACATGATGTTGATCAGCGGGTTGGGGATCGCGTGAACACCGGCTTCAACCATCAGCGGGATCAACTTGGAGACATAGTAGTTGTCCATGGAGTGCATCGAGGTCAAATGTGATCCCGCAACGCGGCCCTTCAGCCCAAGGCGTTGGGTTTCATAGGCCAGCGTTTCGATATGGCGACTGTGGGGGTCATCGCTTTCATCGCAATGCATATCGACCATCAGTCCGCGTTTTTCTGCGATTTCACACAACAGGCGTATGCTTTCAGCGCCATGCGCCATGGTGCGTTCGAAATGCGGGATACCGCCCACCACATCCACGCCCATATCGAGCGCTCGCACCGTATTGTTCATCGCTGTGGAGTCGCGCAGAACGCCGTCTTGCGGAAACGCCACGAGTTGCAGGTCGAGGTAGTTTTTTACCTTTTCGCGCACCTCCAGCAGTGCTTGCACACCCTTCAATTCGTCATCGCAAGTATCCACATGGCTGCGGATCGCGCCGATGCCTTTGGCAACCGCCAGATTGCAGTAGCGCATCGCGCGTTCGACGATATCATCGACGGACTGGATTGGCTTCAACTCGCCCCACAGCGCGATGCCCTCGAGCAAGGTGCCAGACACATTCATGCGTGGCTTGCCAAGTGATAAGGTCGCGTCCATATGAAAATGCGGGTCGACAAAGGGTGGGGACACAAGGTTTCCGCCTGCATCCATTGTGTCTTTTGCCTCGGCTGTGATCCCCGCCTCAACTGCAGCGATTTTGCCATCCTTACAGGCGATATCGACGCCGGATTGTCCGTCACTCGTGGTCGCGTTTTTGACGATCAGATCGAACATGAAATTCCCCTTTTGCAGTGCATCATCGTTGTCCTTTGAACCAAGGGGTCAATAAGGCGCGTGGATAGTCGGCAGATCGCGCGGCGATGACAAGAGCGATGATGGACAGGATATAAGGCGCCATCAGGAAAACTTGCCCAGGCACCAATGCGCCCATTTCAGTTTGCAACCGCACTTGCAGCGCGTCGAAAGCGCCAAACAAAAGCGCACCCAGCAGGGCCTTTCCCGGTCGCCAGCTGGCAAAGATCACTAGCGCAATGCAGACCCAACCGCGCCCGTTGACCATACCAAAGAAGAAGGCGTCAAAAGCGCTCATTGTCAGGAACGCGCCCCCAAGTGCCATCAAGGCGGACCCAGCCAAAATCGCGCCCATGCGCAGACCATAGACGGACAGACCTTGCGCATCCACACTGCCGGGATTGTCACCCACGGCCTTGATTGCCACGCCAAGCGCCGTGCGGTTCATCACATACCAAACCAGCGCAACCATCAACAGCGCTAGCCATGTCAGCGCTGTTTGCTGGAACAGGACCGGGCCGAGAAACGGCAGGTCAGACAGGATAGGGATATCCAGCGCGCGAAACGGCTCGATGCGCGGCGGCGAAGACACGTCGGGCAACGCGGTCCGATAGGTGTAGTAACTGACCGAGGTGGCAAACAGCGTGATTCCAAGGCCCGAGACGTGTTGGGACAGGCCCAAAGGCACCGTTAGGATGGCGTGCAATAGCCCAAAGAACGCGCCAGCCAATGCCGCGACCAAAACACCGCCCCAAAGCCCAGCACCAAGCCAGACGGCCATCCATCCGCACATCGCACCAACGACGAAGATGCCTTCGATCCCGAGGTTCAGGACACCAGCACGCTCGCAAATCAACGCGCCGAGCACACCAAAAATCAGGGGCGTGGCGATGCGCAACGACGCCGCCCAGAAGCTCTCGGTCATCAAAATGTTCAAAAGGTCCATCATGCTGTAGCCCCTTTGGTGCGCAAGATGCGGTACTTGGCCAGAAACCCGCCAACCAGGACGCAGAGCAGCGACATGGAAACCACCAGATCGGCAAGGAAAGACGACACGCCCATGGCGCGGCTCATGCTGTCAGCACCGACGAAGACTGACGCGATGAAGAGGGCCGCGATGACAACACCAACTGGCGACAAGCCCGCCAACATCGCAACGACAATGCCGGTGTAGCCAAACCCGGGGGACAGATCAGCCGTCAGATAGCCCTTTAGCCCGGCCACTTCGGATACCCCGGCGAGCCCGGCCAGCGCGCCAGAAATCGCTGCCACGCCAAACAAGGAGCGGCGCACATTGATGCCTGCGTGCCGGGCAGCAGCGGCGTTTTCTCCGACCGCCCGCAGTTTGAACCCCCAGACGGACCGCGCCAGCATGAACTGCGCAATGGCTGCCAGAACAAGCGCAAGGATCAGACCTGAATGCACCCGCATTCTGTCCATCAGTGGCGGCAGCACGCCCTGGTCCAGCACCGGTGCTGATTGCGGCCAACCCAACCCCATTGGGTCTTGTAGTGGGCCTTCGAGCATCATCTGAAGAAAGATCAGAATGATGAAGTTTAGCAGCAAGGTCGTCACAACCTCATCCGCGCCAAAGCGCACTTTCAGATAGGTTGGGGCCATCATACCTGCTGCTCCGGCGGCTGCGCCCAAGACGATGATCAGCGGTAACAGCAGGATGCCAGAGATGTCGAGCACCCCCGACCCAATAGCGACCGCTGCGATAGCGCCTAGATAAAGCTGTCCCTCGGCCCCGATATTCCAAAGCTTGGCGCGAAACGCCAAAGCCGCGGCAAGCCCGGTGAATATCAACGGCGTTGCGCGCGTCAGCATTTCGGATACGGCAAAGACCGATCCAAAAACACCTTTGATCATCTCGCCATAGGCGGTGATCGGGTTTGCCCCCGCGGCCAGCAATGGAATGGCCGCAAAGGCGAGTGAAATGACAGCCGAAAGGATAGGAATACCAACGGCAAACACGCGGGACGGATTTTCGCGCGGCTCAATGCGGATCATGTCGGTTCTCCTGCCATCATCAGGCCGATTTGCTCACGGTCATGGGTTGCGGCTTCAACAATATTTCCATCCCGGATCACAACGATCCGATCGGCAAGGCCCAGAATTTCGTCAAGATCTTCTGAGATCAGAACAACGCCTGCACCGCGCTCGCGGGCTTCCAACAAGCGCCGACCGACCTCTGCCGCTGCACCCATGTCAAGGCCGCGTGTGGGTTGGTTCGCGAGGATTAGCCGGGGGGAGCGTTCAAAAACACGCGCCAGGATCAGCTTTTGAATATTCCCGCCTGACAACAATCTGGATGCGGCGATGACGCCGGGGCCGCGTACGTCATAGGCTTTGGCAAGCTTTTCGGCATTGGCCTGAATGGCGTCGCGCTTCAGCAATCCTCGTGATTGGATGGCAGGATCATCAAGTCGTTCGATTACCATGTTCTCGGCTACGCTCATCGCTCCCACAATCCCTTCGTGATGACGGTCTTCGGGGATGCGCCCGATACCCGCCTTCACCATAGCACCCGGGCTTGGTTTTGGAATGTCCTGGTCATCCACCGTGATCGTCCCGGCGCTTGGTTGTGCGAGCCCTGAAATCACACTGGCCAGCCCGCTTTGCCCATTACCGGAGATGCCGGCGATGCCCAGAATTTCGTGGGCGTTTACGGTCAGGTTGACGCCTTTTAACGTATCGCGCTTGGCGCGCCCTTCGACCGATATGCTCGACAGCTTCAACACCGGCGCACCGGGCGCCATTTCTGTGCGTGCGACTTTGGGCGTATCCGCCCCGACCATCATGCGCGCGATGACTTTTTCATCGGCATCTGCAGTGGCCATCTCTCCTACTTTCTTGCCGTGGCGCAAGACAGCAATGCGATCCGAAAAGGCGAGAACCTCGCGCAGTTTGTGGCTGATGAAAATCACGGACAAGCCATCTTTTGTCATCGCCTTGATATTGTCGAACAGCGTGTCGGCCTCTTGCGGGGTCAGGACCGCCGTGGGTTCATCAAGCACCAGAATGCGGGCATCGCGATAGAGTGCTTTGAGGATCTCAACCCGCTGACGTTCGCCGACAGACAGCCGCCCCACAGGCACATTCAACGGCGCATTTAATCCACTGCGCTCAATAATGCCGTCGATCTTGGCCTTGGCGCTGTTGCGATTGCGCCGGAAGCCGTGCAGCGGTTCAGACCCGAGAGTGATATTGTCGAGCGCGTTGATGTTTTCAGCCAGTGCGAAATGCTGGTGCACCATGCCAACCCCTGCGGCCAGCGCAGCCTGGGGATGGCCTAACGGCAAGGCATGCAACGTGCCGCTTTCGTCAGCGACTTCAACTGTGCCCGCTTCGGGCAGATAGTGCCCGAACAGCATGTTCATCAGCGTGGTTTTGCCCGCGCCGTTTTCACCCAAAAGGGCCAGCACTTCACCTTTTTCAAGGGTCAGGCTTACATCATCATTTGCAACCACCGAGCCGAAGCGTTTGCTGAGCCCAGTGAGCCTGAGAGCAGTGGATTGTGTCATAAAATGGTCGGGCTGGCGCTGCCGCCAGCCCATGCGTCTTTAATTGTCAGAAACTGGACGGTCATCGTTCACGTTCACACGGAACAGCCCACCCAGAATTTCAGCTTCACGTTCCTTTACGGCCGCTGCTGTTTCCGCCGCAACAAGGCTTTCGTCCATGACAAGCGAACCGCCGCCATACGCCATAAAGCTGTACTGGCCATAGTCCGACGCCTCAAACGTGCCACCTGCAACGTTTGCCACGGCTTTGTCGATGGTCGCCTCCATGTGCCACAGGGCAGAGGCCATGATGGTCCCAGGATAATCACCAGAGGTATCGATCACGTTGCCGATGGCCTTAACGCCACGCTCAACCGCTGCGTCGGACACGCCAAAACGTTCCGCATACATCACGTCTGCGCCTGCATCCATCATCGCAAATGCGCTTTCTTTGGCTTTCGGCGGGTCGTACCAACTGTCGATGAAGTTCACCATGAACTTCACATCCGGGTTCACTTCGCGCGCGCCATCCATGAAGGCATGCATCAAGCGGTTCACTTCAGGGATCGCATATCCGCCAACCATCCCAATCAGGTTAGACTCGGTCGCAGCACCGGCAACCATGCCGGACAGATAGGATGGTTCGTGAATCCAGTTGTCGAATACGGAAAAATTTGGCGCGACCGGCCCAAAGGACGAGCCCATCAGGAACGCCGTCTCGGGGTAATCCGTCGCCACTTTGCGCGCAGCGCGCTCAAGTCCGAACACTTCACCCACTATCAATTGTTGGCCTTGCTCGGCATATTCGCGCATCACCCGCTCATAGTCGGTGTTGGCAACATTTTCCGAAAACACATACTCGATATCGCCCCGCTCTGCGGCCGTGTTCAGTGCAAGGTGAATCCGGCTGATCCATTGCTGTTCGACGGGCAATGTATAAATTGCAGCAACCTTCACCTTTTCTGCGGCAGCAACGCCGGCCGCCAAAAGGGTCGACCCCGCGACCATGGCAGCCAGCAACGCCCTTTTCGTTAGCGATATTCTTGACATGTCATCCTCTCCTGTTCGGTATTTTGAATGTTAATTTTTTCACAGTATTCGTCACCTCGGGTTGCTTGGCGCAGCGCCTTTGCTTCCTGTCAGAGCTCCACAAGCTGGGTAGGTTGTATGTTTGCTGGCAGTGTCTTCGGCCCCCATTCCAATGCCACACGGGTGGATGCTGAGAAGATTTAGGTGTCCGGTCAAGAATTTTCTGCACAATCGTGCGGAAAGCTTCCAAATCTGATCGGATTTGTTAATTTGATAGGCATCAGGTGTTCAAACAGGACGTTTCTCGGCCAACGCACCGTTCAAAGGATTGAAACAGCGTGGAAAAGCAAAGCGGCGGAATACAGATCCGTCATCGCGAAGAAACAAGGGCGCAAATTCAGCGGGCCGCTGAACGTGTCTTTGCGGATTACGGTTTCGTAGGCGCGTCATTTAGCCGGATCGCCGCTGAAGCTGGTCTGCCGAAATCCAACATCGTCTATTACTATCAAACCAAGGAAAAACTATACCGAAATGTGGTCGAGAACATTTTCAATGTCTGGCGTGAAGCTGCGGATGTCCTGTCGCCGGAACGCGATCCGATAAATGCTTTGGGCGACTACATCGAAACCAAGCTGGACCTCGCCCGAACGCGCCCCTATGGCTCCAAGGTCTGGGCAAACGAAGTCATCCAGCGCGCGCCCGTCGTACAGGACTACCTGGAAAACGAACTGCGCCAATGGACCGATGATCGGATAGCAGTGATCGAATACTGGATCGCACAAAAGCAAATCAGGCCTGTCAGTGCACGGCATTTGCTTTATGCAATCTGGGCGACCACGCAGCATTATGCTGACTTTAAACACCAAATCAGAACATTGAACGATGATCTGGAACTGACAAATCAACAATGGGAAGAGACGAAGCACTCGCTTCGAGAGATTTTGCTGGAAGGCGTAAAACTCTGATCTGATCGACATCTTCAAATTTGCGGTACTGTTGATCACGCCTGCGAGGCAGGAGGCTAATCCAGTCCAACGGCAATGTCCCCAATGTTGGCTTGAAAAGAACTCTAGGTCGAGTGTCGCGCGCCAGCATCTTTGCAGCCATTTAAAATTTCCGATTTACGCGCCGAGGGCGCTTCTGTCTTTGGTCTAAAGCCTCCAAGAGGAGACCTTGGTATGGCCACGCTCAACATCGGCTTCGTCCCACGTCTGAGTTTCCGGATCGGACTCTTGCGAAAGTTCAGTTTCGGTTCGAGCCAAATCGAAGCCCTGAATGACTGCTTCGGTGACTTGCACTGTCGTGAAATAACAAACGTTCTGCACGGGCGAGGAAATGCTGCGCTAGCAATAGCCGCGTGAGCAAAAGGCAGGTTCGTCCGCATTGCAGACCCCATCTCCATTCACCGCGCATGTCTGTTCCAGATCCATTCACCCGAGATTTGGGCCGAAACTGCGTGATGTGCTTTGCCTGCCGGTTTCAGACATTCCGTTGCATCATGTCAAAGGGGCGCGGCGTTGCATGGCCCGCCTTGTGTCTTGTGGCGCGGCGCAATAGGTTCTGCGCGAGGAGACCAACGATGAGCGATACACGGCTGACTTTCAAAGAAATGTGCGCCCAGTTTGACGTTACCCCGCGCACGTTGCGCTATTACGAATACATCGAGCTGCTACAGCCCGAGCGCGAAGGGCGCGCGCGCCACTACACCCCCCGCGAAATCGCCCGCATGAAGCTTATCATGCGTGGCCGCCGCTGGGGGTTTCCTTTGGAAGACATCCGCCAGTTTCTGCTCATCTATGAAGAAGAAGGCACCAAAGCCCAGCTGCAACGCTGGATCGACATGGCCTCCAAGCAGCTTCTTGAGCTCGAAAAACAGCGCGACGACATCAACGCCGCAATCCGCGAGCTGGGAGACAGCCGCAGCGAGACGCTCGCGCAGCTCAAATCCAAAAAGTGACGCAACGTCTTCTTTACGTCAACGTCAAGTCATCCTTGAACGACTCATAAATCCTTTGCACCTAAGGCAGCACAAGGCTGTTGCCAAAGCTGTTGGAGGTCCGCATGAGCGACACGGATAAACAAATGACAATTCGCGAGATGTGCGAGACATATGATGTCACGCCGCGCACTCTGCGTTTTTACGAGGCCAAAGAGCTGCTTTCGCCCTTGCGCGAAGGTCAAAAACGCCTCTTCACCCGCCGCGACCGCGCCCGCCTCAAGCTGATCCTGCGCGGCAAGCGCTTTGGCTTCTCGCTGGAGCAAATCCGCCAGCTGCTCGAACTCTATTATATCGGCGATCAGCAACAGACCCAGCTCCAGCGCACCCTGGACATCGCCCGCGAGCGCCTCGCCGGTATGGAGCGCCAGCGCGCCGAGCTTGACGAGGCCATCACCGATCTCAGCCACCAGATATCCGACGTGGCTGTAACCCTCACAGAAATGTCGCAGCCGCGAGACGCTGCCGAATAATCAATACCCAAGGGAGACCCCGAGATATGCCGAGCTATACCGCCCCGCTTAAAGACCTTCAGTTCGTCTTGCATGACGTGCTCAAAACCAGCACCGCCAACACACCGGGCTACACCGAGCTAGACCCCGAGTTTACCTCTGCCGTCTTGCAAGAGGCGGGAAAGATCTGCTCTGACGTGCTTGCGCCGCTCAATGCCGTGGGCGACAAAGAGGGCTGCACATTGGAAAACGGTGTCGTGCGGGTGCCCACTGGCTTTCAGGAAGCCTTCGATCAGGTCCGGGCCGGCGGCTGGACGGGCCTTGACATGCCCGAAGAATTTGGCGGCCAGGGGATGCCCTATGTGCTGGGCACCGCCGTCGGCGAGATGTTCTCGGCGGCCAACCAGGCCTTCACCATGTATCAGGGCCTGACCCATGGTGCCGCCTCGGCCATTCTCGCCCACGGCACAGACGCGCAAAAAGCCACTTATCTGCCCAAAATGGTCAGCTGCGAGTGGACGGGCACAATGAACCTCACAGAGCCGCACTGCGGCACCGATCTGGGCCTGATGCGCACCAAGGCAGAGCCGCAGGCAGATGGCAGCTACAAGCTCACGGGGCAGAAAATCTTCATCTCCTCCGGCGAGCATGAAATGTCGGACAACATCATTCACCTGGTGCTGGCCAAAATCCCCGGTGGCCCCGAAGGCATCAAAGGGGTGTCGCTCTTCATCGTGCCAAAATTCATCGTCAACGAAGATGGCACCCCCGGCCCGCGCAACGGCGTCAGCTGTGGCGCCCTGGAAGAGAAAATGGGCATCCACGGCAACTCCACCTGTGTGATGAATTATGACGCGGCCACCGGCTATCTGCTCGGAACCGAGCACAAAGGGATGCGCGCCATGTTCACCATGATGAACGAAGCCCGTATCGGTGTCGGGATGCAGGGGCTGGCGCAGGCAGACGCCGCCTATCAGAACGCGCTGATCTACGCCAAGGACCGCCTTCAGGGCCGCGATGTCACCGGCGTGAAAAACCCCGATGGCCCCGCCGATCCGCTCATTGTCCACCCCGATGTGCGCCGCATGTTGATGGATCAGAAAAGCTTCATCGAAGCCGCCCGCGCCTTCATCCTCTGGGGCTCCACCCTGATTGATGCGGCCCACCGCTCCGGTGACGAAGCCGCCGATGGCCTCATCTCGCTGATGACCCCGGTCATCAAGGGCTTCCTCACAGATGTCGGCTACGCCATGACTGTTGAGGCCCAACAGGTCTACGGAGGCCACGGCTATATCGAGGAATGGGGCATGTCCCAATTCACCCGCGACGCCCGCATCGCCATGATCTATGAAGGCGCCAACGGCGTTCAGGCGCTCGATCTGGTGGGCCGCAAACTGGCGCAAGACGGCGGCAAACATGTCATGGCCTTCTTTGACATGGTCAAAACCTTCTGCGCCGAGCAAAAAGATGTCGAGGGCATGGAAGCCTTCGTGGAGCCCCTCAAGAAAGCATCCAAAGATCTTCAGGCCGCGGGCATGTTCTTCATGCAGAACGGCATGAAAACCCCCAACGCCGCGCTCGCCGGCTCGACCGACTTCATGCACCTGATGGGCCATGTCTGCCTTGGCCTCATGTGGGCACGCATGGCGCGGGCCAGCCTGGATGCCCTTGCGTCAGGCACCTCTGACGCAGCGTTCTATGAGACGAAGCTCGCGACAGGCCGCTACTATATGGCACGCCGTCTGCCTGCCACGGCCCTGCACCTTGCCCGAATCGAAAGCGGCGCAGACACCGTGATGGCACTCAGCGAGGACCAGTTCTAACGCCAAGGAGCCACGCCTTCATGCCCAAACGCTTCCGCCTCACCCGCCGCTTTCCCGCCGCCATGACGGAAGACGGCTACCGCAAGCTCAAGGCCTTTGCGGCCGAGGCGGGGCTGGATGAAGGCGAGGCCCTGAGTTTTCTGTTTGAGAACTTCGACAGCGTGATGAACCACGAAAATCTGACGGCGCGCCTCAGGCTCTTCAACACCGAGCTTGACGCGCGCAAACGCTAAATTCTTCCGGGGAGGGAAAGATCAATGGCTTCCAGCTGGATGACCGAAGAACATCAAATGATCGCCGATATGACGCAGAAGTTCATCACCGAGGAATGGATGCCTCAGTATGACAAATGGCGCAAGCAAGGCGAAATGGACCGTGAAACATGGCAGCAAGCCGGCGAGCTGGGCCTGCTCTGCCCCTCCATCCCCGAGGAGTACGGCGGCGCCGGCGGCGATTTCGGCCATGAAGCCGCGATCCTGATCGAAGGCAGCCGCGCCAACCTGGCCAGCTGGGGCCATGGCATCCATTCCGGCATCGTGGCCCACTATATCCTGCATTGCGGCACCGAAGAGCAGAAAAAGCGCTGGCTGCCCAAGATGGTGTCCGGCGAAATGGTCGGCGCGCTGGCCATGACAGAGCCCTCCGGTGGCTCGGATGTGCAAGGCATCAAGACCCGCGCCATCAAGGATGGCAACGCCTACCGCCTCTCAGGGCAAAAAACCTTCATCACCAACGGCCAGCACGCCGACCTGATCATCGTCGCCGCCAAGACCGACCCGAAAGAAGGCTCCAAAGGAACCTCGCTGATCGTGGTGGAAACCGACGGCGCGACAGGCTTCTCGCGTGGCCGCAACCTTGAGAAAGTCGGCTGCCACGCCGCCGACACCTCCGAGCTGTTCTTTGACAATGTCGAAATCCCGCCCGAAAACCTGCTCGGCGGCGAAGAGGGCAAGGGCTTTTACCAGATGATGCAGCAGCTCCCGCAAGAGCGCCTGATCATCGGCTGCGGCGCCGTGGGCGCCATGCAAGGCGCTTTGGAGCGCACAATCGCCTACTGCAAAGAGCGCGAGGCCTTCGGCGGCCCGATCATGCAGTTCCAAAACACCCGGTTCAAACTGGCGGAATGCAAAACCAAATATACCGTTGCCCGCGCCTTCCTGGACGAATGCATGAGCGAGCACCTGCGCGGCGAGCTCACGGTCGATAAGGCCGCCATGGCCAAATACTGGCTCACCGACACCCAAGGCGAGGTGCTCGATGACTGCGTGCAGCTCTTTGGCGGCTATGGCTTCATGATCGAGTATCCCGTCGCCGAAATGTGGGCCGACGCCCGCGTGCAGCGCATCTACGGCGGCACCAACGAGATCATGAAAGAACTGATCTCAAGGAACCTCTGATGCCACAAACCGCTGCGCCACTCCTCCAGTGCCGGACGCTCCGCGGGGAGTATTTCAAGCAAGATGAAGCCTCAAAGCTGACCCTGCCTCACCGCGCGGCACGCGTGGCCAGCGCTAAGAGGCAGGGCTTCACCTTGCACGGCCATCGGCTCTCCAGCCTGTTCCGCAGCTCAAACTGTAGCGCAGCTTCATTAACAATCTCTTACGCTGCTTCATCTTGCAGACAATACTCCACGGGGGTGCGGGGGTGTGAAACCCCCGCTGCGCCAGAACACAGAGGAACCACGCTATGACACTCAAACTCCATTGCTTCGGCGAATCCGGCAACGCCTATAAAGCCGCGCTCGCGCTGGAGCTCTCCGGCCTGGACTGGGAGCCCGTCTACGTTGATTTCTTCGGCGGTGCCGCGCGCACGCCCGAGTGGCGCGCCAAGAATGTCATGGGCGAGGCCCCCGTTTTAGAGGACGGCGCCCTGCGGCTCACCCAATCCGGCGTGATCCAGCAGTATATCACCGATAAATCCGGCAAGTTCGGCGGTGCGCCAGAGGACACATACGAGGTGCTCCGCTGGGTGCTTTGGGACAACCACAAAATGTCTTCCCAAGCCGGCGTCACCCGCTTTTTGATGAACTTCCTGCCCGAAGACAAACGCCCCCACGAGGTGATCGCCTTTCTGCAAGGCCGCCTCAAAGGCGCCTACGCCACGCTGGATACCCATCTTGAAGGGCGCGACTATATCGTAGGCGCAGAGCTCACAAACGCAGATCTGTCCAATTGCGGCTACCTGTTTTACCCCGAGCCTTTCGGGTTCACCCGTGCGGACTGGCCCAACATCGACCGCTGGCTCAGCAATATCGAAAACACCGAAGGGTTCAAATACCCTTACGATCTTATGCCCGGCAGCCCCGCTGACCGCGCCTGATTTTTACGTCACACGTTAAGGAGACGAGACATGACCGAAGCTTATATCTACGACGCCGTGCGCACCCCGCGTGGCAAGGGCCGCGCCGATGGCAGCCTGCATGAAGTGTCCGCCGCGCGCCTCTCGGCCGTGGCGCTCAACGCGCTCAAAGAGCGCAACAACCTTGAGGGCCACGCCGTCGAGGATGTGATCTGGGGCAATGTTACCCAGGTTGCCGAGCAGGGCGCCTGCCTTGCGCGCACCGCCGTTCTGGCCTCTGAGCTGGATGAAAGCATCCCCGGCCTTTCCATAAACCGCTTCTGCGCTTCGGGCCTTGAAGCGGTGAATGTTGCCGCCAACCAGGTGCGCGGCGGCGCGGGCAACGGCTATATCGCCGGTGGCGTTGAGGCCATGAGCCGCGTGCCCATGGGCTCTGACGGCGGAGCCATCGCCGTTGATCCGGCCATCGCCATTGACAACTACTTCGTGCCCCAAGGCATCTCCGCCGATATCATCGCCACCAAATACGGCTTCACCCGCGACATGGCCGACGCCATGGCCGTCGAAAGCCAGAAGCGCGCCAAAGCGGCGTGGGATGCGGGCCATTTCTCCCGCTCCGTCGTGCCTGTCTATGATGTCAACGGCCTGCCCATCCTCGCCTATGACGAGTTCATGCGCCCCCAAACCGACATGCAGAGCCTCGGCGCGCTCAACCCCTCCTTCAAGCAGATGGGCGAGGTCATGCCCGGGTTCGACAAGATCGCGATCCTGAAATATCCGGAGCTCGAGCGCGTCAATCACATCCATCACGCGGGCAACAGCTCCGGGATCGTCGATGGCGCAGCCGCCGTGCTCATCGGCAACAAGGAGCTGGGCGAACAGCTCGGCCTCAAGCCGCGCGCGCGCATCCGCTCCACCGCCAAGATCGGCACAGATCCGACCATCATGCTCACAGGCCCCGTGCCCGTGACCGAGAAAATCCTGCGCGAAAGTGGCATGAGCATCAGCGACATCGACCTGTTTGAGGTGAACGAAGCCTTCGCCTCCGTGGTCATGCGCTTTGAGCAGGCGTTCGGGGTCGATCACGCCAAAGTCAATGTCAACGGCGGCTCTATCGCCATGGGCCACCCGCTCGGCGCAACCGGCGCAATGATCCTCGGGACGCTGATGGACGAGCTTGAGCGCTCTGACAAAGAGGTGGGCCTGGCCACGCTCTGCATCGGATCGGGCATGGGCGCAGCCACAATCATCGAGCGCGTCTAAGCCACCATGATGAGCGCCCAGGACATATATCAAGCCCATCTTGATGCCGTTTCCGAAGCCTTGTGGGAGCATGATTTCGAGCGCGTGCTCGATCATATCAGCTTCCCCTCCTTTCTGGAGACGGATGACGCGCTCTTGCGGATCAACAACCGCGAGGCCTATCTCCCCTCGCTCAAGACCTTCCGTAAGACGCTTCAACGCCTTGGTGCCACCGCCTACCACAGGCTCTGCCGCGAAGCCGCCTTCGCGCCAGAGGATCCAAACCGGATTGAAGGCATTCACGAGACCTATGCGCTGGCCGGAACACGACCCGTCTTGCCACCCTATCTCAACCAGATGACGCTGGTGCACAAAGCCGGCCGCTGGCTGGGGGCGGGCCTGCGCTCGGCCACGCAGAATGCCCAATCCATGATTATCACACATCCCGAGCCAGACGCTGGCTTAACAGCCGCAGCGGCTGCGAAACAGGAGCACAGAAAATGACCGATTTCACCATGACAAAAGATGCCGAAGGCATCGCCACCATCCTCTGGGACACCTCAGGCAAGTCGATGAATGTGATGAGCATTCAGGGCTTTGCAGACCTCTCTGACCTTGTTGATGACGCCCTCGCCGATGACGCCGTCAAAGGCATCATCATCACCTCGGGCAAAGCGGGCAGCTTCGCTGGCGGGATGGATCTCAACGTCATCGCCAAGATGAAAGATGACGCCGGCGACGCCCCCGCACAGGGCCTGTTTGACGGTGTGATGAACATGCACGCCGTGCTGCGCAAGATCGAGCGCGCGGGCATGGAGCCCAAGACAAACAAAGGCGGCAAGCCCATCGCCTGCGTTCTGCCCGGCACAGCGCTCGGCATCGGCTTTGAGATTCCGCTCGCCTGCCACCGCATCTTCGCGGCCAACAACCCCAAGGCCAAGATCGGCCTGCCCGAAATCATGGTCGGGATTTTCCCCGGCGCAGGCGGCACAACCCGCCTCGTGCGCAAGCTCGGTGCAATGGCCGCCGCGCCCTTCCTGTTGCAAGGCAAGCTCTCTGACCCCACGCGCGCCAAGCAAGCCGGCCTGATTGACGAGGTCAGCGATGACCCGATGGCAGATGCCCGCGCCTGGGTGCTCTCAGAGCCCAAAATCGTGAAACCCTGGGATGAAAAGGGCTACAAAATGCCCGGCGGCACCCCCTACCACCCCGCAGGTTTCATGACCTTCCTTGGCGCCTCCGTCATGGTGCATTCCGAAACCCAAGGCGCGTTCCCCGCCGCCAAGGCGCTGCTCTCGGCTGTCTACGAAGGCGCGCTCGTGCCCTTTGACACGGCCCTTAAGATCGAGACCCGCTGGTTTGTCCACACATTGATGAACCCAAGTTCTGCTGCCATGATCCGCTCGCTCTTCATCAACAAGGAAGCGCTGGAGAAAGGCGCGGTCCGCCCCGCCGATGTGGCCGATCAAAAGGTCAAGAAGCTCGGCGTCCTCGGCGCAGGCATGATGGGCGCAGGCATCGCGCTGGTGTCCGCTCAGGCCGGTATGGACGTGGTCCTGATCGACCGCGACCAAGCGAGCGCCGACAAGGGCAAAGCCTATACCGCCACCTACATGGACAAAGGCATCGCCCGCAAAAAGGCCACGCCGGAGAAGAAAGAGGAGATGCTCGCGCGCATCACCGCCACCGCCGATTTGGACGCGCTCAAAGACTGTGATCTCATCATCGAGGCAGTGTTTGAAGACCCGGCTGTGAAGGCCGAGATGACCAAAAAGGTCGAAGCCGTGATCCCCGAAGACTGCATCTTCGCCTCCAACACCTCGACCCTGCCGATCACCGATCTGGCCAAGGCCAGCGTGCGCCCCGAACAGTTCATCGGCATCCACTTTTTCTCGCCCGTCGAGAAAATGCTGCTGGTCGAGATCATCAAGGGCCGCGAAACCGGTGATGTCGCCGTGGCCAAGGCGCTCGACTATGTGCGCCAGATCCGCAAGACACCGATCGTTGTCAACGATGCGCGCTTCTTTTATGCCAACCGCTGCATCATCCCCTATATCAACGAGGGCCTGCGGATGCTCACCGAGGGCGTCGCGCCCTCGCTGATTGACAACGCCGCGCGCCAGCTCGGCTTCCCTGTCGGCCCCTTGCAGCTCAATGACGAAACCTCGATTGATCTGGGTGCCAAAATCGCCCGTGCCACCAAGGCCGCCATGGGTGCAGACTACCCCGACAGCCCCGGCGATGATCTCATCTTCTGGATGGAGGCCGAGGGCCGCTTGGGCCGCAAGGCCAACGCCGGCTTCTTTGACTATGACGAGAAGGGCAAGCGCACAGGCTTCTGGCCGGGCCTGCATGAGAAATACCCACGCGCCGAAGAGCAACCCAGCCTCATCGAAGTGCAGGAGCGCCTCATGTTCGCCCAGGTGCTAGAGGCCGTGCGCGCGCTGGAAGACGGTGTGCTCATGGACATCCGCGAAGGCGATGTCGGCGCCATTCTGGCCTGGGGCTTCGCGCCCTGGTCCGGCGGACCGCTCTCCTGGCTTGATATGATCGGCACACCCTATGCCGCCGCACGCACCGCCGAGCTCGCCGCCACCTACGGCGAACGCTTCGCCACGCCTGCGCTGCTCAAGGAAATGGGCGACAAGGGCCAGAGCTTCTACACCCGCTTCGCGGCTCAGTCCGAAAAAGCCGCCTGAAACCACCCCGTCCCGCCCCTTTTTTCTTGCCAGAAATATCCCGGGGGTGCGGGGGCTGGCCCCCGCATCGGGTCGGCGCTTCACAGAGCGAAGCGCCTACACAAAAAAGCGAAAGGCTGCGCCGCAAAGCGTGGCCTTTCGCTTCTCAGGATGCCCGGCGCGGCCCACTGAGTCAGGGATTGCCCGGCAAGCCACGGGCCAGATTTTTACCACCAGCACACAGCTTGCGGTGGCTTCAGCGCACGCCCTCAAACCTGTAATCAAAAGCCTCTATATCTTGCGCACATAGCTCGGCCACAAACGCCGCGTCATCTGCGCTGTAATAGCTGCGGTAGTCGCGCCTGCGCGCACTCTCGTTCTGCCGCGGCAGGCGCAGCTCAAAGCCGAGGTGCTAAAACAAGGGCTGCGCATCGGCCTCAAAATGCTCCAGCCTGATGTAAAGCGCCTCATGCGCCCGCCCGTCACTGGCGCGCATATAGCTTTCGTAGGGGTGCGTTTTCATCGGCCCCGCCACAGCAGGCGCGCGCAGAAACTGAGCAAAGCCAAGCGTCTTGGCCGTGGCCACTGCCGGGTGCTCAAAGCTCTGCGCCTTCAGCCAGTGATAATAGCTCACCATCCGGTCCCAGGGGTTGCGCACCAGCGTAAAGCGCAACATGCCTGCCAGCGCCTCAGCACTCACAAGCCCTTCGATGTCTGCCAGCGTCGCGTGCTTCCAGAGCCGCCCGCGCGCGTCAGCATCCTTGAGCTTGCGCCGCCGCTTCCGCGCCTTGGGCGTGTCGCCCAGCATCATGTCGTCGCGCATGGCCCGCGCCTCCAGCGCCAGCGCCAGAGAGGTCCCCCCCGTCTTGGGAATATGCACAAAAACAAAGCGGCGGCCGCGCGAAATGATCATGCCCCAAGGCTAGCTTTGCCGCGCGCGCAAGGCAATCACAGAACCGGCCAGAATGATCAGCAAAATCCCCGCCATCTGCCCGGCCGCCAGCGTCTGGCCAAACCAGACAAAGGCAAAGAGCGGCCCGAAGATCATGATCGAATATTCAAAGATTGCCACATAAGAGGCCTCGCCAATCTGATAGGCCCGCGTCAGACAGAACACCCCGACAATCGAGGCCAGCACATGCGCTACAAGCAAGAGCCCCACGCCCTCCATCGGCCAGGCCCAGCCACGGGTGACAAAGGCCAGCGGCCCGTCACTCTCCTGCACGCCCCAGAGCCCGATCACGGCAAGCCCGATCAGCCCCAGCGCGCCCTGCATCCCCATCGTGCCCGCCAGCAGCGTGCAGGTGCTCTCCCCGTCACACATCCGCCGCGTGATCACGGCATTGAGCGCATAGAGAATACCGCCAATCAGCGGCACAACCACAAGCGGGCTAAAGCTCGCCGGGCTGATCTGGAGCACAGCCAACGTGCCGGCAAAGCCGACAAGCACCGCGCCAATGCGAAACACCCCGATCGGCTCACGCAGAAAAACTGCCGTGATCACCACAACAATGATCGGCGAGGTGAACAGCCCGGCAAGCGATTGGGCAATCGGCAGAAAGGCCAGCGAGGCAAAGTAGAACAGCATGGCCGAAGCAAAGAAAAAGCTGCGCAACAACACAGGGCCCCAATTGCGGGGCCAAAAGCGCTGCTTCAGCCCGCGCGACAGCAGCCAGATCACCGGCAAGGCAATCATCAGGCGGATCACATACATCTGCCACAGGCTGATCACCTCAGCCATGACAACGATAAAGTTATCAACAACACCCAAAATGAGCATACTCGCCATCATCCAAAGCGCTGCCGCAAGGGGCCTGGTTTCGCTCATGTCATTTCCGCCTTCATATGGTCGCACTTGGGCTTTTCAAACCCGTCGCCTTGGGGATAGTCTCCCCCAAACCCGACATAAGCGGGAAAAAACAGGGAGAAGACAATGGGCCAAATGCGCGATGAAACCGGCTTGGGCAAAACTGCGGCCAATTATGTGCCGCTCACACCGCTTTCACACCTCAAGCGCGCCTCCTATATCTTCCCCGACCGTCTGGCCGTGGCCTATGGCACACAGCACCGCAAAACCTACGCCGAATATCACGCCCGTGTCAGCCAGCTCGCCTCGGCCCTGGCCCGTGCAGGCATCGCGCCCGGAGATGTGGTGACAACCCTTCTGCCCAATATTCCCGCCCATGCCGAGGCCCATTTCGGTGTGCCCGCGGCCGGTGCGGTGCTCAATGCGGTCAACACCCGGCTCGATGTGGCCACCATCACCTATATCCTGGAGCACGGCGAGGCCAAGCTCGTGCTGGTGGATACAGAGTTTCTGCCCCTGCTCGAAGAGGCCGTCGCCGCCCTGAGCACCCCCGCCCCGCAGATCATCGAAGTGGCCGATCCTTCCGCAGGGCACCCCGCCACCGGGCGGCATCTTGAGTATGAAGACTTCCTCACCACAGGCGATGCCCGCTTTGACTGGATCCTGCCCCAGGACGAATGGGAGAGCCTCGCGCTCAACTATACCTCCGGCACAACAGGCCGCCCCAAAGGCGTGGTCTATCACCACCGCGGCGCCTATCTCATGACCATGGGCACGGTGGTCAGCTGGCAGCTCACCCTGCGCCCGGTCTATCTCACCATCGTGCCGCTGTTTCACTGCAACGGATGGAACCATACCTGGATGATGCCGCTTCTCGGCGGCACCGTCGTCTGCTGCCGCAACATCACCGCCAAAGCGATCTATGACGCCATCGCCGAAGAAGGCGTCACCCATTTCGGCGGCGCGCCCATTGTTCTCAACACGCTGGTCAACTGCGAGGATGCCGACAGACGCAGCTTTGATCACACCGTGCAGGTGTTTACCGCCGGAGCGCCGCCCCCCGCCGCCACTCTGGCCGCCATCGAGCCTCTGGGCTTCAACGTCACACAGGTCTACGGCCTGACCGAAACATACGGCCACGTCACAGAATGCCTCTGGCGCGCCCGCTGGGATGACGCCCCCGCCGAAGAGCGCTACGCCATCAAGGCCCGCACCGGTGTTCTGATGCCGATGATGGACGAAGCCGTGGTGCTTGACCCCGAAACAATGGCCCCCGTCCCCCACGACGGGGCGACACAGGGCGAAATCATGATCCGCGGCCACACCGTCATGAAAGGCTATTTGAAAAACCCCGAAGCCACGGCCGAGGCCTTCAAGGGCGGCTTCTTTCACTCGGGGGATCTGGCCATCCAGCATCCCGACACCTACCTGCAAATCATGGACCGCTCTAAAGACATCATCATCTCCGGCGGCGAGAATGTCAGCTCGGTGGAGGTCGAAGGCGTGCTCGCCTCCCACCCCGCCGTGTCGCTCTGCGCCGTGGTCGCCAAGCCCGATGACAAATGGGGCGAGGTCCCCTGCGCCTTTGTCGAGCTCAAGCCCAACTCAACGGCCAGCGAGGAAGAGCTGATCGCCTTTGCCCGCGCAAAGCTCGCCGGCTTCAAAACCCCGAAAAAAGTGGTTTTTCAAGAGCTTCCCAAAACTTCCACAGGCAAGATCCAGAAATTCGAGCTGCGCAAAACCGCCGCCGGGCTTTAAGCGCGTCCAAACACCGCCCTGTCCCTTTCTTATTGCCTCAAATATCCTGGGGGAGCGCGAGGGGGTGAAACCCCCTCGCCCCCCGCGGCGCAGCTTTGCTGCGGCGCAATCCCTCTTTCCCCGTCCCGCCAGCCCATGCTAACCTTGCCAAAAGAGGCAGCAGCAGGCCCACCCCATGACAGCACTCGAAGAATATGACCGGATCGAGGCCACAGGCCTCTGGCGTGCCACGCCCAAGGCCCAGCGCCGCGAGGTCATCGTCTCCATTGGCAACGCCACGCTGAAAATCACCGATCACAACGACACCGCGCTGGCTCATTGGTCCCTCGCGGCCATCCAGCGCGCCAATACCGGCAGCGATCCGGCCATCTTCCACCCTGACGGCGACAAAGGCGAAACCCTCGAGCTGGCCGCCGATGAAGCCCAGATGATTGCCGCCATCGAGAAACTGCGCCAGAAAATCAACCGCACCCGCCCCCACCCGGGGCGCTTCCGGCTCTGGGCCGGGGTCGGTCTTGGCCTGGCCCTGCTGGGGCTGGCGCTCTTCTGGCTGCCTGGTGCCGCGCGTGATCATGCCCTGCGGGTGGTTCCAGCCGTCAAACGCGCCGAGCTGGGTGCAAGCCTTCTGGCGCGCATCACCCGCGTTTCAGGACTGCCCTGCGCCGCTGGTGAGGGCAGCCGCGCCCTGCGCAAACTCGGCGCGCGCCTGCCCTCTCCGCAGGGGGCCGCGCGGCTGGTTGTGCTGCCTGGCGGAGTGCGCGAGGCCAGCCACCTGCCCGGCGGGGTGATCCTGCTCAACCGCGCCCTCATCGAAGATTTCGAAGAGCCCGACGTGGTCGCCGGCTATATCATCGCCGAACACCTCACGGCCGGGCTTCAAGATCCGCTGGCCGATTTCCTCAACCACGCCGGCGTCTTCGCCACGGCCCAGCTGCTCACAACAGGCCACGTCGGGGAAGCCGCACAAGACGCCTATGCGCGCCACCTGCTCACCCGCGCCGCCACGCCGCTGCCCACGGCCACGCTGTTGGCCGGCTTCTCGGCCTGGTCCGTGCGCGCCAGCCCCTATGCCTATGCACGCGACATCACCGGCGAAGAGACCCTGGCGCTGATCGAGGCCGATCCCTTCGCCCACCGCGCCCCCGAACCGCTTCTGAGCGATAACGACTGGCTGCGCCTGCAAGCCATCTGCGGCGGCTAAGCCCCGCCCCCAAGGCCGATCACGGGAAGTTTTCCCACAGCGACACCCTGTGTCGCGCCCCGCCCTTGCCAATCCCCCACGGTTTGGCGAAGGTGGTCAGGATCGGCAGACTCACCGGGCTGAGCGCCAGACACCACCGATGCCAAAGCGGGAGAAACGGGTATGAAATTTGAAACCCCCCAGACAGTTGAGCAAGCCGTTGCGCTGCTTGCCGCCGACAGCGGCGCGCGCGTGCTGGCGGGCGGCACCGACCTGCTCGTGCGCCTGCGCGCAGGCCACATCGCGCCCTCGGCCATTGTCGACATCAAGCATATCGACGGCATGGGCGAAATCACCCAACAGGCCGACGGCGGCTGGCGCATTGGCGCAGGCGTGCCCTGCGCCGCCATGGGCGAACATGCGGGCCTTGTGGCCGATTACCCCGGCGTCGTCGAAGGGGCCGAGCTGATTGGCTCGACACAGGTGCAGGGCCGCTGCACCATGGTCGGCAATCTCTGCAACGCTGGCCCCGCGGGCGACAGCGTGCCCGCGCTGGTGGCCGCAGGCGCCATGGTGCGCGTCGCGGGCCCGAACGGCACGCGCGATGTGCCAGTGCTGCATATTCCCACAGCCCCAGGCAAGACGTCTCTGGCCAAGGGCGAGTTTGTAACCTCGGTCTATCTGCCGCCCCGTGGCGCGCGCGGCGGCGATGCCTACCTGCGCTTCATTCCGCGCACCGAGATGGACATCGCCGTGGTCGGCTGCGCGGTCAACGTGATCCTTGAGGAAGATGGCACAGTCGCCTGCGCAGGGGTTGCGCTTGGCGCGGTTGCGCCCACGGTGCTGCTGGTGGCCGAGGCTGCCGAAGCCCTCATCGGCACAAAATGTGACGATGCGGCCCTTGCAGCCTGCGCCGCCGCCGCCACGGCCGCCGCCACCCCGATTGATGACAAACGCGGCACAGTGGCCTTCCGCAAGGATGTGTCCGGCGTGCTCGCCCGCCGCGCCGCCAAGCTGGCCTACGTGCGCGCCAAAGGAGACTAAACCATGAGCCGTATCCATGTATCCACCACCATCAATGGCGATGATGTCGACTACCTCTGCGAAGCAGGCGACACGCTGCTCGATGTGCTGCGCGACCAGCTCGATCTGACCGGCTCCAAAGAGGGCTGCGCCTCGGGCGACTGCGGCGCTTGCACCGTGCGCCTTGATGGCCGCCTCGTCTGCGCCTGCCTCGTGCTGGGCGCCGAGGCCGAGGGCCGCTCTGTCGAGACAATCGAGGGCATGGCCGAGGGCGAAGAGCTGCACCCGCTCCAGCGCAACTTCATCAACAAGGCCGCGCTGCAATGTGGCATCTGCACACCCGGCATCCTCGTCGCCGCCAAGGATCTGCTGGAGCGCAACCCCGATCCCACCGAGGAAGAAGTCCGCTACTGGCTCGCGGGCAATCTTTGCCGCTGCACGGGCTATGACAAGATCATCCGCACAGTCCTTGAAACTGCCGCCGAAATGAGAGGAGCAGCCTGATGGCCAAAGACGAGTTCCAATCCCGCCAGTTCAAAGTCGTCGGCACGCGCGTTCCGCGCCCCGACGGGCTCGATAAAGTCACAGGCCGCGCCCGCTACGGCGCGGATATGACCGCGCCGGGGATGCTCTTCGGCTTCTGTCTGCGAAGCCCCCACGCCCACGCGCGCATCCGCGCGATTGATACCTCCGCAGCCGAGGCCATGAAAGGCGTCAAGGCCGTGGTCACCCGCGCCGATTTCACCGTGACCCCCCAAGATCAGGGCACGCGCGACATCCTCGACAATGTCATGGCCGGCGCGAAAGCGCTCTATGATGGCCACACCGTCGCCGCCGTCGCCGCCACCTCGCGCTCCGTGGCGCTGGCCGCTCTGAAGGCGATCAAAGTCGATTACGAGGTGCTGCCCCATGTCACCGATGTGGACGAAGCCATGAAGCCCGAGGCCCCCGTGCTCCACGAGGGCCGCCAGCAGGAAAGCGTGCCAGAAGGCTATAGCCAGAACGTGCTGGCGCGCAGCCAGTATGGCCACGGCGATGTGGAAGCGGGCTTTGCCAAGGCCGACCTGATCGTAGAACGCAGCTTCAAAACCGCCGCCACCCACCAAGGCTATATCGAGCCGCACGCCTGCCTCGCCTCCATGGGCAACGACGGTCAGGGCGATCTCTGGTGCTGCACGCAAGGGCATTACATGGTGCGCAACACCTGCTCCGCCATCATGGGCATGGAGGCAGGCCGCCTCAAAGTCACAGCCTCCGAGATCGGCGGCGGCTTCGGCGGCAAGACAACCGTGTTTCTCGAGCCGGTCGCGCTCATGCTGTCCAAAAAGTCGGGCAAACCCGTCAAGATGACCATGGCGCGCGAAGAGGTGCTGCGCGCCTCCGGCCCCACAGCCTCGACCAGCATCGACATCAAGATCGGCATGACAAAAGACGGCAAAATCACCGCCGCCCAGGGCGACTTCCGCTACCAGAACGGCTGCTTTTACGCCATGAACGGCGCGCTCGGCGCCATGTGCGGCTTTGCCCCCTATCATCTGGAAAATGTCGAGACAGTCGGCTGGGAAGTGGTCACAAACCGCCCCAAAGCCGCCGCCTATCGCGCACCCGGCGCGCCCATGGCCGCCTTTGCCGTGGAAAGCGTGATCGACGAAATGGCCAAGGAACTGGGGCTCGACCCGATCGAGCTGCGCCTGAAAAACGCCGCCGACGAAGGCACAAAATCGGCCTATGGCCCGACCTACCCCGCCATCGGCCTCAAAGCTACGCTCGAGGCGGCCAAAGCGCACCCGCATTGGTCCGCGCCGCTGGGTCCAAATCAAGGCCGCGGCGTCGCCTGCGGCTTCTGGTTTAACTTCGGCGGTGATACCTGCGTGTCGCTGATGATCAACCCCGATGGCACCGTCTCGCTGTCTGAGGGCAACCCCGATATCGGCGGCTCCCGTGCGAGCATGTCGATGATGGCCGCCGAAGAGCTGGGCATCCCTTACGAGCAGGTCCGCACCGTCATCGCCGATACGGCCACACTGGGCCAGAACGAGGTCACAGACGGCTCCCGCGTCACCTTCGCAGTGGGTCTGGCCACAATCAAGGCCGCCCGCCACGCCATCGAAATCATGAAGGCCCGCGCTGCGCAGCTCTGGGGCATCGCGCCCGAGGCCGTGGAATGGGTCGATGGCGCGGCCCAACCCGCCGGGCCAAACGCGGGCAAATTTCCGCCCATGACACTCAAGGAAATCGCCGAAACCGCCTCCAACACAGGCGGCCCCATCGCGGGCCACTTTGAAGTCAACGCCGAAGGCGCAGGCGTGAGCTTCGGCACCCATATCGCCGATACAGAGGTCGATCCCGAAACAGGGGCCGTCAAAGTGCTGCGCTACACGGTGTTTCAGGATGCCGGCAAAGCCGTGCACCC
This sequence comes from uncultured Lentibacter sp., assembly GCF_937123735.1. Taxonomy (GTDB): domain Bacteria; phylum Pseudomonadota; class Alphaproteobacteria; order Rhodobacterales; family Rhodobacteraceae; genus Lentibacter. The sequence continues at coordinate 141,134 of NZ_CAKZKL010000007.1, forward strand.
CGACTATGTCGAAGGCCAGCTTCAGGGCGGCGCCGTGCAAGGCATCGGCTGGGCGCTCAATGAGGAATATATCTACGGGGAGGACGGCACCCTGCAAAACGCGGGCTACCTTGACTACCGCATCCCCGTGGCCTCCGATTTGCCGATGATCGACCCGGTGATCCTCGAAATCCCCAACCCCGGCCACCCCTACGGCGTGCGCGGCGTGGGCGAAACAGGCATCGTGCCGCCGCTGGCCACACTGGCCAATGCGGTCAGCCGCGCCGCCGGCGTGCGCCTGACAAGCCTGCCCATGTCTCCCCCCAAAGTGCTGGCCGCGATCAAAGCCAAGGGCTGATATGGTCACGGTCACCCTCTGGGGCAGCCTTGCAGAGCTGGCGGGTGGTCAACGCGAACTTGAGGTGGAGGCCACAAACCTGCGCGAGCTGCTCACCGCGCTCGCGCAGGGCCACCCCGCCCTGCGCCCCCAGCTTGATCGCGGCGTCTCGGTCTCCATTGATGGCAAAATCTACAATGACAGCTGGTTCCAGCCGATCCACGAGTCCAGCGAAGTGGTCCTTCTCAACCGGCTCGAAGGTGGCTAGCGGTGCGCAGTGAGTATTTAGAGCAAGATGAAGATCAAGCCCGACTGCGCTTCATCTTGCTCCAAATACTCACTGCACCGGGGCCAAAACCGCAGAGCGCGTTTTGAGATCATAGCACGGTGGTCAGCGGCGCTTGATATGCTCAAGCAAGGCTTCGGAAGCATAGCCATCCGCCGTGAGGCCATTGCGGCTCTGATAGGCCTTGATTTGTGCCTTTGTGTTGGGGCCGATCTTGCCGTCAATCTTCTCCAGCGCGTGACCTTTGTTTTTGAGCAGGCGTTGGAGCTCTTTGATTTCGTCCTCCCGCAAGGGGCGTTCTCCGGGGGCAAAATTGCCAATTAGCGGCGCGGCGCCTTTCAGCCTGTCGGCGAGATGCCCCACGCCAATGACATAGGCGTCCGCCGCATTGTAGCGCTCGATGGCGCGGAAATTCTTCTCGAAAATCATCAGCGCCAGCCCGCGCCCGCCCTCCGGAAAGAGGATCGAAGCCGCGCCGAAATCGCGCACCGCGCGCCCCTGCATGTCGGTCACGCCCAGCTTGGCCCAGTCACTCGGCATTTTCTGAGTCTTGCGGCGCGCCAAGCCGCGGTTGAACCCTGCCGGCAAGCGCACCTCCACCCCCCAGGGCATTCCCTTCTGCCAGCCAGAGCGTGCGAGGTAAGCTGCCGTGGAGGCCAGGGCATCAGACGGGTCGTTGCTCCAGATGTCGCGTTTGCCATCGCCGGTGAAATCCACAGCAAAAAGCTCATAAGAGGTGGGGATAAACTGCGTATGCCCCATCGCCCCCGCCCAGGAGCCTTTCAGCTGTGCGGCCGTTGTATCGCCGCGCTGCAAGATCTTGAGCGCCGCCAGAAGCTGTTTGGCAAAGAATTCACCGCGTCGCCCGTCATAGGCCAATGTGGCCATGGCTTCGATCACATTATAGTCGCCCTTGATGTTGCCATAAAAGCTCTCAAGCCCCCAGACGGCGGTGACAATCTCTTTTTCCACACCATATTTGCGCTCGATCGCCTCCAACTTGCGGCGGTGCTTGCGCAGCATCTGCTGGCCATCGGCGACGCGCTTGTCGGAGGTGGCATTGGCAAGATACTCCCAGATGGTCTTGGTGAACTCGGCCTGATTGCCATCCCGGGCAATCACCTCGCTGTTGTAGCGGATGCCGCGAAAGGCGCGCTCAACCAGCGCGGGGTCAAGCCCGGCCTGCACAGCGCGGGGCTTGAACGCCGCGATCCAGCGCTGGAAACCGGCCTCTGGGCTGCTGGCAAGATGGAGCGGCGCGGCGCGGCCATCCTGCGCCCCGGCCCGGCCCGGGCGCGCCACCGGCCGCAGCGTGGGGGCCAAGGCCGCGATTGGCCGCACCGAGACGACCTCCCCCCCAGCGCCCGAGCCGGGGCGCAACACGGGCCGCAGCGAGAGCTCAACCGTGCTGGCCAGAGCAACTGAGCCGCACAGGGCGGTGATGATGAGTGAAAGTCCAAGCCCCTTTTGAAGCATGTCATGCGCCTTTTTGCTGCCTGTCTCGCCTGTTGCGATGAGCCTAGCGCGAAACAGATTTTTCTGAAAGAGCCGTCTCGATCCAACCACAAGACAGCGCGCATGGCAGGCAGAAGAGCGCCGCTCCCCCAATTCAATAGCCTGCCAGCGCCTGCCCCCTTCCGGACAGTTTTGCACAGAAGACAGCTATTTGCGTTTGCGTTCGACCTTGCGTTTGGTTTTGGCGGCCTTGGCGCGGGCTTTGTGTTGGGCGCGCCTGGGGGGCTTGCCGCGGCCGGACTTGCGCCCCTGGGGGACGGTCTTGCCCTCGATCTCCAGAAGCTCCAGCGCAATGCCGCCGGTGACGGGTGCGGCCTCGGCCAGCTTGACCTTGACCCGCAGACCAAGGGTGATTTCACGGCGGGTTTCCGACCCGATCAGCACGCCACGCTCGGCATCATAGGTGAAATACTCGCGCCCCAGCGCGCGCATCGGCACAAGGCCATCGGCCCCCGTTTCATCGAGCTTCACGAAGATGCCGAAACGCGCAATCCCACTCACCTTGCCCTCAAAGACTTCGCCGACGCGCTTGTTGAGATAGGCCGCAAGGTAGCGATCTGTCGTGTCGCGCTCTGCCAACATGGAGCGCCGCTCCGTGGCGGAGATATGCTGCGCGGTCTCTTCCAGGCGCGCCTCATCCGCCGCTGTCAGCCCGTCTTCGCCCCAGCCATGGGCCGAAACCAGCGCGCGGTGCACCACAAGGTCGGCATAGCGGCGGATCGGCGAGGTGAAATGCGAATAAGCCCTCAGCGCAAGGCCGAAGTGGCTGAAATTGTCCTTGGAGTAATAGGCCTGCGACATCGAACGCAGCGTGCTCATATTGATCAGCTCGGCCTCTTCCAGCCCCTCGGCCTGCTTCAGCAGCCGGTTGAGATGCATTGTCTTGAGCACCTGCCCCTTGGCCAGGGTCAGCCCGCTGGCCTGCGCCACTTCGCGCAGGCTCTCGATCTTCTCGGCACTCGGCTCTTCATGCACACGAAACAGCTGCGCAGACTTGCGCTTGATCAGCTCCTCGGCGGCGCAGACATTGGCCAGCACCATGAACTCCTCGATCATCCGGTGCGCATCGAGCCGCTCGGCATAATCAATCGAGGCCACCTCGCCCGCCTCGGTGAGCACAACTTTGCGCTCGGGCAAATCAAGCTCCAGCGGCTGGCGCAGAGCGCGCGCCGCGCGCAGGGCATAATAGGCCGCATACAAAGGCCCAATCACATCGTCCATCAAGGGCGCGCATGTCTCGTTCGGCGCACCATCCTGTGCCGCCTGCACCTCCTGGTAATTGAGCGAGGCGGGCGACTTCATCAGCCCGCGCACAAAGCTGTGACTGAGCTTCTCGCCCGTCTCCGTCACCTGCATCCGCACCGCAACACAGGCGCGCGGCACGCCCTCGTGCAGCGAGCAAAGATCGCCCGAAAGCCTGTCAGGCAACATCGGCACAACGCGGTCGGGGAAGTAGCTCGAGTTGCCGCGCTTCCTTGCCTCGCGGTCAAGAGCACTGCCGGCGCGCACATAATGCGCCACATCGGCGATGGCGACCCAGATGATATGCCCGCCCTTGTTCTGCGGGTCGGTGTCGGCCTCGGCATAACAGGCGTCGTCATGGTCGCGCGCATCCGAAGGGTCAATCGTGACCAAAGGCATGTCGCGCAAATCCGCGCGCCCCGTCAGCCCCGCAGGCTTCATGCTGTCGGCCTCGGCAATCACCTCATCAGGGAAGCGGTCGGGAATGCCATGCTGATGGATGGCAATCAGGCTCACAGCCCGCGGCTGGCTCGGATCTCCAAGCCGATCGACAATCCGCGCTTTGGGCAGGCCCATGCGCCCGCGTGGCCCGGCCTGCTCGGCTTGCACAAGCTCGCCATCCTTCGCGCCATGGGTCGCGCCGGCGGCCACGGTCCATTCCGTCTGCTCGCCCTTGTCAACCGGCACGATCCGCCCACCCTCGGCCCCCGCACGGAAAATGCCCAACACCCGCGCAGGGTTTGTGCCGATGCGGCGGATGAGGCGGCCCTCATAGGCGTGGCTTTCGCCCGCAACCGCGCTGAGCCGCGCAAGGATCTGATCGCCCTCACCCAAGGCAGGGTCAGAGGCTTTCACAATCATCAAGACAACAGGTGCCGCGCCCTCCCCCTGCCACTCCAGCGGTTCAGCCAGCAGGTCTCCATCAGCCGTAGGCGCAACCATGCGCAAAACCGATACAGGCGGCAGCTTGTCCCTGTCGCGATAGGTCTTTTTGCGCTTTTGCAAATGCCCCTCGGCCTCAAGCTCCTTGAGGATACGCTTGAGATCAATCCGCTGCGCCCCTTTGATGCCAAAAGCCTTGGCAATATCGCGCTTCGCGGTGAGAGTCGGGTTGTCCGAAATCCATGTGAGGATCTCGTCCTTGGTGGGGAGCTTGTTCATGGCTCCAGCGCTATCACGGCCCCGGAAGGAAGGGAATATTTACCTTCTGTTCATCTCTTCGTAAACGCGCCGCGCGCCGTGCGCGGCGTTAACTCATTTTGTGTTAAGTCACGTCGCAATCAGGCGGTGCACGCTGTGTGCACGGGTTGTGCACGCATATCACCCCCCTAATTATGGCAGCGCAGCATTGGTTAACGGCGCGGAACGCTGCTCAAATCGGCGGCGGTGTCCACATCCGAGAGCGCGGCCACAAGCGCATGGCTCTGGCCATTCAGCGTGGCGATACTGTCAGCCAAAGCCTCAGCACTTGACCAGCGCACACCCTCAAAAAGCCGTGGCGGCAAGGGGCGGCTGCGGCGAAAGCCGGTGAGCCAGAAGCCCCCGTCCGTGGCAGGGCCAAACACCGCCTCGCGCGCGCCCAGAGCGGCAAAAGCCTCGGCAATATGGCGCTTTTCCACACCTGGAATATCGCCACCAATGAGGCAAGCCCGCCCCTTGGGCAGCGCCTCAAAAGCTGCGCGCATCCGCTCTCCCAAGCCCCCCGGCCCTTGCGAAATACGCGGCACATGCGCAGGCCAAACTGCGCTGCCCAGCGCCGTGTCAGGCGCAACACTCAGCCAGATTTGCCAGCGCGGATCGTCAAGGCGGCGCAGCAATCGGCGCACCGAATGGCGAAACCACCACGCCGCCGCCACACGGCCAATGTCGCGCGCCAGCCGCGTTTTCACCCGCCCCGCGGCGGGGAATTTCACCATCACGATGAGGTGCTGCCTAGCCTGCAAAATAGTCGCTCAAAATACGTTTGTAGATGTCTTTGAGCTGATGAATCTGCGCCACCTCGACCCGCTCGTCCACCTGATGCATGGTCTTGCCGACAAGGCCAAACTCAACCACAGGGCAATGCTCTTTCATAAAGCGCGCATCCGATGTGCCGCCCGTGGTGGACATTTCGGGCACGCGGCCCGTGACAGCCTCAACGCTTTTGGCCACCAAAGCCGATAAGTCCCCCGGCGGCGTGATAAAGCTCTCACCCGAGATTTTCACTGTCATATCAACGCCTACGCCAAATTCCGCGCGGATTTTGGCGGCCTCGCCCTCCAGCCATTCGCTCAGCGATGCGCCGCTGTGGCTGTCGTTGAAGCGGATGTTCACAGTCGCGCGGCTCTGCGCGGGGATCACATTGGTCGCCCCGTTGCCCGTATCAATTGTCACAACCGCAAGGGTCGAGGCGTCAAAATGCGCCGTGCCTCTGTCAAGCTCGGCGCTGGCAAGCCGGTCCATCAGCCGCGCCATGGCGCTGAGCGGGTTGTTGGCGCGGTGCGGATAGGCCGAATGCCCCTGCACACCTGTCACGGTGAACCAGGCTGTCATGCTCCCGCGCCGGCCGATCTTCATCATCTCGCCCATCTCGTTGGGGCAGGTCGGCTCGCCCACAAGGCAGACATCCATGCGCTCGCCCGCTTTGGCCATATGCTCCAGAAGCGCGGTTGTGCCGTCAATCGCGTCGCCCTCCTCGTCGCCCGTGATCGTCAAAATCACCGCACCGTCTGGAGGTGTATCTTGCACAAATTCGATGGCCGCCGCCACAAAGGCCGCCACGCCCGATTTCATATCGGTCGCGCCGCGCCCCCAGATCATCCCGTCCTTTTCAACAGCGCCAAAGGGTGGCACGCTCCACGCGGCCTCATCGCCCACAGGGACAACATCGGTATGGCCGTTAAAGCCGAAAGACTTGTTCGCGCCTCTCTTGCCCCAGCGCGCAAACAGGTTGCTCACCTCGCCCCGGTCCGCACGGGTGCACTCAAAGCCCGCCGCGCTCAAAAGCGCTTCCAGCAAGGTGAGTGCGCCACCTTCATGAGGCGTTACCGAGGGGCACTTTATAAGGGATTTCGTCAGCTCTGCCGCATCCACATTTGAAGCCATTTTCTCCGCCTTTCACCAACTCGCCGCACAGAACACTACATATCGTGCCAAAAGGCGAGCCGCAAACAAGAGACCGCCGCAAATTTGCCACGTTTCTGCCAAGACCCACCGAAATATCTTAACAGCGCAGACTCTTTAGTGTTAACTTTTCATTAATAAAAACCAGAGGCAAAGCAGGTGCGCAGGGTCTGAAAGATCCTGATCGACCACAGAGCGAAAATCGCCAATGATATCTGTATGTTACAGTATCGCGCCGGCCGCTTTGCCCGAATGAGGCAGTAATACTATGGTGGCAGCGTCAACTTTGCCGATCAATACAAATGCGTCCGCGCTCCAGATGGCCCAGACCATTTTTGGCAACGGAGCAACCGTCTCAGGAGCCTCCTATTCGGGCAGCAGCTATTCCTCCGGAATCTACTCCAACGGCGACAGCGTCGCTCCGGGCGTAACGCCCTCAGATACGGGGGTTATTCTCTCGACGGGCCGCGCCAGCAGCTTCACAAACAGCTCCGGTCAATCCAACCAAAGCACCGCCCGCAGCACCAACACGGGTGGGCAAAACAACCATCCCGATTTCAACGCCGCCGCCGGGGCGCGCACCTATGACGCCTCCTATCTGGATGTTGATTTCGTGCCCACAGGCAGCCTGATGACGCTGCAATTCGTGTTTTCCTCCGAGGAGTATCCCGAGTTTACCAACTCGCTTTATCAGGATTTCATCGGCGTCTGGGTCAACGGAAGCTTCGTTGATCTGAGCGTGGGCAATGGCGATGTGGACCCCGCCAACATCAGCACGACATCCAATGCAAACCTGTTTCACAACAACGCAAATGATGCGTTCAACACAGAAATGGACGGCTTCACTGTCACCATGAGCCTGACCATGCCTGTCAATGCCGGACAAACCAATTCGATCCGGATCGGCATCGCAGATGTGCTGGACAGCAGCTTTGATTCCAACCTGTTGATCGCAGCTGACAGCGTTCAAACCGTGCTGATTGCACAGGATGACAGCTATCACCTCACCGCTCCGGGGCAGATCAAAACCATTGATATTCTGGGCAATGACATCCGGCCAACATCGGCCACGCTCACCATCACCCATATCAATGGCGTGGCCGTCACCGCCGGCAGCTCTGTCGTGCTGACAACAGGCCAGACCATCACACTCAACGCCGATGGCACATTCACCATGCTGGCCGCAAGCACCGTTGAGGACTTCAACTTCACCTACACCATCGACGACGGCACCGACACAGCCACAGGCTTTGTTCTGGTCGATGCTGTGCCCTGCTTCGTGCGCGGCACCCGGATCCTGACGGAGCATGGCTATGTCCCGGTTGAACGGCTCGCCCCCGGCGCGCAAATCAAGACCCGCGACAACGGCTTCCAACCTCTGCGCTGGATCGGAGAGCGCCGCACAGAAGCGCGCGGCAAGCACGCCCCCATCTGCATCCGCGCCAACACCTTTGGCCGCCACAAGGAACTCTGGGTCTCACCGCTGCATCGCATCTTGATCCGCGACAGCCTCGCAGAGCTGCTCTTTGGAGAATATGAGGTGCTGGTCGCCGCCCGCGATCTTGTCAACGACAGCTCGGTAAGGGTCATGCAAGGCGGGGAGGTGAGCTATTTTCACCTCCTGTTTGATCAACATGAAGTGGTTTATTCCGAGGGGCTTCCGAGCGAAAGCTTCTTGCCCGGCCCACAGCTGGCCAACAGCTTTGAAGAAGAGGTCGCCGCAGAAATCTACGGTCTTTTTCCCGAGATAGACCCCGCCACAGGCCATGGCTACAGCCCCGCAGCCCGGCGCACGCTCAAGCCCTATGAGGCCCAGTTGCTGCGCATCCCCGAGTGCAAAGTGGCCTGATCCGCCATGGGCTGGATCGCCATATCCGCAGCAGAGCAGCGCTGGTATGACGGCGCGCCTGACCAGGCGTTTCTCGCGCGCGGCAGCCTGGTTGTCGAAGCGCATCTTTCGCCTGAGGCGCGCCCTCAACGGCTTCTGGCCTATCAGGCGCATCACCCCTGGGAGCGCAGCCTGTCGCTTCAGGCCATACCCGGCGGAGGGGTGGTGCTTGTGCTCAGCCAAAACGGCGAGAGCCACCATGTCACACTGGCGCTTGAGGCCAGCGAACGGGCCGATCTGTTGCGCATCACCTACAGCTGGGATGGGCCCGCCCGCTGGGCAAGGCTGGCCATAGAACAGCCCGAGCGCGGAACGGTGCGCTCGGTGCTGGCCCCGCCGCCCCACCCGCTCTGGCGGGCCGACATCAAAATCATGGCCACCCGCCCCGACGCGGTCCAAACAGACGAGGACCTGGTGTTCTTTGCTGTCAGCGACACCATAGAGCCGCTTGGCCCCACACCCAGCCTCGGCGCCCATGTGCCGCTGCAAACAAGCGCCGGCTACCGCCCCGTGAGCGCGCTCACGCAGGGCGCGTTTGTCGATACGCTTGAGCGCGGGCCAACGCCCGTTCTGGCCCATCTGTCGCGGACTGTGCCGGCCTTTGGCAGCTTCCGCCCCGTGCGGTTGCGCGCGCCCTATTTCGGCTTGCAGCAAGATATCGTCGTCGCCCCTGATCAAAAGCTCGTCGTCAGCCAGCCCATGGTCGAGTATATGTTTGGCTGCGAGGCTGTGCTGGTGCCCGCGCGCCACCTCGTCAACGGCACCTCCGCCATCTGGCAGGACGGTGCTCTCACAGCCACCTACCACCAGCTGGTGCTTCCCAACCATGAGACGCTCCTTGCCGCTGGCACACCGTTGGAGAGCCTGTTTATTGGCCGCCTGCGGCGCAAGCCGGAGCTTCAGGCCCAGAGCCAGTTGAGCGCCTTCAAGCGCGCAGATCTCCCCGAGCATATGCTCTCTGCCCACCCCGTGTTGCGCCCCTTTGATGCGATCACGCTGGTTGAGCAGTGTGCGGCCTGAGCAGGCCCCTCAGACACCCACATATTGACGGGTCAGATCGTCGCTCAACGCCGCCATTTGCCCGCGCCAGACAGAGCGCCCCCGCTCCAACACAACGGCCCGGTCGCAAATGCTGCGCAGCTCTTTCACAGATTTGTCGATCACCAGGATCGCCAAGCCCGTCTGCGCCTTCAGCTCGGCCACCGAAGCCCAGATTTCCTGCCGGATGATCGGCGCCAGCCCTTCTGTGGCCTCATCCAAAATCAGCAAGCGCGGATTTGTCATCAAGGCCCGCCCGATGGCCAACATCTGCTGCTCGCCGCCTGAAAGCGATGCCGCCCGCTGGCTGCGCCGCTCCGCGAGCCTCGGAAACAGCGCCGCCACTTTGGCCATATCCCACTCACCGGCCCGCGCCGCCGCGCGCAGGTTTTCTTCCACGCTCAGTGAGGCAAAGCAACGCCGCCCCTCCGGGACAAGCCCAATGCCGAGCCGCGCCGCAGCATGGCTTTGCAGGCGTGTCAAATCCTGCCCGTCAAAAATAATCTGCCCCTGCGCGGCCATCATCCGGCAAATACATTTGATTGTTGTGCTCTTGCCCATGCCATTGCGGCCCATCAAGGCCAGCACTTCTCCCGCCTTGAGCGACAGTGACACGCCAAACAAGGCCTGGCTCACCCCATAGGAGGCAGACAGTTTGGAGACAGTGAGAAGGTTCATGCGTCCTCTCCCAAATAGGCTGCGCGCACATCTGCATTGGCGCGGATCTGTGCAACCGAGCCCGTCGCAATCACCCGGCCATACACCAAAACACTGATCCGGTCAGCCAGCGCAAAAACGGCATCCATGTCATGCTCCACCAGCAAAATAGGGGCTTGCTGCTTGAGTTTTGCCAGAAAGCCCGTCAGCCGCGCGCTGCCCTCGCTGCCCAGACCGGCCATGGGCTCATCCATGACAAAAGCCTTGGGCCGCAACGTGAGCGCCACAGCCACCTCAAGCTGGCGGCGCTGGCCATGGCTCAGCTCAGCGGTGCGCATGTTGCGAAAGTCTTCCAGTCCCACCCGCGCCAGCGCCTCGTCGGCCCGGGCCACCAGCGCCTTGTCCTTGAGCGCCGGCTGCCAGAAGCGCCAGGGCCGCGCACTGGCCCCAAGCGCACCCAGCGTGGCGTTTTGCAGCACCGTGTCTTCCATCGCCAACGCCGATATCTGAAAAGTCCGCCCCAAGCCGCGCTGCGCCCGCCTGCGCGCCGGCAGGTCTGTGATATCCTCCCCCAAGAGTTCCACCCGCCCCGCATCCGAGGCAAGTGTGCCGCATATCTGGGCAATCAGCGTAGATTTCCCGGCCCCGTTCGGCCCGATGATCGCATGAATTTCTCCGGCTTTCAGATCGAGCGAAATATCTTCCGAAGCCGTCAATGCGCCAAAGGATTTGCGAATCCCATATGTGGCAAGAACCGTGTCAGCCATGGCTTTTCTCCCGCCCTGCCAACATACCAATCAGCCCGCCGCGCCCGAAGAGCACAATCAGCAACAAAAGCAAGCCAAGGTAGATGTGCCAATAATCGCTCAAACCGCCAAGCCAATGCTCCAATCCGACAAAGACAAGCGCCCCCACAACCGGCCCGAACAGGCGTCCAACCCCGCCAATGATGATGAACACCATGATCTCGCCCGAGAGCTGCCAGCTGAACATTGTCGGGCTGACAAACCGGTTGAGATCGGCAAACAAGGCCCCCGCGAGCCCCGTGATGGCGCCGGAAATCACAAAGGCCACAAGCTTGAGGCGCCGCCCGTCCAGCCCAACAGTCTCCACCCGCTGGGGCACCTGCCGCACCGCGCCAAGCGCCAGCCCGAAGGGCGACTTCGCCAGCCGATGTGCGCCGAACAAGGCCGCACTCAGCAGCGCGAGGCAAAGGCCGTAGTATTGAATGGGGTCGAGTGTGTTGAGGCCCGGAAAGCCGTTTCGCACATAGATCGACAGCCCGTCTTCCCCGCCATAGGCCGACCAGCTGATCGCGAAGTAGTAAAACATCTGCCCGAAGGCGAGGGTGATCATGATGAAATAGACGCCCCCCGTGCGCAGCGACAGAACGCCAATGCACCAAGCGGCCAATGTCGAAACAAGCACCGCCACGAGCCAGATGATGGGCATGGACTTTGTGCCCTCAATCAAAAATGGCACCTCGATCAGCGGCGAATAACTCTGGGCGTGATAGGCCAAAATGCCCATGCTATAGCCCCCCAGCCCGAAGAACACCGCATGGCCAAAGCTCACCAGCCCGCCAAGGCCAAGCGCGATATTCAGGCCCACAGCGGCCAGCGCAAAGACAGCCGCGCGAGTCATCAGCGTGATGGTGAAAGGCTCCTGTGCCCAAAGCGCCCAGGCGGGCACGGCGATAAAGATCGCAAAGATCAGCGCATTGAGCGTGCTTTCCCGGATCATGGTTGCGCTCCAAACAGGCCCGTTGGCCGCCAGATCAGAACGGCTCCCATGAGGATATAAATGGCCATGGACGCCAGCGACGAGCCCACCGAATTGGCCGCCGAAGGCTCCAGAAAGAGCCCAAAAAGCCTTGGCAGAAAAACGCCGCCCAAAGTATCGGTCAGCCCGACCAGCAGCGCGCCCACAAGCGCCCCCTTGATCGAGCCGATCCCGCCGATCACGATCACCACAAAGGCAAGGATCAGCACCGGCTCTCCCATCCCCACCTGCACAGACTGGATCGCACCGACAAGCGCGCCCGCCAGCCCTGCAAGGGCCGCGCCGAGCGCAAAAATGAGCGTGTAGAGCTTGGAAATATCCACGCCAAGCGCGGCAATCATTTCGCGGTCGTTCTCGCCCGCGCGGATCTGAATGCCAATCCGCGTGCGGCTGATCATCAGCCCCAGCCCCGCCGCCACAGCAAGGCCAGCGCCGATCAACACCAGCCGGTAGAGCGGATACTCAATGCCCCCCGGCAAGCTCACCGGGCCACTGAGTGCCGCAGGAATGTTGAGAAACAGCGGAAAAGAGCCAAAGAGCCAGCGCGTGCCCTCCGAAAAAATCAGGATCAGCGCAAATGTCGCCAGAACCTGATCAAGATGATCCTTGTCATAAAGCCGGCGTATAACAAGCAGCTCAATCAGCGCACCCGCCGCCGCCGCCGCCGCCATCGCCGCGGCAAGCGCCAGCACAAAAGAGCCTGTCGCCCCCGCCACAGCCGCCGCCGCAAAAGCGCCGACCATGTAAAGCGAGCCGTGGGCGAGGTTGATCAGCCCCATCACCCCAAAAATGAGCGTAAGACCTGCCGCCATAAGAAACAGCATGATGCCAAACTGAAGCCCGTTCAGCACCTGTTCTGCAATAAGGATAAAGGACATGCGCTTGGCAATCTGGCCACGCCCCAAAGAGCGCGGCCAAGATCAATCACATCTTGCAGTCAACGCCATAGGCGTCCATGTGGTTTTCAAGTGCCGGGCCAATGAGCTTATTGGTGTAAACGTCACCCTCTTTCACCACCTCACGCGCATAAATCGTCTGGATCGGATGATGGTTGTCGCCAAACTTGAAAGCGCCTCGCGTGCTGTCAAACTCGGCCGCCTTAAGCGCGGCGCGGAAGGCATCGGCATCGCTGACATCCGCCTTGTTCAAAGCCGAAATCAGCAGGTTCGCCGTGTCAAAGCCCTGGCTGGCATAGAGCGAGGGCAAACGGCCATATTCCGCCTGAAACGTCTCCACAAACGCCGCGTTGGTGGGGTTGTCGAGGTCTTTGTTCCACTGCGAGGTGTTCACAACGCCAAGCGCAGCGTCACCCACGGCTTGCAAAATGCCCTGATCAAAGGAAAAGGCAGGGCCGACAACGGGCAGATCAACGCCTGAATCCGCATATTGCTTGAGGAAGGCAATGCCCATGCCCCCCGGCAGGAAGAAAAAGACAGAATCCGCCCCGCTCGCGCGGATCTGGGCAATTTCGGCGGCATAATCTGTCTGGCCGAGCTTGGTGTAAAGCTCGCCTGCCAGCGCTCCCTTGAAGAAGCGCTTATAGCCTGTCAACGCATCCTGCCCCGCAGGGTAGTTGGGGGCAAGAATAAAGGTTTTGCCATAGCCTGCCGAGGTCGCATAAGCGCCGGCGGCTTCATGCAGGTTGTCATTCTGCCAGGCCACATTGAAATAATTGGGGTGGCAGCCCTTGCCCGCAAGTGCGGAGGGGCCGGCATTGGGCGAGAGGTAGAACTTGCCCTGCGCGGTGACAGAAGGGATCACCGCCATCGCCAGGTTGGACCAGATAATCCCCGTCAGCACATCCACCTTTTCAGATTGCACCATCTTGTCCGCCAGCTGCACAGCCACATCTGGCTTGCGCTGGTCATCCTCGATCACTACCTCGATATCATTGCGCCCGGACTGTTGCACAGCCAGCATAAAGCCGTCGCGCACATCAATCCCAAGGCCAGCACCGCCGCCTGACAGGGTGGTGATCATGCCCACCTTCGTGTCGGCCACCGCCGCGCCCGTCACAGCAAGCGCCGTTGCCAGCGCCGTCCCCAAAGTGAATAGTTTGCGTTTCATTTTCATCTCCCGTGTTCCGCTGCACACTGCTGAAACCGTTTGTAACCACGATTTTCTTACAGGCATTGCTATATATTGCGGCCAAGCTTCCCGTGATTTCCGACAGAATGGAAGCTCTTTTTTGCATTTGCAGGCGCGTGCATGACCCAGCCAAGACTCGGAGGCCCAAATTGGTTTGCATCTCAACAATCTGGGCCCGGCTGGCAATGACCCGTCTCACCGAGCAGGCGTCACACCAAAAGGAAAAGCCCTTCCGTCCCGCCCTTGATTCGCCCCAAAACGCAAAAACGCCGGCCTTTTGGGCCAGCGTTCTTGCATTTGGTTGCGGGGGTAGGATTTGAACCTACGACCTTCAGGTTATGAGCCTGACGAGCTACCGGGCTGCTCCACCCCGCGCCAAGTGAGTGCTTCGAATACGCCCCGTGCGCACGGGTTGCAACCCCAAAAAAGACGTTCCTTTTCACTTTATGCAAAGTTTTCTGAAATCCAGTCTTCCAACCGTTGCACAAGCCTTTCGGCATTGGGATCACGCAGAACATGTGTGTGGTTTCCCGGCGCATCAAGGCATGTTGCCCGGTGATAAAGCCGGTCCTGCCAATAGGCTTCATTGGCCGTTTTGTGGGGGTTTTCCTCAAGACAGGAGATGATCAGCGCTTTGTTGAGCCAAAGGTTCTGGGGCGCGTAGTTTCGAAAGGCCGTTTCATCCGCAATTGGGAGCTCTCGGGCCGGGCGCCGCAAGAAGATATGCCCCGCACGGTTGAGACAGCGTGCAAAATCACGCTGTTTGATCAACGGGCTGAGAATGCGCCGCGCCCACCAATCAAACCGCTCTTTTTGAAGATGGCCCGCCGTTGGTTCAACCAAGATCAACCCGACATCCTCTGCCCCGCGCCGGTTCAATTCCCGCGCAGCCTCAAGTGCCAGCAGACTCCCCGCAGAAAACCCCGCAATAACCATGGGTCCAAGCCCATGCTGGGCCTCGATCGTGTCACAGGCATGGCCCGCAAGCTCGGCAACCGAGAGGCGTTCAAACCCTGTGCGCTCAGCCACATCACGAACATGAACACCAAAATAGCTGCGTCCCTGCCCGAGCGCGTTCATCATATACAACCAATCAGAAAACTCGCCGTTCTCAACGGGCATAACAAACACGGGTGGCCTCAATTCGCCGCGCTTCAGCGTGACAATCGGGGCGCTGTCCGCCTGTTCAATCCGCTGCGCGATCTGGGCAATAGAGGCCCCCTGCATGACAAAGCTCTCATATCCGAGCCGCACCTTGAAGCGCTCCTCCAAGGCCACCAGAACAGCCATGGCTTGCAAGGAATCCCCGCCAATATCAAAGAAGTCATCTTGCGCAGTGTAGTTTCTGTGCCCCAGCACGCGCTGCCAGATATCGCAAATCTCCCGCTCCGGGGCAGAAAACGCAGCAGCGCCCTCTGCGTGCGGCAGGTCCTGCGTGTCTGGGCTTGGCAGCGCCTTCCGGCTGATCTTTCCTGAGTCGGTCTTGGGCAACGCCTGATGCGCAATAAAGTAATTGGGCACCATATATGCCGGCAAACGCCGCAACAGCGCCGCGCGGTAAGCTGGCACATCAAGCGCCCCATCGGCATTCAAGACATAATGACACACAAGCTGGCGCGCCCCAAAGGGGCTCATCCAACTCGTCACCGCAAGTTCGGCGAAATGCCCTTCCTTTGACAGCTCCGCTTCAACTTCCGAATAGCGCACGGAATAGCCGCGAATTTTTACCTGATCATCCACACGGCCAATGAGGTGCAGGCACCCCTTGGAGTCAAAATAGCCAATGTCCCCAGTCAAAAGACACCGCGTGCCGTCAGCTTCCGTCCAATAGACCCCCTCAGATTTCTCCGGATTGTTGAGATAATGCTCCGCAAGATACCGGCTCCGTTTCAGGATCGTGCCCGCAACCCCCTGCGCCACGGGCTGGCCCGCGTCATCCACAACCGACAACTCGCCTGGCACAGGCGGATAGCCGGCAGGCAGGGGGCCCTGTGGGCGTGGCGCACCTGACACAAAATCGTAACAGGCCAACAGGCCGCATTCCGTAGAGCCATAGCTGTTTGTCAGAACCGCATCTTTTGCAAAAACCCGTTCAAACTCGGCCACATCTCGCGGCAAAAGCGCCTCTCCCGCAAGCCGGGCAAACCGCAACGCGGGCAGCCGCTCTTTCGCAGCCCCCACAATCGCGCGAAAGGCAACAGGATAGCTCTGAAACCCGGTGATCTCATGGCTGCGAAGCCAGTCCACAAGCGCGCTCGCGCCCTTGCCACGAAAATCATAGAAAAGCGCATGAGACCCTGCCCAGAAGTTTGAGAAGACCGTGTCAAACCACATCTCTCCAAAGAGCGCGACCCTGTCTTGTGGCCCCAGATTGGCCGCGCTGGCATGTGCATTTATATAATGGTCCAGAACGGCCGCAGAAAGCGGCACGAGTTTGGGCACACCGCTTGAGCCCGATGTCGGCTCAACCGACCAGATCCTATCTTCCGAAGGCCGTGGCAAAATTTGGGTATCTGAGGGCAGCATATCAAGCTTGCCCAGCTCAAAGGCCTCAAAGCCGAGCTCTGCCGCAAGGTTCACAGCGCCTTTGCTTTGTGCGAGCACCTGCTTGACCCGCGCCGTTTCAAAGACATGTGCAATCTTGCTCGCCGTCTCGCGCGCATCCAATGGCGCAATGGCCACTCCAAGGCGAAGCGCCGCCAAGCCTGCCACAACCACAGGTATCATAGAGGTCTTGAGGCAGCCCAGGCAATCGCCCTCGCGAAACCCACGGGCGCGCAACCGCTCTGCAAGCGCGGCACTTTGCGTCACAAGATCTTGGTATGTAAGCCGGATACCATCCCCTGAAAGCGCGGGGGCATCAGGGCGCTCTCTGGCGTGCGCTTCTATTTTCTGGAGCAGGCGGCTCATCTGTTCAGGCTATCCCAAGGTTGCGTCAGCCCCTTGAAAACCAGAAAAAAACGCCGATTTTATGACAGACCCAGCCGAAAGGCGAGGCAAGCTCACATGCGTTGTTATGATATATTTTTGGACGTATTGAGAGTTATCATTGATAGGATTTTTTAGGTTTGGCGGTGACCTACTCTCCCACACCTTAAGATGCAGTACCATCGGCGCGACAGCGCTTAACGGCCGGGTTCGGAATGGATCCGGGTGTTTCGCTTGTGCTATGACCACCAAACCAAAGAAAGCCTATCAAATTCCAAGTCAAGTATTCCTTGATGTATGCTGATGTCCGTAAAAGCCTGGCTTTTACTGGATCAAATCAAGCCTATCGGACCATTAGTACCAGTCAACTGAATGCATTACTGCACTTACATCTCTGGCCTATCGACGAGGTGGTCTACCTCGGTCCTCAGGGATACCTTGTTTTGAGGGGGGCTTCCCGCTTAGATGCCTTCAGCGGTTATCCTGTCCGTTCATAGCTACCCAGCACTGCCGTTGGCACGACAACTGGTCCACCAGTGGAACGTTCACCCCGGTCCTCTCGTACTAGGGGCAACTCCTCTCAAGTATCCTACACCCACGGCAGATAGGGACCGAACTG
>NZ_CAKZKL010000008.1 GCF_937123735.1 uncultured Lentibacter sp.
CTGCTCGAACACGTCCGGATCAGGGGCCGCGCCGTGGCGGGTGTAAAGCATATACGACCCCGACAGCATCGTGGCCCGCGCCCTAATTTCGGGGTCATCCCCGATCAGCAAGCCACCCTCGCCCGAGTTCATGTGCTTGTAGGTCTGGGTCGAATAGGCCGCCATGACGCCAAACCGCCCCGACGGGGTGCCGCGCCATGCGCCGCCCATGGTGTGGGCGCAGTCTTCGACCACTTGCACGCCTGCCGCGTTGCAGATCTCCATCAGGCGGTCCATGTCGGCGATATGCCCGCGCATGTGCGACAGCATCAGAACCTTTGCCTGCCCGACTTTGGCGGCCAGATCGTCCAGATCAATCCGCAGATTTTCGGTCACGCCCACAAACACCGGCACCGCCCCGACCGAGGCAATCGCCCCCGGCACAGGCGCCAAGGTAAAGGCGTTGGTCAGAACCTTTTCGCCCGGTTTCACGCCCAGCGCCCGAAGTGCCGTGGCCAAAGCGTAGCCGCCCGACGCCACCGCCAGACAGTATTTCGCGCCGGTATAGGCGGCAAACTCGCGTTCCAGCGCCGAGACCTCGCCCTCTTCGTCGCCGACAAGATTATAGCGATGCAGACGCCCCGATTGCAGCACGCGCACGGCGGCGGCAATGGCGTCGTCGGGGATGGGTTCCTGCTGTGTGAAGCTACCGGTGAATATATCTTTCATGGGCGCGAGATTGGATCAGGGTGCAAAAATCGTCAATGTCGTAATGCGCCGGTTCGGATGTCGGAAACGGCACAGAGAGAGCCGCATTTTGAGGACCAAGCTGAAGGTAAGGAGAACGCCCATGCCACAGCCTGACCCGATTGCCTTTATCCACACCTTCCGCTGGACTGATTTAAACGCGACACAGCAGACCCAAGCCAAGCTGAATCTGCTGGACCTGCTGGGGGTCGCGGCGTCGGGGGCGACGACCCGTTTAAGCTGGATCATCAGGGATCACGCGGTCGAAGAATTCGGGGGCGCCCTGCCCTTGTTGTTTGACGGGCGTACGGCCTCGGCCAGCGGTGTGGCTTTGGCGGCGGGGATGAGTGTTTCGTTCGTGCTGTTGGGCGTGGGCGTTACGGCTTTTGGCCGTGCGCTCGGGCTGGACGCGCAGAGCGTGGCGCAGGCGGGGGCCGTGCTGATGGTGGCTTTTGGCCTCATGCTGCTGGTTCCGCGCTTTGGCATGGTGCTTTCGGGCGCAACGGCGGGGATGTCGGCGCGCGCAGATCAGCAGATGAACGAGATTGACCAAGGCTCGCTCAAAGGCCAGTTCGCGGGTGGCTTGCTGCTTGGCGCGGTTTGGAGCCCCTGCATCGGGCCCACTTTGGGCGGCGCGATTGCGCTGGCCAGTCAGGGCGAGAGCCTTGGGCTGGCCACGCTGATCATGGTTTTCTTCGCGCTGGGGGTGAGCACGCTCATCATCGGCCTTGGCTATGGCACGCGCGCATGGCTCACGCGCAACCGTGAGCGGATGCAGCGGTTGGCCGTTGCGGCGCGGCCTGTGATGGGCGCTGTCTTTGTCGCTGTGGGCCTCGCGCTCTTTTTCAACGTTCACCACATGGTTGACGCCTGGCTTCTGGATGTGATGCCAGCCTGGCTTGTTGATCTTTCCGTATCCATTTGAGCTCAAGGAGATTTCTCATGAACAGACGCAGCTTCTGCCTAACCGGCCTTGCCGCCCTCGCCGCCCCCGGCCTCGCGCTGGCCATGCCCAAGGATTACACCGAGGGGCTGGCCAAGAAGCACCTCGCCCAAGGCGATGTTGTCTTTCTCGACTTCAAGGCTGACTGGTGTAGCACCTGCCGCGCGCAGGAGCGGGTGATCAACGCTTTGAAGGCAGAAAACCCCGATTATGCGGCCAAGGTGACGTTCATCAACGTGGATTGGGACAAGCACGGCAAGGGCGCTTTGGTGAAAGAGCTCAATATCCCGCGCCGCTCCACGCTTGTTGTGATGAAGGGCGAGGAAGAGCTTGGCCGCATTGTGGCCGGCACAGGCAAGGACGAGATCAAGGCGCTGATGGATGTGGCGCTTGGCGCGGCGGCCAGCTCATAAGAGCCAGAGCATCAGCGCGCTGAGGGTAACAAAAGATGCCCCCGTGGCCAGAAGCTGGGCGATGGAGGCCATGCCCTCGTGGCCTAGCTCGGAGGCAAAGAGCGCGTAGATCGAGAACATCGGGATGGCAGCGGAGAGGACAACCGCCGCCGCCATTTCGCGGCTCAGAGGTGGCAGCCCGAGGGCCACCGCCGCGACAAGCGCAAGCGCGACCATGGCAGGGTGCAAGGCAAGCTTGCCTGCGGCTGTGAGCCCCGCCAGCGCGCGGTGGCCTTTGAACGGCAGGCCGACAAGCGCCCCCCCGATTGTGAACAGCGCCAGCGCGGAGGCGGAGGCGGCAAAGAGGCCAGCGGTTTGTGTGAGCGGCGCTGGCAGAGGCAGTTTGAGCAGCGACACGACAAGGCCAAGTAAGAGCGCAATGACCATCGGGCGGCGCAAGACGCCCAGCACGATTTGCCCGATCAGGCGGGCGATGTTTGCGCTCTTTTGCGGCTTGGCAAGCTCGAAAAGCACAAGGCAGAGCGGGATGATCAGGATGTTTTCAACCAGCATGTTGAGCGCGAGAATTTGCCCCGCGATGTCGGGAAAGGCGAGCAACATGAGCGGGTAGCCTATGAAGCCCGAGTTCGGGCAGGAGGCGCCCATAACGGCCACGGCGCGGCGGCTGGGCGTTGTTTTGAGCGCCGTGAGAAGCGTAAATGTCACCGCAATTGTCGCGAGGGCACCGGCGGCAAAAACGGCCATATAGGTGAGGTTGAAGACCTCGCGCGCATCGCGACTGGCCACGGCGAGAAACAGGAGCGCAGGCAGCGCGACGTTGAGAACGAAGCTGCCGAAGAGGCGCATATCGGCGGGCTTGAAGAGGCCGAAGCGCACGCAGAGATAGCCAAGCGCGACCGCCGTGAAGAGAGGCAGGGTGATGCCGAGGACGGCGAGGGCCTCAGCCAATCTGGCCCCGCGTTTCGCCCACAGCGCCACCAACCTGGCCGCGGTGCAAGAGGATGTGATCGAGGATCACGCAGGCCATCATCGCCTCGCCCACGGGCACGGCGCGGATGCCGACGCAGGGGTCGTGGCGGCCCTTGGTAACCACCTCGGTGGCGCTGCCATCAAGGCGGATAGAGGCGCGCGGCGTGAGGATCGAGGAGGTCGGCTTGACCGCAAAGCGCACGACAATATCTTGCCCCGTGGAGATACCGCCGAGGATGCCGCCTGCGTGGTTGGAGCTATACTCAGGGCCATTGGGCCCCATGAAAATCTCGTCGGCGTTGTCGGTGCCTGAGAGCTTGGCTGCGGCCATGCCTTCGCCGATTTCGACGCCTTTCACGGCGTTGATGCTCATCATCGCGGCGGCGAGATCGGTATCAAGCTTGGCATAGATCGGCGCGCCGATGCCGGCGGGCACGCCCCGCGCGACAACCTCGATGGCGCCGCCAACCGAGTTCTTATCTTTGCGCACTTTGGTGAGGTAGGCCTCCCAAGCCTTGGCTGTTTCCGCGCTCTGGGGAATCCAGAAATCATTCTGCTCAATCGCGTCCCAGTCAAAGGCGCTGCGGTCGATCTCCATCTCGCCCATGGTGGTCATATAGCCGATGATCTGCAGATCGGGGGCGAGCGCCTTGAGGGCGGCACGGGCCACGCCGCCCGCGGCCACGCGCGCGGCTGTTTCGCGCGCTGAAGAGCGGCCACCCCCGCGATAGTCGCGCAGGCCGTATTTCTGGTGATAGGTGATATCGGCGTGGCCGGGGCGGAAGGTCTGGGCGATGTCGCCGTAGTCTTTGGAGCGCTGGTCGGTGTTCTCGATCATCAGCTGGATGGACGTGCCGGTGGTGACACCTTCGAACACGCCCGAGAGAATGCGCACCTGATCAGGCTCTTGCCGCTGGGTGGTGTTCTTGTTCTGACCCGGGCGGCGCTTGTTCAGCCAGACTTGCAGCATATCCTCGGTGAGTGGCACGCCGGGGGGGCAGCCATCAACCGTGGCGCCAAGGGCCGGCCCGTGGCTTTCGCCCCATGTGGTGACGCGGAAGAGGTGGCCAAATGTGTTCATGCTCATGGGGCAAGCTCCTTTGGGCGGAGGTTTATGTCGAATTGCGCGGGCGCGCAATCCGCTCCTTGGCGCAAAAGCGGCTCCGCAGCCGCAGGTTGGCCCTGCTTTGACTGTTTTGACGTTGCGCCCCAAAGCCGCCTTTGGGCTGGCAGTGAGGGGCCTTCTCGCTCATGGTGGGACGACAAGCCCACCGTTTTGGCCGGTTTTGGCCCGGTTTTGCCAAAAATGGGGCGGGCGACAGGGACAGGACAAAATGCGGATAGATGCGCAGATAGGAAAGCGAACATGAAACAAGCGGTTATCGTCTCAACAGCGCGGACAGGTTTGGCGAAGTCATTTCGCGGTGCTTTGAACATCACCCACGGTGCCACCATGGGGGGGCATGTGGTGTCTGAGGCCGTTGCCCGCTCTGGCGTTGATCCGGCGCGGGTTGAGGATGTGATGATCGGTTGCGGGTTTCCCGAGCACGCCACAGGCAGCAATATAGCGCGCCAGATCGCGCTGCGCGCGGGCTTGCCGGAGACGGCCTCTGGTGTGACGGTCAACCGCTTTTGTTCCAGTGGCTTGCAGACCATCGCCATGGCGGCCAATGCGATTTGTCAGGACGGGGCCGGCCCGATGGTTGCCGGGGGGGTTGAGTCTATTTCGATGGTGCAGCCGCAGGTTACGCCGCTGCGGGAAGACTGGCTGAAAGCGCATAAGCCCGATGTTTACATGACCATGATCGAGACCGCAGATATTGTAGCACAGCGATATGCCGTGAGCCGGGAAAGCCAGGATGCCTATGCCCTGCGCTCGCAGCAGTTGATTGCCGCAGCCCAGCAAAGTGGCAAATTTGAAGAGGAAATTGTGCCGTTGCAAACTGTTATGGCGGTGCAGGACAAAAAGACAAAGGACATCAGCCACAAAGAGGTCACCCTTGCCAGCGACGAATGTAACCGGCCGGGCACCACACTTGAGGGGCTGGCCGCCTTGCAGCCGGTGCGTGGCGCTGACAATTGGGTTACGGCGGGCAATGCCAGCCAGCTTTCTGATGGAGCTGCTGCCTTGGTGCTGATGGACAGCACAGAAGCCGAGCAGCAGGGGCTTGAGCCTCTGGGCGCCTTCAAGGGCTTTGCCGTTGCTGGCTGCGCGCCGGATGAGATGGGCATAGGCCCTGTTTTTGCCATTCCCCGTCTGCTTAAGCGGCACGGGCTGAGCATCGCGGATATTGACCTTTGGGAGCTCAACGAGGCCTTTGCATCGCAGTGCCTTTATGCCCGTGACAGGCTCGGGATCGACCCTGAGAAGTTCAATGTCAATGGCGGTTCGATTGCGATCGGGCATCCCTTTGGCATGACCGGTGCGCGCATGGCCGGGCATCTTCTGTTGGAAGGGCGTCGGCGCGGCGCGAAACTTGGTGTGGTGAGCATGTGTATTGGTGGCGGCATGGGGGCCGCAGGCTTGTTTGAAATCTACTGAGAGGACATGTCATGGACCTGAGCTATTCGGACGCAGAAAAAGCCTTTCGCAAGGAGGTGCGGCAGTTTCTGGACCAAAACCTGCCCGACGATTTGCGCGACAAGGTCAGGCGCGGAAAGGATTTGGGCAAGGAAGGCCACGAACGTTGGCACCGCATTCTCAATGAACGCGGCTGGCTTGCGCCCAACTGGCCCAAGAAATTTGGCGGCGCAGAGTGGAACGCGGTGCAACGCCATATTTTTGAGGAGGAGGCCGCGGCGGCCTCGGCCCCGCGCATTGTGCCCTTTGGCCTTTCCATGCTTGCGCCCGTGTTGCAGAAATTTGGCTCCAAAGCGCAACAGGACCATTGGTTGCCGCGCATCCTTTCGGGTGAGGACTGGTGGTGTCAGGGATATTCCGAGCCGGGCGCGGGCTCTGATCTGGCCTCGCTGAAAACCACCGCTGTGAAAGAGGGCGGGCATTATGTTGTCAATGGTCAGAAAACCTGGACGACATTGGGGCAGCACGCGAACATGATTTTCTGTCTTGTGCGCACCGACAGCGCGGTGAAGCAACAAGAAGGTATTTCCTTCCTGCTGATTGATATGAACAGCCCCGGCGTTGAAGTCCGTCCGATTGTGCTTCTGGACGGGGGTGCAGAGGTGAACGAGGTTTGGCTGACCGATGTGAAAGTGCCGCTGGAGAACCTTGTGGGCGAAGAGAACAAGGGCTGGACCTATGCCAAATATCTGCTGACCCATGAGCGCACCAATATTGCCGGTGTCGGGTTTTCGCAGGCGGGGCTGGCGGCGGTAAAGCGGATTGCTGCGGCCGAGATGGCCAATGGCAGGCCGCTGATTGAGAACCCGCATTTTGCGGCGCGTGTGGCGCAGATCGAGATTGATCTCATGGCGATGGCCACCACCAATCTGAGGATGATCTCCCGTGCCGCGGCGGGAACTGCGCCGGGCGTGGAAAGCTCCATGCTCAAGGTGAAAGGCACCATCATTCGCCAGGCGATCAACGATCTGGCGCGCCGGGCTGGTGGCGTTTATGCCATGCCCTTTGCTTCTGAGGCGCTTGAAGGGGCGAATGACATGGTGCCGGACCCTCTGTCTGCTGGGCCGGTTGCCGCGCAGTATTTCAACAATCGCAAGCTTTCGATTTTTGGCGGGTCCAACGAAATCCAGCGCAGTATCATTGCCAAGGAAAGCCTGCGGGGAGGGGCCTGAGATGAACTTTGAACTCACCCAAGAGCGGCAGATGCTGCAAGACAGCCTGCAACGGTATCTGCGCGATAAATACACGACAGAGACCCGCAACGCTATTTTGCAAAGCGAGGCGGGTATGTCGGAGGAGATCTGGCAGCAATTGGCCGATCTTGGCGTGATCGCGGCCTTGTTTGCAGAAGAGCAGGGCGGCTTTGGTGGCGCGGGATTTGATCTTGCCGTTGTCTTTGAGGCGCTGGGGCGCGCCGGGGTTGTGGAGCCTTTCATGGAAACCGCCATTCTGGCAGGGGGGCTGATTGCCCGGCTGGGCAACCCCGCGCAGCAGGACCTGCTGGACAGGCTGATGGCGGGCGGGCTCCAGCTGGCTTTTGCCCATGGCGAACCCACGGGCCGCTATGATCTGACCCATGTGGCAACCACTGCCCACGCGCAGGACGACACGATCCTTCTGACGGGCCGAAAAGCTGTTGTGTTCAATGCCGAGCGTGCGGATATGTTGGTTGTCTCGGCGCGCGAAAGTGGCGCTGTCGATGATCCGGAGGGGCTTTCGCTGTTTCTGGTGCCCAAAGATACGCCCGGGCTGGGGATACAGGGGTATGCCTTGCTGGCGGGCGGGCGGGCGGCAGAAGTGACGCTGGAGCAAGTCAGGCTCGGCGCCCAAGCGCGCCTGGGCGCGCCGGGGCAGGCGGCAGAGGCGATCACGGCGCAGATTGCGGCGGCCTGTGTCGCACAAACCGCCGAGACGCTCGGGGCGATGGAAACGGCCTGCGCGCTCACCAAGGATTACCTAATGACCCGCAAGCAATTTGGCCGCCCGATCGGCAGTTTTCAGGCTCTGGCGCACCGGATGTCTGATGTGCTGATCGAGATGGAGCAGGCACGGTCGGCTGTGATCAACGCGGCGGGGCACCTTGAGGCCGCGCCGGCGCAGCGCGAGCGCTTTGTGTCCGCCGCCAAAAACCTGATTGGCCGGGTGGGCCGCCTTGTGGCGGAAGAGAGCATTCAGCTGCATGGAGGGATTGCCATGACGCAGGAATACGAGCTGGCCCATATCGCCAAACGGATTGTGATGGCCGACCACCGGTTTGGAGATGTGGACCACCATCTGGAACGTTTTATCGCGTTTTCGGCGGCGTGAGAGATTTTGCCGTTGTTTTGAGCCCCCGCTGCGAGAGGAGAGACCCATGCCACAAGACGCGCAGAGCGAGATAGAAGACAAGGGAGACCGTTTGATTGTCTGGAATGGCAATGCGGCCAAGCGGGGGGCTTTGACGCCCGGGCTCTATGAGGCGCTCACAGAAGCGTTTGAACGCGCAAAGGCGCCACGGATCCGCGCGCTTATTTTGACATCGCGGGGCGGGTTCTTTTGTGCGGGGGGTGACTTGAATGTGCTCATTGCGCGGCGCGAGCTGACGCAAGCGGAGCGCCGGGAAAAAGTGGATCAGCTGCATGATCTGGTGCGCTTGCTGCGGGCAAGCCCTGTGCCGGTGATTGCCGCCGTGGAAGGCGGCGCTGCGGGCGCGGGGCTCTCGCTGGCGCTGGCTTGCGATATGGTGGTTGCCAGCAAGGAGGCACAGTTTACGGCGGCTTATGTCAAGGCTGGCTTGGTGCCGGATGCGGGCTTGACCGCAGCTTTGGCGCGCATGGTGCCACGGCCTTTGGCTATGGAAATGTGCCTTTTGGGCCGGCCTGTGGCTGCAAGCCGTTTTGCCGCGCTTGGGGCGGTGAGCCTGTTGTGTGAGCCGGGTGAGGCCCTCGGTGGGGCCATGGCGCTGGCAGATGATCTGGCGGCGGGGCCCCGTGCAGCGCAGGGCACCATCCGGCAGCTTGTGGCGCAGGCCTATGAGACATCCGAAGCTGCGCAGCTGGATGCGGAGCGCGACGCCATGGCCGAGGCCGCAGGCGCAGCAGAGGCTGGTGAGGGCATTGCGGCCTTTTTGGAAAAGCGCAAGCCAAGGTTTGCCTGAGCGCGCGGGGAGGAGCAGGGCTATGGCCCAAACCGGAGCCTTTTTGAGCCGTCAATTGGAGCTGCGCCCCGATGCGCCGGCACTCTCTGACAGCCTTGGCACAAGCTGGAGCTTTGCCGAGCTTGACCAAGCCGCCGAGGCGGGCGCGGCGCTGTTGCGACGGACCTCTGCAAAGCGCGGTGACCGGGTGATGATCTTGTCTGAAAATTCCGCTGCGGCGGTGGCGTTCCTGTTTGCCTGTTGGAAGCTCGGGGCGGTTGCCGTGATGGTCAACGCCCGGCAAAGCGGTGCCGAAGTGCAGCGCATTCTGGACCATGCGACGCCCGCTGTTGTGGTGTGCACCAGTGCCGTATCGCCCGATGCTCTGGCCCATGCAGACCGCTTGGGCGCAACAGCGCAACAGGGTGTGTTTGGCTCTGTTCATCTGGCCCGGCCCTATGCCAGCAATGCGGACGCTTCGCTGCATGACGTGGCTGTGCTGCTTTACACCACCGGCACGACGGGCGCGCCAAAGGGTGTCATGCTGACCCATGACAACCTGTGTTTTGGCGGGCAGGCCTCGGCGGATCTGCGGCAAATGTCCGACAAAGACCTGGTGTATGGGGTATTGCCGATCACCCATGTTTTCGGGCTCGCCTCGGTGGTTGTGGCGGCGTGCTCTGCGGGGGCCGCGGTGCGGCTGGAGGCGCGGTTTTCGGCGGCGAAGCTGTTTGCGGCTTTGCAAGATGGCGTGACTCTGCTTTCGGCTGTGCCGCAGATGCACGCGCTTTTGATGCAGTATACCGCCGAGCAAGGGCTCAAGGCCCTTGGCTCGGAGAAATTGCGCTATGTCTCTTCCGGAGCTGCGCCGCTGGACCCGAGCTGGAAGCGCAAGGCAGAAGCTTTTTACGGAGTGGCCCTGCAAAATGGCTATGGCATGACCGAAACCACGGCTGGCGTTTGCGCCACCAAAAACCCGATCGGTGCGGCGGATATTTCAACCGGGCCTGCCCTTCCCGGTGTTGAGGTCAAGATCGGGGGAGAAACGCCCGCAGGCTGCGCAGAGGTGCTTACCCGCGGTCCGCATGTGATGAAGGGATATTACAAGGATCGGGTGGCGACAGAGCAGGTTCTGGGCCCGGATGGCTGGCTTAGAACGGGTGATTTGGGGCAATTGGACGCCAAGGGCCATCTGCATATTCTGGGGCGGCTGAAAGAGTTGATCATCCATGGTGGTTTCAATGTCTATCCACCCGAAGTGGAGGCCGCGCTCAACGACCATCCGAATGTTGTTCAATCGGCGGTGATTGGGCGCGCCATCGAGGGAGATGAGGAGGTCTTGGCTTTCGTGCAGCTGGCAGAGGGTGACACGACAACAGCCGAGGCGCTGGCGGCTTTTGTGAAGCCGCGGCTGGCCGGCTACAAGCGGCCCGCCCGGATCATCCTGACCCATGATCTGCCCGCAGCGCCCACGGGCAAGATTCTCAAGCACCGGCTCATGGCGGTTTTTGCAGATCAGCTGGACTGAGCTTTGCCTGCGTTGGCGTCAAAGCCGAGAAAGCGGGTCACGTTGCTCACGGGGCGACGGCGCGAAACAACCGAGTTGGCGACGAAGGTTTCGTCGGGCCACCCAAGGGCGACGCAGGTAAGAATGACCTGATCTTCCGGAATCTGCGCCACCTCGCGGACCACCGGGCTTTGCATGATTCCCTGCCCGTTGATCACCGCGCCGAGCCCGCGGCTCCAGGCGGCAAGCACCAGACCATAGGTCATCGCGCCGGTATCAAAATGGGCGATCGTGTTGGCAAGCAGGGAGCGATCAAAACAGACCACGATCGAGACCGGCGCATCAAACTGGCGAAAGCCGCGCATCACCCAATCCTGTCTGCGTTCGGCGTCATGGCGTTCGATGCCCATGGCCTCAAACAGCTGGACGGCGATTTCGATCTGGCGTTTGCGGTGCTCGCCCTCATAGGCGGCATAATCTTCTATGTCACGGCTCGGTGGCACACCTGCGAGCATCCGCTCGGTATTGCCCTCGCGCACGCGCTCCAAGGGTTCGCCTGTCAGCACATGCAGATGCCAGGGCTGCGTGTTCATCGAGGAGGGCGCGCGGTTGGCCAGAGCGATGATCTCTTCCAGCAGGTCTTTGGAAACCGGTTTGTCTGTGAAACCGCGAATGGAGCGACGGGTTTGCATGGCTTGATCAAGGTTCATCTGATGTCCTTTGTCTGGGTGCGGGTGAAGGGCTCGCCTGCGCCGGATGATGGTTCTGCGACTATGCCCCAAAGAAGCCCGCAGAAAAGCTCCGACGTGGCGTCGTGGCTTGTCAACTTCGGTTGGGGCTTCCATTCTGGCGCAACGGACCGCTGCTTGGCGCGGTAGGCCGTGAGGGAGGCTTGCGAATGAGTGACGACAAGATGACAGCGTTTCGTGCCGAGATGCGCGCATGGCTGCAAGAAAACTGTCCGGAAGAGATGCGCGACGGGCTTATGACGGAAGAGAGCATTTGCTGGGGTGGAAAATCTTGGACATTCAGCTCGCCGGCCCAGAAGCTCTGGCTGGAGCGCTGCGCGGCGAAGGGATACACGGTGCCCACATGGCCTGTTGCCTACGGCGGGGCTGGATTTAGCCGGGATCAGGAAAAGATCTTTCTGGAAGAAATGGACCGGCTCAACGCGCGGCTGCCGTTGCAGAGCTTTGGTATCTGGATGTTGGGGCCTGCCTTGCTGCATTTTGGCACCCACGAGCAAAAGCTGCGCTATCTGCCACCCGTGGCCAGAGGAGAGCTGCGCTGGTGTCAGGGGTATTCCGAGCCGGGTGCGGGGTCTGATCTGGCGAATGTGCAGACCCATGGCGCAGAGGGCGGCGACCATTGGCTGGTGAACGGCCAGAAGATCTGGACCTCGTATGCCGATAAGGCCGATTGGATCTTTGCTTTGGTGCGCACAGACCGTGACGCGCCCAAGCACAAGGGTATTTCGTTTTTGCTGATCAATATGGAAGACCCGGGCATCGAGACCCGCCCCATCAAGATGATCAGTGGTGTTTCGCCGTTTTGCGAAACGTTTTTCACCGATGTCAAAGTGCCAAAAGATCAAATCGTTGGTGCTGAAAACGCAGGCTGGGATGTGGCCAAATACCTGCTGACACATGAACGCGAGATGATTTCTGCTGGCGGGGCCGCCTTGTCGGGAGGCGGGCGCGCGCTTGGGGCTGTGATCGCTGACACGGTGCGTGACATGGATGCCGTGTTGCGCGCAGATGCCATGCGCTGTGAGGTAGACGGGCTGGCATTGGGCCTGACCTTGGAGCGCTACAAGGATCAGGCCGCAGCCGGGCAGGGCGCAGGCGATGCCTCGGCCATGCTGAAATATATGGGCACAGAGCTGAACAAGCGCCGACATGAGTTGATGATGTCGGCGGGTGGCTCGGATGCGCTTGAGTGGGACGGCCCCTTGGGCAACCGTGCGGGGGACTGGCTGCGCACCAAGGCCAATTCCATCGAGGGCGGCACAAGCGAGGTCATGCTTTCTATTGTGTCCCGCCGTATCTTGGGGCTGCCCGGATGAGCGATATGACAAAACTCGTGAGAACCGACGAAGAAACCCTGCTGGCCGATATGGCCCGAAGCTTTCTTGAGCGTGAGGCACCGCTGTCCAAACTGCGGCAGATGCGGGACCAGGGCCGCACGCATGATGCAGCCGCCTGGAAGGCCATGGCGGAGCTCGGCTGGGCCGGTGTTCTGGTGCCTGAAAGTGCGGGTGGCTCAGACATGGGGTTTGCTGCGGCAAATGTGATTGCCGAGGAAATGGGGCGCACCCTTGCCGTTGCGCCTTTTCTCTCCACCGCAGTTATTGCTGCCACAACGCTGCGCCAGGTGGGAGATGCGCGGGCCAGCAAGGCCTTGGCCCAAATTGCGGCGGGCGAGACAACCTATGCTTTGGCCATTGATGAGAGTGTCAAATTCGCCCCGGACTCCACGCGTTTAGAGGCGCGAGCCGTGGGCAATGGCTTCTGCCTGTCGGGGTCGAAGCAGTTTGTTGTGGACGGCGGGTTGGCCGAGCGGCTGTTGGTTTTGGCACGCACCCAAGCGGGGCTGACGTTGTTTGATATTCCGGCGGATCGGGCCGGGGTGCACCGCGACATGGCGCATATGATTGACTCGCGGGATGTGGCCCGGATCCGCTTTGAGGATGTCGAGGCCACGGGCGCGGATGTTCTGGGGGCCGTTGATGACGCCATGAGCGTGCTCCAGCCGGCCTTGCAGGCCGGGCAGGCCGCATTGGCTGCGGAAATGACCGGGCTTGCGGCGGGGGCCTTTGGCATGACCCTGTCTTATTTGAAAGAGCGCAAGCAATTTGGCGTTGAAATCGGCCGGTTTCAGGCCTTGCAGCACCGCGCGGCCCACCTGTGGTGCGAGATTGAGGTGACCTCCAGCGCTATTCTCAATGCCGGGCGTATGCTGGACAGCGACCCGGCCAGCGCGGCTCTTGCGGTTTCCTTGGCCAAGGCCCGGGCAACCCAGACCGCAACCCTGGCCGTGCAGGAAGGCGTGCAGCTCCATGGCGGCATTGGCATGACAGATGCTTTTGACATGGGGTTTTTCATGAAGCGTGCGCGTGTCGGGGCGGAATGGCTGGGAGACTACAGCTATCACGCCGAGAAAGTTGCTGCGCAAAGAGGCTTCTGATGGCCGCGCGGCACCTTGTTTACACCACAGAAAACCCCGGCTTTGGCAGCCGTTTTAACACTTTGGAGAGACAGCCATGACCCACGACAGCCACCTGCCCGCTGCGCTGAAAGGGCTGCGCATTCCGCTGATTGCGGCGCCGCTGTTTATCATTTCGGTGCCCAAGCTTGTGATTGCACAATGTAAAGCCGGGATTGTCGGCTCTTTTCCAGCGCTCAACGCCCGCGAGGGTGCGGGTGAGCCACCGCTGCTGGACGCCTGGCTGACCGAGATCAAGGAGGCGTTGGACCGCCACAACCAAGCCAATCCGGACAGGCCGGCAGCGCCTTTTGCTGTGAACCAGATCGTGCACCGCTCCAACACCCGCCTTGAGCGTGATCTGGAGATATGTGTCCGCCATGAGGTGCCGCTTTGGATCACGTCATTGGGCGCACGGGTGGAGGTAAATGAGGCGGCCCATTCTTGTGGCGGTGTTGTCTTGCATGACATCATCAACAACCGCTTTGCCAAAAAGGCCATTGAGAAGGGGGCAGATGGCCTTGTGGCGGTGGCCGCAGGCGCTGGGGGCCACGCAGGCCAACAATCACCCTTTGCGCTGGTCCGTGAAATTCGCGAGTGGTTTGACGGGCCCTTGGCTTTGTCGGGCGCGATTGCCACAGGTGAGAGCCTTCTGGCGGCACAGGCCATGGGGGCTGATTTTGGCTATGCGGGCTCGCCCTTTATTGCCACGGATGAGGCCAATGCAGAGCAAGGCTACAAAGATATGATTGTTGAATCCGGTGCGGAAGACATCGTTTATTCCTCACTCTTTACCGGGGTCTGGGGCAATTATCTGCGCGGCTCTGTGCGCAATGCGGGCATGGACCCTGACAACCTCCCCGTGGCAGACGCCTCTTCAATGGATTTTGGCGCAAAGCGCGAGAAGCCGAAGGCATGGAAGACAATTTGGGGGTCTGGGCAGGGTATCGGCGCTGTGAAATCTGTTGGTCCTGCGGGAGAGATCGTGGCGCGGATTGCGCGCGAGTATCAGGCGGCCGGCCAGAAGCTGGCGGCCGAATTCGGCTAGCAGGGCCGCGCGGCGCGCCCTTTCATTTGCGCCGCTTGTTTTGAGCGGCCATTGCGGGCTTGCACCGGCCTCAATCCCTGCCTAGGGTGGCCGCACCTCGGGGAGCTCTTTGGAGCTGAGACGCGCAAGCGGACCCGTTGAACCTGAACCGGTTAGGACCGGCGGAGGGAAGGTTGGGACATTCATCCTGCTATCTCCGCCCGTCGCAATATTAGGAGGATGAGATGAAACATCTTGCATTTGCTACGGGAGTTTTTGCTTTGACTGCGGGGTTCGCAGCGGCCGAAACGCCTGAACTTGTTGTCTATACTTACGATAGTTTTGTGTCGGACTGGGGGCCTGGCCCCCAGGTGGAAGAGGCCTTTGAGGCTGTCTGTGCTTGTGATTTGAAGTTTGTCGCGGCGGGCGATGGCGCGGCCCTGCTGTCGCGCTTGCGGCTGGAAGGCGCACGCGCGCAGGCGGATATCGTGTTGGGTCTTGATACCAACCTGACGGCCGCCGCTGCCGAGACGGGGCTTTTTGCGCCACATAGCGTCAACGCGGGCTACAGCCTGCCGGTTGCTTTTTCCGACCCGATGTTTGTGCCCTATGACTGGGGGTATTTTGCCTTTGTGCATGAGGCAGGGTTTACGCCGCCTGCGAGCCTGAAGGCACTGGCCGAGAGCGACGCGAAAATCTTGATTCAGGATCCGCGGTCCTCCACTCCGGGGCTTGGCCTGCTGATGTGGGTGAAGGCCGCTTATGCAGATGAGGCCTCGCAGATCTGGGCCGGGCTTTCTGACAATATCGTAACGGTCACAAAGGGCTGGTCGGAGGCCTACGGGCTGTTTCTGGAGGGGGAGGCCGATATGGTTTTGTCCTACACAACCTCGCCGGCGTATCACCTGATCGCCGAGGGCGACGCCAGCAAATCTGCGGCGCTGTTTGACGAGGGCCACTATCTGCAAGTGGAAGTGGCCGGCAAGCTTGCTGCCAGCGATCAGCCCGAGTTGGCCGACCAGTTCCTTGAGTTTATGGTCTCGGATGCGTTTCAATCTATCTTGCCCACCACCAACTGGATGTATCCTGCGGTAACGCCGAAAGCCGGTTTGCCAGAGGGCTTTGAAACGCTCGTTGTGCCGGAAAAAGCGCTTCTCCTGAGCGCAGAGGAGGCCGCGGCGCTGCGTGAGGATGCTTTGGAAGAATGGCGCGCCGCGTTGTCGCGCTGAGCCAGGCCACCAGCGCAGCGGTGGCTGCGCTGGTGTTGCTTCTGGTGCTCATGCCCATCGGGGCTGTCGCCCTGCGGGCGAGTTGGCCTGAGGGGCTTGGACCCGCCGATTGGGCCGCGCTGCGCTTTACCGTGTTGCAGGCTGTCCTGTCGGCTTTGGCCAGTGTGGTGCTGGCGGTGCCGGTGGCGCGGGCTTTGGCGCGCCGCAGCTTTCCGGGGCGGGGCGCCCTGGTGTTGCTGATGGGCGCGCCCTTCATTTTGCCGGTGATCGTGGCGGTGATGGGCTTGCTGGCTGTCTTTGGCCAGGGCGGAATCTTGAACACATTTCTGGCTTGGGCGGGCCTGCCCAAAGTGCAGATCTACGGACTCCACGGGGTTGTTCTGGCGCATGTTTTTTTCAACTTGCCGCTTGCCACACGGCTTTTGCTGCAAGGTTGGGAGAGCATCCCGCAAGAGCGGTTTCGTTTGGCCGCAAGCCTTGGTTTGGGCCCCAACGCGCTCTTGCGGTGGATAGAAATTCCAATGCTCAAAGAGCGGCTGCCCTCTGTGTTTCTCGTGGTTTTTCTGATTTGCCTGAGCAGTTTTGCGGTTGCACTGACACTGGGGGGCGGACCGAGGGCCACCACGCTGGAACTGGCGATCTATCAGGCGTTTCACCTCGAGTTTGATCTTGGGCGCGCCGCACTTCTGGCGCTGGTCCAGCTTGTGTTGGTGCTTGTGGCCGGCCTTGTCGCGCTTTGGCTCGGGCAGGTGGCGGGCTTTGGTGCCGGGCGGGGCGCGCCGCGTCAGAGGTGGGATGTCAGCAGTGCCTGGTTGCGGGCGCAAGATATGGGCGTGCTGGCTCTGGCGACGGCCTTCATTGCTCTTCCGTTGGCGCTTGTCGCGCTGCGTGGGGTGGCTGCTTTGGGGCAGCTGCCCGCCAGTGTCTGGCAAGCGGCGGTGGCCTCTTTGGGTGTGGCGGTTGGGTCGACGGTATTGTGCCTTCTGGCCGCACTTGCGCTGGCGGCAGCGCGGGGGCCTTGGGCGCAGGTGATCGGGCTTCTCGGGCTCGCGGTTTCGCCGCTTGTCCTGGGAACGGGGCTGTTCTTGTGGATCAACCCCTATGCCAGCCCGCAAGCCTTGGCTCTGCCCGTGACCATGGTGGTAAATGCGCTGATGGCCTTGCCCTTTGCCCTGCGGATTATTGCGCCGGACTATGCCCGCACCGAGGCTGATTTTGGCCGGTTGGCCGATGCTTTGGGCCTGCATGGCTGGGCCCGATTGCGGCGGTTGATCTGGCCACAAACCCGTGCTGCCATGGGCTTTGCGGCAGGTCTGACAGCGGCGCTGTCTATGGGGGATCTGGGTGTTATCAGCCTGTTTGCCGATGCCGAGAACGCGACCCTTCCCTTGCAGGTCTATCGGCTTATGGGCGCTTATCGGATGGAGGCGGCGGCGGGGGCTGCGCTTTTGCTTGTGGGGCTGAGTTTCGGGCTTTTTGCCCTGTTGGATTGGGGAGGTCGCCGTGGCGCTCATTCTTGACAACCTCCTGTTTCGCGAGGGCGCGTTTACGCTGCGGGCCCATTGGCAGCTTGAGGCGCAGGCGCGGGTTGCGCTGATCGGCCCGTCGGGGGCGGGCAAATCCACCTTGCTCGCCTTGATTGGCGGCTTTTTGCAACCTCACAGCGGGCGCTTGCTTTGGCGCGGGGCAGATATCACCGCAACCACACCTTCGCAGCGGCCGGTGGCGACTCTGTTTCAGGAGGGCAATTTGTTTCCGCATTTGACCGCCTATGAGAATGCCGCCCTGGCGGTAAACACCCGCTTAAAGCTGAGCGCGGTGGAAAAGCGCCGCGTTCTGGAGGCCCTGGAGCGGGTGGGGTTGGCAGGGTTTGAGGCCCGCAAACCGGCCCAGCTTTCGGGCGGTCAGGCCAGCCGGGCTGCTCTGGCGCGGGCGTTGTGTCAGGACAAGCCGCTGCTCTTGCTGGATGAGCCCTTTGCCGCCCTTGGCCCTGCGATGCGTGGAGAAATGCTTGATTTATTGACAGAAATTGCAAGCGAGCACCGCCGCGCTGTTCTGATGGTCAGCCATGATCCCAGCGACGCCCTGCGCTTTGCACAGGCGGTGAGCCTTGTTGCACAGGGTGTTGCCGCCCCACCCGAAGAGACGAAGGCTCTGTTTGCCAAGCCGCCTGCCGCCCTCAGCGCATATCTGGGGCATGACTAAAGCCTTAAGGCTGCGTTATGCGGTGTTAACCGTGATGGCCTAGGCCTTTTTGGGGGGGTGCAACCCGTGCACAGGGCGTGCACAAAGCGTGCACCGGGGAAACCGGTTTTGCCCTGGCACAAACTGGTTAACGCAGCCTGCGCTACCCGGTGAGGAGCAGGCGGCGGGCGCCAAGGCGCGGGTGCAAGCTGCCGGCCAGAAGCCAGGCGCAAAACAGCGCCCCCCCTGTGAGCAGGAAGACACCTGATACCGGTGCAAACAGCAACACGCCCCAGGCCAGCCCGGGGGTGAGAATTCCGGACACATCGCGATAGGAGGAATAGACCGCCGACATCTCGGTGCGCTCGGAGGGTTTCACGGCCATGAGAAAGGGCAGCCCGGCACAGACATCCAGTGTGATGAGAAAGATCGAGCTGACAAACAGGCTGACAAGCGTTGCCTGTGGCCAGCTCTCCAGCAGCCCTCCGAGTGCAAACAACAAGGCTGCGGCCAGAAACCCGGTGCGCACAGCAATCCTTACAGAACTGCGCTGCATGAGTGTGAGGATGATGGGCGAAGCAAAAAGCGCGGCGTTGGTGAGGGAGAGCAAAAGCCCGCCCAGCTGGTCGCTGAGGCCGCTCTGAACGGCGTAGATAGGGAGATAGACGACATAGGCCCACCAGCCGCAGGACCGGATGACAGCAAAGGTAAAGCCCGCAACAAGCCGTGGCTGCTGCAAGAAGCGGCCAAGAAAGGCCAGCGGATTTGGCGAGGCCTGCCGGGCGCGGGTGATGAGCTTGCCATTGCCCAGCCGCATGTAAAAGAAGACTGTCAGCATGATGAGCGCGGAGGTGCCCGAGAGCAGGAAAGGTGCGGGATGCCACCAGCTGTAAAGCGAGATCCCGATGAGCGGCCCGCCTGTCCAGCCGAGGGCGGAATAGACCATGCGCAAAGTTTCGCTGCGGCCCAGTTCGATGCGCTTGATGTAGTCCAGAACATAGGCGTTGAAGCACACGAAGGTTACGACTGTGGCCATGGCATTGAGCGCTAAGGCAGGGACAACCCCATTGGGCCCCAGCACAACCGCGCAGGCGCAGCCCAAGGCAAACAGGCTGGCCCCGAAGGCATAGAGCCAGCGACGCGGGACGAACCGGTTGAGGAATGGCACCAGCAGCCCAACGGCAAGCGAGGCAAGCCCGATATAGAAATATACCGCACTGACCGCGGCCGCACTTCCCAAAACCTCGTAGAGGGCAATGGGAAAAACAGAAATCAACACCCCGCGGGTGACGCCTTCCAATCCGGCCAATAGGGCGAACCCGTGAACGGAAGGGGCAGGCGCGTGGCGGAGCCACTCGGGAATACGACGCTCGAACATAGGGCCAGACTGCGCTTCGGGCAGGGTTGTTCTGTTCCGTTTTCGACGTGGGAGAATGTTTGCGACAGAGAAAGGTCAGAATATCGCCCATCGGGCTATTGGTGTTTTTCGACCTCGCTTGTCTTTTTTCTTTCTACAAATATCCAATCCCACAGATCCCAAATGCGCGTCCCCAAGAGGTGTTGCGCCGCGCCTGCGCGCGTCGCCACGGGGGCGGGGCTGGCCCGAAGGGCCAGCCCCGCCCTCCACCGCGATGCCGAAGGCAGCGCAAAACCTTGCTGCAAGCAACAGCCCTCAAAATGCAAAACCCCCGCCTGTTGAGAGCGGGGGTTTAGGTATTTGTGACCAGAAGAAGCCTGGTGTGGTGGACAGCTATCAGGCGTTGTCTTTTCTGGGCTTGTGGGGCGCCCAGAGGCGTTTGTTGCTGAGATACAGCAGTGACGCGAGGATGGCCAGCATGATGGCTCCCATGAAGCCTGTTTGCTTGCGGGCCATCATTTTGGGTTCTGCTGTCCACATGAGGAAGGCCGAGATGTCTTCGGCGGCGTGGTGCATGGAGTTGCTATGGCCGTCGTTGAACTCGAACTGCTCGTCATAGAGCGGAGGTGCCATCGCGATCCAGCCGCCTGGGAAGGCCTTGTTCTCGTAGAACACCGTGCCGTTCTCTTCCTTTTCCTCTCCGGTGTAGCCTGTGAGGATCGAGTAGATATACTCGGGGCCGCCCATGCCTTTGAAGAGCTGGTTCATTCCTGAGCCGTAGGGGCCGTGGAAGCCGGCGCGCTTTTTCGCCATCAGCGAGAGGTCGGGCGCGTTTTCCAGGCTGGAGCCGGGGAAGTGGTCTGTTGGCCGCGCGTCGCGGTCGTCGTCGAGCTCGGGGTCGTAGACGCTGAAGTTGGCCGAGTAGGCGCGCACTTCTGCATCCGAGAAGTGCGGACCGCCTTCATCGCCGAGTGTGCGCAGGGGCACATATTTGAGGCCGTGGCAGGCAGCGCAGCTTTCTGTAAAGACCTGAAGGCCCCGTTGCAGCTGGTTCTGATCAAAGGCGCCAAACGGGCCTTCAAAGGAGAAGTCCACATCTTCGACGTGTCCCGCCCCGCCTGCCGCGAAGGCCGCACCCGAGAGGGCGAGGGCTGCGACTGCGGAGAGTGCAAGTTTCTTAAACATTGTTCCCTTGTCCTTTCTTATTCGGCCGGTGTGGCGTTTTTGGCGCCGTAGTTGGCTTCGAAGTCTTCCTCGATCGTGTTTGGCATGGCCAGTGGCTTCTCGACCACGCCCAGAACGGGCAGGATGACCAGGAAGTAGGCGAACCAATAGGTTGATGCGATGAGTGACCAAGTTGCATAGGGCTCTTCGGCGGGCATTGCGCCGAGCCACATCAGGATGATGAAGTCGACAACCAGCAGCCAGAACCACCATTTGAACATGGGGCGATACCGGCCCGAGCGGACGCGGGATGTGTCAAGCCATGGCACGAGGGCCATCACGATGATCGCGCCGAACATGGCCAGAACGCCGAAGAACTTGGCTGTGATGATGCCACCTGTGATCCAGTTGGCGGCGATCACGATCCAGACTTCTGAGGTGAAGGCGCGCAGGATTGCGTAGAACGGCAGGAAATACCATTCGGGCACGATATGCGCAGGGGTCACCAGCGGGTTGGCCTCGATGTAGTTGTCTGGGTGGCCGAGGTAGTTTGGCATGAAGCCCACAATTGACCAGAACACCAGCAAGACAATCGCGAGGGCGAAGAGATCCTTGATGACGAAGTAGGGCCAGAAGGGCAGCGTGTCTTTCTCGGCTTCGGCTTTTGAATCGGTGCGCACGGGCACGCCTGTGGGGTTGTTATTGCCTGTGGTGTGGAAGGCCCAGATATGGACCATCACCAGCGCCGCGATCACGAAGGGCAGCAGGTAATGCAGCGAGAAGAAGCGGTTGAGCGTTGCGTTGTCAACGGCCGGTCCGCCAAGGAGCCATGTTTGCAGCGTTTCGCCCACGAAGGGGATCGCGCCGAAGAGGCCGGTGATCACGGTGGCGCCCCAGAAGGACATTTGCCCCCATGGCAGAACATAGCCCATGAAGCCTGTGGCCATCATCAGAACGAAGATCAGCATCCCAACAATCCAGGTGACTTCACGCGGCGCCTTGTAAGAGCCGTAGTAGAGGCCACGGAAAATATGGATATAGACCGCGAAGAAGAAGAGCGAGGCGCCGTTCATGTGCAGATAGCGCAGGAAGTGGCCGCCGTTCACGTTGCGCATGATGTGTTCGACAGAGGCGAAGGCCAGGTCGACATGCGGTGTGTAATGCATGGCAAGAATGATGCCTGTGACGATCTGCAAGGCAAGGCAGAAAGCCAGAACGATGCCCCAGATCCACCACCAGTTCAGGTTCTTGGGTGTGGGGATCATCAGGGTGTCATAGATGAGGCCGACAATCGGCAGGCGCTTGTGAAGCCACTTTGCGCCGTTTGATGTGGGCTCGTAATGGTCGTGTGGAATACCAGACATTGCGCGCTTCCTTATCCGAGGATCAGTTCGTCGCCTTCAAAGGCAGCGACAGGAATGAGAAGGTTGAGAGGGGCCGGGCCTTTGCGGATACGGCCGGAGGTGTCGTAATGTGAGCCGTGGCAAGGGCAGAACCAGCCGCCGTAATCGCCTGCGCCGTCGCCGATCGGCACGCAGCCGAGGTGTGTGCAGACGCCGATCATGACCAGCCACTCGCCGGCTTCGTCCAACGCGCGGTTTTCGTCGCTGGCGTCCGCGTCGAAGTTGTTCTTGTTCTGAGAAGTTTGGTCGATTGTCAGCTCGTCCAGAGAGACAGCGCGGGCCGCTTCAATCTCTTCCGCCGTGCGGCGGCGGATAAATACAGGCTTGCCGAGCCACTTGACAGTGAGCTGTGTGCCCACCTCGACGCCGGAAATGTCGACACGGATTGACGACAGCGCCTGAACATCGGCTGAAGGGTTCATCTGGTTGACCATTGGCCAGACTGCGGCCCCAGTGGCGACAGCGCCGGCACCAGCGGTGGCATAGTAGATAAAGTCTCTACGTGTGCCTGCGTGATCTTCTGCGTTGGACACGAGCATTCTCCATTTTTCTCAGGCGTTTGCCGCCTACACGGTATACAGGGCCGCAGATTCCTGCAGCCACTTGCTGGCGTTCTTTAAACCTGCTTTTGGCGCAGGTCTAGCTTAGATTGGCGGAAGATACGTTGTGTCGCGGCCAAACCCCTCTGATGCGCTGCTTTTGGCAGAGGGTTGGCAGAGGGTTGTTAGAGGGCCTGAGCGCCTGCACAGCCCCTCTCAACGCAGCCGATCGCCCCAACCCATGATTCGCTTTTTGGCCCTGTTTGTTTTCTTCAGAAACATCTCTGGGGGGGGGCCGGGGGGCTGGCCCCCCGGCGGGTCGGATTTGCAAAGCAAATCCGAAACCCTTCAGCAGCAGGCCCTGTCCGGCGGGGTTGGCACCGCCAGGTAGGCGTCTTTGGGAATTTGCACATAGCCCCGCAGGCCGAGGGCGGCGCTGTCGGGTGTGGGCAGGCGCGCATGGGCCGCCGTCAGCGCGGCGGCAATGGTGGTGCTGTCTTGGCCCTTGCCCGTGATCATTGGCAGTGCGGGGGTGGGGGCAGTCCACTCCAAGACCCTGAGTTGGTGGGCAAAGGCTTCATGGGCCACAATCAAGCGCCATGTTTGGGCGTCGATTGCGGCAATGTCGGCCTGGCCTTGGGCCACAGCGCGGGCGGAGCGCAGATGCCCGCCGGTTTGCACGCGTGTCTCAAACCAGAAGCCCGCTGCCATGCAATGAAAATAGGGCGCGGCGAAGCCCGATTGCGAAAAGTTCTGGTTGTAGGCAAGGCGCGCATCTTCAAAGCTGGCAAGGCTTTTGCGGGGGTCATCGGCCCGCACGACAAGGGCGCTGCGGTAGTGGCCCGGGGCGCAGCCTTCCAGCCCGTAATCGGGCGTGGCGACAAGCTGGACACTGTCGCAGAGTCTTGTGCGGTAGGGCAGCCCACAGGTCTGGCTCAACACCAGATCGGGGTGCTCCCAGACAAAGAATTCCTCCGCCTCCTGCGAGAGCGTTTCGGGGCTGTCGACGCCGCGCGCGGCCAGCTCCTCGCGGATGAGCGCCCAAAAGCGGGCATGTGCGCCCTCAAGCTCGGGGCGGGCATACATCATCAGGCTGGCGATCATCGCAGCACCTCCCTGGCCTGCCTCACGCGGGGGCCGTGGCGGCCATGCTGTCGCGTTTGTCAAAGGCGGCCTGCCAGGCGGCCAGCGCGTCGACGCCTGTGCGCCAGCCGCGCGCGTCATGGCGCAAATCAAGGTAGGACAGCGCGCAGCCCACGGCGATATGGCTCATGTCAGTGGGGCCGGCGAGGTGGCTCATCCAGCGCGCGTTGATCACATCGAGCGCGGCGCGGATCTTGCCCCATTGGGCGTCCAGCCAGACGGGAAATTGCTGCTCCGGCGGGCGCAGGCGGCCTTCATAGGTGATGAGCACGGCCGCATCCATGATCGCATCGGCCATGCTTTCCAGCGTCAGCACCTCCCAGATACGCGCCTCGGGGTAGAAATTGCTGTCGGCGCGGGCATCCAGATAGCGGGTGATCACGCGGCTGTCGTGCAGGGCGGGGCCATCGGGGCGGATCAGCGCGGGGATTTTGCCTGTGGGGTTGGCCGCGCGCACATGGTCCGGAGTGTTGATCGGCGTTGTGCCGGCCTCGACCTCTTCCACGGCATCCCATTGGCCGGTTTCATGCAGCAGCACGCGGACTTTCCGGGCAAAGGGCGAGGCTTGTGAGGAGATGAGTTGCATGGGGTGACCTTTCCTGTTCGTGGCGAGGTTAGGCGCGCTTTGCCGCGCTGTCTATCCTCATGCGGGGGGAGCGCGCATGAGCGCCGCGAGGGCGGTGGTTTCCAGCCCGAGGCCTGCCTTAGCCGCCCCTTCTGCGCCGCCGAGGCGGGCGGCATCGGGCTTGTTCTGGCCGAGTTTCCAGGTGCCTTCGACGGTCTTTATATCGAGCCGGAAGGGCACGATCTGGCGCATCATCTTGGCGAGGACCTCAGGGGTCATTTTGCCCATCGTCCATTCCGGCTTGGGTGCGAGGCGGGCTTCAAACTGCGCCGAAAGCCGCGCGAGCACGCCCTCAAGCGCCGCGTCGGGGAGGCGGGTGAGCGTGCCGGTGAGGTGCACGGCGACGTAATTCCATGTGGGGACCTGATCTGCCACGCCATACCAATCGGGCGAGATATAGCTGTGCGGGCCTTGCACGGCGAGGCGGGCAGGCGCGGGGGCGGTGAGCGCGCGGGTGATCTCGGTGCTGCGCACGAGGTGCAGCTCGGCATAAGCGCCGCATTCGGAGAGCTCGAAGGGAATGTGGCTGATGAGCGGCGCGCCTGCGGTGCTCAGGCTCAGAAGGCCAAAGCTCTGCGCGCGGGCGAAGGCGAGGTTTTGCGCTGTTTCAGCGCTGCGAAAGGCTGGGTTCGGGTGCATGGGCTAGCTTTCCGGGAAGGGGTGGCCCGCCCCGGAGGGCTGCCACGGCGGGTATTTCTGCATGATCGCGGCAAAGCGCGGCGCAGCCTTGAAGGCCGAAAGCCAGCTTTGCACGGCGGGCCAGGGCTGTGCGGCAAACCACGCCTGATCAATATGAGCGAACTGGCGCACGAAAGGCAGGATGGCCAGATCGGCCAGCTTGGGCTGAGGGCCGAAGAGCCAGCTTTCTGCGCCGATCTGCGCATCAAGCTTGGCGATGAAGGCGCTGGCGCGCGTGCGCTCTGTCTCCATATTGCTCTCGGGATAGCGCGTGGCGTATTTGGTGCGGTCCAGCGCCTGTTTGAAGGGGCCGTCGCATTCGGCAATGAGCGCGTGGCCTTCGGCGGGCATATCGAGCAGCGCCTCCGGATCATGCTGCGCGAGGGCGTAGAGCATGATGTCGAGGCTTTCATCAATCTGGCGCGTGCCAAGGTCAAGGCAGGGCACAGTGGCGCTGGGCGAGGCGGCGCGGAAGGCAGCGGGCTTGTCGCGCAGCAGGATTTCGCGCAGCTCTACGCTCAGCCCCGCAGAGGCGAGGCCGAGGCGGGCGCGCATGGCATAGGGGCAGCGGCGAAAGGACCAGAGGACAGGGGGCTGTGACATGGCCCAGAGGTAGCGCGCCGCCGGGACAAGCGCAAACAAAAGCACAGCGTGGCTTTTCTGCATGGGCGCGGGAGAAGTTCACCACAGCGCTTGCAAGGCCAGAGCCGCGCGGCCTATTCTTGGCCAATCGGTTTTAAGGGGTCGGGCCTGAGCGCCGGGTGCGCTCGATCTGGTATATGGGTGAAAAGATGCGTGTTCTGGTGACAGGCGGCGCGGGCTACATCGGCTCGCATACATGCGTAGAGCTGTTGGCTGAGGGCCATGATATTTGCATTGTGGACAGCTTTTGCAATGCCTCGCCCGAGGTGATCAACCGCCTGGAAGAGATCACAGCTGTGCGCCCTGAGGTGCACCGGGTGGATGTGCGTGACAGGGCCAAAATGATGGCGGTTATGGCGCGTTACAAGCCGGAGGCGGTGATCCATTTTGCCGGCCTGAAGGCCGTGGGGGAATCCTCGCAAATCCCGCTGAACTATTACGATGTGAATGTGCAGGGCACGGTTGTCTTGCTTGAGGCCATGCAGGCGGTGGGCTGTCAGCATATCGTTTTCTCGTCTTCGGCCACGGTATACGGAACGCCGCACTATCTGCCCTATGACGAGGCGCACCCCTGCGCGCCCAGCAATGTCTATGGCCACACCAAGCATATGGCCGAGCAGGTTTTGAGCGACTGGCAAAGGGCCAATCCGGAGAGCGCGGTGGTTCTGTTGCGGTATTTCAACCCGGTCGGGGCGCACAGCTCTGGGCGCATCGGGGAAGACCCTGAAGGACCGCCCAACAACCTGATGCCGTTTGTGGCGCAGGTGGCTGTGGGGCAGCGGGAGAGACTGGCTGTTTTTGGCGATGACTACGACACGCCGGACGGCACAGGCGTGCGCGACTATATTCATGTCACCGATTTGGCTTTGGCCCATCTCGGGGCCTTGGCACATGCCAAAAAAGGCAGCGGGACCGACACCTTCAACATCGGCACGGGCGCGGGCTATTCCGTGTTGGAGATGATCCACGCCTTTTCAAAGGCCTCTGGGCGCGAGATAGCCTATACGGTGGCCCCGCGCCGCGAGGGTGACCTGCCGTCATACTACGCCGACCCGTCGAAGGCGCGCGCTGTTCTTGGCTGGGCGGCGCAGAGAGGCATCGCGGAGATTTGTGACAGCACATGGGCCTGGCAATCGCAAAACCCGACGGGCTACAAGCCCTAGGCAGACCAAGCGTTAGACACCCCCGCCCTTCAGGGCGGAAGTGGGCGTGCCCTCTCAGCGGTTCGGCTCAGTAGGAAAAAATGTCATTCACCAAGGATTGCGCATCGGCGACATCTTCGAAGGTGAGCGTGTTGCCCCCGCCAAAATCGAAGATCACATCTGCGCCGCTGTCGTCGGCATAGAGGTTGATGAGCTGTTGGGCGCTCGTGGCACTGCCCCAAAAGGCCAGGTCGATCATGAGGGTGTCGTTTCCGCGGCCGAAATCTTTGATCTTGTCGTTGCCGCCAGCGCTGTCAAAGAAGAATGTATCTCCGCCGCGACCGCCTTTCAGCACATCATTGCCGGCACCGCCGAGCAGGTAATCGACACCGCCGCCGCCCACAAGCTTGTCGCGGCCTTCTTCCCCCCAGAGCTCATCGCGGCCGCCGTTGCCCTTGATCTTGTCGCGCCCCGCGCCGCCGTAGACGATATCATCCCCAGCTCCTGTCTTGATGATGT
This sequence comes from uncultured Lentibacter sp., assembly GCF_937123735.1. Taxonomy (GTDB): domain Bacteria; phylum Pseudomonadota; class Alphaproteobacteria; order Rhodobacterales; family Rhodobacteraceae; genus Lentibacter. Next base: position 27,111 of record NZ_CAKZKL010000008.1, read on the forward strand.
TGCGCGCATCATTGCCCATGATGTTATCGTCGCCACGGCCTGTCTGGACGTTTTCAATCACCACGCCGTTGGCAATGGTGAACCCCCCCGCGACGCCTTCAACAGACGAGATGTAGCCGCCACCGCCAATTTCGTATTCAAGCGTTGCGTCGCGCAGATCAACCGTGGCATCGCCTGCGCCGGTGAAGCGGATGAGATCTGTGCCGCCGGTGTCCCAGATGGATTCCCAATGGGTGCCTGACACATTGCTTCCGGGCAGCGTATAGGTGTCGTTTCCGCCGGCGTGGGTTGTATTGGCACCATAGAGATCTTGCAAAACCGCAATATCAAGCGCCATGGGTGTGGCTTCATAGCCCCAATTGAGGTTCCAGTCGCCGCTGTCGCCGGTTTCGTGGCCTGTGTTGTAGGTCATGGCGGTGTAAACGCCCTGATTGAGGTCATAGTCACCATAGTCCCCGAAATTTGAGCTGACGCCATTCATGATGCGCGTGCCGCCATCGGTATCATGCGGGTGGCCAAGGCCGAGGCCGTGCAGCAGCTCGTGCAAGATGGTTTGATAGCCGTCGCCACCTTGCTCCAGCATCCCACCGGCTGACCTGTCCCATGCCCCGCCGTTGAAGACGCCCGAGAGCGGGGTGGACACCCCGTTGGGCAGATAGAAGTAACCCAAGACATCGCCGTAGGCGGCGGCTTCATTTGTGTCGAGCACCACCACATATTCGGCCTGAGCCGCTGTGTTGGTTGTAAAGAAGCGCACATTGGCGACATCTTCTATGCTGCGAAAAACAGAATTGAACTGTTGTTGCTCGTAAGCATTCCAGCCCTCTGAGGTGATATAGCTCAGGGTTTCGGTATATCCTGCGGGGGCAAAAAACACGTCAAAGATTGAGGTGGGCATGGCAACGCCCGTGTTGATTGAATCGGTCGGGCGGGCCAGGGAGGTGAGCGGCAACATGAAACGGGTTCCTTTTTACGGCAAAGAGGCAAACTGGATACTGCACAAAGGCTAGGCGGAAATGCGGCGCAGGTCGATACGTCTTGTGAAATTTGAAGGGATTTTCTGTTGGTTTATGAGGTCAGCCCATGGTGATGTCGTCGCTGAGCGCCCAAAGATCGTGAAATCCGGCGAGGATGATCTTGTCGGAATTGCCAAAGTCAAACACCACACCGCGGTTTGTGACAGTGGCGAAGCTGCCAAGCAGCTCGGAGGTTGTGGTGGCGACGCCCCAGAGCAATTCGTCGATCACCAGGCTGTCGGCCCCTTTCCCGAAGCCGCGCAGCACATCGGTTGCATCGCCTTGGCGGAAAACAAACGTATCTGCGCCGCCACCGCCCTTGAGGGTGTCGTTTCCGCTGCCGCCATGCAGCTGGTCGGCCCCGCCACCGCCAATGATCAGGTCGTCCCCGGCCTCGCCAAAGAGCAGATCATTGCCCTTGTTGCCGCGGGCCACATCATTGCCTGCGCCGGCGTGGAGCGTGTCATCGCCTTTCTGGCCGCGCAGCACATCGGCGTCCTCCTCGCCGGACAGGCTGTCATCAGCGCCACCCCCTCTTAAGGTGTCGCGGCCTGCGCCGCCCAGGAGCTCGTCTTGCCCGGCGTTGCCATAGAGCTGGTCGTTGCCCTCCCCACCCCAAAGCGTGTCATCTCCGACGTGGCCCCAGAGCGTGTCGTTGCCCAGATCTCCGGTGAGATAATCCTCGCCGTCCTCTCCGGCGAGCTGATCGTGGTCGGCCCCGCCGGCGAGGCTGTCGTTGCCGGTGCCGCCTGTGAGGGCGTCGGCACCATTGCCGCCCGAGAGGCTGTCGGCCCCGGCCCCGCCTGTCAGCATATCGTCACCATCTTCTCCGAACAGCGTGTCATGGCCCTCTTCGCCGTGCAGGCTGTCATGGCCGGTGCCGCCGGAGAGGATGTCGCTGCCATCACCGCCCCAGAGCCTGTCTTGCCCGTCATTTCCCCAAAGGCTGTCATCGCCGGTGCCGCCAGTGAGGGTGTCGTGATCGGCCCCGCCGGCGAGGGAGTCACTGTCTGCGCCGCCATCCAGCGCGTCATTTCCGGTGTCGCCAAGCAGCGTATCGCGGCCCAGCCCACCGGTGAGGCTGTCATGGCCGGTGCCGCCCTCGAGCAGGTTCTGGCCGGATATGACCGTGAGGATGTCATCACCTGCCTCGCCAAACAGCCGGTCATCGCCAATGCCGCCTTGCAGGCTGTCGTTGCCCGCGCCGCCTGTGAGGCTGTCGTTGTCTGCACCGCCATCCAGCGTGTCATTGCCAGTTTCGCCCGTGAGGGTGTCGTTGCCCGCCCCGCCCAGCAGCCTGTCGTCTCCGGCATCTCCGCGCAGCAGGTCTGCGCCCGTTTCGCCAGACAGCAGATCGTTGTCGGCGCCGCCCAGCAGGGTGTCATCGCCAAAACCGCCTTCCAAGGTGTCGTTGCCGGCTTCGCCAAAGAGGCTGTCATCGCCTGCACCGCCTTGAAGGCGGTCGTTGCCCGTGCCGCCATAGAGCGTGTCGTTTTCGCCATTGCCAAAGAGCAGGTCATCACCGCCCTCACCGAAGATGATATCTGTGTAGTCGCGGCCGTCGATCCGCTCTCCGATGTTGGAGCCATAGGTTTCCAGTGTGGTTGTTGCGCGGATGTCCTCGAGGGTCATTGTGATGTCTTCAAAGTGGAACACCTCAATGCTTTCAAAGATATCAGTGCCATCAGAGGAGTTGATTTCGAGGCGGTCATCGGAGAGAAACCGCAGGGTGGCTGTGTCAAAGCGTCCGTGCAGGAAGGCATGATCGGTGCCGCTGCCACCGTTGAGGCTGTCGCTGCCGGCGCCGCCTGTCAGGGTGTCATCGCCCGCCCCGCCAAGCAGGGTGTCTGTGCCCCAATCTCCCAGCAGAAGATCTGCGCCGGAGGTGCCGGTAAGGTGTTGTTGTGGCATGGTGAAGCTGCGGTTTATGTCCAGCACGATCGCGTTGAGAAGGGCTGCGTGGGTGAGGGGCTCTGTGGCTCTGATTGTCAGGGTTTCGGTGCGCCATGTCAGAGTGGCTGTGCGGTCTGACAGGGCGATGTTCAGCGCGGTGGGGTCATAGAGAAAGGGCCAGCTGGAGAGGTCGATCCTGTCTTCTGCGGGGTTGAAATCCTCGATCAGATCGCCCGCACCGCCCGCCGTGATGATAAAGAGGTCTGCGCCGTTGCCCCCTATGAGGGTATCGGCGCCGGCCCCTCCGAGCAGCAGATCGTCTCCGTTCTGGCCGCGCAGCACATCGTTGCCGTCACCTCCGGCCAGAATATCATTGGCCTGCGTGCCGGTGAGCGTGTCGGCGGCGGCGGTGCCCCGTTGCGAGCTTCCGGGGGTGCCAAGCGGCGCGCTGAGCAGGGTGATGCCGTCACCCGCGCCGGTGGAAACGAAGATTTGCAGCTGGTTGCCCGCAAGGTGCAGGGCCAGATCGGTGACGCCCAGCAGGGGGGCTTCGGCGGTTCCTGCGAAGGCGGCGCGGTGGACAAGCTGCCCGTCGGGTGACAGCTGAAATAGGCTCACCCCGCCATCGCCACCCGCAGCGGCGACATAGACCTGGCCCTGCACTTCCAAGGTATCCAGCGCCACAACCTTGCCAAAGCGGCTGTCTTGGGTGTCAAGGATGTGATCAACCGGTGTGAGCGCGCCGTTCTGGCCGAGGGCAAACACCGAAAGCGCACCGGCGCTGCCAAGTTCGGGGGCGGAGGCGACAATGACAAAGCCCGTGCCTTGCAGCTCGACCAGATGGATGTCTGTCGGGCACATGAGGCCGAGGCCCGCAGCGGCGCTGAAACTGGATTGGAGCTCAGAGGTTGCGCCCGAAAGGGCAAAAAGGCTGACACCGGCCTCGCTGGCGCTTCCGGTCACCAGGTAGTCAGTGCCAAAGAGGGTGCCAACGGCCAGGGCCGAGAGGCTGGCAAGGTGGCTCTGGGCTGTGTCCTGAAGGGTGAGCGGCGCGCTGGCCAGGCTGCTGCCACCCCACTGGGCGAGTGTCACGGATGCGGCGCCCAGCTCGGCGCTGACAAGGCTTTCGCCGGTTTGGGCAAACCAGTTTACCGGCCCAAAGGGCAAGCCCTGCAAAGTGCCGGCGAAGGCCAGCGCGCCATCGGGTTGAAGGCTGAGCAGCTCTGCGCCGGTGGCCTGCTGTTGCCCGGTAAGCAAGAGCTGTGCAGCCCCTGTGCTGATGCTGGTGATCGGGCGGCCTGTGCCTGCGGCCACCTGTGCAGACATCAGGTAGAGGTCCGACAGGTTCGGGGTTGCGTTGTCCAGAGCAAAGCTGGCCAGCCCGCCTTCCTGACCGGAGGCGGACAGAAGGTAGCTGGCGCTGCCAATGGTTGTGACAGCCAGCGCGGAAATGCCCCGATCAAAGGCTTCTTCACCGGTTCGAATATACCCTGCAAAGCTCAGAATTGGCATCAAGGCTGCTCCAAGAAACTGGAAGCAGGGGTAGGATGTCAGAGGGGGGTTTCTTCGGGCCGGATTCTGGCGGGAAGGCGGCTTATAAAGCGGGTTTGAAGCGAGTTTGACGCGAAGTTTATTTAGCCGTTGAGCTTCAGGTGGAGGGCAATGGCCTCGTCGATATCTTCAAAATAGGTCAGTTGACCGTTGTGCATCAACAGGCCGTTTTCACAAAAGGAGCGCACCACCTTCATCTGGTGGCTGACCATAATGGCCCCGGCATTCTGGACGCGCTGGCGAAAGACCGTGCGGCTTTTGCGGGTGAAGCGGGCGTCTCCGACGGCGGTTGTTTCGTCAATCAGGTAAGTGTCAAAGGGAATGCCCATGGAGAGCCCGAAGCCAAGCCGGGCTTTCATGCCTGAACTGTAGGTGCGTACGGGGCTGAAGAAATGTTCGCCCAGCTCGGAAAAGTTGCGCACAAAGCCTTCGAGCGTTTGGGTGTCGACCCCATAGACGCGCGCCACGAAGCGCACGTTTTGCTGGCCGGTCATTTCGCGGTTGAGCGAGCCGCCAAAGCCGACAGGCCATGACATGCTGCCATCTGTGGTGACCCGGCCGCTGTCGGCGGGGATGGCGCCGGAAATGATGTTGAGCAGGGTGGATTTGCCCGCTCCGTTGCGGCCCAGAAGCGCAAGCGCCTTGCCGGTGGGAATTTCCATGTTGAGATTTTGGAAAATGAACTGGCGTTTGTGGCCGACGATATAGCTTTTGGTCAGGTTTTCGAGGCGGATCATCGGCGTTACCGGCTGTCGCGGATCGAATAGTAGATCAACACAAGGATCGTCCAGCCCATCGTAATAAAGAGGGCGACGAGGCCCAGAAGCGTAAGGCGCTGCGGGTATTGAGCCGATTGGGGGAATGTGGGCTCAAGGTGGGCGGCAAGATAGCTGCTTTGGCGCGAGGCGTCTGCGCGCGCCACATCGAGCGCCGCGAGCGCCGCGCGATAGCTTTGTTCGGCATATTCCCGGTTGACGACGAGGCCCTCATATTCGGCCAGAAGCGTTGGGTAGTCATCGCCGATCACATCGGTGTTGCCGGAAATGACATTGGCCTTTTCGGCCTCTATGCGGGCGCGGATGACATTGATCAGATTGGTCGACTGCACAACCCGTGGGTCACTTCCGGAGGTGTTTATGGCCAGCAGGTCAGCTTCCACGAGGGCTTCGGCGAGCTGTTGTTGGAGCGTGTTGACAACGCCGAGCCGCCCTTGCAGGTCGGCTTCCAGATCGACGATCTTGTTCTTGGTGCGAAAGAGGATCAGATCTTCGCGGGATTTGCGCAACCGTTCAACTGCGAGGGTGAGGTCTTCCTGGGCGTATTTGATTTTGTCTTGGCGCGCTGTGGCATTGAGCTTGTTGATCAGCTCCTGGCAATTGCGCAGCACGCTTTGAGCGATCGCCTGTGCGGTGTCTGCATCAAAGGCGAGGATCTGCACTTCGATCAGCCCGGCGGCCCTGTCATAGGCGATGCGGGCGATCTTGCTCCAGAAAGCCACCTTTTCCTCGAGGTTGGCATCTTCGGGCAGGCTGAAGAGAGGGTTGTGGGCATGATTTTGAGCGTAATGGGCGACAAGATCAATTTCCGTGTCGATCGCTTCGACAATATTTTGATTTTGCAGATATTCAAACAGGATGTCGGTATCGGACTGGGTGGAGCCGCCGGTGATCTGGGAGGCAATGCCAAAAATATCAGCGGCGCTGCTGCCGCCTTCCTTGCGCACGGTAAAGCCGACGGTGGAGGCGTATTGGTCATCTGCACGCATCCAGAGATACCAGCCGCTCAGCAAAATGGGCAACAGAACAAGGGCCAGAAAGCTGAGCAACAGCCCCCAGTGGCGCGGCTTCATCTGGGCCGCCTCGGCCATGGGGGGCGCTGTGCCGGTCGTTTCCGTGGTGTCGCCCGCGGTGTGGCCCGCAGTGGCCTTGGCATTTTTTGGGGGGTATCGTTGCTGCTCTGAGACATGAGGTGTCTTTCTTTTGCCATCCGGACCAGTCGGTTTGATCTTTCGGCAACAAAATTACATAGATAACGCGTTACATGCTAGGGTTATGGAGTGTTCGGCGTGAATATGCCAGATGGTAATGAAGAAACGCTGCCGCAGCGGCGCAAGCTGGATACAAGCCTCTGGCGCGAGCGGCTGCGGGTGTTGTTCGCCCTCGTATTGCGTGAAATGTCCATGCTCTATGGCCGAAACCCGGGGGGGTATATCTGGGCCATCATCGAACCTTTGGGCATGATCATTATCTTGTCGATTGCTTTTTCGCTGGTGTTGCGCAGCCCGTCTTTGGGCACGAGTTTCTTGCTGTTTTATGCCACCGGGATGCTGCCATTTCTGATGTTTCAGACCATTTCCCGGGTGATCGGGAATGCGCTCGGCTTTTCCAAGGCCTTGCTGCAATATCCTTCGGTGCTCTGGATTGACGCCATTTTTGCGCGCGCGTGCCTGCATGTGCTGACAGAGCTTCTGGTCACGACTGTGGTTTTGGGCGGCATTATGATTTTTGTGGAAAGCAGCCAGCAGATACACCTTCAGCATATGCTTGTGGCCATGGTGGGCATGGTCCTTCTGGGCCTGGGCATGGGGCTGATCAACGCGATCCTGTTCAGTCTTTGGCCAATCTGGCGCAGCATTTGGGGTATTGTAACGCGCCCGTTGTTGCTGGCCTCGGGGGTGCTGTATATTTGCGAGGATATGCCACGCGCGGCGCAGGATGTTCTTTAGTACAACCCATTGATCCACCTCACCACCCTGTTTCGGCAGGGCGTCTATCCGACATATAGCCCGCAGTTTGTTTCGCTGGCCTATGTCTACGGGATCGGGATCGTGCTTACGGCTTTCGGCCTGTTGCTTTTGCGGCGCTTTCATTTGCGGGTGCTTGAGGCAAAATAAACGCTTCTATCTCTTCGGCGCTGTTGCCTGTGCGCCCGTTGAGGGCATCTTGCAGCGCCTTTCCGAGCAGGGACAGATAGCTGCGTTTTGCCGGGCCATAGCGGCCAGCCTTGGCCAGCCAAGACAGGCTCTTGAGCGCGATCAGCGGCCAAAACAGCAGCGGCCCCGCGCTTTGGCGATAGGCCAGTGTTAGGTTGCGGTGGTAGAAATAGACCTTCCAGAGCGGAGAGATCAGCCGTGCGCTGTCTTGGGTGAGCGTGTTACAGTCATGCACGAAAGCCAGGGCTGGATCAAAGGCGATAAGGCCGCCGGCGCGCCGGAGCGCGAGGCAAAAGAGCACATCATCTGCGTAAATGAACAAGTCGCCGCGCGGAAAGCCGGCGCGTGTGAGCGCCCGGCGGGAGATAAACTGGCCGACAAAGGAGCCGCCATCAACCTCGGTTATGCTGCCGCGGGCGAAGGCCTGGGCCCCAAGGTGGGTGGCGGCACGGCCCTTGAACACAGCGGCAAGAAAGAGCGACGCGCGCCAGAAGGGGTTGCGCCACGGCCGGTTCATATCGCAGATGTCACCGCCTGGATAGCGCACGCCAGAGAGCCAGACATCATAGTCCTCACGCGCCCGCGCATGAAAGGCGGCCACTGTGCCGGTTGACGGGTAAGCATCATCATCCATGAGCATATACCAAGCGCTCGGGTGCTGCGCCTGCGCAAAGCGCAGGGCGGCCTCAAAGCCACCGGCGCCCCCGCTGTTCTTGGTGAGCGTGAGCCTCTTTAAGCGTGGATCGGTGAGGGTGGCGAGATAGGCGCTGGTGCCGTCGGTGGAGGCGTTGTCACAGACGACCACGCAGGCAAGCTCCTCGCAGGAGTGCGCCAGCAGCCGTGCAAGCGTGACCTTCAGGGCAGCGCATCGGTTGTGGGTCACAACAATGGCAGTGAGGTGATTGAGGCGGTTCACGGTCTGCTCCCTCTGTTTGGGCCGGGCGCAAGCCAAGCCGTTTTCTCCAGAAATCACGCTGTGTCAGCGCGCCATAGCCCTTGCGCCAGTCTTGCTTGAGGCGGCCATAGTGCAACACCAGCTGGCAACCTGCCTTTGCGAAGCCAAGGCTGAGGGCGAGTGCCTTTCTTTTGTCATGCGCGACGGAATAGGCCCGTTGGCCATCAGAGCTGATGTAGGTGATTTTACGCGCCCCCCAGAGCGGGCGCCGTCCACCGCGCTGGCTTGCGGGCAGGGTGATGTCTTTGCCAAAGCGCGTAAAGCCCGGCAGCAGGTGTCCGTTTAGGCTCAGTTTCATGAGGAGTCTCAGGGGCCGGCTGGCGGGGCGGGGCATAGCGACGGAGCTTTTGGTGGGGCGATCTGTCCAGCGCTCGGTTTGTGTGAGCGCGCCAATATCGGCCCGGCGCTGGGCAAGATCGGCGGTCTTTGCGAAGTGTCCGGGCCCGGCGCGCACATCCTCCAGCGCCAGAAGCGCTGCGGCAAGGGTCTCGTAATGACAGGCCAACAGGCTGCGCAGCCAGAACCGTGCGATGATCTTTGCGAGGCCCATGCGCCCGATCTCCATGGCCGGTAAGGCGAGGTGATGTGCCAGGTGAGAGCGCAGATCAAGATAGACCGTGAGCGGGCTTTCCTTCACGGGGAAATCTTCGTCTTGATACGACAAAACCCCCGGCAGCGTGATGATGTCAAAATCATGTGCCAGAGAAAAGCTGACATCATCTCCGCGCACGAAAAACGGGAAAGGCATATGCCTGAGCGCGGCAACGCTGAAGGCAAAGAACCACCAGCCGCCATAGAAGTTGGCTGGGTTGCGTGGGGTCGTTTCAGCCTCAAGGCGCAGCACCTGGTCTGCCCGGCGCAGATCCAGGCCCTGATGGGCCGGGCGGCAGATCATGTGAAACAGAGCGCCGTTTTCCCAGAGCCTGTGAGGCGCGGCTGCCTGGGCAACGGCTCCGGCTATGGCCACATCTGTCTTGCGCGCATAGGCCAAAAAAGCCCAACAGCGTTCGATGGCCTGCATATGGGTGGCGGCGTCGTCATCCATGAAGAGACAATGGGTGGCGTCTTGCGCCTCGGCTTGCAGAAAGCCGCGCGCAAAGCCGCCGGAGCCACCGAGGTTTTCATTGGCAATTACGGTCACTTTATCGCTGTCTGGGCGGCGCAGGGACTGGCCGTTGTCGATGACATATAGGTGCAGATGCGGGGCACAAACCGAGGTCTTGGCAAAGCGCTCAAAGCGCTCAACGCTCTTTAAGACCTGTGCTTCGCGCTGGTAGGTGGTGATGCAAACAGCAAGCTTTGGCTGCCGCCTCGGGGCTGTCTCGGTGTGCCAGTCGGCGGCTGTGATCTGTCCTTCGGCGGAGTGGCAGCGGATTTGCACAAAAAGCAGCGCACTCTGCTGATTGGCCAGTGGCGCGAGATCAAGCGTCAAGAGGCTTGCCCCTGTCAGAGACAGCGCGTGCTTTTGAAGGGTGATGGGCTCTGCGCCATTGATCACCGCGCAAATTGCGCAGTCAAATTCGCCTTCGCCCTCCAGTTTGAGCGCCAAATCCAACAGGGGTGCGGCGCGCGCCCATTTGCCATAATTGAAGATGTTGAAATAGGTGTCTGTGCGAAGCTGGCCGCCTTGCGCGAACTGCACGGCGCGACTGCCCGAAGGCCAGCGCGCGGCACCGCTGGTGCGCAGGTAGGTGAGCGGGTTGGGGTCGAGCGTCGGGTCGGGCCAGGTAAACGACTGCAACAGACTGTGTTCGCGCATGGCCGGACCCTGGGAATTCGTTAAATACAAGTCTTACAATGCCAGCGCCTAGAGTATTGGCCCCAGATTGTCCAGCGCTTGCAAGGCGGGTGGCGATATGATCAAACCGGGTTTGTATCGAGTTCCATGGGGTCAGAGGCGAGACGTCGGTGATAAAATCGTTGCTCTTTCATATCGGTGACCCCAAAACCGGGACAACCTCCATTCAAGCTGCGATGCAGGCAAGGGCCTGGCAAGCGCCATCTCTCCAGCTTGCTGTGCAGCCTGAGACCAATGCATCGGCTTTGGCCAATTCGATCCATCCCGGCAAGGGCAATGCGCACAAGCGCCAGACCCATTTTGCACGCAAGGCGGCATGGGCGTGCGAAGAGACGGCCGATCTGGGGCTTGTCTCAGCCGAGTTTTTTGCCGGCGTCAGGCCCGGCGCTTTGAAAGCCGCGCTTCACGAATTTCTGCCCGAGCAGGCGGCACAGACCCGGATTTTGGGCTATGCGCGCGGCCATGCGGAGCGGTTTTTATCGGTTTACGCACAGCGGGTGAAAACCGGCAGCTTCAG
>NZ_CAKZKL010000009.1 GCF_937123735.1 uncultured Lentibacter sp.
TGCCGTGTTTTCACCCATGGAATGGCCCACCAAGCGGTCAGGCTGCACCCCCCAGCTCATCCAGAGCTGGGCCAGCGCATATTCAACCATCATGATCAGCGGCAGTTGGACCGAGGGGGTTTTGAGCTTTTGCGCGGCCGCCGCGCGCGCCTCGGGCGTTGGCAACCAGAGCGCGCGCAGATCATACTCAAGCCGCGGCTGAAGGCAGGCCAGGCCACGATCCATCCATTCGGCAAAGACCGGTTCTGTCTCATAAAGATCGCGCGCCATATCGCAATATTGCGCGCCTCCTCCGGGAAACATGAAAACGATGTCCGGATTGGCCATGGCCTGATGGGTGAAACAATGTGGCCCATCTGGCGCATTCCAGAGCGCGCTGGCCTCTTCATGGCTCTCCGCCACGATCACCCGGCGGTGCTCAAAAGCGCGCCGGCCCTGTTTGAGCGTAAAGGCGATATCGGCCAGCTCCTCTTTGGGATCATCGGCCAGATATGTGGCCATGGCACGGGTGTTGGCCTCAAGTGCTGGCCTCGAGCGGGCAGAGAGACACAGGATCTGAAAAGGCCAATCACTTGGGGTGCCCGGCGCGCGCGGCGGGGCCTCCTCCAACACCAGATGGGCATTGGTGCCGCCCACGCCGAGCGCATTGACCCCCGCACGCCGCGGCCCCTTATGGCTGACCCAGTCTTGCAACCTGTGATTGACGACAAAGGGCGAGGTTTCAAAGGCAATTGCCGGATTGGGCGCTTCAAAGCCCAGCGAGGGCGGAATCTGCCCCGCCTTGAGCGCGAGGCTGGTCTTGATCAGGCTGGCAACCCCTGCGGCCGTATCCAGATGGCCGATGTTGGTTTTGAGCGATCCGATCCGGCAAAAGCCGGTTTCATCTGTGGTCTTTGAAAAGGCCTCAGTGAGCGCCGCGACCTCGATCGGATCGCCCAGATAGGTGCCCGTGCCGTGGCACTCGACATAGTCAATCGTGTTAGCACCGACGCCGGCCACGGCCTGCGCCTCGGCTATCGCTGCGGCCTGCCCATCCACAGATGGTGCCAGATAGCCCGCTTTCGCGGCGCCATCATTGTTGACAGCCGACCCTTTGATCACGGCCCAGATATGATCATTGTCGCGCAGCGCATCTGCCATGCGCTTGAGCACCACAACGCCTGCGCCCGAGCCAAAAACCGTGCCGCGCGCGCGGTGGTCAAACGCGTGACATTGGCCATCAGGGGACAGAATTTCGCCCTCCTTGTAAAGATAGCCCTGCCCTTGGGGCAGTTCTATTGTCACCCCGCCCGCCAGCGCCAGATCACATTCGCCTGTCAACAAAGATTGCGCCGCATAATGGGTCGCAACAAGCGAGGTGGAGCAGGCGGTCTGCAACGAAAGCGAGGGGCCTTTGAGATCAAAAACATGGCTGACACGGGTGCTCAGGAAATCTTTGTCATTGCCCGTGTGGCGCAAGAGAAACAGCCCGGTCTCGGCCAGAAGATCGGGGTTGGAGCAGATGTTGACATAAAAATAACTGCCCATGCCGCAGCCCGCAAAAACGCCAACAGGCCCGGCAACCTGCTCGGGCGGATAACCGGCGTTTTCAAAGGCCTCCCAGGCAACTTCCAAAAACTGGCGATGCTGCGGGTCCAGAATGGCGCTTTCCTTCGGGGAAAATCCGAAAAAGCCGCCATCGAAATACTCGAATTTTTCCAACCGCGCGCCAAAAGGCACATAGTCAGGGCGCAGCCGCAGCGCATCTGGCACACCCGCCTCCTTGAGCTCTTCGGGCGAGAGGCGACGGATGGCGCAGCTTCCGTCACGCAAATTGGCCCAGAACTGCCCAAGCGTCGCCGCGCCCGGCACATGCGCCGCCATGCCGATGATGGCAATGTCGTTTTCGTCTGTTTCAAACGGTGTCGTCGTACCGGACATTCCACATGATCCCCAAGGCCCTGCCTTCCCAAGGGCTAGCTCATAAAATTGAGGTGA
>NZ_CAKZKL010000010.1 GCF_937123735.1 uncultured Lentibacter sp.
CTGGTGCCGTTCACGTCGAGTCGCTCCGTGCAGACCCGCGTGGACGCTGACCAGCTTCAACTGAAGTACGGTGCGCAGGACATCTCGCAGCACGCCTCCGGCGCCTACACCGGCGAGGTGTCGGGCACGCAGCTGAAGAAGCTCGGCGTGTCCTACGTCGCGGTCGGTCACTCGGAGCGCCGCGAGTACCACGGCGAGTCGGACGAGGTCGTGGCGGCCAAGACCAAGGCGGCCTTCGACAGCGGCATCGTCCCGATCGTGTGCGTGGGCGAGGGCCTGGACGTGCGCAAGGAGGGCAACCAGGTCGAGTACACGCTGGCCCAGGTCGACGGCGCGCTCGACGGCGACATTGGCGATCATGCCGGCACCGAGAACGAGCGCCGCCCAGATCAGGCCGAAGGCGCGCGTCACCGCTGCCCAGCCCGGCAGTTGCGCCAGGCGTTCCGCCAATGCGACCGCGAGAACGGTGAGCGCCAGTGCGTTCACGATGTAAATCGTCGTGTTCCAGGCGATCAACACGCCCGGTCGCGCGTCGATGAATGCGCCGACGGCGTCTGGGTCGATCTCGCCAGTTCCAAATCCCAAAGGGGCCAGTAGTGTGACCAGCAACGCAAAGCCGATCAGGTAGGTGGCCGCACAAGTCAGAGCGGCAAGGCCGCCGATACGGGTGAGGGTCATGCTTGATCTGCCATGGTTTTGGACGGCGATGATGCCGACGGTTGCGCGCCCAGCCGCTTGAAGTGATCTGTCAGCTTGCGAGTGCCGAAGGGCGTCCCGACCATATCCAGTCCAGCCGCCGTCAAAAAGAACAGCGCAGGGCCATGGATGCGGCGCGGGGTCAGGCGCGGCGGCTGCACCAGCCCTCCCTTGACCTGCCTTGCCCGGCGCGAGGCCACGGGGACATCCAGCGTGAGGACAAGCGCGGCAAAGCCGGCAGATTTTACCCGCGCCAGAAGATCTTTGAGAAGGGCCTCTTCCTTGGGGGGGTATAGCTGGAACCAGGCTTTGTCTCCCAGCACGGGCGCGAGATGTTCCGGCGTTTGGCTGGCGACGGTGGACAGACAATAGGGCAGGCCCGCGCGCACGGCCTCTTTGGCCAACAGGCGCTCGGCATCGGGCCAGATGAGGCCGGACATGCCGACCGGGGCGATGCCGAAGGGGAGCTTGTAGCGCAGGCCGAGACAGTCTTTGGCAAGATTGGGGGTTTGCGGCCCGTGCAGGACGGACGGCAAAAAGCGCAGTGCCTGAAGCGCTGTGGCGTTTTGTTGGGTTGTCTGCTCGCGGCCTGTGCCGCTGTCGAGATATTCAAAGACGAAATGCGGGAGGCGCTTTTGGGCGCGGCGGCGCAGATCATCCAGACCGGGGTATCGAGCGTGTAAATCCATGGGCGCTATTGAGCTTGGGCGCGCGGGGATTGTCCAGAGGGATTGCGCTCTGGCTTCGCCAGATCGCTCCGCTGGGGGCGCTGCCCCCAGACCCCCTCAAGCAGTTTGCGCAGCCAACGCGATGACCGATAGAGCGCACTTGCTGCGCGGTTGAGGTGGGATATTTGGGGCAATAAAAAAGGGCGAATGGCTGTAGGGAGTGGAACACAAGGCGAACATTGCTTTGACTTGGGCGTGAAAATCTTTAGGTATTGGGGGCAAATGAGCAGATATGAAGTGAAAAAACGTGGTTTCTCTTTCTGAAAAGGCGATGGCGGCGCGCGGGGCGCCCTATCTGGACGATTTGAATCCGGCGCAGCGCGCGGCGGTGGAGACGCTCGACGGCCCTGTGCTGATGCTTGCAGGCGCAGGCACGGGCAAGACCAAGGCGCTGACCACGCGGATTGTGCATTTGCTCAACACCGGGCGGGCACGGCCCAACGAGGTGTTGGCGGTGACCTTCACCAACAAGGCGGCGCGGGAGATGCGCGAGCGGGTTGGCCGGCTTATGGGCACCTCGGGGGAGGGTTTGCCCTGGCTTGGCACCTTTCATGCGATTTGCGTGAAGCTTTTGCGCCGCCACGCCGAGCTGGTGGGGCTGAAGAGCAGTTTCACCATTCTGGACAGTGACGACCAACTGCGCCTGCTCAAGCAGCTGGTGCAGGCGGCGGGGATTGACGACAAGCGCTGGCCGGCGCGGATGTTGGCGGGCATCATTGATGGCTGGAAGAACCGCGCCTGGCTGCCTGAGACCCTGCCGGCGGCCGAGGCGGGGGCTTACAACGACATGGGGCCGGTGCTCTATGCGCAATACCAGACGCGCCTGAAAGAGCTGAACGCCGTGGATTTTGGCGATTTGCTTTTGCATATGGTGCATATTTTCCAGCAACATGAGGATGTGCTTGCACAGTATCAGCGCTGGTTCAAATATGTGTTGGTGGACGAGTATCAGGACACCAATGTGGCGCAGTATCTCTGGCTGCGGCTCTTGGCAGGCGGGCATAAGAACATTTGCTGCGTGGGCGATGACGACCAATCCATCTATGGGTGGCGCGGCGCGGAAGTGGGCAATATTTTGCGCTTTGAGAAGGATTTTCCGGACGCCAAGATTGTGCGTTTGGAACAGAATTATCGCAGCACGCCGCATATTCTGGCGGCGGCGGCGGGGGTGATTGCGGGCAACGAGAACCGACTTGGCAAGGAGCTTTGGACCGCGGAGGAGGGCGGTGAGAAGTTGCGCCTCATCGGCCATTGGGACGGCGAAGAAGAGGCGCGCTGGATTGGGGAAGAGGCCGAGGCCATGCAGCGTGGCACGCGGGGGATGGCGCCTTTGTCTCTGAATGGCATGGCTATTTTGGTGCGCGCGTCCCATCAGATGCGCGCCTTTGAGGACCGGTTTTTGTCGATCGGGATGCCGTATCGGGTGATTGGCGGACCACGGTTTTATGAGCGCCTGGAGATCCGGGATGCCATGGCCTATTTCCGGCTTGTTGTCAGCCCGCAGGATGATCTGGCGTTTGAGCGCGTGGTCAATACCCCCAAGCGCGGACTTGGCGATAAGGCGCGCCAGAAGATCCAGCGCGAGGCGCGCGCCCAGTTTCTGCCGCTTGTAGAGGGGGCGCAGATGGTGTTGGAGGCCAAGGGGCTGGGCGGCAAGGGGGCTGTGGAGTTGCAGCGCTTTCTTGACAACCTGCGCCGCTGGCAGCGGTTGGAGGCCAGCGCCGAGGTGGGCCATGTGGAGCTTGCCGAGATGATTCTGGATGAAAGCGGCTACACCGAGATGTGGCAAAACGACAAAAGCCCGGAAGCGGCGGGACGGCTGGAGAACCTCAAAGAGCTTGTGAAGGCGCTGGAGCAATTTGAGAACCTGCAAGGCTTTTTGGAGCATGTCGGGCTGATCATGGACAATGACAAAGGCGAGTCAGAGGAAAAAATCAGCATCATGACACTGCACGCCGCAAAGGGGCTCGAATTTCCGGCGGTGTTTTTGCCCGGCTGGGAAGACGGGCTGTTCCCCTCGCAGCGCTCAATGGACGAAAGCGGCACCAAAGGGCTCGAGGAAGAGCGCCGGCTTGCTTATGTGGGCATCACGCGGGCGGAGCAGATTTGCACCGTTTCCTTTGCGGGCAACCGCCGCGTTTATGGCCAGTGGCAGAGCCAGCTGCCGAGCCGCTTCATTGACGAGTTGCCCGAGGCTCATGTGGAGGTGCTAACGCCACCGGGGCTTTATGGCGGCAATTTTGGCGCGGCTGCCCAGGGGCATGGCCGCTCAGGCCTTGAGCAGGCGGTTTCGGAGGCGGATGTTTATAACTCCCCCGGCTGGCGGCGGATGCAGGCGCGCGCCAGTCAACGCCCGGCGGGGCAGCCGGCGTCCAGCCGCGGCAATATGGTGATCGAGGGCACGGTTGTGTCGGCTTTTGCGGTGGGGGAGCGGGTGTTTCATAGCAAATTCGGCTATGGCGAGATCACCGCTGTTGAGGCGGACAAGCTGGCGATTGTTTTTGACAAGGCAGGCGAGAAGAAGGTTGTTGCGCGCTTTGTTGTGCGGGCCTCTGAGGCTGACAACATCCCGTTTTGAGGGGTTGGCCCAGTGTAGTTGACCCAGTGTAGTTGGGCCAGTGTTGTTGGCCTGATGTTGGCCTGATGTTGACAGGTCTTGGCGCGGTTTTGGCTTGCGCGCGCCTTGCGGGCTGGCTTGAAAGATACCCTGAAAATGAAGGCGGCGAGCTCTTAAGGGAGGAGGGAGCTCGCCGCGCATTCTTGTGCCGGAAAAGGGAGGAGAACCGGCACAATCCGGTTGTGCAATTAGCCGTAAACAGCCTCGTAGGCGGCGGCATAAATGCTGGAACTGTTGAGGCCGAGATCGGCCAGCTCACGGCCTGACAGGCCGGAGAGTTCGTTGATTGTTTGACGATACTGGCGGTGCAGGGCGATGGCCTCGGCCAGGTTTGCAAAGAAGCCAATGGCTTTGCCAGTGGTTTCGGCAATGGCGCTGCTCAGGGCGCCAGAAGAAGTTGTGATAACGTAGTTCATGGGTCACTCGTTTCTGTATGTCTGCATCTGTTGAGGAGGATATAGGCGGATGCTGCGCGTGCGAAAAGGCTCAGTTTGGCAATGCCGCTATGCAGCATTTGCATATGTTCCCCAAGGGAAACCTTGGCCATATCCGGCCCAAGCTGGGCCGCTGCCCATCGGCTGTGGTGTGCGGAGGCAGAGGGCTTTGGGGTTGTAATCTGAAACAGAAAGCGCACCTATGGCGCAAGCAACGCGGGAGCAGACATATGGCCACAGAAGAGCAAATCATTCAGACGTTGGAGCGCCTTCAGCTGCCCGACGGCAAAAGCCTTGCGGGCTCAGGGATGCTGCGTGCCCTCACGATAGAGCGCGCGCAGGTGCGGTTTGTGATCGAGGCCCCCAGCCCCGAGGTGGCGGCGCAGATGGAGTCGATCCGGGCGGCGGCGGTGCAGCTTGTGCAAGAGCTGCCCGGGGTTGAGAGTGTTTCGGCTGTCTTGACGGCCCATGGTGCGGCGGCGCCTGCCAAAGCCCCTCCCAAGCTCAGCATTGGTGGCCACCCTGATCCGAAACGCCGCGACATCCGCCCCAAGGGTGTGGCGCGTGTGATTGCTGTGGGCTCCGGCAAGGGCGGTGTGGGCAAATCTACCGTGAGTGTGAACCTAGCGGTGGCCCTGGCCAAGGCGGGGCAGCGTGTGGGCCTCTTGGATGCCGACTTCTACGGGCCGAGCCAGCCGCGGATGCTGGGCGTGAGCGCGCGGCCGGGACAATCGCCCGAGGGCAAGATCGTGCCGCCACAGGCGCATGGCATAAAGATGATGTCGCTGGGGCTTATGGTGGATGAAGCGCAGGCGGTTGTCTGGCGCGGGCCGATGCTCATGGGCGCGGTGCAGCAGATGCTGGGCGATGTGGCGTGGGGCGATCTGGATGTGCTGATCATTGATTTGCCACCGGGCACGGGGGATGTGCAGCTCACGCTTGGCCAGCAGAAGGTGCTGGATGGCGCGGTGATTGTTTCGACCCCGCAGGATGTGGCGCTGATTGATGCGCGCAAGGCGATTGATATGTTCCAGAAGATGAAAGTGCCTGTTTTGGGCATGGTGGAGAATATGTCACTGTATATATGCCCTGAGTGCGGGCATGAGGCGCATCTTTTTGGGCACGGCGGTGTCGGGCGTGAGGCGCAAAAGCTTGGCGCGCCGCTTTTGGCGCAATTGCCGATTGATCTGGACACGCGGCTGGGCGGCGATGCGGGCACGCCTGTGGCCACGGGCGAGAGCGCGGCGGCGGGCATATATGCTGATCTGGCGCAAAAGCTGATCTGACACAAAAGCCACCAAGACGGCACGAGGACAGGCGGGGCGCTCCATGGGAAACCATGGGACGCCCTTTTGCGTAGAAGAGTGTTGCGCTGCGAATCACTTGGGCGTTGCGCCGAAACGGGGCGAAATGCGGCAGATTTTGCGAGGGTTTGCGGGGTTGCAGGCTTGGGAACGGGCCAGTTTGCGGGAAACTTCAAAAAAACTTGGGAATATGTGGGAATTTTTTCCAGTGGCAAAGCTATACAATATCTTGTGTTAAGAAAAACACATTCCGCTAGAAATGGTGCCAATTTGAGCCGTTTGCAACGCAATATCTAGTATTTCAGCGCCTTTCACACCAGATAATGTGGTGTCTAGGCCAAAAAAACTATTGATTACCATCAATTCCCATGGCATCCCTAATGCACGAGATGAGGTTGGGAAATAAAGGGGCGACAAAAGACCCCGAACAAAAACTCCCTAAGTCAGGTTTCATACAGGCACCCCGCTTCATCAGACTGAGAGATCCGGCGCGCGAGCGAGCAGACATCCCCCCAGGTGGCGCGCGCAGCTGGACACCCCGCACAGCGGGACGAGGGCGGCGGTTGATCAGTGGCAGCAGATCAACCGCCGTTTCCTCATCTAAGGCAGACTTCAGGGGGATCAGGAGAGGCGGCCCAAGTGGTTCGTAGATTTCGCGGCGAAAGCCACCACAAGGTGGATACAAAGGGGCGGGTGTCGATTCCGGCCTCTTTTCGGCGTGTTCTGGAGGCTTCTGACCCCAATTGGCGTGAGGGCGATACGCCGGAGCTGGTGATTGTCTACGGGGACCACCGGCGCAGCTATCTTGAGTGCTACACCATTGCGGCCATCGAGGAGGTGGATGACAAGATCGCCTCTCTGCCGCGCGGCTCCACGGAGCGCAAGATCTTGCAGCGGCTGTTTCAGGGGCAATCTTTGCCGACAACCGTAGATGAGACGGGCCGGCTTGTGCTGCCGCAGAAATTGCGCGAAAAGATTGGGCTTGAGGCGGAAGCCTTCTTCATAGCGGCGGGCGATACCTTCCAGATCTGGAAGCCCGAAACCTATGAGGCGGAAGAGCTCGCCCGGACAGAAGAGTGGCTGGACGAGCTTCCAGAAGATTTTGACCCGTTGATTTACCTCGATAAGGCCACAGGCGGAGAATAGCGCAGCATGGAACATGCCAAATCAGACCAGAGGCATATTCCGGTTTTGCTCAGGCCTATTCTGGACGCTATCGCCCCTGTGGGCGGTGTTTGGGTGGATGGCACCATGGGCGCGGGGGGCTATGCGCGCGGTTTGCTGGAGGCCGGTGCGGCGCAGGTGATTGGCATTGACCGCGACCCGCTGGCCCATGAGCTGGCGCAGGTCTGGGGGGCCGGCTACCAAACCCGCCTGAGCTTGCATCAGACCGAGTTTTCCAAGATGGACCAGGTTGCCACGCAGGTGGACGGGGTTGTGCTTGATCTTGGGGTGAGCTCGATGCAGCTTGATCAGGCCGAGCGCGGATTTTCCTTTCAGGGCGATGGGCCGCTGGACATGCGTATGAGCCAGCAGGGCCGCTCGGCGCGCGAGCTTGTAAACGAGCTCGAAGAATCGCAAATAGCTGATATAATTTATCTTTTCGGGGAAGACAGGGCCAGCCGGAGAATTGCCAAGGCAATCGTTAAGGCGCGGACGGCTGCGCCGATTGAAACGACAGGCCAGCTTGCAGAGATCATCCAATCCGTGATGCCCCGCCCAAAGCCGGGCCAAAGCCACCCGGCGACTCGCAGCTTTCAGGCGATCAGGATTGCCGTGAATGACGAGTTTGGCGAGCTTGTCGCCGGGCTTGAGGCGGCCGAGCGTGCGCTCAAACCGGGCGGTGTGTTGGCGGTGGTGTCCTTTCATTCGCTGGAGGACCGTGTGGTCAAGCGGTTCATGCGTTTGCGCGCCGCAGAGGCGGGCGGCGGCAGCCGTTATGCGCCCGAGCAGGCGGTGGAGCCAGCCACCTTCAAGCTGATCAACAAGAAAGCCATCGGGCCGGATGCGCAGGAGCTGGCGCACAATCCGCGCAGCCGCAGCGCGCTGTTGCGCCTGGCGCGGCGCACCGAGGCGCCTGCGCGCGCTGTGAGCGCCAAGACGGTCGGGGCACCTCAGCTTAAGGAGGGGTGGGGATGAAAACTTTGGTGGTTTTGCTGACAGCGCTCTGTGTGATTGGCAGTGCCTTTTGGGCCTATCATGAGAACTACCAGACCCAGGAGGCTTACAGCCGCTCACAGGCGTTGCAGCGCGAGATCGGCGAAACCCGCGCCCGGCTGGCCATTCTTAGGGCGGAATGGGCCTATCAGAACCGCCCCGACCGCCTGCACGAACTGGCGGAGCTTAATTTCTCCAAAATCAAGCTTTTGCCCCTCGCGCCCGAGCATTTTGGCGGGATTGACGAAGTGAATTACCCTGTTGCGGCCCCGGACGGGCTTCAGCTGGAGTTGGACCTTGACGGTTCGGTGGAAGTTTCAAGCGACGGAGCGGACCGATGACACGCATCCCCCTCAGGCCTTTGGCGGCGATTTTGCAGGCGCGCAAGCGCGGCCAAGACCCCAACCTGATCGAGCAGCGCAACACCTCGCAGCGCCATGAGGCGATTCAGAACGAGTTGCGCAGTGTTGGCGAGGGGCGGCTGGTTGTGCTGGGGCTCATGTTTTTTTGCGCCTTCACGGTGATCGGGGCGCGAATGGGGCTGATGGCGGGCACAGAGCCTACCGAGATCAGGGCCGTGAGCCATGCGCCGGATATTTTGGCGCAGCGCGCCGATATTGTGGACCGCCGGGGCCGTGTGCTGGCCACCAATATTGAAACCCACTCGCTCTATGCGCAGCCCCAGGAGATGGTGGATCCTGCGCAGGCTGCAAAGGCATTGGCCGAGATTTTCCCTGATCTCACGGCCGAGCGCCTGCTCAAGGATTTTACGGGTAAGCGCAAGTTCTTGTGGGTCAAGAAAAAGATCAGCCCCGAGCAGCTTCAGCGGGTGCATGATATTGGCGAGCCCGGGCTGATGTTTGGCCCGCGTGAGGCGCGCCTTTACCCCAATGGAAAGCTGGCGGCCCATGTGATGGGCGGCACAAGCTTTGGCCGCGAGGGCGTTCATGCGGCCGAAGTGATTGGCACGGCGGGGGTGGAGAAGCAATTTGACGCCTATTTGCGCGACCCGGCCAATGGCGCGCGCCCTTTGCAGCTCTCGCTGGATCTGACGGTGCAGTCGGCGGCGGAGCGGGTGATGTTTGGCGGTATGCGCCTGATGGGGGCCAAGGGGGCGTCGAGCATTCTGATGGATGTGCACACCGGCGAGGTGATTTCGGTGGTGAGCCTGCCCGATTTTGACCCCAACGACCGCCCCATGCCGCCGGTGTCGGGCGCCCCTGACGACAGCCCGCTGTTCAACCGCGCTTTGCAGGGTGTTTACGAGCTGGGTTCGACCTTCAAGGTTTTCACGATCGCGCAGGCGCTTGAGCTTGATCTGGTTGCGCCGGAGACCATGATCGATACCCGCGGCCCGCTGCGGTGGGGCAAGCACCGGATCCGCGATTTTCATGATTATGGCAAAGAGCTGGACGTGACCACGGTGCTGACCAAGAGCTCAAATATTGGCACTGCACGGATTGCGCAGATGATCGGACCGGAGCGGCAGAAAGCGTTTCTTGACGGTCTGGGACTGCTCGCGCCGACCGAAATTGAAATGCCAGAAGCGCGCGGCGGCACGCCGCTGTTGCCCAAACATTGGTCTGAGATTTCGGCCATGACCATTTCTTACGGCCACGGGCTGGCGGCAACGCCTCTGCATCTGGCGGCGTCTTTTGCCACCATTGCCAATGGCGGGCGCAAGATCACGCCGACGCTTCTGAAGCAGGACGGGCCGCGCTATGGTGCGCGGGTGGTTTCTCCCGAGGTGGCGGCCCAGATGAACGGCATGATGCGCAAAGTCGTGACCGAGGGCACCGCCAGTTTTGGCGATGTGGCCGGATATGCCGTCGGGGGCAAGACCGGCACCGCCGACAAGGCCAAGCCGGACGGCGGCTATTACAAGGACCGGGTGATCACCAGTTTTGCCAGCGTGTTCCCTGCCAACGACCCGCGCTATGTCTTGGTGGTTTCACTGGATGAACCCGAGATTTACAGTTACGGTGAAAATCGCCGCAGCGCGGGCTGGACAGCGGTGCCTGTGGCGGCAGAATACATCAACCGGATTGCGCCCCTGCTGGGGCTCAGACCAGACGTTGAACCAGGGGAATTGGCTGGTATAACACTCACATCCAATTGACAAAAAGAGGCGGCGGTGGGGCATAAGAAACTGAGCGAGTTGGGGCTGGCCGCCACGAACGGACGCGATGTCACGATCTGCGGCCTGGCGGTGGACAGCCGCGCGGTCAAGGAGGGGTTTCTCTTTGCGGCACTGCCCGGGACACAGGTGCACGGGGGGGCGTTTGTCCAATATGCCTTGCGGATGGGCGCGGTGGCCATTCTTACGGATGCCCAAGGCGCGCGCATTGCCGGGCCGTATCTTGCCGAAGCCGAGGTGGCCCTGCTGATCTGTGAGAACCCGCGCCAGGTTCTGGCTTATACGGCGGCGCTCTGGTTTGGGGCCCAGCCTGAAACCATGATTGCGGTCACCGGCACCAATGGCAAAACCAGCGTCAGCAGTTTCACGCGGATGATCTGGCAAGAGCTGGGGTTGCGCGCCATCAATCTTGGGACAACCGGTGTGGAGGGCGACTGGAGTGCGCCTCTGGCCCATACCACCCCTGAGCCGATCACGCTGCACCGCACCTTGGCGGCGGCAGCAGAGGCCGGGGTGAGCCATGCGGCGATGGAAGCTTCCTCGCATGGATTGGCGCAGTTTCGTCTGGACGGGGTGCGCCTGGCTGCTGCGGGTTTTAGCAACTTCACCCAGGATCATCTTGATTATCATGCGACATTTGAGGCCTATTTTGAGGCCAAGGCCGCGCTTTTTGGCCGTGTGTTGAGCGATGAGGGTGTCGCGGTGATCAACATTGACGATGCGCGCGGTGCGGATATGGCCGCGATTGCCCAGGCCCGAGAGATTGAGGTTATGGCCGTCGGGCGCATGGAGGGGGCGGATATCTGCCTCACGGCGCAGCGCTTTCATAGCACTGGGCAGGAGGTGTTCTTTCGCCACAATGACAAGGGCTACCGCGCCGATCTGAAGTTGATAGGCGGGTTTCAGGCCGAGAATGTCCTGTTGGCAGCTGGGCTTGTGATTGCGGCTGGAGAGGCGCCGCAGGCGGTGTTTGAGACGCTGCCACATATGCATACCGTACGGGGGCGTATGCAATTGGCCGCCACCCGAGAGAGCGGCGCAGCGGTGTTTGTGGACTACGCCCACACGCCGGATGCCATTGCCACGGCGCTCAAGGCGCTGCGCCCGCATGTGGCGGGGCGGATCATCGCCATCATCGGCGCAGGCGGCGACCGCGACCGCAGCAAGCGCCCCCTGATGGGCAAGGCGGCGGCTGAAAACGCCGATATCGTGATTGTCACCGATGACAACCCGCGCAGCGAAGCGCCTGAAGACATTCGCGCCGCTGTGATGGCGGGTTGCCCGGCGGCTTATGAGGTGGGCGACCGCGCTGAGGCGATCTTGCGCGGAGTTGATTTGCTTCAGCCCGGCGATGCGCTGCTGATTGCCGGAAAAGGCCATGAGACCGGGCAGGTTGTGGGCGATGATGTCTTGCCGTTTGATGATGTGGAACAGGCCAGCGTGGCTGTTGCGGCTCTGGAGGGACGCATATGAAACCGATCTGGACTGCGGCCGAAGCCGCCGCCGCCACAGGGGGGCAAGTCACCAGCGATTGGGCGGCCACGGGAGTGTCGATTGACACGCGCACGCTGAGGCCGGGAGATTTGTTCGTGGCGCTCAAGGCCGCGCGGGACGGACATGAATTTGTCGCGCAGGCCCTGGAAAAGGGCGCGGTGGCGGCGCTTGTGAGCCATGTGCCAGAGGGGCTGGACGGCTCAGACAGGCTTTTGCTTGTGAGTGATGTGCTCAAGGCGCTTCAAGACCTTGGCCGCGCGGCGCGGGCGCGCAGCCACGCCAAGATCATCGGGGTGACGGGCAGTGCGGGCAAGACCTCGACCAAGGAAATGCTGCGCGTGATCCTTGCGGCACAGGGCTTTTGCCACGCCGCTGAGGCCAGTTACAACAACCATTGGGGTGTGCCGCTGACGCTGGCACGGATGCCGCATGAGGCAGAGTTTGCCGTGATCGAGATCGGCATGAGCAACCCCGGAGAGATTGCGCCTCTGGCCAGGCTGGCCGCCCCCCATGTGGTGATGATCACCACCGTTGCGGCGGCGCATCTGGCTGCATTTGAGAGCCTTGAGGGGATTGCCGCCGAGAAGGCCTCGATCATGGAGGGGCTTACTGCGGGCGGGGTGGCGGTGTGGAACGCCGATATAGCGACGGCCCCGATTTTGGCCCAAACGGCTGCGCAGCTTGGCGCGCAGGGGGTAACTTTTGGGGCGCAGTCAGAGGATTTCAAGCTTTGTGGCACCCGTTTGGCGGAGAGCGTGACGGTGGCGGAGGCTGAAGTCCACGGGATGCCGCTTGTGTTCAAGGTGCGGGCTGCGGGCCAGCATTTTGCCATGAACGGGCTGGGGGCGCTGGCGGTTTGTGAGGCTGTGGGCCTTGCACCGGCTCTGGCGGCGGCGGATCTGGCGGGCTGGGAACCGCCCGCAGGGCGCGGCAAGCGCGAAATTCTGGCGCTCGACGAGGTGGAGGACGACCACATAGAGCTGATTGACGATGCCTTTAATGCCAATCCCGCGTCTTTGGCGGCCTCGCTTCAGGTCTTGGCGGATATTGTGCCCCCCGCGCAGGGCGCTTATCGCAAGATTGCGATTTTGGGCGATATGCTGGAGCTGGGCAAGACCGAGCGGGCCCAACACCGCGACGTTGCCGGCTTGGATGCGGTGGCAGAGCTGGATGTGGTGCATTGTGTTGGACCGCTGATGCGCCACACCTGGGAGGCGCTGCCTGACGCGCAGCAGGGCCAGTGGTTTGAAACTGCCGCCGAATTGGCGCATAAGGTGCGCAGCTATTTGCGCGCGGGTGACATTGTGCTGGTCAAGGGCTCCAAGGGGAGCGCGGTGAGCCAGGTTGTGACGGCGATCCGCGAGACAATGCGCCCCAAAACAGAACGACGAGGAAACGATTGAATGCTTTATTGGCTCACGGCGCTCTCTGACGGGGGTGATTTTTTCAACCTGTTCAGATATATCACATTTCGCGCGGGCGGGGCGTTTCTGACGGCGTTGCTGTTTGGCTTTGTCTTTGGACCACCTCTGATCAATGTGCTGCGCCGCCGTCAGGGCAAGGGACAACCCATCCGTGATGATGGGCCTGAGGGGCATCTGGCCAAGGCGGGCACCCCCACCATGGGCGGGCTCTTGATTGTCGGGGCCTTGCTGAGCTCTACCTTGCTCTGGGCGCGGCTGGACAACCCCTATATCTGGATCGTTTTGTTTGTGACCATGAGCTTTGCCGCCATCGGGTTTGCCGATGACTATGCCAAGGTCTCAAAGCAGACGACGGCGGGTGTGTCGGGCCGTGTGCGCATGGCTTTGGGGCTGTTGATCAGCGCGATTGCCGGCTACTGGGCTGCGCTTTACCACCCTCAAGCGCTGCAATATCAACTCGCGCTGCCGGTGTTCAAAGACACGCTCATCAACCTCGGTTTTCTTTTTGTGCCCTTTGCGATGATTGTCATCGTGGGGGCGGCCAATGCTGTGAACCTCACAGACGGGCTGGACGGGCTGGCTATTATGCCGGTGATGATTGCGGCTGGCACGCTGGGGGTGATTGCCTATGCGGTGGGGCGGGTCGATTTTACCGACTATCTCGATGTGCACTATGTGCCCGGAACAGGCGAAATCCTGATCTTTACCGCCGGTATTTTTGGCGGGGGCCTCGGCTTTTTGTGGTATAATGCCCCGCCTGCGGCGGTGTTTATGGGCGACACCGGCTCGCTTGCGCTTGGCGGGGCTTTGGGCGCGATTGCGGTGAGCACAAAACACGAGATCGTGCTGGCGATTGTGGGTGGTTTGTTCGTGGTCGAGGCGCTTTCGGTGATCATTCAGGTGCTCTATTTCAAGCGCACCGGCAAGCGGGTTTTTCTGATGGCGCCGATCCATCATCACTATGAAAAAAAGGGCTGGGCGGAGCCGCAGATTGTCATACGTTTCTGGATTATTTCGTTGATCCTCGCGTTGATCGGTCTGGCCACGCTTAAGCTGCGTTAAGGGGCGGGCGATGATTCCGGTCAGCGGATATGCGGGTCAGCGCGTTGGGGTTCTGGGACTTGGGCGCAGCGGGCTTTCAGCGGCGCGCAGCCTGCGCGCGGGCGGGGCCGAGGCGCTGTGCTGGGATGACAACGCAGAGGCGCGTGCACGCGCCGAAGCCGAGGGTTTTGACTGTATCGAGCTTGCCAAAGAGGCGGTGATGAGCCGTTTGGCGGCGCTCATTGTCAGCCCGGGCATTGCCCATCTTTACCCCGAACCCAACCCTGTGGTGGCCGCTGCGCTGAAAGCCGGTGTGCCTGTGGACAACGACATTGGCCTGTTCTTTGCCTCGCTTGGCAGCGGCGCCTGGGACGGGCTTGATGTGCCGCCGCGGGTGGTGGCTGTGACGGGCTCAAACGGCAAATCGACAACCTCGGCCTTGATCGCGCATCTGATTGAAAGTGCTGGCAAAACCGCACAGCTGGCGGGCAACATCGGTCGTGGGGTGCTGGACCTGGATGCGCCGCATTCGGGCGATGTGATTGTGCTGGAGCTGAGCTCTTATCAGACCGAGCTGGCGCGCGCGTTGACGCCTGATATTGCGGTGTTCACCAACCTTTCGCCCGACCACCTTGACCGCCACAACGGCATGGGCGGCTATTTTGCGGCCAAGCGGCGGCTGCTTGTGGAAGGCGGGCCGGACCGTGCCGTGATTGGTGTGGATGAGCTTGAGGGGCTGTTTTTGAGCAACCAGCTTGCGATGGGGCAGGGGGATGACCGTGTGATCCGGGTGTCTGTGGCGCAAAAGCTTACCGGGCATGGCTGGAATGTCTTTGCCAAGAAGGGTTTTCTGGCCGAATGGCGCAAGGGGCGGCAAGTGGCCTCTCTTGATCTGCGCGCAGTGACGGGGCTGCCCGGCGCGCACAACCACCAGAACGCTTGCGCAGCCTATGCGGTGTGCCGCGCGCTCGGGATGGCGCCGCGCGATATTGAGAAGGGATTTCAGAGCTTTAAGGGCCTGGCCCACCGCTCGCAGTTGATTGCGGAGGCGGGGGGGATTGCCTATGTGAACGACAGCAAGGCGACCAATGTGGACGCAGCGGAGAAGGCCTTGGCCGCGTTCAAGAACATCCGCTGGATCTGTGGCGGGCTGGAAAAAGAGGGTGGTCTGAGCGGGCTTCAGAACGCGCTTGGCCATGTGAAGACGGCCTATGTGATCGGTCGCGAGGCGGCGCAGTTTGCGATGCAGCTCAAGGGAATTGACGCCAAGGTTTGCACGACGATGGCGGCAGCCGTGGCCGCGGCTATGGCGGACGCAGAGGCGGGCGATGTTGTGCTTCTGGCGCCGGCGGCGGCGAGCTTTGATCAGTATGACAGCTTTGAGATGCGCGGTGAGGATTTTACCGCAGAGGTTTTGAAGCGGCTCTGAGAGGTTTCGAATTTGGCTGCGCCAAATCCGACCCGTTGGGGGCTTTGCCCCCAAATCCCCGTATTGATGGGGGCTTTGCCCCCATACCCCCAAGGTATTTTTAACCAGAAGAAGCAAGAGGTTATCGGCAGATGTGATGCGGATTTGCGCCCGCCCATGGCAGGCTGACATTTTGAGGTATGTGGAGGGTTTTGAGAGGGAAGGCTTCGGAGAGCATGTCTTTCAGGCGCTTGGTGCGCGGGGCGGCAGGGTCGAGCGCGGTGCAGCAGACGTATTCTTCCACAAGGCTGGCCTGCTGCTCGTAAGGGTAGTTGAGGAAGCGGTTTTCCGTTTTTATTTCAAAGAGGTATGGATCATTTACGGCGCCGTGCTCCGCAGCCGCTTTCAGCGGATGATAGCCCGTTTGGGCACGGTTTTGCCACTGCCAGATATGGGTGGCTTCATGGGCGAAGAGCATGGCGGCATGAAGGCTCATGCTGTCGGGGTAGCCGTGAAGATAGTCCTTTGAAAAGAGGGGCTTGGCAAAGAAAACATGATTGAACAGCGCGACGGCGGCGGGGCTTGTTGTGACGATCTCGTCGCGCGCGGGCGGGAAGATACGCTCGCGGCAGGTGAGGCGGGGGCGGGCCTTGCGCTGAAAGGTGACCGAGCCGACAAGCGCGCCGTTGTGCAGGCGGGCGCGCTCTGTGGCGAATGTGGTGCCATAGAGCTGATTTAGAAAGGATTTTTCGCCCTTGGAGAGCGGACGGCCGCAGGCGGCGAGGGTGAGGAGCAAGGCGAGGGCGAAGAGGCGCATGGGGCGATGGTAGCGGGAACCCGCCGAGCGTGCGAGAGGGTTAATGCGCGGATTTGGCGGGAAATGGAGGGGGGTGAAAAGCGTGCACAAAGCGTGCACCGGGGGACTGGGGTTTTACGGTGGGGAAGCAGGGTTAACGGGGCGTGCGGTGGAGATAGGGAGGTGTGGTGCGCAGTGAATGCGCACCCTGCGGGAGTAAAAATTTTTGCTCGGTTTGGCTGAGCTGCGCCCACCCCTCGTGCCGGGCGCAACTATTCGTGTAAAAGTTGCCAAAAAATAACCACTATTTTGCAGAGTTAGATATTTGTTCAAGTTCTTCGGGATTGCTCAGGATCAGTTTTGTGAAAAATTCTTCTTCGAGACCTGAATTCGAAAGACCTAAGTCCTTTCTCATTTCTCGTTGAAGTCGATCTACAACACTTAGCATTGCTCTAGGGTTGTTTTCACTTACTTTTGAAAATTCGCTCAGGGCCTGCAGCACGCCAGTTGATCCCCAAAGAACCGCTTTGGTGCGAACCTCGATAAGCTTTACGACTAATTCGCTTTGTTTAACCTTAGGGAAATTAAGTTCTTTTTTCTCAGCAAGAAACACTTCTTTGAGAGTATTCAAGAAGTCTAAATAGATTTCGATTTTGCGTTCTCTAAAAGCAGACTCTATTTCTTGCCTTCTAGTGCGAGCTTGTGAGTATAGCGTTGCCCCTAAACCCAAAGATGCTGTCGTTAACGTTACTACGAGTGGAACATAGACAGTTGGCTCTAAGGTTTTGGCCCCGTTGACAACAGCGGTTGCAATAAGCCAGCCTTGGAAGGCTAAAAAGCCCGTCATTGTAATGCCAAATAGGATAATTAATATGCCCAAGAAAATCTTAGTAACTTTGACAATCAAATCCATTCTCTAAACATCCAACTCCTCAACAAACCGCGCGTTTTCTTGGATATATTGGAAGCGCAGCTCGGGTTTTTTGCCCATCAGCCGTTCGACCAGATCCCCCGTTTGGCCCGGTTCGTCTTCGTCGATCGTCACGCGGATGAGCTTGCGTGATTTCGGGTCCATCGTGGTTTCTTTCAAATCCTTCGCGTCCATTTCGCCGAGGCCCTTAAAGCGCTGCACGTCGATTTTACCTTTGCCGCCGAGGCCCTTTTCCAACATTTGCTCTTTTTGAGCATCATCAGAGACATAGAGGCGGCGCGCGCCTTGTGTGAGGCGGTAGAGCGGCGGGCAGGCCAGATAGAGGTGGCCGTGGTCGATCATCGGGCGCATCTGGGTGAAGAAGAAGGTCATCAGGAGCGCTGCGATATGGGCGCCGTCGACATCGGCATCTGTCATGATGATGACTTTGTCATAGCGCAGGTCATCGACGTTGAACTTGGTGCCAAGCCCCACGCCAAGCGCTTGGGTGAGGTCGGAAATTTCCTGATTGGTCCCGATCTTGGAGGAGGCGGAGCCCAGCACGTTGAGAATTTTGCCCCGCAGCGGCAGCAGCGCCTGATAATTGCGGTTGCGCGCCATCTTGGCAGAGCCGCCTGCAGAATCCCCCTCCACGATGAACAGCTCGGTGCCTTCGCGGCTCTTTGAGGAGCAGTCGGTGAGCTTGCCGGGGAGGCGCAGCTTTTGGGTGGCGGTTTTGCGCGAGGTCTCTTTTTCCTGCCGGCGGCGCAGGCGCTCTTCGGCGCGCAGCACGAGGAAATCGAGGATCGCGCCGGCGGATTTCGTGTCGGCTGCCAGCCAGTTGTCAAAGTGGTCGCGCACAGAGTTTTCGACCATGCGCTGCGCTTCGGTTGTGGCGAGGCGGTCTTTGGTCTGGCCGACAAATTCGGGCTCGCGGATGAAGCAGCTCACCAGCGCGCCGGCCCCTGTTGTGAGGTCTTCGCGGGTGATGGTGGCAGCCTTTTTGTTGCCAACAAGCTCGCCGTAGGCCTTGATGCCCTTGAGGATCGCGGCCCAGAAGCCGGCCTCATGGGTGCCGCCTTCGGGGGTGGGCACGGTGTTGCAATAGCTCTGGATGAAGCCGTCGCGGGCAGGCGTCCAGTTGATCGCCCATTCGACCTTGCCGGGGCGGTCGAACTTCTCGAAAGAGACGGTGCCTGCGAAGGGCTGTTCGGCATAGGTGGTGGCACCGTTCATAACCTCTTTGAGGTAGTCCGAGAGGCCGCCAGGGAAGTGGAAGGTGGCCTCTTGCGGGGTATCGCCTTCGCTCTGTGCGCTCTTCCAGCGAATCTCGACGCCAGAGAAGAGATAGGCCTTTGAGCGGGCCATGGCAAAGAGGCGCGCAGGCTTGAGCTTGAGAGAACCGAAGATCTCGGGGTCCGGATGAAAGGTGACCGATGTGCCGCGGCGGTTGGGCGCAGCGCCAACTTTGGCGAGCTTGCCTTGCGGCACGCCACGGGAGAACTCCATGGCGAAGAGCTCTTTGCCCCGCGCCACTTCCACGCGCAAATGGTCCGAGAGCGCGTTGACCACCGAAGAGCCAACCCCGTGCAGCCCGCCGGAGGTCTCATAGCTGTCGCCAGAGAATTTGCCACCCGCGTTGAGCGTGCAAAAAATAATCTCGAGCGCAGATTTCTCAGGGTTGGAGGGGTGTGGCCCTGTTGGGATGCCGCGGCCGTTGTCGCGCACGCTGACATGGCCGTTTTCGTGCAGCTCGATCTCGATCCAGGTGGCATGGCCAGCCACAGCTTCATCCATGGAGTTGTCAACAATCTCGGCCACCATATGGTGCAGCGCGCGGTCATCTTTCCCGCCGATATACATGCCTGGGCGCAGGCGGACGTGCTCCATATCCTCAAGCACCTGAATGGAGGCGGCGTCATAGCTGTCCGGTTTGGGGCTGCGGCTTGCAAGGAGATCGTCTGACATGGCTGCTGCTCGTCTTGTTATGATTTTGCCCCTTATGACAGAGGAGCGCTGCGCAGGGAAGTGGGCAAGGCCCCCAGCAAACGGGGCTTTTGCCTTCTTCTGGTCAAAAATACCTCGGGAGAGCGCGAGAGGGCAGCGCCCTCTCGCATGGATCGTATTTTTGCGCAGCAAAAATGCGAAGTCGGGCGCTTGGCGCCCTAAAAAGCTTGTCAGACTTGTCAAGTTGCGCATAAAGGGGCGCATGAGCGAGACAGATATGGTTTCCACAGGCACTGCTGCCAACTTGCTGCCCTCCACGGAGCGCTCCTTGCCAATCGCGATGTTGCGCGGGCGCGAGGCGGTTATGGCGCCCTATCGCAACATGCTCGCCAAAATCGGTGTGACTGAGCAGCAATGGCGGGTGATGCGCGTGTTGGATGAGCGCGGCACCATGGATCCCAAAGAGATTGCCAAGGCCGCCTGCCTGCTCAATCCGAGCCTGACGCGGATCATGCAGCTGTTGGAGAAAAAGGGCGTGATCAGTCGCAAGGTTCACCCGGAGGATCGCCGGCGCGTGCAGGTGCGCATCACCGCGCAGGGCCGGGCGATGCTGGTGGCGGCGCAGCCCGAGAGCCTCAAGATCGCCGAGCGGTTGCGCACACGCGTGGGCCAGGAAAAGCTCGACTTGCTGCTTGATCTGCTGAGCGAGCTGGCCGAAACCTCCTTTGACTGAACCTGCGGGCCGCGTGAAATTTTACGAAAATTTTAGCCTATTTTTAAAGATATGGCCGGCTTTGTCGCGCGGTGCTTGACAGGGCGGTGTCGCCCATCAAAGCTGGCATCACACAGGCTGTGGGAGGCATTGATCTGATGAGCGAGCAGGGGTTGCGGGAGATTGTCGATCTGCCCGATGTCGGCATTGTGATGGCCGACGGGGTGCGGCTTTCGGCGCGGGTCTGGATGCCGGTGGATGCAGGTGAGGATCCTGTGCCAGCGGTGCTGGAGCATTTGCCCTATCGCAAGCGCGACGGAACCTGCGGGCGCGACGAGGTTTCCCATCCGTGGATGGCGGCGCGGGGCTATGCCATGGTGCGCGTTGACATGCGCGGCAATGGCGACAGCTATGGCCATATGGAAGATGAATACACCGCGCAGGAGCTGGCCGACGCCGTTGAGGTGATCAACTGGCTCGCAGCGCAGGACTGGTGCAACGGCCATGTGGGGATGCAGGGCATCAGCTGGGGCGGGTTCAACTGCTTGCAGACCGCCTATTTGCAGCCCGAACCGCTCAAGGCGGTGATCAGCATCTGTTCCACAGTGGACCGTTTTGCCGATGATATCCACTACAAGGGCGGCTGTTTGCTCAACGAAAACCTGGCCTGGTCCTCGACCATGTGGGCCTATTCCTCCCGCCCGCCAGACCCGGCCTTGCGCGCAGACTGGCGCGAGATCTGGATGGAGCGGCTCAAAAACGAGCCTTTCCTGATTGCGGGCTGGCTCAAGCATCAAAGGCGCGATGCGTTCTGGCAGCATGGCTCTGTCTGTGAGGATTATAGCCGCATCAAGGCCAAGGTTCTGGCGATTGGTGGCTGGGCGGATGGCTACAAGAACGCGGTGCCTGCGCTTATAGAGAACATCGAGGGCGCGAAGGGCATCACCGGCCCCTGGGTGCATCTTTATCCGCATATTGCCGTGCCCGAGCCGCGGATCGGCTTTTTGCAGGAGGCCAAGCGCTGGTGGGACAAGTGGCTCAAGGGGATCGAGACGGGGGTGGAGTCTGATCCGGCCTTTCGCGGCTATGTGATGGAGGGTTACCGCCCCAGCCGTTTTAACGCGCCGCGCAAGGGTGTCTGGATTGCCGATGCGGCCACGGGGGGCAAAATGCGCGTTTTGCCTCTGGGGCCGGACGGGCAGCTGGGCGTTGCGGGCGAGACGCGCGCGCTTGTGGCCTCGCCGGCGCATTGCGGGCTGGCGGGGGGCGAGTATTACGCCATTGGCCGTGGCCCCGAGCTTTCGGGCGACCAGCGCGAGGATGACATTTATTCTGCCGTTTGGACC
Source organism: uncultured Lentibacter sp. (assembly GCF_937123735.1). Lineage (GTDB taxonomy): Bacteria > Pseudomonadota > Alphaproteobacteria > Rhodobacterales > Rhodobacteraceae > Lentibacter. The sequence continues at coordinate 21,152 of NZ_CAKZKL010000010.1, forward strand.
GGGGCGGCGCTGGCGCGCTCGGTTGATATTGTCGGGCGGCCGCGTGTGCGGCTGCGGCTGAGTGCTGATGCGCCGCAGGGCCAGATATGTGTGCGGCTCAACCATGTGCACCCGGACGGGGCCAGCACGCGGGTGAGCTTTGCTGTGCTGAACCTCACCCATCGCAACGGCGCGGCCAACCCTGGGCCGATGCCTGTGGGAGAGGTGCAGGCGCTTGAGCTTGAGCTTGATCATATCGCCTATCGCGTGCCGGAGGGGCACAGGCTGGCTGTGGCGGTGTCTTCCGCCTATTGGCCGCTCATTTGGCCTGCGCCCGAGGCGGCACGGCTGGTGGTGCATGGCGGTGCGCTGGAGCTGCCCGAGCGTGCGCTGGCGCAGGCCGACGAGTGGCGCTTTGAGCCGGCCGAGGGGGCGGCGGGCTGGCAGACCGAAGAGCTGCGCGCACCGCGCAACGAAAAGCATGTGAGCACGGACCATGAGACAGGGCTTGTCACGCTCACGATCAACGACGACTTCGGCAAACGGCGCGACAGGGCGCATGGGCTGGTGAGCGGCGGTGTGAGCCGCGAAACCTGGGTGATTCACCCCGAGGACCCGTTGAGCGCGCGCGGCATCACCCACTGGACGGAAGAGACCGAGCGCGAAGGGCTTGCCCTGCGCACCGAGACTTTTGCCGAGATGCGCTGTGACAGGGACATGTTTTACCTCACCGGGCGGCTTGAGGCTTATGAGAACGATGTTTTGGTCTCTGCGCGCGATGTGAGCGAACATGTGCCGCGCGATATGATGTGAGCCGCTTTACAAAAAAGTCATCAGAAAAACCTTGCTGATTGAAACGCAATCGGCTTTCATTGACTGAACAATCAACAAAAGCCGCCACAAGGCGGCAGGTATCAACCGGGAGAAGACCATGACTGAACAACTGACCTATTTGAAAAAGCAAGCCAGTGAGGGCCGCCTGTCGCGCCGTGACTTCTTGGGCAAGACCAGCGCGCTGGGCGTTTCGGCGGCCGCTGCGGGCACCATGTTTGCAAGCGCCGTTCAGGCCGCCGGCCCCAAGAAGGGCGGCGTTTTCAAGCTTGGGTCTGTGGGGGGCGAAAGCACCAACTCGCTTGACCCGGCGACATATGCGAGCCAAGTGCCGTTTCACAACGGGCGCCAGTTTGGCGAAACGCTTGTCGAAGTGGGCGCGGACGGCGGTTTGGCCCCCAAGCTGGCGGAGAGCTATGAAAGCTCGCCCGATGCCAAAACATGGATGTTCAAGATCCGTCAGGATGTCGAGTTCCACAATGGCAAGACCATGACAGCGGAAGATGTGCTCAAAACCATGGAGCGCCACTCAAACGAAGAGTCAAAATCAGGTGCGCTCGGCATCATGAAGGGCATTTCAAAGCTCAGCGTTGATGGCGGATCGCTCAAGGTTGAGCTCAATGAAGCCAACGCGGATTTGCCCTATCTGATTGCGGATTATCATCTTGTGATCCAGCCCGACGGTGGCATGGACAACCCCGCCGCAGGCATTGGCACCGGCCCGTTCAAGCTTGAAGCCGACGAGCCGGGCGTGCGCCATGTCTATTCGCGCAATGAAAACTACTGGGGCGATGCGGCGCATTATGATGGTGTAGAAATCATCGTCATCAACGACGCGACAGCGCGCACAGCGGCGCTTCAGAGCGGGCAGGTTCATGCGATCAACCGTGTGGAACCCAAGATTGCCGGGCTTCTGGGCCGCGCGCCAAACCTGACGGTGAACTCGACGCCGGGCCGGGGGCATTATGTGTTCATCATGCACGCGGACACGGCGCCGTTTGACAACAACGAGCTGCGTATGGCGCTGAAATATGCGATCAACCGCACCGAGATCGTTGAGAAAATCCTGCAAGGCTATGGCTCAGTGGGCAATGATATGCCGATCAACGCCGCCTATCCGCTGTTTGATGCAAGCATTCCGCAGCGCGAATTTGATATTGCCAAGGCGGCAGAGCATTACAAGAAGTCGGGCCATGACGGCAGCCCGATTGTCTTGCGGGTTGCTGATGGGGCCTTCCCTGGCGCGGTCGATGCTGCGGCGCTCTTCCAGCAGACGGCGGCGCAGGCGGGCATTCCGCTTGAGATCAAGCGTGAGCCCAATGACGGCTACTGGTCGGAAGTGTGGAACAAGCAGCCGTTCTGCGCGAGCTATTGGGGCGGCCGCCCTGTGCAGGACCAGATGTATACCACGGCCTATCTCTCGACCGCGGATTGGAATGACACCAACTTCAAGAATGCGGAATTTGACGATTTGCTTGTGAAGGCGCGGGCCGAGCTGGACACCGCCAAGCGCAAGGAAATGTATTCGAGAATGGGGTATATCGTGCGCGACACCGGCGGGCTGATCTGCCCGATGTTCAACGACTTTGTCGATGCGGTGAGCAACGATGTTATGGGTTGGGAAACCGACCCGAACGCCGAGCTGATGAACGGATATATCACGCATAAAACATGGCTCGCGTAAGCGAGAGAGTTTGATGCATCCGATCATAAAACTGATTGCCCAGCGGTTTACGCTGGGCATACTCCTCCTTGTTGCGGCGTCGGTATTGATTTTTGGGTTGACCGAAGCTTTGCCGGGCGATGCGGCGCAAGCGGTGCTGGGCCAGGCGGCCACGCCGGAAAGCCTTGCCAACCTGCGCGAAGAGATGGGCCTCAACCGCCCGGCCAGCACGCGGTATTTTGAGTGGTTCGGCGGCATCTTGCAGGGGGATATGGGGGTTTCGATTATCAACCGGCTGGATATTGCCGAAAGTGTGGGCAAGCGGCTGGGCAACACGCTGTTCTTGGCCTTCTGGGCAGCGGTTGTGTCGGTTCCGTTGGCGATTTTCCTCGGGCTTTTGGCGGTGCGCTACCGCAACCGCTGGCCTGACAAGCTGATTTCGGGTGTCACACTCACCACGATTTCCATTCCTGAATTCCTGATCGGCTATGTTCTGGTCTATTTCCTTGCTGTGAAGCTGGGCTTTGGCTCGGCGCTGGCGATGGTGAATGAGAGCATGACCTTGTGGGAAAAGCTCCAGGCGATTGTGCTGCCTGTGATGGTGCTCACGCTCGTGGTGCTCGCGCATATGATGCGGATGACGCGCGCCGCGATCCTCAATGTGATGCAATCGGCCTATATCGAGACGGCTGAACTGAAGGGGCTGAGCACCTTCAATGTGATTGCCAAGCACGCCTTTCCCAATGCGATCAGCCCGATTGTCAATGTGGTGATGCTCAACCTGGCTTACCTTGTTGTGGGGGTTGTCGTGGTGGAAGTGGTGTTTGTGTATCCGGGCATGGGGCAATTTCTCGTGGATGCGGTGACCAAGCGGGATGTGCCGGTGGTGCTGGCCTGCGGCGTGATCTTTGCGGCGATCTACATTGGCCTCAACATGCTGGCGGATATCATCTCTATCCTGTCCAACCCGCGTTTGAGGCACCCGAAATGATGAAAAACATTCCTCTCTCGGCCCTCGTCGGGCTGATGATTACGGGCGTCTACTTCTTTGTGGCGATTTTCGCCGACTGGATTGCGCCCTTTGGCATGGCCGAAGTTGTTGGCGATGTCTGGGAGCCTGCCAGTGCAGAGCACCTCTTGGGCACAGACAATATTGGCCGCGATCTGCTCACACGGATGATTTATGGCGGGCAAACCACCATTTTCATCGCCACCATGGGCACGATTTTGAGCTTTGTCACCGGCTCGACACTGGGCTTTCTGGCCGCTGTTTTGGGCGGCTGGGCCGATCAGGCACTGAGCCGTTTGGTGGATTTGCTGATGGCGATCCCTTCGCTGATCATGGCGCTGGTCATTTTGGCGATGGTCCCTGTGACCGTGCCTGTGCTGATCCTGGTGATGGGCTTGCTTGACGCTACCCGCGTTTTCCGCCTGGCGCGGTCTGTGGCGGTGGACATCAATGTGATGGAATATGTTGAGGCTGCGAGCTTGCGCGGAGAGGGGCGGCTCTGGGTTATTTTCCGTGAGATCCTGCCCAATGCGCTGAGCCCGCTGGTGGCCGAGCTGGGCTTGCGCTTCATTTTCATGGTGCTCTTTATTTCTACGCTCAGCTTTTTGGGCCTTGGCGTGCAGCCGCCTTTGGCGGACTGGGGCGGGATTGTGAAGGAGAACAAGGACGGGATTGTCTACGGCATCGGCGCAGCACTTTGGCCGGCGGTGGCCATTGCCACGCTGGCGATCAGCGTGAACCTTGTGGCGGACTGGATTCTCAACCGCACCACAAGCCTGAAAGGGGGTCGCGGATGAGCGAGACATTTATGCGGGTGCGTGACCTCAAGATCGGCGCGACGGTCTATCCACCCGGCGAGAAGCCGCATGACATTGAGATTGTGCATGGGGTTTCGTTTGATCTGCAAAAGGGCAAGGTGCTTGGCCTGATCGGTGAGTCCGGCGCGGGCAAATCGACCATCGGCCTTGCCGGCATGGCCTATGGGCGCGGCGGTGTGAAGATCACCGGCGGGGAAGTCTGGATCAACGGGCGCAACATTCTGGAGACCACGCTTGGTGACTTGCGCAGCCTGCGTGGCGGGGAAGTGACCTATGTGAGCCAGTCGGCTGCGGCGAGCTTTAACCCGGCCAAGCAGATTTTGGAGCAGGTGACGGAAGCCGCCATTCGCCACGGCAAGTTTACCAAATCCGAGGCCGAGGCGCGGGCTGTGGAGCTGTTTCGCAAGCTGGGCCTGCCGGAGCCTGAAACCATCGGCAACCGTTATCCGCACCAAGTTTCGGGTGGGCAGTTGCAACGCTGCATGACGGCGCTGGCGCTGTGCCCAGAGCCGGACCTTGTTGTCTTTGACGAGCCGACCACGGCGCTGGATGTGACCACGCAGATTGATGTGCTGATGGCCATCAAGGAAGCCATCCGCGACACGGGGGTTGCAGCACTTTACATCACCCATGATCTGGCCGTTGTGGCGCAGGTGTCTGATGACATCATGGTGCTGAAGATGGGCGATATGGTGGAATATGGCTCTGTCGACGAGATCATCAACAGCCCAAAGGAAGAATACACGCAGGCGCTGGTTTCGGTGCGCTCGATTGAGCACGACGAAAAACAGCCCACCAGCGCGCCTGTGCTTATCTGCGAGAACATCACAGCGCGCTACAAGGGCACGAAGTTTGATGTGCTCAAGGATGTGAATGTGGAAGTGCACCCTGGCCAGACCTTGGCTGTGGTGGGGGAGAGCGGCTCTGGCAAATCGACGCTGGCGCGGGTTATCACCGGGCTGTTGCCGCAGCGCGAGGGGCGGGTGCATTTTGCGGGGCGCGATATTGACCCTGTCATGAAGAAGCGCCCGCGCGAAGACCTGCGGGAATTGCAGATGATTTACCAGATGGCGGACACCGCCATGAACCCGCGCCAGACCGTGGGCACGATCATCGGACGGCCCTTGGAGTTTTACTTTGGCTTGCGTGGCGCAGAAAAGCAGGCGCGCATTCAGGAGCTTTTGGACGAGATCGAGCTGGGGCAGGGCTTTCAGGACCGCTACCCCGCCGAGCTGAGCGGCGGGCAGAAACAGCGCGTGTGCATTGCGCGCGCACTGGCGGCCAAGCCGAAGCTGATTATCTGTGACGAGGTGACAAGCGCGCTCGACCCGCTGGTGGCGGATGGCATTCTGAAACTTTTGCTGGATTTGCAGAAGGTTGAGGATGTGGCCTATCTCTTTATCACCCATGACCTGGCGACTGTGCGTGCCATCGCGGACAGCATTGCCGTGATGTATCAGGGCGAGGTGGTGCGCTATGGCACCAAGACCGAGGTGCTGAGCCCGCCGTTTGACGATTACACGGATCTGCTGTTGAGCTCGGTGCCCGAGATGAAGCTGGGTTGGTTGGAAGAGGTGATTGCGCACCGCAAGATGGAGAGCGCGGGGAACTGAGGTGGTTTCGCCTGCTGGCGCAGGCGACCCGCTGGGGGCTTTGCCCCCAGCCCCCCCCCAATGGGGGCTTTGCCCCCAAACCTCCGCTATCAATTGGGGGCTTTGCCCCCAAACCCCCAAGGTATTTCACACCAGAAGAAGGCCAAGGCGGTTTTGGGCTTTTGTGCCCGGAGAAATCTTGGCAGGGTATCAGTGACTTGGCGCGGGAGGCGGCTATGAAACGCAAGCTTTTGTTGATTATTCTGGATGGGGTGCCTTTGCGCAATTTTCGGCGGCTGTTTGGCAACCTGGAAGGCTGGGTGCAGAGCGGGGAGGCGCAGAGCTGGACGATCCGCTCTGTTGTGCCGTCGATTTCGGCGAGCTGTTATGCGAGCATCCACACCGGGGTGAGCCCGCAGGTGCATGGCTGCACCGGCAATGGCAATGTCTTTCGGCTCAAGGAAGAGGATGTGTTTTCGGCTGTGCGCGCGGCTGGCGGGGTGACCGGGGCCGTGGCGCACAGTTTCTGGAGCGAATTTTTCAACCGGCATCCTTTCGACTTTGTGCGCGACATTGAATATGACGAGCCGGAGAGCGACACGATCAACCATGGGCGTTTTCACACCATGACCGGCTATGGGCAGGCCAACCAGATGACGCCTTCTGATGTGGATCTTTTCGGCACGCTTACCAACCTATGTGGGCGCTTCGGGCTGGATTATGGCATGTTGCACAGCTGCACGCTCGACAGCATGGGGCATCGGTTTTTCCATGATTGTCAGGAGATGGACCATGCCTGTTTTGTGATGGACGAGATGCTGGCCCCTTTTATCTGGCGCTGGCGCGAGATGGGCTATGAGATTATCGTGACGGCTGACCACGGGCAGGACGCGCGCGGACATCATGGCGGGAAAGATGATTTGCAGCAACTTTCGGCACTTTATTACTTTGGGGCGGGGCAGGGCCCACATGCGGGTGCCGAGATTGACCAGCTTCAGCTTGCGCCCACCATTCTGAGCCGCCTTGGCGCGCCTGTGCCGGCGCGCATGACGGCGCGCAGTTTTCTGAAATAACCTTGCAAATTTTGGCTTTCGGGCGCTCTTGGGGCGTGTTCTGACCCGTTCTGGCGCGGCGTTATGCCGGCGGATGCCCGAATTTGGCCATCTTTGGGCCCGTTGCAGCGGTGGGTTTTGGTGCGGGTTTGTTGCAAGGCTGCAACGAAAGAGCCCCTAAATATCAGCTTTGACGCAGGATTTGGGGGGGAGCTTGAAAATAGCCCCTATCCAAAGATCAATTTTGCATCTATTGATTGAGGCATAAATGCGGCGCAACAAATGACGCCGCGTATGTCTGAGGCAAATGGTGGTGTCATGAAACCTATTAGTTTCGTTGCCCGTGGTGGCGCGGGGTCTGTAGATCACGGAAACGTATCGGCGGATCAAAATATTACGGAAATTCAAACCAGTGTCGGGGGGGAGTATTCTTTCAACCTGCGCCAGAGCGATATTGTCGCCTTCAAGCGCTCTGACAACAATCTGGAGATTGAACTGGCCGATGGGCGGGTGATTTTGTTGGAGGCGTATTTTGACGCTTCAGGCGCGCCCGTGGCCCGGCTCTATGTGTCTGCGGATACCTACATCAGCGAGGTGACGCTGGTGGATGGCGCCAATGGCGAGCTTTATGGCCAGTATGGTGTGGCCGAGACCTGGGGCAAATATGGCGCCGGAGACGAGCTGATCTTTGTGGATGGCACCGAGGTGGCCCATGCCGCATTGTCCAGCGATGAGGATGTGTCCATGCTGGGCGCCGGGATCCTGACGGGGCTTGGCGGCGGAATTGGCACGGCGGCCGCCGTGGCGGGCGGCGTTGGCTTGATTGGCGGCGGTGGCGGGGGCGGCACCGCTCCGGCTTACATTCCCCCCACGGTAGAGGGGGGCACGGTTGTCATCGGGGGCGATGATGTGGCTGATGACGCGGCCAGCGTCACCGTCAGCGGGACGGCGCAGCCGGGCTCGGACGTGCAGGTTGGCATTGGCGAGGTCACCGTAGAGGCGGTTGCAGGCGAAGATGGCAACTGGACGGCAGTGTTTGAAGGCGAAACCTTCCCTGCGGATGGCACTTATGAGGTGGCTGTTGTGGTCACGGAGGGCGACGGCACTGTCACCGAGCTGGTGGGCCCGAGCGTCACGATTGACCTGACCGGGCCTGAGATTGATGTGCAAGACGGTGTGCAATCCAGTGATGATATTGTCTCCGGCGCGGATCATGCCAGCGCTGAAGGGATTGAAATCAGCGGGATGGGCGAAGCCGGCGCCAGCCTGAGCGTAACGATTGAGGGTGTGACCCATGAAACGGTCGTGGGGGAAGACGGCAGCTGGTCTGTGCGCTTTGACGGCAGCGAGATCAGAGCGGGCGAATATGAAACAGAAGTGCGGATTGTGTCGACCGACAGTTTCGGAAATTCGACCACCGCGCTGGAGACCCTGGTTGTCGACACGGTTTCACAGGTGACGTTCACGGGGGCCTCTGCGGGGGCTGACGGGGTTGTCAACGGTGCGGCGCATGCAGAGGGGGTTACCCTGACGGGCAGCGCGCAGCCCGGCTCGACTGTGGTTGTGAGTTTGGACGGTGTGACGCGTGACGCGGTTGTGGACGCCGAGGGCGGCTGGAGCGTAAGCTACGAGGCCAGCGCCCTGCGCAGCGGCGATTATGCGGGGGCGGTGAGTGTTACGGCCACGGATGCTGCGGGCAATGTGGCGCAGACCACCGGCACGGTTGATTTTGACACGCTGGTGGAAAACTATGCGCTCACCACAGGCACCGGCGGGGCTGACGGGGTTGTCAACGCAGATGAGGCCGCCAACGGGGTGAGCTTTGGCGGCACCGTGGAGCCGGGTTCGAGCGTGATGGTGAATTTCGCCGGCATGGACCGCGCCGCCAGTGTGGCGGAAGATGGCAGCTGGACTGTGCAGTTTGCCGCCGCTGAGCTGCCGCAATCAGATGGCGACAGCTTCACCATGACCGCGGTGGCGACAGACCGTGCGGGCAACAGCTCTCAGCTGACCCAGGCTGTGGTGATTGACAATATGGCTGGCTCTCTGACCTTGAGCAGCGCCCCGGTTGAGGGCGACAATATGGTCAATGCCGATGAGGCTCTGGATGGGGTGGTGCTGCGTGGCACCTCTGATCCGGGCAATATCGTGCAAGTGCAGATGGGAGATGCGCGGGTCAATGTTGTGACGGGCGCGGACGGCGGTTGGACGGCGCATTTTGCCGCCAACCAGATTGCACCGGGCCAGTATGATGCGCCCATCACTGCGACCACCATTGATGCGGCGGGCAACCGGCGCGAGGTGCGGGGCAGTGTGGAGGTTGATACCGAGGTGCGCGATCTGGCGGTTTCGGTGGACCAGATCACTGCGGATGATGTGGTCAACGGGGCCGAGCGCGCCGACGGGGTCAGCTTCAGCGGCACCACAGAAGCGGGATCGACCTCGGTTGTTGTGACGCTGGATGGATCGGCTCAGGCGGCCAGTGTGGACGCCCAAGGCAACTGGACGGTTTTCTTTCCCGGACGCAGCTTGCCGGATGCGGAAGACAGCTATCAGCTTGAGGTGGCTGTGACGGACCGTGCCGGCAACCAGGCCAGCACCTCGCGCGAGGTGGTCTTTGACACATTCGTAAATGAGCTGAGCGGCGAGGCCGTGCAGCAGGATGACAACCCGACCTTCAACGCAACCGAAATCCGCGAGGGCGTTACGGTGTCTGGGTTTGTGGAGATCGGCTCGAGCGTATCGGTGGCGGTGGGTGGCAACAGCTATGCGGCCACGGTCAATGCGCGCGGGGTTTGGGAGGTGGATCTGCCGGCGCAGGCCTTCTCGCTGGAGGCGGACAGTGCCGAGATTGTCGTCACGGCCACCGACCTTGCGGGCAATGTGGACAGTTTCACCCAAACCATCGAGATCGACGCCATTCTCCCGGAGGCTCCCGGCATTGACGGATACACGCGCGGGCACACCGGTTATACGGCCGTGCAGGTGCATGACAGCGACGACACGCAGGCGGTTTATGAGGTGGATGGCACCTCGGTGAGCCAGATTGCCAATGAAGGCGATATGTTTGCGGCGGGTGCCACGAACTTCTTTACCTTTGATGCCACGGTGCCGGATGGATCGCATCTGGTTGTCTCGGCGACAGACGACGCGGGCAATGTCTCAAGCACCTTCATGGCGCTGGATGATCCGCATGGCTCGCAGCTGGATATGAGCAGTGTCAACCCTGGCCTGGCCGGGCTGGAGATTGAGGCGATAGACCTGAGTTTTGCGGAAGACACAGATCTGACCCTGTCCCTCGCGCAAATCGAGGCCTTTGCGGGCAATTCCAACACGCTGGCCATTCGCGGCGGCGCGGATGACACCGTGACATTGCTGGGCGCGACCAAGACAAGCGCCACTGTCGATGAGGGTGGGGAGACCTATGATGTCTACACCATCGGGGCGGAAACGACTGTCTTGATTGATGATGACATTGATGTGGTCATTTAAGATGTGAGAGTCGGGCGCGCCCACAGGCAGGCGGCGCGCCCGGTTCACCCAAAATTATAACGCCTAACAAAAAAAGAGGCGATCCATGGGGCACAACCATTTCGGCCTGCGGGCCATTATCGCAGCACTTGGCCTGACCGTGACGGCGGGCTGTATGTCAGACACCGGCGAGGTCAGCCGCTTCAAGGCGGGGTTTCTGGACAGCACAGCCTTGAGCAAACCGCAGATGCAGGAAAACAGCTCGCCTGTGATCCTTGCGCTTCAGGCGCGCCGCAGCTTGCTGCCGGCGGGCAGCGCCTTTGAGGAGGTGGCCACCTCGGTGCTGGCCGCCAATGCCCGTGCGGCGGAGAGCGAGCTGCGCTCGGCGCGCTTGCGGGCCGAGGCGCAATCCAAGAACTGGTTGCCCACCCTGGGGCCGCAGATTTCACTGACATCGCTCAGTGATGCGGTGGCAGGGCTTGTGGTGGATGCGGTGCTCTATTCCGGCGGGCGCAAGAAGGCCGAGCGGGACTTTGCGCGCGCAGATGTGGAAGTGGCGGCTGTGACCCTTGCCATGGACACCAACGCGCGGCTGCACACGGCCTTGATGCTCTATCTGCATGGCCAACAGGCGGAGGAAACGGCCGCGATGCTGGACCATGCGCTTGAGGATATGCGGCGCTTTGAATGGATCATGACCCAGCGTGTGAAGGGGGGGGTGTCGGATCTGTCTGACCTCAGCGTGATCCGTCACAAGCTTGCCAAGATGCAGGCGCAATATGCGGCCCAGAGCGAGCAGGCGGGCGCGGCGGTGGCCGAGCTCAATGCCATGTCGGTGCGCAAGTTGGGTGGTCTGCGCGGTGTGAGCGCCTTTGAGGTCGATCCGACCGCCGCACAGCCTTTGGAGGTGTTGCTTGCAAAGGCCGAGAAGGGCCGCGCTATTGCCAATGCGGGGATTGACCGGTCCGGGTATTTGCCCACGGTGAGTGCCTCTGCCAACACCAGTGGTGGCGGACTCACCGGAACAATTGCACCGGCCAACCCGATTGGCGTTGGGATGGGGGCCAGTCTTGACGCGATCAAGGCCACCGAGGAAGCCGCTGGCCGGCGCGTGGCACAGGCCCATGAAGACGCCAGCCGCCGGCTTGCCAAACAGGCCTCCGAGGCCAGCGCCCTGGAGCGCCAGCTTGCAGAGGCCAGCGCCCTGACGGCGGGAGCCAAGCGCAACCTTGACCTTTTCCAGCGACAATATGATGCCGGTCAGCGCCAGGTGATGGATGTGGTGGGTCTCTCAGAAACCTACGCCACCCAGGCCGAGGCCGAGATTGCCCTGAAATATGATCTGGTGCGGATCCGTCTGGACATGGCCAAGGAGCTGGGGCTCTTGGTGGATGGGAGCGACATTTGACCCAGAAAATGCCGCTTTCGCTGACGATCAAGGCTGGCGGGAAGGCCAAGTTGAAGCCATCCGCCAATTTGAGTGCCCCTGTTGCGGCTGCCCCTGTTGCGGCTGCCCCTGTTGCGGCGGCCTCTGCGCGCCCGAAGGCGCCTGCGGCCAAGCCGCATGACGCAGGCGGCACCCACGCGCCAAGCGGCGGGCGTGCTGCGGCCACGGCGGCGCTTCTGGCAACCTATGCGGCGCTTTTGGGGGTCACGCTTGTGGCGCGCGACTTGAGCGAGCAGATGGACCAACAGGCGGCCGATGCTGACATTGCCGGGGGCCTTCGGCCAGAGGGCCTGGCGCAGGTGTTGCAAGCGCAGGGGCTGACGGCCTCTGTTCAGACCATCTCACACGCCCTTCACGGTGCATGGCCCGCGCTGGCCCTGATGAGCAGTGGCCAGTTTTTGCTGGTGCTCGCCGAAGAGGACGGGGCCCTCGTGATCTATGACAAAAGTTGCCCGGACAACCGCGCCCGGGTTGCGCTGGCGGAGTTTGAACCCTTCTTCACCGGCACGCTGGTCTGCGCTGAGGCCCGGCTTGAGCAGCTGAGTGCTGCGCATGGGCCCGCGCGCGCAGCGCCGCATTGGTTCTGGGGGGCGTTTGGCGGCTTTAAGCGGGCCTTTGGCGAGATCGTGCTGGGCTCTTTCGTGGCCAACTTGCTGGCTGTGGCCGTGGCGCTGTTCAGCTTGCAGGTCTATGATCGGGTGATCCCGCACCAAAGCGAAGCCACTCTCTGGGTGTTGGCGGCGGGTGCGGCGCTGGCGATTGTGATGGAGGCTTTGCTTAAGATTTCGCGGGCGCGGCTCATGGATGGTGCGGGCCGTCAGATCGAGCTGGGGGTGCAGGGCGTGCTGATGAACCGGCTGTTGGGAATGCGCAGCGAGCGGGCAGGGCAGGAGCCAAGCCAGCTGTTCAGCGCGATGCGCGAATTTGGCGCTGTGCGAGAGTTTTTCACCGCCTCCACCGTCGGGGCGCTGGCTGATATCCCCTTTATTTTCATTTTCCTGCTGCTGGTGGCTTCCATTGCCGGGCCTGTCGTTTGGGTCCTGATTTTGGGGGGAGTGCTCATGGTGCTGCCGGGGGTATTTTTGCAACAAAAGATGATCCGCCTGACCAAGGAGACCCAAGGTGCGGGGGCCAAGGCGAGCCGCATCTTGCATGAGACGATCTTTGAGCTCGACACCGTCAAGACCCAACGTGCCGAGGACCGGGTGCGCCGGATTTGGGAAGAGCTGACAACCCTTTCTGCGCTCAAGTCCAGCGAGCAGCGCCAGCTGGCATCGGCGCTAAGCTTCTGGAGCCAGGGGGTGCAACAGGCCACTTATGTGGGCGCAGTCATCATGGGGGCTTATCTCGTGTTTGCCGGGGAATTGACGGTGGGCTCGATCATTGCGGTTGGATTGCTGACCGGGCGCACCCTCGGGCCGTTGACCCAGCTGGCCAGCACATTGGCCCGTTGGGGCAATGTGAAGGCGGCACTTGATGGGTTGGATGCGGTGGCAGAGGCCCCACAAGACCGCAGCGAGGCGCGCAGCTATTTACGCCGTGCCACACTCAGCGGAGCCTATGAGCTGCATGAAATGCGCTTTGCCTATGACGGTGCGGGCAAGCCGCAGCTGGATGTGGCCGCCTTGCAGCTCAAGGCGGGCGAGGCGGTGGCCGTGCTTGGGGCCAATGGCTCGGGCAAATCGACCTTGCTGAAGGTTCTTGCCGGGCTGTATGCGCCGAGCACGGGGCGGATCTTGCTGGATGGGGTCGAGATGGGGCAGATCGACCCGCGCGATTTGCGCCGGGCGGTGGGATACCTTGGGCAGGAGGTGAAGCTCTTTGCCGGCAGCCTGCGCGACAATCTCAACCTGACCCTGCTGGAGCGCGATGATGCGCGCTTGCTTGAGGCGCTCGATTTTGCCGGGCTTGGGCCCTATGTGAAAAGTCATCCCAAGGGGCTTGATCTTGATATTCGCGATGGCGGTGCCGGGCTTTCCATCGGGCAGCGCCAATCGATTGGTTGGGCGCGGCTTTGGCTGCAAGACCCGGCGATCTGCCTGTTGGATGAGCCCACGGCCGCGCTGGACCAGACGCTTGAGAAGGTGTTGGTCGATCGTTTGAAAAACTGGTTGTCCGGGCGCACCGCCGTGATTGCAACGCATCGGGTGCCGATTTTGCAGCTCACCAGCCGCACGGTGATTTTGCAGGATGGCCGTCTGGCCGTGGACGGGCCGCGCGATCAGGTGTTGGCGCATTTGAGCAAGGGAGCCTGAAGATGTCTGTCACTGCGCCACCGCTTTCAAACCAGTTGGGTGCGCGGCTGCGCGGCCCGAGCCTGACCATCTGGCTTTGTGCGGCGACGGTGTTTGTGTTTATCCTTTGGGCTGCCTTTGCCTGGGTCGACGAGATTGTGCGCGCAGATGGCGAGATGATTTCTTCGTCACGGCCCCAGATCATCCAGAACCTTGAGGGCGGCATATTGGCCGAGCTTCTGGTGAAGGAGGGGCAGGTTGTGAACGAGGGCGATGTGCTGGCGCGGCTGCGCGGCACGCAGTTTCAATCATCGGTGGATGAGCTGCAAGACCAGCTGATTGCGCTCGACATCCGCCGCCGGCGGATTGAGGCGGAGATCGAGGGGCGCAGCGAATTTGGTGTGCCGGAGGTTTTGCAACTGCGCAGCCCTGATATTGTCGCGTCCGAGCGTGCACTGCTGGTGGCGCGCCAGACCGAATACACCACCGCCCGCGCGGGCGCGCAGCGGGTGTTGGAGCAGGCTTTACAGGAAAAACAGCTTCTGGAGGATCTGCTCAAACAGAAGATTGTTGCGCTGATTGAGGTGACACGGGCGCGCAAGGCCTATGCGGATGCCAAGAACCGGTTTGATGACATCACCACCAAGACCGAGCTGGAGCGCGCGCAGGCCTATTCGGACACGCTCAAGGAGCTGGCCACCCTGCGCCAGACCTTCAAGGCCTCGCAAGACCGTCTCAGCCGCACCACGCTGCGCGCGCCGATGCGCGGGATCGTCAACGGGTTGGCTGTGACCACCATCGGCGGGGTTGTGCGCCCGGGTGAAGAGATTTTGCAGATCATTCCGCTGGATGAGGAGCTGTTTGTCGAGGCGCGGGTGCGGCCCAAGGATATTGCCAACATTCGCCGTGGCCAGGAGGCGACTGTGAAGCTTTCGGCCTATGACTATACAATTTACGGTAGCCTCAAGGGCCAGGTGGATGTGATTTCGGCAGATACGTTCAAGGACGAGACCACCCGTGATCCAAACGCCTCGGCCCATTACAAGGTGACGGTCAAGGTGGATATGAGCCAGCTCAACGCGCGCCAGAGCCAGATCGAGATCCGCCCCGGGATGCAGGCAAGTGTGGAGCTGCACACGGGGGCAAAGACCGTGCTGAGCTACCTGCTCAAGCCGCTTTACAAGAGCCGCGAAGCCTTCCGCGAGCCTTAGGCACCCGCGTCAAACACCTCTGACATGGCCGCGTGCAGGCGGGCGAGGTCGTCTTCGACCGTGGCAGACAGATCGCAGGCGAAAGGTGGCAGCACCTTGAGCGTGATTGTGCCGCTTTTGGGCACAAACCTGCCCCGTGGCAGGAGCTTGTCGGAGCCGAGGATGACGATGGGGCGGATGCTGCGCCCTGTGTCGCGGGCCACCACAACGGCCCCGGCCTTGAAGCTGCCAAGCGAGGGCGTGCGCACGCGGGTGCCTTCGGGGAAGAGCACGACAGAGCGGCGCGCCGGCATTTCGGCCACGGCCTTTGTAAGCGTTTCCATGGCGACCTTGCCGCTGGCGCGGTCGATCTCCACGAGCCCGGCCCCTTTGAAGCCGGTGGACAGCAGGGCGGCATCGCAGAGCTCTTTCTTGGCGGCGAAGGTGAACCATTTGCCATCGGGCACCGTGTCCATCAGGGTGAAACCGTCAAGGTGGCTGCGGTGATTGATCACGATGAGGCTGTTGTCATCGGCCAGCAGCGCGGCTTTGTCCTCTTCTGACATGGTCACGCGGATGCTGAGCAACCACAAGAGGCGTGTGCAAGCGCGCTTGACGGTGCGCCAATACCAGCCCCGAAAGCCTGCGCGGCGCGCACACACAAGCGGCACAAAACCGATGTAGAGAAAATACACCGGCCCCAGCAGGCAGAGGGCAAAACGTTTGGCCAGCCGCAGGGCGGCATGGTCGCTCGGGGAGAGGGTGTTTGGCATGGCAGCAGTCAACCTTGTGGCGCGTTCGGGCGCATGTCCCTGCGTCACCCTTGTTGCCTCTATCGGCCAAAAGGACACGGAATTCAACGGGTTTCGCGAAACCAGCTGCCGGTTCGCCCCGGGATTGAGCCGCAGGCCTTGCCGTGGCCTGCGCTGCGGCGTAAGCCTTTGGCATGACGGAGACAACGCGCGACCACATCAAGGCCTATCTCGTGCTCGGCTTGCCCCTTGTGGGCAGCCATGTGGCGCAGATGTCGATCAATTTGATCGATACGCTGATGCTGGGCTGGTATGATGTGGATGCGCTGGCCGCGCAGGTTCTTGCGAGCACCTTGTTTTTTGTCTTCTTCATTTTCGGGTCCGGGTTTGCCTGGGCCGTGATGCCCAAGGTGGCCGCGGCCGAGGGGGCCGGGGATGAGCGTGGCGCGCGGCGGGTGACGCGGATGGGGCTTTGGGCCTCGATCATGTTTGGCGTGGCGGTGATGCCGTTTTTCATTTGGTCCGAGCCGGTCTTGCTGGCCCTGGGGCAGACGCCGGCCCTAGCGGCTTTGGGGGCGGAGTATCTCATGGTGGCCGGATGGGGGATCTTCCCGGCACTCATGGTGATGACGCTCAAGAGCTTTCTGGCCGCTCTGGAGAAGACCCAAGCGGTGCTCTGGATCACGGTTGCGGCGGTATTTGCCAATGCCTTGGTGAACTATGCGTTGATTTTTGGCAATTGGGGCGCGCCGGAGCTGGGTATTTTGGGCGCGGCCTGGGCTTCGCTTGTTGTGCAGTTGCTGTCTTTTGCCTTGATCGTGGTCTATGCGCAGCGCGCCACGCCTGAGCATCAACTTTTCGTGCGCTTCTGGCGCGCCGATTGGGAGGCCTTTGGCGAGGTCTTTCGCCTGGGCTGGCCCATCGGGATCACGGCGCTGGCGGAGGTGGGTTTGTTTGCGGCCAGCTCGGTGATGATGGGCTGGCTGGGGACGATCCCGCTGGCGGCACATGGCATTGCGATGCAAGTGATTTCGCTGGCCTTCATGGTGCACCTTGGTTTGAGCAATGCGGCCACGGTGCGCGCGGGGCGGGCGCTTGGGCGGGGCGATATGGCCGGGCTGCGCCACGGCGGCTTCACGGTGTTCGGGATGTCTCTGGCGGTTGCGGTTCTGGCGGTTGTGACTTTTCTGCTCGTGCCGGAGCTGCTGCTGGGTGCCTTTTTGGACCCGCGTGACCCGGATGCGCCCGCTGTTCTGGCGATTGGCGTGGGGCTGATGGCGGCGGCGGCGCTGTTTCAGCTGGTGGATGCGGCCCAGGTTATGGCGCTCGGGCTGTTGCGCGGCGTGCAAGACACGCGCCTGCCCATGGTGATTGCTGCGGTGGCCTATTGGCTCATCGGGGTGCCGGCCTCTTATGTCTTGGGGTTTGTCTTTGAGCTGGGAGGCGTGGGTATCTGGCTGGGGCTGGCGCTCGGCTTGGCGGTTGCGGCGGTCTTGCTGATTTGGCGGTTCCTTGTCTGGCGCCCCGCAGTGGCCGCGGCTGCGCCAGTGCAGAGCGACAGCGCCTAGCGCTCTGGTGGTGCGGCGCTCGGTCCGGCGAGCCGGTCAGCTTTCTTGCGCACGAGGATCGTGCGCAGATCATGCATCGCAAGCAAGAGAGCATCGGTGACCGCCTCTAGCTGGGCCTCGCTGGCCTTTGACTGGGCCCATTGGCTGGTGAGGTTGAGGTGGTCCACCGCCCGGTGGATGTCATCCATGTCGCGCCGGGCCAGCAGGCCGCGACGCTCTTGGACCCAGTTTTCAATGGCCTCAAGATCGGTGGCAGAGAGCGCCCGCCCGCCCTGGGGCTTGATCTCCCCATTGCGGATGTTGACCGTGGCGATTGGCTCCATCTCGATCCGTTTCTGGCGGTTTGCGGTATCAACGCGAAACACCAGAGCTCCGTTTTCTCGCACGCGAAAATAAAAGGGAGGAAGCTCTAAAACCATGAAAAACCCGATGAACCGATTATGCCAAAGAGCCGCAGAATGACTGGATTCGTGTGCAGGCGTCAACCAAAGCTTCATCAGAGGTGGCATAGCTGATGCGAAAGGCCGGGCTGAGGCCAAAGGCGGCCCCAAAGACAACCGCAACACCGGTTTCGCTGAGCAGCGCTGTGGCGAAATCTTCGTCGGTTGCAATCAAGGTGCCGCCGGCGCTTGTTTTGCCGATGAGCCCCTGGATGGAGGGATAGACATAAAAAGCGCCCTCCGGCTTGGGGCAGCTGATGCCCTCACAGGCGTTGAGCATATCAACCACAAGGTTGCGCCGCCGGGTGAAGACGGCATTGTTTTCGGCGATGAACTCATGGCTGCCGTTGAGCGCCTCAAGGGCGGCCCACTGCGAGATTGAGCAAGGATTAGAGGTGCTTTGCGACTGGATCTTGCGCATGGCGGCGATGAGCGGCTCAGGGCCGGCAGCATAGCCGATGCGCCAGCCTGTCATGGCGTAAGCCTTGGAGACGCCATTGCAGGTGAGCGTGCGCGCGTAGAGCTGCGGCTCGACTTGGGCCGGGGTGCAGAACTGGAAACCGTCAAAGGCGAGAAATTCATACATGTCATCAGACATGACCCAGACATGGGGGTGGCGCAGCAGAACATCTGTGAGCGCTTTGAGCTCGGCCCATGTGTAGCCCGCCCCCGTGGGGTTGGAGGGCGAGTTGAAGATCAGCCATTTGGTTTTGGGGGTGATGGCGGCCTCAAGCTCTTCGGGCTGAAGCTTATAGGCGTTTTCGGCCTTGGCGGGGGCGATGACGGGTGTGCCGCCTGCGAGCAGCACCATATCGGGGTAGCTGACCCAATAGGGCGCGGGGATCACCACTTCGTCGCCCTCGTTGAGCGTGGCCATGAGGGCGTTGTAAAGGATCTGCTTGCCGCCGGTGCCCACCGAGACCTGCTTGGGCGTGTAGCTCAGGCCGTTGTCGCGTTTGAGCTTGTCACAGACCGCCTGCTTGAGCTCGATGATGCCGTCTGGTGCGGTGTATTTGGTTTTGCCGGCGTTGATCGCGGCGATGGCGGCGGCCTTGATATGCGCGGGCGTGTCAAAATCGGGCTCGCCTGCGGAGAGGCTGATCACATCCTGGCCGGCAGCCTTGAGCTCGCCTGCCTTGGTGCTGATGGCGATGGTGGGTGACGGTTTGACGCGCGAAAGGGTCTTTGAGAGGAAGGACATGGGCAGAAACCTGGTTTGCATTGGGTCGCATACGTCTTAGGTTGCTGTGTGAGGCTGATCAAGGAAGATCGGCGGAAAAGGAGAGATATGTCTGAAGAGCTGAGCAAAGGCTGGTTTGATCCGGAAACATCCACCTTCGGAGACCGTGTGGCGGGCGCGCGCGAGGCGGCGGGGATGAGCCAGAAACAGCTGGCCAAGCGGCTGGGTGTCAAGATCGTGACCCTGCGAAACTGGGAAAACGACATGGCCGAACCCCGCGCCAACAAGCTGAGCATGTTGGCGGGGCTGCTCAATGTTTCGATGATGTGGTTGCTGGATGGCTCGGGCGAGGGCGTTGACCCTGAGCAGCATGTGACCCGCGAGGAAAAGGATATGAACGAAATTCTCGCAGAGATTGTCGATCTCAAGAGCCGCGCCTTGCGCACGGCCAACCGGCTGGGTGCCTTGGAGAAAAAACTCCGCACATGGGCGCAATAAGATGGTGGCCGAGACACGGGAGCTGCGTCTGAAACGGCTCACCATGCGCTCCATGCGGCGTGGGATTAAAGAGATGGATCTCATATTAATGCGGTTTGCCCGGGCGCGCCTGGAGCAGATGACGGCGGCTGAGCTTGATTTATATGAGGCTCTATTGGATGAAAACGATCAGGACCTTTATCAGTGGGTGAGTGGGCAAACCCCTGCACCTGAAGGGTTTTTTGGCCTGATTGAAGAGATCGCCACAGAGGTTTCGGCCCGCTGAACGCGGGTGTTTTGGATTATGTATCTCGCATTTTAGCAATTCGGGTCAGCATTTAACTGATTTTTCGGCATTTTGGTTCAGTTTCCTCCTCGAGCAGTTTCGACGGAGACAAAGAATGAGCTTTCAAATGCAAGTAGGAAATGGACCTGAGGCGAGCTTCATGTCGGGGTATCTGGAGGCGCTCGCACTTGTCGAGCGGTTGCACAGGCTCCTTCTGGATGTGATCAAGGATGAGTTCGAGCGGGTTGGTGTCCTTGAGATCAACGCGGTGCAGGCCTTGCTGCTGTTTAATATCGGCGACAACGAGGTGACTGCGGGAGAGCTGAAAACCCGTGGCTATTATCAGGGCTCAAATGTGAGCTATAACCTCAAGAAACTTGTCGAGATGGGCTATATGCACCATCAGCGCTGCGAGATTGACCGCCGCTCCGTGCGCGTGAAGCTCACAGCCGAGGGCCGCAAGATCCATGCGGTTGTGGCCGAGCTCTTCCAGCGCCATGCCGAGGGGCTGGTGAGCCGACAGGTGCTGAGCCACGAGGGGCTGGAAGATATCACCAGCTCGCTGAAACGGGTCGAGCGTTACTGGGCCGATCAGATCCGGTATATTTATTGAGGCCGGATTGGGGCGGGGGTGGCCAGTTGGGAGACGAACTGTGGCGCGACCTCACGCTCAAGCTTGCGACTCATGGCGCGCTCAAAATCGCGAAAGCCTTGCGCCACTTCCAGAAAGGCCCCCGGACCATGGAGCACTTCGTTTTGATAAAAGGGGATAAGCGTGGTTTCGCCCTCGTGGTCGGCCCCATTGATCACCAGCCCGTTGACTGTCACACCGTCAAAGGCGAAGGCGCGATAGGCGTGGCGGGGCAAAAAGCCTTCGTTGTTGACCCCATCTCCGGAAATATCAACCGTTTGCGCGGCGCACTCCGGAGCAGCCTGAAGGCGCCCGGCCGCATGGCCCAAAGCATGGCCCATTGCGGTGGGGAATTCGCTGTAACTGCGCTCAAAACGAGCCACATTTTCAGCGACAAACAGAAGATGCGCGCGCGAGCGTATCATCACCCAGTCTTGAACCAAGGTGTGGTTGTAGCGCCCTGACCATTCAAAGATCGTCAGCGCGACCGGCGCAGGAGAGGCCAGAAAGGCCCGCACCACATCGGGCGCGATCAGGGCGGCGGCAAGCCCACCTTTTTGCAGGGCATATTCGCCCTTATCGACCGAAGAAGACACATCGAGCGCCAAGACCAGCGCCAGCCGGCAGGGCAGATCTTGGGCGGGGAGCAGCCCGGGCCAAAGCGCCAGAAGAAGGGCTGCCAACCCGCGCCGGACCATCACCAGTGCCCTGTGTTTTCCATGCTCGCCCAAGGCTCTGCCGGGGCAAGCGGCGCGCCGGCTTGCAGGAACTCGATGGAGACATTGTCCGGAGAGCGCACAAAGGCCATGCGCCCGTCCCGCGGGGGGCGGTTGATGGTGATTCCGTTGTCCATGAGGTGTTGGCAGAGTGCGTAGATGTCCTCGACCTCGTAGGCCAGATGGCCGAAATGGCGGCTGTCAGAGGGCAGCTCTGCATCGCCATCCCAGTTGTAGGTGAGCTCGACCGGGCACTCGGGCTGTCCGGGCGGGGCCATGAAAATCAGCGAAAAGCGGCCTTCCTCGCTGTCATAATGTCGGGTTTTCTCAAGGCCGATCAGCTCGTAAAAGCGGATCGCTTCTTCCAGATTTTTGACGCGGACCATTGTGTGCAGATATTTGACGTGCATAGCGCTCTCCTTTTGACACCCCAGCCTAGGGCAAAAATGCCGCGCGGCAAGTCAGAAGCTGGAGGACAGACCCAGCGTCAGCGTGGCCCCGCGGGCCGTGAAACGGCTGATGTTGGAGCGACTGGCTTGATATTGCAGGGCGAGGCTTGGCACAAAGCCGGCCCGTTCATAGCTTTCAAAGCGCAGGTTGAGGGTGGCCGCGGCGCTCTTGTCGGTGCGCCCGCCGGGCACGCGGATAAACCCGATGGCATAGTCTGCGAAGTGGCTGTGTTGTGCGCTGAGCGTGAGGTCGAGTTTGGCCGGGCCGACGGGCTGGCCAAAACCATAGCGCAGATGCGCCAGAACTGACCGTTGTGAGGTGTTGATCTGGGCCGTTTCGATGTGCCGCAGCGTGAGGCCCGCCTGAAAATAAGATTTATTTTCCAAATTTTTAGTAAAATTTGCGCGCAATTCGAGCTCTGTGCCTCGGTGCTTGGGCGGGGCGCTGTATGTAAGCTGTGAGAGCTGCCCCCCCCAGACGAAGGATGCGCCGGGCGCGGGGTTTTGCTGTTGCAGATAGCCCACTGTCAGCGCGCTGCTATATTTTTTGCCCGCGCTCAGGGTTTCGCCAAGCGTGAGTGACAGCCGATGGCGGCGCGGGGCGTGGAGTGCCTGTTGGGGGCGTTGATTTGTGTGCCAGAGTTTTTGCAGCCCCAGCTCGTAGCGCCCAAAGGACAGATCAGAGCTGTGCAGCTCGGGCGCGCGCGCCTTGGCGGCGGTCGAGAGGCGGACGTTGCGTTGAAACACGCGCAGCTGCCAGTGCCAAAGGCTGTTGCTTGTGCTGTGCAGCTTGTAGCGAGCGCGCAGATCAACTTTGGCGACGGAGCCTGAAAGCGCCTGGGCATCGGCGGAGAGCACGCCAACCGGGGTGAGGCCGTCGATGCTGAGTTCGGCGGTTTCGGCGCCCGCGTTGACATTGCTGGAAGGCCCAAGCGCAAGGTCCAGATCCCAGGTGACGGTCTTGAGGGCTTGCAGGCGCTTGAAATCGGCGATTGTTTGGCGCCGCGCCGCAGGGGCGGGGGCTGTCTCAAGCGCGCGGCGCAGCCAGTATTGTGCGGCGCCGTAGCGGCCATCCCGCAGCGCGAGCCCGGCGGAAGCCTGTGCGGCTGTAAACCGGTCGCGGGGTTTGCGGGCTTTGGCAAAGGCTTTGCGCGCGGCTTTGCGGGCCTTGGCAAGCTGGCCCAACCCGGCTTGGGCCTGACTGACAATGAAATGGGCTTGGCCATCGTTTGGATCGGCTTGCAGCAGCCCCATTCCCAGCTGCAAGGCCAGCCCATATGCGCGCTGTGTCAGAGCTTCTTGCGCGGCCAATCTGGCCTCCGGCAGGCTGTAGCTGCGGGCGCTTTGTGCGCAGACCAGCTGCGGCATCAACAGCGCCACGAGGAGCGCGCAGAGAAGCCGGCGCATGATCAGGGGGTGCAGGTGGGATGCGACCCGGCGGCGCTATCGCAGCTGTCGAGCACGAACACGCCAAGCTCTGTTTCGTTTTCCAAGCCCAGAAGATCATTGTCAAATTCGCTCAAATCGACAATGCCACCGAGCGCTTCGGCATTTGGCCCGCCAAACAGGCCACCATAATCGCCGACATCGCTCTCGCTGTCGCCTTGGTAGGAAATATCGGTGCCATAAAAGGTCCCGTCTTCGCCGATCGGTGTGCTGACAAGCATGAGTGTGGGCAGGCCCGTGCCGGTGTCAACGATTTCACGGTTGTAAATACTGCCCTCCAGAACATTGCTGGAAAAGTCGACGGTTATGAGGATATCGCCTTCTGTGCGGGCCGATTGGCCGGGCAGGATGGCGGTTGGGGTGTTGGGATCGGTGGGCAGCAGATCACCGCTGATGCTGATGTTGGTGAGGCCTGCGTAGGTGCCGGCATAGCGCACAAGCCCTGTGGCCGGCGGGGTGTAAGCGCCGCTGCGCTCATAATAGCCGCCGTTGCGCAGCTGGCCAAACTGTCCGCCTGTGGAGACCACCCCGGCGCGCAGGGCGCCGCTGTTGCTTGACTGGCTGACAAGGGCAATCACATGTCGTGACAGGGCGTCATCTTGCACGCTGTAGGCTTCATAACCTGCCACATCGAGCGCGGCGTTGCGGGTGAACTGGGTGGTTTGCTGCCCGCTGATCAGGGGCACCCCTGTGACCGTCAGGGTTTGTGCGCTGGCATCATAGGCCACCGCACTGACATCGCCTGCGAGCAGCGCAGGCACAGGGGTTGCGTTGGGGGTGGTTGTGCCTGGTTGGGTGAACGGGTTGGTGCCATCCCCGCTACAGGCGGCCAGAAGGCTCAGGGCGCCCATGGCAGACAGAAGATATTTCATGATAAACTGGTCCCTCAACCGCACGCGTTACGACAACATGGGCCAAAAATTGCGCTTTGCAGCGGGCTTGTCAATCGGCGGGGGGCTGCAATTGCAGATGAATCCGGGCCCGTTGCATTTTGGCGCAGTTTCTTGTGTTTCATTACCCGGCTTTCGCAAGATATAGTGGGCAGCGACTCAGACCCTAGAGAAGGAACGCCAGATGTCTCTGACCCCCGAACAGCAGGCCGAAATCGAGACATTGCGCGCCAGTTCCGCACCCACGCTGCGCGCGGTCAGCGCAGGGATGGAGGCCCATCTTTACAAGGCCTATCCTGTGTTGGATCATGGGTTTATCCGGGTGATTGACTACATGGGCGATGATGCGGCGATCTGCCAGGCGGCGCGGGTGAGCTATGGTAAGGGGACCAAGTCGGTCCAGAATGACGAGGGGCTTATTCGCTATTTGATGCGCCATTGGCATTCAACGCCGTTTGAGATGTGCGAGATCAAGCTTCATGTGAAACTGCCGGTCTTTGTGGCCCGCCAGTGGATCCGGCACCGCACGGCCAATGTGAATGAGTATTCCGCGCGCTACTCCATTTTGGACCGCGAGTTTTACATCCCTGCGCCCGAACAGCTTGCGGCGCAATCGGTGGTGAACAACCAGGGCCGGGGCGAAGCGCTTTCGGGGGACGAGGCGGCGCGGGTTCTGGAGTATCTCAAGGCAGATTCGGCGCGCGCCTATGATCATTATGAGGCGATGATTTCGGATGAGGGCCAGCAGGGGCTGGCCCGCGAGTTGGCGCGGATGAACCTGCCGGCCAATATCTATACGCAATGGTATTGGAAGGTGGATCTGCACAATTTGCTGCATTTCCTGCGTTTGCGCGCAGATGCCCATGCCCAATACGAGATCCGCGTCTATGCCGACGAGATCTGCAAGGTTGTGGCTGATTGGGTGCCAGCGGCCTATGGCGCCTTTGAAGATTATCGCATGGGGGGCGCCACGCTTTCGGGGCGCGCACTTGATGTGGTGAAACGGATGCTGAAGGGCGAAGAGGTAAGCCAGGAAAGCTCGGGGATGAGCAAAGGCGAATGGCGTGAGTTTCAGGCTCTTCTGGGCTGAACCGGCGCGCGCCGCCTTGGGGCGCGCGAATTTTATTTGACCTTTCGGCAGGGCTTGGTAGCCTAACAGCAAGTGAATTCGGTATTTTGTGTGAGGGACGTGTTATGAAATCCAAACTTATCCTCGGTGCGGCCTTTGCGGCTCTTATGGGCACACCGGCTTTGGCCGGCGATCTCATGCCCGCCTACCCATATAGCGGTGAAAACAACTGCCCGACGGGTCTGTCTCCGATTGTGATGGGAGGTGTTATTTGCTGTGGCACGCCCAACCAGGAAGTGAGCTATTCCTCCATGATGGCTGAGCCGGCCCCCCGCAAGCGTTATAAGGCACGCACCGTGCGCTATCTGCCGCGCGACACCTGTATTGAGGGTGAAAAAGGCTGCTCATAGAGCTTTTGGGCAGCCCTCGGACGCCGGGGGATGCGTGCTCGAGGGGCTGTAAACTTTTCGGGCAGCGAAAAGCGAGTCTGAGAAAAAAGAGCCAGTAAAAATAGGCTGTGAAAAATAGGCTGTGAAAAACGGGCCAAAGCGGCTGTGTAACGCCCGCTCTCAACAGAAATGGCGCGGAAGGAAAGCCCTCCGCGCCAGATTTTTGTGGGCGTGTCGCGGTCAGAGTGTCTTGAGGTTGGTTGCCATTTGGCGGCCATCCCGGCCGTCCTCCAGATCAAAGGACACCTTTTGATCATCGGCAAGCCCTGTGAGGCCCGAGCGCTCTACTGCGGAAATATGCACGAAAACATCCTTGCCGCCGTCATCGGGGGCAATAAAGCCGAAGCCTTTTGTTGTGTTGAACCATTTAACGGTGCCATTTGGCATTCCGTTTCTCCTTCTTCGCTTGTGCGAGGCCTTTTCTGGCAGGCCTCATATACCTGGCGTCACTCACGATCTCGTGGTTCCGTCAGGGTGACTGGGCGGAAGTCAGAAATAGAAAGTCACTGGGTGAAAGCTTACACAAATTTTGTAAAAATCAAATGAAATTAGAGATTCGGGAGAAATGTGATGCGGATATTCGGGTTGAAAGCCTGCGACAGCTGCAAAAAAGCGCTTAAAGCGCTGACAGGCGCTGAGCTTGTCGACATCAGGGCAGAGGGCTTTCCCGAGGGCCTTTTGGCGCGGGCCGAGGCGCAGTTTGGCCCGGCGCTTTTGAACACGCGCTCAACGACCTGGCGGGGCTTGAGCGCTGAGGAGCGGGCAGGCGCGCCCTTGGAGTTGATTGCAGCCCACCCGGCTTTGATGAAGCGGCCTTTGATCGAGGCCAATGGCGCGCTTTATCTTGGCTGGGGCGAAGACACTCAGGCCGCCCTGGGGCTTTGAGCGGGGTTCAAGAGGCGGTCTGCTGAGAGCCAGCCGCCGCCTTTGAACACCAGCGTGAGCAACAAAAGCACCCAGAGCGTGCGCTGATCGAGGATCAGGCTGTCAGAGGCTTTGTCAAACCACGCCCCGAGCGTGCCGGCGTGTTCGATCCCGCCGTGGCCGAAAAGATCGGTCAGGGACTGGACGATGACAAAGCCGACCATTCCAAGGGCGGCGAGGCGGGTGAAGAGGCCCACAACAATGAGCGCGGGCAACAGAAACTCGGCGATTGTGCCACCTGTGACAACGGCCCAGTGAAAGACGCTCAGCTGGGAGATGTCATAGGTGACCGCCTCCATGGCCTTTGGAAAAATCTGCGCATAGGCGCCCACCGAGGGGGCGAGAAACCCGAAGATGCCATCGCCCAGTTTGGTGAGGCCCGAGGCGATAAAGTAGTGCAAAAGCACGGCGGCAAAGGTGAGCCGCGCCAGCAGGGGCAGTGCGCCGTCTGAAGCGTCCGACAGCCTTTGCGACGCCTGATTATATATACTTATCAGAGTTTTCATTCGCTTTCCTCAAGTGAAATTTTTACAATGCTTTGCGTGCTGAGAAGCAGTCCAAGCGCTGTGCTCAGCTCAAACGCGGGTGCAGCTTCGCTGGCGTGTTGGGCCGCTGTGCCAAGCGTTTTGCCTGTGCTCAGTGCGCGGATGAAGCTGTCAGCACCCGGGGGCAAAAGCTGTGGCACCGGGTCAAACTCCGCACGGGTGATGAGCACGGATTGCGCAACCGCCTGCGGCTTGGGCGCGCCTGCGGTAGTGTTGTAGAGCCAGAGCGCGTGGATCGGCCACGAAGAGACGAGAACGCGCAGAGCGGGGGCGAGTGTAAAGCGCATATCGGCCAGCGCCGCAGGGGCGATCTGTGCCAGCGCGTCGGGCGCAATCGGGGTGGCATCGGCGGCGTGGTAGCTTTCGCGCAGGGCATACTCCAGCCGTGCGACATCGGGCAGGTAGCCGTATTTGGCCAAGGGCGCAAAACCTGCCAAAAAGGCCGGAAAACCCGCGCCGTAGAGCATCATCACAGGCGAGCTTGGCGGCTCGGCGCGCAGGTATTCACGGGCGATGTTGCGGAAGTTTTCTGCCCCGATGAGCTTGGCGACCACGCTAAACCCTGTTTCCAGCGCATCCATCAGCGAGACGGTGACATTGTTGCGATAGACCGCAAAACGCTTGCCTGCGGGGGCGCCGTAGCCGTCTGTGAGGCCCTCGGGCACGGGCAGATCGGGCGCGAGCAGCGCTTGGGAGAATATGCGCTGGCTCATGCAGGAAGCTTCGCGAGCGCGGCCCCAGCGCGGGCGGCTTCAGCGGCTAGGACGGGCCAATCGGGCACGTTATTGTCCCATTCCACCAAGAGAGGCTTTGGGCCAGCGCGCTCAAGTGTGAGGTCAAGCAGCGCCCAGACCGGGTCAATCACCTCGCGGCCATGGCTGTCAATCAGCAGGGGCTGGCCGGCGTCGTCTTCGTCTTCATCATGGCCGCCGAGGTGAATTTCGTGCACGTTTTCAAGGGGGAAGTCCTCAATATAGGCTTGGGGAGAAGAGCCAAGATTGGTGGCGGAGACGAAGACGTTGTTGACATCGAGGAGCAACCCGCAGCCTGTGCGCGCGGCGAGGTCGCGCAGAAAATCTGTCTCGCTCATTTCGGAGGCCTCAAAGGCGAGATAGGAAGAGGGGTTCTCCAGAAGCATCTGACGGCCGAGTGTATCCTGCACCTGCGAGATGTGGCTCGCAACGCGGGCAAGGCTCGCCGCGTTATAAGGCAGGGGCAGCAGGTCATTCAAAAAGGCGCTGTCGTGGGACGACCAGGCGAGATGCTCGGAGAAGCTGGCGGGATTGAGCCAGTCACACAGGTGTTTGAGGCGGCTAAGGTGGTCGCTGTCCAGCGGGCCTTCTCCGCCGATGGAGAGGCCGACACCGTGCACGGAAATGGGGAAGCGCTCGGAGAGGGCCCGAAGCTGGGCAAGCGGGCGGCCGCCTTGGCCCATATAGTTTTCGGCATGGACTTCAAACCAGCTTACGGGGCCAGCATTTTTCATGATCTCGGCGAAGTGCTGCGGCTTATAGCCGAGGCCTGCGCTGTTGGGCAGGCGGTTGCTTTGGCTCTGGTCAAACATGTGAAGGCTCCGAAAGAGGGCGGGAGGGCGCGTGGCCCTCCCCTGTATGTTTATGCGGGCAGGTCGCGCTCGAGCGCTTCAAGCGCGCCTTTGCGCATTGTGCCATCGGCCATTTCGGGAAGGTCGATGTCCATACATGTGCCGGCTTCAACGAGGGTCCAGGCGTTGCCTTGGTAGTCAACGGTTGAAGAGCCTGCGCAGGTTGTGCCGGGGCCTGCGGCGCAATCGTTCTGGCCAGCGAGCGATACGCCGAAGCACTTTTCTTTTTCCATGGCGGAAGCGGTTGTGCCATGGGCGCTGAGGGCGGCGGCAACAGCGCCAGCAACGGCGACGGATTTCATGAGTTTGGACATTTTGGAACTCCCTTTGCGGTTTAAGTCACGTTTGGACCGCTTTGTGCGGTGTCCCGACCGTAGAGGGCCAAGGGGGCCACGCACCATTCACGGGCGCGTGCTTCACGCATATGGGAGGCTTTGTGAGGGATTTTGGCGGATTTCGGGCCGCTGCCGCTGAAAGCAGGCGTGTTTTATGACGCCTGCTCTGGATTTTGGGATCAAATGTTACAAAAGATCGGGGGGCGTGGCTGATTTGGCCAGCGTGCTCACGATCTCATCGAATGTTGAAACATTTGTCTGTTTCTCGCCAAGACGGCGCACGGTGAGGGTGCGCTCTTCCACTTCGCGGTGGCCGATGGCGAGGATGACCGGCACTTTGCCAAGGCTGTGCTCGCGCACCTTGTAGTTGATCTTTTCGTTGCGCAGATCAAGCTCCGCGCGCACGCCTGCGGCCTGAAGGGCGGCGCAGACTTCGCGGGCGTAGTCATCGGCCTCAGACACGATCGTGGCGACAACGGCCTGACGCGGCGCAAGCCAGAAGGGCAGTTTGCCTGCGTGCTCTTCAATGAGAATACCAATGAAACGCTCAAACGAGCCGAGCGTGGCGCGGTGCAGCATGACCGGGCGGTGCTTGTCACCATCTGCGCCGATATAAGTGGCATCGAGGCGCTCGGGCAGGACGAAATCCACCTGATGGGTGCCACACTGCCAGTCGCGCCCGATCGCATCTGTGAGCACAAACTCAAGCTTGGGCCCGTAGAAAGCCCCCTCACCGGGGTTGAGCGTGGGCTCGATTCCGGCGGCGCGGGTGGCCGAGAGCAGGGCCGCTTCGGCCTTGTCCCAAACCGCGTCAGAGCCGGCGCGGGTTTCGGGACGGTCGGAGAACTTCACAGAAAAGCCCTCAAAGCCGAGGTCTTTGTAGATCATCGACAGGAAGCGGATGAACTCGGCGGTTTCGCTCTCGATCTGCTCTTCGGTGCAGAAGATGTGGCCATCATCCTGCGTGAAGCCGCGCACCCGCATGATACCGTGCAAAGCACCCGAGGGCTCGTAGCGGTTGCA
Source organism: uncultured Lentibacter sp. (assembly GCF_937123735.1). Lineage (GTDB taxonomy): Bacteria > Pseudomonadota > Alphaproteobacteria > Rhodobacterales > Rhodobacteraceae > Lentibacter. The sequence continues at coordinate 51,221 of NZ_CAKZKL010000010.1, forward strand.
GGAGCCAAATTCGGCCATGCGCAGGGGCAGGTCGCGGTAGCTTTTGAGGCCCTGGTTGAAGATTTGAACGTGGCAGGGGCAGTTCATCGGCTTCAAAGCATTGACCGCTTTTTCGCGGGCGTGCTCCTCGTCGACTTCGACGATGAACATGTTTTCCTGATACTTCTCCCAGTGGCCGGAAGCTTCCCAGAGCTTGCGATCCACCACTTGGGGCGTGTTCACCTCGACATAGCCGCCTTTGCGCTGCTGGCGGCGCATGTAGTCTTGCAGGGTTGTGTAGACAGTCCAGCCGTTGGGGTGCCAGAAAATCTGGCCCGGGGCCTCTTCCTGCATGTGGAAAAGGTCCATCTCGCGGCCCAATTTGCGGTGATCGCGCAGGGCGGCCTCTTCGAGCATGGTGAGATAGGCTTTGAGCTTTTCCTTGCCGGTGAAGGCCACGCCGTAGATGCGCTGGAGCATCTCGCGCTTGCTGTCACCGCGCCAGTAGGCGCCGGCCACGCTCATCAGCTTGAAAGCATCGGCGGGAAGCTGGCCTGTGTGCTGCAAATGTGGTCCGCGGCAGAGGTCTTGCCAATCGCCATGCCAATACATGCGCAAAGGCTCATCGCCGGGGATGCTCTCGATCAGTTCGACCTTGAAGGGCTCGCCCTTGGCTTCATAGTGCTGCACAGCCTTGTCGCGCGGCCAGATCTCTGTGCGAACCGTGTCGCGCAGATTGATGATCTCTTTCATCTTTTTCTCGATGGCGCCGAGGTCTTCGGGGGTGAAGGGCTCTTTGCGGTCAAAGTCGTAATACCAGCCGTTTTCAATGACCGGGCCTATGGTGACTTTGACATCGGGCCAGATCTCCTGCACGGCGCGGGCCATGACATGGGCAAAATCGTGGCGGATGAGCTCGTTGGCCTGCGCCTCATCTTTCAGGGTGTGAATTGCGATGTCGGCGTCGGTTTCGATGGGCCAGGCCAGATCATAGTGCTGGCCATTTACCGTGGCCGAGATTGCTTTTTTGGCGAGGCTTGTGGAGATGTCGGCGGCCACATCGGCGGCGGTGATACCGGCCTCGTAGTTGCGTGCATTGCCATCGGGAAGGGTAAGGGAAATCTGGCTCATGGCCGAGCTCCTCGTCAGTTTGGCGCCCACGGAACGCCCGGTTGCGGGTATAGGTTCGGGGGGCGGTTTGCGCTTTTGGGCCGGTCTTGTCAAGCACGCGCCAAGACAGTTGCCGCGCCGCGCCTGGCAGGGCAGAGTGAGCAGAAGAGAGTTGGGAGGGATGTCATGCCGTATCTGGAAACACCACAGGGGCGCAGGCTGGCCTATCACAAGAGTGAGGGGGCTGGGCCAACCATTGTTTTTTGTGGTGGTCTGAAGTCGGACATGGAGGGCACGAAGGCTATCCACCTTGAGGCTTGGGCCAAGGCACGGGGGCAGGCTTTCTTGCGGTTTGATTACTCGGGGCATGGAGAAAGCTCGGGGCGCTTTGAAGAGGGCGCGATCGGCGACTGGCATGAAGACACGCTGGCCGCTGTGACGGCGCTGACCGAGGGCGCGCTTGTTGTGGTCGGCTCCTCCATGGGCGGCTGGCAGGCGCTGCTCCTCGCTCGGGCTTTGCCCGCGCGCGTCGCGGGGGTGGTGACCATTGCGGCGGCACCTGATTTTACCGAAGACAGCTATTGGGCGACGTTTACGGAGGCGCAAAAGAGCGCGCTTGAAACCCAGGGCCATGTGGCGCTGCCATCGGATTACATGGAGCCTTACATCATCACCAAGAGGATGATCGAAGATGGGCGCAACCATCTGGTTTTGCGCGCCAAACTGCGGCTTGAATGCCCTGTTCGTTTTTTGCAAGGCACGGCGGACACGGCTGTGAGCGTGGCAACGGCGGTGCGGTTGTTGGAACATGCTGAGGGGGATGATATGACACTGATGTTGGTGAAAGACGCCGATCATAGGTTTTCTGACGGGCGCTGTTTGCAGCTGATCGAGGAGGCGGTGGCAGATGTCATCGAAGCGCCATGAGAGCCTTGGGAAAATGGCTCGGACGGCTGCTGCTTGGCCTTGTTGCGGCGGGCTCACTTTTGTTTTTTCTGGGGCCGTATGAGCCTGTCAAAACAGAGGTCAGCTTTGACCCTGCGCGTTTTGAGGGCGGGGTGCAGGCCTATTTTGAGCGCACCGAAAGCGCCTATGAAGACCTCAGGGAAGGGGTTGAAAAGCGGGTGATCTGGGCGGGGGAGCCTGAGGCGCGCACCGCTGTTTCTGTGCTCTATGTGCATGGGTTTTCGGCAACTTCCGAGGAAATACGCCCTGTGCCGGACCGTGTGGCTCAAGCTCTGGGGGCCAATCTTGTTTTTACGCGCCTTGCAGGCCACGGGCGCAGCGGCGCTGCCATGGCAGAACCGAGCGCTGGTGATTGGATGGAGGACACGGCCGAGGCGCTGGCGGCAGCGAAAGCGGTTGGTGAGGAGGTGATTGTCCTCTCAACGTCAACCGGCGGCACGCTTGTAGCGCTGGCGCTGCTGGACCCGGTGATGCGGGAGGGCGTGAAGGGGGTGGTCTTTGTCTCGCCCAATTTTGGTATCAACGACCCTATGGCATGGGTTTTGACCTTGCCGGCGGCGCGCCAATTTGTGCCGCTGATTGCGGGAGACCAGCGCGCTTGGGGGGCTGTGAACGCCTTGCAGGAGAAATACTGGAGCACGCGCTATCCGACTGTTGCGGTCTTGCCGATGGCGGCTTTGGTCAGAGAGGCCTGGCGGCGTGACTATCAGGCGGTGACGGTGCCGGCTTTGTTTCATTACGATCGTGGCGACCAGGTGGTTGAGGCCGCGCAGACAGAGCGCTTTCTGCAAGGCTGGGGCGGTGCTGTGAGCCAGGTGGTTTTGCCAGCTGAGGCCGTGGTGGAAGAGAGCCGTCATGTCATCATGGGTGATATTGTTGCACCAGCGCAAACAGAGGCTGCGATTGATATGATTTTGAACTGGGTCAACAGCTTATAACGCGTTTCTCATGTTAAAAGATGCACCTTTGGCGCGGTGGGCGGCGGCGCTTTAGGGGGGCGACGACAGCAAAGCGCTTTGAAACGATTTGGGCGGTTGACCCCGCCGCTGGCTGTGCCACTCTGGGGCGCAGGAGGAAGCTGGCAGCAATGCGTGAACCCTTGTTATTTGTGCCTGGTATGATGTGTGACGCGCGTGTGTTTCAGCCGCAGGTGGCGCATTTTAGCGCCCGTCGCACTGTGATGGTGGCCTGTGTCACACAGGGTGAGCGCATTGAGGAAATGGCCTCTGCTATCTTACTGGATTCACCACAGAAATTTGCTCTGGCCGGGCTCTCGATGGGCGGTATTGTGGCCATGGAGATTTTGCGGCGTGCGCCTGAGCGGGTGACGCGAATTTGCCTGATGGACACCAACCCGCTTGCGGAGACACCCCATTCTGCCGCGGCCTATGAGCCGATGATTGTGGGGATCAAGGCGGGCCGGATGGGCGATGTGCTGCGCAGGTTTCTGACGCCCGATTGCCTTGCCCCGGGGCCACAGCGGATGCAGGTTCTTGGGCAGTTGCAGGCCATGGCGGAAAGCCTTGGGCCTGATGTTTTTCTGCGTCAAATCAGAGCTTTACAGCGCCGTCGAGATCAGCAAGCTGCGCTGCGCAAGGCCAAGGTGCCTGCGCTTGTTCTCTGTGGCGCACATGACAGCCTGACCCCTGTGAAGCGGCATGAATTTATGGCCGGGTTGATCCCCTATGCGCAGCTGGCGGTGCTGGAGGCGGCGGGGCATGTGCCCAGCCTGGAAGCGCCCGAGGCGGTGATTGCGGCGCTGGAAACCTGGCTTTCCCAGCCCTATGTTTTGCGTGCCTGATCGCGCGCCGGATTGTGTGTCAGGCGCGGTGACGCCGGTGTATGGCTGCCAGTATGGCAAGCTGTATGGCTGGCTGTATGGACAGTTTTAGGGCAAAAGCCGGCGCAGCCATGTGCCGCCCAAGGGCATCGCCTGCGCTCCGGCTCCGAGCTTGAACCGGGCGCGGTCCTGCCCGCTCTCGCTGTCCACAAGCCCCAGATCGAGGCAGCGGACCCCCTCGGCGGCCAACCCCTGCATCGCGCGCCAGAGCAGCAGCCAATGCGCGCCGAGCGCGCGCCCCCGGGGGGTGGTGTGGCCGATGTGATAGCTGGCACAGGCCCCGTGCTGCACAAAGAGCATGGCCGCTTGCGGGGCACCGTCTTGGGAGAGGGTCAGCATATGCAGCGCGCGCGGGGCGATGGCGGCCATTGCGGCGGTGAGCGCGGCGGGGTAGCCGCGATAACGCCGCGCCCGCGCCTGCGCCTCCTCGGCCTCAAGCACCCAGCCGTCACGTTGCAGATCAAAGCTGCGGTGATGAATGCGGCTTTGCGCGGGCAGGCCGGCTTCAAAGCGGGCCAGGCTGTGCCGCCATTTGGGGTGCATGGCCCGGCGCAGTGCGGCGCTGTCGCCCTCCAGCGCGAGCCGTGCCCAGGAGGCGGGGCTGACAATCTGACGATAGCCGGCGGCGCGCAGGGCCGGGTGCGGGCTTTCGGCGTTGATCAGCCAGACTTTGTTGCGGGCCAGCGCCTCATAGTGTGCGGCGCCCTCGGGCGGGCGGCTGGCCAGAGAGAGGCCGAAGCGGCTGAGCACATAGCAGCTCTGCGCGCCAACCGAGAGGCGGCGGACCGGCTGCCCGAGCCGCAGGAGGGCGGTGTTGAACAGCTCGGACTGTTGAAGGGCAGGGGCCGGTTGCATGGGGCTGTTAAGCCAAAAGAAACCTAATGTGTGGTTAATGGGGCTATGAAGAAGCGCCTCTCCTCCGCTGGCCGAACGGTGTTTGGCCAACACATCCCCGCCCCGCGGCTGACCCCTTTGGGGGCTGCGCTACTGGCGTTGGCCTTGGCGCTGCCTGTTGGCGGGGGGCTTGCGCTCTTGGAGGCCCTGTTTTTCTAGGGGCCCCGCACGGGGGCTCAGTTGCTGTTGGCAGCTTTTTTAATGGCCTTTTTTGCGGGCTGGGCCGGTTTGGCCGGGCTGGCGGGGGGCGCTGCATTGGCGTCGATAAAATCCAGCACGAGGGGGCGGATGTTGTTGCGCCAGCTCTTGCCTGCGAAGATGCCGTAATGGCCCGCGCCCGGCTCAAGGTGAGAGGCTTTCTTGCTGTCAGGCAAGCCGGTGAGCAAATCCAGTGCCGCCACACATTGGCCCGGGGCGGAGATGTCATCTTCTTCGCCCTCCACTGTTTTGACGGCCACGGTGGTGATTTTGCCGATATCGACCTTATGCCCGTCAACGACAAAGGCATTTCGGGCAATTTCACCTTCTTTGAAGATGCGGTGCACGGTGGAGAGGTAAAACTCGGCGGTCATGTCCATGACAGCGAGATATTCGTCATAGAATTTGTTGTGCTTGTCCTGCTCAGATGATTCGCCGCGCGCGACACGGGTGATCTGATCCAGGAAGGCCTGGGAGTGTTTTTCGGCGTTCATCGACATGAAGGAGGTGAGCTGCAACAGGCCGGGATAGACCTTGCGGCCTGCGCCTTTGTATTTGAAGCCGACCCGCTGGATCATGCTCTCTTCGAGCTGGCCCATGGTGACACGGCGGCCGAAGTCTGTAACATCGGTGGGGGTTGCGTCTGGGTCGATCGGGCCGCCGATCAGGGTCAGCGAGCGCGGCTGCGCGGCCGGGTCTTGCTCGGCGAGGTAGGCCGTGGCGGCGAGGGTGAGCGGGGCGGGCTGGCAAACGGCGATGACATGGGTGTCAGGGCCAAGTTCGCGCATGAAGTCGACGAGATAGAGGGTGTAATCCTCGATGTCGAATTTGCCCTCGGACACGGGGATGTCGCGGGCATTGTGCCAATCGGTGATATAGACTTCGCAATCGGGGATCAGGCTGCGCACGGTGGAGCGCAAGAGCGTGGCATAGTGGCCCGACATGGGGGCAACGATGAGCACCTTGCGCGGGGCCTTGGCGCGGCCTGTCACATTGAAATGAATGAGGTCGCCAAAGGGGCGCGCGACGGTCTTCTCGACTTTGACGATATGGTCTTTGCCATCATCACAGGTGAAGGTGTCGATCCCCCAGGCGGGTTTGGCCACCATACGCTCAAAGCTGCGCTCGGTCACTTCGCCCCAGGCGGCCATCCACTGAAAAGCAGGGTTTGGCGTGAGCGCAAAAGCAGGGTAGGATGCAAAAGACTGGGCGGTTGCCCCGAGCCATTGGTTGGCGTTGCGAAACGATTCCATGAAGTCGTAGCTGGCCATATAGCGCATGTGGGCGTCCTTTGTTAAAGCTAAGCTGACCTAGGGTCAGTCAATTGGTCGCGTTGTGTGTTTTCTTACGGTGATTATGCTGCACCGCAGAAAAAGATAAAGGAATTTTGTTAAGATGACAACAAAAGATGATGTCGCAGGTGAGAATCTTGACAAAATGCAAGCAAATTTGAAGCGGGTTGAGGCGCTTACGGAGCGTTTGTTGCGGGTGGTTGGGGCGCGCAAGCCGGTCAATCCGGTGTTGAGCGGGCCGGGGCCGGAGCTGTTTGCGCAGGCGGCTATTGGCTATTGGGCCGAGATGGTGGAGAATCCGCAGCGTATTTATGAACACCAGCTGGAATATTGGGGCAAATCGGTGCAGCACTTCATGGAGGCGCAGGAAGCCTTTGTGAAAGACGGCTTCAAGGCCCCTGCCGACCACACCGAGGCGGACAAGCGCTTTGGCCATCCCTTGTGGCAGAGCCATCCTTATTTCAATTTTGTCAAACAGCAGTATCTGATCAACGCCCAAGCCCTGCGCAAGGCGGTGGAAGATGTGGACGATCTGAGCCCGAAAGACCGCCGCCGGCTGAGCTATTTTTCCGAACAGATCATCGCCATGTTGGCGCCGACCAATTTTTTGGGCACAAACCCCGACGCGCTGGAGCGGGCGGTGGAAACAGAGGGCGAAAGCCTTGTGCGCGGGCTTGAAAACCTGGTGGCCGATATGGAGGCCAATGACGGTGAGCTTTTGGTGAAGCTCTGTGACGACAGCGCTTTTGAGCTGGGCCGCAATGTGGCGACAAGCGCTGGCTCTGTTGTCTTTCGCAACGAGATGATCGAGCTGATCCAATATGAAGCGCGCACCGAAAAGGTGCATAAGACTCCGCTGATCATCTTCCCGCCGTGGATCAACAAGTTCTACATTCTGGATCTGAAAGAGCAAAACAGCCTGATCAAATGGATCACCGAGCAAGGCTATACGCTGTTTGTGGTGAGCTGGCGCAATCCGGGGCGCGCCGAGGGCCATTGGGGCATGGCTGATTATATCGAAACGGGCTTTCTGGAGGCCATTCGCGTGGCCAAAGAGATCACCGGCGAGGCGCAGGTGAATGCGGTGGGCTATTGCATTGCGGGAACGACGCTGCACCTGACGCTCGCGCATCTGAAGGCGAAGGGGGATAGCTCTGTCAAATCGGCCACCTTCTTCACGGCGCTGACGGATTTTGGCGAGCAGGGGGAGTTCACACCTTTCTTGCAGGATGATTTTGTCGATGGAATCGAGGCTGAGGTGGGCCACTACGGCGTGCTGCGTTCTTTGATCATGTCGCGGACCATGAGTTTTTTGCGCTCAAATGATCTGATCTACGGGCCGGCGATCAAATCTTACATGATGGGCGAGACCCCTCCGACCTTTGATTTGTTGTTCTGGAATGGTGACAGCACCAATTTGCCTGGCACGATGGTGATGGAATATCTGCGGGGCCTGTGCCAGCAAAACGCCTTTGTGGGCGAGGGCTATGAGCTCATGGGGGAGCGGTTGCATGTTTCGGATGTGGAGATTCCGATTTTTGCGGTGACATGCGAGACCGACCACATTGCCGCCTGGCGCGACTGTTACCGCGGGTTCGGGATGACCGGATCGCAGGACAAGACCTTTGTGGTGAGCCAGTCGGGCCATATTGCCGGCGTTGTGAACCCGCCGAGCAAGAAGAAATACGGCCATTACACCAACAGCGATCTGCCAGCAGAGGCGGAAGACTGGTGGCAGGGGGCCGCGTTCAACGAGGGGTCCTGGTGGCCCCGTTGGGAGAGCTGGTTAAAGGCGCGCTCAGGGCCAATGCGCGCGGCACGCCCGGTTGGCGGGGGCACGCACAAGGCGCTTTGCGCGGCACCGGGCACTTATGTGGTGGAAAAGCCAGTCGTCTGAAGCGGGCGGCCCATGCCTCAAGCCGTGTTTCAAGTTATGCCTGAACCTGTGCTTCAGCGTGCCTCAAGAAATGACGCGGCGCAGCATTTTTTTGCCTCAAGCCGTGAAATCTGGTGCATCTAGCCGTTTTTCAGGCTATTTTTCATCGTAAAATCAGATAATAAGCCGCTTTTTCACTGCTTATGCTGCATTGCAGAAAAAACACTTGAAATTCTGCATTGCAGCATGTATATCTTGTCTCAGGAACGCAAAACCCTTCGGGAGATAAGACCTCTGCCCGAGCAACCCAAAGGACTTATACCATGGCTAAAGCACAAGATTTCACAGCGACTCTCAAAGACATGATGGGCGCATTCCCTGTTGACACGTCGGCCTTTGATGGCGCGTTCAAAAACCAAGCCGAACTCGGCGAGAAATTCACATCCGTTGCTCTGGAAGCTGCTGAAAAGTCAGCCGCCATTTCAACAAAATGGACAAAAGACACGCTCGCCAAACTGGGCGATATGTCAAAAGCCAAAGCCGAGCCTGCCGATTATGCCAAAGCCATGACAGATTTCGCATCTGCACAAGCCGAAGTTGCCTCTGAAAACATGGCGGCTTTCGCGGAAGTTGCAAAAAAAGTTCAGCAAGAAACTGTTGAATTGATGATGGCCGCAGGCAAATCCGCTTCAGAAGAAGCCTCTGCCGCCATGAAAAAAGCGACAGAAGAAGTGACAACAGCTGCGAAAAAAGCAACTGCACCAGCAAAATAAGCTGACAGAGCGCACGGGTCTCCTCCCTGACCTGTTGTGCGTCGAGCCAGAGCGGGCCCCTGCGGCCCGCTCTTTCTTTTTGTGACAGCCTCGCCTAAGCTGCGGTGCAGCACGGCTCATTTGGGAGGATCACGGCGTGGACAACACTCAGAAACCTTTGTTGATTAAGAGGTATGCGAGCCGCCGGCTCTATAACACCGAGACCTCTGATTATGTGACCCTGGATGACATTGCCACGTTCATTCGTGAGGGGCGCGAAGTGCAGATTGTGGATCTGAAATCCGGTGATGATCTGACGCGCCAGTATCTGTTGCAAATCATTGCAGATCACGAGAGCCGCGGCGAGAACATGCTGCCGGTTTCTGTGCTCAACGATATCGTGCGCAGCTACACCAATCAGGCAACCCAGATGATGCCGGAATTTCTGCAAGCCAGCTTTGATATGCTGCGCGAGGGGCAGGAAAAGATGATGCAGAACATGGGCACCATTTCACCGATGGGTCAGATGCCCGGATTTGAGGCGCTCAAGGCCCAGCAGGAAGCGTTTCTCAAGGCGATGACAGGCGGGTTTGCAGCCAGCACAGGGGCCGCTAAAGCGCCAAGTGCGGAGAGCCGCGCCGCGCCGCAAAGTGGCGAAGACCTGGACGACATCAAGGCCGAGCTGGCAGCGCTTCAGGCCAAGCTTTCCAAGATGGGCAAGTAACCCCCCATGGCCGAGAATGCGGGGCGGATCACGCTGTGGGGGGTCGAGGTGTTTATTGCCACGGCAGAAGAGCGCTCGATCACCGCTGCGGCGCGGCGTTTGGGGGCCAGCCCTTCGGCGGTGAGCCAGCAGCTCACCAACCTTGAAGGCGCGATGGGGGTGACCCTGTTGCAGCGCAATGCGCGCCCTGTCTTGCTGACCCCGGCGGGTGAGATCTTCCGCCGTCGGGCGCAGAATATCATGAATGAAGCCGAGCAGGTGCGTGCGGAGCTGGCCATGAGCGATCTGCGCGCGCTCACACGGATGCGCCTTGGGATGATCGAGGATTTTGAAGCCGATGTGACCCCGCAGCTGCTCACCCATATGGCGGGAGAGCTGACCACCTGCCAGTTCTTATTGGAGACAGGCGCGAGCCATTTTTTGCACGACCAGCTTGATGCGCGCGCCCTAGATGTGATCGTTGCGGCAGAAATGGGCGAGGCGCTCAATGGGCTTGAGGTGCATCCGCTGTTGCAAGACGGTTTTGTGGTGGCGGCACCGAAGGGCGCGGTGGATCGCAAGGGCGATGTGTTGCGCCAGCTCAAGCGGATGCCGCTTATTCAATATACCTCGCGCCACCATATGGGGCGTTTGATCGCCAATCATCTCTCGCGGCAGAATTTGCGCTTGTCGCACCGCTTTGAGCTCGACAGCTACCATGCCATTCTCGCCATGGTCGGGCAGGGCGCGGGCTGGACGATCCTGACGCCGCTCGCGCTGATGCGTGCGCGCCGGTTTGCGCCGAAGATTGATGTGATGCCACTGCCGTTTGAGCCGCTTTCGCGGCGGATCAGCCTCATGGCCCGTGAGGGGATCTTGCAAGAAATGCCCCGTGGTATGGCCACAAATCTGCGCCCGATATTGCAAGACAGCATCGTGGCGCCAGCTCTGGCCGCCTATCCCGAAGCCGAGGGCGTTATCAGCCTGCTTTGAGCGCGGCCACGGGCTTTACCTCTGCGATGGCCGCCAGCAGGGCCTCCGCCACCGCATCCAGCGCGTCGCGCTCCAGCCGGGCCGGCAGGCGCACATCACAGGCGCGCATAAGCATGGCGCGGGTGCGGGGCAGCTCTGGCAACGGGCCGGGCATGAACTGCCAGTTCCAGAAAGCGCGGGCGTTGTCTGTGCTCATGCCAAAGACCTGCACCTTGACGCCACGGCGGGCCGCAGCAAGCGCAAAAGCTGTGGTTTGCTCATCGGTGAGGCCAATGAGGTTGAACTGGAGGCTGTCTGGTGCGCGGGCCTCGGGCGCCAGCTTTTCGGGCACGGCCATCCAGGGGCTTTGCACAAGTTTGGCCGCGACATAGTCGTGGTTGCGCCGCCCCTTGTGCACCCGCTCGGCCACCAGCGGCAGCTGCGGGCGGATGACGGCGGCGGACAGATTGCTCAGGCGCAGGTTGTAAAGCGGCAGCCTGTTTTGCCAGCGCGCAAAGGCGGCTTCAAGGGCCGTGTCCATCGCGCCATGCTTGCGCCAGTTGTGCTCATAAGCCCCTGACATGATCACGGCCTGGGCCAGCAGATCAGCATCATCGGTGATGAGAATACCGCCTTCGCCGGCGTTCACAAGCTTGTAGGACTGGAAGGAAAAACAGCCGATGCGCCCGAGGGTGCCAATGTTTTTGCCATGCCATGTGGTGCCCAGGCTATGGGCCGCGTCTTCGATGACGGGGATGTTTCGCGCATCACAGAGCGCCATGATGGCGTCCATATCCGAGGTGTGACCGCGCATATGGGAGATGATCACAGCGGCGATTTCCTCATCAAGCCGGGCCTCAAAAGCGGCCATGTCGATGCGGTAGTTTTCGCCAACGTCGCACAGCACAGGCACGCAATCAGCGTGCACCACCGAGGAGGGCACGGCCGCGAAAGTGAAGGCCGGGATCAGCACCCGGGCATCCCGGGGCAGGCCAAGGGCCTTGAGCGACAGAAAGAGCGCAGCCGAGCAGGACGACACAGCCAGCGCGTATTTTGTGCCCAGAAGCTCGGCAAACTCGCGCTCCAGAAGGGCCACAGGCGCATCTTCGGGGGCGGTGTAGCGGAAGAGATCACCCGAGGCGAGCAGCGCATCAATGGCTGTGCGGGCGGCTGCGGGGATGGGCTCGGCGTCGTAAACGGAGGGGAGAGATTTGCTCATGTTCAGAATTCCCGAATTTACTTTTCGGTATATCTAAACGAATTTCAGAAAAAGCAAACCCCCTTATGGGCAAGCATCCCCCAATGGACAGCTTGTCGCAGCTATGGGCTTTTTTCTTGTGGTAAATATTCTAGGGGGGTGTGGGGGGACAAAGTCCCCCCACCGGGTCGGATTTGCGAAGCAAATTCGAAAACCTAGAGCTGCGGCACACGCAATATCAGCCCGTCCAGCTCCGGGCTGGCGATGATCTGGCACGACAGCCGCGAGCTGGCCGACCGATCGGCCTCGGTGGCGTCCAGCATGGCGTCTTCAAAGTCATCAAGCGGGCCGGTTTTGTCAGCCCAGGCCGGGTCAACATAGACATGGCAGGTGGCGCAGGCGAGGCTGCCGCCACATTCGCCGATGACATTGGGCACGCTGTTGGCGACGGCGGCCTCCATCATGTTGCTGCCGTTGCGCACCTCAGCGGTGATCTCGCTGCCATCGGGCAGTTTCCAGGTGACCTGCATATCTGTCTTTCCTCATATATAGTGGACATAGAAGTCGCGCAGCGCGTCGCCTTCCAGATCGCGGGTTTTCTTCACTTCCTGCTCTTTCATATAGATGTGGTTGGCGCATAGGAGTTCGCCCACCGCGGCGCAAAGCGTTGTGTCGGCTTTCAGATCGGCGATGGCACCTTTGAGGTCGGGGGCGGTGCTCTCTTTGGCGTCGGTCTTCTCAAAGCCGTCGCCGGTTTCCATCGCGGGCAGGGCGTAGCCGTTTTCCACGCCCAGAAGCGCAGCTTGCAGCACGGCGGCTGTGGCGGTGTAGGGGTTTGAGGAGGCATCTGCCATGCGGTGTTCAAGGCGCGCTTTCGCCCCACCTTCCGAGCTGATGCGCGTGGTGACATTGCGGTGGTCGCCGCCCCAGTTCTTCCAGAAGCCTGAAAGCGAGCCGGGCTGCAGGCGCTGGTAGCTGTTGGCCGTGGGGGCAATGAGGCCGGCAAGCCCCTTGTGGTGTTCCAGCAGGCCCGCAAGGCAGCCGCGCGCCAGATCGTTCATATGGTCAGGCCCGCCACGCGCGCCCGAGGACAGCGCATTCTTGCCATCCTTGTCTGTGAAGGAGAAGTTTATGTGCATACCCGAGCCACCCGCCTCGGCCAGAGGCTTGGGCAGGAAGCTTAGCAACACGCCATGCTCCAGAGCAATTTCGCGCGCCATGAGGCGGAAAAGCACGATATCGTCGACCGCTTTCACCGCATCATCAAATGTAAGAACATATTCAAACTGCGGGCTGTCATATTCGGAGGTGATGACCTCCATGTTAAAGCCGAGGCGGTCGGCTTCTTCCCAGATGGCATCATTAAAGCGCAGCGGGTCCGAAAAGGGGCCGGTGCCATAGACCACGCCGCCGGGCGCGTCGTAAGGCACAATACGCCCCGTTTCATCAAGTTGAAGCGCAAAGCATTCCAGCTCGATGCCCACTTTCGGCGTGAGCCCCTTGGCCTCCCAGGCCGCCACGGCCCGCTTGAGCGCGCTGCGTGGGCACATCGGCAGCGGCGTGCCGGCGTCGTCATAGAGGTCGCCCAGAACGATCTTGGTGTGTTCATCCCAGCTGTCGCGGATCTCTTCGGCTTTCCAGAAAAGCTCCATGTCCGGCAGCCCCTCCATCATCATGGCGCCTGGGGCGGGAAGCAGGTCCTTGTCGTAATGCACCCCGAAGGTGGAGCGGCAAAAGCGCGTGCTGGCATCGGCGATTTTGCTGTTGGGCAGGTATTTGCCCCGTAGGATGCTGAGGTGGTCGCAAAACAATACGCGCAATCTGTCTTTCATATCTGTGTCTCCCTGATGGGGCTTTGCCCCTTGTTTTATGTGGCCTCAGGCGCGTTTGATGCGCACGGGCAAAGATTTGATCCCACCGACGAAGTTTGAGCGCAGGAATTCATGTGCGCCGTCAGCTTCGATGTGAGAGAGGCGTTTGGCAAGCTTTTGAAAGAGCACCCGCACTTCCAGCCGCGCCAGCCACATGCCAAGGCAGACATGCGGCCCGCCTTGCCCAAAACTCACATGGCGGTTGTTTTCGCGCGCCAGGTTAACGCGCATGGGCGTGTCAAAGGCGCGCTCGTCGCGGTTGCCAGAGCTCCACCAGAACAAGACCTTGTCGCCCTCGCGGATGGTTTTGCCGTGGGCCGCGTAATCCTGCATCGCCGTGCGGCGGAAGTAGAGCGCGGGCGTGGCCCAGCGGATGATCTCATCGGGTGCGGTGGCCCAGATATCATCGTGCTGCATCTGGCCAAGCAGCTCGGGCTGGTGGCACATGGCCTGAATGCCAGCGGCGATGGAGTAGCGCGTGGTGTCATTGCCTGCGGCGACAAGCAGGCAGAAGAAATTGCGAAACTCTTCCTCGGTGATGGTGTTGCCGTCTTTATCGGGCTGCAAGATCATATGCAGCACGCCCTCTGTGTCGCCCGCCGCTTCTTTTTCTGCCATCAGGTCTTTGGCGTAGAGGTAAAGCTCGGCCCCTGCGGGGGAGTTGAAAGGCATCATGCGAAATTCATCGGTCTGCATTTTGTCGAGCACATGGTCGGTGAAGTCGGGGTCGGTGTTGGCGATGAGCGCATCGCCCTTTTCCACGAGCCAGGGCAGGTCTTTTTCGGGCAGGCCAAGGATGCGCCCCAGCATCCGCATGGGCAGCTCGCGGGCGATGGTTTTGGTGGCATCAAAGCTGTCGACGCTCAGCGCCTCTGTAAGGATTTCGTCGCAGAGCTGACCGATCTCTTCCTCAAAGCGGGCGATCACGGGTTTGGAAAAGGCCTTGGCAACCTTGATCCGCGTGTGCATGTGCTCGGGCGCGTCGGTTTCCTGAAAGGTGCGGCGCGCGAGGTATTCCTCATAGGACTGATCTTCCATGCGGATGCCACGGGCAGAGGAAAACACGGCCGTGTTGCGGTTCATTTCCAGAATGTCGGCGTGGCGGGTGATAGACCAATAGTCTTCGCCGCCTGCGTAGGCTGTCCAGCTCACAGGGTCTTCATCGCGCAGGCGCTTGAAAGTGTTGTGCGGCGCGCCTCGGGCAAAGGTGTCGTGGCTGGAAAGGTCGGCATTGCCGTCATCCGTGGGTGTCCAGACAGTCATCGCGGCAGCTCCCGATCAGTTTCACTTGTTAAGTATATTATTAGGCGATATAAATATGTAAAGTGGAATCTTTCAGGAGCGGGCCATGCATATCGCGGTTCTGGTGACCAATACGGACGAAAGCGCCTTTGCCCAAGCTTGGCCCAAGGACGGCGAGAAGTTCCCGGCCATGATGCGCAAAGTGCGCCCGAACTGGCGCTTTACCAGCTATCAGGTGAAGGACGGTGTTTTTCCTAAGAGCCTTGACGGTATTGACGGTGTGATGATCACGGGCTCGCCGGCCTCGGTCAATTCGGACGCCCCCTGGGTGGCGCAACTCTTTGAGCTGATCCGCGAGATCTATGCCGCCGAGGTCCCCCTGGTGGGGGCCTGTTTTGGCCATCAAGCCGTGGCCAAGGCGCTTGGCGGTCTTGTCAGCCGCAACCCGGGTGGTTGGGTGCACGGGCTGGTGGACGTGGAGATGGGCGCGGATGTGCTGCCGCTCTATGCGAGCCATATTGAGCAGGTGAGCAGGCTGCCTAAGGGGGCGGAGGTGATCGCCCGGGGGCCGGGCTGCCCCGTGGGAGGCTTTCAGATCGGGCGGATCA
This sequence comes from uncultured Lentibacter sp., assembly GCF_937123735.1. GTDB lineage: Bacteria > Pseudomonadota > Alphaproteobacteria > Rhodobacterales > Rhodobacteraceae > Lentibacter. The sequence continues at coordinate 66,722 of NZ_CAKZKL010000010.1, forward strand.
TGACCACGCAGTATCACCCCGAAATGGAGCCTGAGTTCATGGCGGCGCTGGTGGAGGAACTGGCCGCCGATTTGCCCCAAGAGGTCACGCAAGCCGCGCGCGCCTCCTTGGTAAAGCCAGCCGATATGGTGGGCATGGCCGAGCGTTTTGCACTTTTTTTGGAAGGAAAATCAGCCTAGTGCGGCCAGAAGATCAAGCGCTGTGACATGGTCAAAGCTCACATGGCGCTCCATCATCGCTTCGGCGGCTTCGGCATCGCGCGCCATGATCCGCTCCGCAATCGCGCGGTGCTCTTTGGCGGATGTGGCGATGACGCCCCTGTAGTGATAGCGCGCGCGGTAATAGGCCATGAGCTTGCGCGCATTGGTCTTGATCAGCTCCAAGAGATAGGGGTTGCCCGCCGCTTCGGCGACAATGCGGTGAAAATCCATATTGAGCTGGTAATAGGCATCCGGCGCCCCATCTCCGTGCTCTCGGGCATGGGCTTCACAGGCGCTCACAGCGGTTTCGAGTTTGTCCGAAAGGGGCGCCGAAAGCCTGCGCGCGGCCAGCCCGGCTGCTTGCCCCTCAAGCTTGGCATGAACCTCCAAAATGGCGAGAAACTGCTCGAGCGTGGGCTTGAACACTACCGCCCCCTTGCGCGCCACCCGCTCCACGAGGCCCGCGGTTTCCAGCTGAATGAGCGCTTCGCGCACCGGCGTGCGCGACACATCGTGGCGCGCCATAATCGCCCCATCTTCGATAAAATCGCCCGGGCGCAGCACGCCGCGCTCGATATCATCTAAAATTGCACCAATGATGGTGTCGGTTTGTCCAGCCATAGCCGCAAACTGGCCCAATCAAGCCAAGTTGTCCAGTCTCAGAATATTTAGACACCCTCTAAATATGCTTCTTCTGGTCAAAAATACCTTGGGGGGTGCGGGGGGCTAGCCCCCCGCCGGGTCGGATGGCACGCAGTGCCATTCGAAATCAGAGGCGCGCGCGCCAGTGGCTCTCCAGATCGCGGATCGCTTTTGCAAAAACGCCCACATCCACGCCCACAGCGAGGAACTGCGCTCCCCAGGCGGCGTAGTCCTGCGTTGCGGCCTCAGTCACGCCAAGGATGCCAGCGGCTTTGTCCGAGGCTGCGATACGCCCGAGCATATCCTTGATGGCGGCTTTCACCGGCTCGGCTCTTGAGTTGCCCGGAAAGCCCATATCTGCGGCCAGATCGGCGGGGCCGATGAACACCCCGTCCACGCCCTCCACCGCCAGAATGGCGTCGAGGTTGTCCATGCCACGCTTCGTTTCAACCTGCACCAGCAGGCAGACTTCGTCATTGGCGGTTTGCACATAATCGGCAATGCTGCCAAAGCCCGAGGCCCGCGCACCAGCCGCGCCTGCGCCGCGGATGCCGTGGGGCGGGTAGCGCATGGCGCGCACAAGGCCGGCGGCTTCTTCGGCGGTGTCTACCATGGGCACGAGCACGGTTTGCGCGCCCGCATCAAGCACCTGTTTCACCAGCCAGTCGTTGCCCGTGGGGATGCGCACCACGGCGTGGCTGTGTTTGCCTTCCAGCACTTGCAGTTGCGCGGTGATGGTTTGCAGATCGTTGGGGGCGTGTTCGCCGTCGATCACCACCCAGTCAAAGCCTGCGGTCGCCACCATTTCGATGGGGTAGGGGTGGGCAAAGCTTGACCAGACGCCGAGCTGCATTTTGCCCTCTTTCAGGGCGGCTTTGAACGGGTTGTGTGGCGCGGGCATTTTGTGGCTCCTCAAAGGGTGGCGGCAAGTTCGGTGATGACATCATATGCCATCACCACATCGTCGCGGGTGGCGTCAAACTGGCCTGCCTGAAAGCGGATGACAAGCGCGCCTTGGGTGCGGGTCTGGGTGATGTAGATGCGACCGTCGTCATTGACCGTATCGACAAGGCGTTGGTTGAGGGTGTCAAGATCGCTTGCGCCTCTGGGCGCGTAGCGGAAGGTGAAGAGCGAGAGCACGGGCGGGGTGATGATTTCGAAATCTGGCGTTTCACGCAAGCGCGCGCAGAGCTCTTCTGACCAGGCCACATGATTGCGCAGCATGGTGCGCAGCCCTTCAAGCCCATAGGTGCGGAAGAGGAACCAGAGCTTCAAAGCACGGAAGCGGCGGCCGAGGGGCACGGACCATTCGGAGTAGTTGATGATGCCGTCCTTGCCGTGAGTTTTGAGATACTCAGGCTGGATCGCCAGGGTGCGGGTGAGGTCTTCGGGCGCGCGCACGAAATGGGCGGAGAGGTCAAACTGCGTGCCCATCCATTTGTGCGGGTTGAGCACCACGCTGTCGGCTTTCTCGACCCCTGCCCAGAGCGTGCGGAATTCCTCGCAGAGCATGGCCGAGCCGGCCCAGGCGGCATCGACATGAGTGTAAAGCCCGTGGTCGGCGGCGACATCGCAGACGGCCGAAATGTCATCGCAGGCGCCTGTGCCTGTGCCGCCTGTGCAGGCAATCACCCCTGCAGGCGTGTGGCCCGCGGCGATATCGGCCTTGATGGCGGCGTCAAGTGCGGCCGGGTCCATGGCGCGCAAGGGGCCGTGGGTTGGGATGCGCACGAGGTTGTCCTGGCCGATCCCTGCGATCCAGATCGCCCGATCCACCGAGCTGTGCACCTCTTCAGAGGCATAGACGCGCAGGCGCGCTTGGCCCGAGAGGCCCTGCTGGTTGCCCGCCCAGTTGAGCGTGCGCTCGCGCATGGTGAGCACGGCGGCGAGGGTTGCGCCGCTGGCGCTGTCCTGAATGACCCCGTGGAAAGCCGTGGGCAGGCCGAGCGCGTCGCGCAGCCAGCCCATCATGCGGGTTTCCATTTCGGTGGCGGCGGGCGATGTCTGCCAGAGCATACATTGCGGGGCCATCACCGTGGTGAAAAAGTCGGCCAGCACAGCAGCGGGCGAGGCGTTGGAGGGGAAGTAGGCAAAGAAGCGCGGGTGCTGCCAGTGGGTGATGCCGGGCAGGACGATGCGCTCGAAATCGGCGATGACCTCTTCCACGGGTTGGCCCTGTTCGGGCGCGTTGGCGGCGAGCTGCGCGGCGATCTCGCCGGGTTTTGTCTGCGCGCGCACGGGGCGGGTGCGCAGGCCTGCATGATAGTCGGCGGCCCAATCGGCCACGTAGCGGCCCCATTTTGGAAAGTCTGTCCAGCGCATGTTTGGCTCCCTGCCGGTGTTGTTAACACGATAACAACACCCGAAGCGCTGGCAAGTTTAATCGTGTCGTTATCGGGAAGGCGAGGGGGCGGGCCGCGTCAGCGGCCCGCCCCCTTGAGCGATTTGGCGCAGCCAAAGCGCAAAACCTCTTTGAGGTCTCAGCCTTTGCGTTTGGCCGCCGTGATGGCATCAGAGAGCACGGCGCGGTCTCCGATGTGGTTGGCAAGAATAAGGATCAGCCGCGCGTTGTAGCTGTCACTATCTTCCTTGCTCAGGCCTTCGTGGGCGTTGAGCAGCTCTTCATAGAAGTCGTCGCCGCCTGCGATATTGGGCGTCAGGGTCACTGTGCTCATGGGCTCACTCCTTGCCTGTCGCGCGGCGCAGGGCGGCGCGGAAGAGGTTTTCATCAAAGTTCTCGCGGCGCGCGGCCACATGTTGGTCGGGGCGGATGAGATAGACGGCCGATTTGGCCTCGCCAAGGTAGCGCGCGGCCAGTGCGCCGGTTTTGTCATCTGCCGTATTGAGCGCGAGCCGTGTCACGGCAACGCCGCTTTCTTCAAAGCCCTCGGGGGCCTCTGCGTTGAGGGTGAGCAGCGTGAAGGTCCCGCCCAGTTTGGGCAGAAGGAAGCCCTCGCCCGGGGTTGCATCGGGGCAGGGCGCATCGGGGCAGGGTGCGCCCGGGCGTGTGCGCTCGGGGCCGTGGGGCAGGCCATCGGCGGAGTTGAGCGGTGAGCCATCGTAAACGCAGGGCAGCGAGAGGCGGCCCGAATTGACCAGCGGGCGGGCAAATTCATAATGCTCTGACAGCTCCAGCACCGCGTTGCGGAAGATATGGCTGGTTTCGCTTTTTGGCGTGATGAAGTCGGTCGCGCGGGTGGAGTTGAGGATGTTCTCGTCGGCCCCGTGGACGCGCTCGGTATTGTAGCTGTCCAGCAGGCTTTCGGGGGCTTGGCCGTTGATCACAAGGCCGAGTTTCCAGCCGAGGTTGTCAATGTCCTGCATGCCCGAGTTGGCCCCGCGCGCGCCAAAGGGCGAGACCTGATGCGCGGCATCGCCTGCGAAGATCACCGGGCCGTGGCGGAATTTCTCCATGCGTTTGCATTGGAACGTGTAGATAGAGGACCAGACCATCTCGTAGTCCACGTCCTCGCCAAGGAAGGCATCAAGGCGTTTGCGGATATTCTCTTCTTTCATTTCTTCCTTGCGGTCCACGTCCCAACCGATCTGGAAATCAACCCGCCAGACATTGTCTGGCTGGCGGTGCAAGAGGATCGAGGCCCCCGAGCTGCTGGTTGGCTCAAACCAGAACCAGCGTTCTGTCGGGAAATCGTCGTTGATCATCTTGATGTCAGCGATGAGGAAGCTGTCTTTGAAGACTTTGCCGGTGAAGTCATGGCCGAGCATCGTGCGCAGGGGCGAATTTGCGCCATCACAGCCGATGAGCCAGTCGGCTTCCATGGTGTAGGGGCCATCGGGGGTCATCACCTCAAGGACGACGTGGTCATCCTTGACGGTGACGCTGTCGACGCGGTTCTTGCCGCGAATTTCCACGGGTGCGCCTTGTTTTTGCATCTCATACAGCCGCTCGATCATGAAGCTTTCGAAATAGGGCTGCTGGAGGTTGATGAAGGCGGGGAACTCGTGACCCTCTTCAGGCAAGAGGTTGAATTCAAACACCTTATCGTCTTTGTGAAAGACTTTTCCGAGGTTCCAGACCACGCCTTTTTCAACCATCGGCTTGCCGGCACCGTAGCGGTTGGCGATTTCCAATGTGCGCTTGGCAAAACAGATCGCGCGGCTGCCCATGCCGACGCCTTCGTGGTCATCAAGCACCACGCAGGGGATGCCTTGCGCACCCAGATCAAGCGCGGTGGCGACCCCGACAGGGCCACCGCCCATGACCACGACGGGGTGGCGCACAGGTGTATCCTTATCCTGATCGGCATGGCGCGCGTAGGGGTAGAGGCGGTAGGCGAGTGTGTAACGGTCATCAAACATGTCAGTCTCCTCCTGTGACATGGGCGCGTGTTTTGGGTCGGGATCAGCTTTGCAGCTGCTCCCACATTTCGATGTCGCGCTTGTCGGTCCAGATGCGCGGGTGGTCGAGGCCGCGGGCTTCGTCATAGGCGCGGGCCACGTTGAAGGGCAGGCAGTGCTCATAGATCGCATAGTCGGCGAACTTGGGGTCACATTCTGCGCGGCAGGCGTCCCAGGCTTCTTTGAGCGAGCCGCCGCGCGCGGCCACCTTGGCCACGGGGCGGTAGGTGCTTTCCACGAAGTCGCGGGTGTTTTCGATGGCGGCGTTGACCATTTCCTTGCCCACCAGCGCATCACCTCGGCCCGGCGCGATGGCGTCCACATCAAACCAGGCGATATTGTCGAGCGTATTGCCCCAGTCAGAGAAGTGGCCATCGCCGCAGTAGCAGGCGGAGTGATATTCCACGATGTCACCTGTGAACATGACGTTCTGATCTGGCACATGCACCACGGCGTCGCCTGCCGTATGGGCACGCCCCAGGTGCATGATGTCCACACGGCGGTTGCCGAGGTAGACTGTCATGCTGTCGGAAAAGGTTGTTGTCGGATAGGTGAGGCCGGGGATGCTCTCGTGGCCTTCAAAGAGGCGGGGGAAGCGCTGGAACTCGCTGTCCCAGTCCTCCTGACCGCGCTCAACCACCATGGAGCGGGCCACATCGGACATGATCACCTGTTCAGCCCCATAGGCGGAGGCGCCCAGCACGCGGACGGCGTGATAGTGCGTCAGCACGAGATGGCTGATGGGCTTGTCGGTGACGGAGCGGACCTTTTCGATCACCTTGCCCGCGAGGCGGGGGGTGGCCTGCGCCTCGACGATCATCACGCTTTCGTCGCCGATGATCACGCCTGAGTTCGGGTCGCCCTCGGCGGTGAAGGCCCAGAGGCCCTCGCCGACTTCCTCGAAGGTGATTTTCTTTTCGCTCATGTCGCCTTGAGATGCGAATGCTTTTGCCATTGGGTCAGTCCTTTTTCGGTTCGGTTTGGTGCGCAGTGAATGCGCACCCTACGGTCTGGTTTAGCGTTTGTAAGGATCGGTTAGGGCCGGCAGAAGCGTGCCTGAGCAGGCCCCAAAGCCGATGGTGTAGCCCGCGCCCTTGGCTGCGCCGTGCAGGGTGAGCGTGTCTCCATCCTCAAGAAAGCTGCGGGTTTCGCCTGTCTCAAGCGTGATCGGCTCCTTGCCGCCCCAGCTGAGCTCCAGAAGTGCGCCGCGTTGGTGCTTCTCGGGGCCGGAGATGGTGCCTGAGCCCAAGAGATCGCCCGGGTTCATCGGGCAGCCGGATGTGGTGTGATGGGCGAGCTGTTGCGCGGAGGAATAATACATTTCCTTGTAGTTGGTGCGCGCGATGGTGCTGGCTTCTTTGCCCTCGGGGGCGAGGGTGACTTCAAGGTCGATGTCATAAAGCATCGGGCCGCAGTCTTTGAGGTGTGGCAGCAGCTCTTTTTCGCGCGCGGGCGTGTCTGTGCGGAAGGGCTCCAGCGCGGCTTTGGTGACAATCCACGGGCTGATGCTTGTGGCGGTCGCCTTGGCCTGAAACGGGCCGAGGGGCTGGTACTCCCAAGCCTGAATGTCGCGTGCGGACCAGTCGTTGAGCAGCACGTAGCCGAAGATCATGGCGTCGGCCTCGGCCACTGTGACGGGGCCGTCGGAGGCGGTTCCGACGATGGCGCCCATCTCAAGCTCCAGATCAAAGCGCGCGGAGGGCGCCCAGCGGGGGGCGTCATCATTTGGCCCCTTGAGCTGGCCCCAGGGGCGGCGGATATCGGTGCCGGACACGACCACGGAAGAGGCGCGGCCGTTGTAGCCGATGGGGATGTGCAGCCAGTTGGGAGGCAGGGCGTTTTCTGGCCCACGAAACATGGTGCCGACATTGGTGGCATGGTTTTTGGAGGCGTAGAAATCGGTGAACTCGCTCACAAGGAAGGGCAGGTGCATCTCGGCCTCGGCTTGGGGCACGAGCATGGCCTCAAGTTCGGCCTTGTCGGCTGATTCCTCTGCCAGAAGTTCGGTGAGCCGCGCGCGCAGGGCGGCCCAGAGCTCGGGGCCTTCTTCCATCACCTCGTTCCAGAAGGGCACATCAAAGAGCGGTGTTTCTGTGAGGGAAATCAGGCCCGCTTCCTCGGCCATGGCCATGTCGAGGATCTTATCGCCGATGGCGACGCCGCAGCGCGGGTCACGCTCGGCTGTGGAGAAGACGCCGTAAGGCAGGTTGTTGAGCGGGAAGGGGGCATCGGGCGTATTGGCCGAGGCGACCCATGATTTGAGAAGTGTCATGTCTTTGTCCTTTGATGGTGGTGCGCAATGAATGCGCACCCTACGGGGTGTGTGTAGGGTGCGCATTCATTGCGCACCGCTCCTGTCATTTCTTGCCGGGTGTGCCGTCAAATTTCTTTTCGATGTCGCTCCAGCAGTCAATGTAATCGTCCTGCAGCGGGGCCTCTTTGGCGGCAAAGCGCGTGAGGTGCTGGGGGAAGCGGGTTTCGAACATGAAGCTCATGGTGTTGTCGAGCTTTTCGGCCTTCAGCTCCGCATTGGACGCGCCTTCAAAGGCGTTTTTGTCAGGGCCGTGGGGCAGCATCATATTGTGCAGGCTCATGCCGCCGGGGATGAAGCCTTTTGGCTTGGCGTCATACTGGCCGTAGATGTTGCCCATCAGCTCGGACATGATGTTCTTGTGATACCAGGGCGGGCGGAAGGTATCTTCGGCGACCATCCAGCGCTCGCGGAACAAGACAAAGTCGATATTGGCTGTGCCCGCTTGCCCCGAGGGGGCGGTGAGCACGGTGAAAATGCTGGGGTCGGGGTGATCAAACAGGATCGAGCCGACGGGGCAATATGTGGTGAGATCGTATTTCACGGGCGCGTAGTTGCCGTGCCATGCGACCACATCAAGAGGGCTGTGGCCGATCTTGGTTTCGTGAAACTGGCCGCACCATTTGATTGTCACCGTTGAAGGCGCGTCGCGGTCTTCAAAGGCGGCCACGGGTGTTTTGAAGTCGCGGCGGTTGGCCATGCAGTTGGCCCCGATGGGGCCACGGCCGGGCAGCTCGAACTTCTGGCCGTAGTTTTCGCACACAAAGCCGCGCGCGGGGCCTTGCAGCACTTCGACGCGGTACAGCAGGCCACGCGGGATGATCGCGATTTCCTGCGGGGCGAGATCAATGATGCCCAGCTCGGTGGCGAATCTGAGGCGGCCTTCTTGGGGCACGATCAGAAGCTCGGAATCAGCCGAGTAGAAATAGGCGTCGACCATGCTCTCGGTGACGAGATAGATATGGCTCGCCATGCCGACCTGTGTGTTGACATCGCCTGCTGTTGTCATGGTGCGCATCCCTGTGAGCCATGTCAGCGCCTGATCGGAATGCGGCACAGGATCCCAGCGATATTGGCCGAGGCTTGTCACATCGGGGTCAACATTGGGGGCGGACTTCCAATAGGGCAGATCAATTTTTTCGTAGCGGTGGGAGTGTTTTACCGAGGGGCGGATGCGGTAGCACCATGTGCGCTCGTTCTGGTGGCTGGGCGCTGTGAAGGCCGTGCCGGAGAGCTGCTCGCCGTAAAGGCCATAGTTGCATTTCTGCGGTGAGTTCATGCCTTGGGGCAGAGCGCCCGGCAGCGCCTCGGTTTCGAAATCATTGCCGAATCCGGGCATGTAACCCGCATGTGTGCCGCTTTCGGAGGGGGCTATTGTGAAGCCTTTGGGGGAGGTTTGTTTGTTCATCGCGCGTCTCCAGTCGAATTTGGTTGCGTGATTAACAGTTGATTTTGTAACTAACAATGGAGGGAGGGGCGACGATGACAAAAAAAGATGACTTTGAGCTGCAGAATTTTCTACCTTACCTGCTGAACCAAGCAGCAGAGGAAAGCAGCCTTGCGTTTCAGAATATTTACAAAGACCGCTACGGGATGCTGCGCACCGAGTGGCGGGTGCTGTTTCACCTCGGGATTTATGGCCGCATGACCGCCAAGGAGATTTGCGAGCGCTCCAAGATGCACAAGACCAAGATCAGCCGGGCAGTGGCGCGTCTGGAGGCGCGGCGCTTTCTCACCCGCGAGCGGGGCGCCGATGACCGCCGGCTGGAGTATCTGGAGCTGACACCTGCGGGGCGCAAAGCCTATGACGAGCTGCGCGCCGTGGCGATGGATTATGATGCACAATTGGCCGAGGCTTTCAGCCAAGAGGAGGTGGCAGTTTTGCGCAAGCTGTTGACCCATTTGGCCAAGCTATGAGTGACCAAATGAAAGGGCTGCTCATCACCTTGATGGGCGTGTTGTTTGTTGTGCCGGACAGCCTGTTTATCCGCCTGATTGATGTGCCGCCTTTGGAGATATCCTTCTGGCGCGGGCTGGGCACGGGGCTTATCGTGCTGGCCTATGTGCTGCTCAGCTCTGGTGCGCGCTCGGTGGGGGCGGCGCTGAGGGGCGGGCCTTACGCCTATGTTTACCTTGTGGCGATGAGTGGCACGGGCATCTTGTTTACCCTTGCTGTGAGCCACACGAGCGTGGCGAATGTCGTTTTCATCATCGCTTCCATGCCGGTTTTTGCCGCGATTCTGAGCTTTCTTGTGATGGGGGAGCGGATGAGCCTGCGCATGATGTTGACCATGCTGGCGGTGTTTGTGGGCCTTGGCATCATCACCTATGGCTCCGGGGAGACCCATGGCGCGAGCCTGACAGGTGATTTGATGGCTGTCTGCGTATCGTTTGTCTTTGCTGTCGCGCTCACAGCTGCGCGGCGGGTGCGCTCTGTTTCGATGGTGCCGATGTTGCCGGTGGCCTATTTGCTCTCGGCGCTTTGCCTTTTGCCCTTTGTGCAGCCTCTCCAGCTCGGGGTGGACCAATTTTATCTTGTGGCGCTGCACGGGCTGTTCATTGCGATCAGCTCTGTCGGGCTGGCGCTGGGGCCGCGCTATATTCCTTCTGCGGAGGTAGCGCTGCTGATTTTGCTGGAGTCGGTGCTTGCGCCCTTGCTTGTGTGGTTTGCCTTGGGCGAGGATCCGGGGGGCTACGCGCTTGTGGGCGGCACGATTGTGATCGGGGCGCTGGCGCTGTCAAACCTTGTGGTGCTGATGCGCCGGCGGCCTAGAGCGGCCCCGACTGGTAAAGGCGCACCTTGAGCCCGCCGTGGGGCACATAGGGGCCAGCAGAGAGGGTAAGCCCTGTGGCTTTGGCAAGGGAGGCCTCTGTCGTGATGATGGCCACGCGCCAGCCTTTGAACTCGGCCTTGAGCTTTGTGCCCAGAGCGGCGTGGAGCGCAAAGAGCGGCTTTTTGTTTCCGATGCGCCCGCCGTAGGGCGGGTTGATGATCACGAGGCCCGCGGGGCCATCGGGGCGCTTCAGATCTGAAATGGATGTGCAGGTGAAGGTGGTATGGGCTGCGACGCCCGCCGCCTCGGCATTGCGGGTGCTCATGGTGATGGCGCCTTGGTCACGGTCAGAGCCGTAGAAGTGCTGTTCTGTCTCTTTGGGTGTGACGGCATCGCGCAGGGCTTGCCAGGCTTCAGGGTCAAAGCTGGCGAGGGTTTCAAAGGCGAAGCTGCGCGCGCGCCCCGGGGCGAGGCCCATGGCGATTTCGGCGGCCTCTATGGGAAAGGTGCCAGAGCCGCACATGGGGTCGAGCACGGGCTCGGACCCGGTATAGCCCGCCTCGCGCAGGAAGAGGGCGGCGAGCGTTTCACGCATGGGGGCTTTGTTGACCGCCTCTTTGAAGCCGCGCTTGTGCAGGCTTTCGCCCGAGCTGTCGAGGCTGAAGGTGACGAGGTTATCGTCAATCCGCGCCTTGAGGGTGAGGGCGGCCTCAGCGCTTATGGGCGCGCCGAGGGATTCTTTGATGGCGGTTTCGATGCGCTGGGCGGCGGCGCCTGCGTGGTAGATTTTGGAGCGTTTGTTGGTGGTGACCTCGACGCGCAGAGGCACATCGGGGCGCAGGAACTCGGCCCAGGGGAACTTGCGCGCGCGCTTGTCGAGCTGGGCGAGGTGAAAGGCGCGGAAAGACCCGATGCGCACGAGCACGCGCACAGCGCCGCGCAACAAAAGGTTGGCGCGCCAGACCTCGGGCCAGCCACCGGTGATGTCGACGCCGCCGTTGACAGGGCGTGCAGGCTGAAAGCCGTGCGCCTGTGCCTCGGCGGCAAGTGCTTTTTCAAGCCCCGGAGGGCAAATCAGAAAAATATCCAGTGGATCAAGTCCTTAGAAGTCAATGCTGACGCCGGGCAGCCTGAGGGATTTCATCATCTCCCGCAGCTCCTGACGCGCGGCAATGTTGGAGATGTTGAGCTTTTGCACGCCCACGTCTCGCAGATCAAGCAGGGTGAGCCCGCGCGGGAACAATTCCCTGAAAATCACCCGCTCGTTGAAGCCCGGAGCGACGCGAAAGCCGATCCGCGCCGCCAGCTTGTCAACCGCGCGCTCCATCTTTTCTTTGTTGACCATGCGTTGCGCGCCAAGGCGGTTGCGCATCACGATCCAGTCAATCGGCTTTAGCCCCGCTTGGGCGCGCAGCTGGCGGGCTGACCAGACCATCTCGGAATAGACCGAGGGCGCAAGGATTTTCTCGCCATCGGCATCAATCTGCGCCAGCAGGTCAAAATCAATGAAGCTGTCGTTGAGGGGCGTGACCAGCGTGTCGGCGAGGCTGTGGGCCACCTGGCTGAGCCGCGTGTGGCTGCCGGGGCAGTCGATCAGGATAAAGTCGTTGTCAGGCTCCAGTGCCGCAACAGCCGCCGACAAGCGGTGATCATAGATGTTTTCACCCGGCTGAAGCGCGGATTTGTCGATCTCGGGCAATTCGTGATATTCGGGGGTTGGCAGATCAAGCCCGGCCTTGCGGCAAAAACTGACCCGGTTTTCAAGGTAGCGGCCAATGGTTTTCTGACGCAAATCCAGATCCAGCACGGCTGTTTTGTGGCCGAGGCGCGCCAAAGCGGTTGCGATGTGCATGGACACGGTGGATTTCCCCGCGCCGCCTTTTTCGTTGCCGACAACGATAATATGAGCCATGGCGCTTACCTCTTGAAGTCTCGTTAAAGCTCTGGCGCCTGGCGCCGATGTCACTGAGCGCATTTATAGGTGCTGATCCGCCAAAGGGGAAGCGCAAGAAAAACGGAACGTTCCAAATGGGCAGGGCTTGGCATCTTGTGATGTTACCGCTAGCGTCTGGGTGGGCAGCCACAACCGACAGAGCTGCAAAAAGGGAGAACGACAATGAACACAGTTGCAAAACTGGCGGCTGCCGCTGTTGCGGTGAGCTTTGCCACAGAGGCTGCGGCCACAGAATGGAATGTCTCGGTCTGGGGCAAGCGCCGCGCGTTTACCGAGCATGTTGAGAAGCTGGCCGAGCTTGTGAGCGAGAAAACCGGCGGCGAATTCACCATGAATATCAGCTATGGCGGCCTGTCCAAGAACCGTGAAAACCTTGACGGTATTTCGATCGGCGCTTTTGAGATGGCCCAATTCTGCGCGGGCTATCACCGGGACAAGAACCGCGCAATCACCGTGTTGGAGCTGCCCTTCCTGGGGGTCAACACGCTGGCCGAGGAAGTGGCGGTAAGCCACGCTGTCTATGAGCACCCGGCGGTGATTGACGAAATGGCCCAGTGGAACGCCAAGATCATCATGACCTCACCCATGCCGCAATATAATATCGCCGGCACCGGCGAGCCGCGCGATGAGCTGGCCGAGTTCGCGGGGATGCGCGTGCGCGCAACCGGCGGCATTGGCGAAGCCTTCAAGGCTGTGGGCGCGGTGCCCACATCGGTCACCTCGGCAGAAGCCTTTCAGGCCATGCAGTCCGGTGTCGTGGATACGGTGGCCTTTGCCCAGCACGCCCACCTGAGCTTTGGCACCATCAATGAAGCAACATGGTGGACCGCCAACCTCAACCCCGGCACGGTCAACTGCCCGATTGTGGTAAACATCGACGCTTATGAGGCCCTGTCAGACAAGGAACGCGCAGCGCTTGACAGCTCGATCCCTGAGTCCATCGACCACTACCTGGCAAACTACGGTGAGCTTCTCAAAAAATGGGACGGCATCCTCGCCGAGAAAAATGTTGCGAAAGTCGAGATCAGCGAAGCCGAGATTGCGGCGTTCCGCAAGGTGGCCGCCGATCCGATCCGTGAGAAATGGATTGCCGACATGACAGCACAGGGTTTGCCAGCGCAAGAGCTTTATGACCTCGTGGTCAGCTCGCTTGAGAAGGCCCGGATGGGCAACTGATCTTCCGCTGCGAAGCATTTGCGGGGCACATGAAGATGTGCCCCGCAACTCACTCATAAAAAGGCGAAAAACATGGCAGGTGCATCACCCGTCTTGGAGGATGGCTCATGGCTGAGCCGTCTTGACAGAGGCTTGTTGAAATTGGAACGGCTGATGGCGCTTGTCGCCGGTTTGGCGATTTTCTCGCTCATGCTTCTGGCGGTGCGCTCTGTTGGCGGGCGTGTGGCGCTGAATGCCCCCTTGTCGGGCTATGTGGACTGGATCATGCAACTGATGCCTGTGCTCGCCATCTTTGCGGTCTCTTTTGCGCAACGGGACGGCACACACATCCGGATGGATATTTTGGTGAGCCGCCTCGGCGGGCGGGCGATCTGGCTGTTTGAGCTGATCTCGGTCTTGTTGATCTTTGCGCTGATGATGTTTCTGCTGTGGGGCAGTTGGGCACATTTTCAGCGTTCGTTTGATTTTGGCGTGCCGCTCTGGAGCCGTGATTCGACGATTGACATCGGACTGCCGATCTGGCCGGCAAAGCTGGTTGTGCCGGTGGCCTTCGCCGTTTTGGGGCTGCGGCTTCTGATCCAGATTTACGGCTACGGGCGCGCCTTTGTGCGGGCAGATGCGGCGCCTGTGGCAGTGCCTCTGGTGCTGAGTGCTGCGGAAGTTGCAGCTGCGGAAGCGCGGATACTTGAAGAAGGAGGCCGCAATGGAGCCGATTGATATTGGCCTTTGGGTCACAAGCGGGCTTCTTGTGCTCGTTGTCTTGGGAATGCGCGTGGCGTTTGCAGCCGCGCTGGCCGGGCTTGTGGGGTTGTTTCTGATCTTCTGGTCCAAGAAGGGATTTGACCCAGAAGACATTGGCTGGGCGATCACGGTTGCCGCAAAGACAGCGGGGCAGGTGCCCCATTCCAAGGTGGCCAGCCATGAGCTGAGCCTTATTCCGACCTTCATTCTGATTGGCTATCTGGCCTATTATGCTGGGCTCACCCGTGCGCTTTTTGAGGCGGCCAAACGCTGGGTGGCCTGGGTGCCCGGGGGGCTGGCTGTGAGCACGGTGTTTGCGACCGCCGGCTTTGCGGCTGTGTCGGGGGCCAGCGTGGCGACGGCGGCTGTGTTTGCGCGGATTGCCATCCCTGAGATGTTGAAGATTGGTTACAACAAGCAGTTCGCAGCCGGTGTTGTGGCCGCAGGGGGCACATTGGCAAGCCTTATCCCGCCCTCTGCCATTCTGGTGATCTATGCGATCATCGTGGAGCAAGACGTGGGCAAGTTGCTGCTTGCCGGGTTCATTCCGGGAGCTTTCTCGGCGATTGTCTATGCTTTGATCATCATCGGCATTGCGCTTGTCTTCAAGAACGTGGGCCCGCCGGTGTCTGGGTTTACATGGCGTCAGCGGTTTGAGAGCTTGCCAGCTGCGATGCCGATTTTTGCGGTTATTTTCATTATTATCTGCTTTGTTTACAACCCCTTCGGCGAAAAAGCCTGGGGCACCCCGACAGAAGGGGGCGCGCTTGGGGCGTTTATTGTTTTCTTAATGGCGCTTTACCGCGGAATGCGCTGGCCGCAGCTCAAGGCGGCCCTGCTGGAGACTGCCAAGCTCACGGTGATGATTTTCACGATCATCTGGGGGGTGCTCATTTATGTGCGCTTCTTGGGTTTTGCCGATCTGCCCGGGGCCTTTTCCGATTGGATCACCTCGCTGGCCATGTCGCCCATGGTAATCTTGGTGTGTATCCTGCTGGCCTATGCTGTGCTGGGTATGTTCATGGATGCGATCGGGATGCTGCTGCTGACGCTGCCTGTGGTTTACCCTGCTGTCATGGCCTTGAATGGCGGTGAAAACGTGGCCGCTGCGGACAGCGCCTTTGGCATGTCCGGCGAAATGTGTGCGATCTGGTTTGGTATTTTGGTGGTGAAAATGGCAGAGTTCTGCCTGATCACCCCGCCGATTGGGCTCAACTGCTTTGTGGTGGCCGGCGTGCGGGATGACCTGACCGTTCAGGATGTTTTCAAAGGGGTCACGCCCTTTTTCATCGCGGATGCGCTGACGATTGCGGGGCTTGTGGCCTTCCCGGCCATTGTGCTGTGGCTGCCGTCGCTGGCGTAATATGTATGGACATATTATTGTGAACTGGGTAACTCTCCCGTCAGATTGACGGGGGAGATGTCTATGGGCAGGCTTGTGCTACGGCCTATGTTTGTTGGGCTTGATGAGCTGGAAAGGCTTTATCGCGAGGGCGGGCCGGTGCAGTTGGACCGGGCCTGCGAACCGCTTGTTGCGCAGGCGGCGGCGCGTATTGCGCAAGCGGCGGCGGGGCAGGACGCGGTTTATGGTGTGAACACGGGCTTTGGCAAGCTGGCCTCCGTGAAGGTGGCGCCAAAAGACACTGCGCAGCTTCAGCGCAATCTTATCTTGAGCCATTGCTGCGGCGTGGGCGCGCCTGTGCCGGAAGCGGTTGTGCGCTTGATGATGGTGCTCAAGCTGATCTCTTTTGGGCGCGGGGCGTCCGGGGTTCGCTGGGCGCTGGTGGAGCTGCTGGAGGAGATGCTGGCGCGCGGGGTGATCCCTGAGGTGCCGGCGCAGGGCTCGGTCGGCGCGTCGGGCGATCTTGCGCCGCTTGCGCATATGACGGCGGTGATGATCGGGGCCGGGCAGGCCCGTTTTGAGGGGGTTTTGATGCCCGCGAAAGCGGCGCTCAAGCGGGCCGGATTGCGCCCTGTGGTGCTTGGCCCCAAGGAGGGGTTGGCCTGTATCAACGGCACACAATTCAGCACCGCTTATGCTTTGGCGGGCCTCTTTGACGGCTGGCGCGCCGCGCAATCTGCGCTGGTCATTTCGGCCTTGTCGACCGATGCGATCATGGGGTCAACAGCTCCGTTAATGGAGGAAATTCATGCGCTTAGGGGCCATTCTGGCCAGATAGAAGCGGCGGCGGCCATGCGGGCGCTGCTGGCGGGTTCGCAGATCCGGGAGAGCCATCGAGAGGGCGATCTGCGGGTGCAGGACCCCTATTGCATCCGCTGCCAGCCGCAGGTGACGGGGGCGGCGCTGGATGTGTTGCGCCAGGCGGCGCAGACCCTGCTGACCGAAGCCAATGCGGCGACGGACAACCCGCTGGTTCTGACCGGGGCCGGCGAGATTGTTTCGGGAGGCAACTTTCACGCTGAGCCGGTGGGCTTTGCCGCCGATATGATTGCGTTGGCGCTGTCAGAGATCGGGGCCATCGCCCAGCGGCGGGTGGCGCTGATGGTAGATCCGACGCTCAGTTTTGATCTGCCTCCCTTTCTCACACCGGCCCCGGGGTTGAACTCGGGCTTGATGATCGCTGAGGTGACGACAGCTGCTTTGATGAGTGAAAACAAGCACTTGGCAAACCCGACAGTGACCGATAGCACTCCGACGTCGGCCAACCAGGAAGACCATGTGAGCATGGCGGCCCATGGTGCCCGCCGGTTGATGCAAATGGTGTCCAACCTTGAGCATATCCTGGGCGTGGAGCTGCTTTGTGCGGCCCAAGGCGTTGAATTCAGGGCACCTTTGCGCACAAGCGCGGCGCTTGCGCAGGTGATTTCAGAGCTGCGCAAGGGCATCGCGACACTGGATGAGGACCGCTACATGGCCGATGATCTGGCCCGGGCCGCCGCACTGGTGCGCAGCGCTGCCGTGATCAGGGCCACGGGCCAGGTTTTGCCAAAGCTTGGCTGACGCACAAAGGCGGGCGCTGCGCCCCAGAGCGGCGCACGGTGGGGTTAACGGCGCGCCAAGGCGGTCAAACCGGGGGGGTGACATGCGTGCACCCCCCGTGCACAAAGCGTGCACCGCAGGTTTGTTAAGCTTTGGGCAACACTTCAGGTTAAGGCGGCGTGCGCTGGTTCAGATGACGGCGCTTTCGCGGATCGGACGGTTGGCGAGGATGCGCCCATAATGAAAGGGTGACAGATCGAGGCTGCGGTAGGCCCCATAAGTAAGCCATTCTGCGGTGCCGCGGCCCATGGCCGGAGACTGTTGCAATCCGTGTCCGGAAAATCCGTTGAGGAATAAAAAATTGCTGATCTCTGGATGCGGCCCTGTGATGGCGTTCTGATCGAGCGTGTTGTAGGCATAATGCCCGGCCCATTCGGTTGTGACCTTGATCGCCTCGAACTGCGGAATGCGCGTGGCGATGACGGGCCAGACGTGCGCCTGCCAGAAGCTGTGATCCATGGTGAAGTCGTCAAACTCTACGGCGGGGTCATGCTCGGTATGGCCGCCCGCCTGATAGATGCCGCCGCCGACCTCGCGCACATGCACCCCTGTCGGGTCGATGGTGAGAGGGAGAGGGCGGTCCAGCGGCTTGGCGGCGGAGAACATCCAGGTGAAGCGTTTGCGCGGCTCCACGGGCAGTGCGATGCCAGCCATGGCGGCCGTGCGCGCGGCGCGCGGGCCTGTGGCGTTTACAAGCTGGCCGCAGGAGAGCACCTCGCCCGTGGCGAGCGTGACGCTTTCGATGCGGTTGCCTGCGGCGTTCTTGGTGAGGGCGATGACCTCGCCTTTGATATATTCAACGCCCGCCTCGCGGCTGATACGGCGCTGCCAATCAAACACGGCCTGCCCGTCAAAGAAGCCTTCATCCACGGTGTTGATGGAGCCAAGGAGGATGTCGTCAAGCTGATAAAAAGGATAATCTGCGGCGATTTCATCGCGGCTCAGAAGCCGGGTGGCGGCCCCGGCCGCTTTTTGCACCGCATGGTTGGCGCGCAGGGTTTGGGCCATTTTTTCATCGCCGGCGAGATACATGTAGCCGAAATTCTGGATGGAGAGCGCAGGCACGCGGGCATCTGCGAGATAGGTGCCGAGGTTTTTCACATAGTCGGCGGCAAACTGCGAGATTTTCACGTTGAGGGATGTGGAAAATTGCTGGCGCATACAGGAATTGGTGTGGGACGTGGAGGCAAACTCATAGCTCGGGTCGCGCTCGACCACCAGGACCTTGCCCTGAAAGTCTTTGTTTTGGCTTAGAAAACAGGCCGTTGACGCGCCCATGATGCCACCGCCGATGATGATAACGTCATATGAGGTGGCGCAGGGTGTTTCTTGGGTCATGGGTGATCTTCGCTGTGGGCTGGGGTGCAGGCTGGGAGGTAGGATGGGGCAGGCTGGCAAAATGCAGGTGGCCGAGGTTTGGCGCGCCTTCGCTAGGGGCGCGTCTCTGTGGGGGGCTGGGGGGCAGCCTCCAGCACCTTGCGGGCTGCGCGGAAGCACTCCAGGGCCTGGGGCACGCCACAATAGATGCCGATCACATGAATGATGGCGCGCAGCTCGTCTTGGGTGACCCCGTTGTTGAGCGCGCCACGGCAGTGCAGCTCCCATTCGTGCATCTTGCCCAGAGCGCCGATCATTGCGAGGTTCATCATGCTGCGGGTCTTGGCGTCGATCACCTCATCACCCCAGCCAAAGCCCCAGCACCAGGCTGTCATGGCCTCCTGAAAGGGGCGGGTGAAGTCGTCAGCGGCGGCCAGATTGTTCTCGACATAGTCTGCGCCGAGGGTGGCTTTGCGTTGGGCCAGCCCTTTGAGAAAGAGGTCTTCATCAAATGTGCTCATGAGGGGTCCTGTTTTTGGGGCCAGTTTTTGAAGGCTATGCCGACGTGATTGCCCGCGACTTTGGCGCGCAGGCGGCGGGGCGTCAATGGCTCTTTGGGGCCCCCAGATGGCAGCCGCAGGGCAGGGCTGGACGATGGGGGCGGCTGTGCAGTATGTCTGCGGCGCGCAAGGGCCCAAAGGCGGGCTTTGCGGCCCCTGCGCTGAGGCGGCGCGCGCGCCGATGAGAGGAGAGACCGATGCCCCAGACCCCAGCCCCTAAAGGTGCCAGCCCGCTGAGGCATGGTGGGGCCGTTGCCGGGGGCGGTGCGGACCCTGTCGCGGGTGCGGCGCGGCTTTCGATTGCGCCGATGATGGATTGGACGGACAGGCATTGCCGGTTTTTTCATCGGCTTATGTCGCGCGAGAGTTTGCTTTACACCGAGATGGTGACCGCGCCTGCTTTGGTGCGCGGGCGGGCGTTGCATTTGCTGGCGTTCAGCCCGCAGGAGCACCCTGTGGCGCTGCAATTGGGCGGCTCTGACCCGAAAGAGCTGGCCGAGGCGGCAAAATTGGGGGCCGAGGCGGGCTATGACGAGATCAACCTCAATGTCGGCTGCCCCTCAGACAGGGTGCAGTCGGGCACCTTTGGCGCGGTCTTGATGCGCAGCCCCGATTTGGTGGCCGAATGCTGTGCGGCGATGATTGCGGCGGTGGATGTGCCGGTGACGGTGAAATGCCGTATTGGCGTGGATGATCAGGAGCCAAGGGAGGTCTTGCCCGATTTTCTGGCGCGGGTATCGGGCGCGGGGGTGACGCGATTTGCGATCCATGCGCGCAAGGCGTGGTTGCAGGGGCTGAGCCCCAAGGAGAACCGCGATATTCCGCCGCTCGATTATGAGCTTGTCTATGATATGAAAGCTCAATTTGAGCATCTGCACCTCTCGCTCAATGGCGGTGTGGCCACGCTTGAAGAGGCCGAGGCGCATCTGGCGCGGGGCATGGACGGGGTGATGATTGGCCGGGCGGGCTACCATCAACCCTGGGATATTCTGGGCGCGGCGGATGCGCGGATTTTTGGCGCGCAGGCCCCGCTTGCGGACCCTGTGGAGGCGGCCGAGGCGATGCTGGCGTATATTGCGGAGCATGTTGCCGCGGGGGGGCGTCTGGGGCAGATCAGCAAGCATATGCTGGGGCTTTTTGCCGGCCAGCCGGGGGCGCGGCTCTGGCGGCGGGTGCTTTCGGAGGGGGCGCATAAGCCCGGCGCGGGCGTGGCCTTGGTGCAAGAAGCGCTGGACGCGGTGCGCGGCGCGCGCGAGAGTGCAGAGGCCGCGCGAAGAGAAGGAATATCACATGCCTGAAACGGCTTTGCTCCTCCAGATGCTGGTGATGCTGATGGCCATTGGCGCGTTTGCGGGTGTGCTCGCGGGGCTGTTGGGCGTGGGTGGCGGTATTGTGCTTGTGCCTGCTTTTTTCTATGCCTTCCAGACACTTGGATATGACGGGCCGCAGCTCATGCAGGTCTGTCTGGCGACCTCTCTGGCGACCATTGTGGTCACTTCGGTGCGCTCTGTTTTGAGCCATAACAAGAAGGGCGCGGTGGACTGGGATATCCTGCGCGGCTGGGCGCTTGGAATCGCTTTGGGCGCGGTTGTGGGGATGCTGGTGGCCGCGAGCCTGCGCTCGGTGACCTTGCAGGCAATCTTTGGCTGTCTGGGCGTTGTGATCGGGCTTTACATGGGCTTTGGGCGCAGCGCGTGGCGGTTGGGCCAAGAGATGCCCAAGGGTGTGAAGCGGGCTGTGCTTTCGCCCTTGATGGGCTTTCTTTCGGTTTTGATGGGCATTGGCGGGGGGAGTTTTGGTGTGCCGCTGATGAGCCTTTTCAACACGCCCATTCACCGCGCTGTCGCCACAGCGGCGGGCTTCGGGGTGATCATCGCTGTGCCGGCGGTGATCGGATTTCTCTTTGTCAGCATCGAGGGCGCACCGCCCTTTACCATTGGTGCGGTGAACCTTGTGGCCTTTGGTGTTATTGTGTCGATGACGCTGATCACAGCGCCTTACGGGGTGAAGCTGGCCCATGCGATGGACCCCAAGCCGCTGAAGCGGGTGTTTGCGGTTTTCCTTACGCTGGTGGCGTTAAATATGCTGCGTAAGGCATTGGGATATTGAGAGAATACCTTGAAAAAGGCTGGGTGAAATTCCCTTATGATACCCGCCTCGCAGACTGGGTTAAGGCCGTGCGCGCCCCGGCTTGGGAGGCCGTTCACGCGCCTCAGAATGCCCATTGGCACCAATGTGAGGGCACATGGTTTGTGGGTGTGGATGCGCTGGCCAATGATGCGCGCGGCGCTCTGGCAGGCGTAAGCGGGCCGCTGACAGGCACAGCTTTTGCGGCCGCTGAAAGCCTTTTCGGGCCGCTGCCCTTGCACAGAGCGCAGCTTTCGGTGATCTCTCCCGGATACCCGCGCCCCAGAGAGGGCGAGAGCGCCGCGGCAGGGCGCTACCGGCGCAAGCGTGATGCGGCGCATCTGGATGGGTTGAAACCGGAGGGGCCGGAGCGGCTCAGGCGCATGGGGGAGTATCACGGCTATATCCTTGGCATTCCGTTAAGCGAGAGCACGGCCAGCCCCATGGTGATCTGGGAGGGGAGCCATCTGCGGCTTGCCGCCATGCTGCGCGCGGCCTTTGAGGGCGTGCCGCCCGAGCGCTGGCCTGCGATTGACCTCACCGCGCGCTACCAAGCAGCGCGTGCGGAGATTTTTGAAACATGTCAGCGGGTTGAGGTCCAAGCTTCATGTGGAGAAGCCTACCTGACGCACCGCTTTGCGCTGCATGGTGTGGCCCCTTGGCAGGGGCAGGAAACGGCGGCGCGGATGATTGCCTATTTCCGCCCCGAAGTGACCGACCGAGCGCGCTGGCTGGCGGCGGAGTGAGCCAGAAATTACCCCTCTGTGAGCCCGCCGCACAGCACGGTTAACGGCGACGGCGCAGGCCGAATCGGGGGGGTGATATGCGTGCACACCTCGTGCACAAAGCGTGCACCGCCCAAAGGTTAATTTCCGGTCGCGAAATGGGTTAAGGCGGCGTGCGGTGCGCAGAGATTGCGCACCGGGCACCAGGAGAGCGCGGGGTGTAGGCAGAGCGCAGCGTGAGGCCCGCAAACGGGTGTGGTGCGCAGAGATTGCGCACCCTACGGGCGACAGAGGGGTGCGGCGCGCAGAGATTGCGCACCGGGCGCCTGAAGAGCGCGGGGCGCTTGGAGCTCATGTGGGATTTGGATATTTGAGGCAATAAGAAAGGGCATAGCGCGGCGTGCTGCCTCATGGGCCGTTCGCCTTGGCGCAGCTTATTCGCGCGTGAGGCGGGCCATGCGGCCACCGCGGCGGCCTGTGGGGGCAGCGGAGCGCGCGGGCAGCTCGGCCATGATGCTTTGGCGCTCATCGGCGCTCATGCGAGACCAGCGCCCGATTTCATCAATCGAGCGCGCACAGCCTGTGCAGAGGCGGGTTTCGGGATGCACGACGCAGATCTGGATGCAGGGGCTGTCTATTTCGGCGCGTTTCCAGACGGTGGGTTTGGCTTCAGTCATCGCGTGTCACTTTCATATGGGCCAATCTGTCGAGCAGCCCTTGAAGGATATAGGAGGCGGCGACATGGTCGATCACCTCTGCGCGACGTTTTCGGGACGTATCCGCCTCCAAGAGCGCTTTTTCGGCGGCCACTGTGGAGAGGCGTTCGTCCCAATAGGTGATGGGCAGCTCTGTCATCCGGGTGAGGGCGCGGGCAAAGGCGCGGGTGGATTGGCAGCGCGCGCCTTCGCTTCCGTCCATATTGCGCGGCAGGCCGAGGACCAGCCCCTGGATGCCGCGTTCTGTGGCGAGGGCGAGCATCTCTGTTGCGTCGGGCGTGAATTTCTTGCGCCGTATGGTTTGCAGGGGCGAGGCGGCGCTGCGGAAGCTGTCGGAGACGGCGAGGCCGATGGTTTTGTCGCCCAGATCGAGCCCCATGAGCGCACCCTGTGGCGGCAGGGCGGCGAGGAACTCCTCGGTGGTTTCGCAGATCATTGATCGACGCCGGCGCGCTGTGCGCCGCGGCGCACGGTTTCGAGCGCATCGGGCGTGTTGGCAAAGCGCTCTTGCGCCTCGCGCCAGATGGCCAGGGCGCGGGAGCTGTCGCCCAATGCGCCCAGCGAGGAGATCAGGCGGGACCATTCTTCGGGCGTGCCGCCTTCTGTGGCCAGGCGGGTGCTGAGGTTTTCGACCATGCCGCGGATCATTTCGAGGCGCTCTTGTTGGGTCATGCTGCCGGCGTTTTCGATGTCTTCTGCGGTGGGGCCGCGCAGCGGGGCGCTGCCGGCCTCGGGCGCGGTATACTCGATGCCCGCGAGCCAGGCGATGTCTTCGATGCCTTCGCGGATCGGGGCGATCCAGGGGGCCTCGGCGGGGCCTTCCTCAAGCAGGCGCGACCAGAGGCCGAAGGTGCGGTCGGGGCGGTCGTTTTGCAGCCACATCTGGCCGAGGAAATAGCGCGCGACCGGGTTGGCGCGGTCGGCCCTGAGGGCGGCGCGCAGGGCGGCCTCGGCTTCGGGGGCGACATAGCCCTGTGCTTCGGTGATGTAGAGCTGCGCCAGCGTCACATGGTCTTCGGCGGTGGCCGCCGCGCCCTTGAGGCGGATGAGCGTGCTTTGGGCGGCGCGGGCGGCGGCAAAATTGCCAAGGCGGGCTTCGTTTTGGGCAAGGAACTGCTGGCCTTGAAGATCGTCAGGTTTGCTGGCGACAGCCGCGCGCAGGCGGGTGATCAGCTCAGCATAGGCGGCGTCGGGCTCGGCCTCGGGGCGGGCTGGCAGGCGGGCCAGAAAGGCGGCCTGGCTGTCGCGGCTCTGGTAGAGCTCTTGGGCGGTGGCCAGGCGGGCTTGATGGGGCAGATCGGCGAGGCCGCTGGCACCGAGCTGGCTGTAGATGAAACCGCCGCCGCCCAGCAGGGCCAGCCCGATCAGCGCGGCGGTGAAGAGGGTGAGCGGCGCAGGCTGGGCCCCGGTGCGGGCGGCTGTGGCCAGCTGGGCATCGGCGGTGAGCACACGCCGGCCCACCTCGGTGCGGATGCGCTCGGCGTCGGCCTCGCCGATGACACCGCGGGCGAGGTCGCGCTCCACTTCTTTGAGCTGGTCGCGGTAGATGCGCAGATCATAGGTGGCGGGATGCACTTCATCGGTGCGGCTGCGCAGCAGCGCGAGCGCAAAGAGGGCGGCGAGCAGGAGGGCCAGGGCGGCCGAGATGATCCAGAACAACATGGGGCACATTTAGGCAGGCGGGGGCGCTGAGGGAAGAGGAAAACGCATGGATGGGCGCGCATGTCGCAATCGTGAGGGATAGTGGCGGAAAAATGGGGGGACGCGGCTGCGCATTGGGCCACATAGGGGCAGCACCTAACTGGATCGGATTTGGCCATGAGACGGTATTCTGCATTTGCTGTGGCGCGCGAGGCGGCCCGCTTTCACACGGGATGGGAGCGCGCCTGGCGCAGCCCTGCGCCCAAGAAGAAATACGATGTGATCATCGTGGGCGCGGGGGGGCATGGACTCGCCACGGCCTTTTACCTTGGCAAGAACTACGGAATCACCAATGTGGCGATTCTGGAAAAGGGCTGGCTGGGCGGCGGCAACACCGGGCGCAACACCACGATCATTCGCAGCAACTATCTGCAAGACCCTTCGGCGGCTTTGTATGAGAAGGCGCGCTCGCTTTATGAGACCATGTCGCAGGATCTCAATTACAACGTGATGTTCTCTCCGCGCGGGGTGATCATGCTGGCGCAGACCGAGCATGAGGTGCGCGGCTACAAGCGCACGGCTCATGCGAACATGTTGCAAGGCGTTGAGACGCGCTTTATCGGGCCCGAAGAGGTGAAGAAGCTTGTGCCGATCATCAACTTGGCCGGGCCGCGCTACCCTGTCTTGGGTGGGCTCTATCAGGCGCGCGGCGGCACGGGGCGGCACGATGCTGTGGCCTGGGGCTATGCGCGGGCCTGCTCGGACATGGGCATGGACATCATCCAGCAGTGCGAAGTGACAGGCGTGCGCTCAAGCGGCGGCAAGGTCACGGGGGTGGACACCACGAAGGGGGCGATTGATTGTGACAAGCTGGGGCTTGTTGTGGCGGGCAACTCGGGCGCGCTGGCGAATATGGCGGGCTTTCGTCTGCCGATTGAATCCGTGGCGCTTCAGGCGCTGGTGAGCGAGCCGATCAAGCCCTGTATGGATGTGGTTGTCATGGCCAACACGGTGCACGGCTATATGAGCCAGTCTGACAAGGGCGAGATGGTGATTGGCGGCGGCACGGACGGGTTTAACAACTACACGCAGCGCGGCTCTTTCCACCATATCGAGGAGACGGTGAGGGCACTTGTGGAGACCTTCCCGATGGTGAGCCGGCTCAAGATGCTGCGCCAGTGGGGCGGGATTGTGGATGTGACCGGCGACCGCTCACCCGTGATCGGCAAGACGCCATTGGGCAACTGCTTTATCAACGCGGGCTGGGGCACGGGGGGCTTCAAGGCCATTCCGGGCGGCGGCTGGGCGACGGCGGAGCTGATTGCCAAGGGCGAGCCGGGGCCGCTTGCGGCGGAGTTTGGTATGGAGCGCTTCATTGAAGGGCGCTTTATTGACGAGAGCGTTGCAGCTGGAGTGGCGCACTGATGGTGCGGTCTTCTCCCATTTTTTTGCAAAAAAATGGCCCGGAAAATTCGAATTTTCCGGTGGCCCGCGCCGCGCCCCGCCCTGTGCATTTGCGACGCGGATGCGATGTTGCTGTTCAAAACAATCATGCCTGCCCTTTGGGCATGAGTTTCCCTCAAATCCATGGAGGTGCGCTATGCTGATCCTTGAATGCCCGTATTGCGGGGTCAAAGGCGAAGAGACGGAATTTCACGCAGGCGGCGAGGCGCATTTGAAGCGCTTTGGGCCTGGCTCGAGTGATGCGGATTTCGAGACCTATCTGTTCATGCGCGAGAACCCCAAGGGGGTGCATCTGGAGCGTTGGCGCCATGCCAATGGCTGCGGCAAGTGGTTTCATGCCGCGCGCTGCACGATGACGCTGGAAGTGTTTGGCACCTACAGCGCGCAGACCTATGAGCCGCCCCAAGAGATTAAGGACATCCTGACGGCCAAGCGCCCGGGATGGAGCTGGAGGAACTTCAAATGAGCACACGTCTCACACAGGGCGGGCGGCGGATTGACCGCAGCAAGCCCGTTACATTCAGCTTTAACGGCACGCGGCTGAAGGGCTATCAGGGCGACACGCTGGCCTCGGCCTTGCTCGCCAATGACCAGATGATGATGGGCCGGTCTTTCAAGTATCACCGCCCCCGTGGCGTTGTGGCCTCCGGTGCGGAAGAGCCGAACGCCTTGATGAACATGGGCGAGGGCGGCAAGTTTGAGCCAAACCAGCGCGCGACGACGACCGAGATTTTTGATGGCCTCAGCGCGGGCAGCCAAAACCACTGGCCAAGCCTTGAGTTTGATATTGGCGTGGTGAACAACGCTTTTGCGCGCTTCTTGCCCGCCGGGTTCTATTACAAGACCTTCCTTTTCCCGCGCTTTGCGTGGAAGCATATTTACGAGCCGTTTATCCGCCAGTCCGCGGGCCTTGGAAAGGCGCCTGACAAAGAGACGCTGGATGCGGACACCTACGAGCACTTTTACTTCTTTGCCGATATCGCCGTGATTGGCGGCGGGCTTGCGGGCCTTCAGGCGGCCAAGACAGCGGCGCTGAGCGGTGCGAAAGTCTTGCTGATGGAGCAAGACCCGCATTGGGGCGGGCGCAGCATGGTGGATGGCGGCGAGCTGGATGGCAAGCCAGCGGCCGAGTATATCGCGGCGCTTGTGGCCGAGCTTGAGGGCATGGAGAATGTCACGCTGCGCACCCGGATGATGGGCGCGGGGGTTTATGACCACGGCTATCTCTTGGGCTATGAGCGGCTGCGCGACCACGCGCCAGCGCTGGTTGGCCCACGCCACCGGCTCTGGAAGATCCGTGCGGGGCAGATCATCACCGCGACGGGGGCGATTGAACGGCCCCTGAGCTTTGCAGGCAACGACATTCCCGGTGTGATGCTGGCGGGGGCTGTGCGCGACTATATCGCTGACTATGGCGTGAGCGCGGGCGACCGTGTGGTTGTTGTGACCAACAACGACGATGCTTACAAAACCGCGCTGGCCGTGAAGGCGGCGGGGCTTGATGTGCCCGTGATCCTTGATGCGCGCGCCGAGGGCGGCGGGGCCATTGCCGCAGAGGCGCGGGCCATGGGCATCCGGGTGGAAAACGGCAAGGGGATTGCCAAGGTCACCGGTGGCAAGCGTGTGAAATCGGTCAAGATTTGCGCGCAGGCCGGTGAGGGCGCGGTGCTTGAAGAGATCGCCTGTGATGCGGTGGCCATGTCGGGCGGTTGGAGCCCAGTTGTGCACCTCTGGAGCCATTGTGGGGGCAAGCTTCTTTGGGATGAGGAGCACGCGATGTTCCGCCCTGACGAGACGCGCCCGCCCTTGGGCGCAGACGGTGCGGGGTTTGTGATCCCCGCGGGCGCGGCCAATGGTGTGATGGATATGGGCGTGGGGCTGGCCGATGCCGACCACGCGGCGCGCAAGGCTGTGGAGGCTTTGGGCCTCACGCCTGTGGATGTGAGCCTGCCCGGTTTTGAGCAGGCGGCAGAAGCGCCGTTGCAGCCTGTCTGGATGATGCCGCAGGGCGCGGGGCCAAAGCTGCGCATGAAGGCGTGGCTGGATTATCAGAACGATGTGAAGGTCTCTGATGTGCAGCTTGCGGCGCGCGAGGGCTATGAGAGTGTCGAGCACACCAAGCGCTACACCACGCTGGGCATGGCGACAGACCAGGGCAAGTTGAGCAATATCAACGGCTTGGCTGTGCTTTCGGAAACGCTTGGGCAGGCAATTCCTGCGACGGGGACAACCACCTTCCGCCCGCCTTACACGCCGATTTCGATGGGCTCCATTGCGGGTGAGGCCCGCGCGGAGGTGTTCCAGCCCTTGCGGCGCACGCCGATGCACGACTGGCACGAAGCCAACGGCGCGCATTGGGAGCCTGTGGGCCAGTGGCGGCGCGCCTATGCCTACCTGCGGGGCGGCGAGAGCGTGCATGAGGCGGTGAACCGCGAGATATTGGCGACGCGCGAGAGCCTTGGCTTGCTGGATGCCTCCACCTTGGGCAAGCTCATTGTGAAGGGGCCGGATGCGGGCAAGTTCCTTGATATGCTCTACACCAATATGATGAGCACGCTGAAGCCCGGCAAATGCCGCTATGGGCTTATGTGTTCGGAAAACGGCTTTCTCAGCGATGACGGCGTGGTTGTGCGGCTCGATGAGGAGACCTTCCTCTGCCACACCACCACGGGGGGCGCTGAGCGCATCCATGGCCATATGGAAGAGTGGTTGCAGACCGAATGGTGGGACTGGAAGGTCTATGTGACCAATGCAA
Organism: uncultured Lentibacter sp.; assembly: GCF_937123735.1. Taxonomy (GTDB): domain Bacteria; phylum Pseudomonadota; class Alphaproteobacteria; order Rhodobacterales; family Rhodobacteraceae; genus Lentibacter. The sequence continues at coordinate 95,185 of NZ_CAKZKL010000010.1, forward strand.
CCGAGCAGTGGGCGCAGATCGGCGTGGTTGGGCCAAACTCGCGCAAGGTCCTGGAAAAGCTCGGCGGTGTCGATGTTTCCAAGGAGGCGCTTGGCTTTATGGAGTATACCAGCGGCAAGCTCGGCGGGTTTGATGCGCGCATCTTCCGGATCTCCTTTGCGGGCGAGCTGTCTTATGAAATTGCTGTGCCGGCGAGCCAAGGCGCAGCACTTTGGGACACCCTCTTTGAGGCGGGGGCGGAGTTTAACGCGACCGCCTACGGCACGGAGGCCATGCATGTGATGCGCGCCGAGAAGGGCTTTATCATGATCGGGGATGAGACCGACGGGACCATCATTCCGCAGGACTTGGGCCTGTCGTGGGCGATTTCCAAGAAGAAGGAAGACTTCCTTGGCAAGCGCGCGCAGGAGCGGGAATTTATGGTCAACCCCGAGCGCTGGCAGCTTGTGGGCCTTGAGACGGTGGATGGCTCTGTCATCCCCGACGGGGCCTATGCTGTGGCCGAAGGCGAGAACGCCAATGGCCAGCGCAATGTGCAGGGGCGCGTGACCTCGACCTATTATTCGCCCACCTTGGGCAAGGGCATTGCCATGGGCCTCTTGCACAATGGGCCAGAGCGGATGGGCGAGACGGTGGATTTCCCCGGAACCGACGGCAAGACCTATACCGCCAAGGTTGTCAGCCCCGTATTTTATGACCCTGAAGGGGAGAAGCAAAATGTCTGAAGCAAGAAGTGCACTCGCAGGCGCGCGCTTTGCGGGCATCGCCCATGTTGAGGAGGCCGGGCTTGTCGGCATGATCAGCTTTCGCGGTGATCTGGGCCATGCCAAGGTCAAATCGGCGGTGAAAGCTGTGGCCGGCGCGGCCATTCCAAAGCCGCGCGGTGTGGCGCTGGCGGGGGCGACGGGGGTTGCCTGGATGAGCCCGGATGAGCTTTTGATCCTCGTGCCGCACGCTGAGGCGGATGCGGTGGTGGCCAAGCTCTCCACCGCGCTCAAGGGGCAGCATTTCATGGCCGAGAATGTCTCGGATGCGCGCGCGGTGTTCACGGTCACAGGGCCACATGCGCGCGAGGTGATCGGCAAGCTCGCGCCTGTTGACATGAGCCGTTTCGCTGAGGGTGAAATCCGCCGCACGCGCCTTGCGCAGGTGGCCGCAGCCCTCTGGATCTCGGCACCAGACAGCATCACGGTGGTCTGCTTCCGCTCGGGCGCGCAGTATATGTTCGACCTTTTAAGCGCTGCGGCCCAAGAGGGCAGCGCCGTCGGCGTCTATTGAGCGCCAAGAGCCCGCGCGCTTCAGGCTCCTGCATGTTGCGGGGGCCTTTTGCGGTGTGAAAGGCTTTTCTTCAGTCAAAAGCCGTATTACCTATAGGCCATGAAACAGGACACCCCACAGCGCCGGCCGGTTGTCGGCATTATTGGCAACCAGCATCTGATCAACGAAACCTACCTCACCCATGGGGGCGGGGTGATGAACACCGAGGCCGTGTCTCAGGTGTCAGGCTGTTTGCCGTTGCTCATCGCAGCGGATCCGCGCTTTGTGAGTGTGCAAGAGCTGCTGGAAACCTGTGATGGCTTTTTGCTCACCGGCGGGCGGCCCAATGTGCACCCCGCCGAATATGGCGAGGCCGAAACCGAGGCGCATGGCGAGTTTGACCGCGCGCGCGATGCGATCACCCTGCCGCTGGTGCGCGCCTGTGTAGAGCGCGGCCAGCCGTTTTTCGGCATCTGCCGGGGCTTTCAGGAAGTCGCCGTCGCCTTTGGCTCGACACTGCACCCCGAAATCCGCGATCTGCCGGGGCGCAGCAACCACCGGATGCCGCCCGAAGGCACGCTGGAAGAGAAATTCGAGCTGCGCCATGAAGTCCGCTTCACCAAAGGCGGACGCTTTCATCAGCTTCTGGGCGCGCAAGCCGTCATGACCAACACGCTCCACGGGCAAGGCATCTGCAAACCCGGCCCACGGGTGGTGATCGAAGGCCATGCGCCCGATGGCACGCCGGAGGCGATCTACATCAAAGACGCCAAGGGCTTCACCCTCTCTGTGCAATGGCATCCGGAGTGGAACGCGGCCAATGACCCTGTCTCGCGCCCGCTGTTTGAAGCCTTCGGCGCTGCCGTGCGGGCCTGGGCCGAACACAAAGCCCAACCTGCTGAACACGCCCGCGCCTAGCCCTTTTTTATTGCTTCAAATATCCCAGGGGGTGCGGGGGACTGGTCCCCCGCTTCGGTCGGATTTTTCCGAAGGAAAAATTCGAAATCAAGTCACAGGCTTCAGGTAACCGCCGCACGCGCGTGGTATTCGGGCCTGTCCCAAAGCGCCCCCGTCATCACCTCTTCGATGATGTCACAGGCGCTGAGCACGTCGCCTTCGTCGATAAACAGCGGCGTGAAGCCGAAACGCATGATATCAGGCGCGCGGAAGTCGCCGACAACGCCGCGCGCGATCAGCGCCTGCATGGCGGCGTAACCGTTTTCAAAGGCAAAGCTCACTTGCGAGCCGCGCGCTGCGGCCGCGCGCGGGCTGGCGAGGGTGAGCATGGGGCAACGCGCCTCCACCTCCTCCAGAAACAGCTGGGTGAGGCTTTGGGAGCGCGCGCGCAGCGCGGCCATATCCACGTTTTCCCAAGCGTCCAGGGCGGCCTCAAGCGCGGCCAAGGCCAGGATCGGCGGCGTGCCGACGCGCATCCGCTCGATGCCTGCGCCCGCGCGGTAGCTGAGATCAAAGGCGAAGGGCGCTTCATGGCCGAGCCAGCCCGACAGGGCGGGGCGCACCGTGTCGGCGTGGCGCGGGGCGACATAGATGAAGGCGGGCGCGCCGGGGCCGCCGTTGAGGTATTTATAGGTGCAGCCGACGGCGAAGTCGGCTTTGCATTCGGCAAGCTTCACATCGGTGGCGCCTGCGGTGTGGGCCAGATCCCAGATCGTCAGCGCGCCGACGCTCTGGGCCTTGGCGGTGAGCGCTTTCATGTCATGCAGCCGCCCTGTGCGGTAATCGACTTCGGTGATCAGCGTCACGGCGACCTCTTCGGTGATATGCGCTTCAACCTCCTCGGGGGCGACAATGCGCAGCTCGTGGCCTTGGCCGAGCGATTTGATGAGCCCTTCGGCCATGTAGAGATCGGAGGGGAAGTTGCCGCTGTCAGAGAGGATGACTTTGCGCTCCGGGCGCATTTCGAGGGCTGCGGCCAGCGCCTGATAGACCTTAATGGAGAGCGTGTCGCCCATGACCACATGGCCCGCCTCGGCCCCGATGAGCCGCGCGACACGATCGCCCACCTCGGTGGCCTTGGCCATCCAGCCCGCCTTGTTCCAGCCGGTGATGAGCATTTCGCCCCATTCGTCGGTCATGGTGCGGGCGACGCGGGCGGGTGCGCTTTTGGGCAGGGGGCCCAGCGAGTTGCCATCCAGGTAGATCATGCCCTTTGGAATGTGAAACAGGGCTTTTGTTGCGGCGAAATCGGTCATGGCAGTCTCTTTTCGGGTGTTGGGCGTCTTGGTCAAACTGTCGCGCGGGCTGGCGGATTGCAAGCGGTGGTGCGAAATGGATTAGACATTCATGCAGGTGAATGTGTAAGGTGCGCGGGAAGGATTTAGGAGGGGATAGGATGTCACGATTTTCCAGCGGTCTGGCGGGCGCGGCTTTGGCCGCTGTTCTGGGCGCAGCCGCCTTTGCGAGCGAGGATATTGCCGATCAATATCCGCAGAGCGAGCTCTATTCCAAGCCCGTGGAAGTGATTCCGCATGTCTTTTCGGCCATCGGCGCGACAGCTCCGCCCACCTATGAAAACGCCGGACACAACAACAACCTCAGCTTTGTTGTGACGCCGGGGGGGGTTGTTGTGGTCAACGGGGGCGCCTCGGCGCGGCTGGCGGCGGCGCTGCATGAGGAGATCAAGGCGGTCACCGATCTGCCTGTGAAGCTTGTGATCAATGAAAACGGGCAGGGCCATGCTTTCCTGGGCAACTCCTATTGGGCCGATCTGGGGGTGGATATTCTCGCCCATGAGGACGCCATTCACGAGACCGAGGAGAACGGCCATTTTATCCTGGAAGGGATGAAGGGCTACAACCGCGACCGCGCCGAGGGCACGCGCGCGGTGAGCGCCAATCTGAGCTTTTCGGACACTTATGCCTATGAGCTGGGCGGTGTGACATTCGAAATTCTGCATCTTGGCCCTGCGCACGGGCCGGGAGACACGCAGGTTTGGATCCCTCAGTGGGACATCATGATTGCCGGCGATATTGCCTTTCACGAGCGGATGCCGCCGATTTTTGGCGATACCTGCACGAGCTGCTGGATCGAGACCTGGGAGAGCAAGCTTGAACCGATGGCGCCGACCTATGTGATTCCCGGGCATGGCCACCCCACCAATATGGCGCAGGTGCGCCGCTATACGCATGATTATCTTGTTGATCTGCGCGAGAAGATCGGTGCGCATATTGACGCGGGCGGCGACCTTTCGGGCGCGTATTATGTGGATCAGTCAAATTGGGAGATGCTGGACACTTTCGAGGAGCTTGCCACGAAAAACGCAGGCCGGGTGTTTGAGGAAATGGAATGGGAATGAGACTGAAACTCGCTCGGTCAGCCCTGTTGGGCTGGCTCGCTTTGAGCGCACCTGTCTTGGCTGAGGACACCGCTGTGGCCGAGGCTGTGCAGGGCTATATGGATTTTGCCACCTATGAGCAGGGGATCATCTTGCCCCAGCAGATTGATGCGGAGGTCTTTGCGGCGGCCACGTTCATTGACACCCGGGATGCAGCGCAATTTGCCCAGGGGCATATTGCGGGCGCACGCCATATCGAATGGCGTGAGGTGCCGGCCCGGTTGGGGGAGTTGCCGCAAAGTGGCATGGTCATTTTCTATTGCAACACTGGCTCGCTGAGCGCGCAGGCCACCTTTGCCGCGCGCCTTTTGGGGCATGAGAATGTGCTTGTCTTGCAGTCCGGATACACCGGGTGGCAAGAGACGGCGGCTTACAAGCCATGACCCCATGGGGAGATCTGGCACCAGCGGGCGCGCCCTTGGCCTTGGTTGAAAGACTTGGTTGAAAAACGTGGTTGAAAGAAGAGACGCGGCGTTGGCTTTGACTTTTTGCCGCGTCGCAGCGTAACATTTGAAATCCTTGCGTGATGGTTTGCGCAAGAAACAGAAAAGAAGGGGGATACTCAGGTGATCATCGGAACACCAAAAGAAGTGTTTGCAGGCGAGGCCCGTGTGGCCATGACGCCGGCTTCGGCACGGGATCTGCAAAAGCTCGGCTATGAGTGCATGATCGAAACAGGCGCAGGCGCGCTGGCGGGCTATTCGGACGCCGATTACAAGGCCGCGGGCGTCACTGTCAAAAAGACTGCCGCGGCGCTTTGGAAGGATGCCGATATCATCGCCAAGGTGCGCCAGCCCGAAGCGGCGGAGCTCAAGCAGCTCAAAGCAGGCAAGACCCTGATTTCATTCTTTAACCCAGCGGCAAATGACGCGGGTATGGACGCGGCGAAAGCCAAGGGCGCGAATGTCATCGCGATGGAAATGGTCCCCCGGATCAGCCGCGCGCAGAAGATGGATGCGCTCAGCTCCATGGCCAATATCGCCGGCTACCGCGCGGTTATCGAGGCGGGCAACAACTTTGGCCGCTTCTTCACCGGCCAGATCACGGCGGCGGGCAAAGTGCCGCCCGCCAAGGTTCTGGTTGTGGGCGCGGGCGTGGCGGGGCTTGCCGCGATTGGCACATCCACCAGCCTTGGCGCTGTGACCTACGCCTTTGACGTGCGCCCCGAAGTGGCCGAGCAGGTCGAATCAATGGGGGCCGAGTTTGTTTACCTCGACTTTGAGGAAGAGCAGCAGGACGGCGCGGCGACGGGCGGTTATGCCTCTGTCTCCAGCCCCGAGTTCCGCGAAGCGCAGCTGGCGAAGTTCCGCGAGCTGGCGCCTGAGGTGGATATCGTCATCACCACGGCGCTTATTCCCAACCGCGAGGCGCCCGAGCTTTGGACCGAGGATATGGTCAAGGCGATGAAGGCGGGCAGCGTGATTGTGGACCTTGCGGCCGAAAAGGGCGGCAACTGCAAACTCACCGTGATGGACGAGAAGATCGTGACCGAGAATGGCGTGACCATCATCGGCTATACCGATTTCCCCAGCCGCATGGCAACGCAGGCCTCAAACCTCTATGCCACCAACATCCGCCATATGATGACCGATCTGACGCCCGAAAAAGACGGCCAGATCAACCACGACATGGAAGATGATGTCATTCGCGGCGCGACCGTGGCCTTTGAAGGTGAGATCACCTTCCCGCCACCGCCCCCCAAAGTGGCGGCGATTGCCGCCAAGCCCAAGGCCGAAGTAAAAGAGCTGACGGCGGAAGAGAAGCGCGCCGCAGAGGTGGCGGCCTTCAAGGCGCAGACCAAGCAACAGGTGACCTTGCTGGGTGTTGGCGCGGTGCTGCTGCTGGGGGTGGGGCTTGTTGCGCCGGCCAGCTTCATGCAGCATTTCATCGTCTTCGTGCTGGCCGTTTTCGTGGGCTTCCAGGTGATCTGGGGTGTGGCGCATAGCCTGCACACGCCGCTCATGGCGGTGACCAATGCGATCAGCTCGATCATCATTCTGGGCGCGCTCATGCAGATCGGCTCCGGGAGCTTTTTGGTGATCCTGCTCTCGGCGCTCGCGGTGTTCATGGCTGGGATCAACATTTTTGGCGGGTTCCTCGTCACACGGCGAATGCTCGCCATGTTCCAGAAATCTTAAGGGGGGCTGACTAATGGATTATGGTTTCACCACAGCGGCTTATGTGGTTGCTGCGATTTTGTTCATTCTCTCGCTGGGCGGCCTTTCGGGGCAGGAAAGCGCCAAACGCGCGGTTTGGTATGGCATTGCCGGTATGGCGCTGGCGATTTTTGCCACGCTGATCGGCCCCGGCGCGGGGCTTTGGCTTTTGTCGCTGGTTCTGATCGCTGCGGGCGGTTTGATTGGCTATCAGCTTGCCACACGGGTGCAGATGACCCAGATGCCGGAGCTGGTGGCTGCGATGCACTCTCTTGTGGGGCTTGCGGCTGTCTTTGTGGGCTTTAACGCCCATATCGAGCTGGGCCGGGTCCTGGCGATGGATGACACGGCACGCAAGGCGCTTGAGGGCTTTGCCGCGCTTCTGGCCAAGAAGGACGCGGTGGAGATTGCGATTTTGCGGGTTGAGCTGTTTCTCGGGGTCTTCATCGGCGCCGTGACCTTTACCGGCTCGGTTGTGGCTTATGGCAAGCTGGCCGGTCGTGTGACTTCGGCGGCCGAGAAGCTGCCGGGCGGACATGTGCTCAACGCGGCGGCGGCGGGTATTTCCGTGCTCACGCTGATCTGGTATTTCAACAGTGGTGGCTTTTTGCCGCTCTTTATCATGACCCTTGCGGCGCTGTTTATCGGCTACCACCTGATCATGGGGATTGGCGGGGCGGATATGCCCGTGGTTGTTTCCATGCTGAACTCCTATTCCGGTTGGGCTGCTGCGGCCATCGGTTTCAGCCTTGGCAATGATTTGCTGATCGTTGTGGGGGCGCTTGTCGGCTCCTCCGGTGCGATTTTGAGCTACATCATGTGCAAGGCGATGAACCGGTCGTTCATCTCGGTTATTCTGGGGGGCTTTGGCGGCCCGGCGGGTGAGCAGATGGCGGTGGAAGGTGAGCAGATCGCCATTGAGGCCGAGGGCGTTGCCACGGCCTTGAACGAGGCGGATTCTGTGATCATCATCCCCGGTTATGGCATGGCTGTGGCGCAGGCGCAGACAGGTGTGGCCGAGCTTGTGCGCAAGCTGCGCGCCAAGGGCAAGAACGTGCGCTTTGCCATTCACCCTGTTGCGGGGCGTTTGCCGGGGCATATGAACGTGCTCTTGGCCGAGGCCAAAGTGCCCTATGACATCGTGATGGAGATGGATGAGATCAACGAGGACTTTCCGGATACGGATGTGGCCATCGTGATCGGCTCCAACGACATCGTGAACCCTGCGGCACAGGATGACCCCAACTCGCCCATCGCCGGGATGCCGGTTCTGGAGTGCTGGAAGGCGAAACAGGTGTTTGTTTCCAAGCGCGGCCAGGGCACGGGCTATTCGGGGATCGAGAACCCCTTGTTCTTCAAGGAGAACACACGGATGTTTTATGGCGACGCGAAGGCGAGCTTGGACAAGCTTCTGCCGATGATCGACTGATCTTTTCGGCTTGTGATAGGGAAAGGGCGCTCCGGTTGGGGCGCCCTTTTTCTTTGGTTTCACCCTGTGTGTCTTGGCGCTAGCATGGGGCCATGACACATCTTCTGATCATCTATCACAGCCGCACGGGCGGGGCGCGGCAGATGGCCGAGGCAGCTTACAGCGCGGCTGCGGCTGAGGGCGCAGTGCGGCTTTTGCGGGCCGAGGAGGCGGGTGTGGAGGATGTGCTCGCGGCGGCGGGCTATCTCTTTGCCGCACCTGAGAACCTTGGGAGCCTCTCCGGCGCAATGAAGGAATTTTTTGACCGCTGTTATTATCCTGTGCTCGGGCAGATCGAGGGGCGGGCCTATGCGCAGATGATATGCGCGGGCAGCGATGGGACGGGCGCGGCGCGCCAGCTGACGCGGATTGCCACGGGCTGGCGGCTCAAGGAGGTGCAGGAGGCGCTGATTGTGAACACCCGCGCGCAGACGGCGGAGGCGATTTTGGCCGAAAAGCACTTGAGCACAGCCGCGCTTGCGCCGTGCCGCGAGCTGGGGGCGGCTTTGGGCGCGGGGCTGGCTCTGGGCGTGTTTTGAGGCGCTTGGTATACAAAGGTATCCCATTAAGCCTCTGATTTTGCGACAAAAAGAGCGTTTACTTCTGCTGCTGGCGCGCTAGGGTGGGCCGCAGAACAGGAGGCCGCCATGCGCGCTTTAGAAGACCATCCGCTGCGCTATGAGCTGGCCAACGAGCTCCATGCGCGCCCCTTTCCCAGCCTGACGGCACCGGCGAGCGCGGTTTTTGTGGCGCTCAGGCCCAAGCACAATGCGGCCGGGCGCAACCGTGCGGCAGACCTTGCGCATTTGTGCGCGCTCTTGGACCGCTACGGCGCGGCGCACCCGGCACCGGAGGCCACGCATTACTCGGGGCAGATCGGGCGGCATATGCTCAAATGGGAGAGCCATACCGAGTTTGTGACCTATACCGCCTTTTGCGCGGGGGCGGGGGAGCGGGCGTTTGACGGGGCGGATTTTGATATTTTCCCGGTCGATTGGCTCGCGGCTTCGGGCATGGAGCGGGTGACGAGCGCGCTTTTGCGCGTGGAGCTGATGCCGGAGCCTGCGGCGCTGCGCACGGCGGTGAGCGCGTGGTTTGTGCCGGAGAGCGTGGCGGTGTCTTACGCATTGGACGAGGCGGCGGTGATTGCGGGGGATTTTCACATCGACCCCAACGGGCACATGCGCTTTGCCGTTTTTGTGGCACCCGAGACAGGGCCGCAGCGCACGGGGCGGATTGTGCAGAGGCTCTGCGAGATCGAGACCTATAAGACTCTTTCCATGCTGGGCTTTGCGCGGGTGCGCAGCCTTGCGCCGCAGCTGGCCAAGTTTGATGCGCAGCTCTCTGGCTTGATGGAAGATATGACCCTTTCAGAAACCCCCGCAGAGGCGACGCTGGATGCGCTTTTGAGCGTCTCTGCTGAGCTCGAGGCGCTTTCGGCGTCTGTTTCTTTCCGCTTCGGGGCGACGCAGGCCTATGAGGCGCTGGTGCATGAGCGGATTGCTGTTTTGCGCGAGACCCGCTTTGAGGGGCGCCAGAGCTTTGGCGAATTCATGATGCGCCGCTATGATCCTGCGATGCGCACGGTGGCCGCAACGCGTGCGCGCCTCAGCAAGATGGCGGATCGCGCGATGCGGGCGGGCGAGCTGCTGCGCACGCGGGTGGAGGTGGAGCGCTCTGCGCAGAATGGCGCGCTGCTCAAGAGTATGAACAAGCGGGCCGATTTGCAGCTTAGGTTGCAGCAGACGGTTGAGGGGCTCTCGGTTGTGGCGATCAGCTATTATGCGGTGAACCTTGTCACCTATGCGCTTTATCCCTTTGCCAGAGGGCTTGGCGGCCTTGACAAAGGGATGGTGAGTGCGCTGGTCACTCTGCCGGTTGTAGGGCTTGTTTGGTGGCTTGTGCGCCGGATACGGAACCGCTTTCATTGAGCAGGCGGGCGGCGAGCTTGGCCCCAACGAGGATGGCGGCGAGGGCGAGGAAGGCGGCAAAGCCCAGTGTCGGCACGCCGGAGAGGCCCGCGCCGAGGGTGCAGCCACCCGCCAGCACACCGCCCACACCCATGAGCAGCGCGCCGAGGGCGTAGCGGCCTGTCTGGGCAGGGGAGTCAAAGCTCACCCAAGCGAAGCGCTTGAACAGCAGGGCCGAGGCGAGAGCCCCCGCGAGGATGCCGCCGATGAGGCCCACGCCAAAGCCCGGGGTGATTGCGGTGCTGGCAATTGCCCAGAACAGGGTTGCTGTGGCCGGGGCCGTCAGGCTGAGGCTTTCGGCCATGATCGGGTCAAACGCGTCATAGAGCACAAAGCCCGTTCCCAGCCATGCGGCGGGCACAAGCAGGCCGATGAGCGCGGCAAGCGTGAGCATCTTGAGGCCCGCACCAGAGCGCAGGGCAAACACCAGCGCGCCAAGCGCCAGAACGGGCGCGGCGATGGCGGGCAGAGCGCCACCGAAGGGCACTGTGACGGCGGCCAGCGCCGCAGCGAGCGGCGCGAACACGCCCTTGAGCGTGGCATGGGCCGCGATGGCGAAGAGCACGAGCACGCTGGCGGCGCGCAGATTGCCAGAGGCCGACAGCACCGCGAGGCGCGAGGCGCAGCCCCGCGTGAGCACCATGCCTGCGCCAAAGGCGAGGCCGCCCAGCACGATGGCCAGCGCGGGAATATCAGAGGCCAGGTAGCGGTGGGCCTCAAAGTTGATGAGGCCCGCACCCACGCCGGCCTGTGTGCCGACAAGCGCCACGGCCAGCGCCATGAGCCAGACGCCGCCGGCGGCGCGGCGGTCTTGCGCATCGGTGCTTGTGAGGGCGCGGCGCAGGCAGAAGCGGGTGATCTCGGCGAGCACCCCGAAAGCCACGCCGATGGCGAGGGCCAGGTAGAGGCTGGCTGTGACGGGGGTGAGGGTTTCAAAACCGAATGATTCAAACATGGCAAGGCTCCGGACACGAGTGGGCTTTGCGCTTAGGTGGACGGGTTTTTGCCGCGCGGCAAGGGGTGCGGGCTGTGCTGCGCCGGTTGTGGCGGGGAGGATGTTCTTGGCGCGCCGCGCAAAGAGAGGGCTGTTCTTTGCGTTGCTGTCGCTCAGGACAAAAGACCAAACGCGCGCCCTTGGACAGGACGCGCGTTTTTATTTCGCTTTTGGCGCTGCGTGGGGCTCAGCGGCCACGAATGCGCGGATCCAGCGCGTCGCGCAGCCCGTCGCCGAGGAAGTTCACGGCCAGAACGGTGAGCGAGATGGCCACCCCGGGCAGCATCACGCGTTCGGGGAATTCCTGCATCCTGTCAACCGAGTCTGCCAGCATCTTGCCCCATGTGGGGAAATCGGAGGGAAACCCGACCCCGAGAAAGCTGAGCGCGCTTTCTGTGATGATGGCCGTGGCGAGGCCGAATGTGGCGGAGACCACGATGGGCGAAATCACGTTGGGCAGAAGATGGCGTGTGATGATGCCCCGGCTTGTTGTGCCTGCCGAGCGGGCGGCGAGCACAAATTCACGCTCCTTGAGCGCGAGCACATCGCCGCGCACGATCCGGGCGGTGTGCATCCAGGAGGTGAGGCCGATCACCCCGACAATCAGGATGAACATGCCGCCTTCGGGGCCGAAATTGGCCCTGAGGGGCTGTCGGAACAGGGTGACGGCCACCAGCAGCATTGGCAGGATCGGCAGCGAGAGAAACAGATCGGTGAGGCGCATGAGCGGCCCGTCAAGGCGCTTGAAATAGCCCGCCATGACGCCGATGAAAGCCCCCAGAAACAGCGAGAGCAGCATGGCCGCCCAGCCCACCGCCAGCGAGGTGCGCCCGCCGGCGATCATATTGGCCAGCCCGTCACGGCCCAGCTGGTCGGTGCCGAAGGGGTGTTTCCAGCTCGTCTTTGCGTCGCTGTCCCAGAGGGCGGTGTAGATCGGGCGGTGGTCTTTGGCGCGGATGTCAAGCTTGCCGGGGTCCAGATCCCAGATCAGCGCTCCGAAGAGCACCGCAAAGGTGATGAACAGCAAGAAGCCGCCCCCCAGCAGGGCGCCCTTATGCTGGCGGAACTGGAGCCAGACCTCGGCCAGTTGCGAGCGGTGTGGCGCGAGCGGTGCGTTGTCTTGCAGCGCCTCGATGGCTTGGATGTCATCAGTCATAACGGATCCTTGGGTCGAGCACGCCATAGAGCACATCGGCAATGATGTTGGCCATCACAATGAGAAAGGCGAAAATGAAGGTCAGGGTCATCACCATGGGCATGTCATTGGCAAAGAGCGCGGTGATCAGCAGTTGGCCGATCCCGTTGACCTTGAAGACCACCTCGGTGATGATGGAGCCCCCGAAGATCCCCGGGATGGCCAGCGCGATGACGGTGACCACGGCGATCATTGAGTTGCGCAGCACATGGACCAGCAACACGACCCGCTCTGGCAGGCCCTTGGCGCGGGCGGTGCGCACATAATCTTGCTTGAGGTTGTCCAGCATCGAGGCGCGCATGAAGCGGCTGATCTGGGCGGTGATTTGCAGCGCCAGCACCATCACCGGCATGATCATCTGTTTGAGCTGCACCACAAAGCTGTCCCAGTCATTGACCACATGGGTGGTGTCATAGATCGAGGGGAACCAGCCAAGGGAGACCGAGAATATCACGATCATCAGCGGGCCTGTGAAGAAGGGCGGCACCGAGAAGCCGATCATGGTGATGAATGTGCCGGCCTGATCGAAGGTCGAATATTGTTTGTAGGCCGAGTAGATGCCGATCGGGATCGCGATGAGGAAGGCCAGCAGATAGGCCATACCCACAACCCAGAGCGTCTGGGGCAGGCGCTGGAGCACGATGTCCATCACGGGGGAGCGGGTCTGCCAGCTGATAACCCGCTGGTCACGCACCATGATTTCGGTTTGGCCTGCCACTTCGCGCAGCAGCCCTTCCTGGCGCAGGCTTTCAAGCGTGGCCGACACGGGCAACTCGAGCGGCACTTCCCAATGCCAGGCAAAGCGGGTGCCAAAGAGATAATCAATCAGCACCTGCGGCTCGATCCAGAACATCTGCACCAGCCATTTCCAGAACTGCACATACCACGGCGCTCCGAGGCCGAGCGCCTCGCGCATTTTCTGTTTCACTTCCGGCGGCACGGTGAGCGGCACCTGGGCCATCGGATCGCCCGGGGCGAGCTGCAACAGAAGAAAGATGATAAGAGCGATAAACAAAAGCACCGGAACAGAAAGGATCAAGCGACGGAGGGTATATGTCAGCATGAAGGGTGCCTTGGGTTATGGATCTTTTGGGGTGACGTTTGGGTCATCTGCGGGCGAGAGCGAAGCGCCCCGCAAAAACGCGGGGCGCTTCAGGGCAAGAGCCCTTACTTGATGCGATACCACTCGGCGGCATCCCAGAGCTCGGAATCCCACACGTTGAGAACATGTCCGCCCAGAGAATTGGCCTGGCCAGACACACGCCCGCGGTGAACAAGGCCGACAATCGTGTGGCTGTCCTTGGTGAGCATGTTGTTCATCTTGATGGCGATTTCGCCGCGCTTGGCGATGTCGCCGGTGCGGGCCAGCTCGTCGATCAGGGCATCATAGGCCGGATCGCAGAACCGGTTGATGTTTTCACCCTGCCACTGGCTTGACGGCTTGGGCTCGTTGCCACAGCGATAGGCCGCAAGATATTGCTGCGGGTCTGTGCCGTTGAAGGTGTTGGCATACATTTCCACGTCTGCGTAGAACTTCTGGAAGGTGTCGGGCGAGCCGGGATCACCGCCAAAGAAGACCGAGGCATTCAGGTTGCGCAGCTCTGTTTCCACGCCGATCTCTTCCCACCACTGTTTGATCAGGGCCTGAAAGTCCTGACGCACGGCGTTGGTTGAGGTTTGATAGAGGATCGACAGTTTCTTGCCATCCTTGTCGCGCACACCGTCGCCATCGGAATCAACCCAGCCTGCTTCGTCCAGAAGCGCGCGGGCGCGGTCCATGTCCTGGGTCAGGCAAAAGGTGTTGTTGGCGGCATAGTTGTCCGGTGATGGCACCAGATCACAGGTGGGGCGGCCTGCCTTGCCATAGCCGACTTCCACCAGCAGCTCGCGGTCGATCGAGATCGAGAGCGCTTCGCGCACGCGGGCATCTGACAGGAAGGGGTGCGGATGCGCCACTGTGGAGCGCTCGCCTTCGGGCAGATCGGGGGAGGGGTCTGTGAGGTTCATCTCAAGACGCTCAACCAGCGGACCGAAGCCGGCCACGGCCTTGCCCTTGCCGCCTTCTTCAAACTTCGCGATCACATCGGGTGCGAGCTGGAGGTTCCAGGCGTAATCCATTTCGCCGGTCTCAAACACGGCCCGCGCCGCGCCTGTGGCGTCACCGCCGCCCTTGAGGGTCATGGTGGCAAATTTGGGCTTGCCAGCCTCGCGGTAGTTGGCATTGGCCGAGAAGGAGATCACGTCATTGGGCTTGAACTCGTCCACCACGAAGGGTCCGGTGCCGATCGGATTGAAGTTTGCTTCGGTGCATTCGGGCGCTTTGGCTCCGAGGCAATCGGCAAACTGGGCCGCCTGGATCACCGGGGATTGGCCCCCCACAAGCGGACCATAGGGGTTTGGCTTGGGCTGGTTGAAGGTGATTTTGAGCGTCATCGTGTCGAGCACGTCAATGCTCTGGACACCGTCAAAGAAAGCCGCCTGCGCACAGCCGCCTTCCGGGTGCATACAGTATTCTGCGGTGAATTTTGCGTCGTTGGCGGTCACAGGGGTGCCATCGGACCACAGGATGCCGTCGCGGATTTTCCAGGTGATGGAGGTCAGATCGGCGCTCACGCCGCCATTGGCCACGGTTGGAATTTCGGCGGCGATGTAAGGCACCAGGGCGCCCTTGTCGTCATAGCGCGCCAGAGGCTCGATCACCAGCGAGGCCGCTTCCACGTCTTTTGTGCCACCCGAGAGATAGGGGTTCAGGATCGACGGCGCTTGCCAGTAGATCACATTGACATGGCCGTCAGAGCCACGCTCGGCCATGGCCATCGGCGCCATAGCAAAGGAGGCCGCTGCGCCAAGCAGAAGGGATTTCATTTTCATGTTTTACTCCGTGTTGGGCGAGGGGCTGCCCCGCCTGAGCTTATCCGCTTGTCGCGGCTTTTCTGGTGAGAGCGGATTGCAGTTCTGCACCATCCGTGAACCGGATGTGCGGACCTTGGCAGCGCCCCCACGACCCGCCCATTCGAAACAGAGATTCGCCAAAATGCAAGCCCTTTGACAGCCGGCCGTTGCGTGAGCCGGCAAATTTTTGGGTCGCGGCCTGCTGGTTGGGCAACGCGGAAGCGCGGCAGGTAGCGAGACAGGCAGCGCACGGTAAGGGGGCAGCAACGGGCGCGGTAAGCGCACGGCAAGGGCAAAGGCGCGGCCCGCGCAGGGACAGCGCAGGGGTATGACAGGGTTTGACAGTCTTGCCTTGCTCTCTGTAGCGTGGGGCCAATTGCAGTTTCTGGATGGACCTCCCCCAATGCTTGACCAACCGCTTGCCAAGATCGAAAACCTGCGTGTCGCCTTCCAGACCAAGGACGGCCCCGTGGTGGGGGTAAAGGATGTGTCCTTTGAGGTGCGCGCAGGCGAGACCGTCTGTATTGTTGGGGAATCCGGCTCGGGCAAATCGGTCTCTTCGCTGGCTTTGATGCGGCTGATCGAATACGGCGGCGGCGAGATTGCCGGTGGCAAGATCCTGTTTGAGCGGGGGGCAGAGCAGGCCCAGGGGCAGGCGGTTGACCTGGCCCAGGCCGACCAGAGCCTGATGCGCACGATTCGCGGCAATGAGATCGGCATGATCTTTCAGGAGCCGATGACGGCGCTTAACCCTGTCTTCACCGTGGGCCGCCAGCTGACCGAGGGGCTGCGGCTGCACAAGGGGCTGAGCAAGCCCGAGGCCGAGGCGCGCGCGCTTGATTTGCTCAAGCAGGTGCGCATTCCCGAGCCCGAGCGGCGGCTGAAGCAATTTCCGCACGAGCTGTCGGGCGGGATGCGCCAGCGGGTTGTGATTGCCATGGCGTTGGCCTGTGAGCCGCGTCTGTTGATTGCGGATGAGCCGACGACGGCGCTGGATGTGACCATTCAGGCCGAGATTCTGGCGCTGATGGACCGCCTCAAGCGCGAGACCGGCACGGCGGTGATGTTCATCACCCATGACATGGCGGTGGTGGCGCAGATGGCGGACCGGGTGGTTGTGATGTTTCGGGGCGAAAAGGTGGAGGAGGGGCCTGTCGAGGAGATCTTTGAGGCCCCCAAGCACAATTACACCAAGGCGCTTCTTGCCGCGGTGCCCAAGCTGGGCGAGATGCGGGGCAAGGCCTATCCTGAACCCATGAAGCTGCTGGGGCGCAAGGCGCAGAACCTGGACCCGATCGCGGGCAGCGAAGAGGTGTTGTTGCGGGTTGAAAACCTGACCACGCGCTTTCCTGTGAAGGGCGGTTTCTTGCGCCGCACCGTGGCCAATGTCCATGCGGTGGAGGATATTTCGTTCACGCTCAACAAGGGGCGCACCCTGAGCCTTGTGGGGGAGAGCGGCTGTGGCAAATCCACTGCCGGGCGCTCGCTTTTGCGGCTGGTGGAGCCGCAGGCGGGCAAGGTAACCCTAGATGGGGTGGACATCATGGCGCTGCCCCCGCGTGGGCTGCGCAGGGCGCGGCTGGACATGCAGATGATTTTCCAGGACCCGTTCGCCAGCCTCAACCCGCAGATGAACCTGATGCGGCAGGTGGCGGAGCCGCTTGAAAACTATGGCGTGGCCAAGGGACAGGCCTTGCAAGACCGGATTGCGGCGCTGTTTGACCGTGTGGAGCTGCCGCGCTCTTTCCTGCGGCGCTTTCCGCATGAGCTTTCGGGTGGGCAGCGCCAAAGGGTGGCAATTGCGCGCGCGTTGGCGCTCAACCCCAAGCTCATCGTGGCCGATGAGGCCGTGAGCGCGCTGGATGTGAGCGTGCAGGCGCAGGTGCTCAACCTGATGATGGAATTGCAGGCCGAGCTGGGGCTGTCTTATCTCTTCATCAGCCATGATATGGCGGTGGTTGAGCGGGTGAGCCATGATGTGGGGGTCATGTATCTGGGGCGGATCGTGGAGTTGGGCCCGCGTGCGGCGGTGTTTGAGAACCCGCAGCACCCTTACACGCAGGCGTTGATGAAGGCGGTTCCGATTGCCGATCCGCGCCGGCGCAAGGACGAGCGCGAGCTGAATTTCAAGCCGATCCCCTCGCCGATCCATCCGGTGGGCCATGTGGCGGCGCCGAGCGCATATAAGGAAGTGAGCAAGGGGCATTATATCCTGACAACGGACAGCGGATATTGACAGAGTGGTTTCGCCTGCTGACGCAGGCGACCCGCTCGGCGGCTGTGCCGCCTCGCCACTGGCGCTCATCAAGAGCCGTTTGCGCTGAGGGGCGGGGTTGGAGTGGGGGCCAGCCCCCACGCCCCCGAGGTATTTTTGACCAGAAGAAGATGGGGCGTTTGGCCTTTTTCGCGCTGAGGAGATTGTGATGAGAGTGTTGACGCCCTTTGAGTTGATGGAGGCGCTTGTGAGCTTTCCCACGGTGAGCCGTGACCCCAACACCGATCTGATTGACTGGGTGGAGGGCTACCTGGCTGGCCACGGGATTGAGAGCCACCGTCATTGGCGCGACGAGGCGCGCACGCATTGTGCCTTGTTTGCCCATGTCGGCCCTGCGGTTGCGGGGGGTGTTGTGCTGTCGGGCCATACCGATGTGGTGCCTGTGGACGGGCAACCCTGGACCTCTGACCCCTATACGGTGACTGAGCGGGACGGGAAGTATTATGGGCGCGGCACCTGTGACATGAAGGGTTTTGATGCGCTGGCGATCTGGGCTTTGGTGGAGGCCAAGCGGCGCGGGGTGGCGCGGCCTTTGCAGATAGCGCTCAGCTATGACGAGGAGGTGGGCTGCACCGGCGCGCCGGCGATGATTGAGGCGATGCAAAGGGTTTTGCCCAAGGCCGAGCTGGCCATCATCGGGGAGCCGAGCCTTATGAAATGTGTGAACGGCCATAAGGGGGGGATCGGAATTGCGACCCATGTTGTGGGCTTTGAGGTGCATTCCTCGATCATGCACCGGGGCGTGAGTGCGGTGATGGAGGCAGGCAAGCTGCTTGTCTGGGCCAATGATATGAATGCGCAGACCATGGCGGCCACGCCCACGGCGCTGGCGCAGATGTTTGATCCGCCCTGGACCAACGCCCATGTGGGCACGATCGAGGGCGGCACAGCCAACAACATCACCGCCAAGGACTGCCGGTTTGTCATGGGGTTTCGGGTGGTGCCGGGGGAGCGCAAGGAAGACTGGGTGGCGCGCTACACCGCGCGGGTGCGCGCGGTGGAGGCCGAGATGCAGGCGGTGCATCCCGAGGCGCGCATTGATCTTGCGCCGCTCTTTGATGTGCCCGCGCTTGAGCCGGAAGACAACGGCGCCGCCGAGGCGCTTGTGCGCCGTCTCACCGGCGACAACGCCAGCCATGTGGTGAGCTATGGCACCGAGGCGGGGCAGTTTCAGAATGCTGGGTATTCTGCCGTGATCTGTGGCCCCGGCAGCATTGAGCAGGCGCATCAGCCGGACGAGTATATCGAGGTCAGCGAATTCGAGGCCGGTCAGCGCTTTATGGAGCGCTTGCTTGCGGAGCTTGCGGCATGACGGGGGCGATCCCCCTGGGGATGCAGGCCGCGCCCGAGCATGTGGGCGCGCTGCCGCGTGAGGCGGATGTGGTGATCATCGGCGGCGGGATCATCGGGGTTGCTGCGGGTTATTACCTTGCCAAGCGGGGCCTCAAGCCGCTTGTGCTGGAAAAGGGGCGTGTCGCCGCCGAGCAAAGCGGGCGCAACTGGGGTTGGATCCGCAAGACAGGGCGCGATTATGCCGAGCTGCCGATTGTGATCGAGGCGCAGGCGCGCTGGGAAGAGCTGGCGGCGGAGTGTGAAGACTTCGGCCTGAGGCGCGCGGGCGTGACCTTTCTGCCCAAGAGTGAAGCACAGCTTGCGAAATATGAGGGATGGCAGCGCGAATTTGGCGCGGCGGCGGGCACAGTTATGCTGAGCCGTGCTGAGGTGGCGGCGCTGTTGCCCGACGCGACCGACCCCTGGGGCGGGGCCATGCACACGTCAAGCGACATGGTGGCGGAGCCGTTTGAGGCTGTGCCGGCGATTGCGCGCGCCGCGGTGCGCGCAGGCGCGATGATCCGCGAGGGCGTGGCGGTGCGCGGCCTGTTGCGCGCCGCCGGCGCTGTGAGCGGGGTTGCGACCGAGGCGGGGGAGGTGAAAACCAAGCTTGTGCTGGTGGCAGCGGGGGCGTGGTCTGCGCTGTTTTTGCGCCGTGAGGGTGTGAACCTTCCGCAGCTCTCGGTGCGCTCCAATGTGCTGGCAACCGCGCCGATGCCCTCGTTTTTTGACGGGGCGGCGGGGGAGGATGCCATGTCGTTTCGCCGCCGCAAAGATGGGGGCTACACCATGGCCTCGCTGGGGGTTAACCACCTCTGGGTGGGGCCGGATGCGCTGCGGCATGTGCCGTATTACCGCCAGCTCATCACAGGCGGGGATTTTGGCATGAGCTACCGCCCGCCGGCCCCGCGCGACTGGCCCGACGGATTGCTGACGAAGCGGCGCTGGCGGCTTGACGAAGAGACCCCGTTTGAGCGGATGCGGGTGCTCAACCCTGCGCCGAGCGACAAGGCCCTTGAGCGGATGCTCGACAAGTTCGCTGCGCGCTTCCCCAAGATCGGCCGGCCCAAGGTGGCGCGGCGCTGGGCGGGGATGATCGACACCATGCCCGATGTTGTGCCTGTGGTGGATCATGCGCCCATTGCGGGGCTGAGCATCTGCACGGGGATGTGCGGGCATGGCTTTGGCATTGGCCCCGCCTTTGGGCGGATCATGGCGGATATGATGCTGGGACGCGACGTCGGACATGACCTGAGGCGATTTGCGCTTGCACGTTTTGACACCTATGCCAAGCTTGAGCTTGGGCCGGATGTCTGAGGAGCGCTGCCATGCCAGTGAAGAACCGCTTTGCCGAGCTGAGCGACGCGTTGACCGCGTGGCGGCGGGATTTTCACGCCCACCCGGAGCTGCGCTTTGAAGAGACGCGCACGGCGGGGTTGGTGGCGCAGCGGCTGCGCGAGTTTGGCTGCGACGAGGTTGTTGAAGGCTTCGGGCAGACCGGTGTTGTGGCTGTGATACAGGGGCGCGGGCAGGGCGGCAAACCGGGCCGTGGGCGCACCATCGGCTTTCGCGCCGATATGGACGCGCTGCCGATTGAGGAGGCCACGGGGCTGGGCTATGCCAGCAAAACGCCCGGCAAGATGCACGCCTGCGGCCATGACGGGCACACCACCATGCTTTTGGGCGCGGCGCAGTATCTCGCCGAGACCCGCCATTTTGATGGCACGGTTGTGCTCTGTTTTCAGCCGGCCGAAGAGGGCGGGGGCGGCGCGCGCGCCATGCTCGATGACGGGCTGATGGAGCGCTTTGAGATTGATGAGATTTACGGGATGCACAACTGGCCCGGGATCGAGGCGGGGCAGTTTGCCGTGCTGGAGGGGCCGCAGATGTCGGCGGCGGAGGCCTTTCGCATTGTTGTGACGGGCAAGGGCGGGCATGGGGCCATGCCACATCTCTCGGTGGATACGAGCCTTGTGGCGAGCCATATTGTTGTGGCCATGCAATCGGTTGTGGCGCGCGCGGTGAACCCGCTGCGCGCGGCGGTGATTTCGCTTTGTGGCATTCGCAGCGACACCGATATTTACAACGTGATCCCTGACAGTGTGACCATCAAAGGCACGCTCCGGTATTTTGACACGGAGGTGCGCAAGGTGATCGGGGCGCGTATGGAGGCGATTATTGCCCATACGGCGCAGGCTTATGGCGGCCGTGCTGTGCTGGAGTTTGCCAATGATGGCGTGCCGCCGACTGTGAACGACAAAGAGGCGGCGCGCCATGCGGCGGCGGCGGCGCGGGCTGTGACGGGGCGTGCGACAGTGGCGATTGACCCTGTGATGCCGGCCGAGGACTTCTCGGAGATGCTTCAGGTGCGCCCGGGGGCTTATGTCTTTATCGGCAATGGCGACAGCGCCGATCTGCACAACCCGCAGTATAACTTTAACGACGCAATCCTGCCGGTGGGTGCGAGCTTTTTGGCCGAGCTGGCCGAAAGCCGTATGCCTTTGGCAGAGTAAACTGGGAGAAAGAAAATGGCTGTTAAGAACCGCTTTGCCGAGCTTCAGGACGAAATCACCGCGTGGCGGAGGGATTTTCACGAGCACCCCGAGATCCTGTTTGAGACCCACCGCACCAGCGCGATTGTGGCTGAAAAGCTCAAGGAATTTGGCTGTGACGAGGTTGTCACGGGGATCGGGCGCACGGGTGTTGTGGGGGTGATCAAGGGCAAGAGCGACACCTCCGGCAAGGTGATCGGGATGCGCGCGGATATGGATGCGCTGCCGATGCCCGAGGAAACGGGGCTGCCCTATGCTTCCAAAACGCCCGGCGCAATGCACGCTTGCGGCCATGACGGGCACACGGCGATGCTTTTGGGCGCGGCCAAATATCTGAGCGAGACACGCAACTTTGATGGCACGGCGGTTGTGATCTTCCAGCCGGCCGAAGAAGGCGGCGGCGGCGGCAAGGAGATGTGCGATGATGGCATGATGGAGCGCTTTGGCATTCAGGAAGTTTACGGGCTGCACAACTGGCCCGGCAAACCTGTGGGCGCGTTCTCGATCCGCTCGGGGCCGTTTTTTGCGGCCACCGATGTCTTCACCATCGAGTTCACCGGTGTGGGCGGACATGGCGCGAAGCCGCAGGAGACCGTGGACACCACCGTGATGGCCGCGCAGGCTGTGCTGGCCTTGCAGACGGTTGCGAGCCGCAATGCCGACCCTGTGGAGAATATCGTGGTTTCGGTGACCTCGTTTGAGACAAGCTCCAAGGCGTTTAACGTGATCCCCGGCGGTGTGACGCTCAAGGGCACGGTGCGCACGATGAGCCCGGCGATGCGCGACTTGGCCGAAAAGCGGATTGGCGAGATCTGTCAAGGGATTGCGGCGACCTTTGGGGGCAGTGTGGACGTAACCTACACCCGCGGCTACCCTGTGATGGACAACCACGCAGCGCAGACGGAGTTTTTGCGCGAAGTGGCGACGCGCGTGTCGGGCGGCTGTGAGGAGGCCCCGCTTGTGATGGGGGGCGAGGACTTTGCCTTTATGCTCGAAGAGCGCCCGGGCGCTTACATCTTGATGGGCAACGGCGACACGGCCAATGTGCACAACACCAAATATGACTTCAATGATGCGGCCATTCCGGCCGGGTGCAGCTATTGGGCGGAGATTGTGGAGCAACGCATGCCGGCCGCCAGCTGAGGCCCGTTGGGCCGTGGGCGGTTGACAGAGCCGGCGCGGCGCAGGAAAAGGCGCAAGGCTGCAAAACAAGAGTGCCAGCGCGCCCCTGCGCTGGCCTGACGGCTTTGGCGGCTCAACAAGAGGATAAGGCCAGATGAAATTAGGTTCCCGCGAGATTGGTCCGAGCGCGCCGCCACTTGTGATCGCTGAAATCGGCATCAACCATGGTGGCGCTCTGGATGTGGCCAAGGAGATGGTGCGGCGCGCGGCGCAATCGGGCTGTGAATGTGTCAAACACCAGACCCATTTTGTCGAAGACGAAATGACCGAAGAGGCCAAGGCGATTTTCCCACCCAATGCGGATGTCTCGATTTGGGACGTCATGGCGCGGTGCGCGTTGTCAAAAGATGACGAAATCGCCCTCAAGCGCTATACCGAAGATCTGGGGATGCTCTATCTGTCGACGCCGTTTTCGCGGGCGGCGGCCGATTTTCTGGCCGAAATCGGTGTTGTGGGGCTCAAGATCGGCTCCGGAGAGGCCGACAACCTGCCTCTCATCCGTCACATCGCCCGTTTGGGCAAGCCGGTGATCATGTCCACGGGGATGCAGAGCATTCAGAGCCTGCGGGCTTCGGTGGATATTCTGGCTGGGGCCGGGATAGACTATGCTTTGCTGGAGTGCACCAACCTTTATCCGAGCCCGCCGGAGATTGTGTCTCTGCGGGGCGTCAGTGAGCTTCAGGCGGCGTTTCCGGATGTGCCTGTGGGCTTTTCGGACCATTCGATCGGCCCGGAAATGGCCTTGGCGTCGGTGGCTTTGGGCGCCTGTATCTTGGAGCGTCATTACACCGATACGCGCTATCGCGCCGGGCCGGATATTATCAATTCCATGGACCCGGCCGAGCTGCGCCACCTGATTGACCGCTCCCGTGAAATCTGGATTGCCGCCAACAACCCCAAGGCGCGGACAGCGGCAGAGGAAGATGTCTACCGCTTTGCCCGGGCCAGTGTGGTGGCGGACCGTGACTTGCCGGCCGGGCATGTGATTGGCGAGGCGGATATCTGGGCGCGCCGCCCCGGCACTGGCGAGATTGCCGGTTATGAGTTTGACGCCGTGATTGGGCGCACAACCACCCGGGCGCTGGCGCGCAACACCCAGCTCAAATGGGCAGATCTGACCGCGTGAAACACCGCCGTGATATTGACGGGCTGCGCGCGCTTGCCGTGGGCGGGGTTGTATTGGGCCATGCGGGTGTGCCGTTCTTGCCTGCCGGCTTTGTCGGGGTGGATGTCTTTTTTGTCATCTCCGGTTTCTTGATCGGCACGATCCTTGTGGCGCAGTTGGAGGCGGGCAGCTTCTCGCTCAGGGCGTTTTATGCCAAGCGGATCTGGCGCATTTTTCCGGCGCTCTATGTGATGGTGCTGGCAACGCTTCTGGCGGGCTGGTTTTTGCTCACGCCCCATGAGCTGCGCTATTTGGGCGGAGCGGCTCTGGCGGTTTTGATATTTGCCTCAAATATCTGGTTTTACATCCAGATTGATTATTTCAACCCGGATGCCAAATATGAGCCTTTGCTGCACACATGGAGCCTTGGGGTTGAGGAGCAGTTTTACATTGTTGCGCCCTTGTTTTTGCTGGGTTTGGCGGCGCTCGCACGGGCGCGCTTTGGGGCCGGGCGCAGGGCGCTGCGCGGGCTGATCTTCAAAGGGGTATTTTTGGCGGCCTGTGTGAGCTTTGCCTATGCGCTGTGGGCGGGCCCGCGGGATGCGCAGGGGATTTTCTATTTGCCCTTTGCGCGCGGGTTTGAGCTTTTGCTGGGGGTGTTGGCGGCGGTTGGCCTGCCCTGGATGCGCCAGCCTTCAGAACGGGTGCGCTCGGGTTTGGTTTTGCTGGGGGCGCTTGTTATTCTGGCCAGCTATGTGGTGGTCTCTGAAAGCGCGCTCTGGCCCGGCCCGTTGACGCTTGTGCCGGTTGGCGCAACTTTGCTTGTCTTGTTGTTTGGGGGCGCAGAGCTGCGCAGCACGGCGCTCTTGGGCGCGCGGCCCTTGGCGGCGTTGGGCGTGATCAGCTATTCCGTATATCTCTGGCACCAACCGCTGTTAAGCTATGGCCTGATCTTTGGATATGATGCGGCAAAGCTGTGGCATATTGTGCTGTTTTGCGCAGCCAGCCTCGCGCTTGCGGCTTTGTCCTGGAAATATGTCGAACAGCCGTTTCGCTTTGGCGCTCTGCGCCTTTGGGTGAAGCGGGGGCTGTTGTGGGGCCTTGCGCTGGCGATTGTGGGCTTTGCGGTGGGCGGGCATGTCACCAAGGGCTATCCGGGGCGGATGTCGCCGCAGGTTCTGGCGGCGCTGGAGGGCAAGACCTCTTATGCCAGCAGCTATCGCCGGTGCATCGGGGGGCGCAAAGAGGGCACCCGGCTGGACCCGGCGCAGGCCTGTGTGCATGGCGCCGATGTGGCTCCGCGCGTTGCTGTCTGGGGCGATTCTCATGCGGCGGTCTTGTCAAGCGCGCTAGGAGAGGCGCTGGCAGAGCATGGGGTTTCGCTGCGCGAGCTCACGGTTGGCAGCTGTATGCCGGTGCTGGACACCAAGAATACCAAGCTCAAGCGCACGGAATATTGTGCCGAGCACAACCGCAAGATGCTCGATTACATCCTGGCCACCCCAGAGATAGAGACCGTGGTGCTCCACGCCTATTGGAACTCCTACACCGAATGGCGCGATTTTGAGACCGGCCTTGGCTGGCGCATCGAGGATAAGATCGTTGCGCTGCCGCTGGAAGGACGCGCAGGTATGGCACAGGGCGCGCGGCTGGCCGCACTGGGTGCGCGCTATGAGGCGCAGATGCGTGCGCTGAGCGCGGCGGGCAAGCGGGTGATCGTGCTTGGCCCCTTGCCGCCAGCTGGCTTTGATGCGGTTGAGTGGCGCGCGCGGGCGCTTTGGACGAAGGGGAGCGCGCCCGAAGATCTGCGTTATCCGATGGCGGCCTTTACGGGCTACAGCGCGCTCAGTTGGGAGATGCTGGCCCGCGCCGAGGGGCTGCAAGGCGTGCAGCTCCTGGATTTGAGTTCAAGGCTGTGCTCTGCTCAGGCGGGCTGTGATGTGCTTGTAAACGGGGTGGCGCTGCACTTTGATGACAACCATCTTTCGAAAGCGGGCGTGGCGCGGATTGTGGGGCCTTTGGCTGCGGCGGTGCTTGCGCCCGGGGCTTTGGCGGGCGCAGTCTCAAATCCCTGAGGCTCACATCCCTGAGACTCACATCCCCGAGGCTCACATCCCCGAGGCTCAAACCCCTGAGGCTCAAACCCCTGAGGGGCCGCTTACTCAGGGATGGTGCCGCCGTGTTTTTGCCAATACTCGGCCATCCAGCCAACTTGCCCATAGCCCAGGTGGGGCAGGCTGTCCCAGCGGCGCAGCCCTTTGCGGATCAGCGTGATCGGGCGCGGATCGCCGTGAAAGGCAACCACGCCCGCCTCGGGCGGCGGGGCTTTGGGGGCGCGCAACAGATCGAGCCCGATTGGCCGGCGCAGCCAGCGTTTGAAGCTGATCACCCACTCCGCAGGCCAATAGGCGACGCTATGGGCATGGGCCTGAACCCAGACCTGTTCAATCTTGTCGGCCGCAAACGCGGCGGCGGGATCCGCTTGAAAGCGTTCAAGGATCTGGCTTTCGGCCCCCAATGTGAAGGCAAACACCCCTGTGCCAAGCAGCGGCGGATGTTTGCCCGCCGGGCCGGGGACACCGCCCCTGTGCCAGTTCTTGCCTGTGTCGATCCCGATCAGGGGGGCGTCATGATCAAAGAAGCGGTCAAGATTGCCGGTCACAACCGTGTCCATATCAATGAAGAGTGCCCGCCCGGTGAGCCCGTAGAGGTCTTTTGCAAAGACCGCCAGCTTGGGCCACGCCCCGTTGAACCACATTTCGGTGCTACAACCGATGTCGGGGATGGGAAAGGTTTCCACACCGCTTGAGAGCCCCGTGGCGTCATCGGTGAGGCAGACAAACCGAAAGGGGCCGCTGATATGGGCCTGGCAGGCGCTGTAGAGCACGTTGACGTAATCTGGCCCAAACAATGTGCCCCATTTCATACACAAGACGACTCTCTGCATCTGCTCGCTTCCTTTGGGGCCGCGCTGGCAGCCGGGGTTTTGCTGTTTATAGCGCAGGGTTTGGGAAGTTTCGATAGCTATGACGGCTCAGCCTTAATCATTTGCACGCCTGTTGGCGCATCGTTATAGGTAGGAAAAAAGTGATCATGCTCATGGTGAAAAAACTCCTTTTTGTAACCGGAACCCGGGCAGATTTTGGCAAGCTGGAGCCCCTGGCTGCGGCGGCGCGGGACGGGGGCTTTGAGGTTTCTTTCTTTGTCACCGGGATGCATATGCTGGCGCGCTACGGGCTGACGAAACTCGAGGTGCAGCGCACCGAAGGGGTGAGTGTTCACGAGTTTCTCAACCAACGCCCGGGCGATGGGCAGGATATGATCCTTGCCAAGACGGTGATCGGGTTTTCTGACTTTGTCACCGAGCACAAGCCCGATCTTGTGGTGGTGCACGGCGATCGTGTGGAGGCGCTGGCCTGTGCGCTTGTCGCGGCCACCAATTATATTCGCTCAGCACATATCGAGGGTGGTGAGGTCTCCGGCACGATTGACGAGATATTCCGCCACTGCAACACCAAGCTGGCGGCCCATCATTTTGTCAGCTCCCAAGCGGCTGCCAAGCGGGTGGCCATTCTGGGGGAGCCGGGCGACAACATCCATGCCATTGGCTCGCCGGAGCTGGATTTTCACGCAGCGGAGTCTGGTGTGAGCCTTGAGGCTGTGCGACAGCGCTATGATATACCCTGGTCTGATTACGGGATTTCGGTGTTTCACCCGGTCACCTCCGAAGCGGCCAGCATGGGCGCGCAGGCCGAGGCGCTCTATGGGGCGCTTGCGGAGTCCGGGCGCAATTATGTGTTGATTGCCCCCAACAATGACCCCGGATCTGAGGCGATTTTTGAGGTTATCCAGCGTTTGCCAAAGAGCCGGTTCCGGCTCATTCCGTCGATGCGGTTTGCGCATTTCTCCGAGCTGATGAAAAATGCGGCTGTGATGGTTGGCAATTCCTCGGCCGGGGTGCGCGAAGCGCCGTTCTTGGGGATTCCTTCGCTGGATGTGGGCACACGCCAGGCAAACCGTGCCTCGGCGCGCTCGCTGTTTTGTGCTGCGGCACAGGATCGCGCGGCGATTGCTGCATTTCTGGCGCAAAACTGGGGCAAGCGGTATGCCCCGCATATGGCCTTCGGGGAGGGCAATGCGGCGGCGCGTTTTGTCGAGATCCTCAAGCAAGACAGTTTTTGGAGCGCGGGGCTTCAAAAAGTATTCCATGACGCAGACTGAGCCACGCCTTGGCGGCGCGCCCCGGGTGTTGGGCGCAGGGCTGCTCGGGGCCTATCTTGGGCTGGCGCGCGGGCTGGGCTGGCTTGCGCCGGTGGTGCTCAAGCGCCGTCTGGCGCGGGGCAAGGAAGACCCGGCCCGCTGGCGCGAAAAGCTTGGCGAGCCGGGGGCTGCGCGCCCGGCGGGGCCGCTTGTGTGGCTGCATGGCGTCGGGCTGGGCGAGGTGATGGCCCTGCGCGCCCTTGTCTGGGCCTTGCATGAGCAGGATCCGGCGCTTGAGTTCTTGATCACCTCCAGCACGCGGGTTTCGGCGCAGGTCTTGGCCAAGAGTGGCCTGCCGCGCAGCCGGCATCAGTTTATGCCCCTGGATTCTCCGGTTTTTCTGCGCCGTTTTCTGGCCCATTGGCGGCCTGATCTGGTGATCTGGTCGGAGCAGGATATCTGGCCAGCGGCGATCGTGGAGGTGGCGCGGCGCGGGGTTGCGCAGGCCTATGTCAACGCGCGGATCACCCCGGCAAGCCTGCGCCAGCGGCAGCGTTTGGGGGCGCTGTTTGGCGCGGTTTTGGACAAGATGGCTCTGGTGAGTGCGCAGGATTTGGCAAGCGAGGCGCGGTTGCGCCAGCTTGGCGCGCGCCGCTTTGGGGCCGTGACACGCTTGAAGCCGAGCGCGCCGGCGCTGCCTGTGGAGGGCGCCGCGCTTGACGCGCTGCGCGGCCAGCTTGGCGGGCGGCGGGTGTTGCTCGGGGCCTCGACGCATGAGGGGGATGAACGCGAGATCATGACGGCCCTGCACAGCCTTGATCCGGCAGACTGGCTGGTGGTGATTGCGCCGCGCGATGTTGCGCGCGCGCCGGCGATTTCGCGCCGGCTGACAGAGGCCCTGCGCGCCCATGCGCTGCGCTCAGAGGGGCTTGTGGCGCAGACTCCGGTGTTTTTGGCGGACAGCTACGGCGAAATGGGCCTGTGGTATCAGCTGGCGGATGTGGCGCTGATCGGCGGGGGCTTTGACAGTGTTGGCGGGCACAACCCCTGGGAGGCTGTGCCGTTTGACACGGCCATCTTGCATGGGCCGGATGACAGCAATTTTGCCGAGGATTACCGCGCGCTCGCGGCCTGCGGCGCGGCGCGTCAGGTGGCCAAGGGCGGGCTTGTGGCGGCGTTGCCGGGGCCTTCTGATGCGCGCGATATGGCAAGGTGCGCGCAGCGCGCGCGCGCCAAAGAGGCGGCGTCCCTGAGCGCGCTGGCGCGAGCGCTTCTGGCGCTGCGGGAGGCAGGAAGATGACTGTGCGTGTGCGGATATTCCTGTGGCTCTGGTCAGCGCTCTTCAGCCTTGGGGTGCCGCTGATTTTGGCCTATCTGCTGCTGCGGGCGCGCAAGGACCGGGCCTATCGGGAGAAGCTTCTGGAACGGTTCGGGGTGTATTCAGAGGCCCGGCCCGCAGATGTGTGGATTCATGCGGTATCGCTGGGCGAGCTGCGTTCGGCTGTGCCGCTTGTCAAAGCATTTCTGGCGCAAAACAAGCGCGTGGTGATCACATGTTTCACACCGGCGGGGCGTCAGGAGGCTGCGCGGGTGTTTGCGCAGGAGATTGCTGCGGCGCGGGTGAGCCTTGTTTGGGTGCCGCTGGAGCTTGCGTGGGTCTGGCGGCGGTTTCTGCGGCGCTTCCGGCCGCAGTTCGGACTTGTGATGGAGATTGAAATCTGGCCACGGATGGTCTTTGCGGCCCGGGCGGCCTCGGTGCCTTTGTTTATGTGCAATGCCCAGTATCCCTCAAAATCGGTGGCGCGCGACAGCAAGGGGTTGCGTCTGCGCCAGCATGTGATGCGTGGTTTTGCCGGGGCGTTTGTGAAATCGGAGTTGCAGGCCCGCCGTTTTGAGGCGGTGGGGGTGCAAAACATTGCCGTGATGGGCGAGCTGCGGTTTGACCAGCCTGTGCCGCCGGGCCTTGTGCGTGCGGGTCTGGCCGCGCGGCGCGCCTTGGGGCTTGAGACGCGGCCTGTGGTGGCATTTGTCAGCACAATCGAGGGCGAGGATGCGGTCTATCTGGAGGCCATGAAGCGCCTCGCCGCCCGGCGCGCGGACATGTTTTTCATCTATGTGCCGCGCCGCCCAGAGCGGTTTGATATGGTGGCCGAGCAGATTGAGGCTGCCGGGTTCAAGCTCATCCGGCGCAGCGCGGGTTTTGCTGAAACGCTCTCGGAAACAGAGCCTGTTGCGGCCTTGCCTGCGGGCACGCAGGTGCTGCTCGGAGATTCGCTGGGGGAGATGTATTTTTATCTGGCGCTGGCCTGCCGTGTTGTGGTGGGGGGCGGGTTTTCCCCCAAGGGGGCGCATAACATCATCGAGCCGCTCGCACTTGGAAAGCCGGTTGTGACCGGACCTGAGACCTTTACAATCGAATATCCGTTTGAGGAGGCGGCGCAGGCCGGTGTGGCGCAGAGCGTGGCCGATGTGGGGGCGCTGGTGGCGGCGCTGGACAGCGCAACCCCGCCCTCAGAGGCGCAGATTGCTGCCTTTTTTGCCGATCATGCCCAATCGGTGCCTCGGTTTTTGAACGCCTTGCCGAGCACACTTGCGGCGGCGCGGCGTGGATCAGGCGGAGCTTAGCCGGTCTTTGAGCAGCAGCTCGACAAGGCGATAATCAAACGGTGTGTCAATGTCATGGCAGCGCTCGGCGGGGATCTCATAGGGCAGCACCCGGCCCTCATAGATTGTCTGCGCACGGCGCAGGTAGGCCGGGTCTAGCACATAGACAAGGCCGACGTGTTCAAAGACCCGGGGCGCATCTTGGCGCGCCCAAACCCCGCCAGGCAGCGGCTTTGAGACATGCAGCGCGCCGGTTTCATCGGCTTCCACGAGGTTGAAATAAGGGTTTTTACGGGCTTCGCAGACGCTCATGACCATATCCGGACGGGCGTTGCGAAAAGCGCCGATCGCGCCGGACACATCTTCGGGCAGGCGCAGTGGTGAGGTGCAATCCAGGTCGACGAAGAGCTCGACCGGCGCTGTAAGCTTTGCCTCGGCCGCCTCAAGCGCATGTTGCCAAACGCCCCATTTGGGGGCCTGATCGGTTGCCAGATGGGCCGGGCGCAACCCGATATCGAGCGCGCCACGCGCCAGCGCGTGCTCATAGATCCGCGCGTCATCTGTGGACACGACGACGGCATCAATCTCGGCGTTGTCAAAGAGATGGTCCAGCGACCAGTCAATCAGCGGTTTGCCCAGCAGCGGGCGAAAGTTTTTGCCCGGCACGCCCTTTGAGCCTTTGCGGGCGCCTATGTGACCAAGGATCATGGTGTTCTGTCCTGTTTTGCGGCGTCTTCGGCGCGTTTGAGCGCCAGGTAATACTCTTTGATGGGGTGTTGCACGGGGCCTAAAACCTTTTCTGACCAGATGAGGTGCCGCCCCTTACGGTCTGTTATTTCGGCATTTTCCGGCATCATTGCCAGATCTTGGCCCTTCATGTCCAGCCCCGGAAAGGTGAGGGCGGCGAGCCCGGCCCAGCGGCGCTTGAGCCAGGGCAAGCGGGCGCGCAGGTGCGCAACCCAACGGGCACTCCACATGAATTCGGTCGGGAATTTCACGACCAAGCGTTTGGGCACGGCGCGCATGTGAGGTTGCGCAACCCATGAGATGAAGCGTTCGTCCGCGATCATCGGGCGAAAGTTAAGCCCGTTGTGGCTGTGATAAAGGCTTTGGAAGCGCTCTGCGATATAGGTGCAGTGGGCGGGGTGAAACACCACGACCGAGGAATTGCCCCGCGCATAGCGGCGTCCTTTGGTGATACGATAGAGCCAGCGCGCGAGCCCTCCGAAGGGCAGCACCGCGCTTTGCAGGATGGCCACGGTTTGGGGCGTTGTGAGCAGCTGGGTGAGCTGGCCGATGTCCCCCATCACCAATGTGTCGATATCCAGAAGCACGGTTGGCAGATCTGCGGGCAGAAGGCCGGGCTCAAACACGCAAAGCTTGGCCTGGCAGCCGCCACGCAGAAACGCGGGGTTGCGAAAAAATGGCGGCATCTCGCGGCTGTGCACATCGGCGAGAAGCCCCGGGCGCGGGCGGTCACTCACAAGAACCACCCTGGGGGGCTCTGCGGCTTTGGCGCGCACTGCACCAATCAGGGCGTTCAGCTCGGTGACGGAGTATTTGTCCCCCCAAAGGACGATGGCGAGCTGCCAGCTATGGCCGGTTTCACTCATTGAACTCTCTTGCACAAAACAGGCACG
Organism: uncultured Lentibacter sp.; assembly: GCF_937123735.1. GTDB lineage: Bacteria > Pseudomonadota > Alphaproteobacteria > Rhodobacterales > Rhodobacteraceae > Lentibacter. The sequence goes on from NZ_CAKZKL010000010.1 coordinate 127,362, forward strand.
GTCAGCCGCCTGTGTGGCTCATGTGGCGGCTCATCTTGCCGCCAACGGCTTGCCGGTCATAGTCAAAATCATGGCCCTTGGGCTTGCGGGCGATGGCGGCGCGAATGGCCTCTTCCAAGGCGCTGTTGTCATGCTCATGGGCGCGCAGGGGCGCGCGCAGATCGGCCATATCTTCCTGCCCGAGGCACATGAACAATTCGCCGGTGCAGGTGAGGCGCACGCGGTTGCAGCTTTCGCAGAAATTATGGGTGAGCGGGGTGATAAAGCCGATTTGCTGGCCTGTCTCAACCAGCTCGACATAGCGTGCCGGGCCGCCTGTGCGGTGTGAGAGCTCTTTGAGCGTGTAGCGGCTGGCTAGCTGCGCGCGCAGGTCTTTGAGCGGCCAGTATTGATCAAGCCGGTCCTCATTGCCGATGTCGCCCATGGGCATCACCTCGATAAAGGTGAGGTCCATATCCTCGCGCTGACACCACTCTGTGAGGGAAAAGAGCTCGTCTTCGTTGAAGCCCTTGAGCGCGACGGTGTTGATCTTGACGCGCAGGCCGGCCTTTTTGGCGGCCTCGATCCCTTTGAGCACCTGTGGCAGGCGGCCCCAGCGGGTGATGTCGGCAAATTTTTGCTCATCCAGCGTGTCCAGCGAGATGTTTACCCGGCGCACGCCGGCGGCGTAGAGCGCCTCGGCAAAGCGCGCGAGCTGAGAGCCGTTGGTTGTGAGGGTCAGCTCTTTGAGGGCACCGCTTTCCAGATGCCGTGTCATGGCGTTGAAAAATGTCATGATATCGCGGCGCACCAGAGGTTCGCCCCCGGTGATGCGCAGTTTTTCCACGCCCAAGCCAATGAAGGTGCTGCACATGCGGTCGAGCTCTTCGAGGGTGAGAAGCTCCTTCTTGGGAAGGAAGGTCATGTTTTCGGACATGCAGTAGACGCAGCGAAAGTCGCAGCGGTCTGTCACCGAGACACGCAGGTAGGAAATGGGACGGGCGAAAGGGTCGATCAACGGTGTGTTCATACACCACAGTTAAGTGTTGGGCTGGGGCGGGGCAAGGGTGTTTCTGCACTGGCCAAGGGGCGGGCACAGGCATAGGCTGGCCCCATGAGACATGGGGTGTTGATATGGATCGGGGCGGGGCTGTTGGGCGGGTGCGGCCTCGGGGTGGCCTTTGAGAGGCCGTCGGATGAGCCCGCCGGCCCGGACAGCGCGCCCGTTGCTGTGAGCCCGTCGGCGCTGCCCGCACCTGCGCCGGATGCGCGCAGCACGGCGCAGTTTGATACGGCCACTGCGGCGGACAAGGCTGCGGCGCGTGCGGCGGCGCGCAAGGAGGGCGCGGGCAAGCTGCTTGGGCAGACCGTGGCGTCTTTGGGCGATCCGGGCCAACCGGGGTTTTGGCTGCGCACCCCGCTGGTTGCCTCTGCGGCACGCGGGACCGTGCGGCTCAGGGGGACGGGGCGGGCGATTGCCGTTGATCTTTTGCCGCTTGACGGGCCGGCCACGGCGGGCAGCCAATTGTCCTTGTCGGGGTTTTTAGCGCTGCAAGCCCCGCTGACGGCGCTTGCGCGCCTTGAGGTCGCGCGAGACTGACCATCCGCAGATGGGCCATGCGCGCCTGCTGTGAGCAGATCAGGCCTCCTCGGGCAGGTGTTTGGCGGCTTCCTTGCGGGCGAAAGGTTTCATCTTTCGGGCGTGATTGGTCAGAAAGTAGCGCACCCGCTCCGGATCATGTTTGGACAGATCGCGCAGCCACCAGGCCACGGATTTCTGGATAAACCACTCCGGATCTTCGACATAGCGCACGGCCCAGCCCAACACGCGCTGGCGGATGGCCAGTTCTTCGGGTTTGGGGTGGTTCTGCTTGGTGAAGGGCAGGGTGACGACCATGGCTGCGCGGCGGGTCCAGTGGGCATCGGCCTGTGTCCAGGTTTCGACGTCCTCGATGCGCGACGGGTCGGCGACAAGGCGTTTCTGGCCGGCCATCATGGCATGATCGGCGATGGCCCAGCTGTCAAAATCGGGCACCCATGACACGATGAGATCCCAGACGGCCTGATCGGGGGTGATGCGGGCCTGGGTGAGCAGCTTGGCCGCGGCGAGGCGGGCTTCAAAGATATTTGTCTGCCAGAGTTGATCGGCCAAGGCCACGCGCTCTTGCACGCTGAGCTGGCTGCGCCACGCTTTGGTGAGGTCGTTGAGCGCGGGATTGGGCACGCCAATGTAGTCGCGCGGGACTTTGTGATAACCGGCCATGCCGGCTGCGCGACCAGGCTCTGAGGCGTTGCGCAGGGCGGTGAGGGCGTCGTCAAGGGTCATGGCAGGCTTTCATGTGAGGGCGGCAAATGCGGACAGCCAAGGTTACTCGACTGTCACGGATTTGGCGAGGTTGCGCGGCTGGTCCACATCTGTGCCTTTGGCAACAGCGGTGTGATAGGCCAGAAGCTGGGCCGGGATGGCATAGAGGATGGGCGAAAGGGCATTGGCCACTTTGGGCAGCACCAGGGTGATCCAGGCGTCATCTGCGGCCTCGGACGCGCCGGCGTCGTCGGTGATAAGCATCACCTTGCCACCGCGCGCCATAACTTCTTGCATGTTGGAGACTGTCTTTTCAAACAGCGCATCGCGCGGCGCTTTCACAACCACCGGCATGAATTTGTCGATCAGCGCTATGGGGCCATGTTTGAGCTCGCCTGATGCATAGGCTTCGGCATGTATATAGCTGATTTCTTTCAGCTTTAGCGCGCCTTCAAGGGCCAGAGGATACATCAGGCCACGGCCCAGAAAGAGCACGTCGCGGGCTTCGGCCAGCTTCTGGCCGGCCAGGGCGATTTGTTTGTTCAGGCCAAGCGCGGCGTTGACAAGCCCGGGCAGGCTGCGCAGCTCGGCGAGTTTGTCCGCCAGTGCGGCATCGTCCAAGCGGCCCCTGTCGTGTGCGGCTTTCAGAGCGAGCAAATAGAGCACCGTGAGCTGGCAGGTGAAGGCCTTTGTGGAGGCCACGCCAATTTCGGGGCCGGCCATGATCGGCAGGGCAAGATCACTTTCGCGGGCGATTGAACTTGTGGGCACATTGACCACCGAGAGGATGCTTGCCGCCTTGCCCGCACAATAGCGCAGCGCGGCGAGCGTGTCGGCCGTCTCCCCTGACTGGCTGACAAAGAGCGCGGCTGTGTTGGCCGTGATGGGCGGCTCGCGGTAGCGGAATTCAGAGGCGATATCCACTTCGACGGGCAGCCCTGCGATTTGTTCAAACCAGTATTTGGCTGTCAGGCAGGCATAAAAGGCCGTGCCGCAGGCCACCATGGTGAGCCGCTCTGTCTGGGTGAAGTCATGGCCATTGTCGGGCAGGGTGATGCTTTGGGCATCCTGCCCCGCGTAAAAGCCGATGGCCTCGGTGAGGGCGCGGGGCTGCTCGGCAATTTCCTTGGCCATGAAATGCTTGTGGCCGCCTTTGTCAATCTGGGTGCTGTCAATTTCGACGGTGGCGATTTTGCGGCGCACGGGCTGGCGTGCTGCGTCCAGGATCTCCACATGGGTGCGGCTGACAACTGCGAAATCGCCTTCCTCCAGATAGGTGATCTGGTCGGTCAAGGGGGCGAGGGCGATGGCATCTGAACCGATGAACATTTCGCCCTTGCCATGGCCGATGGCCAGCGGCGAGCCTTGGCGCGCGGCGATGAGCAGATCCTCCTCGCCCTCAAAGAGAAAGCACAGCGCATAGGCGCCGGTGAGCTTGTCGATCGTGGCGCGGGCGGCGGCTTGGGGCGCAAGACCCTCATCCAGATAAGCCTGTGTCATGAGCGCCACTGTTTCGGTGTCGGTGTCGGTGGCATGGCCGATGCCCTTGGCCGCCAGTTCGGCGCGCAGCTCCCGATAGTTTTCGATGATTCCGTTGTGCACCACGGCCACATGGCGGGTGCTGTGTGGATGGGCGTTGGTTTCATTGGCCGCGCCGTGGGTGGCCCAGCGGGTGTGGCCAATTCCGGCCTTGCCCGTGAGCGGCTCGTGGACCAGTTTGTCTGACAGGTTTACAAGCTTGCCAACCGCGCGGCGGCGGCCCAGGCGGCCCTTGTCGACCGTGGCGATACCGGCGCTGTCATAGCCGCGATATTCGAGCCGCTTGAGGGACTCAACCAAGAGGGGCGCGGCTTCATTGCTCCCCAATACACCAACAATACCACACATTATAAACCCTTACTTTCTGTTTGCTGGCGCGCTTTGCGGGCTCTGAGCTTGGCAAAGAGCTTGCGCGCGAGATTGATCTTGTTGTCTTGCGGTGCGCGCGCGATGGCCATGGCCCCCTCTGGCACATCTTTGGTCACGACCGCGCCTGTGGCGGTCATGGCCTCATCGCCCACGCTGACGGGCGCCACCAACATGGTGTTGGAGCCGATGAACGCGCGCGCGCCGATTTCTGTATGATGTTTGAAGACACCGTCGTAGTTGCAGGTGATCGTGCCGGCACCAATGTTTGTTTCGGCCCCCACTGCGGCATCGCCGATGTAGCTGAGGTGGTTGACCTTGGCCCCCTCGGCAAGGGTGGCGTTCTTGATCTCGACAAAATTGCCGACATGGACATTTTCGCTCAACTCGGCGCCGGGGCGCAGGCGCGCATAGGGGCCCACAGTGGCACCGCGGCTGACATGGGCGCCCTCAAGATGGCTGAAGGCCCGGATATGAGCGCCGTTTTCGATGGTGACGTTCGGGCCAAAGACCACATGTGGCTCGATGATCGTATCTGGGCCGACATATGTGTCATAGGCAAAGAAGACCGTGTCCGGCGCGGTCAGGGTGACGCCGCTTTCAAGCGCCTCGTGGCGCGCACGGGCCTGAAAGGCGGCCTCTGCGGCGGCCAGATCCAGGCGCGAGTTCACGCCCAGCGTCTCGCGTTCATCACAGGCCACCGCAGTGGCTTTCAGCCCCGCATCGCGGGCGATACCGATGATATCGGTGAGGTAGTATTCGCCGCTCGCATTGGTGTTGGTGATCTGCGAGAGCAGCGCGAAAATATTGTCAGCGGAGCAAAGAATAACCCCGCTGTTACAGAAGGTTATCGCGCGCTCCTCATCTGTGGCATCTTTGAATTCCACGATCCGCTCCAGCTGGGAGCCAGCCATGACAAGGCGGCCGTAGCGCGCGGGATCGGCGGCTTCAAAGCCGAGCACCACCACGTCGTTTTCTTTGCGCGCCTCTGTCATGGCGCGCAAGGTTTCAGGGCGAATGAAAGGCGTGTCTCCGTAGAGGACGAGCACATCTCCGCTGGCCTTCGCGAGGGCCTCGCGGGCGCAGAGCACCGCGTGGCCGGTGCCTTTTTGTTCAGTTTGCAGTGCGATGGTAGCCGTTTCGTCATAGGCGCGGGCGGCGGCGCTCACGGCCTCGGCCCCGTGCCCGGCCACGACAACGGTTTGTGCCGGCTCAAGGCTGGCTCCAGCCCGCATGGCATGAACCAGCAGCGGCGCTCCGGCAACCTTGTGCAGAACCTTGGGACTGTCTGAATTCATACGGGTGCCTTTGCCCGCGGCGAGGATAATCAGGTTTGTGCTCATCAGTTTTACTTGCCTTTTTGCTTGCGGCCCGTTTTATCCGCTCTGGCGCATAGCACAAGAGCGAGCTGTTCAAGCAATGTTGCGAGTTGTGTCATGAAAGGACCTGTCATGGAAACGGTTATCTTCGATCTGGACGGCACCTTGGCCGATACGAGCGGCGATTTGCTCGCTGCGGCGAACGCCTGCTTTCAGCAGATGGGCGAGGGGGATGTTTTGGGCCCGGCAGATGCGGGTGTGGCCTTGCGCGGGGGCAAATTCATGCTGCGCGCGGGGCTGGCACGGCTGGGCCGCCCGGACGAAGCCGTGGTGGAGGCCTATTATCCAAGGTTGCTGGAGGCCTATGCGGGGGCTCTTGACCGGCACACTGTTTTTTATGACGGCGCATTGGAGGCGGTTGAGGCGCTCAAGGCAGATGGTTTTGCGGTGGGCATTTGCACCAACAAGCCCGAGGGGCTGGCGCTGGAGTTGATGCGCCGCCTGGGCGCGCTGGAGCGCTTTGGCGCATTGGTCGGGGCCGACACGTTGCCTGTGCGCAAGCCCGATCCGGAACCTCTGTTTGAAGCGGTGCGCCGGGCTGGGGGCAACCCGCAGCGCTGTTTGCTGGTGGGAGACAGCGACACCGACCGCAACACCGCCCGCGCGGCGGGGGTGCCTTCGGTTCTGGTCACGTTCGGCCCGTCGGGCGAGGATATGGCCGCCCTTGCGCCAGAGGCGCTGCTGGATGACTATGCCGATCTGCTGGCCTTGGCACGCAGGTTGTTGCGCGGGTAGGCAAGGCGCTTTCGCACGCCCCACCCCCGGCAGGCGCTGGCGTGTTTGGCTGGCGTCACTCTGACCCACCCGCGCGCGAAAGCGCCTATTGGCGCTGTGCTTTTTCGAAAAGACAATTTCTCTATTCTTAAATGCACAGAAGAGAGGATTGACCTGGCTTTGCGATAACCGCAGAAAGGGCGCATGACAGAGGTATTCACCGGCAGCTTTACCCAGCAGGAGCCGATCCCCGAAGAGGGGATTTCGGCGGCGCTCGCTGTTCTGCGCTCTGGCCGTTTGCACCGCTATAATCTGGCCGAAGGCGAAGCCGGGGACGTGGCTTTGCTTGAGCAGGAGTTTGCGCAGCTGATGGGGGCGAAATACTGCCTTGCGGTGGCGTCAGGCGGCTATGCTTTGGCCTGCGCGTTGCGCGCTGTGGGGGTTGTGGCGGGGGATCGGGTTCTGACCAATGCCTTCACGCTGGCCCCGGTGCCGGGGGCGATTGCCAGCCTTGGCGCCGTGCCTGTTTTTGTGGGGGTCACGCAGGAGCTGACAATCGATCTTGAAGATCTGGCGGCCAAGGCTGACCAGGCCGATGTCTTGTTGCTCAGCCATATGCGCGGGCATTTGGCGGACATGGATGCGTTGATGGCGCTTTGTGACGCGCGCGGGCTCAGGGTGATCGAAGATTGCGCCCATACGATGGGCGCCCGGTGGCGGGGACGGCCTTCGGGCACAGACGGGCTTGTGGGCTGTTTTTCCACGCAAACCTACAAGCATATCAATTCCGGCGAGGGTGGCTTGCTTGTGACGGATGATGCCGAGATCGCTGCGCGGGCGACGGTGTTGTCGGGATCTTACATGCTCTTTGAGCGCCATTTGGCGGCCCCAAGCGCGGAGAGTTTCGCCCAGATCAAGTATGAAACGCCCAATGTGTCGGGGCGGATGGACCATCTGCGCGCCGCTATCCTGCGCCCCCAATTGCGCCGGCTTCAGGAGCAATGTGCAAATTGGAACGCGCGCTATCAGACGGTTGAAGCGGGCCTGCGGGGCACTCCGGGGTTGACCCTGGTCAACAGACCTGAGGCCGAGTCCTACGTCGGCTCTTCGATCCAGTTTTTGCTGCTGGATTGGCCGGATGAAACCATCGTCGCGCTGTTGGCGCGCTGTGCGGCCCGCGGGGTGGAACTCAAGTGGTTTGGCGCGGCTGAGCCCATAGGGTTTACCAGCCGCTATGACAGCTGGCACTATGCCCCAAGCGCGCCCATGCCCAAAAGCGACCGGGTGCTGAAGAGCATCGTTGACATGCGTTTGCCGCTGACATTCAGCCTGCAAGACTGCGCGCTGATCGCGCGGATCATCAAGGCAGAGGTCAGCGCTGTGGGCTAGATCGCCGAGCGCCTGCCCGCGCTCCCACCCATGCAGATGTTGCACGTGGGGTAAATGGCGCGCGAGCCCACCCCGCGCGTGCAGGCGCACGGATGATCTACAAGTGGTGCGGGCTGTGAGGGCAGGAGCCTCCGGCGGAGGTATTTGTGACCAGAAGAAGCTAGGGTTTCAGGAATGACCCCCGTTTGCACCAAGCACAAACGGGGGCTTCTCCTGGTGCGGCCATCGGCTCCTCAGCCTGTTCCGCAATACAAGCTTAGCCAATGATGGTTAACATTTCATTGCTTCTTCTGGTCATAAATACCTCAGGGGGTCTGGGGGACAGCGTCCCCCAGCGGGTCGCCGCGGCCGCGAAGCGGAGGCGGGGAAAACCAAGACACGCGAAACGGTTGCTACGAATCGCCGCCTGCGCTAAGAAATGAACAACTGTTCAATAAATGGAGGGCAAGCGCATGTTCATGGGTTCAATGAAATTTGATTTGGGCGAGGATGTGAACGCCCTACAGGAGATGGTTCATCGCTGGGCACAGGAGCGCGTGAAGCCGATGGCGGCGCAGATTGATGCCACGAATGAATTTCCGGCCGAGCTTTGGACCGAAATGGGAGAGCTGGGGCTGCTGGGCATCACCACGCCGGAAGAATACGGTGGTGCCGGGATGTCTTATCTCGCGCATGTCATTGCGGTGGAAGAGATCGCCCGGGCCTCGGCCTCGGTCTCACTCTCATACGGTGCCCATTCCAACCTTTGTGTCAACCAGATCAAGCTCAATGGCACCCATGAGCAGAAGCTGACATATCTGCCAAAGCTTCTTTCGGGCGAGCATGTAGGTGCTTTGGCCATGTCCGAGCCGAGTGCAGGGTCTGATGTGGTGTCCATGAAGTTGCGCGCCGAGAAGCGCAACGATCGGTTTGTGCTCAACGGCTCAAAATACTGGATCACCAATGGCCCTGACGCCGAAACGCTCGTTGTCTATGCCAAGACAGACCCGGACGCGGGCGCCAAGGGCATCACGGCGTTCATCATCGAGAAGTCTATGGCGGGTTTTAGCACGTCTCCCCATTTTGACAAACTTGGGATGCGCGGCTCCAACACCGCCGAGCTGATTTTCGAGAATGTCGAGGTGCCGTTTGAGAATATCCTTGGCGAGGAAGGCAAGGGCGTGCGCGTTTTGATGTCTGGTTTGGACTATGAGCGCGTGGTGCTTGCCGGGATCGGCACGGGGATCATGGCGGGCTGTCTGGATGCGGTCATGCCCTATATGGCCGAGCGCAAGCAGTTCGGTCAGCCGATCGGGAACTTCCAGCTCATGCAGGGCAAGATTGCCGATATGTACACCAAGATGAACTCGGCGCGCGCCTATGTTTACGAGGCGGCCAAGGCTTGTGATCGGGGCGATATCACCCGTCAGGACGCGGCGGCGTGCTGTCTTTATGCCTCCGAAGAAGCCATGGTTGTGGCGCATCAGGCGGTGCAGGCCTTTGGCGGGGCGGGATACCTCTCTGACAACCCCGTGGGGCGGATCTTCCGCGACGCCAAGCTCATGGAGATCGGCGCGGGCACAAGCGAGATCCGCCGGATGCTGATCGGTCGCGAGCTGATGGGGATGTATATCTAGATGTCGGACTTGGCACCAATTATTGCTTTTGGCGGGTGTTTGACCGCTGGCGTGCTTTGGTTGGCCAATTCATCTTTGAAGGCTCGTATTCGGATACTTGAAAACGATATTTCGCGACAGAAACAACAAAGTCTTGAAGACAAACTGCTCGCTGAGGAGGGCGCGAAAAAACTCAAGAATGCCCTTCTAGAACAGCGGGGTGAAACGTCGCAAATCAAAACAAAAAGCGAAAAACAGAAAGAGGTTATAGTAGGCCTAGAAAGCCTCATATTGGAAAAGAACCTACAATTTCCTTGGTTGGTAACGGCATTTTCTGACTTTCAAGAAATTCTTGGAAAAAGAGATGAAGAAGCACTGCGCTTCAAGACGCGAGCTGCTCCAAAGGCTGCTGAAAAGGTAAAGGAAGCGACCGAGCGCGCAAAAAATGCAGAGCGGCGCTACCGAATGCTCAAGTATCGGATCGATTTTTACGAGAAATACTTCCCTTGGATCACAGAGGTCACTGGAGACAATCTCGAAAGCTTGTTAAAAAACAGTGCTAATGGCGTTGAGGATGATCAGCAGCCTGCAACTGAAGACAGGGTGCAAAACTATTTATCTCTTGAAGAGTTTAAAGCGCTTTCTTTGACTGAACGTAACCAACTTGCTCTTGATCGGTGGAAGAAAAACCGAAAGTCGAGTTGGGAAATCGGGCGTTTATATGAACGCTTTATCGGATACGAATATGAACAGCAGGGTTATACTGTCGAATACTACGGCGCTATAAAGGGCTTCGACGATCTAGGACGCGATTTGATTGTCACCAAGGGGGGCAAGGTTCTTATCGTTCAATGTAAGTATTGGGCACAAGAAAAAACGATACATGAAAAACATGTGTTTCAACTTTTTGGATCTGTCGTTGAATATGTTGCACGACAAAATACGATTGGCGAAACTAAGCCCTTGTTTGATGCATTTGAGAAGCTTGCAGATATTCGAGCGGTCTTTGTGACATCAACAACACTAAGCGATCGTGCGAGAGATTTTGCTAAGCTTCTAAATGTTGAAGTTAGGGAAGGCGTCCCACTTTCTGACTATCCCTTGATTAAATGTAATATTTCTAAACGCGCAAGCGAACGTGTTTACCATCTCCCTTTTGATCAACAGTATGATCGCACTGTAATCGAGCGAAACACAGGAGAGTGCTATGCTTGGTCGGTTGCAGAAGCCGAAGCGTCTGGCTTCAGAAGGGCTTTTCGCTGGCGCCCAGAGGCAGGGGACTAAGAATTGTTGCAGCGCGACTTAGATTATGAGGCACTTCGCGACGGCTTTTCATGGGCCATTCCAGAGCGGCTCAATATGGCGGCGCAGGTTTTGGCGCAGCCTGCACAGCAGGTGGCGATCATTGATCTCTCCGAGGGGCGGCGCGACATCACCTATGGTGCGCTTTCAGATATGGCGGGGCGTTTGGCGCTGGCCTTGTCGCGGCGTGTTGCGCGTGGCGAGCGCGTGGGCGTGCTTTTCTCGCAGGACGCCTGGTGCGCGGCGGCGCATATTGCAATCTGGAAGATCGGCGCGATCTCTGTGCCCTTGTTCAAGCTGTTCAAGCGGGATGCTTTGGGGAGCCGCATAAGCGACAGCGGTTTAGCGCTCGTTGTGACGGATGGCGAGGGCGCTGCGATGCTCAGCGGCTTGGCGGAGGCTGTCTTGCCCTATGATCTGCCTGAGGGCGATGTGGCGATGGCAGAGACAGCGGCAGAAGACCCCGCTGTGCTCATCTACACCAGCGGCACAACGGGCAAACCCAAGGGCGCGCTTCATGCGCACCGGATGCTCACAGGGCATTTGCCGGGGGTTGAAATGAGCCATGATTTCCTTGGGCAGCCTGCTGATGTGCTCTGGACGCCTGCCGATTGGGCCTGGATTGGCGGCTTGTTTGACGTGCTCATGCCGGGGCTGGCGCTTGGGGTGCCTGTGGTGGCGGCGCGTTTGCCCAAGTTCACGGCTCAGGAGGCGGCGCGGATTTGCCGCGAGGGCGCTGTGCGCAACGTGTTTTTCCCGCCCACGGCGCTTCGGATGCTGAAGGCGGCAGATCAAAGCATTGCCGGCTTGCGCTCGGTGGCCTCTGGCGGTGAGCCGCTTGGGGCCGAGATGCTGGCCTGGGGGCATGAAGCCTTTGGTGTGAGCCTCAACGAGTTTTACGGGCAGACCGAGTGCAATATGGCGGTTTCGTCCTGCGGGGCGCTGTTTGCGCCTTTGGGCGGGGCCACGGGCAAGGCGGTGCCGGGGTTTGACGTGGCTGTTCTTGACGAGAGCGGCCAGAAAACCGCAGGCGAGGGCGATATTGCCGTGAAGCGCGGGGCGGCGAGCCTGATGCTGGGCTATTGGCGCAATCCTGAGGCCACGGCGGAAAAGTTTCGCGGCGACTGGCTGATCACCGGCGACCGTGGGGTGATGGAGGGTGAGTTCATCCGCTTTTTGGGGCGCGAGGATGATGTGATTTCCTCCGGTGGTTACCGCATTGGCCCGGCCGAGATTGAAGATTGTTTGATGACCCACCCGAGCGTGGCCACTGTTGGGGTTGTGGGCAAGCCCGATGCGCTGCGCCACGAGATTGTGAAGGCCTATGTTGTCTTGAAAGACGGGGCAGAGACCAGTGCTGAGGCGCTGCAGGACTGGGTCAGGACACGTTTGGCGCGCTACAGCTATCCGCGGGAAGTTGAGTTTTTGGCAGAGCTGCCCATGACAGTGACGGGCAAGGTGATCCGCAAGGCACTGAAGGCGCGCGCGGCCGCGGAGGCAAAGCCATGAAAGCTTTGATCCTTTCAGCTGCGGTGCTGTTCAGCGCAGGCACGCCCCTTGCGGCGGGGGATTTGATTGATCGTGCGCGTGTGATGGCCTGTTATCAGGAGCATATCGAGGCGCGGGAGGCTTTGAACTGTATCGGCGCGGCGGCTGCGGCCTGTCAGGAGATCCACACCGATCAGTTCGAGGGCAGCACGACCGTCGGGATTGCAGCGTGTTTGAGTGCGGAAACCGAGGTTTGGGATGCGCTGCTCAACACAAACTACCGCCTGCGCAGGGCCGAGATGGCGGCGCAAGATGCCGATCAGGGCACACCGCTGATGGCGCGGGTTGAGGCCTTGCGCCAGGCCCAGCGCGCCTGGATCGCCTTTCGGGATGCGGAGTGTCGCCGGTTGTATGCCGAACACCAGGGCGGCACGCTGCGCACCATCATTGGCGCGAGCTGTCATTTGACTTTGACGGCTCGGCGCGCCGTAGACCTTTATCTTGCTTCACCAGAATAGGACGCATGACAATGAAACTCTCTTCTCAAGCTCTCCCCAGCAGCGCCGATTTCAAGGCCAACCGCGAGGGGCATCTGGAGGCGCTGCGTGTGGTGCAAGAGGCGGCCGAGGCCGCCGCGCTGGGCGGTGGTGAGCGCGCACGCACGCGCCATGTCAGCCGTGGCAAGATGTTGCCGCGCGACCGGGTGGCGAACCTTCTGGATGCGGGCAGCCCGTTTTTGGAGGTCGGAGCGACGGCGGCCTATGGGATGTATGACAATGCCGCGCCTGCCGCGGGGGTGATTGCCGGGATAGGGGTGGTCTCGGGGCAAGAGTGCATGATTGTGTGCAATGATGCCACCGTGAAGGGGGGCACTTATTTTCCCATGACCGTGAAGAAGCACCTGCGCGCCCAGGAAATAGCCGAGCAGAACCATTTGCCCTGCATTTATCTGGTGGACAGTGGCGGGGCAAACCTGCCGCAGCAGGACGAGGTTTTTCCGGATCGGGACCACTTTGGCCGGATTTTTTACAATCAGGCGCAGATGAGCGCGAAGGGGATTGCCCAGATTGCCGTGGTGATGGGGTCGTGCACGGCGGGGGGCGCTTATGTGCCTGCGATGTCTGATGTGACCATCATTGTAAAGGAACAGGGGACGATCTTTCTGGCCGGCCCGCCTTTGGTCAAGGCGGCCACGGGGGAGGTTGTGACGGCGGAAGACCTCGGCGGCGGAGATGTGCACACGCGCCTTTCGGGTGTGGCAGATTATCTCGCGGAAGACGACGCCCACGCGCTGGCCCTGGCGCGCCGGGCCGTGAGCCATCTCAACCGCCAGCGTCCCGCGAGTGTGGATTGGCAGACCAGCGAGGAGCCGGCCTATGACCCCGAGGAGATATTTGGCGTCGTGCCTGCGGATTTGCGCAGACCTTACGACATTCGCGAGGTGATTGCCCGTCTGGTGGACGGTTCGCGCTTTGATGAATTCAAGCCGCGCTATGGCGAGACCCTTGTGACAGGCTTTGCCCATGTGAAGGGCTGCCCTGTGGGGATAGTTGCCAACAATGGAGTGTTGTTCTCTGAAGCGGCCCAGAAGGGCGCGCATTTTGTGGAGCTGTGCAGCCAGCGCAAGATTCCGTTGGTGTTCTTGCAAAACATAACTGGCTTCATGGTGGGCCGGAAGTATGAGAACGAAGGGATCGCGCGCCACGGGGCCAAGATGGTGACGGCTGTGGCCACAACGAGCGTGCCCAAGATCACCATGCTTGTGGGCGGCTCTTTTGGTGCGGGCAACTACGGCATGGCGGGGCGGGCATATTCGCCGCGCTTCCTTTGGAGCTGGCCCAATTCGCGTATTTCGGTGATGGGCGGCGAGCAGGCGGCGGGTGTTCTGGCCACTGTGAAGCGTGACGGGATCGAGCGGGCCGGTGGCAGCTGGTCTGCCGAGGAGGAGGCCAGTTTCAAGCAACCAACGATTGATATGTTTGAGGAGCAGGCGCATCCGCTTTATGCCAGTGCGCGGCTTTGGGACGACGGGATCATTGATCCGCGCAAGAGCCGCGATGTGCTGGCGCTTTCGTTGCGCGCCGCGCTCAATGCACCCATTCAAGACACCCGTTTTGGCGTGTTCAGGATGTAAAGATGACTGCAAGCGCGCCACGCCAACAGAGTTATCTCTTCCAGAGCGGCAGAGGGTGCTGCGGGCGGCGAATTTGCGATGTGAAACCAAAGGCGGGCGGGCAGAGCAGCCTGTTTTGCCGTGACACCGGATTAGACCCTGAGATGGCGCTCGTTTGCACGCCGTTTGCTGGGGGCAAGGATTTTGGAGAGAGCAATGTTTGACAAGATTTTGGTGGCCAACCGGGGCGAGATTGCCTGTCGCGTGATTGAAAGCGCCCGGGCGCTGGGGGTTCGGACGGTGGCGGTTTACTCCGATGCCGACCGTGCGGCCAAGCATGTGGCGCTGGCTGATGAGGCTGTGCATATCGGCGCATCTGCCCCGGCCGAAAGCTATCTGCGCGGGGATGTGATCATCGCGGCGGCCAAGGCCACAGGCGCGCAGGCGATTCACCCGGGATATGGCTTTTTGAGCGAGAACCCCGATTTTGTGGAAGCCGTCGAGGCGGCGGGGCTGGTCTTTATCGGGCCCTCTGCCAGCGCGATCCGCGCGATGGGCCTCAAAGACGCCGCCAAAGCCTTGATGCATGAGGCGGGTGTGCCTGTTGTGCCCGGCTATCACGGGGCCAATCAGGACGCGGCGTTTCTGGCCAAGCAGGCCGAGGAGATCGGCTATCCTGTGCTGATCAAGGCTGTGGCGGGCGGCGGCGGCAAGGGGATGCGCCTTGTGGAGGCTGCGAGCGGATTTGACGCCGCACTGGCCAGCGCCAAGGGCGAGGCCAAGACGGCCTTTGGCAATGAGGACGTGCTGATCGAGAAGTTTGTGACCCAGCCACGGCACATTGAAGTGCAGGTGTTTGGTGATGGCCAGAGAGCTGTGCATCTCTTTGAGCGCGATTGCTCGCTGCAACGTCGCCACCAGAAGGTGATCGAGGAAGCGCCTGCGCCGGGCATGACGGAAGAGATGCGCGCGGCCATGGGCGACGCGGCTGTCAAGGCCGCCGAGGCGATTGGCTATAAGGGCGCGGGGACGATCGAGTTTATCGTAGATGGCTCGCAAGGGCTGCGCGCGGATGGTTTTTGGTTTATGGAGATGAACACGCGCTTGCAGGTCGAGCACCCTGTGACCGAGGCGATCACCGGGGTTGATCTTGTGGAGTGGCAGCTGCGGGTTGCCGCAGGAGAGGGGCTGCCCAAGCGCCAAGACGAGCTGACCATCACAGGCCACGCCTTTGAGAGCCGTCTTTATGCCGAGGACGTGCCCAAGGGCTTTTTGCCCGCAACTGGCACGCTGGCGCAGCTGGCGTTTCCTGAAGGCGTGCGGGCAGACAGCGGCGTGCGCACGGGCGATGCGATCAGCCCGTTTTATGACCCGATGATTGCCAAGATCATCACCCACGGGCCAAGCCGCGCCGTGGCGCTCAAGCGCATGGCGAAAGCACTGATGGAGACGCAGGTGGCAGGGACGGTGACGAACCTGAGCTTTCTGGGCGCGCTCTGTGCGCATGAAGGCTTTGCGGCGGGTGAGGTGGATACGGGGCTGATTGGCCGCGACATCGACAGCCTCGTGCAAGCGCCTGTGCCGAGCGATGCGCAGCGCGCTTTGGCGGCTTTGGTGGCTCTGGGTCTCACGCAGGCCGAATGGCCCACGGGGGTCCATCTCTGGAGCGCGATGCGGCGGCAGGTGGCTTTGCGCTTTGGTGAAGACGTGTTTGAAGCCATTGTGGAAAGCCTGTCTGCCGACGCGCATGACGTCACGCTGGGTGAAGTGCGTGTTGAGGCGCGCCGCGTGGGCGGGCGCTGGCTGCTGAACGGAGGGGTTGCGCCAGAGGCGGTGCAAATTGGCGGACAGGTGTTTGTTTTTGCGCATTATGGCCTGAGCTTTGATGTGATTGATCCGCTGGATCGGGCGGCCTCGGCAGGGGCGGGCGCTGCGCTGATTGACGCGCCGATGCCCGGGCTTGTGAAGGCGGTGTTTGCCAAACCGGGCCAAGAGGTGAAGGCGGGCGACAGGCTGGCCATTCTGGAAGCGATGAAGATGGAGCACGCGCTATTGGCGGCGCGCGATGGAACCGTGGCCGAAGTGCTGGTTGAGGCGGGCGCGCAGGTGGATGCGGGTGCCGCGCTCATCAGGCTTGAAGAAGAGGCGGAGGTGGCGGCATGATCACGCTTCACCATGTGCCGCAGAGCCGCTCGATGCGGGTGCTTTGGCTGCTCAACGAGCTGGAAGTGCCTGACTTTCAGGTGCAGGTGCATCCGTTTGACAAGACCCTGCGCGACCCTGAATTCCTCACCCTGAGCCCAGCGGGGCGCGTGCCAGCGATGGAAATTGAAGGCGAACGGATGTTTGAGAGCGGCGCGATGATTGAATATCTTTGCGAGCGCTTTCCGGAGCGCCATATGGGTCGGGAACCGGGCAACCCGGACCGTATGGCCTGGCTGACGTGGCTGCATTTTGCGGAGACGGTGACGGTTCATGCGGCAGCACTCACCCAGCAACACATTATGCTTTATGAAGATCACATGCGCTCGCCCCATATCATGCGGCTTGAGGCCAAGCGGCTGGAAAAATGCTATGAGGCGATCGAGGCGCGGCTGTCGACACCTGTTGAAAACCGCGATTATCTGCTGACATCGGGCTTTTCGGCGGTGGATATTGCTGTGGGGCAGGCGGTCTATGTGGGGCGTCATTTTGCCAAGATTGATGGCTTTCCTGAATTGAGCGCGTGGTATGAGCGCATCACCGAGCGGCCCTCGTTTGCGGCGACGCAGGCTGTCGGCGAGCAGCGGCTTTATACGCAGCCCTTTTATGCGCCTTGGCCTGTGCCAGAGAGGGATGCGTAATGGTTGGATATGTCGAGATCTTTGAGGTCGGCCCAAGGGACGGGCTGCAAAACGAGGCGCGCCAGATACCGACGCGCGAGAAGATCGCGCTGGTGGATTGCCTCTCGGGCGCGGGGTTTAAGCGTATTGAGGTGGCCAGCTTCGTGAGCCCCAAGTGGGTGCCGCAGATGGCGGACAGTGCGGACGTTTTGGCAGGTATAACCCGCGCACAGGGCGTGTCTTATGCGGCGCTGACACCGAACATGCGCGGCTTTGAGGGGGCGCTGGCAGCGAAGGCCGACGAAATTGCGATTTTCGGCTCGGCCTCGGAAGGCTTTTCGCGCGCCAATATCAATGCGAGCGTGGCTGAGAGCCTTGAGCGCTTTGCCCCTGTCGCAGAGGCCGCAAGGGCGGCAGGCTTGCCTGTGCGGGGCTATATTTCTTGCGTGACGGACTGCCCCTATGACGGGGCCACACCGCCTGAGGCTGTGGCGCGTGTTGCGGCCGCGCTGCGCGCCATGGGGTGCTATGAGATCAGCTTGGGCGACACCATCGGGCAGGCCCATCCCGAGAGTATTGATGCGATGTTGGCGGCAGTGCTCGAGGAGATGCCTGCCGCGCAGCTGGCGGGGCACTATCACGACACGAGCGGGCGGGCCTTGGCCAATATCGAGGCCAGCCTTGCGCGTGGTCTGCGGGTGTTTGACGCGGCGGTGGGCGGGCTTGGCGGCTGCCCCTATGCGCCCGGTGCTGCGGGCAATGTGGCGACAGAGGCGGTGCATGACTGCCTCACAGCGCTTGGATATGAAACGGGTTTGAAGCGCGACGTGCTGCTTGAAGCCGCGCAAATGGCGCGCGCAATGCGCGGGGAGCAGGGCGATGTATGAAACACTTGAGATAGAGACAGACGCACGGGGAGTGGCCACGCTCTGGCTGGCGCGGGAAGACAAGCACAATGCTTTGAGTGCTGAGATGATTCACGAACTGACGGCGGCCGCCGAGGCGCTTGGGGCGGACGACGCTGTGCGCGTGGTTGTGCTGGCCGCGCGCGGCAAGAGTTTTTGCGCGGGTGGCGATCTGCGCTGGATGCAGGCGCAGATGGCGGCGGACGCCGAGACGCGCCGCGCGGGCGCGCGCGCGCTTGCGATGATGCTCAACACGCTCAACGAGCTGCCCAAGCCCCTCATTGCCCGGGTGCAGGGCAATGCTTTTGGCGGCGGCATCGGAATGATGTCGGTGGCTGATGTGGCGGTGGGGGTGCCGGAGGCGAAATTTGGGTTGACCGAAGTGAAGCTTGGCCTGATCCCTGCCACGATCAGCCCTTATGTTCTGGCGCGGATGGGCGAGGATAAGGCGCGGCGGGTGTTTATGTCAGCGCGGCTTTTTGGAGCCGAGGAGGCACAGGCACTCAATTTGCTGGCGCGGGTTGTGACGGCAGAGGCGCTTGATGCGGCGGTTGAGGCCGAAGTTCTGCCTTATCTGGCGGCGGCGCCGAAAGCTGTGGCTGCGTCAAAAGCGCTCGCGCGCAGCCTGGGGGCTGCGATTACGCCCCAGATTATCGAGGCGAGTATCGAGCGGCTTGTGCAAACCTGGGAGGGTGCGGAGGCCCAGGAGGGGATTGCGGCCTTCTTTGAAAAGCGTCAGGCGCCTTGGGTGCGTTGAACTTTTGGGGCTGGCGGGCCTGAGTATTTGGGCCAAGAAAAAGCAGTGGCGCGCGCAAGCAAGGGTGGGCGCGTTTTGTAAGTTGCTCCTACATATAGATTTTAGTGAATGTAATGCGCGGTCGGTTGACCCTGCCATGGGGCGGGAGTAAACCCATTTGCAATGAAAAGCTGCCAAACCTTTGCGCGAGTCTGCGCATGAAAGGAGCCTCAAGTGGAAGAGATGCTTCGGGAATACCTTCCCATTCTGATCTTACTGGTTATCGCGATCGGGCTGGGCCTTGTCCTTATTCTGGCTGCCCTTGTGCTGGCGGTGCGCAATCCGGACCCTGAAAAGGTTTCTGCGTATGAATGCGGGTTCAATGCCTTTGATGATGCGCGGATGAAGTTTGATGTGCGATTCTACCTCGTGTCGATTCTGTTCATCATCTTTGATCTGGAGATTGCCATGTTGTTTCCCTGGGCTGTGGCCTTCAAAGACATCAGCATGGTTGGTTTCTGGTCGATGATGGTATTCCTCGGGGTGCTGACAATCGGCTTTGCCTATGAATGGAAAAAGGGAGCGTTGGAATGGTCATGACTTCGACAGGCCTTCAAGCGGGCCTCAACACGGCGGGTGCGGACAAGGATGTGGCCACGCAGGCGCTGAACGCGGAATTGCAGGACAAGGGTTTCTTGCTCACATCGGCGGAAGACCTTGTGAATTGGGCGCGCACGGGCTCGCTGCACTGGATGACATTCGGCCTTGCGTGCTGCGCTGTGGAGATGATGCACACCTCGATGCCGCGCTATGATGCGGAGCGCTTCGGGATTGCGCCGCGCGCTTCGCCACGCCAGTCGGATGTGATGATCGTGGCCGGCACGCTGACCAACAAGATGGCGCCGGCCCTGCGCAAGGTCTATGACCAGATGCCGGAACCGCGCTATGTGATTTCCATGGGCTCCTGCGCGAACGGCGGCGGTTATTATCATTACAGCTATTCTGTCGTGCGCGGGTGCGACCGCATTGTGCCCGTGGACATTTATGTGCCCGGCTGCCCGCCCACCGCGGAAGCCCTGCTTTACGGGATCATGCAGCTGGCGCGTAAAATACGCCGCACAGGAACGATTGCGCGGTGAGCGCAGGCGAAAGGAAGAGACATATGAGCGAAGAGCTGCAAGAGCTGGGCGCGTTGATCGCAGCGAAACGGCCTGACTGTGTGTTGGGCTGGGATGTCTGCCTGGGGGAGCTGAGTGTTGATGTGGCCCCGTCCAATATTGCCGGGCTTGTCGAGTTTCTGAAAAGTGACACGGCGTGCAAGTTTTCAACCCTCGTGGACATCACTGCGGTGGATTATCCTGATCGGCCCAAGCGCTTTGAGATTGTTTACCACTTCCTGAGCATGTTCCAGAACCACCGTGTCCGGCTCAAGATGGCCATTCGCGAAGACGAGATTGTGCCGTCGATCACCGATGTGCACCCCTCAGCCAACTGGTTTGAGCGCGAGATTTTCGACATGTTCGGCATTCTCTTCAGCGGCCACCCTGATCTGCGGCGCATTCTGACGGACTACGGCTTTCGCGGTTATCCGCTGCGCAAGGATTTTCCGACCACAGGCTATGTTGAGCTGCGCTATGACGAGGCCCAAAAGCGGGTTGTCTATGAGCCGGTGAAGCTGGTGCAGGAATACCGCCAGTTTGACTTTATGAGCCCGTGGGAGGGCGCGGAATATATCCTTCCCGGTGATGAAAAAGGCGAGGGCGCGACATGATGGACGGCACAAGTTTTGACGATGCCCAGACGGGCGAACAAAAGATCCGCAACTTCAACCTGAACTTCGGCCCGCAGCACCCTGCGGCGCACGGGGTTTTGCGGCTTGTTCTGGAGCTTGACGGCGAGATCGTCGAGCGCTGCGATCCGCATATCGGCCTTTTGCACCGCGGGACGGAAAAGCTCATGGAGAGCCGCACCTATCTGCAAAATTTGCCGTATTTTGACCGCCTCGACTATGTCGGCACGATGAACCAGGAGCACGCGTGGTGCTTGGCCATCGAGAAACTCACAGGCGTTGAAATTCCGCGCCGCGCGAGCCTGATCCGCGTGCTCTATTGCGAGATTGGCCGCATTCTGAACCATCTGCTGAACGTGACAACGCAGGCTTTGGACGTGGGCGCGCTGACCCCGCCGGTTTGGGGGTTTGAAGAGCGCGAAAAGCTTATGGTGTTTTATGAGCGGGCCTGTGGCGCGCGCCTGCACGCGGCATACTTCCGCCCCGGTGGCGTGCATCAAGACCTGCCGCCAGAGCTGATTGACGATATTGAGGACTGGGCCAAGGGCTTTCCGAAGTTTCTGGAAGATTTGGGCGGGCTTCTCACGGAGAACCGCATTTTCAAGCAACGCAATGTCGAGATCGGCGTGATCACCGAGGAAGATGTGCTCGAATGGGGCATGTCGGGTGTTATGGCGCGCTCGGTTGGCATGGCTTGGGATTTGCGCCGCGCGCAGCCCTACGAGTGTTATGACGAATTCGACTTCCAGATACCTGTGGGCAAGAACGGCGATTGTTATGACCGCTACCTCATGCGCATGGAAGAGATGCGCCAGTCGGCCCACATTATGATCCAGGCCTGCCAGAAGCTGCGCGAGCCTGACGGGCAGGGCGACATCCTTGCGCGGGGCAAGCTCACACCGCCCAAGCGCGCCGAGATGAAAACCTCAATGGAAGCCCTGATCCATCACTTCAAGCTCTATACCGAGGGTTTCCATGTGCCCGAGGGCGAAACCTATGTTTGCGTTGAAGCGCCCAAGGGCGAGTTTGGCGTTTATCTGGTGTCTGATGGCTCCAACAAGCCCTATCGCAGTAAAATCCGGGCGCCGGGCTATCTGCATTTGCAGGCGATGGACCACATCGCCAAGGGCTATCAGCTTGCCGATGTTGCCGCGATTATCGGAACTATGGATGTTGTGTTTGGAGAGATCGACAGGTGAGCCTGCCCATCGTTAAGCTACGAAAGAAAGAGAAGAACTGATGCTTCGTCGTCTTTATCATGATCAGCCAGAAAGCTTTGCTTTCACGCCTGCAAACCAGAAGTGGGCCGAGGCGCAGATCACCAAATACCCCGCAGGCCGCCAAGCCAGCGCGGTGATTCCGATTTTGTGGCGCGCACAGGAGCAGGAAGGCTGGATCACCCGTCCGATCATCGAGACGGTGGCCAAGATGCTTGAAATGGCAGAGATCCGGGTTTTGGAAGTCGCCTCTTTTTACTTTATGTTTCAGCTTCAACCCGTTGGGTCAGTTGCACATATTCAGGTTTGCGGCACGCTTTCCTGCATGATTTGCGGTGCGGAAGACCTTATCGCCGTCTGTAAAGACAAGATTGCCCCAAAGCCGCATCAGCTTTCTGAAGATGGGCGCTTTTCTTGGGAAGAGGTTGAGTGCCTCGGAGCGTGTTCCAATGCGCCGATGGCCCAGATTGGCAAAGATTATTACGAAGACCTTACGGCCGAAAATTTTGGCAAGATATTGGATGAGCTTGCGGCGGGCCGGGTGCCTGTTCCGGGGCCGCAAAACGGGCGGTATGCCAGCGAGCCATTGTCTGGCCTGACATCTTTGACGGACCACGACAGCGGCAAGACCCAGTATAATGCGAGCGCGCAGCTGGCGGTGGACCTTGGCGAGACAATCAAGCGGATTGATGGCACCGAGGTGCCGATTTTGACACCCTGGCTGGATCGTGCGGACAAGCGCAGCACTGGCAATGCCAAGCCCGCGCCCAAAAGCGCCGCCACTCGCAAAGCCCCAAGCGCAAAACCGGCTGCTGCGCAGGGCGATGTGTCTGAGAAGAAGCCCCGCACGATGAGCGCGCCGCGCAAGGCCGGAGCGGACGACCTCAAACGGATCAGTGGCGTTGGCCCAAAGCTTGAGCAGACCCTGAATGAGCTTGGCTTTTGGCATTTTGACCAGATCGCCAAATGGGGCGTTGCAGAAATTGCCTGGGTGGATGCACGTTTGAAATTCAAAGGGCGCATCACGCGGGATGATTGGATGGCGCAGGCCGCCGTTCTGGCCGCGGGTGGCGAAACCGAGTTTTCTCAAAAGACGAAGAAGAAATAATGTAGTGGTGATGATTGACGGTAAGGGGGACGACCAATGAGACAGACTTCTGGATTGGGACTGTGCGGCTGGGTTTGCTGGCTGCTGGGGCTTGTGGCCGGGATTGTGGCCTATAGCCTGGCGCAGGGCGCTGTTGGGGTTATCGGGGCGTTGCTGGTTGGCCTTGCTGTTGGGATCTTTATCGGCCTTGTGCTGAGCGCTCTGTTTTGCAAGGCGGCGCAACCGGTTCAGCCCGTTTCTGCGCCTGTGACACAAGCAGGCGTTGTTCAAAACACGTCAGATCAACCTGCTGCGCAGATGGATGATGGTGCGGCTGCGCGCGCGGCCGCTGAGGCCAAACATGCAGAGGAAACCGCTGCGGCAGCGCCTGTGCAAGAGGCTGTCGCACCCAAGGCGGTGGTGAAACAACCCGCCAAACCGGCCGCGCAGAAAACCGCAGCTAAGAAAACCGCAGCCAAGACAGCAGCTACAAAGACAACAAAAACCAAACCAAGCACAGCAGCTGCGAAGCCTGCATCCAAGGGTGGGGGCGAGAAAAAGCCGCGCACCCTGAGCGCGCCGCGCAAATCGGGTGCGGACAATTTGAAGCTGATCAGCGGTGTTGGGCCGAAGCTGGAGCAGACCCTGAACGAGTTGGGCTTCTGGCATTTTGACCAGATTGCAAAATGGGGTGCCGAGGAGATTGCTTGGGTGGACAGCCGGCTGCGCTTTAAGGGGCGTATCGAGCGGGACGACTGGATGGCACAGGCCAAAATCCTTGCGGCGGGCGGCGAGACCGCGTTTTCCAAGAAAAGCAAGAAAGCTTGATAGGACATGACCATGAGCGGTGAACACGACCACAAGCTGGCACGCAAGGGGCGGGGTGTTTCCCTCGTCATTGCGGGGGCCATGCTTTTGTGGTTGGCCGCGCAGTGGCTTGGGCCCCAGTTGGGGCTCGCAGGGCGCTATGCGCTTTTGATAGATTTTGCGGCAATTGGCGCGCTCGTCTGGGCGCTGATTGTCTCGTTGCAGCTCTGGCGCACGCGCCAGGACAAGAAGGGTTAAGACATGCTCAAAGATCAGGACCGTATCTTTACCAATATCTACGGAATGCACGAGCGCACCTTGAAGGGTGCGCAGGCGCGTGGGCATTGGGACGGGACCGACAAGCTCATTGGCAAGGGCCGTGACTGGATCATCGAAGAGATGAAGGCCAGCGGCTTGCGCGGGCGCGGCGGCGCGGGCTTCCCGACGGGTCTCAAGTGGAGCTTTATGCCCAAGGAAAGCGACGGACGGCCCTCTTATCTGGTGGTGAATGCCGATGAATCCGAGCCGGGCACATGTAAAGACCGAGAGATCATGCGCCATGATCCGCATACGCTGATCGAAGGATGCCTGATTGCCAGCTTCGCGATGAATGCCCATGCCTGTTATATCTACATCCGTGGCGAATATATCCGCGAGAAAGAAGCGCTTCAGGCGGCGATTGACGAGGCTTATGATGCGGGTCTTGTGGGCAAGAATGCCGCTGGCAGCGGCTGGGATTTTGACATTTACCTGCACCACGGGGCGGGCGCTTATATTTGCGGGGAAGAGACCGCGCTTCTGGAGAGTCTGGAGGGCAAAAAGGGAATGCCGCGCATGAAGCCGCCGTTCCCTGCGGGCGCGGGGCTTTATGGCTGTCCGACCACTGTGAACAACGTCGAGAGCATTGCTGTGGTGCCTACGATATTGCGGCGCGGCGCGAGCTGGTTTTCAAGCTTTGGACGCGCCAACAATGCTGGCACAAAGCTTTTTGCCATTTCAGGCCATGTCAACACACCCTGTGTGGTAGAGGAAGAGATGAGCATCAGCTTTGAAGAGCTGATCGAAAAGCATTGCGGCGGTATTCGTGGCGGCTGGGACAATCTGAAAGCGGTCATTCCGGGGGGCTCCTCTGTGCCTTGTGTGCGTGGTGAGCACATGAAAGACGCGATCATGGATTTTGATTACCTGCGCGGCGAGCTTGGCTCCGGCCTTGGCACGGCGGCGGTGATTGTGATGGACCAGAGCACGGATATCATCAAGGCGATCTGGCGTTTGGCAAAGTTCTACAAACACGAGAGCTGCGGGCAGTGCACACCTTGCCGTGAGGGCACGGGCTGGATGATGCGCGTTATGGAGCGTTTGGTGCAAGGCAATGCAGACCCGGAAGAAATTGACATGCTTTGGGATGTAACCAAGCAAGTTGAGGGCCACACGATCTGCGCGCTTGGTGATGCGGCGGCTTGGCCTATCCAGGGTTTGATCCGCAATTTCCGCGACGAGATCGAAGACCGTATCAAAGCCCAGCAATCTGGCAAAACGCTGGCGGCGGAGTAAGCATTTGACCCGCAGAGCCCATCATAAGGTCCACATGGCAGCTGGAAGTGCGCGCGCGCATGTGCGGCTCGGCGCAGGCTTTGGCGCCGCGCTGCTTGCTGTGGCGCTGCTTGGTGGCTGTGACAGGGCGCGTGGCGGTTTTGGGGCCCAAAGCTACAATTACGCCGGGTATGCGTTCAAAGGGGCTGTGCGCGCCAACAAGACAGATCGTGCCGAGTTTGCGGTGAGCGTGCGCGGCGCACAGCGCGGGCTTGTCGGGGCGCAGGAGGCGGCACGCATTGCGGCCAACCGCTATTGTATAGAGCAATATGGCAGCAGTGATATCAGCTGGCAGGGCCAGGGGCCGGATACGGAAGCCGAGGCAGTTGCCCTCGCGCCCGGCGGGCAGCTTGAGATGCGTGGGCGGTGCGCAGCATGGTGAGGGGGGCAACGCATGTGACCCGCGCCGATGGTGCGTTGGCCGACCTGGGTGCACGTTATTGCATAGCAGCGTCTGTTGCCCCCATGTCTTGCCCGGCGGGGGGCCGCGCGTCCGCGCTGCCTGGTTCGCAAGACGGGAGTAATGATATGCGTTTGTTTACCACGGCTGTTGTTGGGGCGGCCCTGATTGGCTCTGTGGCAGCGGCAAAGCCGCAGCTGCGCGATGTAAAAGAGATTGACAGCAAGATGCTTGAAATCGGCATTGCGTTGGAAATCACCAAGCAGTGCGAGCGGATATCGGCACGCAAGCTCAAAGGGTTGGCCGTGTTGTGGCAGCTCAAAATGCGCGCCAACACGCTTGGATACAGTGACGACGAAATCAACGCCTATCGCAAGAGCGAGGCTGAAAAAGCTCGCCTCCGTGCGCTTGGGCAGGACTATGTGAAATCAAAGGGGTTGAACCCGCAGAGCGCTGCTGACCTGTGCCGTCTTGGTGATGCCGAGATTGCCAAGGGCAGCGTGATCGGGCGCCTGCTGAAAGCGAAGTGAGACGACATGAGCGATTTACGCAAGATCATCATTGATGACCAAGAGGTCGAAGTTGACGGCGCGATGACGCTGATCCAAGCCTGTGAAGAAGCGGGCATCGAAGTGCCGCGCTTTTGTTATCACGAGCGCCTCAGCATTGCTGGCAACTGCCGGATGTGTCTTGTGGAGGTTGTCGGCGGCCCGCCCAAGCCTGCGGCCTCTTGCGCGATGCAGGTGCGCGATCTGCGCCCCGGCCCGGATGGGCAGCCACCTGTCGTCAAGACCAACTCGCCCATGGTCAAGAAGGCGCGTGAAGGGGTGATGGAATTTCTCCTGATCAACCACCCGTTGGATTGCCCGATTTGCGACCAGGGTGGGGAATGCGACCTGCAAGACCAGGCTATGGCTTATGGTGTTGATTTCTCGCGCTTCCGCGAGCCCAAACGTGCGGTGGATGATCTTGATCTTGGTCCGCTTGTCGAGACCCACATGACGCGCTGCATTTCCTGCACCCGCTGTGTGCGCTTCACCACCGAGGTGGCGGGCATCACCCAGATGGGCCAGACCGGGCGTGGAGAAGACAGCGAGATCACGGCCTATCTTGGCGAGACACTCGACAGCAACTTGCAGGGCAACATCATTGACCTGTGCCCGGTGGGTGCGCTTGTTTCCAAGCCCTATGCTTTCACCGCGCGCCCCTGGGAGCTGCGCAAGACCGAAACCATTGATGTGATGGATGCGCTTGGCAGCAACATCCGGGTAGACACCAAGGGCCGTGAAGTGATGCGGATATTGCCTCGCAATCACGATGGCGTGAATGAAGAATGGATCTCGGACAAGACCCGTTTTGTCTGGGACGGTTTGCGCCGTCAACGCCTTGACTCGCCTTATATTCGTGAGAACGGCAAGCTGCGCAAGGCGAGCTGGAGCGAGGCTTTGAGCCTGGCTGCTGCGAAGATCAAAGGGGCATCCAAACTTGCCGGTCTTGTCGGCGATCTGGCCCCTGTTGAGGCTGTCTTTGCGCTGAAACAGCTGGTGCAAGAGCAGGGTGGCCATGTGGAGTGCCGCACAGATGGTGCAAAGCTGCCGGCGGGCAACCGCTCGGGCTATGTTGGCACAGCCAGCATCGAAGACATCGACAGCGCGCAGATGATCCAGCTGATCGGCACCAACCCGCGCGAGGAAGCGCCGGTGTTGAATGCACGCATTCGCCGTGCTTGGGCGCGTGGGGCCAATGTGAGCCTCATTGGGCAAGCCGTTGATCTGACATATGAATATACGCATCTGGGCGATGATCGGGCGGCACTGGCCAAGGCATTGGAGGGTGCATCCAAGGAGGCTCTGGAGGCTGAAAGCCTTGTGATTGTTGGCCAGGGTGCCCTGCGTGAGGCTGATGGTGCTGCTGTTCTGGCGGCGGCGATGAAGCTGGCCGAGACGACGGGCTCCAAGCTTTTGGTGTTGCACACGGCGGCGAGCCGGGTGGGCGCGCTGGATGTTGGTGCGGTGACTGAGGGCGGGCTTACGGCCGCCACCGACTCCGCTGATGTGGTTTACAATCTTGGTGCCGATGAGGTGGATATCGCGGCGGGCGCCTTTGTGATTTACCAGGGCAGCCATGGTGACCGTGGCGCGCACCGCGCGGATGTGATCTTGCCTGGTGCAGCCTATACAGAAGAGCAGGGGCTCTTTGTAAACACCGAGGGCCGCCCGCAGCTTGCGTTGCGCGCCGGCTTTGCGCCCGGTGAAGCCAAGGAAAACTGGGCGATCTTGCGCGCCCTTTCGGCCGAGCTTGGGGCGACACAGCCTTGGGACAGCCTTGCACAGCTTCGTCAGGCGCTGATTGCGCAGGTTGCGCATTTGGGCGAGTTGGACGAGGTGCCTCAAAACCCATGGCAGCTTGAAGCTGCGGGTGAGCTTGGCAAGGCCGGGTTCCGAGGGGCGATAGGGGATTTCTACCTGACCAACCCGATTGCCCGCGCCTCCCAGCTGATGGCGGAGTTGAGTGCCGGAGCAAAGAGCCGCCACGCGCAGAAAGTGGCCGCCGAGTGAAAGCTGTGTTGCGCATAAGTTTGTCTGCGGCCGCTCTTGCGATGCTGGCGGCCTGTGCCGAGGCGGCGCGCGAGGACTTGCCCGCGCAAACGCCGTCTGAGCGCCCGGCGCTTTCTTATGGGGGCATTGAAACGCGGCTTCTGGACGGAGATCTGGTCCAGTTTAAGGTGGCCATGGCAGGGGCAGCCCTGCCTGAAGACGTGAGCCGTTATGCAGAATGTGCTGCGGCGCAGTATTCGCTCATTCGCGGATACGGATTTGCGCGCCATCTGCGCACAAATGTTGAGATTAAGGGTGGCCAGTGGCGCGGAGATGCGGTTTATACCATCTCGGCTGCGCTGCCACGCGGTTTGAAAACGATTGATGCAGAAATCGTCGTTCAGAACTGTATAGAAGACAAAATACCGATGGTGTGAGGGGCTGATGGCTGAATTCTTTACCAACACGAATCTGGGGATTTTCCTGCTTATCGTAGGTCAATGCTTGCTGATTATCGTGCCGCTGCTCGTCGCACTGGCGTTTTTGCTCTATTTTGACCGCAAGGTCTGGGCTGCTGTGCAGATGCGGCGCGGCCCCAATGTGGTCGGGGTTTTCGGGCTGTTTCAGAGCTTTGCGGACTTCATCAAATATGCGGTGAAAGAGATTGTTGTGCCTGCCGGCGCGGACAAGTTTGTATTCTTTTTGGCTCCGCTGGTCAGTTTTGTGCTCGCCATGGCGGCCTGGGCGGTGATCCCGTTCAATGACGGGTGGGTATTGGCCAATATCAACGTGGCGGTGCTTTACATTTTTGCCTTCTCCTCGCTTGAGGTTTACGGCGTGATCATGGGCGGTTGGGCGTCAAACTCCAAATATCCGTTCCTAGGCTCGCTGAGGTCTGCGGCGCAGATGATCTCTTATGAGGTTTCGTTGGGTCTGATCATCATCGGCATCATCATTTCGGCAGGCTCGCTGAACCTTGGTGAAATCGTTCATGCGCAGGATGGCGACTATGGGCTTTTCAGCTGGTTCTGGATCCCGCATTTCCCGATGCTCTTCCTGTTTTTGATTTCGGCCATGGCCGAGACAAACCGGCCTCCTTTTGACTTGCCTGAGGCCGAGTCAGAGCTGGTGGCGGGCTATCAGGTAGAATATTCCTCAACGCCGTTCTTGCTGTTCATGATTGGCGAATATGTGGCCATCGTTCTGATGTGCGCGCTGGTGTCGCTCTTCTTCTTTGGCGGCTGGTTGTCGCCCATCCCCGGCCTGCCAGACGGCATTATGTGGATGTTTGGCAAGATGTTCCTTGTCTTCTTCATCTTCGCGATGGTGAAGGCAATCACGCCACGGTATCGCTATGACCAGCTGATGCGGATTGGCTGGAAAGTGTTCTTGCCGATGAGTTTGATCTGGGTCGTTTTCGTGGCCTTTGCAGCGAAATTTGACTGGTTCTGGGGCACGTTCGCGCGCTGGAGCGTAGGAGGATAATATGGCGAATATCGACTATAAACGCGCGGTTGGTTACTTTTTCCTCTCTGATTTTGTCGAGGGGTTCCGGCTTGGGCTGAAGTATTTCTTCGCACCAAAAGCGACGTTGAATTACCCACATGAAAAGGGGCCGCTGAGCCCGCGTTTTCGCGGTGAACATGCCCTGCGCCGCTACCCCAACGGGGAAGAACGCTGCATTGCCTGCAAGCTTTGTGAGGCGATCTGCCCTGCGCAGGCGATCACCATTGATGCGGAGCCGCGCGACGATGGCAGCCGCCGCACCACACGCTATGACATCGACATGACAAAATGCATCTATTGTGGCTTTTGCCAGGAGGCATGCCCGGTGGATGCGATTGTTGAGGGTCCAAATTTTGAATATGCGACGGAGACCCGCGAAGAGCTGTTTTACAACAAAGACAAACTTCTGGACAACGGCGACCGCTGGGAAGCCGAAATCGCCCGCAACCTCGAGCTGGACGCGCCCTACCGATGACAAAAACACCCTTTGAAATGATGATGGAACAAGCGAGCGACATGGCCAAAGCCATGGCGCCCGCGCTTGAGACGTTTTCACCCAAAGGGATGGAAGCGCTCTGGCCGACCATGTCCAAAGAGATGATGGAAGCCACGTTTGGCAAAGGGTTGAACGAAAAGGGGCTGGACGCGAAGACGCGTCTTTTGCTCACGCTTGCTGGGCTGACCATGCAGGGCGCGCAGGGCGAAGCGCAAATCAGGTTGACGGTGCGCCACCTTGGCGAAGCGGGGGCCACGGACGAAGAAATAGCCGAGACAATTGCCATGATGGCAATGTTTGCGGGCATTCCTGCCATGACACGGGCGATGGAAATCGCCAGGGATGTGATGGAACAAAGCAAGGATGATGAGACATGAGCGTTGTTACACTGGCCTTCTACCTGTTCGCGGTCGGCGTCTTGGCGGGCGGCTTTTTTACGGTGCTGAGCCGCAACCCCGTGCATTCCGTGCTGTGGTTGATCTTGGCTTTCATGAGCGCCGCTGGGCTGTTTGTTCTGTTGGGGGCCGAGTTTATCGCAATGCTGCTGATGATCGTTTATGTCGGTGCGGTGGCGGTTCTCTTCCTGTTTGTCGTGATGATGCTGGATGTGGATTTTGCCGAGCTCAAAGCCGGTATGGCGCAATATATGCCAGTGGCACTGGCCATTGGTATTGTCATGTTGATGTCGCTTGGGCTGGCCTATGGCGATTGGCAAATGGCCGATGGCGCTGCGGCGGCGCGCGTGGCGGTGACGCCTGAGAACACGCAAAACACAGCCGCTTTGGGGCTTATTCTTTATGACCAGTATTTCCTGATCTTCCAGCTAGCGGGGTTGATCCTGCTGGTGGCGATGATCGGGGCGATTGTGCTGACGCTGCGCCACCGTGACGGGGTGAAACGCCAGAACGTGCTGGAGCAGATGTGGCGCGATCCGAAAGACGCGATGGAACTGAAAGACGTAAAACCGGGGCAGGGGCTTTAAGCCCGTTGCCGCGAGAACAATAAAGAACCGAGGGACGACATGATCGGACTTGAACATTATCTGACGGTGGCAGCAGTGCTGTTTGTCATCGGCATATTCGGGCTTTTCCTGAACAGGAAGAACATCATCATTTTGCTGATGTCGATCGAGCTCATCCTTCTGTCAGTGAATATCAATTTTGTCGCCTTTTCGTCCTACATGGGCGATATGGCCGGGCAGGTGTTTACCCTGTTTATTCTGACGGTGGCGGCCGCTGAAGCCGCGATTGGCCTTGCGATCCTTGTGGTCTTCTTCCGCAACCGTGGCACGATTGACGTCGAAGACGCCAACGTGATGAAGGGATAAGCTTCATGGAACAGATTATTCTCTTTGCCCCGCTGGTTGGTGCGCTCATTGCCGGATTTGGCCACAGGGCCCTTGGCGACAAGACAGCACAATGGCTGACGACGGGTCTGTTGTTTCTGGCCGCAGCGCTCAGCTGGGTGGTGTTTCTACAGTTTGACGGTGTCACGCGGCAAATTGAGCTCTTGACCTGGATACAGTCGGGCACGCTTGATACAAGCTGGGCCATCCGCCTTGACCGTTTGACAGCGATTATGCTGATCGTGATCAATTCGGTGTCAGCGCTCGTGCATCTGTATTCTATGGGTTACATGGCCCATGACGAGAACTGGAAAGACGGCGAGAGCTATCGCCCGCGCTTCTTTGCTTATCTTTCGTTCTTCACCTTCTCCATGTTGATGCTTGTGACAGCTGACAACCTGATCCAGATGTTCTTTGGTTGGGAGGGCGTTGGTGTCGCCTCTTATTTGCTGATCGGGTTTTACTATCGCAAACCAAGCGCCAACGCGGCGGCGATCAAGGCTTTCGTTGTCAACCGTGTGGGCGACTTTGGCTTTGCGCTCGGGATTTTCGGTCTGTTCTACCTGGTGGGCAGCGTGAACCTGGATGATGTGTTCGCCGCGGCCCCCACGCTGGCGGACACGCAGCTGAGCTTCCTTTGGACCGAGTGGAACGCCGCAAATCTATTGGCCTTCCTGTTGTTTGTGGGGGCGATGGGCAAGTCTGCCCAGCTGTTCCTGCACACCTGGTTGCCGGACGCCATGGAAGGCCCGACCCCTGTTTCGGCGCTCATTCACGCCGCGACCATGGTGACAGCCGGTGTCTTTTTGGTTTGTCGTATGTCGCCGTTGTTTGAATTTGCGCCCGAGGCCAAGGCGTTTATCGTCTTCCTTGGGGCCTCAACGGCCTTCTTTGCGGCCACTGTCGGCCTTGTTCAAAACGACATCAAACGCGTGATTGCGTATTCAACCTGTTCGCAGCTGGGCTATATGTTCGTCGCTGCCGGCGTGGGGGTCTACTCGGTTGCGATGTTTCACTTGTTCACACATGCCTTTTTCAAGGCGATGCTCTTCCTTGGCGCAGGGTCGGTCATACACGGGATGCACCACGAGCAGGACATGCGCAACTACGGTGGCCTGCGCAAGAAACTGCCCTACACGTTTTGGGCCATGCTGGTTGGCACGCTTGCCATCACCGGTGTGGGTATTCCGCTTACCGGCTGGATCGGGTTTGCGGGCTTTGCCTCCAAAGATGCGGTGATTGAAAGTGCCTATGCCGGCACAGCTGGCGGCTATGCCTATTGGATGCTTGTGATTGCGGCGCTCTTTACGAGCTTTTACAGCTGGCGCCTGATGTTCATGACCTTCTGGGGCAAGCCGCGGGGCGACAAGCACACCCACGAGCACGCGCATGAAAGCCCTGCGGTCATGCTTATCCCGCTCGGGGTGCTCGGGCTTGGAGCGATCTTTGCCGGGGCGATCTGGTATGGCAGCTTTTTTGGCAAGACCAACGAGGTGGTCAAGTTCTTCGGTGGCAAATACGGCGCGCCGACGGCCGAGCTTGTGGAGGCCGTGAAAGAGCGCAGCCCCAAGGCTTCAGAGCTGCACTACGTTATGGAGAGCAAGCCGGGTGAAGCGGCGATCTATATTGCGCCGCAGAATACGCTGCTGCATGAGGCGCATTATGTGCCCACTTGGGTCAAGCTCTCGCCCTTTGTGGCGATGGTGATCGGGCTTCTCACGGCGCTTTGGTTTTATATCTGGAGCCCGGGTCTGCCGGCGAAACTGGCGACAAGCCAGCGCCCGCTTTACCTGTTTTTGCTCAACAAATGGTATTTTGACGAGATATATGACTTTCTCTTTGTCAACCCGGCCAAGGCGCTTGGCCGCTTCCTTTGGAAGAAGGGCGATGGCCGCGTGATTGACGGGACGATCAACGGTGTGGCCATGGGGATCATTCCCTTCTTCACCCGCCTGTCCGGGCGCGCCCAGTCGGGTTACATTTTCACTTACGCATTCGCCATGGTCATCGGGGTTATCGTCCTCGTCATGTGGATGGCCTTTACGGGGGGCACACGGTAATGGACAATCTTCTTTCCATTGTCACTTTCATTCCTGCGCTCGCGGCGCTGATTTTGGCGCTGTTCTTGCGCGGTGATGATGCCGCGTCTGCGCGCAATGCCAAATGGGTTGCGCTGATAGCCACCAGCATTACATTTCTCGTTTCACTGTTTATTCTGGCAGAGTTTGACCCTTCCAACACCGGGTTTCAGATGGTGGAAGAGCGTGCATGGCTGATGGGCCTGACCTATAAGCTGGGCGTTGACGGGATCAGCGTTTTGTTTGTCATGCTCACCACCTTCATGATGCCGCTCACAATTGCCGCCAGCTGGGATGTGAAGACGCGGGTTAAGGAATATATGATTGCCTTCCTGGTGCTGGAAACGCTCATGCTTGGCGTGTTCATGGCGCTGGATCTCGTGCTGTTCTATGTCTTCTTTGAGGCCGGTCTCATTCCGATGTTCCTGATCATCGGGATCTGGGGCGGCAAGGAGCGGATCTATGCGAGCTTCAAGTTCTTCCTCTATACTTTTCTTGGCTCCGTCCTCATGCTGGTTGCCATGGTGGCGATGTTTGCCGATGCCGGCACGACCGACATTCCCACTTTGATGCGCCACAGCTTTGCCTTTGACGGGTTTTCCATCCTCGGTGTGCAGATTGTTGGTGGCTTGCAAACGCTGTTGTTCCTCGCCTTCTTTGCCAGCTTTGCTGTCAAAATGCCGATGTGGCCGGTGCACACCTGGCTGCCGGACGCGCACGTTCAGGCGCCAACAGCTGGCTCTGTCGTTCTGGCGGCGATCCTGTTGAAGATGGGGGGCTACGGCTTCCTGCGCTTCAGCCTGCCGATGTTCCCTGTCGGCTCAGACGTCATTGCGCCTTTGGTGCTTTGGATGAGTGCGATTGCGATTGTCTACACCTCGCTTGTGGCGCTTGTTCAAGAAGATATGAAAAAGCTGATTGCTTACTCATCGGTGGCGCATATGGGCTTTGTCACCATGGGCATCTTTGCTGTGAACCAACAGGGGGTTGACGGGGCGATCTTCCAGATGATCAGCCACGGCTTTATCTCGGGGGCGCTCTTCTTGTGTGTTGGGGTCATTTATGACCGGATGCACACCCGCGAGATTGACGCTTATGGCGGCCTCGTGAACCGGATGCCGGCCTATGCGCTGATCTTCATGTTCTTCACGATGGCCAATGTCGGCTTGCCCGGAACCTCTGGCTTTGTGGGCGAATTTCTCACGCTGATGGGGATTTTCAAAGTGAACACCTGGGTTGCAGCGGTTGCGGCACTTGGTGTGATCCTCTCGGCGGGGTATGCGCTCTGGCTCTATCGTCGGGTTGTCTTTGGCGACTTGATCAAGGAAAGCCTCAAGACGATCAGCGATATGACAACGCGCGAGAAGGCGATTTTTGCACCGCTTGTTGTGATGACGTTGCTCTTGGGTGTCTACCCGAGCCTTGTCACCGATATCATCAGCCCTTCTGTTGAAGCGCTGGTATCCAACTATCACACCGCCTTGCTTGATGCAGGCACGGCCGCCGCTGCGCTGGCCCAATCGCACTAACGGAGAGAGTTATGCAGGCTGATCTGAATACAATCCTGCCGGAAATTGTTATTTCCGTCTATGCGATGCTGGCCCTCTTGGCCGCGGTTTACACGCAGAAGGACAGGCTTGCAGGGCCGCTGACATATGGCACGGCGGGGCTGTTTCTTGTTGTGGCCCTTTGGATAGGTCTTGGGGGGCAGGGCACAAGCAGCGCCTTTGGCGGAATGTTCGTTGAGGACGCTTTTGCCCGCTTTGCGAAGGTGACAATCTTGCTCTCTGCGGCTGCGGTGCTTGTGATGGGCATGGGGTATCTTGAGCGCCACAAGATGATGAAATTTGAGTATCCCCTGCTGGTGGCTCTGAGCGTTGTCGGGATGATGTTCATGGTTTCAGCGGGAGATCTGATGGCGCTTTACATGGGGCTGGAGCTGCAATCGCTTGCGCTTTATGTGATCGCGGCCATGCGCCGTGACAGCCTGCGCTCAACAGAAGCGGGCTTGAAATATTTTGTGCTGGGCGCGCTCTCGTCGGGCTTGCTGCTCTATGGGGCTTCGCTGGTTTATGGCTATGCCGGCACCACGCTCTTCTCGGGGATTGTGGCGGCTGCGGGCGACGGGTTGGCCCCTGTCGGGCTGTTGTTCGGCCTTGTTTTCGTGATGGCCGGGCTGGCTTTCAAGATCAGCGCTGTGCCGTTTCACATGTGGACACCGGATGTTTATGAAGGCTCACCCACGCCTGTGACTGCCTTTTTTGCAACGGCGCCAAAAGTGGCTGCCATGGCCTTGTTTGCGCGCGTTTTGCATGACGCCTTTGGCGGCGTTTCATCGGATTGGAGCCAGGTGCTCGTGCTGTTGTCGGTTTTGTCGATGTTTCTTGGCGCGATTGCCGCGATTGGCCAGACCAACATCAAACGCCTGATGGCCTATTCCTCGATTGCCCATATGGGGTATGCCATGATCGGGCTGGCGGCGGGCACTGCGCTTGGCATCGAGGCGATGCTCACTTACATGGCGATTTATGTGACCATGAATATTGGCACCTTTGCTTTTGTTCTGAGCATGGAGCGCGATGGCGTTCCCGTGACGGACATCAATGCGTTGCGGATGTATGCCAAGGTTGAGCCCGGCAAAGCCTTGGCGCTTCTGGTCCTGCTCTTTAGCTTGGCGGGCGTGCCGCCGATGCTTGGCTTTTTTGCAAAGCTGGGTGTTTGGCAAGCCGGTGTCGATGCGGGGCTGTTTTGGCTTGTGACGGCCAGCGCCGTTGCGTCTGCGATCGGGGCTTACTATTACCTGAGAATTGTCTACTTCATGTATTTTGGTGAAGAGACACAGGGGGCTCTGGATGAAAATACCTCGCCGGTTCTGTGGACCATGTTGATGGGGGCGGCGCTGATCATGGTTGTTGGTTTGGCCGGCCTCTTTGGGGTTGATAGCGCGGCGGCCACAGCGGCGGCTGCACTTGTAAACTGAGCATGATAGAGGCCAGCGCCTGGCCCACCGGTTTTGGGTTGCACAGCCTGCAAGAGGTTGACAGCACTATGGCAGAAGCCGCGCGGCTTTTGCCGCAGGTGGCTGGGCCAACCTGGGTATGGGCCAAACACCAGACGGCAGCGCGCGGACGGCGCGGGCGTGTTTGGGCAATGGCGCGCGATAATTTTAGCGCCAGTGTTATCCTGCCACGCCCAGGCCCCGCCAGCGCAATGGGGTTGCGCTCTTTTGTGGCCTCTCTGGCGCTTTATGATGCGATCACGGCGCTCACCGGCTCGGCGCAACTTGCCTTGAAGTGGCCCAATGATGTCTTGCTCAACGGTGGAAAAATGGCGGGCATTTTGCTGGAAACGGCAGGTGAGGCGCTGGTGATCGGGATTGGTGTGAACCTCGCTCAAGCGCCGGCGCAGGCCGACGTGGAAACGGGGGCTCTGCGCCCGGTCTCGCTGCTTGGGGAACTGGGGATTGAGATTACTTCGCAAGAGTTCCTGCTGGCGCTTGCGCAGGCTTTTGCGCTTTGGGAGCAGCGCTTTTGCACCTATGGCTTTGGGCCGGTGCGTGAGGCGTGGCTGGCGCGGGCCGCCAAACTTGGCGAAGTGATCCGTGTGCGCACGATGCGCGAAGAGATGCTGGGCACTTTTGAAACGGTGGACGCGCAGGGACATTTGGTAGTAACCAGCGCTGCGGGGCGTCAGAGCATCCCTGCGGCAGATGTCTTTTTCTGAAGGAGTAGGCCATGCTACTGGCAATTGATTGTGGCAACACAAACACCGTTTTTTCCATTTGGGATGGCGAGAAATGGCTGTGCACCTTGCGCACCTCAACCCACCATTCCCGGACAGCGGACGCCTATTTCACCTGGTTCACAACCCTGATCAGCCATTACCGGATCAAGCCGGACATCACCGATGTGGTGATCAGCTCGACAGTGCCACGGGTTGTCTGGAATCTGCGGGTTTTTGCGGACCGCTTCTTTGATTGCCGTCCACTGGTTGTGGGCAAGCCAGAGTGTCTTTTGCCGGTGCCCCCACGGGTTGATCCGGGCACCGGGGTTGGTCCTGACAGATTGGCCAATGCGGCAGGCTGTTTTGACCGTCACGGTGGCAACGCCATGGTGATCGATTTTGGAACGGCCACGAATATTGATGTTGTGGCCACAGATGGGGCTTATGTGGGCGGGGTGATTGCACCGGGTGTTAATCTCAGCTTGGAAGCGCTACACCAAGGGGCCGCGGCCTTGCCGCATGTGGATATAACCCAGCCTGAGAAGGTCATTGGAACGAATACGGTGGCGTGTATCCAGTCTGGGATTTTTTGGGGCTATGTCGGGCTGATCAAAGAGCTGACCCGGCGTGTGCGCGCCGAGTTTGGCGGGCCGATGAAAGTGATCGGGACAGGCGGGCTTGCCCCGCTTTTTGCCCAAGGAGAAGAGCTGTTTGATACAGTGGAAGACGACCTCACGATGCATGGGCTTCGTGTGATTCATGACTATAACAAGAAGCAGGGAAACATATGAGCACTGAGCGACTAATCTACCTGCCCCTCGGCGGGGCTGGCGAGATCGGAATGAACTGTTACGTCTACGGGTATGGCCCAAAAGATAAGGAACGGCTTATTCTTGTCGATCTGGGCGTTACCTTTCCCGATATGGACACAAGCCCCGGGGTTGATCTGATCTTTCCCGATCTGGCCTGGCTCACCGAGCGGCGCGACCAGCTTGAGGCGGTGTTTATCACCCATGCCCATGAAGACCATGTGGGGGCAATTGGACATTTCTTTGGCGGGTTGGATGTGCCCGTTTATGCGCGCGCCTTCACGGCCAATATCGCCCGGCGCAAGCTTTCCGAACATGGCTTTGGTGCGGAGACGGTGACAACGCTTGCGCCCTATCCGGAGACTGTTGCGGCGGGCCCGTTTTCTGTGAGCTTTGTGCCGGTGTCCCATTCGATCCCGGAAAGCTCGTCTCTGTTGATCGAGAGCCCCGGTGGGCGGGTTTTTCACACCGGGGATTTCAAGATTGATCACAACCCGATTGTTGGCGAAGCGTTTGATGAAGCGCTTTGGGAAGAGATTTCAAAAGGCGGTATCAAGGCGATGGTCTGTGATTCCACCAATGTTTTCAGCCCTCATGCGGGGCGCTCGGAAAGCGAGTTGGGCGAGAACCTTGAGGCGCTCATCAAAGGGGCCGAGAAGATGGTGGTGGCGACCACCTTTGCATCCAATGTGGCGCGGGTGAAAACGCTGGCCGAGGCTGGCGCCCGCGCGGGGCGCTCAATTTGCCTCATGGGCCGCGCCATGCGGCGGATGGTGGAAGCCTCGGTGGAAACCGGTGTGCTCAAAGACTTCCCCACAACGGTGTCGACTGAAGATGCGCGCAGCATCCCGCGCGAAAGCCTGATGCTCCTCGTGACTGGCAGCCAGGGCGAGCGGCGGGCCGCCTCGGCACAGCTGGCGCGCGGCAAGTTCAACGGGATCGAGATGAAGGAGGGGGATTTGTTTTTGTTCTCCTCCAAGACGATTCCGGGCAACGAACGGGGCGTGATCTCCATCATGAACCAATTCTCTGAAATGGGTGTTGATATTTTTGATGAAAACGACGGGCTTTACCATGTTTCAGGCCACGCCAACCGGCCTGACATTGAGAAAGCACATGAGCTGATGAACCCGCAGATGGTGATTCCGATGCATGGTGAGCACCGGCATTTGCGCGCTCATGCAAGGCTGGCCGAGGAAAAGGGGCGTGCCAGTGTTGTGGCGGTAAACGGCATGATGATTGAGCTGAGCGGGAACGCTCCGAAGGTTGTGGAATATATCGAAACCGGACGGCGCTATCTTGATGGATCGACCCAGATTGGCGCACTCGACGGTATTGTGCGCGACCGGATCCGGATGGCGCTCAACGGACATGTGATTGTCACGGTGATCTTGGAGGAAAACGGCGAACCGCTGGGAGAGCCCTGGTGCGAAGTCATGGGCCTCCCGGAAACCGGGCGCAGCAAAGCTCCGCTTGTCGAGGTGTTGGAGCAGGATCTCGCGCAGTTCTTGGGACGTGCAAGCGATAAAACGCTGGTAGATGACTCCAAGATTGAACAGGAGTTGCGCAAAATCGCGCGCCGCTCGGCGCTGGATGAAATAGGCAAGAAGCCTGAAGTG
The DNA here is from genome assembly GCF_937123735.1 of uncultured Lentibacter sp. Lineage (GTDB taxonomy): Bacteria > Pseudomonadota > Alphaproteobacteria > Rhodobacterales > Rhodobacteraceae > Lentibacter. Next base: position 167,000 of record NZ_CAKZKL010000010.1, read on the forward strand.
AGCGTGATTATCAGCCGTTTGGCCTGATTGCGACGCGGCTTTGTCGAAAAGCCAACAGAACAAGCAAGTTTGAGCCGCTCTCCTGAAGAAAATAGGGAGGGCGGCTCATGTCAGCACACGACTACATCAACTTGGAAGACTACCCGATTGGCACGGAGAGTGTTAAGCGCGAGGCTTTGCTGGCGCGGGTGCGGGCCGATCTTGCCACTGACGGCTGTGCGGTGCTCAAAGGGTTTTTGACCCCTCTGGGGGTTTCGGCGCTGACGCAGGAGGCGGACAGTATGGCCGCACAAGGCCACCGCTCCTTCAACCGCACCAATGCTTACTTCACCCAAGATGACCCGAGCCTGCCCGACACGCACCCAAAGCGGCAGTTTTTTGACCGCTCCAATGCGTTTATCCCGGCAGATAATTTTACCGCCGAGGGGGCGTTGCGCCAAATCCACGATTTTGAAGGCTTTGACGGGTTTATCCAAGAGTGTCTGCAAGAAGAGAACTTCTTTCGCTACGCCGACCCGCTGGCGGATGTGATCGTGAACATGGCCGAGGAGGGCGAGGGCTTCCCCTGGCATTTTGACACCAACAACTTCACCGTTACGCTGGCGATCCAGAATGCCGAGGCGGGGGGCGCTTTTGAATATGCCCCGGCGATCCGCGCAGAGAGTGAGAACTTTGATGAGGTGGCGCGGGTGCTGCAAGGCCGTTCAGACAAGGTCAAGGTTCTGGAGCTGGAGCCCGGTGACTTGCAATTGTTTCGTGGGCGTTACTCGCTGCACCGGGTGGCACCGTTAAAGGGGAAACGGCGACGCTATGTGGCCATCTTTTCTTATGTCCAAGAGCCCAATATGGTCGGCGCGCCCGAACGCACGCAACAACTCTATGGGCGCACGCTGCCCATTCATCATGAACGGGCAGGGCAAAGGGCAGATGCGCTGATTGACTAGCCTTCCATGCGCTCTTCAAAGCTCTTGGCGATGAAGGTTGGCATATGCTCGCCCATCCCCACCTGCTTTTGGCCGGTGTTGCGCCCAGAGGCGCGGCTGCGCTCTGGCTTGGCATCGGCTGTGTTGGTAGGCTGATGGGGCTCTGAGCGGGGCTTGGCGGGGGGCGGTGTGGCATCCTGGGGCGCGTCTGTTTGCAGCTCTGCCTGAGGCGTGGATTCATCCGGCTTGGGCTTTGAGGCGCGCGGCTTGCGGGTTCTTTTGGGCTTCTCGGTGGTCTCGGATGGGGCCGCCTCTTGAACCTCGGCGTCGCTCACGGACTCAGCACTGCGCGGAATAGTGGTTTTGACCAGCGCTTCGATGTCATCGAGGTTGCGCGTGTCGCGCACGCTACAGATCATGATGGCCGTGCCTTTTTTGCCCGCGCGGCCTGTGCGGCCGATGCGGTGCACATAATCTTCGGCGTGGCTGGGCACATCGTAGTTAAAGACATGGCTGACGTCGGGAATATCAAGGCCACGCGCCGCAACATCAGAAGCAACGAGGAAGCGCAGGGAGCCATCGCGGAAACCGGCCAGTGTTTTCATTCGCTGGGATTGTTCGAGATCCCCATGAATGGCGGCGGCGTCGAGGCCGTATTTCTTCATGGATTTGGCGACCGTATCCACATCCATTTTGCGGTTGCAGAAGATAATGGCGTTCTTGCAGGCCTCGCCTTCCCCTTCGATGAGCGTGCGCAGCAACTTGCGTTTTTCGCTGCCCTCACGGTCTTTGCGCGAGGCTTTGAACATCACCACCGATTGGGTGATGTTTTCAGAGGTTGTCGCCTGGCGTGCCACTTCGATCCGCTCGGGAGCGGAGAGGAAGGTGTTGGTGATCCGCTCGATCTCGGGTGCCATTGTGGCGGAGAAGAAAAGTGTCTGGCGGGTGAAAGGCGTGAGGCTGAAAATCCGTTCAATATCAGGGATAAAGCCCATGTCGAGCATCCGGTCGGCTTCGTCCACCACCATGATCTGAACACCGGTGAGCAACAGCTTGCCGCGCTCGAAATGATCGAGCAGGCGGCCGGGGGTGGCGATGAGGACATCGGCACCGCGGTTGATGACGGCTTCTTGTTCTTTGAAGCTGACACCGCCGATGAGCAGGGCTTTTGTGAGCTTCACATATTTGGCGTAGGCGTCAAAATTTTCGGCAACCTGTGCGGCCAACTCGCGTGTGGGGCAAAGGACGAGGCTGCGCGGCATCCGCGCGCGCGCGCGGCCACGGGCCAGAAGCGATATCATCGGCAGCGTAAAGGAGGCGGTCTTGCCTGTGCCTGTCTGCGCGATACCCAAAACGTCGCGGCCCTCAAGCGCGGGTGGAATTGCGCCGGCCTGAATGGGGGTGGGCGTTTCATAGCCAGAATCGGCCACAGCTTTGAGAACCTTTGGGTCAAGATTCAGATCAGAGAATTTTGTCATGTGTATCCGTTGTTTACGGACACATCTGGGCCCGTAGCATCTTTCAGGGGTCAGGCCCGTGTGGCCCAGCCTAGCGCTTTATCAACCCCGCCTGTGCTCTTTACTCAAAAGGGGCCGCCACGTCAATGAAGGGGCGGATCTGGCCTCATGTGCCGGCTGTGCTGCGGCCAAATAGAGACGGTGCGCGGCCTTGTGCGCCATTGCGCCAGCCGGCTCAGGCCGTTGGAAAGTGCTTCTGGCGGGCGCTCTCAAGCGCCAAATCATAGTGTCGCAACAGGCCGTGCGCTTCAAGGCGGTGCAAAAGAGCGGGTGTTGCGGCGCAAACCTCTTCGTAAAATGCTTTCAATCCGTCGATGCCGTCACTTTGCTCCAGAGTGTTTAACAATTCGTTTAAGGTTAGCCCGCCCTCTGCGTGGGGGCGGTTGGGTTTGAGCTCGGCGCGGTAAACACCGTGGGCGAGCCGATAGCGGTAATGGGCCATCCAGTGTTCAAAGCTGGTAGCATGAAGGTGGCACAGCTCGGTGCCGCTCAGCTCGTGTTGGCCGGGGTTTTCGGCACCGTCGATGAAGACATTGTGGATGCGATAATCAACTTTTTCAGCCCCCGCTTTGAGCGCGCCGGTGCGCACGAACAGCTTGCCGGCCACATGGCTGAGAAAGCCGCCATTGAGATGCGCGCCAAAGGTTGGATAGATTTCTTCTGTCTCCTGCTGGCGTTGTTTGCGCGCGTTTGTCATGGCTTTGAAATAGTGTTCGTGCGGGTGCCACAGCGCCTCGACGGGGCGCACCCGTGCCGCCCAGCACGCCTCTGGAAGCGCGGCGAGCTGGCGCGAGAGCGGGGTGTGCAGGGGCATGAGAAACTCATCCACATCAATGTGGGCCAGCCAGCTCAGCCCACCGGCATGGCGCCGGTAGGCGTGGCGGGCATTGGCGGCCTGGCGGGTTTGATGTTTGGACGGACGGGTCTGGCTGCGCCAATGCTCTGCGTGGGTTTGAAAAACCCTGAGCGCGGGGTGGTGCCTGAGGCTTTCATAGGCCTGGGGATTGTCGTCGTCCAGATAGAGCAGTATCCGTTTGGCACCCAATTCGAGGTGATAGGCGGCAAAGCGCTCTATGGCCTCAAGCGGCGCTTTGACTGTGCAGACAATGCCCCATGACATCAGGGTTTTTCCTTTTCGTGGCGGGCCTTTGCGCGGCGCGCTTTCATGATGGAGAGCCGGCGGAAGACGGTGCCATCTTCGGCGTTGAGCGCGCCCAGCAGGCTCAGGGCGAGCGGGCGCAGCACGGGGGCCTCCTCGGCCTGTTGGTAAAGCGGAGCAAGCAGGGCGCTGTCAAGGCCGCCGTTGTTGAGCGAATAAGGGTCCATTTGAAGGGGCATGGCCGCAGAGCTGCGCTGGCCGAAGCGGTGCGGCACGCTTGGCGCAAGGCCGCTGAAAAGGCGCTCGAATTCGTAAAGCTTGATGAGGCCGAAGAGCATTTTGAGGGACGCTCCAAGGGCCTGCTCGGGGCCGGGTGCGCCGTGATCGGCAAAGGTCATGGCCGACGAGACTTGCCAGCGCAGATCGAGCTGGGAGAGAAGGTGCTCGGGCGCTTCGGCCCAAAGCCTGCGGAAGAGCGCGGCGCCACCTTGAGGCGGGCTGTTGCGGCGCAGCTGGGCGATGAGCTGCGCGGCGAGAAAGGCAAGCGCGGAGCGGCCGACAAACTCGGGCGCGATCATGCTGCATTTCAGGGCCCAGGAGCCTTTTGCGCCGGTAGGATCCGTGGCGCTTTCGGGCACTGTCTGGCGCGCGAGGGCCACCAGATCGGGGGAGGGATCAAAACACGCGTCAGCCCCTTCAAAAGGGGTGCGCCGCTTGTTGTATCGGGCGATCAACTCTTCTGCGCCGCCGGCATAGGTGAGGGGTTGGGAACTCATAAAAAAAACACTGCCACGCGGTGAGACGCTAGACCATCATTTCCTTTGTCGCGGTGAGCTTGATCTCGGGGTGATCGCGCTCGACGCGGTCGATGTCCCATTTGAGACGGGTGAGATAGACGGTGTCGCCATCATGGTCGATTGCACTGTGTTGTTTGTTCAAATTTACAAACTTTTCAACATCTTGCCGTGCACCGTTGACCCAGCGTGCCGAGGTGAATTGCGAGCTTTCAAAGCGCACGGGCAGGCCGTATTCCAGTTCGATCCGGCTGGCGAGCACCTCAAACTGGAGCGCGCCGACCACGCCGACGATGTAGCCCGAGCCGATGTTCGGCTTGAAAACCTTGGCCGCGCCCTCCTCGGCGAATTGCATCAAAGCCTTCTCAAGGTGCTTTGACTTCATAGGATCCATGGCGCGCACGCCTTGCAGAAGCTCGGGCGCGAAGGATGGAATGTTGGTAACACGCAAAAGTTCACCTTCGGTTAACGTATCGCCGATGCGCAGCTGGCCATGGTTGGGGATGCCGATAATATCGCCGGCCCAAGCCTCTTCGGCCAGCTCACGGTCAGAGGCAAGAAAAAGCACCGGATTGGAAATCGCCATGGGCTTCTTGCTGCGCACATGGGTGAGTTTCATGCCGCGTTTGAAGTGGCCCGAGGCCATGCGCACGAAGGCCACGCGGTCGCGGTGCTTTGGGTCCATATTGGCTTGGACTTTGAAGACAAAGCCGGAAACCTTTGTTTCTTCAGGAGAAATCTTGCGCGGCTCGGCGTTCTGGATCTGCGGCTCAGGGCCATACTGGCCGATGCCATGCATGAGCTCCTGCACCCCGAAACTGTTGATGGCAGAGCCGAACCAGATTGGGGTCATATGGCCTTCAAGGACGGATTGCGGCACAAGCTCCGGCAAGAGCTCGCGGGCCATTTCGACCTCTTCGAGCAGCTTTTCAAGCAGGTGCGCGGGCAGGTGCTGGGCCAGAAGCGGGTCGTCCAAGCCTTTGATCTTGATGGATTCTGCGACTTTGTTGCGGTCGGCGCGGTCCATCAGTTCGAGGCGGTCGTTGATCAGATCATAACAGCCCATGAACTCGGAGCCGACGCCGATGGGCCAGCTTGCCGGGGTCACGTCAATGGCCAGCATTTCCTGAATTTCGTCAATGATCTCAAAGGTGTCGCGGCTCTCGCGGTCCATCTTGTTACAGAAGGTCAGGATCGGCAGATCGCGCAGGCGGCAGACTTCAAAGAGCTTCTGGGTCTGGCTTTCCACGCCTTTGGCCCCGTCAATCACCATCACGGCGGCGTCCACGGCTGTGAGCGTGCGGTAGGTGTCTTCGGAGAAGTCCGAGTGCCCCGGTGTGTCTACAAGATTGAAGCGCAAGTCATTGAAATCAAACGACATAGCCGAGGCCGAAACAGAGATGCCCCGATCCTTTTCCATCTGCATGAAGTCTGAGCGGGTGCGGCGGGCTTCGCCCTTGGCGCGCACCTGTCCGGCCATCTGGATGGCGCCGCCATAGAGAAGGAATTTCTCCGTCAGCGTGGTCTTGCCAGCGTCGGGGTGCGAGATGATCGCAAAGGTCCGGCGGCGGGCAATTTCAGGCGGGAGTGCGGGGCGATTTGAAAGGTCTGTAGCCATGAGCGCGCGTATAGGTAACGAATGCGCCTTTGGCAAGAAAAGCCGTGAGTCGGGGGGGGTGAAAAGCGTGCACAGGGCGTGCACAAAGCGTGCACCGCCCAAAACACCGCGCGCAGGGCTTTGGAAAGGTTAACATCCGGCTGTCAGGGTGGGGTCACAATTTGGAGAGCAAAGTGGAGACCCAAGATGACACAAAGCCAGAGAGACGCGGCCAACCGCGACCTGACAATCGAACTCAAGGCCCTTCAGGAGGCGCTCAAGGAGAGCTGGATCGACCATGCCTTGCCGGACGACTGGCAGGGGCTGGACTCGGGGGCGCCGATCTCTCGGGCGAAGACCCGTGTGACGGTGCGGCTGGATGCGGATATGGTGCGTTGGTTTCGAAAGCTTGGGCCAGGCTATGGCGCGCGCATTAACCAGATTTTGCGGATCTACTGGCTGGGGCTTGCGGCGGGCAAGATCAGGTCGCATTGGGACAGTGAAGACCATCTGCCCCGTTTTCAGGCCTATATGGACGAGCGGATCGCGGCGCAGCGGGCACGCTCGGCCGCGCGGCGCGCAGCCCTTGGGCTTGAGGAGCCGCTTGGCGGCGCAGCCCCGAGCGATGAGAGCAGCCCAAACAGCGGCTGAGGCGGGGCCTGAGCTGTCAGGCGCCGCGCGAGGCTCGCAACAGAAGCTCTGCCGCATCGGGGCGGTTGAGCAGGCTTTGGCTGACCTCATAGGCCCCTTGCACCCGGCTGGCGTGGCCTGTGTGGGTGTTGCCGATGGTGCGCGCAACCTTTGGGGGCAGCGCGCAGCGGGTGCGGGGGTCTATGCGCAGGGTTTCGGCGGCGATACCTTCGGCGAAGACAATCTGGTGGGCATCAAACAAGATCTGGTAATAGTCAACAAAGCCCCCCTTTTGCAAAACCACGCTTCTGCCGTTGACGAGGTGGCGCGCCTTGAGCAGCACTTCGGCACGCCCCGCGCCCAGCCTGTCTTCGCGTTGGTAGACAAAGAGGCGGTGCTCGGGGGAGACAAGCAGATCGCGCGCGTTGTGCAGGGTGGCCTGTTTGATGAGCACCGGTGCGAAGTCGCCGCTGGCACGCACGGTGAGATGGCCGATCCAGCGGACCGGTTGGGCCCCGTCATCGCGGGTGAGAAGTTTGTCGCCGATGGCGAGCTCTTCGACGGCGCGTTGCTCGCCTGTGGCGAGGGTGAGCCTTGTGCCGCGGGTGAAGGAGACGCAGGCCAGCTGGGCAAAGCGCAGCGGCGCGTTCTCGGTGTCGATTCCCACAAGGCGGTAGTCTTCTTTGGGTTCCAGCGGGGCCAGTGGCATGGCATAGATTTGGGCCACATGCCCCTGCGGGTCGACTTCCACCAGAACCAGCATTTCGATGGCCTCGCTTTTGGAGGTCATGAGGGTGAGGCAGCTGTCGAGCACGACGGTGGCCCCCTTGACCCCGGTGGCACTGTCCGCCGCGATCTGGAAATGGCCGTTTTCCAGCGCATGCAGGCTCAGGCGCATCGGGCGGGCCCGGGGGCTGAGCTGGTAGCTGTCATCCAGCACCAGGTCGCTGGCAAAGCTGAGGTCGTCGCCCAGGTTGGCCCCCTGTGAGACCGGCAGCATGGGGGCGGGGTAAACTTGTAAGGCGTGGGCGGTTTCACTCATGAGATGGGTCTTCTTGGGCCGTTTCTTTGCGTCAGAGCTATCGTAAGATTGGGGCGAAAGCGCGGCGAGACTGCGGTCTTGCTCTGGTCAAAGCGGCGGATTTGGGGTTTTGTGGCGCGCAACAAAAGGGAGACGGATATGGATCTGGGAATCGCAGGAAAGAAGGCGCTTGTCTGTGCCTCCTCAAAGGGCTTGGGGCGCGGATGTGCCGAGGCGCTGGCAGAGGCAGGGGTGACCCTTGTGATGAACGCACGCGGCGCAGAGACGCTTGAGGCCGTGGCGGCGGATATTGCCGGGAAATACGGTGTCGAGGTTGTCGCTGTGGCGGCGGATGTGACCACCGAGGAGGGCCGCGCCAAACTGCTCGCGGCGGCCGGAGATGTGGACATTCTTGTGACCAATGCGGGCGGGCCGCCCCCCGGCACATGGACGGATTGGTCGCGCGAGGACTTCATTGCAGCGCTGGACGCCAATATGCTTGCGCCGATTGCGCTGATGCAGGCTTTGGTGCCGCATATGCAAAAGCAGGGCTGGGGCCGGGTGGTGAACATCACCAGCCAGTCGGTAAAAGCACCGATCCCGGTTTTGGGCCTGAGCAACTCGGCGCGCGCCGGGTTGACCGGCTTTGTGGCGGGCACATCGCGGCAGGTGGCTCCGGACGGGGTGACGATCAACAACCTGCAACCGGGCATTCATGCGACAGACCGTGCTGTGGGGCTGGATGCCGGTGTGGCCAGCGCGCAGGGGATCACGCCTCAGGCGGCCAAGGCGCAGCGGGAAGCGACCATTCCGGCGCGCCGCTATGGCACGGCCGAAGAGTTTGGCGCGACATGTGCGTTCTTATGTTCGCAACATGCGGGCTTCATGGTTGGCCAGAATATCCTGCTGGATGGCGGCGCTGTGAACGCAACGATGTAGACCAAACAGCCGCTTAGGCGCGCGGCGCGGGCGGTTTGGGAATAAGGTTGCGGGATATGATGTCTTCAAGCACGGCGGCGCCAAAGGTGGCGTTGCCGTGTTTGCCGTCTGAATGGGCGAAGTGCGCGGGCAACTGGCCAGCGCTGTCGGCCAGGGCCGTGTTCGGATCATACAGCGGCAGGCCGCGCGCCTGAATGAGCTGGCTCAGGGCTGCGTTGAGCGCCTGCAAGAGCGGGTTGGGCGCGAACAGGGGCGGGGCGACAACGGCCAGCGGCGCTTGCGCGGCGATGGTGGCGAGCCCCTCCAGGGCGGAACTGCGCGCCTCGGCCAGCCAGTCAGCGAGGAAAGCGGTGGAGAGCGTGGTCTTGGCCGAGCGGCTTGGCACTGTGGTGAGGCCGAGCCGGGCCAGGCGCATCTCGGTGAGGAATTGCGCGCTGTGAAAGCCGATACTGGCCACAACGGGCAGCCCCGAGAGCAGCGGCGTGGCACAGCCCAGCTCGCGTGCGAACCCCTCGATCTTCTGGCGCGCCCGGAAGCGCTCAGAGGTGAGCGCGGCTTGGGGCGTGAGCTGCACGATGCCGTCGCGCCAGGCGGCGGCGGAGGTGGCGAAGCTGAGGGTCTCATAGCCCAGAGCTGCTGCCCCAAGCGCGAGGGCGCGGGCGTGGCTGTCGCCCACCACCAGAAGGCGGCTCATGGTTTGGCCTCCGGATCGAGCAGGATGTCTTCGCAGGCGAGGTCCTCGGCTGCGGCCTCGGCCCGGATGGCGGCGTCTTGGGCGCTCTCATCTTGGGCGGCGAGCGGCTTTTTGGTAAAGCGCATGCCGGCAAAGAAATGCCGCATCACCAGGGCCACACCCTCGGGGGCCACAGAGCGCAGGTTGGGCTCAAAAAACTGCCCCCGCGTGGGCGGCGCGGCGATGATCTCGTAGCTGGGGAAGTAATCAATAAAGGGTGCCGAGGCGGCCAGGTCGGTGGCCACGGCACGCAGCACCGATTTGGAATACTGGGTGGCCAGCAGAACGTGATCGGATGTGGCCGTTGCGGTAAGTGGCACGGGCGAGACCGTCAGAAGGATCTTGAGGGCCGGATTGAGGCTGCGCAGCCCGCGAATCGCCTTTTTCATGGATTTGAGCACCGCCGGGTAGCCGTCATTGACAAAGTGGTGCTCTGTCGGGTCATAGCGTCCGGCCACTGTGCCGGGGCAGAGCGCGTAGGGCTGGCCTGTCGTGGCGTGGGCAAAGCCCTCGGTGAGGCCCATTGTGAAGACAAAGACCTGCGCCTGTTTTGCCGAGCGGGCAAAGGCGCGCGCGGTGCTGCGCAGCATCTCAAGGCATTCGGCGCGGCTGGCAAACCCCTCTGGCTCAAGGGTCGGGCGCAGGCTGTCGCGAAAGCGGCCCGCGTCTTCCCAGATTTCGATGGTGTCGCAGAGGGCCCCGTCTTGAGCGAGCGCGACCCAGAGCGCCAGCATCCGCGCAGTGTAGATATTGGCGGTGCGGGCCGAATAGACCCCGTAGTTATAGCGTTTGGCGAGCGCGGGGGAGGCCGAGGCAGGGGCCGGCTCGGCATTGATCCAGGGTTTGCCGTTGGCCTGCACGGCGCGCGAGATATGTTGGGCAAAACAGCTGCCATAGGTGGCAAACCCCGCGTTGGCGGGCAATTTCCATTTGGAGCGAAACAGGCCCTCATAGCCCCAGCATCCCGGATCGGCGACGGCTGTGCGCCAGAAGGCTTGGGGCGGTTGCGCCGAATAGGGGGTGTCACTCATACCAAAACAAGCCTTGGGCTATGGCGCAGCAATGCGCCTGTGAAACAGGGGTCTTGGCGCTGACTGTTCAAGAAGCGGCCCGGCGCGTCAAGCGGTGGGGCGGGCTTTTTGCCGCGTCTCGGAAAGAAACCATTCACCAGATAGAATATGATGGTATACAAACGCGGTTAAATTCAATATCGTGAATAAGATCGAAAACAGGGAGGCGAGATTCGATGACGGAGAACTCGGCAATGAAAGGGCCCTCGCGCCGCGCTTTTTTGAAGGCTGCGGCGGCGTCTGTGCCGGTGGCGGCGGTGGCCGGTGCGGCGCGGGCGGATGACCCGCTGATTACGGAAGTGCAGGAATGGGCCTCTGGCCTTGGAGCCGGGGTGGATGAGACCCCTTATGGCCTGCCGATCAAATTTGAAGGCGATGTGGTGCGCCGCACCGTTGAGTGGCTGACGGCTGATCAGATCAGCTCCATCAACTTCACCCCCATTCACGCGCTGGACGGCACCATCACGCCGCAGGGCTGCGCCTTTGAGCGCCATCACAGTGGCGCGATTGAGCTCAAGAAAGAAGATTATCGCCTGATGATCAACGGCTTGGTCGATCAGCCGCTGGTCTTCTCTTATGAAGATTTGGAGCGCTTTCCGCGCGAAAACCACGTCTATTTCTGCGAATGTGCGGCCAACACCGGCATGGAGTGGGCCGGCGCACAGCTCAATGGTGCGCAATATACCCACGGTATGATCCACAATATGGAATACACCGGTGTGACCCTGCGCACGCTTCTCAACGAGGCGGGCCTCGGGGCGGCGGGCGATCTGAAGGACAAGTGGGTTTATGTTGAGGGGGCAGATGCCTCTTCAAACGGCCGTTCTATCCCGATGGAAAAAGCGCTGGATGACTGTCTTGTGGCTTTCAAGGCCAATGGCGAGGCGCTGCGCATGGAGCATGGCTACCCTGTGCGCCTTGTTGTGCCGGGCTGGGAAGGCAACATGTGGGTGAAGTGGCTGCGCCGCATCGAGGTGACGGATGCTGCCGTGGAAAGCCGCGAAGAGACCTCAAAATACACCGACACGCTGGCCGACGGCACGAGCCGCAAGTGGACCTGGGAGATGGATGCGAAATCCATCATCACCAGCCCGAGCCCGCAGATGCCCATCACCCATGGCAAGGGGCCTCTTGTGATCAGCGGTCTGGCCTGGTCGGGCCGTGGCGCGATCACGCGGGTGGATGTCTCTAAAGACGGTGGCAAGACCTGGGAAACCGCCCGTCTGGCCAAGCCTGGCGAGAAGATGGCGCTGACGCGGTTCTACTTTGACACCACATGGGATGGGGAGGAGATGTTCCTTCAGGCCCGGGCTATGGACGAGACCGGCTATGTGCAGCCCACCAAAGACGAGCTGCGCGAAGTGCGTGGCGAAAACTCGATCTATCACAACAACGGCATCCAGACATGGTGGGTGCAGCCGAACGGGGAGGCCAACAATGTCGAAATTTCTTAAGCTGACAGTTGCGGCCCTTGCGCTGACGGCGGCCAGCTCTGCGCCTAACTTTGCGGCGGCCGAGAAGTTTGGCCTTGGCCGCGCGGCCACGGATGCGGAAATTGCCGCCTGGGATCTGGACATTCACCCCGATGGCACAGGCTTGCCCGAAGGCTCGGGCGATGTCTGGACCGGTGACGAGGTCTTTGCGCAGCACTGTGCTGTCTGCCACGGCGATTTTGCCGAAGGGGCGGGCAACTGGCCCAAGCTGGCCGGCGGCAAGGACACGCTCGACCACAAGGACCCGCTCAAGACAGTTGGCTCCTACTGGCCCTATCTGTCGACGACCTGGGACTATATCAACCGTTCCATGCCCTTTGGTGCCGCCCAGACACTGAGCGCCGATGAGGTCTATGCGATCACGGCTTATATCCTTTATTCCAACGACCTTGTGGATGAGGATTTTGTGCTTTCCAAGGAAACCTTCCTGGACGTGGACATGCCCAATGCGGACGGTTTCATTGTGGATGACCGCCTGACGGCGGAAGCGCATTTTGTCCGCGAGCCCTGCATGACGGACTGCAAGGGCGAGGTGAAGATTTTGAAGAATGTTGTCTTCAAGGGCGATCCCAACTCACCGGATGATCCGGATGCGGCACCTGTGGCCGAGGCCGCGAGCGAAGAGGCTGCGGCAGCACCGGCGCAAGAAGCGGCCGTGGTCGAAACCGCCGCGCTGGATATGGCGCTCGTGGCCAAGGGGGAAAAGGTCTTCAAGAAGTGCAAGGCCTGCCACCAGGTGGGCGATGGCGCCAAGAACAAGACCGGCCCCATTCTCAACGGAGTGATGAACGCCAAGCTGGGCCATGTCGAGGGGTTCAAATATTCCAAGACAATGGCGAGCATGGGCGAAGACGGGATGATCTGGGATGAAGCCAATATGGCGGCTTTCCTGAAAAAGCCCAAAGCCTTTGTGAAAAAGACAAAAATGTCTTTCGCGGGCCTGAAGAAGGATGAAGATATCGCCGCTGTGACGGAATATCTGAAATCATTCTCCGAGTGATCTACTTGCGGGGGCGCTGGCTTGGCGCCCCCGTTTTGCGACAGGGAGATTCTGTGGCAAACTGCAAAGCACACACCTTTGGGAGGAGGGGCGATGCTTACGAGACGGCAGTTTACCTTTGCCAGCGCCGCGGCGCTTGGCAGCACCGGCGCGGGCTTTGCCGCAGAGCTGGGCGATGATGGTTTGCACAAGCAACCATGGTTTTTGGACACATTTCTGGAACTGGGCGACGATCTGGCCACAGCTGCGCAGAACGGGCGGCACCTGATGATCCTTTGGGAGCAGAACGGCTGCCCCTATTGCCGCGAGCTGCATGAGGTGAATTTTGCGCGCCCCGAGCTGAGCGGCTATATCACGGCGCATTTTGATGTGATCCAGCTGGATATGTTTGGCGCGCGCGAGGTGCTTGATTTTGACGGAGAGGCGTTGGAAGAGCGCGATCTGGCCGCAAAATGGGGGGTGAATTTCACCCCGACCACACTTTTGGTCCATGGCACAGGCGCCGGGGCCAGCAGCCTGCGAGCGGCCGAGAGCTTTCGGATGCCGGGCTATTTGAAACCGTTTCACTACCTGTCGTCGCTGGAGTTTGTGGCGCAGGACCACTTTAGAACACAGAGTTTCCAGCGCTATTTGCAGGAAAAATTCGCAGACCTGGAGGAGAAGGGGATTGATCCAGACGTTTGGTAAAGCCGTGGCGATTGTGCTGTTGGCGGGGGCTGTGCAGGCCGAGGATATCGGCGATGCGACCCGTGGGGAGAAGGTGTTTCACACCTGCACCTCTTGCCATCAAATCGGTTATGGGGCCAAGAACCGCGTGGGGCCGCATCTGAACGAGATTTTCGGCCGTAAGGCGGGGGAATTCTCGGATGAGTATAAGTATTCCAAAGGCTTGCTGCGCGAGGGCGCGGCCGGGCTTGTCTGGGATCTGCGCTCGCTGGATGCCTATATCGAAAACCCAAAGGCTCTGGTGAGCGGCACGCGGATGAACTTCCGCGGGATCAAGGAAGCCGAAAAACGCGCAGACCTTCTGGCCTATTTGCGCCTCTTCTCAGACAACCCGGCCAATATTCCGGAGGCGCAGCCCACAGGCGTGCCGCGCGAGGTGGAATTGGCCCCGGAAATATTGGCGATTGTCGGAGACCCGGAGTATGGCGAGTATCTCGCCAGTGAATGCAGCTCCTGTCACCAGAGCAGCGGCACGGATGACGGGATCCCGGCAATCACCCAATGGCCCGAGGAAGATTTTGTTGTCGCCATGCACGCTTACAAGCGCCAGATCAGGCCGCATCCCGTGATGCAGATGATGGCGGGGCGGCTGACGGATGAGGAGATTGCCGCGCTGGCCGCTTACTTTAAGAACGTCGAATAACCAACCGTAAACAGGGAGAAAACGAATGAAACTCAACAGAAGAGCCTTTATCGGAACAGGCGCTGCTGCGGCGGCTGTCCTGTCGGCGCCACATGTGCGCGCCCACAATCATGGCAAGCCCAAGGTGATTGTGATTGGCGGCGGGGCCGGGGGCGCCACGGCGGCGCGCTATCTGGCCAAGGACAGCAAGGGCGCGATTGATGTGACCTTGATTGAACCAAGCCGGGCCTATTACACCTGCTTCTTCTCCAACCTTTATATTGGCGGCTTTCGTGACATCAGCTCGCTCGGCCACACCTATGGCGGCTTGGCCAATGGCGGGGTGAATGTTGTGCATGACTGGGCGATTGACGTGGATGGTGCGGCGCGCACCGTCACCCTCGCCGGGGGGGCCGTGCTGGCCTATGACAAGCTCATCCTCAGCCCCGGTATCGACTTTGTCGACGGGGCCGTGCCCGGCTGGGACGTGAGCCAGCAAAACAAGATGCCCCATGCCTATAAAGCCGGCTCACAGAGCGAGCTTTTGAAAGCGCAGGTCGAGGCGATGCCGGAAGGCGGCGTTTTCGCCATGGTGGCCCCGCCCAACCCCTACCGCTGCCCACCTGGCCCGTATGAGCGGATTTCCATGGTGGCGCATGTGCTCAAGGAGAAGAACCCGACAGCCAAGATTATCGTGGCCGACCCCAAGCCGAAATTTTCAAAGCAGGGGCTCTTCCAGGAGGGCTGGGGCAAGCACTATGCCGGGATGGTTGACTGGATCGGCGCAGACTTTGGCGGCGGCAATGTGGAAGTGAATGCGGATGACATGACCGTGAGCATTGATGGTGAGGTGACCAAGGTGGATGTCTGCAATGTGATTCCGGCGATGAAAGCCGGGCGCATCTGCGAGCTGGCCGGGGTGAGCGAGGGCAATTGGGCCCCTGTCATCGGCCACACCATGCAAAGCCGCAAGGACGAGAATATCTATATTCTCGGGGATGCGACCAACCAGGGCGACATGCCGAAATCGGGCTTCTCGGCCAACTCTCAGGCCAAGGTCTGTGCGATGGCGGTGCGCGGCGCGCTGACGGGCAGCAAGGTCTTCCCGGCGAAGTTCTCCAACACCTGCTGGAGCCTGATTGACACCGACGACGGTGTGAAAGTGGGCGCGACCTATGAGGCGACGGACGAGAAGATCGCCAAGGTGGACGGCTTTATCAGCCAGACCGGGGAAGATGCGGCGCTGCGCAAGGCGACCTATGAAGAGAGCATCGGCTGGTATGCCGGGATCACGTCGGACATGTTTGGCGCCTGATCGGGTGTTGTGAGGGTTTCGGACTGTGCTGGCGCACAGTCCGACCCGGCGAGGGGGCCAAAGCCCCCTCGCGCTCCCCACGATGTGCGAGAGGGCTCTGCCCCCTCGCGCTCCCCCGGGATATTTATGGAAAGAAAAAAGACAGGGTGGTGGTAAAGACAGGGTGGTGAAGGCTGTGTGGTGCAGGGGCTGGCCGTTTGGCGGGGACCGGGGCTAGTTCCAGCTGACGCGGTAGCTGCGCGGAGTGCGTCCGTAGCGTTCTTTGAAGCGTTTTGTGAAGTGGTTTGACGAGGAAAACCCGGTGGCGGCGGCGACATCGGCTACGGTCATGTTGGTTTCTTTGAGATAGGAGCGCGCGCGCGCCAGGCGCAGCTCAAGGTAGCATTGCATGGGCGGTTGGCCGATGTGGCGCAAAAAGAGCCGTTCGATCTGGCGGCGTGAGACCCCCAGTTGGGCGCAGATTTCGGACATGCTGAGCGGGGTTTCAACTTCGCCGCGCATCAGCTCCAGGGCGGCCAGCAGATGCGGGTTGCGCGAGCCGATGGCGGCGGCGGCGGCTGTGGTTTGCGAGGATTTGGCACTGGTGGCGCGCCCGTGCAGGCACATATCGGCCACCACCGCCGCCAGGCGCGCGCCGTGGCGGCGCTCCATCAGGGCGAGCATCATATCGATGCTGGCATTGCCGCCCCCACAGGTGATGAGGCCATTGTCGATTTCAAAGAGGCGGTCTGTGGGGGTGAGTTCGGGGTGGTCTTCCTGAAAGCGGGGCTGGTTTTCCCAATGCAGGGTGAAATACTGGTTTTTGATCAGACCGGCGGCGGCCAGCGCAAAGGCGCCGGTGCAGATGCCGCCAAAGCGGCGGCCGAAGCGGGCCTCGCGGCGCATCCAGGCGAGCACCTGTTTGGAGATGTTGCGCTCGGGCTCGACCCCGCCACAGACAAAGCAGAGCGCATCTTTGGGCAGGCTGTCGAGGGCTTTGTCCGGGGTGATGCGCATCCCGTTGGAGCAGGTGATGGGCGCGCCGGTCTCGCTGAGGGTATACCAGTTGTAGAGCGGTTGCTCGCTGATCTGGTTGGCGATGCGCAAAGGCTCGATTGCGGCGGCGACCGCGAGCATCGTTGTTTTGGGCAGCAGCAGGAAGTGGAAGGTTTCTGTCTGGCCGTCAAAGGCCACGTCAAAATGGGCGGAGGCGCCTTTTTGCACGAAGGCGCGCTCCGGGCCAGAGGCAGGGTCTGGTGCCGGCTGTGACATGGGGCGGGTGATGGGATCGGGCATGGGGCGCTCCTCGGGGGCATCGGCGGCAGGGGTAACGTATAATCGTGATCACGCCAAGCGCCTGATCGGCTAAAATCGGTCCATCGGGCCTTGCAGCCCTTGGAGCGCCCCACTAAGACTCTGTTAGCAATGATCCGATATAGCTCGGATAGGACCCAAAAGCAGGCAGGAAAAGATGACAGATCCGTTTGAGACTTATATGAACACGCTTGTGCCCATGGTTGTTGAGCAAACGAGCCGTGGCGAGCGTGCCTATGATATCTTTTCGCGCTTGCTCAAGGAGCGGATTATTTTCCTCAACGGGCCTGTGCATGACGGGATGAGCAGCCTGATTGTGGCGCAGCTGTTGCACCTTGAGGCGGAAAACCCCTCCAAGGAAATCAGCATGTATATCAACTCGCCCGGCGGCGTGGTGACAAGCGGGCTGTCGATCTATGATACGATGCAATATATCAAGCCCAAGGTGTCCACCCTTGTGATCGGGCAGGCGGCGAGCATGGGCTCGCTTCTGCTCACGGCGGGGGAAAAGGGGATGCGCTTTTCACTGCCCAACAGCCGCGTGATGGTGCACCAGCCCAGCGGGGGCTACCAGGGGCAGGCCAGTGACATCATGATCCATGCCGAGGAGACGCTGAAGCTCAAGCGCCGGCTCAACGAGATTTATGTGCATCACACCGGCCAGAAGCTGGAAGATGTGGAGGCCGCGCTTGAGCGGGACAAGTTCATGAGCCCCGAAGAGGCCAAGGACTGGGGCCTGATTGACGAGATTGTCACCAACCGTGACAAGGCGGGCGCGGACGAAGATGGGGCCTGATCGCCGCAGGGGCGGCCGAGAGGGCGAATTTGAGATTGTGGCTGCTGGCTGGCTGACTTAAGCTGCAAGCGAAGCACCATGCGCCAGGGGAGCCCCTTGTGTGCACAGGACGAAGGCCGGAAAGGGCGAACCGATGGCGACAAATTCAGGCGGTGACAGCAAGAACACGCTGTATTGCAGCTTTTGCGGCAAGAGCCAGCATGAGGTGCGCAAGCTGATTGCAGGGCCGACGGTGTTCATCTGTGATGAATGTGTCGAGCTGTGCATGGACATCATCCGTGAAGAGACAAAGGGCTCTTCGCTCAAATCGAGCGAGGGGGTGCCGACACCACAGGAAATCTGTGGGGTGCTTGATGATTATGTGATCGGACAAGCCACGGCCAAGCGGGTTCTGTCGGTTGCGGTGCACAACCACTACAAACGGCTCAATCACGCCCAGAAGGGCGGCGACATCGAGCTGTCCAAATCCAATATTCTGCTGATTGGCCCGACGGGCTGTGGCAAGACGTTGCTGGCCCAGACTTTGGCGCGGATTCTGGATGTGCCTTTCACCATGGCGGATGCCACCACGCTGACAGAAGCCGGCTATGTGGGCGAGGATGTGGAAAACATCATTCTCAAGCTCTTGCAGGCCAGTGAATATAATGTGGAAAAAGCGCAGCGCGGGATTGTCTATATTGACGAGGTCGACAAGATCACCCGCAAGTCTGAAAACCCGTCGATCACCCGCGATGTGAGCGGCGAAGGCGTGCAGCAGGCGCTTTTGAAACTCATGGAAGGCACTGTGGCCTCTGTGCCGCCGCAGGGCGGACGCAAGCACCCGCAGCAGGAGTTCCTGCAAGTTGACACGACCAACATCCTGTTTATTTGCGGCGGGGCCTTTGCGGGGCTGGACCGGATCATCAAGCAGCGCGGCAAGGGCTCGGCCATGGGCTTTGGCGCGGATGTGCGCGACGAGAGCCTTGTGGGCATCGGCGAGACCTTCAAATCTCTGGAGCCGGAAGATCTGCTGAAGTTCGGTCTCATTCCCGAGTTTGTTGGCCGCTTGCCTGTTCTGGCGACGCTGGAGGACCTTGACGAGGATGCGCTTGTGACCATCCTGACCGAGCCGAAAAACGCACTTGTGAAGCAATATCAGCGCCTGTTTGAGTTGGAAGAGGCCGAGCTAACCTTTACCGACGATGCGCTGAAGGCGATTGCGCGCCGCGCCATTGAGCGCAAGACAGGCGCGCGCGGGTTGCGCTCGATCCTTGAGGATATTTTGCTCGACACCATGTTTGATCTGCCCGGCCTTGAGAATGTGCAAGAGGTTGTGGTGAATGAAGAGGCCGTGACCTCGCCGGCACAGCCTTTGGTGATCTATGCGGATCAGAAGAAAAAGGAAGGCGCTGCCAGCTGAGGCAGGCCTTGGTTTGACGCTCTCATTATCTGCGCGCCCCCGCCATGCGGGGGCGTTTTGCGTTAAACCGGCTCAAAACCGGCCCCGAGCATGTGCTGCACGGCTTCTGGACTGAAGTTTTCCCAAGGCGGGGTGCGGCGGGCGAGAAAGCCGCCCTGCAAGAGCGCCTTTTGCAGGCTTGGAAAGTCGATTTCGCCGATGGCATGGCGCGGCTTGCGCTCGCCCTTGGGCATCCAGCTGCGCACGAGCGCGTCAATGCTGAGCGCCTTGATCTCGGCGAAGCTCTCAAGATGGGCTTCGATAAAGCCTGTCGCCGAGGAGCGCCGCCGCACGACGATGGCCAGTTTTTGGTGGGCCTCAAGCACCATGGCCGCGAGGTGAATGGCGGAACCTTCGGCGGCTATGATCTGCTGTGCGGCTTTGTATTGTGCGATTTGTGTTTTCAAATCATGCTCTTGGGGGTGAAAGATCCTGTAACCCTCGGCCTCAAGATGGGCTTCCAGCGCTGTTTCGCCCACCAGTGAGCCTTTGCGAAACTCAAATCTGGAGCGCGAAATATAGAGTTTTTCCGCCCCCTGCGGCGCAATGCCGGCCCCCAGCCTGGCCCTGATAAAGGCGCGAAATTCGGGGGTGCCCCGTGAGATGGCCCCGAGGCCAAAGCCCTGACCGGGCAGGATGAGCCGCTCGACCTCTGTGGGCGCGGTGGCGATCCGGATGGGCAGGCCGGGGGCAATTTGGGCCAGAAACTTACGCTGCCAGCCCTTGATGAGCGCGGCGTTGCGCGGGCGTTTGGGGGTGAACAAGATCCCGTCTACCGTGCAATCTGCGGCCTCAAGCCCCCAGAGGCGCGGGGTGGATTCGGTTAGGAAATGGCCGAAATGCAGCCAGAGCTGCCCGCCCCAAAGCCATGTTCCGGCAAGCTTTTCTGGCGGTTTGGCAGGTTTCTCGGGCGGTTGGGTGAGCGGGCGGTTGCGCCGCCAGAGCGCGCCTTGGGGCAGGTATGCGCCCTCTGCGGTGAGCACGCCCGTGGGCTGCACGAGCCCGGCCTCGGCGGGGGGCACAACAATGGCCCCGGCGTGTGTGGTCAGCTTGCGAGACCAGCCGGTTTGAGGGTCGGGCGCCTCGCGGGCGGTTTCGGGGCCGCGCAAACAGGTCCAGACCAGACGGCTGCTGACCTCATTCACCTTATGAAACCCCGCGGCGCGCAGGATGTCTTTGCAGGCGCGCATTCCGGCGTTGCCGTAATGATCGGGGTGAAACTCAAGCACGATGGCGCGCAGGCCCTCAAGATTGGCATGGCGCAGGAACGCGAGCTCGCCCCCCTCAATATCCATCAAAAGCACTGTGGGTTTGAAGCGCTTGCGCAGGGGCTCATAGCGGCTGGTGGGTATGGTGACGGGGGTTGTCTCGCGGGCCGCTGTGTCGTTGAGCGACGAGCCGAGAAAGCTGTTGCGCAAATAAAACTCAACCTTTTCAGGGGCATCCTTAGCGCTGAGCAGAACTTTGTTGTGCAGGGTGATCTTGGATTTGATCCGGTTGAGCGCATAGAGCGCCTCGATATGAGGGATCATATTCGGGTTGGCCTCAAAGGAGATCATGGCGGCGGGGCGCGCGTTGAGCTGGGTGACGGCGCCGACAATGCCAAGGCCTGCGCCCAGCTCCAACACCCGGTCTTCGGGGCCAACCACATGCAGCGCACCGGCGATCTCGGCCCCCTCATAGCGGGCCTCCTGGATGCGGGCGATGCGGGTGGCTGTGAGAAAAGGCGATGCGGGCACTTTGACGCCCAGACATTCGGCAACATGGGGGGAACTGGTCAAACTGGTCTTCTTTACTGGGTTGAGGGTCACGCTTGAGGAGATTTTAACAAGTTTATGTGCCTCTCGCTATGGGTTTGGTGCCGTTTTTGGGCTTTGGACGGTTTGCGGCCATGGGAGGCTGGACCTTGGCCGTAAATTGGGCCATATCTGGCGGCAGGATAGCGGAGGCTCTGATGGGCATTTTGAAGAAAATTTTGCGAGTGGCCACATGGTGGAACGGCTCGACGCTCAACACCCAGTTTTACACCTGGCGCAAAGGCAAGCGTGTGGGCGAAGACATGCAGGGCAATGTCTTCTTTGAGACCCGCGATGGCAAACGCCGCTGGGTGATGTTCAACGGCACGGTGGAAGCGAGCCGGATTGATGCGGATTGGCATGGCTGGCTGCATCACACCTTCAAGGACGCGCCCACAACTGCGCCGCTTGCGCATAAGCCTTGGGAAAAGCCCCATGAGGCCAACGCCACGGGCACGCCGCTGGCCTATGCGCCCGCGGGCAGCTTGCGCCGCGCTGAGCCAAAAGAGCGCCGCGATTATGAGGCTTGGGTTCCCGAGTAAGGGGGGCAGCGATATGTCTGAAAACACAACAGAGGTTTTGGTTGGCGGTGCGGTTTTGGCGGCGGCGCTGGCCTTTGTGGTTTACACGGGCCAAGCCACGGGTTTGTCGGTGCAGGGCGCGGGCTATCCGCTGTCGGCCTCGTTCCGCTCGCTTGAGGGGGTGAGCGTGGGCACGGATGTGCGCCTGGCCGGCGTGAAAGTGGGCACGGTGAGCGCGGTTGCGCTGAATGAAGAAACCTACCGTGCCGATACGGTTTTGAGCGTGAAGTCAGGGGTGCAGATCCCCGATGACAGCGCGGTGATCATCAGCCAGGAAGGCCTGCTGGGCGGCAATTTTGTAGAGATCATGCCGGGTGGATCGCCCTTTTATTATGAGACGGGCGATGAGATTCTGGACACGCAGGGCTCTGTTTCGCTGATCTCGTTGCTTCTCAAGTTTGTGGCCGGTGAGGGCACGCGGGGCTCTGAATGAGGGGGCTCGTTTTGGCTTTGGCCCTTGGGCTGGCGGGGGCGGCGCAGGCCGAAGAGGTGAGCCTGGCCAGTGGCGCTGTTTTGCGCGGGCTAGACAAGGTAAACGGAAAAACCACCGATCTGGATTTGCGCAATGGCACCAGTGTTGCTTACGAGCGCTTGGTGGTGTCTCTCGGCGAATGCCGTTATCCGGAGGGCAATATTTCCGGAGATGCCTATGCTTTTGTCATCATCCGCGAGGCAGACAAGGCCGAAACCTTGTTTTCTGGCTGGATGATTGCCTCTGCACCCGCGTTGAACGCGCTTGACCATGCGCGCTATGATGTCTGGGTGACCCGCTGTAAGACAGAGTGAGGATCTTGCTCCAGGGGCTGCGAAAAGAGGTCGGCAGGCACTTTGAGAGCAGAGAGCAGCTTTGCGCGATAGCTGGCCCGGCTGATGGCGCGCCCGCCGAGGCTGGCCAGATGTGGGGTGAGAAACTGCGTGTCAAACAGCGTGAAGCCCGTGCGGCGCAGATGGTCAACCAGATGGGCCAGAGCCAGTTTGCTGCCGCCGGTGGCGTGGCTGAACATGCTTTCCCCAAAAAACGCCCCCCCCAATGCGAGCCCGTAGGTGCCGCCGATGAGCGCGCAATTGCGCCAAATTTCAAAAGAATGGGCAAAGCCAGCGTGGTGTAGCGCTGTGAAAACCTGCTCGATCTCGGCGTTGATCCATGTGTCTTTGCGCGCGGCGCAGGCGCGGACAACGGCGTTAAAATCTGTATTGAAAGCAGGTGTGTAGCCGCCTTTCTTCATCTGCCGTGCAAGGCTGCGGGAGATGTGAAAACCGTCAAGTGGCAGAATGCCGCGTTCGCGCGGATCAACCCAGAAAACTTCCGGGTCTGTGCGCCCCTCTGACATTGGAAAAACGCCCGAAGCATAGGCTTGCAAGATAACTTCGGGCGTGAGGGTCATGTTTCGGCGAGGTTGGTTTCCAGCCAATGTTCCAGCCAGTGGATGTTATATCCGCCAGATTGGATATCGTCTTCCGCCAGAAGCGCATGAAACAGCGGCACGGTGGTGTCAACGCCGTCAACGATCAACTCACCCAAGGCACGCCCCAACCGGGCCAGCGCTTCGGGGCGGTCGCGCCCATGGACGATGAGTTTGCCGATCAGGCTGTCATAATAGGGCGGGATGGAATAGCCGTCATAGAGCGCGCTGTCCATGCGCACGCCAAGGCCGCCGGGCGCGTGAAACTGGGTGATCTTGCCCGGGCAGGGCGAGAAATTGGGCAGTTTCTCGGCATTGATGCGCACTTCGATGGCGTGGCCGTTGATCTGAAGATCGTCCTGCGTGAAGGACATGGGCAGCCCTTCGGCGACGCGAATTTGCTCGCGCACCAGATCGACGCCGAAGATGGCTTCTGTCACCGGGTGCTCCACTTGCAGGCGGGTGTTCATCTCGATGAAGTAGAACTCGCCGTTCTCGTAGAGAAACTCGATCGTGCCCGCACCGATATAGTTGATATTGGCGACGGCATCTGCGCAAACCTTGCCGATATGGGCGCGCTCTTCGGGCGTGATGGAGGGGCCGGGGGCTTCCTCGAACACCTTTTGGTGGCGGCGCTGGAGCGAGCAGTCGCGCTCACCCAGGTGCACGGCGTTGCCCTTGCCATCGCCGAACACCTGAATTTCGATGTGGCGCGGCGTGGTGAGGTATTTCTCGATGTAGACTTCGTCATTGCCGAAGTTTGACTTGCCCTCGGCGCGGGCCGTCTGGAAGGCGCTTTCCATTTCCTGGGCGTTCTGGGCGACTTTCATGCCCTTGCCGCCGCCACCGGCTGTGGCCTTGATGATGACGGGATAGCCGATTTCTGCGCCGATGCGCTTGGCGTCTTCCAGTGTGGCAACGCCGCCCTCGGAGCCGGGGACCACGGGGACACCCAGCTTTATCATGGTTTCCTTGGCAGTGATCTTGTCGCCCATGACGCGGATGTGCTCGGCTGTGGGGCCGATGAAGATGAGGTCATGGTCTTCGACGATCTGCACAAAATTGGCGTTTTCAGAGAGGAAGCCGTAGCCCGGGTGGATGGCCTGCGCGCCGGTGATTTCGCAAGCGGCAATGATGGCCGGGATGGACAGGTAGCTGTCGGTGCTGGGCGCCGGGCCAATGCAGACGCTTTCATCGGCCATGCGCACATGCATGGCGTCGGCATCTGCGGTGGAGTGGACGGCGACGCTCTGAATGCCCATTTCGCGGCAGGCGCGAATGACCCTCAGGGCGATCTCACCACGGTTGGCGACAAGGACTTTCTCAATCATATCAGGGCCTTATTCGATGATCATCAGAGGGGCGCCATATTCAACGGCATCCCCGTCGGAGACAAGAATGCGCTTGATCTCCCCTGAGCGGGGCGCCGGAATATGGTTCATTGTTTTCATGGCTTCGACGATCAGCAGGGTGTCGCCTTCCGTGACTTTCTGGCCAACAGAGACAAAGGCGGGGGCCTCGGGCTCGGGTTGCAGATAGATTGTGCCGACCATCGGAGAGTTGACGGCACCGGGGTGGTTTGAGGGGTCTTCCTGAGGGCTGGCGGCGGGGGCTGCTGGCGCGGCGGCCGTTTGGGCCGCGGGCGCGGCGGGTGCGGCGGGCAGCGGCGCGGCGATCTGTTGCACCACGTCTGTCTTGCGGCTCACCCGCACGTTGAGGCTGTCGTTGTCGCCATACTCGCGCTTGACAGTCAGCTCGGTGAGGTCGTTCTCACCCAGAATTTTGGCCAGTGCCTCGATGAAGGCCACGTCGGTTTGATGAGTGCCGTCTTTTTTTGTCATCATGTCCTCGGTTTATTGGCTCCATAGGGCATGGAGCGTCAGGATTTTGGGCCTTATAGGCCAAGTCTGGCGGCGTGAAAAGCCGCATGTCTGCGGACAGACTTGCGTGTTTTGGCGCAAGAAGGCGAGGGGAAATTGCATCTCAAAGCGGCATTCCGGAGAGTTTTGCCACCAATTCGGCCAGTTTGCGCGCGCCGAATTTCTTTTGCAGGCGTGCGCGATAGACTTCGATGGTGCGGTAGCTGAGACCCAGCTCGCGGCCGATTTCTTTTGAGGTGAGCCCCCGGCAGGTGAGAATCGCCACCTCCCGTTCGCGGGGCGTGAGCGCGACAAGGGGGCGCTCGTTGGACAGGTCGGCAAAGCTCCAGACCCCGTGCCGGAAAGGATCTTCCGGCGTGAGGCTCTGGCCGCGCACCCGGCACCAGAACAGCGCACCGCTGCGCCGGCGCATGATGCGCTCATCGCCGTAGCGCCCTGTCTCGCGCATGGCCGCAAGGCCGCGCGCGCCGATGCGTTCATAATCTTCCAGGCTGGGATAAAGCGCCTGCAAGGGGGTGTTGATATAGCTGGTTGCCGTGTCGCCAAACACCTCGGCAAAGAGCGCATTGGCTGATTTGATAATGCGGTTTTCCAACACAACCAGCCCCACGGGCGCATGGGTGAAGGCCAGGTCAGATTGGGCGCGGTGCGGCGTCATTGGGAGAGTTTGACGGCTTTTGCCCGGGGCGGCAAGAGGGCTGTAGTTCTACGGCATTGCCTGTGCGCACACTCTGGTGCTTGAATGAGGCAAGCTGGGAGGACCTTATGAACATTGCCGAATATCTTTATCGCACTGCACGGCGCAGCCCTGAGCGCCCTGCCTTGTTTCTCGGGCAGGCCTGTGTGGCCGATTACGGCAGCTTCTTGCAGCGTGCCGGGCAGGTTGCGGCTTATTTGCAGGCCCAAGGGGCGGGCAAGGGCGCTGTTGTTGCGATCTTCATGAAGAACCTGCCGGAATATCTGGTGGTTCAATATGGCATCTGGATGGCGGGGGCGGTGGCTGTGCCCATCAACGCCAAGTTGCACGGGCGGGAGGCCACCTGGATCATTGAGGATGCGGGGGCGGCAATTGTCTTTAGCTCGCCGGGGTTGACAGAGGCCTTGCAGGCCGCAGGCAGCACGGCGCGCGCGGTTGATGTGACATCGGCGCGCTTTGGCAAGATTTTTGAGGGCGCGGCCGGGTTGGCGCAGCCTGTGGCCTGTGCGGCGCAGGATCTGGCCTGGCTGTTTTACACCTCCGGCACCACTGGCCGCCCCAAAGGCGTGATGATCAGCCACAGGATGTTGCGCACCATGGCGCTGTGCTATTTTGCGGATGCCGATCAGGTGAGCGCGCAGGACACGGCGCTTTATGCTGCGCCGATGAGCCATGGCGCGGGGATTTATAACATCATGCATGTGATGGTGGGCGCAAAGCATGTTTGTCCGGCCTCCGGGGGCTTTGAGGAAGCCGAGATTTTCGAGCTGGCCCGGGCGTTCGGCTCTGTGCATATGTTTGCTGCCCCCACGATGGTGAAGCGCATGACCCAAGTGGCCAAGGCCACAGGGCAGCGCGGGCAGGGGTTGCGCAGCGTCGTCTATGCGGGCGGGCCGATGTATACCGCCGATATCATCGAGGCGGTGGATTGGTTTGGCCCGGTGTTTCTCCAGATCTACGGGCAGGGAGAATGCCCCATGGGCATCACCGCACTCAGCCGCGCCGATGTGAGCGGGCGCAGCCATGCCAACTGGCGGGCGCGGCTTGGCTCTGTCGGGCGGGCGCAATCTGCTGTGGAGGTGAAGATCGGCGGTGCCGACGGCGCAGAGCTGCCCCACGGCACGGTGGGTGAGATCATGGTGCGCGGCGATACGGTGATGCCCGGATATTGGAACAACCCCGAGGCCAGTGCCAAGACCCTTGTGGACGGCTGGCTTTTGACGGGGGACATGGGCAGTATGGACAGCGAAGGCTATGTCACCCTGCATGACCGCTCAAAGGATATGATCATCACAGGCGGAAGCAACGTTTATCCGCGCGAAGTCGAGGAGGTGCTGCTGGAGTTGCCCGTGGTGGAGGAGGTCAGCGTGGTGGGGCGCGCCCATCCGGAATGGGGCGAGGACGTGGTGGCCTTTGTCGTGTTGGCGCAGGGCGCGCAGCTCGATCCGGCAGAGCTTGACGCCCATTGTCTGGCCAATATTGCCCGCTTCAAGCGGCCCAAAGCCTATTTCGCGCTGCAAGAGCTGCCCAAGAACAACTATGGCAAGGTTCTCAAGACAGAGCTGCGCAAAAAACTGGAGGATCAGCCATGAGTATGCTTCAAGGCAAAACCGCTTTCATCACAGGGTCGGTGCAGGGCATCGGGCTGGAAATTGCCAAAGCGCTTGGTGGCGCAGGCGCGCGGGTGGCCTTGCACGGGCTGGCCGGGGCAGAGCAGGCGCAGACGGCCTGTGCCGCGGTCACTGCGGCCGGCGCGCCCGAGGTGCATTTCTTTGAGGGAGACTTGCGTGACCTGCGGGCGCTGGATGCGCTGCTACAGGCTGTGCAGGCGTGGGGAGATGTCGACATTCTCGTCAACAACGCCGGCATTCAACACACCGCGCCGCTTGCCCAGATGCCCCGTGAAATCTGGGAAGCCATTCTGGCAACCAATCTTTCGGCAGCTTTTCACACCATGCAGGCGCTGTTGCCGCCCATGGGCGCGCGTGGCTATGGACGGGTGATCAATATTGCCTCGGTGCACGGGCTCGTGGCCTCCCAAGACAAAGCCCCCTATGTGGCGGCCAAATTCGGTCTGGTGGGGTTGAGCCGGGTTGCTGCGCTGGAATATGCCGCCCATGGCAGCAAGGAAAGTGGCGGCGTCACGGTCAATTGCATTGCCCCCGGCTGGACAGAAACCGCAATCATCCAACCGCAGATAGAGGCGCGTGCCGCGCAGCACGGCGGCAATCGCGCCCTCGGCGTTGCGGATCTTCTGCGCGAAAAGCAACCCTCGCTGCGCAGTTCTGATCCTGAAGAAATCGGCGCGCTGGCCCTCTGGCTCTGCGCGCGGGTGGCCCATAACATCACCGGCACCACCCTTCCCGTGGATGGGGGTTGGACCGCTCAATAATCCGGCGTTCAGGCTCAAACCCCCTTTGCCTCTTCGGTCATGTCTTCCTGCACATCCGCCAGCTCTTGCTGGAGGCGCATTTCGATGAGATAGGCCGCTGTGGAGGCCCCCGTCGGCAGGGAGCGCCGCTGGCTCGCCGGTTCGCTGGGGCGGCTTTCCAGCATGATACGGCTGGATTCTGCCGCCGTGGCTTGCCGGACAGCCGCCTGCAACTCAACTTTGGCCGCCGGAGGTGCAGCGGCTTGGGATTGGCTTTGACTGAGGCGCTCCTGTAGCGCCGTGGAACTGGCCATGCGCGGTTGCGACGCTGTGCCGAGGCCTTCTATATGTGTCATTTTTTGGCTCCGATCTGGAGCCCCCACCAAGAGCGATATTGCGCGCAATCTCCTAAGAAGCCGTTAAAGATCGCGGTTTGAGTCAAATTCGCTGAAGTTTCCCGCCAAATCCCGCCGGCTGCTTTTTCTTGGCCCAAATACTCAAAAAAGGCGGGGGCAAAGCCCCCGCCTTGGGTCGGATGGCGCGCAGCGCCATTCGAACGGTCTTTCTGCCTAGTCCGCGCGGTTCATGCGGTTTTCGATCAAGTCGTCCACAACCGCCGGTTCGGCCAGTGTCGAGGTGTCGCCCAATGCGCCATAGTCGTTTTCCGCAATCTTGCGCAAAATACGGCGCATGATCTTGCCTGAGCGCGTCTTGGGCAGGCCGGGGGCCCATTGGATCAGATCGGGTGAAGCAATAGGGCCGATTTCCTGACGCACCCAGTTTCTGAGTTCCTTGCGCAGCTCTTCGCTGGGCTCGGCATCATTCATGAGTGTGACGTAGCAGTAGATGCCTTGCCCCTTGATCTCATGGGGATAGCCGACAACCGCCGCTTCCGCCACTGAGGCATGGGCCACAAGCGCGCTTTCAACTTCAGCGGTGCCCATGCGGTGTCCGGAGACGTTGATCACGTCATCGACGCGGCCAGTGATCCAGAAATCACCGTCCTCGTCGCGCTTACAGCCGTCACCCGCAAAATAGTAGCCCTTATAGTCGGAGAAATAGGTTTTCTCAAAGCGCGCGTGGTCGCCCCAGACGGTGCGCATCTGGCCGGGCCAGCTGTCTTTCATGCACAGAACGCCTTCGACGGGGAAGGTGTGGATTTCCTCGCCTGAAGTTGGCTCGAGCACCACGGGCTGCACACCAAAGAAGGGCTTCATGGCAGCGCCCGGCTTGGTGGCATGGGCGCCGGGCAGGGGGGTCATCATATGGCCGCCTGTTTCGGTTTGCCACCATGTGTCCACAATCGGGCAGCGGCCGCCGCCGACAACATCGTTATACCAGTTCCAGGCTTCGGGGTTGATCGGCTCGCCGACCGTGCCCAGAACCTTGAGCGAAGAGAGGTCGCATTTCTCGACATATTCGTTGCCCTGGCCCATGAGCGCGCGCAGCGCTGTGGGGGCGGTGTAGAACTGGTTGACCTTGTGCTTTTCGACCACCTGCCAGAAGCGCGAGGCGTCCGGGTAGGTCGGCGTGCCTTCAAACATCAGGGTTGTGGCGCCGTTGGCGAGCGGGCCGTAGACGATATAGCTGTGGCCCGTGACCCAGCCCACATCGGCGGTGCACCAGTAGATGTCGCCATCGTGGTAATCAAAGGTGATTTCCTGTGTCATCGACGCCCAAACGAGATAGCCGCCGGAGCAGTGCACAACGCCCTTGGGCTGGCCTGTGGAGCCGGAGGTGTAGAGGATGAAGAGCGGGTCTTCGGCGTTCATTTCCTCGGGCGGGCAATCGGCGGAGACTTTTTCAAGCTCGTCGTGATACCAGAAATCAAGGCCCTCGCGCCAGGCGACCTGATCGCCGGTGCGTTTGACAACGAGGCATTTGACATCGTCCACATCATGCAAGAGCGCCTGGTTGACGTTGTCTTTGAGCTTGGTTTTGCGGCCGCCGCGCGGGGCGTGGTCGGCTGTGATGACGACTTTGGCATTGCAGCCGTTGACGCGCGCGCCGAGGGCATCAGGGGAGAAGCCGGCAAAGACGATTGAGTGGATCGCACCGATGCGCGCACAGGCGAGCATGGCATAGGCGGCCTCGGGGATCATCGGCATATAGATGATGACACGGTCGCCTTTGGTGACACCCATGTTCTTGAGAACATTGGCCATTTTGCCTACATGGCCGTGCAGCTCCTTGTAGGTGATATGCTGCGCGGGCTCGGCGGGATCGTCTGGCTCAAAAATGATGGCGGTTTGATCGCCACGGGTCGCGAGATGGCGGTCCACGCAATTGGCCGATACATTGAGCGTCCCGTCTTCGAACCATTTGATGTCGATATTGCCCGGCTCAAAGGAGACGTTCTTCACCTGTGTGAAGGGCTTGATCCAGTCAATACGCTTGCCGTGTTCGGCCCAGAAGCCGTCAGGGTCATTGACCGAAGCGGCATACATCTCATCGTATTTGGCCGCATTGACATGGGCGTTGGCGGCCATCGTGGCGGAAGGGGGATAAGTATTGGACATAGCGGTTTCCCATTTGTCTTTTTGTGGGGGGCTCTTGGCGGCCCGCCGTCTGCGCAATTGCACAGGGGGGCGGGCCTGGGAGAGTCCGAAAATAGTCTTGTGGCTTAGATCGCCAGATATTCGGCGCGCAGCTCGGCGTTTTGCAGAACTTCCTCAGCGGAGCCGTCAAAGACGATGCCGCCGGTGTCCAGGATCACGGCGCGGTCGGCCAGCTCAAGCGCACGGACCGCGTTTTGTTCCACGAGAATGGTCGTGATGCCCTGTTCCTTAATGATGCGCAGCGTTTTCTCGATTTCGTCGACGATCACCGGCGCGAGCCCCTCATAGGGCTCGTCCAGCAGCAGCACCTTGATGTCACGCGCCAGGGCGCGGGCCACTGCGAGCATCTGCTGTTCACCGCCGGAAAGCGTGACGCCTTCCTGCTTGCGGCGCTCCTTGAGGCGCGGGAAGAGCTCGTAGAGGCGCTCAAGAGACCAGCCGACAGGCGGGGCGATTTGCGCCAGTTGCAGGTTTTCCTCGACGGTCAGACCGGGGATGATGCAGCGGTCTTCCGGCACAAGGCCGATCCCGGCTTGCGAGGCCTGATAGCTTGTCATCAGGTGCAGCGGCTGGTGGTCGAGCCAGATCTCGCCATGGGTGACCTGTGGGGCATCCATGCGTGCAATCGAGCGCAAAGTCGAGGTCTTGCCGGCCCCGTTGCGGCCCAGGAGGGCGAGGATTTCGCCTTCATGCACGTTGAAGCTGATGTTTTGAACGATATAGCTTTCGCCATAGTAGCTTTCCATGCCCCAGACCGAGAGAAAGGCGGGGGCGGTTTCGGCAAAGTTCTTGCCCTTGGAAAAATCGGGTTTGACGTTCATCTGATCTGTCTCCCTTAATCTGCCGTTTCGCCGAGATACGCTTCGCGCACTTTCGGGTGGCCTTTGATGTTTTCAGGATGGTCTTCGACAAGCGGTGTGCCTTGCGCCAGAACCGTGATCCTGTCTGCGAGCGAGAAGACAACATGCATGTCGTGCTCGATGATGGCGATTGTGATGTCACGCTCTTCCTTGATCTGCTTGAGCAGGTCGATGGTGTTGTTGGTGTCGGCCCGCGCCATACCGGCGGTGGGTTCATCCAGCAACAACAGCCGCGGATCCTGGCTCAGGCACATGGCAATCTCAAGGCGGCGTTTGTCGCCCCGAGACATGGAGGACGCCTGCATTCCGCGTTTTTCGGCCAAGCCCATCTCTTCGAGCATGGTTTCAGCCTTTTCCACGATGTCCTTGTCGCCCATCATGCCTTGCACGGCGTGCATCCGGAAGGAGCCATCGCGTTTGGCAAACACGGGTATCATCATGTTTTCCATCACCGAGAGATCACCGAAGATCTCGGGGGTCTGGAACACGCGGGAGATGCCCATCTGGTTGATCTCGTAAGGCGTGCGGCCCAGAACCGACTGGCCATCAAACATGACGGAGCCTGTGTCGGGGATGAGCTTGCCCACGAAGACGTTGAGCAGGGTGGATTTGCCAGCCCCGTTGGGGCCGATGATGGCGTGGCAGCTGTTTTCTTTCACGCTCAGCTCTACGTTGTTCAGAGCTTGCAGGCCGCCGAAGCGTT
Source organism: uncultured Lentibacter sp. (assembly GCF_937123735.1). Lineage (GTDB taxonomy): Bacteria > Pseudomonadota > Alphaproteobacteria > Rhodobacterales > Rhodobacteraceae > Lentibacter. The sequence goes on from NZ_CAKZKL010000010.1 coordinate 198,855, forward strand.
TGCCGACGTTTTTGACTTCAAGAATACCCATTGAAGCTCTCCTTATTCCGCAGGTTTGGTTTGAGCGCCGTCTTCATCGGCGTCTTTGCCTTTGAAGAGTTTTGCGATGCGCTGACCGCCTTCAACAAGGCCGCCGGGCAGGAAGATCACGACCATCATGAAGATGATGCCAAGCGTGAGGTGCCAGCCTTTGCCGATGAAGGGGTAGACGAGTGTGATGATGAAATCTTCAAGCCCATCGGGCAGGAAGGCAAACCACTGGTGCAGGATGTCTTTGTTGATCTTGGACAGGATGTTTTCCATGTATTTGATCAAGCCAGCGCCGAGAACGGGGCCAATGAGCGTGCCGGCACCGCCGAGGATTGTCATCAGAACCACTTCGCCGGAGGCTGTCCAGAACATGCGCTCCGGGCCAACCTGTGTGTCCATCGCAACCATGAGGCCGCCTGCGAGGCCCGCATACATGCCCGAGATGACAAAGGCTGCCAGCGTGTAGGGGCGCGGGTTGAGGCCCGTGTAGTTGAGGCGGTTTTGGTTGGATTTGACCGCCCGCAGCATGAGGCCGAAGGGCGAGCGGAAAATGCGGATCGCCAGATAGAAGCTCGCCAGCATCACCAGAGCGGCAATGTAATAGCCGGTGTTGAAGGTGAAGAGCCAGCTGCCCACCGACATCTCGTAGCTTGAACTCATGTTCAGGCCGAAGAGGTTGGCACGGGCCTGCTCGCCGGCTTCAAGAGCGCCATCAAGGATGCGCGCATCGGCGATCTTGAGCTGGAGGCCTGTTTCACCGCCGGTGAGGGGCGTGAGCACCGAATAGGCCATCGCGAAGGACATCTGGGCGAAGGCCAGTGTCAGGATCGAGAAGTAAATGCCTGAGCGGCGCAGGCTGACGTAGCCGACGATCAGCGCAAAGAGGCCTGCGATGATCACCGCCATGACCATCGCGGGGATCACGTTGGTGGTGAGCAGCTTCATCATCCAGATCGCGGCGTAGGAACCCACACCCAAAAAGGCGGCGTGCCCGAAGCTGAGGTAGCCTGTGAGGCCGAAGAGGATGTTGAACCCGATGGCAAAGATCCCGAAGATCACGAAGCGCTGCATGAGGTCAGGGTAGCCCGCATTGAACTGGGCAAGGCCTGACCCCTCGGGGAAGGGGTTGAGGATGAACGGTGCCAGCATGGTCAGGCCAGCCACGATCAGAAGAAGTGTGTAGTCTTTTTTGTCAAGTCCGAGCATGGCTTAGTCCTCCATCACGCCTTTGCGACCCATGAGGCCACGCGGACGAGTGAGCAGAATGATGATTGCAACCAGGTAGATGATGATCTGGTTGAGGCCTGGCAGCGTGTCGAGCACGATGGCCATTGAGGCGAAGCTTTCCAGAATGCCGAGCAGGAAGCCTGCGAGCACCGCACCGGGCAAAGAGCCCATACCGCCCACAACCACCACGACGAAGCTGAGAACCAGGAAGTCCATGCCCATATGGTAGTTTGGCGAGTTGATTGGCGCATACATCACCCCGGCAAGCCCCGCCACCGCGGCGGCGATGCCGAACATGATGGTGAAGCGCTTGTCGATGTTGATGCCCAGAAGGCCCACGGTTTCGCGGTCGGCCATACCGGCCCGCACGACCATCCCGAAGGTGGTGAATTGCAAGAAGGCAAAGACCGCACCGATGATGAGGGCAGCAAAAGCGAAATACACAAGGCGCCAGTAGGGGTAGATGATCGTGTTGGGATCAAAGCCCAGAAGCGCGCCGAAATCAAAGCTGCCCGCAAAAACCGCAGGGGCGGGAGTCGGGATCGGGTTGGCGCCGTAGTAGTATTTGATGATCTCTTGCAGAACAATCGCAAGGCCGAAGGTCACGAGGATCTGGTCGGCGTGGGGGCGTTTGTAGAAATGCTTGATCAGTCCGCGCTCCATGGCGTAGCCCACAAAGAGCATGACGGGGATCGAAAACAGGATCGAAAGCGGCACAGCCCAATCTATGATGGCATCGCCCGTGGCTTGGCCGAACAGATCGTAAATATGGGGCACCTCAACTTTGAGCGGGTTGCCAAGAAAGTCTTTCTTGGTCTCGTCAATGACCGTGTGAGACCATGTGAGGATGCGTGAAAAGGTGACAGCACAGAAGGCGCCGATCATGAACAATGCGCCATGCGCAAAGTTGACCACGCCGAGTGTGCCGAAAATAAGTGTCAGGCCCAACGCGATCAGCGCGTAGGCGGAGCCCTTGTCGAGCCCGTTCAGAATCTGCAGAACGATTGCGTCCATTGTCCCACCCCGGATGTGTTTGGAGAGCCCCGTCACGCGGGGCGAAAGATTAGGGCGAGCCGAGGCCCGCCCTAAAGCGTGTGAGGTTATGCGCCTGGGTTACATGTGCCCAGTTCGCCGCCCGCCATTTGGGGGTGGTCTGGTGCATATGTGACTTGCTCAACAGGCGTGACTTCAACGATCTCGAGAAGGTCGAACTCGGATGTCGGGTTCTCTTTACCCTTCACGACGAGAACGTCTTTGAAGCACTGGTGGTCTTCGGCACGGTAAAGTGTCTTGCCGTTGCCCATACCGTCAAACTCAAAGCCTTCCAGCGCTTCAACAACGCCACAAGGGTTGAATGTGCCGGCACGCTCACAAGCATCTGCGTAAAGCAGGGCTTGCACATAGCATGTGTGCGCCGCCTGTGAGGGTGGGAAGCCATACTTTTCGCCAAACGACTTAACGAATGCTTTTGAGCCTTCGTCTGTCAGCGACCAGTGCCAGTTTGTCGAGCCGAAGATGCCCTTCACGTTGGCGCCAGCACCTTTTGCCATCAGGCGTGAGTAGAGCGGAACGACGATTTCGAAGTTCTTGCCGTTGACTTGCTTGTCACGCAGGCCGAACTGAACCGCGTTTGTCAGCGAGTTGACCATGTTTCCGCCGTAGTGGTTCAGAACCAGAACATCAGCACCGGACTGAAGAACAGGCGCGATGTAGCTTGAGAAGTCAGTCTGTGTGAGCGGTGTTTTGACCGCGTTGACAGTTTCCCAGCCCATGGCTTCTGTGGATGATTTCACCGCTTCTTCTGTGGTGTAACCCCAGTTGTAGTCGGCTGTCAGGTGATAGGCTTTACGATCGGAGCCATACATTTTCTGAAGCACAGGCGCGAGGGCCGCACCGGACATGTAAGAGTTGAAGAAGTGACGGAAACCGTTGGCCTTCTTGTCCTTACCTGTGGTGTCGTTTGAGTGCGTCAGACCGGCCATGAAGATAACGCCGGCTTCTTGGCAGAGCGCTTGAACGGCAACAGCCACACCAGACGAAGACCCGCCCGTGATCATCACGGCGCCGTCTTTTTCGATCATGGATTTGGCCGAGGCGCGGGCGGCGTCAGACTTTGTCTGCGTGTCGCCTGTGACATATTCGACTTTCTTGCCGAGGATGCCGTTGCCTTTAAGAGCCTTGGAGCTGAATGTGTTCATCAGGCCGCCGTCGCCACCACCGTTGAGGTGCTCGACCGCAAGCTCATAGGCGCGCAGCTCGTCCGCACCTTCGTCGGCGTAGGGGCCGGACTGTGGAACGTTGAAGCCCAAAGTGACAGTGCTGCCCTTTGGTTCGTTCATGTAAGCCGCAGCTGACGAGGCTGTGAAGATCGTTGGCAAAGCAACGCCAGCACCGGCAAGGGCGCTGGTTTTCAACACACCACGGCGTGTAAAGTTGGATGTAGACATAAATTCCTCCCGTTTCGGTAAACTGGGGAAGAGCCTCCTCTTGCGCCTCCCCAAAGGCACGGTTGTGCAAATGTATTATGTCGGTGAGACCGAAAATTTCGCAACAAGGCATTTTGGGGAAACAAAAATTTTGTAAATAAATCGACAGATGCTTTGCGTATTTTGTAAAATTGTTTATGTTGCGGCGCAGAAACAGTCTGAAACTAAGGGCAAATAACCATGGTGGAGCGCACCCTCGCCGGCAGCCGAATCCGTGAAAGGCGCATCGCGCAGGGGGTGCGGCAGGCGGATTTGGCGGAAGATGTCGGAATTTCTCCGTCCTATCTCAATCTGATCGAGCACAACAAACGTAGAATCGGCGGGAAACTCCTCCAAGCGCTTGCCCAGCGCCTTGAAGTGGAGCCGGCGCTCTTGGCGGAAGGGGCCGAGCAGGCTGTGATTGCGCGGTTGGGCAATGTGGCGGCGCGGCTGGGCGAAGAGATCGGCATGGCCGAGAGCACGGCCTTTGCGGGGCGCTTTCCCAATTGGGCCAATTTGATGATCCGCGCGGGGCGGCGGATTGACGAGCTGGAGCGCACGGTCGAGACCCTGACCGACCGGCTCACCCATGACCCGCATCTTGCGGCGACCCTGCATGAGGTGCTCTCGACGGTCACAGCGATCCGCTCGACGGCCTCAATTCTGTCAGACACCCGCGAGATCGAGCCAGAATGGCGCGACCGGTTTCACCGCAACATCAACGAGGATGCGGCGCGTTTGGCGGATGGGGCGCAGGCCTTGGTTGGATTTTTGGACGGGGCCGGAGATGCCCAGAGCGAAGTGAGTTCGCCCCAAGAGGAAGTTGCCGGATTTCTGAGCGCCTATGGTTGGCATTTTCCCGCTCTGGAAGAGGCGCGGGCCCACGCGGCAGAGACCTATCTGAATGGCGCCACGCAGCTTCGATCGGCCAGCGCGCTGGCGATTGCGGGGAAATATCTGGAGTGTTACGCCGATGATGCCAGGCAGATGCCCCTTGCAGAGCTGCGCAGGGTCGTGGCCGAGATCGGGGCGGAACCGCTGGCGCTTGCGACCCATTTCGGGGTGGATCTGGCGGCCATGATGCGCCGCCTGGCCACCCTGCCGGAGCTGGGGCTGGGCCTTGTGATTTGTGATGCCTCCGGGACCATGCTCTATAGCAAACCCGCTGATGGCTTCACCATTCCGCGCTTCGGGGCCATGTGCCCGCTTTGGCCGCTGTTTCAGGCGCTCAGCCGCCCGATGATGCCGCTTGCCCAGACGGTGGCGCAGCCGGGGCGGGGCGGTATGAGTGAAACGGTGTTTGAGGCCTATGCGGTTGCGCAGCCCGTGTTGAGCGCAGGATACGGGCAAGAGCCGCTCATGGAAGCAACGATGTTGATTGCACCCGCACCGGTTGAGCGTTCCGCTGCGCAGATCCGCCCGATCGGGGCAAGCTGCCGCATTTGCCCGCGCGAGACCTGCGCGGCGCGGCGCGAACCTTCGATTGTGTCCTCGCGTTTGTGAAAAGGGGACCTTGCGCTTCATCTTTTGACAGATGCCTGATTTGCCGCGATAAAGAAGCCAGCCAAAGCGTGAACCCGCGCTTGGTGCGTCAGGGGAGGGACGGTCTAAATGGGGAAAACCGTTGTATTGGTGGAAGATGAACCCAATATCATCGAGGCAATCAGCTTTATTTTATCAAGAGACGGGTGGACAGTTCACACGCATTCAAACGGAGATACGGCGCTTGCGGTGCTGGAAACGCGCGCACCGGACCTGATTGTGCTGGATGTGATGCTGCCCGGTCGCAGCGGGCTTGAAATTTTGAGCGATATTCGCGCCCACACCGCTTTGGCGCAAACGCCTGTCATGATGCTGACGGCCCGTGGCCAGACCAAGGACCGCGAGCGCGCGTTGGAGCTTGGCGCCAACCGTTATATGACAAAACCTTTTTCAAATGCCGAGGTGCTCGTGGCGGTGCGCGAGCTTGTCGACCCTTGAACACCGATGAGAGAACCGCTTCGGGGCGCTTTCGGCGGCAGGTGTTCTTGCCCAAGGACAGCTATCGCGCGCGCCGTGCGGTTGATGCGATCAAGCTCTGGCCTGTTTTGGGAAGTATCTGTTTTGTTTTGCCAATCATCTGGACCGGAACCCAGAAGAGCAATGTCAGTGCGATGGTTTATCTGTTCGTGGTTTGGGGGATCCTGATTGTGGGGGGCGCTTGGTTGGGCCATCGTGCCGAGGCCGACGCGCACACTGAGCCGGGGGACGGGTCTGGAGAGACCCCGTGAGCAATTCACTCAACATTCTGGCCGCGGTCTGTGCGGGCTATGCGGCGCTGTTGTTTTTGGTGGCCTTTGTGGCGGAGCGCGCCGCGAAACGCGGGCGCGCCCGATGGCTGAACTCGCCGATTATCTACACACTTTCCTTGTCGATCTACTGCACCGCCTGGACCTTTTATGGGGCGGTCGGATTTGCGGCGCGCTCGGGGCTTGAGTATCTCACGATCTACATTGGCCCCACCCTTGTGATGGTGGGCTGGTGGTGGGTGTTGCGCAAGCTCGTCCGTGTGGGGCGGGCCCAACGGATCACCTCGATTGCGGATCTGATTTCCAACCGCTTTGGAAAATCCAACTCTCTGGCTGTTTTGATCACCCTGATGGCCGTGGCGGGCACAACACCCTATATTGCGCTTCAACTGCAATCGGTCACACTGTCGTTTTCTGTCTTTGCGGCTGCGGGCCCGCAAGATACGGCTCGCGCGCTGGACAGCAGCGAAGCGACGGCCTTTTGGGTGGCCTTGGGGCTGGCATTGTTTACGGTCTTGTTTGGCACCCGCAATCTTGATGTCAACGAGCGTCACCATGGCGTTGTCATGGCGATTGCGCTGGAAGCGGTTGTCAAGCTGATTGCCCTTTTGGCTGTCGGTGTTTTTGTGGTCTGGGGGCTTGGCGGTGGGCTTGGGCCGGTTCTGGCAAAGATCGAGAGCAGCTCGATTTCCCAATGGGAAATTGCGCCCTCTCGTTGGGTGGCGTTGATCGCACTGTCGGGGGCGGCGTTTTTGACCTTGCCACGGATGTTTCAGGTTCTGGTTGTGGAAAACGATGATGAGCGCCATTTGCGTTTTGCGGCCTGGGCTTTCCCGAGCTATTTGTTGTTGATCAGCCTGTTTATTGTGCCCATTGCGGTTGTGGGGCGCAGCGTTTTGCCGGCAGCGACCAATCCGGACCTTTATGTGCTGTCCATCCCGTTGATGTCGGGCGAAACGGGGCTGGCTTTCCTCTCGTTTCTGGGCGGGTTTTCTTCGGCCACGTCGATGGTGATTGTGGCGGCGATTGCGCTGTCAACGATGGTGTCAAACCATATCGTGATGCCGATCTGGCTGCGCCTGACCGGGGGGGGCGCGTTGATGGCGGGGGATCTGCGCAACGTGGTGCTTCTGTCGCGGCGCTTCTCGATCATCGGGGTGGTTTTGCTGGGCTATGTTTATTACCGCCTCTCGGGAGGCGGCGCGGCGCTGGCGGCTATCGGGCTTGTGTCTTTTGCCGGGGTGGCGCAGTTTTTGCCGGCGCTTCTGGGCGGTTTGTTCTGGCGCGGCGCCACGCGCAACGGGGCGCTTGCGGGCTTGCTTGTTGGGTTTGTTATTTGGGGTTGGACGATGTTCTTGCCCAGCTTTGGCCCGGATGCGGCCCTGTCTGCGGCGGTCTTGGCGCAGGGGCCTTGGGGGTTGGCGGCGCTGCGCCCGGAAGCCTTGTTTGGCTTTGTCGGGCTTGACCCTTTGGTTCATGCGGTTTTCTGGAGTCTGAGCTTGAACAGCATGGCCTTTATTGTGGTGTCCTTGGTCAGTTTCCCGTCGCCTCTTGAGCGCTTGCAGGGCGCACAGATTGTGGATGTGTTCAAACATTCCAGCGGTGGCCAGCGTTGGCGTGGGGGAATGGCACAAAGCGAGGATCTGTTGCTGATGGCACAGCGCATCATTGGCGCAACGCAGGCTCAGAAACTGTTTCGAAATGCGGCTTCCGCGCAGGGGCTTGAGGGCTATCTGCCGGAGCCGACCCCGGAGTTTCTCAACCAACTTGAGCGCGAATTGGCGGGCTCTGTGGGCGCGGCAACAGCCCATGCGATGGTGGGGCAAATTGTCGGGGGGGCGGCTGTCTCGGTGGATGATCTGATCGCCGTGGCAGATGAGGCGGCGCAAATCATGGAGTATTCCAGCCAGCTTGAAGCCAAGTCTGAAGAGCTGAGCCGCACGGCCCGCCAGCTGCGCGAGGCCAATGAGAAGCTGACCGAGCTGTCCCATCAAAAGGACGCTTTTTTGAGCCAGATCAGCCATGAGCTGCGCACGCCGATGACCTCTATTCGGGCGTTTTCGGAGATCTTGCGCGACGCGCAGGGCCTGTCGCGCGAAGACCAGGGCAAATACAGCTCGATCATCAATGCGGAATCTGTGCGTTTGACGCGGTTGCTGGATGATTTGCTGGACTTGAGCGTGTTGGAAAACGGGCAGGTTTCGATGAATATCGAGGCTGGCAACTTGTGTGATGTGCTGGATCGTGCGGTGGCTGCGGCCGGGTTGAGCGGGCGGTTGAGTATCATGCGCCGTCGTGAGCGCGAGCAGCTGCCGATCACCACCGATCTGGACCGGTTGAGCCAGGTGTTTATCAATCTGATCGCCAACGCCCATAAATATTGCGATGCGCCGGCGCCGGAGCTCAAAATTGTCGCGCGTGCCCGGGAAGGGCGTATCACGATTGACTTTATTGACAACGGTTTGGGGATTTCCCGCGATGACCAACGGGTCATTTTTGAGAAATTTTCACGCCTGGGCGATGACCGCGAAAGCGGGGCTGGGCTGGGGCTGTCCATTTGCCGAGAGGTGATGCAGCGCCTGGGTGGCACGATCAGCTATTTGCCCGGGCAGGGGGGAGCTGCCTTTCGGGTGGCTCTGGCGCGGGCAAATTAGGGCAAAAATCCGGGTCTGATAAGAAGATGGTAACGGATTGGGGCTAGAAAGGACGCTCAAACACCGCAAAGAACGGCGGCGGAGGATATGGGCGAAACCATTTCAAACGATGTATTGCGCCGGAAGGCGAAGGCGGGCCGCGAAGAGCATCAGGCCCGTGTCATGTCGCCTGCGCGGGCGATGCGGCTTGCCTTGTCACGCTCTGCCGAAACGCTGTTTGAACTCGCGCTGAGTGTCTCGGCGGTGCACTATGAACAGCTTGGGCAGGAAGCTGTTTTGCGCAGTGTTGATGACGAAATGCTGTTTGTTGTGCTGGACGGGCCTGACGGAGCTGTGGGCATGGTGGCTCTTGATGTGCCGCTGGTCAGTGGATTGGTGGAAAAACAGACGATTGGGCGTGTGAGCACCCGTGCCAGCCCCGAGAGGGCCGCAACAGCGACGGATGCAGCACTTGTGGCACCCTATGTGAGCCATGTGCTCGAAGATATGAGCGAACATCTTGGTCCGGTGGATGGCAAGTTGAGCGCGGGGTTCCGGTTTGGGGCGCGCCTTGAGAGCAAGCGGCATCTGGGCCTGATCTTGGATGCGCCCGACCACCATGTCTTGCGGGCGCAAATCGAGCTGGAGGGCGGTGTGCGGCGCGGCGAGCTAGTTTTGTGTTTGCCGGTGGCCCAGCCTTTGCCTTTGGCCCCGGCAAAGGGCGCCAAGAAAACCGGTGAGCCGCCCGGCCCGGGAATGGGTGAGCCGAAATCCCAGTTGCGGGACGGGGCGCTGATGGATGCGCGGGCGAGTTTCCGGGCGGTGCTGCACCGCCGCCAGATCAACCTTGGTGAGCTGTCTGAGCTCAAGCCGGGGTCGCGGTTGTTTTTTGCGGCCTCGGCTTTGTCGCGCGTTGAACTGGACGCAGGCAGCGCCTCTGAGCGGCTTGGCCCCTGCAAACTCGGCAAGCAAGACGGTATGCGCGCGTTGAAGGTTCAGTTTGGCGCGCTGCGCCCGCGTGATGACAGCTTTGAGCCGATGGCACAGATGGATCCTGAGGGCGATCTGGCGGCGCATATCGCTTATGACCTTGGAGGCAGTGGCCTTGGCGGGGGGGATATGACCCCGATGACAGTGGATGATTTGCCTGATCTTTCAGACCTTCCGGGCATGGAGAGCTTTGAGACAGCGGCCCCGATGACTGGCGAGCCGATGCCGGCAGGCGCAGAGAGCCCGGCCCTTTCAGAGGGGGACACCGAGCGCTTGTCTGACACCGGCTAGGGGCAAACCGGCTAGGGGCAAACCGGCTAGGGGCAAACCGGCTAGGGGCAAAATGCAGGCCGCCTGCTGGTGTCACAGGCCCGGACGGGCGAATTTGCGGCCGTTTTTGATCATTTCCGTGAGCACGGCACCGGTGTCAAACAGCTTTGGCCGCAGGAAGCTCTGGGATTTTTGCCAATTGTGAAACTGTGTCAGCCCGATCGCGGAGGTTTCAAAGAAGGGGCCGGCATAGTGATCAGAGAAGCCCAGTGTGGTGAGCGCGAGGTGATCGACCTCCCAAGGGCTGCTCAGGGTTTTGTCTTTCAGAAGCCTCAGCCCCGCCGCCAGCAGCGCCTGTGTCATCAAAAAGCGCAGATCATCGCCCTTTGGCGGGTGTTGCGCGCGATAGCGCAGGCTTTTTCGCCAAGTGCTGACCGCCGGGTCCAGCGCGGCGTTGGACTGTAACAGCGCGTCCCAGAGGCGCGGTGCGGCCCCCAAGTCCTGCGCCTCAAAACAGCTGGAAAAGCGCTGCGATTGGGCGCGCCAGTTCTCTTCAGTGGGGCGGGCAAAAGGTTTGCGCCGACACGGCAGGGCCGCGTCAACCGCCTCTGGTGTGAGGCCGCGGGCCATGGCCTCTTCAAGGGCAAGCTCCAGCGCGGCGCGCATCCGTCGCGAGGCCAACCCGTTGCGCTGAGGTTGGAAGACTGTGGCCACCACAAGGCGCCGCAGCGCGGCCCGCAGAGCCGGCTTTGAGGCCGGCGCGTCGGCGGCCAGGGCAATTTCGGCGAGGGCACCGTTGCCCAGATCGGGGTGCAAACGCAGCCCAACGCTTGCAGCAGAGAGCTGTGGCGCCGGATCTGCGGCGGCCTCTGACATATGCGACGTGTGCATCACGAGGCAGGTTTGCGGCGTGGTGGCGTTGATGCGGGCGATCAAAGGCCCGATGGCGCTTTTGCTTTGCGCGGTTGCCTCGATCACCCATTCGGCGGTGGTGAGAGTGCTTTCTCCCTCAGCCCGATGCAGATGTGAGAGCATTTTTTGGGCCTTTTGCGCGGAAATGTGGCCATTGGCCAGCTGTTGTTCGACAAGCGCCTTGAGGCCGTTGGCGAAGCGCTCATAGCTTTCAAGCGTTGCGGCCATGACATGCAGGGGAAGGTCTGCGCGCAGTGCGGCCAGTGCGATGCGGTTGGCCTCTGGGCTGGTGCCCAACAGGGTGAGACTGCGCGGTGCTTGGGCCTCAGCGTCGCGCCTGAGCAAGGCCAGACGGCTGGCGCGCTGATAGGTTTTGCGGCGGCTGCGGAGCGTCATGGCGAGCTGATGGCGCTGGCTTTCGCCAAACCGGCGCAAAACCTCTGCAGGCAGTAGGAGTGCGGCTTCTAAAACAGCCAAAGCGCTTGCTGTTTCCGGGTTCAGGCTCTGGCCCTCAGGGGTTGTGCGCAAATTTTGAAGCGACTGCTGATAGCGTGCGGGTGCATCAAAAGCCGGGCGGCGCAGCGGTGCGTCGCCAAGCGATATTGCGGGTGCCTCCGGGACAAGACGCGTGGCCAGAGCCGCGGCTTCCCCCACAGCATTCTGGTTGACGAGCTCGTCAAACAGGGGGGTGATTTGGGGGTGGTTCACAGCTGTGTCGGCGAGCTGGTCCAGAAACTTGAGGCTGATGTCTGGGCCAAGCTGAGCGGCCAGCGTGTAGAGGGCGGCCGCCGTGGGCAGCTGTGCCGCGCGCAGGCTGGGCAGGCAGAGGCGCGCGCCCAGATGGGCCACGCGCGCATGGGCGGACAGGCAGAGTTCCAGCCCCGCATAGGCCACCCGGCCACGCAGGGCCGCAACGATGGGCTTGGGCGCAGACGCGAGGGTTTCGGTGATCTCTGCCAAATCGGGGGCGCTTTGCCCGGATTGGAGTTCCTTTAGTGGCAGATCAAAACTGAGCCCGAGGCCATCGGAGGTGAGGACGAGGCTGTCAACCTGCGGATCTGAAAGCGCTTCGGTGAGCGCGGCGAGAAGTTCTGCGCGAAGGGGGGCTGAGAGGCTGTTTTCAGCAGGGGTGGCCAGCGACAAAATAGCGGTGCGACGGCCAATTTTGGTGGTCACGAAGGCATTGTTTGGCGGCATAAATCGGCTCACTCATTTCCCAATCACAACAAGCAGACTTTGCCTTTGCACGCGGGCAATGGCAAGCTTTGGCATGATTTAGGGTTAGGAGTGTGCTCTGAGGTTGACATATATTAATAATTGAATATATGGATTGCGAAAGAAGCCAGCCTGCTGGAAAAAGGAGAGCGCCATGACTGCCGACGTAAAAGGTTTTTTTGACGATGCAACCAACACGATTTCCTATGTTGTAAAGGATCCTGCCTCCAAGGCCTGTGCAATAATTGATTCTGTGCTGGATTTTGATTATGCCTCCGGGCGCACGGATACCCGCTCGGCGGATGCGGTTGCGGCGTATGTGCGCGAAGAAGGGCTTGAGGTTGCGTGGATTTTGGAAAGCCATGTTCATGCCGACCACCTTTCGGCGGCCCCCTATTTGCAAGAGAAAATCGGTGGCAAGATCGGGATCGGCGAGCAGATCACCGTGGTGCAGGATACCTTTGGCAAGGTCTTCAATGAAGGCACGGAGTTCATGCGGGATGGAAGCCAGTTTGACCAGCTGTTCAAAGAGGGCGACACTTTTGAGATTGGCGAGCTCAAGGGCCATGTGCTGCACACACCGGGGCACACGCCGGCCTGTTTGACCTATGTGATTGCGGATGCGGCCTTTGTTGGTGACACACTGTTTATGCCTGATTTCGGCACCGCGCGGTGCGACTTTCCGGGAGGGTCTTCGGCGGTATTGTATGACTCTGTGCAGAAAATCTTGAGCCTCCCAGAGCAGACCCGCATTTTTGTGGGCCATGATTACAAGGCGCCCGGGCGCGAGGACTATGCTTGGGAAAGCACTGTGGGCGAACAGAAAGCGCGCAATATTCATGTGGGGGCAGGGCGCGACAAGGCGGAGTTTGTCAAGATGCGCGATGAGCGGGATGCGACTTTGGCGATGCCCAAGCTGATCATCCCGTCACTTCAAGTCAATATGCGTGCAGGGCAGATGCCCGCCGCAGACGCCGAGGGCGATGTCTTTTTGAAGGTGCCGGTCAACAAAATCTGATACAGCCACAGGCCTTATGCGAACGGGCCTTTACAACAGGACGAAAGGAAACGGGTATGGAACCAGAGTGGATCTGGGGGCTCGCGGGCGGGCTTCTCATTGGGTTGGGAGGCGCGGTGCTCCTCTGGGGCAACGGGCGCATTATGGGCGCCAGTGGAATTGTGGGCGGTTTGGTTGATGGCTCCGGGCGCGCGGATTGGGCTGACAGGCTTGCCTTTTTGGCGGGGGTGTTTGGGATGCCTTTGCTGCTCTATCCGCTGTTCACAGAGGTGGACACCCACATCAGCCAAAACCTGACCGTGCTCGTGGCGGCAGGGCTGCTTGTGGGTATTGGCACACGGCTGGCCAATGGCTGCACCTCCGGGCATGGGGTTTGCGGGATTTCACGCTTCTCCTGGCGGGGGATCGTGGCCACGTTGTTCTATCTTCTGGCTGGGGGCGTCAGTGTTCTCTTGTTCCGTCATATTTGGGGGATCATCTGATGCGGCTGCTGTTTTCACTTTTTTCCGGGCTGCTCTTTGGGGCTGGCCTGTTCATTTCGGGCATGACAGACACCACGAAGGTGCAGGGCTGGCTTGATATTTTTGGTGCCTGGGATCCGACACTGGCCTTTGTGTTGGGGGGGGCGATCATCCCGATGTTCTTTGCCTGGCGGCTTAGCACCGGCCGGCGGCCCGTGACGGCGGCGCAGTTTCCACCGCCGCCCCCTGTCAAGATTGACCGGCGCTTGGCGATTGGCTCGCTGCTGTTTGGAGCTGGCTGGGGCCTGGCGGGGCTGTGCCCCGGGCCTGCGATTGCCTCGCTGGGCTACGGCGGCGTGTTTCATTGGGTGTTCTTTGGGGCCATGCTTGTGGGCATGGGGCTCACACCTTATATCTTGCGCAATTTTCCGCGTCTCTCGGGCGCATAGACAGGAGCCTGGCCATGGTGGCACAACTTACAGACCGTTATTTTGTTTCTCCCCAGATCGTGCCGGAGGCCATGGCACAGCTTGCAGAGCAGGGCTTTAGCGATGTGATTTGCAACCGGCCTGACAGTGAGATCGGGCCGGATCTGCACCACGAGGTGATGCAGAAGGCGGCTGAAGCGGCGGGGCTGGTGTTTCACTTTCACCCGCTGGTGCATCAGCAGTTGCTGGATACAGCGAATGTGGCGCGCCAAAAGGCGCTGATCGAAGGTGCAGAAGGCAGGGTGCTGGCCTATTGCGCCTCGGGAAACCGCAGCAGTGTTGTCTGGGGATTGGGGCAGGCAGGGCAGATGCCAGCCAGCGAGATCATCGACCGGGCGGCCGGGGCGGGCTATGACCTCAACCAACTGCGCCCGCTGCTGGGGTAAGGCGCTAACTTAGCAACACGCCCGCGACCACGCAGCCAAGACCGAGCGCCGATAGACCAAGCGCGCCAAGGTTCCAGGGCAAGACGGCTTGCACGCGGGCGCGCAGCGCGTCATCAGACAGGGCTTCGCGGCGCGCGGCATTGACCTTGAGGATCGAGTAGATGAGTCCGATGAGGCCCAACACGGTGAGCGCCGCACCGGCGTAGACGAGGTATTCCATGGCAGTCTCCTTTGCACGCTGAGCGCCTAAAGCATCATTGCGCGCGCATCAAGGGAAAGCCCTTGCAGGGCGGGCAACACAGCGCTAGCTAGGCGTTCAGACCTTACAAGCAAGCCAGACTGGAGACCGCCCAATGGACGACAATTCAACCCCATCGAGCTACCGGGTGACGGCAGATGAGCTGCGCCAGTTTATTGAGCGTATCGAGCGCCTTGAGGCCGAAAAGAAAGACATTGCCGACCAGCAGAAGGAAGTTATGGCCGAAGCCAAGGGGCGCGGCTATGACACCAAGGTGCTGCGCAAAGTTGTGGCCCTTCGCAAGCGCGATGCCAATGACATTGCCGAAGAAGAGGCCATGCTTGAGATGTATAAAGAGGCCCTTGGCATGTGAGGTCGCGCGCCCATTGCGCCTTAGATCTGGTGCGGGCGCGCCAATGTGGCGCGATGCGCCGCACAGATGGGAGGTGCTGGCCAGACCGGCCGGGACGGAGCACCAGCGGGGAAAGGCCGTGCGCCAAACGCCGCACAGGGCAGCCGTTAGGGCCCCCGTCAGGGCGCGATGAAATTCACACCGGGGATGCGGCTTATCTCAAAGACATCCTCGTCATAGATTTCACTCAACTCATCTACCAACGCCTCTGTCCAGCCCGGCAGATCGAGCTCTTCCTCGATCATGTCGTCACGGGCATATTTGTCCAAGAAGGCGGCAATCACCCGACGCTTTTGCATCTCTGTCATATCCGGGTGCTCGGCCAGATAGGCCCGAAACCGCTTCATCCCTTCGGGGGTCATGATGTCGGAAATGAGGTCAAAGCCGCCTTTGATTTTGGTGTTGGGGTTCAGCGCGGCGAGCTCGCGGATCACTTGTGCCCATGTCAGCGGGGTGTCTTCGTTGCACCAGACCGTCAGTGCGATGTCCGGATTGTTTTCGCGCAAGCGATAGACCAGATCGGACCAACGCAGGTCGCGCGGGTCTGCACCGAACGTCATATCGGAGAAATCCTCAAATTTGGTGCGCTTGAACTGAGCGGGCAGATAGGTCGCTGGGTTGCAGATTGCGAGAAAAATCTCGATTTCATCGCCGGCAAAAAGCTCTGAAAGCGCTTTCACCCGCTCATGGCCCTTGTCGTAGAACTGACCGCCCCGCAGCGCCATATTGGGCACGCAGAAAAAATTCTCGTTTGAAAGGACCATGCGCTCGCAAGGCTCTTCTTCCAGAATGGTTTCTATCAAGATATCGCGGGCTTGCGGGCTGGGCGGGGCCTCTGACATTGCCAAAAGGGTTTGGTGCATCAGTTTGCGGTAGCGCCCCGGGGGGGGCACATTGACACCAAGCGCGCTGAAATCGGAGCGGTTCTTGAGCAAACACTTGATGATCCTGTCGTCATCGGTGTTGTGCGCGCCAGCGTGAAACACGATTTGCATGGGAGCGGTTTGTCCTTTGGTCGTCTTTGGGCGATTTGTCTCAATATACGGTCTTTTCTGGACAGTGAAACATCAATGAGGCATGAGCAAGGCAATGGAACGCCTGATCGAACCTGCAAAGCCCAGACGGCCCCTGCTGCCTGATCCGTGGTCTCTGACAGCGGTTCTGATTTCGCTCGTCGTTTTGGGGCCAATTGTGGCCGTGGCAACCCTGGCCTTCGCGCCGAGCGAAAATATCTGGCCGCATTTGATGGCCACAACCTTGCCGCGCTATCTTGGCAATACGCTTGTTTTGATGGGCGGTGTTGGGCTGCTGGCGGCGTTGATCGGAACTGGCGCCGCCTGGCTGATTGCGCGCTATGAGTTTCCCTTGTCGCGCTGGTTTGAGTGGCTGCTGCTGCTGCCTTTGGCAGTGCCGGCCTATGTTGGCGCCTATGCTCTTGTTGATTTGCTGGAATATGCGGGGCCGGTTCAAACGGGGCTGCGCGCGGTGTTTGGCTGGGAGAGCGCGCGCGATTACTGGTTTCCAGAAATCCGCTCGCTCGGCTTTGCTATCATCGTGCTTGCGGCGGCGCTTTACCCCTATGTCTATTTGCTCGCGCGCGCGGCGTTTCACGAGCAATCGGGCGCCAGCGAAGAGGTGGCCATGTCGCTGGGGCAGGGCGCCTTGAAGCGGCTTTGGCGAATCGGGTTGCCATTGGCACGCCCAGCGGTGGCCGCGGGCACTGCGATTGTGATGATGGAGGCGGTGAATGATTTTGGCACCGTCGATTATTTCGCAGTCCAAACGCTGACGACGGGCATTTTCACCACATGGCTGGAGGGCAACAACGCGGGCGGTGCGGCGCAGATTGCCTGTGTGGTTCTGGTGCTGGTGATTGTCTTGGTCACGCTGGAAAAAATCTCACGGCGCAAGGCGCGTTTTTTCAACCAAGGGGGGCGCCACCGCCCGGTAGCGCGCAAGCCCTTGCGGGGGGGCTGGGCGGTTTTTGCGCTTTTGGGTTGCGCGGTGCCGTTCACTGTCGGCTTTGTCTTGCCGGCCGGAACCATCTTGTCGCACGCGCTGTCGCGGGCTGCGCTTTGGAGAGACCCGGAGCTTTATCGCGCGGCCTGGAACACTGTTACAGTTGGCGCCATTGCCGCTGTGCTGACGGTGCTGGGCGGCCTGTTGCTGGTCTATGGGGTGAAGCTGTCTGGCAGGGCTTTGCCCCGCCTCTTGCAGCCCATCACAACCATTGGATATGCCGCGCCAGGGGCCGTTTTGGCAGTGGGCATTCTTTTGCCCTTGGCGGTTTTTGACAATGCGCTTGCTGATTTTGTGCTTGGTCTCACCGGGTTTGACCCCGGACTGATCCTGACGGGGTCTTCTTTTGCACTTGTTCTGGCTTATTTTGTGCGGTTCTTCGCGATTGGCCAGGGAGCCGCAGATGCCGCTTTGGAGCGGGTTTCGCCCTCGCTTGGCATGGCGGCACGTTCACTGGGGCGCCAGCACAAGCAGGTGTTGCGCGAGGTATACATGCCATTGATCCGAGGGTCTGTAGGATCGGCGCTTTTGCTTGTCTTTGTGGATTGCGTGAAAGAACTGCCCGCCACGCTTTTGTTACGCCCCTTTAACTATGATACATTGGCGACGCGTGTGCATGATCAGGCAAGCCTTGAAAACCTCTCGGATGCCGCGCCGGCAGCGATTTTTATCATCGTGGTCAGCCTTTTTGCAGTGATCTTTCTTGCGCGGGCAAATCGGGCGCATTTTTAGCTTGCACGCACCAGAATCCTGCCTTAAATCCCCCCGCAGTGCCCCTATAGCTCAGCTGGTAGAGCAACTGATTTGTAATCAGTAGGTCCGCGGTTCGAGTCCGTGTGGGGGCACCATTTTTCCTTGTTTTTAAAAGGAAATTTCCCTGTCACAGCCAAATCAATACACAATCCCTACACATTGTAGGGAAAGTGAATTATGATTGTGACGGTAAAAATGGAATACCTAGCGCTCAGAAAGAACGGAATTTACGCTTACAAAAGGCGAGTGCCCGTTGACGTTCAGCTGGCCTATGGCGGCGACTTTTTCACGGCGTCTTTAAAAACACGGGACAAAGAATTGGCACTTGTCCGCTATGCCGAGCCACACGCGAAAGTGGAAGCAAAAATAGCAGCGCTGAGAAAGAAGTCGCCCAACAAAATTCGTTATGAGAAAACCAAAGCGGAATTGGTTGAAGCGGGTTTCATGGCCTCTGGTGACGGGTCGTATGTGCCCGCGACATTTGAAGAGAACGAGAAACGAGCGTTGGCCCAAGCGCGTCACCTGCATGATGTTGCCAAAGCAATGAGCAAAGAAGCCATCAAGGGGCAAAGCTGGAATAGCGGCGGGAAGTTCGACAGAACTGTAGAAGCGCACTTCAAAGGTATTGAAGAGCCCAAGATAACCCTAAGGGCTGCCCTTAAAGACTACCTGAAAGCCAATGAACATCGCGACACCTATGACAGGCTGAAACATCATGGAGAAAGCCGATCCAGAGCTTCAGTCTATTGAGCGAAGCAATGCGTTGGACTTTTGAGATGCTTTATTGGAGCGGGGGCTGGCTGCAGGAACCGATGCAAGACGGATTACCAGCATAAAAGCGGTGATCAATCACGTGATACTTGAGGGCAGGGCAAAGGGGCTGGAGAATTACTTTCAGAACCTGAGGGTACCCAGCGCCTTTGAGAAAACAGGAAAAGAACTGCGTGAGGCGCTATCCGTCGAAGAAATAGAGAAGGTGAACCAAGCGGTTCTTGAGAAGAATGTCGATGTTCAGGACATTTGGACCATTTTGACGTTCACTGGGGCGCGTGTCGCTGAAATCTCAGGGTTGCATTGGGATAATGTCTATTTGAAAGACAACGCCCCCCACCTCTATATTCGGCCCAACTCTATTCGGAGCACAAAAACAAAAAGCTCACGCGGCAAAGCGCCTTTGACGGGAGCTGCTCTGGAGGTGCTGAAATAGCGCTTAAAGAATGCTGATTTGTTTGGGGCCTTTTTCCCTAGATATTCGACAAAAAGAAGCGCGGACTCTGTGTCGCAGCTCTTGCTTGCAGCGATGAAGGCTGCAGGGGTTTGGCAGAAGCCCCTTAAGGTTGTCCATTCCTTTAGACACTCTCACAAAGATTGGATGCGTAGGGTCGCCCCTACAGATGTTTGTGACTTGCTGCATGGGCATTCCAACAGCAGCGCGGCGGGGCTTTATGGATCTGATCATCGCTTGGAGCAAATGAGTGATGCCCTGCAAGAAGCGCTGAAACGGGCTGGGGTTTTGGAGATAGAGTTTCCCAAACGGGATTGACTGGTTGATCCGTCCGGCCAATCTCTATTCAATCAAAGAGACCTAGGGTTGATTCCACTGGGCAGTGTTTTTTGGTGAGTTGTTTGGTCAGTCAGGTTGCAGACGAGTTTATTGAGCGCTGGACAGCCTCTGGTGGCAACGAGATGGCCAATTTCCAGAGCTTTGCTGCCGAGCTTTTGCAGCTATTGGAGCTGGAACCTGTCAAGGTGGCTGATGCCGAAGGGCAAAACAATGATTACCGCTTTGAAAGACCGGTGACCTTCACCCACACGGGCCGCGAGCGGCGCGGGCGGATCGACCTTTACCGCAAGGGCTGTTTTGTGTTGGAGGCCAAGCAGGGCAGTCATAAGCCGGGCCAAGGGCGTGAAGAACAGCCTTCGCTTTTGCCTGAGACAGCCGGCACAGGCCAGAAAGGGCATGGCAAGCGAGGCACGGCGGGCTTTGAAGACACGATGCTCAAGGCGCGCAACCAGGCCGATTCCTATGCGCGCGCGGTGTCCAAGGAAGACGGCTGGCCACCTTTCCTTTTGGTGATGGATGTGGGCCATGTGATCGAAGTCTATGCCGACTTCTCGCGCCAAGGGCAGGGCTATAACCAGTTCCCTGACGGGAACCGCTACCGTATCCCGATTGAAGACCTCAGACAGGAAGAGACGCGCGAGCTGTTGCGCACGATCTGGAATGACCCTCTCAGCCTAGACCCTGCGCTCAAATCTGCCGAGGTCACACGCGAAATCGCGGCGCATCTGGCAGAGCTGGGCAAGAGCTTTGAGGGGCAGGGCCATGACAGCGAGGTTGTGGCGCGTTTCTTGATGCGCTGCCTGTTTTCGATGTTTGCCGAGGATGTGGAGCTGATCCCACGAGACAGCTTTACAGCGCTGCTCAAAGAGCTGCGTGGCCACCCTGAACATGCCCAGCCCTCGTTGCAGGGGCTTTGGGAGGTGATGAACCTTGGCGGGTTCAGCCAGGTGCTCAAGCAAGATCTCAAACGCTTTAACGGCGGGTTGTTTCGCGATGCGGATGCGCTGGCGCTGAACAACTTTCAGCTCGGCCTGCTCATCGAGGCGGCGGAGGCCGATTGGAAACAGGTGGAGCCGGCGATTTTCGGCACGCTTCTGGAGCGGGCGCTCGACAAGCGGCAGCGCCACAAGCTGGGGGCGCATTATACGCCACGGGCCTATGTGGAGCGGCTGGTGACCCCGACCATCATGGAGCCGCTCAGGGAAGACTGGCGCGATGTGCAGGCGGGGGTGCAACGGCTCACGCAGGATGGCAAGGCAGAGGAGGCGCGCGCGCTGGTGCGCGGCTTTCACCAGAAGCTTTGTGACATCAAAGTGCTGGACCCGGCCTGTGGCTCGGGGAACTTTCTTTATGTCGCGCTGGAGATGCTCAAGCGGTTGGAGGGCGAGGTGACGGCGCTGCTGAGTGAGCTGGGGGACACACGCCCGCTCATCACCGTTGACCCGCACCAGTTTCTGGGGCTGGAGCTGAACCCCTGGGCGGCCAATGTGGCCGAGCTGGTGCTGTGGATCGGCTATCTGCAATGGCACTTTCGCACCTATGGGCAGGCCGCGCCGAGCGAGCCTGTGCTCAGAGATTTCAAGAACATCCGCCAAGGCGACGCTGTGCTGGAATGGGAGGGGCGCACGCCACGGCTGGACGCCGAGGGCCAGCCTGTGACCCGCTGGGACGGGATCACCACCCTGCGCCACTCTGTGACGGGCGAAGAGGTGCCAGACCCCGCCGCGCGGGTGCAGGTCTATGACTACGCCAAGCCACGGGCGACCAAGTGGCCGGAAGCCGATTTTATCGTGGGCAACCCGCCGTTTATTGGCGCAAGCCGTCTGCGCGACAGCTTGGGAGACGGCTATGTCGAGGCGCTGTGGAAGGCCTACCCGAAGATGCCGCAAAGCGCTGATCTGGTCATGTTCTGGTGGGAGAAGGCGGCGCTGGCGGCGCGGGGGTATAACGCCAAGACGGGCAAGGGGACACGGCGCTTTGGGCTGATCACCACCAACAGCCTGCGCCAGACGTTTAACCCCCGTGTGCTGGAGCCGCATTTGAACGACCCAAAAAAGCCGCTGTCGCTGCTGTTTGCCATACCAGATCACCCTTGGGTGGACGGTAGTGATGGTGCTGCTGTGCGAATAGCGATGACTGTTGCGTCGCTTGGTCAAGCGAACGGAAGGCTTTTAAAGTTGAGCAACGTCAGAAGTAATGCTACGAAATCATTGAGCTTTCTGGTGGATTTCGAAGAAAAGCTGGGGAAGGTATTTGCGGATCTTACAATAGGACCCGATATCGTTGGGGTTCGGGATTTAGCGGCAAATGCGGGCTTGGCTCAAATGGGCGTTAAACTACATGGGATGGGATTTTTAATATCCAGAGAAACTGCTACCGAATATGTCGCAGATTCTGATCAAGGGATGAGAAGTGTAATTAAACCATTCTTTAATGGTCGAGACCTCGCTCAACACCCGAGAGGGATATACGTTATTGATTTTTTTGGGTTGTCTCTTGGGGAAGCCAAACGGTCAAACGCGCGAGCGCTTCAACATTTAATGGATCAAGTAAAGCCTGAACGGGATGCAAAATCCTCACATTCAAAAGATGCAGAGCAATATGCAAAAAATTGGTGGCTGTTTGGAAAACCTCGTCCCGATTTGAGGAACGCTGTTGATAAGTTGCCTGACATCATTGTGACGACTCGCACTGCTAAGCATAGAGTGTTCCAGAAAGCACCGAGCAATGTCCTTTTTGAAAGTGAAGTGGTCTGTATTGCGCTTCCAAGTGATTGGTATCTCGCCGTGTTGTCGAGTAAGATTCATGTTACTTGGGCGCTTGCAAAGGGAACAATACTAGGCCCAACGCCGCGATATAACTCTTCGCAAATTTTCGACCCATTTCCCTTCCCAGACCTCACCGACCCGCAACGCGCCCATTTGCGCGCATTGGGGGAGGAGCTGGATGCGCACCGCAAGCGGTGCCAAGCGGCGCATCCTAAGTTGACGCTGACACAGATGTATAACGTGCTCGAAAAGCTCAGGGCCGGCGCGGCCATTGAGGGCAAGGACCGCGAGATTTATGATCAGGGGCTGATCGGCATTCTGCGTGATCTGCATGACCAGATAGATGTGGCCGTGGCCGAGGCCTATGGCTGGCCAGCTGATCTATCGGAGGATGACATTCTCTTGCGCCTTGTTGCGCTCAACAAAGAGCGCGCGGAGGAGGAGGCGCAGGGCCATATCCGTTGGCTGCGCCCCGACTATCAGAACCCCACGGGCCAACAGGCCGCAAAAGGCCAGACCGCCGATATGGACCTTGGCGTGGTCGCAAAACTGGACAAAGCCCCCTGGCCCAAGGCGCTGCCCGAACAGATTGCAGCGGTGCGCGAGGCTTTGGCGGAGGCGGGCGAGGCCAGCCCCGAAGAGATTGCCCGCCGCTTTATGCGGGCCCGCTCCAGCACCGTTCAGCCGCTTCTTGAGAGCCTTGCAGCACTTGGCCATGCCGAGCAGGTCTCGGGCGGGCGCTACGCCGCCTAGGGCCGCGCGCGTGTGGGTTTATTTGTCTTGCAGCCGCTTGTAGAGCGAAGAGGTGTCCCAACGCGCGCCGCCCATGTTTTGAACATCCTTGTAGAACTGGTCTACCAAGGCCGTGACCGGCAGGGAGGCCCCGTTTTCATTGGCGGTCGCAAGGCATATGCCGAGATCCTTGCGCATCCAATCCACGGCGAACCCGTGATCAAACTCATCGGCGAGCATGGTTTGGTAACGGTTTGACATCTGCCAGGACCCGGCGGCCCCCTGGCTGATCACTTCGACAACCGCCGCACCATCAAGCCCGGCTTTTGATGCAAAGTGAAGCGCCTCGGACAAGCCTTGCACCAGACCGGCGATGGCAATTTGGTTGCACATTTTGGTCATCTGGCCAGCACCGCTTTCGCCGATCCGGCGGCACAGTTTGGCATAGACAGAGATCACCGGCTCCGCGCGGTCATAATCGCCCTGATCACCGCCACACATGATGGAAAGCGCCCCGTTTTCGGCTCCGGCCTGCCCACCTGAGACAGGCGCATCAACAAAGTTGATACCCAGCGCTTTGGCTGCGTTGTAAAGCTCGGCTGTGACGGCGGCGGAGACGGTTGTGTGGTCTACAAAGGTGCTGCCTGGGGCCATCGCGGCAAAGGCACCCTCAGCCCCCAGACACACAGAGCGCAGGTCATCGTCATTGCCGACACAGGCCATCACCATATCCGCGCCCTGAGCGGCTTTTGCAGGGGTTTCCCCCAGCGCGCCGCCATGCTCTGCGACCCAGGCTTGGGCTTTGGCGGTTGTCCGGTTGTAAACAGTGACCTCATGGCCTGCTTTGGCCAGATGTCCTGCCATAGGGTAACCCATAACGCCCAGTCCCAAAAAAGCCAATTTTGTCATTCTACTATCCAGTTATCTTAAAGTTGTCTCGTGGCGTCTCATGAGACGGCCTGATGCCGCAGCATAAACATATTCTTGCGGCGGACAAAAGGTGGATTGCTTGGGCGGGCTCTGTGCTTAGAGCTGGGCGAGGAAATGGGCGATCCCGGCTTCTGCGACCTCCCTGTCCTGAGCGGGCGTGCCAGAGGACACACCGATGCCGCCCACAACTTCGCCATTCACGACCACGGGAAGCCCGCCGCCCACAACCATCAGGCGCCCGCCGATCGCGGAGTCGATACCATAGGTCGCGCCTCCGGGCTGGCTGATGGCCCCGTATTCATGGGTGGCTTTCTTTGCCGCCGAGGCTGTGAAGCTCTTGTCGATGGCAATGGTGATGGATGTGACCTTGCCACCGTCCATCCGCTCAAATGCGATCAGATTGCCGCCTTCATCGGTGATGGCGATACACATGGGCACCCCGAGGCTGTTGGCGTGGGTGCGTGCGCCCTCAAGGAGGATCTTGGCGTCAATGCTGTCCAGTCGGGTGATCACTTGCATGGTTTGTCTGCCTGTTTTGAGGGGGATTTATCGGCGCGCCATCTGTTTTACCCGCAGGCGGGCCTGATAGAGCAATGGCTCGGTATATCCGGAAGGTTGGGAGACGCCCTCCAAGACAAGCGCCTGAGCGGCCTTGAAGGCTTCGCCATCAAACGAAGGGGCCATCCGGCGATAGGCCGGATCATGCGCATTCTGGGCATCGACTTTCGGTGCCATGCGGCGGAAGGCGGCTTCGACCTGTTCGGTTGTGCAAATCCCATGGGTGATCCAATTGGCCAGATATTGCGCAGAAATGCGCAGGGTTGCCCGGTCTTCCATCAGCGCGACATCATCAATGTCAGGCACTTTGGAGCAGCCGATTCCTTGATCAACCCAGCGCACAACATAGCCCAGAATAGACTGGCACGCGTTTTCCAGCTCGCGGGTGACATCGGCTTGCGATAGGTTGCGCCCGAACATCACAGGCGGGGTCAGCAGATCTTTCAGCGCCGCGGGTTTGCGGGTGAGCAGGCTGTTTTGGACATCTGACACAGCGACCTTGTGGTAATGCGTGGCGTGCAATGTGGCCGCTGTGGGGGAGGGCACCCATGCGGTGTTGGCACCGGCTTGGGGGTGGGTGATTTTTGCTTGCAACATATCAGCCATGTCATCCGGGCGCGCCCACATGCCTTTGCCGATTTGTGCTTGCCCCTTGAGCCCGGCGGCGAGGCCGGTATCGACATTGCCGTTTTCATAGGCGCCAAGCCAGGCACTTGCCGCCATTTCGCTGCGCGGGATCACCGGGCCGGCCTGCATCATCGTGTGGATCTCATCTCCGGTTCGGTCAAGAAAGCCTGTGTTGATAAAGACGCAGCGTGTCTTGACGGCCTCGATACAAGCGGCCAAGTTTGCCGAGGTGCGGCGCTCCTCATCCATAATACCCAATTTGACCGTGTCGCGTGGCAGGCCGAGCATATCTTCCACCCGTCCGTAGAGCCTGTTGGAAAAAGCGGCTTCCTCCGGTCCGTGCATTTTGGGCTTCACCACATAAACCGAACCACGGCGGGAGTTTCTCAAGCCGGTTGTTTTGGCCAGATCGTGCATGGCACATGCAACGGTGATCACGGCGTCCATGATGCCTTCCGGCGTTTCCTCGCCGTTCCACAAGATGGCATTATTGGTCATCAGGTGCCCCACATTGCGCACAAGCATCAATGCCCGGCCGGGGTGAACCTGTTCTTTGCCTTCTGGGGACAGATAGGAGATATCGCTGTTCAGCTGGCGTGTGAGCGTTGTGCCGTTTTTCTCAAAGCGCTCTGTCAGATCGCCCCGCATGAGGCCAAGCCAGTTGGCATAGACGACACATTTGTCTTCGGCATCTACGGCTGCAACGGAATCTTCGCAGTCTTGGATGGCTGTCAGCGCACTTTCCAGGCGCACATCAGATATGCCTGCCGGGTCTGAGGCGCCGATTGGGCTGTTTGGGTCGATTTTTATCTCGATCAGCAAGCCATTGACCCGCAACAGCAGATCTCCGTTTGCGCGGTAGCCGGCATAGTGCTGCGGATTGGCCAGTGTTGTTGCGCCGCTGCTCAGGGTGAGGGTCAGCGTTTCCTGCGCAGAGATTTTTTGCACATCCGCCCAAGAGCCTTGAGCCAAGGGAGCAACTGCATCGAGATGGGCGCGCGCCCAGGCCACCACTTTGGCGCCGCGCTCGGCGTCATAGGCGGCACTTGTGGGGGAGCCTTCAATGGCGTCTGTGCCGTAAAGCGCATCATAAAGCGAACCCCAGCGGGCATTGGCCGCATTGAGCGCAAAACGGGCGTTCATGACAGGCACAACAAGCTGCGGCCCGGCTGTTGTGGCGATTTCAGGGTCCACATTCTGGACCTTGATGTCGAAGGGCTGAGGAGCCTCTTGCAGGTAACCGATTTCGCGCAGATGCGCCATGGCGGCCTCTGGATCAATGGTTGTGCCTTTTCGTGATTGATACCAAGCGTCGATCTCTGCTTGAAGCGATTGGCGCTTTGCCAGCAGTGCCCGGTTTTGTGGCACGAGCTCTTTAAGCAAAGCAGAATACCCTGTCCAAAACGCATCTGGCGTGATGCCAAGCAGGATTTCATCTTCAATCAAGGCCGCCAATTCGGCAGCAACTTCAATGTCAGCGCGTTTTACATAAGACATGAGAGCCTCCCTTTTCTTCTTGCTAGACCGGGGCGGCGTAGGCTGCTAGCTGTGGTGAAAACCTTTTTCACGATATGGAAAACCTTATGAAGCAGAGCATGGGGCATGTGCAGTCGGTCCGGCGGGCCATGATGCTTTTGAAGGCCTTGTCCTGTTCCGACGAAGGCCACCGGGTGAGCGATCTGGCCCAGCAAACCGGGCTTGCTGTGTCAACGGCGCATCGGCTTTTGACGACGCTTGAGATGGAGAACTTTGCTTATTTCGACCCTGAGAAGGCGCTTTGGCACATTGGACGAGAGGCCTATTCTGTCGGGTCGGCCTATGTTCAGAAGTATAATTTCATCACACCAGCCTTGCCCTATTTGCGCAGATTGCGCGATGCCACGCGCGAAACGGCCAACCTGGGTGTGCTGGATGACGACCAAATCGTCACGATTTCCCAAGTTGAAAGCCGGGAGATTGTGAGAGCGATTTCGCCCAGTGGCGGGCGTGTTCCAGCGCTTTGTTCCGGGATGGGCAAAGCGATTTTGGCCACTTGGTCAGATAGCGAAATTGCTCGATTTGCTGCCCGTATCGGGTTTCATCCGATGACCCCGCGTTCGCACCGCACGCTTGATGGGTTGATGGCGGAGATCGTGCGCATCCGGCGAATGGGCTATGCGGTGGATGATGAAGAACATGCCGCCGGATTAAGGTGTGTGGCGGCTGTGGTGTTGGCCGGGGCGGGAGATGCAATTTGTGCGATCTCGGTTTCCGCACTCTCCGCGCGGATGCCTGCGGACAGAGCCGAGGAGGTTGGGGTATTGGTGCGCGACATGGCCGGTTCACTCACCAATGCTTTGGCTGTGAAGCGTTAAAATATTTTCCACTGCGCGGAAAATGCAGGTGGCTGAAACCTGTGGGTCTGTTTGTGAGCGCAGCAGCTGTGGCGTTGTCGCAATAAGACAGCTCGCTTGCATAATGAGAAATTTGCAATAAGCTGATCCCAAGATGCGATTTAATCGGGTGCGATAAACCTGATTTCATGCTGGGGAGGCGTAGCATTTGGATTTCAAAGACGAGCGCATTATTGCGGCGACACCTGATATGGTCTGGGCACATTTGTTGGACCCGGCGGTCTTGAAGGAATGCGTTCCAGGTTGCCAAAGCCTGACGGGGAGCGTGGAAGACGGGTTTGAAGCCGTCGTCGTGCAGCGGGTCGGCCCCGTGAAGGCGACGTTTACCGGAACTGTTCTTCTAAGCAACATAGACGCCCCCAAAAGCCTGACCATCAGCGGCAAAGGCGAAGGTGGTGTGGCCGGATTTGCCCGCGGCGGGGCAGATGTGACGCTTCAAGGCGAGGGTGCGAGCACAAGGCTGAGCTATGTGGTGAATGCCCAGATCGGCGGCAAGCTTGCCCAATTGGGTTCGCGTATCATTGACAGCTTTGTGAGCAAGATGGCGGATCAGTTTTTCGAAAGTTTCCAAGCTCAAGTAGAGGGGGCACCAGCTGCGGATGCCAAGACACCGGGGGCAACACCCGGGTTTTGGCAAAGCCTTATAAACATGTTCAAAAAAATACTACGATAAGGGAGAGAATGAATGAAAATTGCGATGACTGTGAATGGTAAATCCGTATCGCGTGACGTGCCGGACAACACTTTGCTTGTCGAATATATTCGAGACCATTTGCGCCTGACAGGCACTCATGTGGGATGTGACACCAGCCAATGTGGGGCTTGCGTGGTGCATGTTGACGGTCGCGCGATGAAATCTTGCACCATGTTGGCGGCCAGCGCTTCGGGGGCTCAGGTCACCACAGTGGAAGGGCTCGCCACCTCAAAAGACGAGCTGCACCCTATGCAGGTTGCCTTCAAGGAAAACCATGGCTTGCAGTGTGGGTTTTGCACGCCGGGGATGATCATGACGGCCACAGACATGGTTGCGCGCTATCAAGGGCAGGGCAAAGAGCTGACCGAAGAAGCCATCCGACACGAGCTTGAGGGCAATATTTGTCGCTGCACCGGCTATCATAACATTGTCAAATCTATCGTGGACGGTGCGTCCAAGATGACGACAGCATAAGGGGGGAATGAAAATGTCTGAAGGAATTGGCGCGCGCGTTTTGCGCAAGGAAGACAAGAGGTTCATCACCGGCAAAGGCCGTTACACGGATGATATCATCGAGGCCAATCAGGCCTATGCCGCATTTGTGCGCAGCCCTCATGCCCACGCCCGGATTGTATCGGTTGATGCGTCGGCGGCACTGGCCATGGAGGGCGTTGAAACGGTTCTGATGGGCCCTGAGCTTGTGGCTGACGGAATTGGCAATATCATCTGCGGCTGGGGGGTGACCTCAAAAGACGGCAGCCCGATGAATATGGGGGCGTGGTCGGCTCTGGCCACTGAAAAAGTGCGCTATGTGGGCGATGCGGTGGCGATTGTTGTGGCGGACAGCAAGGCGCTTGCCAAATCTGCGGCCGAGGCGGTGGTTGTGGAGTATGAGGAGCTGCCGGTTGTGGTGGGCTCTGTGGAGGCTTTGGCCGAAGGCGCGCCGCAGCTTCATGAGAACGCGCCTGGAAACCTGATCTTTGATTGGGAAATCGGCGATTTGGCTCCGACAGATGCGGCCTTGGCCAGCGCGGCCCATGTGACTGAAATGGACATCACCAACAACCGGTTGGCCCCCAATCCGATGGAACCCAGATCGGCGATTGCGACGTTCAATGAAGCCGAGGACCATTACACCCTCTACACAACCAGCCAAAACCCACATGTGGCACGGCTGGTGTTGTCGGCCTTTTACAATGTCGCGCCCGAGCACAAGCTGCGGGTGATCGCTCCGGATGTTGGCGGTGGCTTTGGCTCCAAGATTTATATCTATCCCGAAGAGATTGCCTGTCTTTGGGCCGCGATGAAATGTGGCCGCTCCGTCAAATGGACATCGGACCGCACCGAAGCATTTTTGACGGATGCGCATGGGCGTGACCATGTTTCAACCGCCAAGATCGGCTTTGACAAGGATGGCAAGATTGTCGGCCTGAAAGTGAACACGAAAGCCAATCTTGGGGCGTATATGTCGTTGTTCAGCTCGGCGGTGCCGACCTATCTCTATGCAACGCTTTTGTCGGGTCAGTATGACATTGCCAATATTTATTGTGATGTTCAGGCCGTTTACACCAACACCGTGCCGGTCGATGCCTACCGCGGTGCCGGGCGTCCGGAAGCCTGTTATCTGATTGAACGGCTGATGGAAACGGCTGCGCGCGAGATGGGCGTTGACCCGGCTGCGCTGCGCGCAAAGAACTTTGTGAAGTCCTTTCCACACCAAACACCGGTTATCATGGCCTATGACAGCGGTGATTTTGACGCCAATCTCAAGCAGGCGCAGGAAGCGGCGGATGTTGCCGGGTTTGCGGCGCGCAAGGCAGAAGCCGCGAGCCGCGGCAAATTGCGTGGGCTTGGATATTCCAACTACATTGAGGCTTGCGGCATTGCGCCGTCTGCGGCGGTTGGCAGTCTGGGCGCCGGTGTTGGCCTTTGGGAAAGTGCTGAAGTGCGGGTGAACCCGGTTGGCACGATCGAGATCCTGACAGGCTCGCACAGCCACGGACAGGGCCATGAAACCACCTTTGCGCAAATTGTGGCCGAGCGCTTTGATTTGCCGACTGAAAACATCCAGATCGTTCATGGCGATACGGATAAAGTCCAGTTCGGGATGGGCACTTACGGCTCGCGGTCTGGTGCGGTGGGCATGTCGGCCATTGTCAAGGCGATGGACAAGGTTGAGGCCAAGGTCAAGAAGATCGCGGCGCATGTCTTGGAAGCAGGTGAAGATGACATTGTGATTGAAGGGGGCGCTGTGAAAGTGGCCGGCACCGACAAGCAGATGCTGTGGCACGAGGTTGGGCTTGCGGCCTACACGGCCCACAATATCCCTGAGGGCATGGAGCCGGGGCTCAAAGAGAGCGCTTTTTATGATCCTACCAATTTTACCTTCCCGGCCGGATGCTACATCTGTGAAGTCGAGGTTGATCCGGAAACGGGTGTGACGGAGGTTGTGCAATTTGTGGCCTCTGATGACTTCGGCACGATAATCAACCCGATGATTGTAGAAGGTCAGGTGCATGGGGGTATTGCGCAGGGAATTGGCCAGGCGATGTTGGAGAATGTCGTCTATGACGAGATGGGCCAGCAATTGTCTGCCAGCTACATGGATTACACCATGCCCCGTGCGGATGATCTGCCCAACTACTCGGTGCATCATGCCTCCACCGTTTGTCCGGGCAATCCGCTGGGGATGAAAGGATGCGGCGAAGCGGGGGCGATTGGATCACCACCTGCTGTGATCAACGCCATCACGGATGCCATTGGCAACAACAACCTGGCTATGCCTGCCACACCTGCTGCGGTTTGGGCCGCGTTGCAGGATGTGCAGAGCAAAATTGCAGCGGAATAAGGAGTTTGGATGATGTATGAGACAAATTTCCACAGTGTATCTTCGCCCCAAGAAGCCGAGGCAATTTTGGCCACAGCGACAGATGCCAAGATCTTGGCTGGGGGGCAGACCCTGATCCCCACGATGAAGCAGAGGCTGGCTGCCCCCTCGGATGTGATTGATCTGAGCCGGGCAGAGGGTTTGCGTGGTGTGACCATCACCAAGCGCAAGGTCATGGGGGTTATAAAAGCAGATGGGGGCGAAACAGTTACCATTGGTGCAATGACAACCCATGCCGAGGTTGCTGCAAATGCCGAGTTGGCAGAGGTATTTCCAGCAATGTGCCGGTTGGCGGGCAATATCGGTGATCCTGCCGTGCGCCATCGGGGCACGATCGGCGGCTCTGTGGCCAATAATGATCCGGCTGCGGATTATCCGGCCGCTCTGCTGGCCCTCGCGGCAACGATCCATACCAACAAGCGCGAGATTGCAGCGTCAGACTACTTTCAGGGAATGTTTGAAACCGCACTTCAGGAGGGGGAAATTATCACTGCGGTGAGTTTTCAGGCTCCGGCAGCAGGCGGATATGGCAAGTTTCCAAATCCAGCGTCGCGCTATGCCATGGCAGGGGTTTTCGTTGCGAGATCCAAGGACGGTGCTGTGCGTGTCGCGGTGACCGGGGCCGGCGAAAACGGTGTCTTCCGGCACGCGGGCCTCGAAGCTGCGCTGACGGCTGACTATTCGGCCAATGCTGTGGATGGGGTCGAGGTTTCTGCGGAGGGCTTGATGTCCGATCTGCACGGAACAGCGGCTTACCGGGCCAATTTGATCAAGGTCATGGCCAAACGCGCTTTGGCATAAGGGTCCATACGACTTCTGACACCAGTTCCAGCCTTGGGACTGGTGTTGCTTATTTTGGGATATATGTCGTGCAAAAGCTTCCGAACTCGATTGATGAGACACTGACCCTGTTGGCGTCTGAGGGCTATGTGGCGGACCGGCCCATGGCAACCCTGACTTACCTGTCTCTGACGCTCAACCGCCCCATTTTTCTGGAAGGGGAGGCGGGTGTTGGAAAAACCGAGTTGGCCAAGGTGATTGCAAAGGGCCTTGGACGAGAGCTTATCCGGCTTCAGTGCTATGAGGGGCTGGACACCGCGAGCTCGGTGTATGAGTGGAATTTTGCAGCCCAAATGCTCGCCATGCGCAACGGGGCTGAGGATGCGGATATCTACAGCGAGAAATATCTGATCAAACGGGCCTTGTTGCAGGCGGTTGAAGCGCATGACTCTGGGCCACCTGTGCTGTTGATTGATGAAATTGACCGCACGGATGCGCCCTTTGAAGCCTTTTTGCTGGAAGCGCTCTCGGATTTTCAGGTGACGGTGCCTGAGTTGGGTGTGATCAAAGCACCGCAACCTCCGATAGTTATTTTGACCTCCAACCGCACCCGCGAGGTGCATGATGCGCTCAAACGTCGGTGCCTTTACCATTGGGTTGATTATCCGGATTTTGACCGAGAAATGGAAATTCTGGCTGCGCGCGTGCCGGAGGCCAAAGACGCGTTGAGCCGTGAGCTTGTGGCCTTTATTCACAAGCTTCGCGCGGAAGACCTTTTCAAACGCCCGGGGCTTGCAGAAACGTTGGATTGGGCCAAATGCCTTGTGGCGCTGGATGTTGTGGCGCTTTCGCCGGATGTGATCACCGACACGATCGGAGCTGTGCTCAAATATCAAGATGACATTGCCAAGATCACAGGCGGGCCTGCGGCCCGGATTTTGGACCAAATAAAACAGGATATGCAGACCTTGCAATGACAACAACAGCCGGAACCCTCCCGGACAATCTTGTCTATTTTGGCCGGGCCCTGCGGCGTGCGGGTGTGCCTGTGGGGACGGCGCAGCTTCTTGAGGCGCTGCGCGCAGTGGAGGCTGTCGGGTTTACCAACCGCCAGGATTTTCACAGCACGTTGCGCGCAATGATTGTGACCCGAGCCGAACATTTGCTGGTCTTTGATCAGGTCTTTGCAATGTTTTGGCGCGACCCTGAGTTTCTGGAAAACATGATCACCAATCTCTTGCCTGTGATCACGGCACCGCCTGTGGAAACACCGGTGAAGCCAGCTCAAAGCCGAGCGGCCGAAGCCATGGCAGCAGGGGGGGGCAAGCCCCATCAAGCCCCGCCGAAAGAGCAGTTGGAACTTGATGCCCAGTTTTCTCATTCTGAGGCCGAAAAGCTGGCGCAGAAAGATTTTGACGCGATGAGCGCAGCGGAAATCCGGGCGGCAGCCACAGCAATTCGTCGTTTGGATCTCAGATTGCCCCGCGTGCTTGGCCGGCGCTTTGAGCTTGCGGCCTCAGGAGCACGCATCGAGCGGCGCAAAGCGTTACAAAACGCGCGTCGCCGAGGTGGAGAGGTTTTCGAGCTTCCCAAACGCGTCTCCAAGCCGCGCAAGCTCAACCTTGTTGTGCTCTGCGATATATCTGGGTCCATGACGAGTTACAGCCGGATGATGATGCATTTTGTGCACTCCCTGTCGCAAGCCCAGGGCCCGGACTGGGCGCAGGTGCATGGGTTTACCTTTGGCACCCGGCTGACCAATATTTCTCCCTTGCTCAACATCAAGGATCCGGACGCAGCCTTGGCGGCCATGGGAAGTCATGTGCGCGATTGGGAGGGGGGCACGCGGATTGCCGCCAGCCTGGGGGCGTTCAACAGGCTGTGGGCGCGCAGGGTGCTGTCCAGCCCGTCCATTGTGTTGCTGATCACGGATGGGCTTGAACGCGAAGGGATTGCACAGCTTGAAGCCGAGATGGCGCGTCT
This sequence comes from uncultured Lentibacter sp., assembly GCF_937123735.1. Lineage (GTDB taxonomy): Bacteria > Pseudomonadota > Alphaproteobacteria > Rhodobacterales > Rhodobacteraceae > Lentibacter. The sequence goes on from NZ_CAKZKL010000010.1 coordinate 232,576, forward strand.
GGCGTTGCAAACCCGCAAGCTGGTCTGGTTGAACCCGCTATTGCGGTGGGAGCAGTTTTCCCCCCAAGCCGCGGGGATCCGCGCGATGTTGCCCTATGTTTCATCCTTGGTGGCCTGTCACAATTTGAACAGCTTGCAAGATTTGTCAGACAATCTCTCTTTGCCAGAGTCCGCTGGTCATAAGGCGCGTTTGCAAGCCTTGATGCGGTGAGATGAGCCTGTGCAAGCGGGCGCTGCTTAGGCTGACGCAGCGTCGCCTTGCGCGAAAGCCTATTGTCAGAAGCCAATCAGGCGTTAAGCTCTTTTGCAATGGGAGAGCTTGCCCAGGACAGACCGCAAAAGCGGCGGCTTGGCAGGCATAGGGAGGAGTCGATCAGCCATGCTGAGCGTGTCCGATTTGCATTTGTCGTTTGGCGGCATCAAGGCCCTGCAAGGGGTGAGCTTTGATGTGCGAGAAGGGGAGATCACTGGTGTGATCGGCCCAAACGGGGCTGGAAAGACCTCGTTGTTCAACGCTATTTCAGGGTTTTATGCCCCCTCGGAGGGGACCGTTCGCTTTGATGGTTCGGACATCACCGGGCTGGCACCGGACAAACGCGCGCAGCTTGGCATGGCACGCACCTTCCAAAATATCGCGTTGTTTCGCGGCATGACCGTGCTCGACAACATAAAGCTGGGTGGGCACACACGGCTCAAGACAGGGCTGTTCTCGGCCTTCCGGTATTTCGGGGCGGCCCGCGCGGAGGAGCTGGAGCTGCGACGCGACATAGAAGAGCGGGTGATTGATTTTCTAGAGATTGATCACATCCGCAAATACCCCATCACAATGCTGCCTTATGGGTTGCAAAAGCGCGTAGAGCTGGCGCGTGCGCTGGCGATGAAGCCGCGCTTGTTGATGCTGGATGAGCCCGTTGCGGGGATGAACCGCGAAGAGACTGCAGATATGGCACGGTTTATTTTGGATGTGCAGGAACAATTTGGGACAACCATTCTGCTGGTCGAGCACGACATGCACATGGTCATGGATATTTGCAGCCAGATTGTGGTTTTGAATTTCGGTCAACAAATTGCGGCTGGAACCCCTGACGAGGTGTCACAAAATCCGGCGGTGATTGAAGCCTATCTCGGCGCTGCGGCATGAGGAGCTAGTATGGGGCAATTTGTTCAATTTGCGATCAACGGGCTGATGAGTGGCGCAATTTACGCCCTGATCGCTGTTGGGATCGTATCGGTTTACAAGGCGACCAAGGTTGTCAATTTCGCGCATGGCTATCTCATCATGTTCGGGGCCTATTTTTATTTTACCTTTGCGGTGGTGATCCCTGGTTTTGAGGGGGCGCCGGCCTGGCTGGCCTCGTGGCAGCCGGCGTGGATGGTCGAAATGCGCGCAGGTCTTTCCATGTTCTCGCCCTTGGGCGCGGTTCTGGATTGGGTGGCAAATCTGCCCCGGATTGTGTTTGGCCTTTTGGGCGCGGTGGTCTGCAACGCGTTGCTTGGGTTGCTCATAGAGCGTAGCCTGATGCGCCCGCTGATGGGGCAATCTGTTTTTGCGATGATCATGGTGACCGTCGGATTGATCTCCATTCTGTCGGGGGCTGCCTCGCTGATCTGGACGGCTGACGCGGCGTTTGTGCCGCATATTGCACCGAACACTCCGCTGCGGTTTGAGCTGTTTGGGACCATGATATTCCTGTTCGGTGCCGATATTGTGAATATGGTGATCGCCTTGCTGATTTTTGGCGGGATCGTGGCCATGGTCAAATTTACCAAGGGCGGCGTGGCCATCCGGGCAACGGCGGAAGATCAGTCTACGGCGTATTCGATGGGCATTTCGGTGCCCAAGGTGTTCAGCCGCGCATGGATTTTGGCTTCGGCAACGGGCGCTGTTGCAGGCGCTATCCTGGCGACTCGGAACGGGATTTCGCCATCTCTGGGGCTGTTTGGCTTTTCGGTTCTGGCGATTGTGCTGATGGGTGGGCTCGACAGCTATGTCGGTGTCTTAATCGCGGCCATGAGTGTCGGAATCCTAGAGGCGATGACCCAATGGAAAATGGGCGGGGAGTGGGCCGAGATTGTGCCATATGTGGCTGTGCTGGTGGTGATTATCTTCCGCCCCCACGGGCTCTTTGGTCAAAAAGAGGTTGAACGCATATGATTAACGGCAACCTCAAAGCCTCTTATGGCGCAGATGAGCGTGTGCTCAACAACCGCAACAAGCAGATGTTTGTCTACGGGTGCCTTCTGCTTTTGGCTCTGTTTCCGCTGTTTGCCGATGATTATGCCATTCTGATGGCCTGCAAAATGGGCATTCTGCTGATCGCGGTGGTGGGCGTGAATGTGCTGACGGGATACACTGGGTTGGTGTCTCTGGGGCACGGCGCGTTTGTCGCGATCGGAGCCTATGCCACGGTTGTGTTGAGCAATTTGTTCACGGCGCTGCCCGAAGGCGTGTTGCCATTTGTGGTGGTGCCCTGCGCTGTGGCGATCTCGGCATTGGTCGGGATCGTTGTGGGGCTGCCGTCTTTGCGGGTGAAAGGGCTCTATCTTGCGGTTGCCACGCTGGCAGCCAGTTTTATCGTGAATTTCCTGATTGAACAGGAGCTTTTTGCCCCCTGGACGGGTGGGGTCGTTGGGATCAACACGCCTGTGCCCAATCTCTTGGGGTGGGAACTTGACACGAAACGCGAGATGTATGGGCTGATCACCGTGCTTGCTGTCCTGACGTTGTTGGGCACGCAAAACCTCTTTCGCACCCGGGTCGGACGGGCCTTTATTGCCATTCGTGATCGGGACTACTCGGCTGAAATTCTTGGAATTTCCTTGCTGCGCTACAAGCTGATGAGCTTTGCGATCTCGGCGGCGTTTTGTGGGCTGTCCGGGGCCTTGTTTGCCTATTTTTACGCCCGCATTCTGCCCGAGCAGTTTGAGCTTGATCTGAGCCTTGAGCTCGTGGCAGCACTGATTGTTGGCGGGATGGGGCGCACGATGGGCCCGGTGTTCGGTGTGTTCATCGTGTTGATCGTGCCGGAGCTGATCAAGATTTCCATGGGGTTTGCCACCGGGGGAGATCTGGAAATGCAGCGCTACACAGCGCCGGTTCAGGAGATCGTTTTTGGCCTTATTTTGGTGTTTTTCCTGTTAAAAGAACCCCTTGGCATCAATCAAATCACCGATCGCATTCTACGCTCTGCAAACCGTTGGCCGTTTGCACGCGGATAAATTATGGCCACATCACTTGGGAGAAGACTTCATGACACTTAACAGACGGACTTTCCTTGCCACAGGCGCGGCGGCTACGGCCACTCTTGGCGCACCGATGATCCTCAAGGCGCAACCAGCAGAATATGTGCTCGGCGCATCTTTGCCGCTGACAGGGCCCTTTGCAACAGCCGGACAGCTTGTGGCCCCGGCGTTTGCCTTGGCGCAAAAACTGTTCAATGACGAGGGCGGTATTGCCGGGACGCCGATCCGCTTTGTGACAGAGGACTCCGGTTATGTTCCGCAAAACACTCTGGCCAACTACCAGCGCGCGCTGGCCACGGAAGGCTCAGCCTTGGTTGGGTATTTCGCGGACTCAACGGGGGCCATGAAGCTCATTGCGCCCGAGTTGAAAGGTGAGAATGCGCGGCTGATGGGGTCAACGTCTTTTGCTTCGGAATTGGCCAACCCAGAGACCAACCCCTATCAGTATATCTCCGGACCAACCTATCAGGACCAGTTTGATATCCTGTTGCAAAACATCAAAGCAGCCGGCGGAAGTAAGGTTGCCTTTATCTACTCCAATACAGAGTTTGGACGCGATCCATTGGAGCACGGTCGGGCCAAAGCGGCGGAGCTCGGGATCGAAATCGTGCTGGAAGAGGCCACCAAACCGCAGGGTGCCGATGTGCCAACCCATGTGACCAAACTGGCGCAATCCGGGGCTGAACACTGTATTTTGCAGGGCTATGTCACGGGCGTTTGGCCCCAGCTTATTGGCGGTGCACGCCAATTTGGCCTGCCTGTGCAGTTTCACGGCACCTTCTGGGGCATGGAAAAACTGATTGCAGACCGGATCACGGCGGAAGCCGGGCCGTTTCTGGCAGGCTATCAGGGGATCATGCCCTATCGCTACTTCTATGACCGCGCAGATGCGCCGCGCTATGAGCAATATGCGGCGCTCTCCAAGGTGATGTTTGCAGGCACACCGCTTGAAAACTACATGTCGACCTGGGCCATTCAGACCATGTGCGGACTGGAGCTTGCCATGAAAGCACTGCGCGACACGGCGCAAGCCGGCCTGGAGCTGACAGCAGACAATGTGGCTGAGAGCCTGTCCGGGATTGAGAACTGGGACAGCGGTGGCTTCTTTGGCGGGCCTGTTTCCATGGTGAACAACAAGATCGGGACAGGCCGAGTGTATGAATATTCACCTGAAACCAAGCTTTTCACGCCTGTGTCAGACTGGTTGAGCACCTGAGCGGACTTCGGACCGGCAAAGCCGGTCCGACCAAGGCGGGGGGCCAGCCCCCCGCACCCCCCGAGGTATTTTGACCAGAAGAAGAGAATAGGTGCGCGCAGATGCTGACCGTCGAAAATATCGAAGTGAGCTATTATCACACAGTGCAGGCTTTGCGCGGGTTGTCTCTGGAGGTGCCGGAGGGGAAAATTGTGACATTGCTTGGCACTAATGGTGCGGGCAAAACCACCACGTTGAAAGCTTGTTCCAACCTCTTGAAGCTTGAAAATGGTGAGGTCGGAGAGGGCCGTATTTTCTTTGAGGGCAAGAACATCAAGCAGATGGCGCCGGATGTGCTGGTGAAGCAAGGGCTGTTTCATGTGCGAGAAGGGCGGCGCATTTTTGCCGAGATGTCGGTTGAGGACAATCTCGTTGCGGCGTCTTACGCGCTGGACGGGCGCGCGATCAAGGCGGATTTTGACAAGGTCTATGCGTTTTTTCCAAGACTTCAGGAACGGCGCAAGCAGACCGCGGGATATTTGTCTGGCGGAGAGCAGCAGATGCTGGCTTTTGGGCGTGCGATGATTGCCCGGCCCAAACTGATTTTGATGGATGAGCCTTCCTTGGGGCTTGCGCCCAAAATTGTGGCGGAAATTTTTGAGACGATCCGACGGCTGAACACGGAAGACGGCACGTCCATTCTTGTGGTGGAGCAGAACGCCGGTGTTGCCTTTTCGGTGGCGGACTACGGATACATTATGGAGAGTGGGCAGATTGTTTTGGAAGGGGATGTGCAGACCCTGAAGAACGATAAAGACATCCAGAGTTTTTATCTTGGCATGGCAGAGGACGGATCAGAGGCGCGGCGCTCTTTTCGAGATGTTAAGCACTACAAGCGGCGCAAGCGCTGGTTGAGTTGAGGGGGAAGAGGATGGAATTTCGCTCAAATGTTGCCACCGTTTCGGCACATGCCCGCACTGATCCGGACTTGGTTGCGATGCGCCAAAAGGAATTTGGTATCTGGCAGGAGCTGAGTTGGTCGGCTGTGGACGAGATCATGCAGTCTGTTGCTGCGGGGCTGATCGAGCTGGGTATGGAGAACGCGGCCCATATTGGCATTCTCTCGGAAAACCGCCGGGAATGGGTTCTGGCGCAATTTGGTATCAACGCTGCGGGTGGCGTCGTTGTGGGCATGTATCCGACCTCGCCAGCGCCGGAGATTGACCATCTGGTCACGGCTTCGGACACCACGATGTTGTTTATTGAGGATCAGGAGCAGCTCGACAAGATTATCGAGCTGCGCGGCCAGCTCCCCAAGCTGACCCAATTGATTATTTTTGACCCGAAGGGCACGGCGCATGAAACCGAGCTCAACCTGATCAGCTTTGAGACGCTTCTGGAGAAAGGCCGGGCTGCGCTGGCTGCTGGGCTTTCAGAAGAGGTTGCGGCGCGCAGCTTGGCGATCCGTCCGGAGCAGACTGCGATGATGGTTTTCACCTCGGGCTCCACAGGTTTGCCAAAGGCTGCCGAGATCAGCCAGATGAACCTTTTTGTAGCGGCTGAGCTGAGCCATCAGATTTTTGAAGGACATCCGCGGGGCTCCAATGTGTTGAGCTATTTGCCGCTCTGTCACATTGCCGAGCAGAATGTTACTGTAACAAACGCCTTGGCGAGCCAGATGGTGATGAATTTCGGCGAGAGCCTGCGCACGATCATCATCGATCTGCGCGAGGTGGCGCCACATATTTTCTTTGGTGTGCCGCGTATCTGGGAGAAGATGCGCTCTGATATCAGCATTCAGGCGGCCACAGCCGGCAAGATCAAGGGGCCGCTAACGCTTTTTGCGCTCAAACAGGCTGAAAAACTTGGAGCCAAACGGCGCGACAACTGGAGTTTGGGAGAGCGGCTGTCCTATGTCTTTTGGGATGTGACTGTCTATCGCCATATTCGCTCCTATTTGGGGCTTGGACGGGTGCGGTTTGCGATATCGGCAGCGGCGCCGATTTCGGAAGATCTGTTGGCTTTCATGCGTGGGATTGGCATCAACATCCGCGAGGCTTGGGGGATGTCTGAGACCACCGGCGCCGCCACGATCCAGCCGGACTGGGGCCTCTGTGAGGGGCGGGTTGGCCACTTTGTGGACGGTATCTCCTACAAAATTGCGGATGACGGTGAATTGCTCGTGAAGGGGGGGATTGTTTTTAAAGGGTATTACGGCCGCGCTGATGCCACCGCGGAAACGGTGATCGATGGCTGGTTGCATACGGGGGACATTGCGCAAGCCTGCGCGGATGGGTCGATCAGTTTGATTGACCGCAAGAAAGACATCATGATCAACGCTGCGGGCAAAAATTTGTCGCCATCACTGATCGAGAATGTGATGAAGGCCAGCCCGTATATCAAGGAATGTGTGGTGATTGCAGACCGCCGGCCCTATGTCAGCGCATTGGTGCAGATTGATATGGATACGGTGAGGCTTTGGGCGGAGCAGCAGGGTATTGCTTACACAACCTTCCGCTCTCTGGCGGAGCATGAACAGGTGCAGGACTTGATTGAGCGCGAGATCAACAAACATAATGGAAATCTTGCGCGGGTTGAGCAGATCAAAAAAGTGTATCTTTTGCCCAAGGAACTGGACCATGACGACGGTGAGGTCACTGCGACGATGAAGGTGCGGCGGGCGAAGGTTTATGAGTTTTATGATGCGCAGATCGAGGCGCTGTATGCTGGATAACCGCCTGAAAACCCGCTGATTTATTTCAGATATTTTTGGTCTGAAGGATATGGCAGCCTGTATGGCTAGCTGTATGGCAACCTGTATGGACAGTTGGGGGAGACAGAATGGGCGGCAAGGATCTTGTTGTGGTGCTGGGCGATCAGCTCAGTCACGGGCTGAGCGCTCTCAAAGCCTCTTCGCCAAAACAAGCGATTGTGGTGATGGCCGAGGTGGCAGAGGAAGCCGGCTATGTGAACCATCACCAGAAAAAACTCGCGTTCGTTTTCTCCGCCATGCGCCATTTCGCCCTAGAGCTACGCGCTGCTGGCTGGGAGGTTGTCTATCACAGGTTGGACGATCCGCACACGGCGCCAGACCTGCCCCAACAGGTGAGGGGCCTGCTGGCGCAGGATGGACGCTTCGCGCGTGTGCTCATGACGCAGGCGGGCGAGCAGCGCCTGGCGGCGGCCTTTGACGCAGCGGCCAAGCACTGGCCGGTGCCCCTGAGTGTCTTGCCTGACAAGCGCTTTCTGGCCAGCCATGCCGATTTTGCCAATTGGGCCGAGGGGCGCAAACAGTTGCGGATGGAATATTTCTACCGGGAAATGCGGCGCAAGACCGGGTTGCTCATGCAGGGAGATCAACCAGAAGGCGGACAGTGGAATTTTGATGCTGACAACCGCAAAGCCGCCAAACCCGATCTGTTCATGCCCGAACCGCCCCGCACACAGCCGGATGCCATCACCCAAGAGGTGCTGGAAATGGTGGCCCAAACGCGCGGCGCGCATTTTGGCCAGCTTTTGCCGTTTTGGTTTGCGGTTGACCGCGCCGGGGCGTTGGAGGCTTTGGAGTATTTTGCCAGCGAGGCCCTGCCACGCTTTGGAGATTATCAGGACGCCATGCTGCGCGGCCAGCCGTTTCTTTATCATTCGGTGCTGGCACAATATATCAACATTGGACTGCTGGAGCCTTTGGAGGTGTGCCGGCGCGTAGAGCGGGCTTATTATGAAGGCCAGGCCCCTTTGAATGCGGTGGAAGGATTTATCCGTCAGATCATTGGTTGGCGCGAATATATGCGCGGGATCTACTGGTTAAACCCGGAGGGGTATACAGATCAAAACCACCTTGGGGCCACACGCCCATTGCCAGATTTTTACTGGACGGGAAAAACCGATATGGCCTGTATGGCAGCGGCCATTGGCCAGACCATCGAACACGCCTATGCGCATCATATCCAACGGCTCATGGTGACCGGAAATTTCGCCATGTTGGCGGGGCTTGACCCAAAGGAGGTGCATGAATGGTATCTGGCGGTTTATGCGGATGCTTACGAATGGGTCGAGGCGCCCAATGTGATTGGTATGAGCCAATTCGCCGATGGCGGCTTTTTAGGCTCAAAGCCCTATGCGGCCAGCGGCAATTATATCAATAAAATGTCTGATTATTGCGCTGAGTGCCGCTACAGCGTGAGCCAGAAGACCGGTGACGGCGCTTGCCCGTTCAATGCGCTGTACTGGGATTTTCTGGCGCGCAATGAAGACAAGCTGCGAGGCAATCCGCGCCTCGGCCAGATGTATGCAACCTGGGGGCGGATGAGCGTGGAAAAGCGCGAGGACTACCGCGCGAGTGCTGCGGCTTTTCTGGAAAGCTTGTAATGCGCAAGAAATCTGATCTGCCACAAAAGGACTGCGCCGCCTGTGGCCGCCCGTTCAGCTGGCGTAAGAAATGGGCCAAGGTCTGGGAGGACGTGCGGTATTGCTCAGAGCGCTGCAAAAGGGAGGGGCGGCGCAAATGAGCCGTTGCCTTAGGGCTGCTCTGCGATAGGCTGCACCGAAAATGGGAGATAAGTCATGAAACTACTGCGCGTTGGACCCGTCGGTGGCGAAAAACCAGCCTGTCTTGATGCGGATGGCCTGCTCAGAGACCTCAGCGGCGTTGCGGCTGATTTTGAGGGGGAAGGTGTTTCTCTGGAGGCGCTGGAAAAGATCAAAGCGCTAGATTTGGGCAGCTTGCCAGTTGTGCAGGGAGAACCGCGGATTGGGGCGGCTCTTGCGCGCGTGGAGACGTTTTACGCCATTGGTCTGAACTATGCGCAACACGCGGCCGAGGCCGGTATGGCACCGCCGAAAGAGCCTATCCTGTTCAACAAATCGGCGTCTTGCCTGGCTGGGCCCAATGATCCTCTGACCTTGCCCAAGGGCAGCGCAAAGAGTGACTGGGAAGTGGAGCTGGGGGTGGTGATCGGCAAACGGGCGCAGAATGTGAGCGTGACGGAGGCGCTTCACTATGTGGCGGGCTATTGTGTGATCAATGATCTTTCGGAGCGCGCCTATCAGATCGAGCGCGGCGGGCAGTGGACCAAGGGAAAATCTGCCCCCGGTTTTGGCCCCATCGGACCCTATCTTGTGACGGCGGATGAAATTGCGGACCCGCAAGCGCTTGGCCTGAGGCTAAGCCTGAACGGAGAGACGGTGCAGGACAATTTCACATCGGACATGATTTTCTCTGTGGCCGAGATCATTGCGCATATGAGCGAATTCATGGCGCTGGTGCCCGGCGACGTTATTGCCACGGGCACGCCGGAGGGCGTTGGCATGGGCATGACGCCACAACGCTTCTTGCAGGTGGGCGATGTCATGGAGCTTGAGATTGACGGGCTTGGAAAGCAGCGCACCGAGGTGATTTAGGAACTGGTGATCTGAAAAAGCGGAACGCGGCCAAAGGGCCGCGTGCAGGTTGGTTTGGATGAGGGGCGCTGCCCCTCAAACTCCCCGGGATATTTTTGGCAAAAAGAAAGGCTTAGGCGTTGGCTTCGCGGATTTTGTCGGCGGCCTCTTTGTTGTAGGGGATGCCGCTGTCTTCAAAGAGGGTGTCAAGTTCGCCTGACAGGGTCATTTCGGTGATGATATCACAGCCGCCCACGAACTCGCCTTTCACATAGAGCTGGGGCACGGTGGGCCAGTCGGAGTAATCTTTCACGCCCTGACGGATGGCCTCATCGGCGAGGACGTTGATATCCTGATACTCCACGCCCATGAAGTTGAGCACCCCGGCGACACGCGAGGAGAAGCCGCATTGGGGCATTTCCTTGGTGCCTTTCATGTAGAGCACGACGGCGTTGGATTTTACGGTTTCATCGATCTGGGATTTTACGTCGCTCATTTGGGTCTCGCTTAATCAGGGGCTTTTGTTGTGAGGGCGAGCGCGTGCAGCTCACCGTTGGGGCCGTCCATTTTGCCTTTGAGGGCGGCATAGACAGCGCGTTGTTGTTGCACACGGTTCTTGCCACGAAAGCTCTCGTCAACGATCATCGCGGACATGTGCACACCATCGTCGCCTGAGACGGTGATTTGGGCGTCCGGAAAGGCGGCCCGCAGGATTGTGTGAAGCTCGTCAGCAAAGATCGCCATTGGTGTCTCCCGGTGTCATCTTTGGAAAAGATGTAAGCATGGTGGCGCTGTTGCGCAAGCGGCTTAGGCGAAGCTTTCGGCAAAGCTTGTGCGATAGAGCTGTGCCAGTTCGCTGAGCGGGGCGCTGCTGGTGCCAAAGCTCACTGTCTGGCCACCGAACTTGCCGACGCTGGCAATGGGAACGCCGGCGCGGGCGGCGGCGAGCATAAGCGCCTCGGCCTGATCAAAGTTGCAGGCGACGAGGTAGCGGGCCTGGTCTTCGCCAAAGAGCTCCTGGGTGTTCTCGCTGTCGATTTGCACGCCGATTTCGGAGCCTTCAGCCATTTCGAACGCGGCAAGCGCCAGGCCGCCGTCGGAGAGATCCAGGCAGGCTGTGATCCAGGCGTGATGGGCGCGGATGAAATCTCCGTTGCGTTGCTCGGCGGCGAGATCCACGGGCGGGGCATCGCCTTCGGCGCGGTTGAAAACCTCGGCCAGGAGGGCGGATTGGCCAAGGTGGCCTTCGGTATCGCCGATCAGCAAGGCGACATGGCCCTCGCGGGCGCGCCCCAGAATGGCCTTTTCAGCGCTCTCGATCAGCCCGACGGCGGCGATGGTCGGGGTGGGCAGGATGGCTGTGCCGTCGGTCTCGTTGTAGAGGCTGACGTTTCCGGACACGATGGGCATGTCCAGGGCGGCGACGGCTTTGCCGATGCCTTTGATGGCACCGACGAATTGCCCCATGATTTCGGGTTTCTCCGGATTGCCGAAGTTGAGGTTGTCTGTGCTTGCGAGAGGCTTGGCGCCGCAAGCTGTGAGATTGCGGTAAGCTTCAGCCACGGCCTGCGCGCCGCCCATTTCCGGATTGGCCTTGACGTAGCGGGGCGTGACATCGGAGGTGAAGGCCAGCAGCTTCTCGCTGCCATGCACGCGGATGACGCCTGCTCCAAAGCCGGGTGTGCGCAGGGTATCGGCCATGACCATCGTGTCATATTGCTCATAGATCCACTGTTTGCCCGTGTAGTTGGGCGACGCCAGCAGCGCGCGCAGACCGTCGATGGGGTCAATCTGGGGGACATCCTCGTTGGTCAGCGGCGCGGGGCGCGGGGTCTGCACCCATGGGCGGTCATACTCGGGGGCAGAGCCCGAGAGCGTGGCCAGTGGCAGATCGGCCTTGAGCTCGTTGCCGTGCATAATGATGAAGCGGTCTTCTGCAATGGTTTCGCCGACAATGGCAAAATCCAGATCCCATTTCTCAAAGACCGCGCGGGCCTCGGCCTCAAGCGCGGGGTTGAGCACCATGAGCATCCGCTCCTGAGACTCCGAGAGCATCATCTCATAGGCGGTCATATTGGCTTCGCGCTGCGGCACGTTGTCCAGCTGAAGGCGCACGCCAAGGCCGCCCTTATCGCCCATTTCAACCGCCGAGCACGTCAGGCCGGCGGCCCCCATGTCTTGAATGGAGATCACCGCGCCGGTGGCCATGAGCTCAAGGGTGGCCTCCATCAGGCGTTTTTCGGTGAAGGGATCACCAACCTGCACGGTGGGGCGCTTCTCCTCGATGCTGTCGTCAAACTCGGCCGAGGCCATGGTGGCGCCGCCGACACCGTCACGGCCGGTCTTGGCCCCAAGATAGACCACGGGCATTCCAACGCCTGAGGCCGCAGAGTAAAAGATCTTGTCAGCATCGGCCAATCCGGCCGCAAAGGCATTGACGAGGCAATTGCCGTTATAGGCCGGATCAAAGCGCACTTCACCGCCCACTGTGGGCACGCCGAAGCAGTTGCCATAGCCGCCGATCCCTTCAACCACACCATGCACAAGCTGGCGGGTTTTGGGGTGGTCTTTCTCGCCAAAGCTCAAAGAGTTCATCGCGGCAATCGGGCGCGCGCCCATGGTGAAGACATCACGCAAAATTCCGCCCACGCCCGTCGCCGCCCCCTGATAGGGCTCGATGTAGCTGGGGTGATTGTGACTCTCCATTTTGAAGATCACCGCCTGCCCATCGCCAATATCCACCACGCCGGCGTTTTCGCCCGGACCGCAGATAACCTGAGGCCCTGAGGTGGGCAGGGTGCGCAGCCATTTTTTGGAGGATTTGTAAGAACAATGCTCATTCCACATGGCCGAGAAAATGCCCAGTTCCGTGAAGCTGGGCGTGCGGCCAATGATTTCCAGAATGCGCTGGTATTCCTCGGGCGAAAGACCGTGGGCTTCGATCAGGTCTTGGGTGATGGCTGGCTCGGTCATGGCGAAAGTCCTAGTGTGGCAGAGGGGACGGGGTTTGCCCCTCTCATAGGACAAGCCTGCGCAATGTAAAAGATGAAAGCTGCGTTTTCTGTGTTCGTTTCCATGGCTGTTGCGCGCAGAATTGCTGGGCAAGCCGGGATGAGGAGCGGTTCTGGACGCGCAGGGGGTGCCCCGGCCGTGCAGGCCGCCACATCCGCCCCAAAGCGCGGCTTGACGGCGCATGGATTATCGCTTTCTGATGGAGGCGAAATCATTGGGGGCCGCGCGTGTATCATAATCCATATATCGGGACAGAGCTTGAGGACGAAACCCTGTCTGCGGTGCCCTATCCGAGCATTGATGCGCAGGCACCGCGCCAGATGTTGATGCGCTGCCCTGAAGCCGCGCCGACCCCCCTTGTCTCGCTGGGGGCTTTTGGGGGGGCTGGCGCTGTTTTTGTCAAAGACGAACGCAGCCGGATGGGGCTGGGCAGCTTCAAAGCGCTTGGGGCGGCTTATGTGATTGCCTGTGAAGCGGTGGCCGGGCGCGCCGAGGGCGCAACCTTTGTCTGCGCCAGCGCGGGCAATCATGGGTTGTCTGTGGCTGCCGGGGCGCAGGCCTTCGGGGCGGCGGCGGTGATCTATCTCAGCCGCAGTGTGCCGGAAGCTTTTGCCGAGCGGTTGCGCGCCCGTGGGGCCGAGGTGCGCCGGGTGGCGGGCAGTTACGAAGACAGTATGGAGGCTGCGGCCCAAGCGGCCGCAAGCGAGGGGTTCAAGCTGCTTTCAGACAGTTCCTGGCCGGGATACACGGCCTATCCGCACCGCTTGATGGAGGGGTATCTCGTGATGGCCGCGGAGGCAGCCGAGGCTATGCCAGCTCCGCCCACACATATTTTCTTGCAGGCGGGCGTGGGGGGCTTGGCAGCCGCCTGTGCCGCCTATTTTCGCAAGGTCTGGGGGGCGGGACCGCAGATCATTGTGGTGGAGCCAGATGCGGCACCTGCCTTGATTGAAAGCGCCAAGGCGGGGCATTTTGTGCGCACCACCGGGCCTGTTTCGAGCATGGGGCGGCTGGATTGCAAGGAAGCCTCGTTGATTGCCTTGAAGGGCCTGTTGCGGGACGCTTCGGGCTTTATGACCCTCACAGAGCAAGCCGCAGAGGCGGCCCTTGGGCCACTTGCGGCGGTGGGTTTGGCCACGACCCCATCAGGGGGTGCGGGGCTGGCAGGAGTGATGCAGATGCCGCCTTTGGGCCCTGAGGCGCGGGTTCTGGCCATTGTGAGCGAGGGGCCTGAGGCATGAAGCGGGGGTTTGAGCAAGCCGAGTATGAGGCCCGAGTGGCAGCGGCTCAGCTGGCCATGCAGCAGCATGAGCTTGCGGCGATCTTGCTCACCACCGAGCCGGAGGTGCGGTATTTCACCGGATTTCACACGCGGTTTTGGGAAAGTCCGAGCCGTCCGTGGTTTGTTGTCTTGCCCCAGAGCGGTGCGCCGATCGCGGTGATTCCCTCGATTGGCGAGGCGCTCATGCGGCGCTGCTGGATTGACGACATTCGCTGTTGGAGCGCGCCGGACCCTCTGGACGATGGCGTATCGCTGCTCATTGGGACACTGCGCGAGGTGGCCCAAGAGGGCAAGATCGGAGTGCCTTCGGGGTTGGAAAGCCACTTGAGGATGCCGCTCGCGGATTTTGGCCGCTTGCAGGCGGCGGGGCTGGTTTTTGGGGATGATGCGGGCATTGTGGCGCAGTTGCGCGCCATCAAGAGCGAAGCAGAGATCGAAAAGATCGCCCGCGCCTGCGCGATTGCCGGACGGGCGTTTGACCGATTGGGCGACGTGGCCCGACAAGGGGCAAAGCTGGACGCGGTCTTTCGCGGGTTTCAGGGGCTACTGCTGGCTGAGGGGGCTGATTGGGTGCCCTATCTGGCCGGTGGAGCCGGCCCGAAAGGCTATAGCGATGTGATTTCGCCCGCCGGTCCGCAGGTCTTGGCGATGGGGGATGTGCTGATGTTGGACACCGGCGCTGTTTGGGACGGGTATTTCTGCGATTTTGATCGCAATTTCTCGATTGGCTTGCCCGCGCGCCAGGCGGCGCGGCCTTGGAGCCAGCTTCAGGAGGCGGCGCTGGCCGGGTTTGAGGCGGCCCAGCCGGGCGCCGAGGCGGCCGATGTCTGGAGGGCTATGGCCGCTGTCACCGGCAAGTCTGACACGGCGGGACGGTTGGGCCACGGGTTGGGGATGCAGCTCACGGAGGGGCTGTCCCTGACGGAAAAAGACCACACCATCCTGGAGCCCGGTATGGTCATCACGCTGGAGCCCGGTGTTGAGACAGGTGATGGCATGATGCTGGTGCATGAGGAGAATATTGTGATCCGCGAGGGCGGGGCGCAGATACTGTCGCCCTGGGCCAGTGGGCCTATGCCTGTTTTGTAAAAAAAAAGGCCGAGCGCAAGGCTCGGCCGAAGTCCAACAGGGAGGTATGAAAGCGAAGTTAATCGCTGTCACGGGTGATTTAGGGTTTGGGGCTGCGCCGATCAAGGGAAATAATGCCGCAGGTGCAGC
Organism: uncultured Lentibacter sp.; assembly: GCF_937123735.1. Lineage (GTDB taxonomy): Bacteria > Pseudomonadota > Alphaproteobacteria > Rhodobacterales > Rhodobacteraceae > Lentibacter. Next base: position 247,908 of record NZ_CAKZKL010000010.1, read on the forward strand.
ATGGCGGCCATGCAAAGCCTGCATAGCTAGTCCGGTTGGGCGGCAAGGTTTTGATTTTTAACCTGTTTACGATAAATTGCGATCTCGTCCTGCACGAAATCCCGGAAGGCGCCTATGCGTTTAGACTGCCGCAATTCCTCGGGATAAGCCAAGAAAACAGGGATATCACCGCTGTTGGCCTCCTCAAGCAGGGGAATCAGATTGGGGAAATCATTGGCGACATAATCGGGCAAGACCCCGATCCCGAGGTCATGCAGCACCGCTTGCAGCACGCCAAAGTAGTTGTTGACGGTGAGCAAGGAGTCCAGCTCGTGGCTCATCAGGTGATTGACCATACTGGCCGCCGCCCCCACCTGTGTGGAGCGCACATTCTGGCAGATCAGACGATGCTGCGCGAGATCTTGCAGCCGCTCGGGGCGGCCACGCCGGGCAATGTAATCGGGCGTTGCAAAGAGCCGCATACTGACATTCATCAGGCGTTTGCGGATCAGATCGGCCTGACTGGGCTCTTTCATTCGGATTGCAACATCTGCCTCGCGCATGGGCAGATCCAGAACCCGCTCTTCGAGCATCAGGTCAATCTTCAGATCGGGGTATTTTTGATAGAGCCGTGCCAGCCTTGGCGCCAGCCAGAGCGTGCCAAAACCGATGGTCGTGGTGACCCGTAGCTCCCCAAACACCTCTTCTTCGCTGTCTTTGATGCGCGCTGTGGCCGCATCCAGCCGCTTGATCATGGCGCGGGTGGCGTCAAACAACAATTCGCCCTGCTCGGTGAGGATAAGCCCGCGCGCGTGGCGGTGAAACAGGGTTGTGTTGAGTGATTCTTCCAACCCGCGCATCTGGCGCGATACGGCTGACTGCGACAGATTGAGCGTCTCGCCGGCATGGGTCAGGCTGCCTGCGTCTGCGACGGCGTGAAAGATCCTGAGTTTATCCCAATCCATGTGCGTAACTTTCTGCTCGAAAACAATATTTATGTGTCATGTTATGACCAATATCAGAGTAACGTAACGAAATTCCAAGAGTAACGCGAATTTCTGTTTATAGGTCAACTTATTTGACCTAAAATAAGAGCATATTCGCCCTATATGGGCGCTATCATCGGGTGAGGGGAGGCGCGCTATGAGCAAGCAAATGGTTTCATTGAACGACAGGTTCGATCTGGAAAAATCGCCGGTGCTTTTGAACGGCACGCAGGCATTGGTGCGCCTTATGCTCACGCAAAAAGCACGCGACAGAGCCGCAGGCCAGTCTACGGCGGGGTATGTTACGGGATATCGCGGCTCGCCCTTGGGGGCGGTGGACATGCAGATGAGCCGCGCCGAGAAGGTTTTGCGCGCCAATGACATCACCTTTCAGGCCGGGCTGAACGAAGACTTGGCCGCGACGGCGCTCTGGGGCAGCCAGCAGGCCGAGCTGCGCGGCGAAGGCAAGTTTGATGGCGTTTTCGGGCTCTGGTATGGCAAGGGCCCCGGGGTTGACCGCTCTGGCGATGTTTTCCGCCATGCCAATATGGCGGGCACAAGCGCGCTTGGCGGTGTCCTTGTGGCCATGGGCGATGACCACACGGGGGAAAGCTCGACGGTTTTGCACCAGAGCGAATGGGCGCTGGTGGATTCCTACATGCCGATTGTATCGCCGGCGGGCGTGCAGGAGGTGATTGACTACGGCATTTATGGCTGGGCCTTGAGCCGCTTTTCAGGGCTTTGGGTGGGCCTGAAGACCATGAAAGACACGATCGAGGCCACCGCCGTTGTGGACGGAGATCCGAACCGCGTCAGCCTTGTCTTGCCGGAGTTTGATATGCCCGACGGCGGGTTGAACATCCGCCTTGTAGACACCCCCCATGCACAAGAAGCCCGCATGATCGACCAAAAACGCTTTGCCGCAGAAGCCTTCAGCCATGCCAACAAGATGGACAAGCGCGTCTGGGGTAAGCCCGGTGCCAAGATCGGCTTTGTGGCGGCAGGTAAGAACTGGCTCGACCTGTGCCATGCTTTGGCGCTCTTGGGGCTGGATGAGGATGAAGCCGAGCGGCTTGGGATCACCACTTATAAGGTGGGTCAGACCTTCCCGCTGGATATGCGTGGCTTCACCGACTGGGCCGAGGGGCTTGATTTGATTGTTGTGGTCGAAGAGAAGCGCAAGCTCATCGAGGTGCAGATCAAGGAAGCCATTTTTGACACGCGCAAGGGCCGTCGGGTGTATGGTTGGTATAAGGGCGGGGCAGGCGGAATGCACCGCGAGGAGCTGTTTCCGACGCGCGGTGCGCTCGATCCAATCTGGATAGCCGAAAAGCTGGGCGATATTCTTGTCGAGGAGGGGCGCGGCACCGACGGTGTGAAGGCTGGGCTGGCCAAGATCGCCGAGGCGCGGCGCGCCGACAATGCCGAAGACATCGCGGCGCGCTTGCCGTATTTTTGTGCGGGGTGTCCGCATAACTCTTCGACCAAAGTGCCAGACGGCAGCCGCGCCTATGCGGGGATCGGCTGTCACTACATGGTGCAGTGGATGGATCGCGAAACCGTGGGCTTTACCCATATGGGCGGCGAAGGCGCGAATTGGATCGGGGAGGCCCCGTTCTCCAATCGCGATCACGTGTTCCAGAACCTCGGCGACGGGACGTATAACCATTCCGGCGTGCAGGCGATCCGCGCAGCCTTGGCGGCGGGCACCAACATCACCTACAAGATCCTGTATAACGACGCGGTTGCCATGACCGGCGGGCAACCCAACGAGGGGGGCCTGTCGCCGCAACGCATCGCGGCAGAGGTCAAGGCGATGGGCGTGCAGACCGTCACCGTCGTCTACGACGAGAAGGAAGATCTGGAGCCGCGCGATTTCGGCCCCGGCATCGAGGTGCATGAACGCGCCAAGCTTCAGACGGTGCAAGAGAAACTGGCCGCAACCCCCGGTGTGTCCGTCCTGATTTACGTTCAGACCTGCGCCGCCGAGAAGCGCCGCCGCCGCAAGCGCGGCAAGTTTCCCGACCCCGATCAGCGGGTCTTCATCAACACCGATATCTGCGAAGGCTGCGGCGATTGCGGCGTGCAGTCGAACTGTGTGGCCATCGTGCCGGTGGAAACCGAACTGGGCCGCAAGCGAGCAATCGACCAATCCGCCTGCAACAAGGATTTTTCTTGCCTCAAGGGCTTTTGCCCCAGTTTTGTCACGCTCGAAGGCGCGACCCCGCGCAAGGCGGCAACCACGGCGATTGACCTGCCGGACTTGCCTGCGCCCGAACTGCCGACAATCGACGGCACCTGGAACGTCATCGTGACCGGCGTTGGTGGCACCGGTGTCGTGACGCTGGGCGCGGTGCTGGCTCAGGCCGCGCAAATCGATGGCAAGGGCGCCGCGATGATGGAGATGGCCGGTTTGGCACAAAAGGGCGGCGCGGTGCATATCCACCTGCGTCTGGCCGAAAAGCCGTCGGACATCAGCGCCGTGCGCGTCGCTACCGGCGAGGCTGACGCGCTGATCGGCGGCGATCTGGTGGTTTCGGCCGGGGCAAAGACGCTGGGGCTCACGCGCACAGGCCGCACCGGGGCTGTGGTCAACAGCCATGAAATCATCACGGGCGACTTCACCCGGAATACGGAATTTCGCATTCCTGTGAATGACTTGGAGATCGCTCTTCAAGCGCGTTTGGGGGAGGGACTGGCGCTCTTCGATGCTTCGGACAACGCCCGCAAGCTGATGGGCGATTCCATCTTCTCCAACATGATGGTGCTGGGGGCGGCCTGGCAGAACGGGTTGGTGCCGCTGAGCCACGAGGCGATCCTGGGCGCGATCGAGCTCAATGGCGCGGCGGTGGAGCGTAACAAGCAGGCCTTCGACCTGGGCCGGTGGGCCGTGCTGAACCCCGAGGACGCGGCGAAGATCGGCGGCGATGTGGTGCAGATGCCCAAGCCCCTGGAAGATCGCATCGCTTTCCGCGAGGCACATTTGGTGGCCTATCAGGGCAAGCGGCTGGCAAAGCGCTATCGCAAGCTTGTGGACAGCGTGGAGGATGCTGCCCTTAAAGAGGCCGTCGCCATCGGGTATCACAAGCTGCTGGCCTACAAGGATGAATACGAGGTTGCTCGGCGGCATCTGGACACCGAGGCCAAGGCGCGGGAGATGTTCGAAGGCGATCTGAAGCTCAGCTATCACCTCGCCCCGCCGATGCTGCCAGGCAAGGATGCAGCAGGCCGCCCTCGCAAAC
>NZ_CAKZKL010000011.1 GCF_937123735.1 uncultured Lentibacter sp.
TTTGTATTGATAACAGTCATCTCAGGACTCCCTTAGGTTTTTGCCAAGAGCAACATTTGCGACGGCCTCCGATAACCTTTTTCGGCAATTGCAGTCTGGCTCCTGAATAGGGAAACGACAGAATTGAGAATTGTTTAGTTTTTTCTTTGCACCCACAAAAACCGGCGGGGTTCTCAGCAAAAGCCGGACCAAAATTGCGGCAAGAGACAGATTATTTCTCCAAAGCCAGTTGATCAAAAAATTGACACTTCCCAGGAGCGCTAGAAGCGCCTTGTAAATCAGGCCTCAGAGCGCGACCTGTCAAAAAACCAGCAAAATGAGTGTCAAATTCAATTCTTTTCCCGATCCCTCCATCTGCGTTAACCATTTGTTAGGAGGATTGGATATGAAGTTTTCAGCGTCACAAACAATCAGTCAAAAACAGTCAATCGTAATCACCGCTCAATTGCAGCAAGCGATCAAGCTATTACAGATGAACAATTTCGAGCTGGGGCAGTTTCTAGAAGAACAATCTATCGAAAATCCCTTTCTTGACGTGACAGCGCCAACTTTGCATGAGACCGCCCCCTCAGCCGCTGAGCAAGACCCCGACGCGCGCACGGTTCAGCCCGTGGAAATTCCAAACGGCGAAACAGTGGCTGACACGCCGATCACCTCGGAAGCCATGGAAAACACCTTCGAGTCCAGTATGCTGGATTTGGGTCAATCGAACAGTTCGGGTGCGGCGGTTCAGGATTGGGACATGATTGCCTCGTCTGTTGCCCAAGCTCAGCCATCTCTTTATGCCCATGTCTGCGCCGAGATCGACAGGCTTTTGAGCGCTCCAAGAGAGCGCATGATCGGATATGCCATGGCGGAAGCCATTGAGCCCTCAGGCTGGTTGGGGCAAAGTCTCGCAGAGCTTGCCACTATGCTGCGGGTTGAAGAGCAGGAAGTTGAACGCGTTTTGGACAAGCTACATTTGCTTGAACCAGCGGGCCTGTTTGCCCGTTCGCTGCGCGAGTGTTTGTGGTTGCAAGCCAAAGCGCAGGGGAAGGACAGCGAAGAGTTCGAGCGCTTGCTGAACAACCTCGAAAGCCTTGCCAACGGCGATATCAAGGCCCTTAAGAAAGCCTGCCGTGTCTCTTCTGAAAAACTACGCAGCATGATCACACTTCTGCGCAGCTTTAATCCGAAGCCGGGCAGCCTCTTTGAGCAGGTCTCCGAGCCTGTGCGCGCACCCGACCTGATTGTGACGCAAACCCCGGATGGTTGGAAAGTAGACCTCAACCGCAGCACAATGCCAAGTGTGCGTGTAAAGCGCGGCTTTGCAAAAGAGGCTCTCAAATCGGTTTCAAAAGAGGATGACAAAAAGTTCATGAGTGAGCGCGTCGCCGATGCCAAATGGCTGCACCGCGCTATCGAGCAGAGAAATTCAACCACATTGGCGATCGGAGCCGAGATTGTGCGCCGCCAGCAGGCCTTTCTGGATAAGGGCATTGGCGCGCTCAAACCGCTTGTTTTAAGAGATGTCGCAGAGGCCATTGATGTGCATGAGAGCACGGTCAGCCGGGTGACATCGGGTTTGATGATGTCTACACCCCAGGGCAGTTTCCGTCTAAAGGCCATGTTCAGCGTTGGACTGCAAAGTGGCGATGCAGATGGCTTGGAAGCCGCGTCTGCGATCAAATACAAGATCAAGAAGCTGATCGAAACAGAACCCGCTTCAAAGCCCTATAGTGACGACCAGATTGTAGACTTTATGGCCAAAGAGGGTGTGAAGCTTGCGCGGCGCACAGTTGCAAAATACCGCGACATGCAAAGTATCCCCTCCTCTTTCCGGCGGCGTCGGCAAGCGGCCATGGTCGGGCTCACATAAGCCTGCTTCAGCTTTGTTGCACAACCGGTGCACCGATCAATTCGTTGAGCAATGCGCGGTGCCCACTGGGTATCTTTCCGAGAGCTGCTTGAAGGCTTTCAAAGCTGAAAGCCACCATATCAAGCGGACCATGTGCAATCCCGAGACTTTGCCAAGTGCCGCCCACCAGCGCATCATTGATCCCGACAATCTGCTGTGGTCCAACCCAGCGCTTAAGCTGGGCTCCATCGGCCGAAAAATTGAGCAAAGTGCCTCTCACAACCAAAAAAATGGATGTCACAGGCATACCCTGCACAAAAAGCACCTCCGAATGGAAGAGGTGAACAGCTTGCCCATGACCAAGGGCATGGGGGCGGTGTAAACTTGCCATGGACATTCACGCCACACGATTTTGCGAGAGACATTCAACAGCGATTGATCGCGCGAGGGTCCAGGTGAGCGGATTCTCCTCACAAAGGCTGTCGCGAAAAAGCCCGCGGGGAATATGAATAAGGATACAGGGCGCTTGGGTGCGCACTTCGCTCTGATAGTGCGATAAAGCAAGAAACTCGCGCAGGTTCAAAACCTGGCCACCCTCATAGGCAACCCCGTCACTGCCCCTTGCCAACCCTTGTTGCAACCAAACCATACGATCTGTGGGCAAACCTGTGAGGTTCAAGGTCGTGCGCGCACTTACCTTTTGGCGTGGCAACTCGGCCAAAGACAGCTCGTCTATAAATTCTGATCGCATAGGCTCCCCCATGTATGAGAGAACGGCACCCAGTGCGAATACTTTAGCCCTTTCCAGGAAAAACGCGTTAAGTTAGGCCTGTGTTTGTTGTTCACGCAGACGTTTGCGCTCGAGCCTGTTGGGCCTGACCTCTTTTTGCTCCTGCTCAAATGCAAAGCGAACATCCGGAGAAATCTGGCGGCAAACCTTGCGTGCCTCGCTTTCAGAGGTTGCTGCAACGGTCAGCCAATAAAGTTTGTCTTCAAACAAATGATAAGAGCGCAACAGGTTTATCTGAGCACGCTTCACATAGAGACTTGTCAGAATATAGGCCAAAACAAAAAGTGCGATATGGGTTAGAGCCGTGATTGCATAGACTATGCTGACAGCAATCATCGGATAATATAGGCGATGATTGAGCATCCAGAGAAGCGGCGCAATGGTCGCCAGGCCGTCAGGGCGTGTCTCATGCAAAGCGGCATTCAACCGAATATCGCGGAAAACTTCGTAGTTCTGGTAGGTTTCAATGCGGTCAAAATGCAGCTTCTTGAACTCTTGCGCAACTTCAAGCGCTTCCTCGGGCGTCGCAAAATCAAACCGGGCCCGAAAAGGTGTCTCAAAGCAGAGATTGAAGAAAACTCCATCGCGCCAAAACGTAAGCAACCATGCGATATCTGGCTCGTTGGGGTCATAATCTTCAAAGGCCGCCTTAAGCGTCTCTTCATCACCCAAGAACGGCTCTCCATCAATGGCAGCCAGAATATCTCCCTCTCTCAGCCTGAAAGACACGCCCAAAGCGCTCATACCGGATTTCTGGAGTTTGAGCATCTGCATCGGAGGCAAGCCATCTGCTGCTGTCTCTTGCGTATTGTTTTCGTCCATCGTCAAACCTCAATACCGCGTGCACAGATGTGCAATTATCTGGCTGCGCGCTTTTCGTCAGGGATAGGTGATCGGGTCATCTGCTTTCGGCTTCGGAGCCTTCTTCACGGCGACCGGCTTTTTGCGCGATTTTGGTGGCGGGCTGTTCGCCGCTGTGATCTTGGCTGAGATTTCTTTTTGCAACAGAAGGATACCTTCTATCTTGGCGCTCAACTCACGAGAGACTTCGCCGCCGCCGGAAGCATCTCCAGCCATTGTTGACAAGATTTCTGACAGATCGCTTTGCGCCGTTTGCAGCTCGCTCAGAGAGGCCAAAATGGTCTCTGACTGCGCACTCAGGTCTGTCTCAAACTTTTCGAGCATCGCCGAACTGAATTGTGAAACTGCCGCATTGGTTGTTTCTGCAATTTGGGTCAGGCCTTCGCTCGTCTCGCTCTGCACCTCAAGTTGCTTTTCTTCAAGGCGCCCAAGCATGAGCGTTGTTTCCTCAGCCGTTTTGGCCAAGCTCAGTTGTTGCTCGATGGCTTTGTCCAGAGAGGACGTGCTCATAGCCAGCTTATCGACGTTTTCTGCAAATATAACCAGCGCCTCCAACGACGTGCTGCTGCTGGTCTCCATGGCCTCCAATGTGCGGTAATACATCATTGAAGCTACGACGACTGCGACCAGGCTTGCCACCGCCGAGCTTACAAAAACAATAGTCGCATTTTTGTATATCTTTTTCACCTCGCCCTCCACGGCAGCATATTCTTGGTTAATACGGGCAAATTCATTCGTCGCATCCGTGGCCGCGTCCGCAGCGTCCAGTGCAATTTTGATACTGTCTTCAACAGCTTTGGCTTGCGTGCTCATGCCTATCTCCTCACAGTGTTTGGTGTTGCGCGGGGTCGGCGCTGAAACTTGTCTTTGAACTGAGCACAATTCATGCCAGTTGCCGCAAAAACTTCAAAACTGGGTGGTTGGCTCGATTTGAAGCCGAAAACCTTGCAGCCGTGCGGACGGGCCGCTTCAAAGGTCACAAAGTAGTGTTCACATCGTCCACAGGCGATATGGCGTGTTTTCTCTTTCATTTTGAAAACCTCCTCCGCCCCGCCTCGGCAACGTCTGCTATTACAAAACGCAGACCACCCAAGAAGCACATGAAAGACGCGCAAAAAAGCCCCCAGACTTGGATCTTTGGCACTTGACCAAGGAGTGCGAGCGCTTCCAGCAATATCCATGCAGACATGCCAAAGAAGCAAACTGTCGAAATCATTTCGCCCATACTGCGGGTGCGTTTTCCAGCCATTCTAGATCTCTCCGTTCAGGGCTTTGCCGTGTTCGTCAAACTGCAGTTCATCAGGAATATCCACCCAAGGCTCCTCCGGATTTTCACCCCGGTCCAAGCGGAAAACATAAGCCAAGACAGCCGCAACCGCAGTGTAAACCCCATCGGTAATTTCCTGGCCTATATCGCCAGTGAAATAGAGCGCCCGTGCCAACAGAGGGCTGCGGAAGACCGTCACATCATGCTCAGCACCCTTTTCAATAATCCGTTCTGCCATCTTTCCACGTCCCATTGCTAAGATAACTGGCGCGCGCATTTCGCCGGGCACATATTTTAGCGCCACAGCAAAATGCGTCGGGTTGGTAATGATTGCCGTTGCATCGGAAACATTTTCCAATGCGGCATTTTGCTCTGAAGCTTTGCGGCTGGCCTCATATTGAAGGCGGCGAATGCGTGATTTTACTTCCGGCGAGCCTTCTTGCTGTTTGTGTTCATCCTTGAGGTCTTGCCGGCTCATCCTGAGCTTTTGCATATGCGCATGCCATGAATAGGCGAGATCGAGGCCTGCTATTAAGCCCAAGACAACGAGCGCCGCCGCCAAGGCAAACAGGGTTCCCCAGAACACCTCATGAAGGGCTGGCACCAACCCTGTGCTCGTCAAGCGCAAGACTGTGGGCAATAACGCAGCGATCACGCCTGCAAAAGCCGCCCCCAACAGTGTCACCTTTGCAATCGCCTTAGCCAACTCAACCAGACCTTTGACAGAAAACATGCGCTTGAAGCCACTCAGTGGGTTGATGCGATTGCCCTTGAAGGCCAGCGCCTTGGCCGTGAAGTTGAGCCCTCCCCCCACGGCTCCCTGAGTTGCCAATACAGCAACCAGCATTGGCAAACCGATAATGGCAGACAGCACAAGGAATATCCAAAGTGCATCCCCCAAGCGGATCAGAACTTGGCTATCCATTTGGTCCAAAGATCCAAACTGAAAAAACGCCATCCAATGGCCGATTTGCGAGGGGATATAGAGCGAAAATGCGTAAAGCATCGCAATACCCATGGCCATGGTCGAAAAAACGAACATCTCTTTTGAAGATAAGACCTCCCCATCTTCTGCCGCTTTCTCAAGCCGTTTCTGGGAGGGGTCCTCTGTCTTTTCCTGGCTCTCGTCACCACCTTCAGCCATCAGGCATACCCCCAATCATGGTTTGCAGGACATTGAATGCATCATTCAGCAAGTCTGAAAAAGACCATGCAATCGGCGTCACGGATAAAATGAGCAGAACAAAAACACTCAAGATTGTAATCGGAAAGCCAAATGAAAACAGGTTCAGCTGTGGTGCTGACTTGGTGATGACGCCAATTGCCAAATTGATGATGAACAAAACAGCAACAATAGGCAGCATGATGCTGGCCGCAAATGCAAACATCAAACCGCCGGCATCAATTCCGGTTTGGATCATTACGGGGAACACCACGGCACGCCCTATCGGCACTGTGTTATAGCTTTCAATCACGAGTGCGAGGATGAGCATGTGACCATTGAGTGAAAAGAAAATAACGAGCAAGAAAAGTGTCAACATCTGGCTGATCACCGGAGATTGGCCGCCACCAGATGGATCGACCTGCATCGCAAAGGACAGCCCCGAAGTTGCGGCGATTTTCTCGCCCGCCAGGCCAACAGCCGCAAAAAGGATTGTCAGCGTCAACCCGACGCTGAGACCGATTGCCAACTCCTGGATCACCAGGGGAATTACATAAAACGAAGTCAAAACCTCCGGAACCGGCGGCTCAATCTGCGAAAAAACAAAGAGCCCCAAACCAAACGAAAACACGATCCTGATCTGCAAGGGCACCATCCCTGAGCCAAAAAAGGGTGATGAAATAAGAAACGCCCCGACCCGTAAGGTGACCACTAACAACTGCAAGAGCAAATCAAGCAGACCTTGAAGGGGGACGCCCGGCAACCCGCCAAGTGATATGGCGTTAAGCGCATTCATCGGCCGACAGCGGCAATTTCTTCAAAGATGAAAGCAAAGTAATCACTCAGCTGGGTCATCATAAATGTCGATAACAAAGCAATCGTCATCAGCACAAGGATCAGCTTGGGCACAAAGCTCAAGGTCATTTCGTTGATTGATGTGGCCGCTTGCAAAATACCAACCAACAAACCAATCGCCAGCGCCACTCCCAAAATCGGGCCTGATGCCATAATGATCTGCCAGAAAGCGAGGCGTAGGTATTCTATATTATTGTCAAATTCCATGGTGCCTCAAGGGGTGCTAAAGGTTGCGGCAAGTGAGCCCACTGTCATCGCCCAGCCATCGACCAGAACAAACAACAAGAGCTTGAAAGGCAGGGAAACCAGCATAGGCGACAGCATCATCATCCCCAAAGACATCAGGATGGAAGCAATCACCATATCAACCACCAAAAAGGGTAGGAAAATCAAAAAGCCAATTTGAAATGCTGTCTTCAATTCCGAGGTGATGAACGCGGGCAACAATGTTGAAAACGGGATATCCGCGTTGCTCTCATAGGCCGTTGCGCCCACCATATCCGAAAACATCAAAAGCGTATCACGCCGGGTGTTGGCCACCATAAAGTCTTTCATAACCCTCGAAGCTTCCGCTATCGCCGCATCTGCTGAGATCGTCTCAGACAGAAATGGCGACAGGGCAGAGTCATAAATTTGCGTCAAAGTGGGCTGCATAATGAACAGCGACAGAAAAAGCGCGATCGCGATCAAAACCTGATTGGGCGGCGTTTGCTGGGTGCCCAACGCTTGACGCAAAATTGACAACACAATGATTATTCGGGTGAAAGAAGACATCCCCAGCACCAGAGATGGCAAGAGGGTCAACGCAGTCATCAGCGCCAAAATTTGCAACGACAGTGAGTAAGTCGTCGCGCCGTCTTCCCCCTGCGCAGACGACAGAGCCGGCAAGCCAGACACGTCAAACCCCTGTGCAACTGCGGGCGCAGCGCTCGCGATCAAAGCGACTGAACAGAACCCAGCAATGAAATGTATCTCACGCATCTTTGCTCTCCTGCGAAACCGAAGAATCTGGCAGTGGCAAAAGCGTGATGGCCCCCTGCTTGGCCTGGCCAACAAGAATATCAACCTCCCTCACCCGCACGAGCATGAGGCGCTCTTTTTGGCCGAGGCTCAAAGACTGCACGATCTGGATCGGCTGGCCGGAGAGCTTAAGGCTCCCATGCCGACCGAACCGTTTGACAAAGATTTGCACAGCCAGAAGGGCTGCGAGAAAACAAATCACGATAATGATCTGAAAGGGTTGAATATCGACCATGTTGCACCTTGCTGGTTCACAGCGTTAACAAAGCAAGTTGCGTGCCAACCTTTCGGGATACGGAAAAATTGAGTTAAATCAGTGTATATGGGCGAAAATCACTATCCCCACTGACGGGAATTTGACGGCGCAGAGGTTAAAGGCTTTCAACGCGTTTCTCTGGTTCAACAATCTCGCCGAACCGTATTCCAAACCGCTCGCCGACCATAACCACCTCGCCCTTTGCGATCATGGTGCCGTTGATCAAAATATCAAGCGGATCTCCGGCAAGCCGGTCAAGCTCCATGATCGACCCCTCGCTCAAGCGCAGTAGGTCACGAATGGTGATTTCAGACCGGCCGACCTCGACGGTCATTTGGACTTCAATGTTTTCAAGCACACGCAGGTTTTCGCTGCCGTCGCGCTCTGGCTTGCGCTCTACATTTTCTTCTGCTGTTGAGGCCTCATCTACCATGGGGTGCCTTTCCTCTAATTGCTATCTTTGTTGGTTTTGACGCGTTCACGCAAGTGAAGCGCCGCTTGTGGGCCAAGTTGACCGAGCTCAGCAATGAAAATATCCTTTCCCTCGACCAAAACCTTGATGCCATCGGAAAGCTGGATGGGAAAAGTGTCACCACTTTGCAGAGTCAGCAAGTTGCGCATGGACACCTTGGGTTTCGCCAGTTCAGCAGTCACCACAAGTGGGATGTTCAAAATAGCCCGCTCAAGCTTTTGGCGCCAAGACATGTCATCATCAACAAACTCTGATTGAACACGCGACCTTAACAGAGAGGCGATCGGCTTAAGGGTTTGCAAAGGGTACACGACGTCAAAAGCAGCCGGCTCATTGCCCGGGAGCTGCACGAGGAACGTGCAAACAATCACGGTTTCGCTGTTGTCGACAAAAGACGCAAACTGCATGTTTTCTTCATGGCTTTGCACCGAAAAAGATACTGGCGTCAAATCACGCCAGGCCATCTGCATCGAGCTCATGAGCCCTTCTGTCACAATCTCGATCACCCGCTGTTCCGTTGCGGTGAACTCGCCCGTTGGCTTGCGCAGAGGGCGCACGGCGGTGCCGCCATAATAGGCATTCGTCAACAGCGAGATAAAATTCGGGGGCATAACCAACAGGCTGCTTCCACGGAGCTCTTCCATACGGCTTGTGGTCAAGCTCATGAAGCTTTCAGCATCCGAGCTGTATTCCTCGAAAGTTTTTACTTCAGGTGGAAAAGACGAGATGCGCGGTTGAATGCGCAACATCGGCAAAAAGACGCTGCGTGCAAAACGACAGAAGCGCTCGTTGATCATCCGAAGAGCATAATAGTCGCCCAGAAGCGACAGATCGTCAGACCCGAAGGAAAAGGCACGCACCTCAACATGTTCGCCAGCACTTCCAACCGAGAGCGTTTCTGCCTGGTCTCCAAGCCCGTCTATCAGTGCATTCACTTCATCGGAGGTAAGTTTTTTGGAAGACGCCATCTTTGAACAGCCCTTTACTGCAACACAAATGAGGTGAAATGGACATGCTCGATACCACCAAAACCTTCGAGCATTTCCAGCCTCGCGTTGATGGCCTCAACCATTTTTTGCGCCAGCAAATCACGCCCGGCCTTGCCTTGAATGTCCTCTTCGCTGAATTCACTAATTGTGCCCAACACCTCCGAGCGCAACGCGAGCTGATGCGTTTGAACATGCTCGATAACACTGTCATCATATTGAGTAGATACGCCGACACCAAGCTGCAAAAACTTCCGTGAATTGCGCAAATTGGTTGTAAAGTTGCCGTCAAATTCGAAGTAAGTCGTCACAAATGTGTCCACATCAGGGACATCTTTCTTATTCAATTCCGGCTCGGCGTCAGGGTCTTCTACAACCTCCTCCTCTTCAGGAAGCTGCCCACTCTCTTTGAGCTTACGTTCAATGATCTGCTCAATTTCATCACTCGGCGACAAGTTAGAACCACCAAACAAAAAGAAACCGGCTCCCAGGCCTACGCCCACGAGCAGCAGCCCTCCTACAACGAAGCCAATAATCTTGACAAGTCCGCCTTTTTTCTTTGGTTCTTCGGTCTCTTGGTCAGCCATGAAATGACTCCTAAAATTTATGCAATAAGATTAACGGTGCCGGCGTGATCTCCACCACGCAACGCCGATGCCGCAGCGGTTTCCCCACCGCGTTGAGAGCTTCTGTCTGAAGAAACGCTTGAGCTATGTTTTTGCTTGCCATTTTGTGGCTGCCCCTGCCCAGACGGCGGATGATGAAATCCCGACATCGACGCTGACATCGAGCTCAGACGAAAGCCCGCCGCATCCAACATTTGCGCCAATCTATCTTCAGCGCCAATCAACACGCGGGAAGCTGCGGTGGTTTCTGTAACGATGCGAACTTGTGTATCATCTCCGCGAAACTCCAGGCTCACGCTCATATCTCCCAAGTTTTTTGGCCGTAGCGAAAAATCATAACGTGCCACGCCCTCGCTGTGCATCTTCTCAATATGCGCGACCAGTTTTTGCCCCCATTGGGCGTCGCGCATATTCAATGCAATCGCTGTTCTCAACACTTGCGTTTGGAGTTGCGCCAGAGGTTGATTTTGCGCCTGTGATGGCGCGCCGCGTTCCATTTGCCCAAGCTCGGGCTTGGCTGGAACGGCTGAAGCTGGCGCAGACTCGCTATTCGTGGTCGAAACTTCCTCGCCCTCAAAAGCCAGCTTGAGCACAAAACGCTCGGGCTGTTGCTCTGGCTGTAGCTCTGGCGAAGGCAACGAATGGTTGGTGTCCTTTGCGCCTGTCATATCTGGGGCTGCACTGGCAAGATCCGGCTGGCCAAGCGGCCCTTGGCCCAAGTAGCGGGCAAATTGCGACAGGGCCGGTTCTGGCTTGGCATTGTCTGTGGCGTCGGCATCTGCCAGCTTGACCAGGGGGGCTTTGGCGTCAGCAAGAATTGTCTCCTCAGCACGCACCTTTGAGCCTGAAGCCTTGTCGCTGCTCGCAAGTTTTGAGTGAGGTGCCACGAGCGGCGCGACCAAACGCGCTTCGTGCGATTGCTCTTCTGAGGGGGTGACCTCAAGCTCAGTGGTCGGTGCAGCCGGCACAGCGCCCGCAACCTTATCTCTTATCTTGTCCACGGAAGCTTCATGTCGCAGACTGGTACCAATGGGTTCAGGTGTCGGCATTTGCGGGGGCGTGCTGTTGTCTGCCTTGAGCGAATGCGCATTGTGCATGGCACTGCTGAGAGCAGCTTCAGCAGTCGCGGTAGAAAACGTCTTTGCGGGCGATGGAGCGAGCCGCGCGGATGTTGACGCTTGTGCCGAATTCGTGTGCTCCAGCACGTCTTGCTCCGGCGTCACAAAGCCGAGCGCCTTAGAATTTTGAACAGATAGGGTCTCTAGTTTGGGCCTTGAAGCAGTATCTACAACCGCAAATTTCTCGGTTCTTTTCTCACTATTGGAATCAGTCGATCCCAGGAGTGCGCCCTGCCCTGCGCCCACTGCGTCATCGCGAAACTGCACTGGAGGAGTATCATCAGCACTCAGCAATAGCGGACCAGTTTCTGGCGTAATAAGATCAAGACCTCGTTTAGCACCCGAGCTCACAGTTTCAGCGGCAGGCACAACAGCGGCAAGCGGTTCTGCTGGTGTTAATTTCACATCAACAATCTCAGAAGCCTCTGTGAGGTCTAACGCGTCCGCCTCACCAAAGGTGGCTTCTTGCCCTTGGGCCAAGAGTTGTTCAAACGTGTTCTGATGATCGCTTTGCTCATTCGCTTCGCCATCTTGATGTGAGGCAACGACATTTCTTGCAACACTGACATTTGGCGCGCCAAGTGTGGATTTCAGAGGCGGCATTTCCTCAAATGCAGTTTTTTGCCCCGCGTCCTTGGGAAGCGCAATATCTGCCGCTGATCCAACACTGTTCATAACAAGCTTTCTTGGGTTTCAAAATTCGAACTTAATCTAGCAATAAAAATGCCAACCAACAAAAATTCAAAAAGAAACTTTTCGTGTTGGTGCCAATTGCTCGGCGACTTTTTCTGCCTCTTTTATAAAGTCTTGATGTTCGGCATGGGCTTTTTCACCCAATAATTGCTCTCGCTGTTTGGAATGCGCAAGTCTTGTTTGCGCAGTTACTATTTCTATGTCCAAGAATTCCAGACGGTTTTTGGCAAACTCTTTTTGCTCCGCCATTTCACGACCGTAATGCGCGCGCGACCGCAAGGCTTGCACTGTTTGAGGGCCGGCCTTGTGCTCGTTTTCCGTCAACAAATTTGCCAGTTTTTCATTTAACTCTGCAAGCTTAGCTTGATCTGTCAAAAGCCCGTCGAGCGCATGTGCCTTTTGTCGCAACAAGAGCTTCTCTTTTTTCATCATCAGAGTATAAAGGCGCGATTTTTTGGACATAATCAGTCAGCTATGAGTTCCAACAAACTTTGTGCGCTCATATCAAACGATGCCGCATCATGCGCAGGCTGCTTGATAAACGCCGTAATTTGAGGCCAAAGGGCTATTGCGAGATCGAGCTCGGGATCCTGACCGGCCGCATACCCTCCCATCAACATCAAATCTCTGTTTTCCATATATACTGATACCAACCTTTTGAATTTCACTGCCGCCGCCTGATGCGGGCTCGAAACAATATCATTCATGACACGGCTGACAGATGCGGTAAGATCAACTGCCGGGTAAATTCCCAATTGGGTTTGCTTGCGTGACAAAACAATATGACCATCCAGAATAGCCCGCGCCGTATCAACCACCGGATCATTTGTGGTATCGTCGCCATCGGCAAGAACAGTATAAATAGAGGTAATTGCCCCCTCCCCTTTTGTTCCTGTTCCTGACCGTTCCACAAGGTTGGGGATCATCGAAATGACAGATGGCGGATAACCTTTGGCAGTGGGTTGCTCGCCCAGTGCCAATCCAACTTCTCGTTTGGCGTGAGCAACGCGTGTCAAGGAGTCCATAATCAACAACACATCCTTGCCCTGCGCACGGAAATATTCGGCAATCGCAGTTGCTCTGTTTGCTCCGCGAATGCGCAGGAGTGCCGCCCGATCTGCTGGAACGGCAACAACACAAATTTTGTGTCGCGCCTCAAGAGTCATGGAACGTTCGACAAAGTCGCCAACTTCGCGCCCACGTTCCCCTATCAGGCCAACGACAATAACATCCGCCGTTGAAAAGCGTGTCATCATTGACAACAGAACAGATTTCCCAACACCCGAGCCAGCGACAATCCCAACCCTTTGACCACGACCAATGCTGAGCAACGCGTTCACCGCGCGGACACCGACATCCAATGGCTTGGAAATCGGACGACGCTCAAGCGGGTTCACTGGCTTGCCATGCAAGGGCCACTCCTGATCCAGCGTGAGTGCCCCCCGACCGTCAAGCGGATTGCCTTGCGCATCAATCACGCGTCCAAGCAACGCCTCTCCAACAGCGATGTTCCTTCCCGGATTTTCAACAGTGACCCGCGCGCCCACTTCAATATCCGCGTTCTGATCATAGAGAAATGCGAGGTTTCTTCCGTCACGAAACCCGATGATTTCTGCTTCCACAGTGCCTCCATCGGGGAGATAAACATGACAAATCGAGCCGACGGACACTGGAAATCCGTCGCACTCAATCACCTGGCCATCAAACCGTGTCACATGCCCGGAGGCCTGCAAGACAGGCGGCTTGCCCATTTGCCGGATCAATGCATGTAAAGGCTCTATAACGCTCGCGCTCATTGCTCGTCATCACCATTGATATTGGACAAATCCGGGGCGGCCTCTAGATTCTGCTCGGCGGAGGACAGGCTATCAACGTTGTTTTCCTCCTCGGATGGTTCCTCCGCCAAGCTCAAATCGTGCATCTGTTCTTGGGGCTCGGGCTGCTCAGCGATCTCGGCGGCTGAAACAAGCGGAATATATTCCACGCGCGTCGTTTTTGGTTCAATTCGTGGCAAGACATCCGTCAGGCGTATGCCTTCCAGGGCAATGTCAATATCTCCCCGCTGCAACTCGGCGTTTGGAACAAGGCGCAAGCCCAACAGGTTTTCTGACTCTTCCAAGATCGGTTTCAGAACCAGTAGATCATTGGGATGAAGGCGCACCACCGGATGAGATACCGAGGCATGAACGCGCTCTGCCAAGGTTTCAATACGGGCCAGAAACAGCTCGGGCAACGCATCTATCTCAACCCCAGCCCGAGCGGTGGCCAAGCTGATCACACTTGCTTCAATCGTCTGGGCCAAAGTTTCACTGGCGCTATGAGCGCTTGCTTCAAAAGCCCCAACAGTCTGCTCCAGGAGCGAAAGCGCTTGTGCCATCATGGCCTCCACTTCGTCTCTGGCTTGTTGTTGCCCATCCGCGAGACCCGCCTCATAAGCTTGCTGAAGAGCAGCCTCAGAGACGCTCGAGCTAGGTGACTCGCGTTCTTGCTCCAAAGGCTCTTCATCTGCTTGCATCGCCACGGGCTCTTGCGCGACCGCATCTTCTGGCGCGTCCTCATAGGGCGGTTCGGGCGCAAGATCTGTTGGTTCTGGAGCCTCCGAACTGGCCGCAATTTCGGCTTCAGGTTCCGGCGAAGTCGGCTCCGGTGCCACTATAGGAGCGGGTTCCTTTTGGGCGGCTTCTTCTGCCATGCGCGCTGTTGCTTCACGCGCCAAATCAAGCAAGCTCTTGGGCTGGAAGGGGCTTTTCTCACGGCGAGAAGCCTCTTCATCTTTTTTGAAGACCTCCGCATCCATGGTGTTGATGAACTGCGTTATCTCAGACTGTTTCAAAGGCACGCCAGAAACGACATCCTCAGAGCGCAAGAAGCCCGTATGTGGCACAAACTCTTGGGTCATACCATTTCGTCTCCGCCACGGCCGGCAAGAACAATCGTCCCATCATCCGACATCTTGCGAGCAACCGAAATAATCTGTTTTTGCGCTTCTTGAACGTCCGTGAGGCGGACAGGCCCAAGCGCCTCCATCTCATCCTTAATGTTCGAAGCGGCCCGCGTTGACATACAACCAAAGAGCTTGTCACGCAGCCCTTCGTCAGCCCCCTTGAGCGCAAGCACCAAGGCTTCCGTATCAATAGAGCGCAACAATGTCTGAAGAGACCGGTCGTCAGACATCACAAGGTTATCAAAGACAAACATATTGTCCTGGATGGCCTGCATGAGATCTTTGCTATCTTTCTTGATGTCCTTCATGATGCGCTGCTCCATGGCCGTCTTCGTGAAGTTCATGATTTTGGCCGCTGCCTTCACGCCGCCAATTTGCGATGCGCGCAAGGTGGTGTTCGCTTGGAACTTTTGCTGCATCACACGCTCCAGCTCACGCACAGCATCAGGCTGAACCGTTTCCAGCGTCGCAATGCGACGGACCACCTCTGGCTGAAGATCTGGCGGCAAAAGGCCCAAAACGTCGGCCGCGAGCCCGTAATCAAGATACGAGACAATCAACGCAACAATTTGAGGGTGCTCATCGATGATCAATTCAGCGATGGCGCGCGCGTCCATCCAATCAAGAATTTCAATCGGGCGTTCTGATGAGGCCGGTGTGATACGGCTGAGGACGGATTGAGCCTTATCTCCCCCAAGTGCTTTGGTAAGGACGTTGCGGATGTAGTTGCCCGCCCCCAAGCCAAGGCTGGTTTGCTGTTTGATGATTGCCAAAAACTCGTCCAACACAGAGTTAACGGTGTCCTGGTCAACGCCTTGAACAGAATACATCGCGCCGCCCAAATGCTGCACTTCGCGCGGAGACAGGTTTTTCAATATCTCTGCTGCCTCATCCTCGCCCAAGAGCATCATCAATATTGCCGATTTTTGTGTCCCCGTGAGGGTATCAAACAGGCTTTCTTCTTCGTTTTGAACGGCCGTTGCATCAGACATAATTAATCCTCATCAGAGTTTAGGGTTAACCCAAAACATCCATTTCCTTTTTCATCATCTGCTTGAATACATTCGAAACACGCCCCGCTTCATCGGATACGATCATCCGAATAATCGCAACTTTGTCATCATAGGTATTGGCGGTGTCGAGCATTTCCATGGATATGTTGGCCTTTTTAGGCTTCAGCTTCGCTTTGATATCCTCCAAGGTTTCACCGGCGTTGACTTCGACGGACTCAAGCGCCGCTGCATCTTCGTCAGAAAGACCGCCACGCGCGACCATCTCTCCTCCAGCAGGGACCAGAAGGCGGTTCAGCAGAGGCCGGATCACGCCCAAGGAAACCACTGCAAGCATCAAAATCATGCCCACCTGCTTGGCCAAACCCTCAACCCACTCAGCCTCATACCAATCAACTTCAATCCCCTCCAGTTCCTCGATGAAGGGTTGTGATTTAACGGTGAGAACGTCTCCGCGATCCGCTTGCAAACCGATCGCACTCGCCACCAAGTTCTCAATATCGGCAAGAACACTGGCATCAACAGGCCGCACAACCATTTCACCAGTTTCCGGATCTTTGACTTTTTGATCCCGCACCAGCAACGCCGCATTGATACGGACAATGGTGTTTGTTGGCTGCTGGGTGGTCTGAACCTTGCGGCTAACTTCGTAATTTCGAACCTGGCTTGAGGACTCACTTTGCACGCCGTTTTTGTCGCTCATGCCAGCAGCCTGCGAACCATCGGTAATCAGCTCCGCTTCGGTGGGGGCCGTGTTGGACAATGCACCGGGGATTCCGATGGCTGCGCTTTTTGATGTTACATCCAATGTGCTTTGCTCGCTACGCAACGCATTTCCCTCAGGATCGACGCTTTCCTCAGTCACTTCACGCCGCGTAAAATCAAAATCGATGTTCACGCGCGCAGTTGCGTTGCCAGGCCCAACAATGGGTGTGACGAGGCTTTCGATGCGCGAGCGGTAGATGTTTTCTAGGCGCATACGATACTGCAGCTGGTTGTCTGTCAAAATCGAAGACGGATCATCAGGCGCCTTAGATAAGAGGCGTCCACTTTGATCAACAACAGTGACGTTGTCTTTTGCCAGGCTCGGAACGGAAGCAGCTACCAGGTTGATGATTGCAGCCACTTGGTTCTCATCCATTGCGCGTCCACGGTCCAACTGCAAAAACACGGACGCCGTGGGCGGCATTTGTTCGCGCACAAAGACAGATTTTTCAGGCAATGCCAAATGAACCCGAGCCGAGCGCACCGCAGAAATCTCAGTGATGGAACGCGCCAGCTCGACTTCCTGCGCTTGCTTGAGACGCATGGTCTCGACCGAGCGAGATGTTCCCATCGGGATATTTCCCAAAGTATCATAGCCGTCCGGCACAGACTGTGGAAGACCGAGTGCCGCCAGCTGTATCCGCGAGCTGTGATAATCCGCTGCAGGAACCATCACTTCCCCCGTTGTCGGGTCAAGCGTGACATCCACACCGGCGTTCGTGAGTGCGTCGACAATGCGTGACTTCTCGGCTTCAGGGAGAGATGCATAAAGCGTCGTGCGTTCAGGTTTTTGCATTATTGCAAAAACAATCAGGCAAATTGCGATTGCCAAAACAGCAATCAAAGTCGGAAAGGCCCGCTGAAAGCTGGGTTGCTGGGTCACATTCCGAATTGTAGCAAGCATATTTCCTGAGGCAGGCACCAAACTGTTCCCGCCAGAATTTACTGCTGTCGTCCTATCGAGAGTTTGTGTGTTCGTGGCCATATCGCAACGCGTCCTTATTTACATTCACCGCAAGAGAACAACTCAAACGGGCATGTTCATGATATCCTTGTAGGCGCTCAAAGCCTTATTTCTAACATTGAGAGTAAGCTGAAAACCCAGTGAGGAAACCTGTTGGCTCACCATGACCTTTGACAAATCCTGCTCAAGGCCAAGCTCGAAATCTCGCGCAAGCTTTGATGCTTCACCCTGAGCTGAAGCAACATCTTGCAACCCGTCTGAGAGCCTTTCTGAGAAGCTCGGGCCAGCTTGTTCTGTGCCTAGCGTCTCATGAGCCTTTTTCAGGCTTTGCAGATGGGTCTGGTCAACTTGATACTTCAATCCGCCAATTTGTGTCATCGCTCTAACCCCCTCAACTGCTCAAGCGGCTCAGCGCCGGATGTGGGTTTGTCGGGCTGGGCATGACATGGGGAATTCGTGCGCCATCAATGATGATGTCTTCTGCTTGAATCATCCCATCAACTTGCAAAACAAGAGCGCGTTGGATCACGTTTTCAAGCTCTCTGACGTTCCCGGGCCATTCATGGCTGATTAGCAAAGAGCGCGCCTCAGCTGTTATCCAAGGAATTGCTTCAATCGACGAGGCATGCTTACGCAAGAGCCCAATAGCGAGTGGCAAAATATCAAGCGGGCGCGCGCTCAAAGCTTGCGTGCTCATTGGGAAGACGTTCAAACGATAAAAGAGATCTTCACGGAAGCGGTTTTCCTGAATTTCAAGCCGCATATCGCGGTTGGTTGTCGCTAAGACGCGCACATCAACTTCAATCTCCGCCTGTGCACCAAGCGGCGTCACCTTCCGTTCTTGTAAAACCCTTAATAACTTGGATTGCAAACCAAGGGGCATTTCCGAAATTTCGTCGAGCAAAAGGGTGCCTCTGTCAGCAGCCCTGAAAATGCCTTTGTTGGCAACAGACGCACCTGTGAACGCCCCTTTCTCGTGGCCAAAAAGCACCGCTTCCAGCATGTTTTCAGGGATAGCCGCACAGTTGATAGCAACAAAAGGTGCTTCGGCCCGATCAGACCGATCATGGATATAGCGCGCAAGAACCTCTTTCCCCGTCCCGGTTGGTCCGTTCACAAATACAGTGACGTCAGAGGTTGCGACACGGCTGGCCAAAGATAACATTTGCGAGGTCGCTGGATCAGCGGCTACCATCTTTGAGATATCCGCAGCCAGTATCTCGGCTGCAACGGTGAGCTCGAAACCCTCATCTTCAGGTAAGCTCACGCGCAACAGCTTGCCTCCAAGTGAACTTACAATGGAAAACTTGTCTGCACCAAATTTGAAAACAACGACACACTTTGGTTTTTGAGCTCGCGCAATGTTCAGAAGCGCTTGCTGCCCTCCGAGTACCTCTTCATAATCTGCTGAATATGCCCAAACAGCCCCAACAGAACCTTCAGCTGGAGCCTTTACGACCTCAGCGCTAATTTTCCGAATAGCCACACTGGCACATAACCTTTCGGCCTGTGGGAATTTGGCAGCTTCAATCAAAATAGAAGTCATAGCGCGTCTCCGAATTTCTCAGAACCAAAAGGCAATAACCGAGCCAACTTCCGGAGAACGCAAAATTATTCTCAAATATTTAACTCAAACATATGAAATAAATGCACAAAAACTGGATCAGTTCAGAAACAAGCTCAAAGCTTAATCAAAAAATTCTAATGTCAAAAAGTCGTCAAATCAGAATTTTCCACTTAGCCAGCCTTTCAAAAAAATGACACTGCGCCTAAAAATGCTAAAACAAAGGTCGTTGCTCTATTGGGGAGAATAATATCAATGCGCGCGCCAATAAAACTTGCAGCTCTATACGGCCTCCCGGCCGCGCTCACAATTGGCGCATTTTCCATCGGCCATTTAAGCATTAGCCCTGAGACAAGCCCCCTGAACCCGCCGAATGTCGAGGCAATCAACGAAGCAGCCTCTGAGCAAGACGCAGAAGAGCCCTCAGTAGATGACACTGAATTGGCAGAAGGCAACATACTTTCAGAGCCAGACTTTCAATACTACCCTTATCCTTCGACCGTTATTGGCAATATTCCTGGTAGCAACAAGTTATTCAGTTTTGAAATAGCGGTTTCCATATTTGAAACCCCTCTGAGCGCAAGCAACTTAATGTCCGCTCTGGAAGAACGAGAACCTCAGCTACGCCCTGTAATCCTCGATCAAACTGTTGATCTAACAGAAGAGGCATTGCTCTCCAAAGAAGGACGGAGCAACCTGGCTGAACTTATAAAGGCTTCAATAAACAACTCACTCATCCGCTGGGGGTATGAACCGTTCATTCACTCTGTGGAAATAACATCCTTTATCGTCACCTAACTCTTAAGGGCAAAAATCTGCCCCTTGGCACTAAAATTGCAGCTGTTTGGCAGGAAGCAAGGTTAGGGTCAGCAATGGAATTATTCAAAAACTTTACGCAGCGTGAAAGACAAACAGACGCTCAAATGAGCCAATTGAACGTCTACGTTGAAATTTGTCACTTTGACGAAGCAGGACACGAACAGGTCAAACTGACCGTTCCACTTGCCGAGTACTCAGCTGACAGGGAAGCTTTGAAAAGATAACTTTTGCTGTGCAAATAACTAAACAAGACGCCCCTTCAGACGTTATACTTTATAACAAATGAAGCTCGGGAGCGATCTATGAATTACGCGTTTGCACGAAATCAATATGCAAGATCAAAGCAAGCTGCATTGAGCAATATTTCTGATCCACATGAGATGATCTTGCTAACCTTACGCGAGCTCACGCGCAGCTTGGCTTTGCTTGATGCGCCAAATCTCGGGGCCGCTAAGCGCAAGAACCATTTTTCAAAAGCCTTCACTGCAATCTATATTTTGCAAACCAGCTTGGATTTTGAGGCCGGCAGTGAAATTGCTCAAAATCTTTTTAAAATATACGAGTATTGCCGGGACCAGCTATTACTGGCACTCAAGGGTAGCTCCGATCACGATCTGAAGAGCTGCATCACTATTGTAAATGACATAATTGACGCTTGGGAGCAGATAAAGTAATCCCGCTTCCTATATAGATCAACGCTTTGTGGCGGACGTGTCTTGGGGAGAAATAAATGCTTCGTTACTGTCCTATGTGGATTTACTCGGCCGTATGCTCGCTATCTGCCCAGCGTTATCTTTCCGAGAACTTGGGCTTGGAAGCCTATGCCGGCAAATACGCAAACGAATTATCTCTTCGATACGCTGATATCAGCAGCGATATGATACTGGACACATCTGAAAGTTATCTACGCCACCTGATGGACGCAGAAATCGAAAATGCCTCTGAAGTATTGGACGCGTTTGCTTTTAAACAACTAACCTATGAGGCAAACGGACTTCCGCGCAAAATTAGAAGCTTCTTCTCTTCAAGTCTCGATGGGCTTAAAGCACCGGAAATAAATATCGATACAGCCGATAAGGAATTCAAACCGTTCATTTACATGTTTCGTGCCAAACCTGAGCTTGCCCCACCAGCAGGCTGGAATTGGACAAAAATCGAGGATGGTGAATTTCTCCAAGATTTTCCCAACCTAGAGGTATCTTTTCTCGACGGGATCTGACTCCGAACGGCTTAGCACAACAAATCTACAGCAGATCCAAATCGTGGTGCATCTTGGAACATATTTGACAGCCGAGCCATCTTAGTCGCTGCCGAAGAATGTGCAAAGACAGGAGACATCAAGGCCTTGGCCAAGAGCGCATTCTCAGTTGAAATACCCGAGGGCGCCTGGCTAGGATGGTAAATCTGGATCTTAGATGCATCAGAGTTGTAAGCACGCGCAAGCTCCCGTTCGTCACCAACATTGACCGCTGGCAGCAAAGTTTCGGCCTTTGGCCGCATGCGATTGTCAGTTCTCGTCAGGCCAAAATCATTACTGCCAATCAGTCCAGCCGAGGTCGGCAATTGAGGCATATTTAAGGGTAGCAATCCCGCAACTCCAGTTTAGTTGCAGATTATCTAAAGTAAATTGTAACTTTTCTCCAGTAAATTTTTCTTGCTATCGAATGGCACATCATTGACTGGAGCACTCATGAAGCGTGAAAAACAAAAATCACCGATATGCCGTCAATGCATGATTATAAGATATTTTATATTTGCCGCTGGCTTGGGTATTCTCAGCATTCCCTTTGCAGGAGAGCGCTTTTCCCCCCTGTCAAACCTCACGGCTTGGCATTTTGTTTTTGTCATTTGGGGCATCGGGGTGATTGGGTTTCTTTTGAAGCTGGTGCTTGAAATGCGGCCAACGTCTGAGACTGAAACCGACGAATGAGCCTCGACGCCCCTGTTAAGGGTTTAATCATCGCGTCAACTTTTCAACGAGATCCGAATTGGCCTGAAGAACGCGCGCAGCCCCGCTAAACTGTTGTTGTGCACGGATCATTACAGTCATTTCTTGAGTAATATCAACGTTTGACCCCTCAAGAGCCCCTGCCTCGATCGACCCAAAGCCGTTCTGACCGCCGACCCCAATGAGCGGTTCTCCGGATTGACCAGACTGTGCGAAACGCGCGGACCCAACATTGCGCAAACCACCCAAGTTTGAGAAAGTGGCCAGTGCCAGTTGGCCAACCTCTTCAACATTTTTATTTCCATAAGTCACGGTCACAACACCGTCTGCACTCACTTCAAGTTGGCTCATGGTATCGCCTTCCTCAGACTTAAAAGGAACCTGAATCGTGGTTAGCGTAGCCCCAGCAGCTCCATCTTCCGATGCAACCACGCCACGCACAAATGAGCCATCTGACGCGCGCAAAAATCCGTCTTTGTCTAATGACATCTCTCCATTTCGCGTGAACAAATTTGAATCTGAAACCTCGCCTGCGGCATCAGGCGCGGAGGTGACGAACATGCCTTGGCCAACCAACGCCAGGTTAAGGGCGCCTGCGCGGTTTACAATTGTGCCTTGGCCATCGTTGCGCCTTGTGTCTGATATTGAGCTACCAAAACCTGTTGTTGTGCGAGCTACGGTATCAGGTGTTGCAGACCCATAGATATCAGTAAATGACACGTCGCTTTTCTTAAAACCTGTTGAGCCAGAGTTCGCGATATTGTTTGAAACAACCGCGATTTCATGCATAGCAGTTGCCATTCCCGCCCTGATAATTCCGTACATATGTGTCTCTCCTTGTTTAGATCTCGCAAGGAAACTGCATAAAGTGTGCCATGTGGAATAAATTGATTATTAGAAATATATTCCGAAAGGAGTTACCCTTTTGATAAAATAAAGCTGATCGTGATGAATATCGACCAAACAACAACAAAGCTTAAAAATAGCTACATTGTATCGACCTACGCGTCCTCGGCGTTTGGAGCTGTGATCGGGGTTATTGTTTCTATTGCCGCCGCTCTTTTTGTCCATATCGTTCGCTATTTTAGCGATCAAAACCATTTCTCGGACATAAAAGCCCTTAGCTACGGACCGATCACGCTAAACTTAACCACAGTCTTTTTGATTGCTTGTGCTGCCGTCGCAATTTTGGTTTTGCGGCGGTTGTTTAATGTCAACCGCTGGCATGGTCCGGCCGATACGATATACGCCGCACATCAAGATCTGGAACCCATCGATCTCAAAATGGGACTCGCCTCAACCTTGGCTGCACTTGTATCCGCTTGCGGGTCCGCTTCGGTTGGGCAATATGGTCCGCTCGTTCATTTTGGGGCTACCCTCGGCCTTGCGCTCAAACAAACATTATTCGTGCCAATGCGCTCCAATGTTGTGATTGGATGTGGTGTCGCTGCTGCAATTTCAGCCGGCTTTGACGCGCCGATTGCGGGGATCATCTTTGCTCATGAAGCAATCCTGAGGCATTTTTCAGCGCGCGCGATGGCGCCCATAGCAACAAGCGCGATAGTTGCGGCTGCGATGGTCAATTATGTTTTCCAACTCCCCAATCCCTTGTCATTGCGCAGCGAGGCCCCGCCCCTCCTTGAGGCTCTCTTGCCAGTCATTTTGTCAGCTGTGATATTCGGGTTTGTCGCGATACTGTTCATGCAGAGCTTGCGGTTTTTCATGTCCCTGAACAAACGGCTCGCGTTGCCGGCTTACAAGTCGCTCTTTATTGCCTCGCTTTGCGTTGTTCTCGTCGGGGCCTACATTCCCGAGACGCTTGGGCTCGGCACCCAGACACTGGGCGAGCTACTAAACGTTCCTCCAACGTTGGGATTTGCTTTGGCGCTCTTTGCGGGCAAGATATTCCTCACCAGCATTTGCCTTGGGTTTGGCTTCTTTGGTGGAGTCTTTTCACCTGCACTCTTTGTCGGTGCATCAGCAGGAGCAGTGCTCGGAAGCGCTTTTGTTTCTACTTCCCAAGGAGACCTAAGCACAGCATTAACCCTTGCAGGAATGGCCTCGGTTGCGGCCTGCGTGGTTGGCGCGCCTTTGGCGACAGTCTTTATTGTCCTTGAGTTGACCCTCTCATACGAGTTTACTTTGATTACACTCTTGGCTGTTGTGGTCAGCCAAGTGGTTTCTTCCAATATTTTTGGCCATTCGTTTTTTGACCGTCAACTGATTGACCGCGGAATAGATCTGCGCCAGGGCCGCAGCCAATTGTTGCTCACGCAAACAAAAATTGGCGCCTATGCAACATCAGATTTTGTCACAAGCCGATCAGAGCAATCTGTCAAACAGCTCCTCGACGCTCTCAGACGAAAAAACCATACTGAGGCATATTTTGTTTCAGATAGCGGTTTGTTTGTAGGCAAGCTCACAATCAATCAATTGTTGACAGCACCGCCAGATGCGGCTGTTGATGATCTGGTTGACCATGCCCCTCTGTTGTTGGAGGCAAATACATCCTTGCAACAGAGCATCGAAAAAGCCTCGTCATTTGTTGGCGAAAGCATCCCCGTGGTTTCATCTGAAACTGGTCATTTATTGGGTGTCGTCACCGAAGCCGATCTATTTTCCGCTTACCTTGAAATCCAAGAAACCATCAGAGATGTAGAGCGCTGAGCGCCCCGCGTTCTCGCTCAGATTAAAAGACAGTTCAGATCACCTGATCAGGTCAAAGAGGCTTTGTTGACCCACATTTGCAAAGACCTGGCGCAACGCATCACGATTGACCAACAGGCTTTGCAGCTGTGTTACAACAGCCGAAAGATCCGCGTCTTCAATGCCGGATAAAGTTTCCTCAACCATCAGTTCTTGTTGTGCCAGCATGTCAGATCTCAGTTCCGCAGTCGCAGAAAATGCGCCCACCTGTGCTTGGGTCAACGCCATGTGAGAAATAACTGCATCAAGGCCTGACAGGGATACATCAAGGGCACCATCTTTATCAACCAGCACCACGGATGAGCCTACGGCCTCGCCACTTACAATCTCCTGTACCAGGATCTGGTTGTCCGGCTTTGATTGCGCCCCCCGCACGGCACCTGTCTCAAACTGTGCAATACGAAATGGACGCTTTGACAAATCGCTCAGAACTATGCCGTTCCCGTCTTCAGAGGCTTCGGCAACCACACCTGTGTGTGCGCTTTCGGCGTTGATTGCCTCGATCATTGGCTGCATGGCCCCAGAAACCATAGTTACGGTGATATCAGCGCTGCCAGTAGCCCCCTCAATTCTGAGTGACTGCGGTTCAGGCTGCCGCCCAATGTCAAATGACAGCAGCGCGCCTTCGGCAGAGGTCACATTTACGTCGGTTTGATAGTGCGCTGACGTCTCCAAAGCTGTTTCAAACTCTCGCACAATATCAAAGACTGATTTTGGCCCCTGCGCTGTTTGGATGCGCATAAAGCTCGATGCCCCGTCTATGCCCGTTGAAATGCTGAGCGATGCCGAGACCGGCAGGCTGTGCATCCCATCATCTCCAGAATAAGACACCGAGCCGTCCAAGCCAATTTCAAAGGGGTCAGAATTGGTCATGTATCCACCAAACAATGCCTGACCCTGTGCATCTCGGCTGTTGCCCAAACCCACGAGGAACCGCTTATGTTCGGCAACCTCTTTTTGAATAGACAGCCGGTCTTGTGCATTCAGGGTGTCATTTGTAGCCTGAATCGCCAGTTCCTTGATACGGATCATAACGTTTTGAACCTGCCCAAGCGCAACATCCGTTTCTGACAAGCGATTTTCAATACGGGTCATATTCCCACGGTAGCGCGACAGACCAGCCTGCAAGTCTTTTGCAGCAGACAGCTTGGACATTTCGATAGGGTCGATAGACGGCTTGATCGGCTTCTTCCCCGAGGCAACCTGCTCCTGAAGCCCGTTCAACTGGTCAGACAATCGCCCCAAATTGGCAATCGTTTGCTCATTAAACATTTTGGTGCTGATGGTCATGGCCTAGCCCCTCTCTCAAATTGCGTTCATCAAGGTATCAAGAAGCTCTTTTGCCGTGCTCAAGACACGCGCGAGAGCCTGGTAGGCTTGTTGCTGCTCCAACAGCCGTGCGGCTTCGGTGTCCAGGTTCACACCTGAGAATTCTGACTCCATCTCAGCAGCAGCATCTCGCACAGCCAAGGACGATGCCGCCGCAATTGTGCTGGCCTGCACCTTCGCGCCTGCATCAGTGATCAAGACACTAAAACTTTGCGAAAACCCGCCTTTGCCACTCTGTAAATCAGTTGTTTGCAAACCAAGCAGTTTGGCCACATTGCGGCCGTCTCCTTCGCCGGCAGTATTGGGTGCAATACTAAAGCGATCGCCCGTTTTCACCGCACCGCTTATCACCAAGTCTACACCAGCCACGGAGAAGCGACCCGTTTCATCCAGATACCGGCTTGCGATGGAGTGCCCGCTTTCCCGGTCCAAAATTTCAATACGTCCAGACGCACCATCTTCAACAACGATATCAAGTGGCCGCTGCAACCCAACTTCAATATCAGACGTATCTCTCTCAAATTGAGCCGAAAGCCTGCGCGCCCCATCCCCGGTCAGAATAACAATCAGCTCTTCAGGCGGCAGGTTTTTCAAAGAAATACGTTCAGAAATCAAACCACCAGACGTCGCCTGCACATCAATCGCACTTTGGTCTAGCGCGCTTAAACGCAAGCCATCTTGATTGACCAAGATTTGATTTGGAGAGGTCACAAAGCCAAGCGCCCGGCCTCCTTCACTCGGAAGGATACGCAAGGCCC
The DNA here is from genome assembly GCF_937123735.1 of uncultured Lentibacter sp. Classification (GTDB taxonomy): domain Bacteria; phylum Pseudomonadota; class Alphaproteobacteria; order Rhodobacterales; family Rhodobacteraceae; genus Lentibacter. The sequence goes on from NZ_CAKZKL010000011.1 coordinate 26,751, forward strand.
CAGCTGTTCCAGCCTCCGTGCGGCGAATGGTGATCTGAACTTCAGTGTCGGAAACGGAGTTCACAGACAGTGTTGTGCCCAAAGGCAAATCTGGGTTTTGTGCGATCTGAACAACGTCATTCTCGTCAAGAGTCAGCGAGATATCGTATTGTGTGTCATCAATCTCAAGCGACAGAACGTGAGGCTGGCTGCTCAACGTGTTTTGCAAAAACGAACGGCCCGTCAGAACTTCTAATTGCTGGTCCACTTCAAGGCCAAATGCGGTCATGGAAGCGGTGCTCGCATCGGACGAAACTCTCAAGGTCTGCCCGGTTTCAAAGCCTTGCGACGCACTGACAACAAGCTTGAAACTGTCGTCAAAACCAGCCGTTAACCGCTCCGCTTCAGGGCCCTCAACAACAACTTCGCCATCCACCATGCGCAGAACAAAACTTTGCTCTCCTAACTCTAAAGTTATGGTTTCGCCATCGCTGGGCAAACCATCAACATCAGAAAAACTGCGCCCGCTCAACACTGGCACAGGCGCCAAAGACCGCAGATCAGTTGCAAGCGCCTGAGCAATCGCCTGGGAGCTCAACTCATCCAGATCCGAGCTGAGAACCGAGGCAGATAAGCGCGCGCTTGATCCGTCCGTTTCAAGTGAAACCGAAAACGATGCCGCCGCGGCGCTTGCAAAGCTCCCATCGGGGCGGGCTTCGTTCCCGTCGATCCCTTCGATTGCCCTAAAGCTCAACTGCTGCCAACTGCCCGCAGGATCAGCTGCGCGGCTGATGAAGCCCTGATGAAGCGGATCGGCGGTGCTCGTTTTGGTGCCTCCAGCGCCACTCACCGTAAAGCTGCGCGCGGCAGACAGGCTCACCTCGCCACCAAAGCGCGCAAATTGATTTGCAGCTGTTCCAAGAAGGACGGGGCTATCGCTTCGCAGCTGGCCTTGCGCCCCAACAGCAAAAGCCTCAAAGCCCTCCCCCTCGACCACGATATCACTCAACAAAATATCGGAACCTGCTTCGTTGACCAATACCAGCTGGCCCAAATCAGAGGACAGATGCGCGGATATACCCGTGTTGCTGGTTTGTGCGTTTATCAGCTCAACCATGTCACTGAGATCGCCGGCGCGGGCGTAACCTTGGATGGCCACTGGGTCTTTGTTTTCCCCTGTTAGGCCAAAACTGACAATTCCCTCCGGTATCGCTTGCAACAAGACTCGTGTTTCGGCTTTTGCCCTGATCCCCAAATCTGAACTCAGCGTGTTGACTTGCTCTGCGATATAATCGGCCATAACCCCTTGAGGGATCTCAAGTTTGGTCTCTGGATCACTTCCAACGGCAATCGAAAGCGTTTGCGCCGGAGTAGCGACGCTTACCGGAAGAGAACTTCCAGCCCATACAGGAGGTGCAAACCCTTCCCCCGAAACTTTGAGACCATAGGCCCCACCCGGCGTTGCACGCGAAACCTCTGTTGATTGGAAACCCCCACTGCCCACCCCGTTCAAATGTTCAGCCCGATATTCAACCGTCTCTAGAAATCCATTCGCAGGGGTCAGATATCGCATCACCTCGCTGTCGCTGAGCGGCGTTCCGGCGATTTGACGCCCTTCACGGGTAAACACTTGAATTTGCGAACCGATGTCATTTTTTTGCGAAATGCTGCCTGTAACGGTTTCATCGGCTTGCAAGACGGCCGCGCTCAGTCCGGCAATTCCACTTGCAATCGACAGAACGCCCGCTTCACCACTTGCAAACAAGCCGAGATCCGCAAAGCTGGCCCCACTTGATGATTGCAAAATTCCAGCATTGAGCATGTCGGCCAACTCCGACAAGTTGACGTTGCTCTCAGTGCTGCGGCGCTCCGCAAAAGCCGCAGTATCAAACTGGTGGCTCACCTCATCAAGCGTCAGGGTTATACTGCTCAAGTTGGCAAATTGGGCGTCGGCCAAAGTAAACGACGCGAGATCTTGCCGCGTGAGCGAGAACAGATCCACCTCAGATACATCCGCCGGGATAACACCAATAACACCGTCCGAGCGGAACCGTGTTGCCGCCGCAATACCAATGTCGTTGGCGAGCAGCTGCGTGAGCATTGGAAGGTCGCTCGGCGCCTGTGCTGAAAATGCCTCAAACGCCAAATTCGCAGAGCCTGTGTTGCTGACATCGGAGGTTGTAAGAAGTGGGCCGGCCGCTGCGAACTCTTGCGGACGGGTCAACAAGAACTGCATATTTGCAGCCTTTCCACGCGACAATTCCAGCGCGAACGTGTCACCATCAGCCGGCTGTCCCACCAACGACACATTTAGACCCGCAAAAACAAATCCGTTTTGCCCCTGTGCGACCACATCACCTGCCTCATCGCGGCCTTGCCACATTGAGTTGGCAGAATTGTAAACGATTTCTAGCTCCACATCTTCTTCTGGCAAGGGCCCTACAGACGAGACATAGCCGGTTACCGACCCGAGGTTTGTCGCAGAGGGTTCAAGCATAAAGCTATCCAAACCGAACAGCGCCCCTCCCGTTTTTCCGTCAAGGCTGACACCTTCCGAATGCACAGAGTTCAGCTCGCTGGCCACTTTGCGTGCAAGAGCATCCAATTCTCGGGAAGTTTGCGAGACCGTCTCATATGCTGCGATCAAACCCGCTAATCCACCAGAGGTCATTTGCTGGGTCTGCAAGGCGCCCCCCCCGGCACCGATATACACATCGATCTGGCTGTCTTGCGCGATAACCGAGATTTGGCTGGCAGTTTTTCCCTCCAAGAGCACGGGGCCACTCCCAGTTGCTCCGAGTGTCAAAGTTGTATCACCGCGCACGTTGTATCGGGCCGAAACGCCTGCGTAGTCGGCAATCGCAGCAATAGACTTGTCACGTTGATCCATCAGGGCGTTGGAGGCCTTGCCACTCCCTCCGGCAGAAATAAGGCGCGCTTGGATATCCGCCAAACCAGCCAACTCGGTGTTTAAAGAGCCCACCATGTTGTCAACTTCGCTGGTGATTGCCGATTGAAAAGTTTGCAATGAACCAGAGAGCGACTGAAACGCTGATGCCAAAGAACGCCCCTGCTCCAGCGCGACAACGCGCCCAGAGAGATCACCTGGCGCTTGGGCGATACTGCTGATGCCGTTGAAGAACTCGTTTATTGAAAATGTCAGATCATAGTCTTCTGGCAGCAGGATGCTCTCAAGTGTCGTAAGCGCTTCTTTATACGACTCTGCTCTTTCGTAATCAGATGAGGTGTCTCGCGCGCGTGAGGCGATAAAGCTGTCAAAGGCTCGCGACACATCCGACACACGCACACCAAGACCAGCTTGGTCCGATATACTCAGTATTCCGCCTTGTGTTGCTGAAACCTCTTCCATGGAAGCTTCTCGGCGGCGATACCCTTCAGTGTTGAGATTGGCAATATTTTGGCCCGTGACACTAAGGGCTTTTCGATAGGCCTGAATCCCGCTGCTACCGATGTCAAACAAGCCAGCCATGACTATTCACCAGCCTTCGGAAGGCCGCGGCCTAGCTGTGTAACCATGGCATCTGCGATACCGAGGTTCATATTTCGGCTGCTGGCGCGCGCCATCTCAACATCCAACATTCCCTGAAATGTCTTCCCAGCCTCGGATGAAAACAGCCCTTCTGAAAGCTCTCCCGCGCGCGCTTGCTTCAAGAACTCGGTGAGGAAAAGAGCCTCATATTCTTTTGCAACGTCTGCAAGCTGCTCCCGTTGGCTTTGACCTTGATTTACCGATGTGCGGTTCCAAGCCGCAGTGCTACCAGCACTGCCGCTTTGATGCACAACCGTCGTCAGGTTCATTGAACTGCTGATCATCTCCCCCACATCAGCCTCCTATATCACAACCAGTTCAGCCCGCAGGGCACCCGCCTCGCGCAAAGCCTCCAGGATAGCCACCAGATCGGCGGCCGAAGCCCCCACGGCATTGATTGCATCGACAAGAGAAGACAGGGACACACCCGTATCAAAAATGAAGGCACGCGCCGTCTCAGCCTCCACATCAATATCTGTGTCTGGTGTTACAACTGGCTCATTATCCACAACGGTTGTCTGATCGCCGTTGCTCACAACTGTTTGCCCTTGATCAACATTGAAGTCCTCATTCACCCGAACTGTCATGGATCCATGGGTCACCGCAGCAGGAGTCACCCGTACATTCCCCCCGATCACCACAGTGCCGGTGCGCGAATTGATAATCACCCGTGCGGGCGGCTCAGCCTGCGTCACCTCCACGTTCTCCATCAGAGAAATATAGGAAACGCGCTGGCTGGGGTCTTGAGGGGCTTGCACCCGCACAGAGTTGGCATCGAGCGGCACAGCGACATCCGGACCAAAGATCTGGTTGATCGCCTCGGCCATATTGGTGGCCGTTGTAAAGTCCCCTTTGTGAAGGTTCAAAATCAGATGGGGAGTCTCCAAAAAGGAGCTTGGAACCATTCGCTCCACCGACGCGCCGCGCGGAACACGCCCCACCGTGGGCACATTCACAACCAGCGAGGACTGGTCTCCACCCTGCACACCTAAGCCACCAACAACCAGGTTGCCTTGCGCTATCGCATATGTTTCGCCATCCGCGCCCAGCAAAGGCGTCATCAAGAGTGTGCCTCCGCGTAAGGAGTTGGCTCCGCCCATGGTCGAAACCGTTATATCGAGAGTTTGCCCGGGCTTCAGGAAGGGTGGCAGCTCCGCTGTCACCATGACAGCGGCGGCATTCTTTGCATTCAAGCCAGACACATCGGTGACAAGGCCAAATCGCGACACCATCGCCTGCATGGATTGCAAAGTAAGGCCCGAATTGCCGTCACCTGTGCCCGCAAGGCCAACAACGATGCCATAGCCAACCAGCTGGTTTGACCGAACACCCGCGACGCTTGCGATATCCTTAATCCGCTCGGCGGCACTTTCGCCCACCGAAAACAACAGCAGAGCAAGGCTCGTCAAAACTGGTTTTGCCCAAGAGAACAGCTGCATCGACGTCTCCTATCAATAAGGCGACAAGGTGGTGACAGCGCGTTGCAGCCAGCCCGCCTTGCCAGTGTCCGCCACATCACCAGCGCCAATGTATTTGATTTCAGCATTGGCTATCCTATCAGATAGGATAACGTTATTTGAGGAAATATCTTCAGGACGCACGATCCCGCGAACGCGAATATATTCATCCCCGTTGTTCAATGTCAGTTTCTTTTGACCAAGAATTTCCAGGTTTCCGCCCTCAAAGACACGCGCAACAGTAACCGACATCTGGCCTGTGAGACTGTTTGATTGCGCAGCCGACCCCGAGCCCGAGAAGGACTGCGTTGTGCCTGCGCTCAGCCCCTCTTCCAGAGCGTTCAAGCCAAACACGTTCGGGAGATTCATATCTACGTTGGCAGATTTTCCATTGGCTGCGTTTTGCGATTTGGTCGCTTGAAAGCGTTCGGAAAAAGACACTGTCAGAATATCGCCGACTCGGCTGGCCCGCCTGTCGGTGGCGAAGAGGCCAGCTTGCGACGGATTGTAAATTGCCCCGGAAGGAAAGCCAGCCTGAATGGGAGTGGTTTGGGCCGGCATAACCGGCAGGTAGCTCAAACTGTTTTGCTCTTCCACATAGCTGGCACCGCAAGCCGCGAGAAAAAGCGGCCACAACAGTATAACACCCGATCGCACGCAAACCGTCATCGTCATATCCTCTGCCTTTACAGATTATTTGAGAGATAGCGCATCATCTCATCGACCGATGAAATCGACTTCGAGCTTACCTCATATGCACGTTGCGTTTCGATCATATCCACAAGCTGCTGAACAACGTTGACGTTTGAGCCTTCCAAATATCCCTGGACAAGTTTGCCAAAGCCCCCGTTCAGGGGGGCTCCCTCAATGGGCGCTCCGCTTGCTGGCGTTTCAACTGCAAATGTTTCACCGATTGGCTGCAAGCCCCGCGGGTTTGCAAAGTTGGCCAAGGTCAATTGCCCCACTTCTTGCGGCGCGGTCTCTCCTGCCAACATGACAGACACAATTCCGTCTGAGGAAATATTGATTTCGCTTACATTGTCTGGAATTTGAATCTCAGGCTGAACGACATATCCGCTTGAAGTGGTCAATGTCCCCTCTCCATTGCGCGAGAAGGTGCCGTTGCGTGTGTAGCCCATGCGCCCGTCCGGCATCAAAACTTGAAAGAAACCCGACCCGTCAATGGCCAAATCAAGCGAATTGTCCGTGCTCACAAGGCCACCTTGGGAATACAGCTTCTGGGTGTTTACCAAGTTCACACCGGTCCCGACAGTGGAGGCCGAGGTCAGCATATTGCCGTCCGCAGTTTGCGCGCCCCCTGAGCGGGTGACCTGGTACAGCAAGCTTTCGAAATTCACACGATCACGCTTGAAGCCTGTTGTGTTCACGTTTGCCAGATTGTTGGCAATCACTTGCATCTTGGTTTGTTGTGCGTTGAGGCCTGTCTTGGCCACATGCATTGCATTTGAAGACATCGCTTAACTCCTACATCAGAGACTTACACTCATGCTGCAAGAGCTGTGCCAACCAAGCGTCAGTTTTGCGGCAACCGCATCAACTCTGCACCGCCGCGATCAATATCTTCTGCGAGCTTGATAAATTTGACCCCCATTTCAAACTGGCGCTGGGTTTCAATAGAGTGAATCAGTTCTGATACCGTATCAACGTTGGAAGCCTCCAAGACACCTTGAGCGACCTTGACTTGTTGGTCAGGTGCGGGAACCGAGCCGTCAGGGCGGCGAATTTGGCCATCCAACCCTTTGCTCAATCGCTCATCTGTTGCAGACGTTGTGCCCAAAAAATCGACCTGAAGAAACTGGCCAGCCGGCGCGTCTAGTGGGGTCACCGAAATTTCACCACTTTCTGAAAGCTTGAACTCAGCAAACGGCGGCAGCTCTATCGGTTCCAGGTTTTCGTTTAAGATGCGCTCTTGCGCGCCGTTTACCAAAAATCCGTCTGCATCAATTGACAGATCACCCCGCCGAGACAACGCAATCTCTCCATTGAGAGGCTGCACATACAAGTAACCGTCTGACACCACCGCGATGTCCATTTCAGAACCGAGTTGGCGCAAGGCCCCCTGCCGTGTCGAAAACCCCGCCTTCCCAGTTTCCAAATTCATGGCCCGCGCAGAGGCTTGATCCATAGATTGGATGAAGGCTGTGCCGCCATCATTGGGCAAGTCTTTACGAAAGCCCGGAATGTCGACACTGCTCAGATTGTTCGCCGTTGTTGAGCGCACATCATGCAGGTTTTTCAACGTGTTCAACGCTGTATGTATCATCCTGTCCATATAACTTCTCCCAGCTTGTCGCGTTACATACGGATATTGATGATGGTCTGGGTGAGGCTCGTGGTTGTTTCAATCGCTTTTGCAGAGGCCTGATAATTTCGCTGTGCCGTGATCAAGTTAACCAGTTCCTCCGTGATATCGACGTTTGAGCGCTCGAGTGAACCCGACAGAATATTCCCGAAGCCCTCTGCGCCAGCCTCACCAACCTGAGGTGTGCCTGAAACCGCAGTTTCAACGTAGGTCGCGTTTCCAATTTGTTTCAAACCGTTTTGGTTGTTGAAGTTCGCCACAACAATCTTGCCAAGAGGATTGTTTTGCCCATTTGTATAATTTGCACGGATGGTGCCGGAACTGTCAATTTCAAGGCCATCCAAGCGCCCAGAAGTGAAACCATCCTGCTCGACCGACAGCACCGAAAATGGCTGCGCAAACTGTGTTGACGCCGCGTAGTCAATATCAAGTGAAATCGAAAAGCCTTCTGCTTGTTGCTCATAGCGAACATTGTTTTTGGGGCTGATGAGCTTACCTGTTTTGTCAAAGGTCAGCTCGCCTTCATCAATGTAGAGCGGGAAATAGCCATCCACCATATCTTCTGGAGGGGTGGTAACAACTGTGCCCTCAGGGTCGACATAGAGCGCGACGCCTTCAGCGTTTGTTGCCTGCACCAGATTGAATATTTTCGGGACCGAACCAACACCCAGCGGAACATCATCCAAACCCAGGCGAGAGGCGCCTTTGACTTTGATTGTCGATCCGTCGCCCGTTGTCCCCGTCTGGAAGACAAAGCCATTGTCGGCCGTCGAATAGCGCACCGTCACGCCACCAACAGTTTGCCCTGTTACTGGGTCTGAAATCTGGTTGATTCTTTCCTCGAGTGCGGTGGCCAAAGTGGTGCCAACATAGTTGCCCGGCGGCACATCAATGATACCAGCAATGCCATTTACAGAAACATTGAAGCGGTTTTCGCCGTTGTTGGATGTCAGGCGGAACACTTCAGTCAAGTCGCCCTGGGCTGCGCGGCCAGTCGCAATTGCAGGTTCAGCCGCAAGACCGCTGCCTTCTTGGAAGGTAAAGTCCTGCTTGGACGCACCAAAGCCAAACAGTGCGTTTTCACCCCCGCCAATAATCCGGGAATCCAGCGCGATCGTCTCACTTTGGTCAGCACTCCCATCCCCGCTGGCCGGAATAATTCTGCGACCAATCTGGATATTGGAAGATTTCTGATTTGTGCTGACGCCAAGCGCCCCGTTGGCATCAATGCTTTCGCCTGTCGTGCCACTCGCAACAGTAAACGATTTCGTATCGCCATTGTAACTGACGGACACACCATACCGTTTGTCGTTCAGCTGGATTTCTTCACCGTCTGCAATAAACGGCTCGGTAGACAAGATCTCTCCCCCGCGAATGAGAACTGTCTCAGCATTGCCCCCCGCAGGGATACCAAGCCCGTTTGTCCCATCGGCATCCGCAGATCCGTAAACAGTGAAGGCGTTAAAGTTACTGCCTGTGCCCGTTCCCAAAACCGTGCGATCAACATTGAACTGCAAGCGCTGATTGGTTTCATCATAGGATACTTTGATGGGAGGATTGTTTTCATCAACCCAGGCCACTTTGCTGGTTGTTGCGTTTGTGACGGTCTGAGCGCTCACACTCCCCAAATCAGTGTTCACATTGGCCGCCGTGATAACAATCTGATCGCTGCCATTTTTGGAGAACACAACACCTGCGGCCGAGGTTGCTGTCAGCGCATTCAACCCGGTTACCACCGCGTCAATATCTGCAAAGTTGGCATCTTGAAAATCGGCGGTGACAGTTTTGTCTCCAATCGTGAAGCGCGTGAACTTGTTGTTCAATTCGGCAAAGCCGAGGGCTGAAAAGCTATGCACTTCGGCAACGGCTGTGTCCGCGGCTGTTGTTTCAGTCGCTGCAATTGCGGCCCCTGAAACAGGCAGGCCAAGCGCAGTCAAGGAAGCGCCGCTTGTGTCGATCATCGTCTGACCGAAGGCGATTGCCTCTTCCACGGAAAGCTCACCCGAGTTGCGTTGCGCTGCTGTGCCAATTTCGCGCATCACAATTCGCTTGGAATTGAACGTTTCAAAGGCACCATCAACAGTTGCTTTGGCCCCTTCAAAGAAGGCCTCCAGATCTTGTGAGGGCTCATAAAGAAGCGACACATCGGTGCCATCCAGTTCAAAGCCAGATTCTGGCAAGTTCAGGCCCGAGGTGTCGATCCGCAACATTCGGTAGCCTGCATCCATGGCTACATTTTCAAAGATACGCAGCTCGCGCCCATTCAGGTGATCTTGAAAATCTGTGTTCGTAGAGGCGCCCACCAGACGGATAGAGGAGGATGTGGGTGCTCCAAATTCAGTTGGAACATAGACTGTCAAGGTGTTTTGCGTGTTGTCGTATACAACCGACTTACCACCAGAGCTTACGAGTGCACCCTCAGCATCAACCGATTTCAGCTCAGTGTTCTTATCATAAACAGAAAGACTGGGGCGCTTGCCATAGTATGAGTAGGCTAGGAAACGCTCTTGCGAAACCGTGCCGCTGTCGGTGTCTTGGGTGTGCGTAATGGTGACCACTTCAGGCTCAGGATGTGGTTCAGCCATCTCGCTGCCAATACTACGCACAAACAGCCGCCCTTCAACGCCGAGCGTTGCAGCCCCGGTGCCAAGAGTGCCATCGCTGTCATAGATATAGTCGTTCATTTCATCTACGAGGCGGGTTTGCGTATGCGCCAAAAACTCTTCGCGCGTGAAATCCGGTGATGCGCCCTCAACGTCCATGCCCATCAGATCTGAAACAGATGTGGGCTGAAGAAGGTCTATCTCGATTTTCTTGTCACCCAGACCTTGCAAAGAGCCGTCGGGCGCCAATTTGAAGAGATCAATCGTCAACCGATCGTCGATATTCTGGAAAATTTGAATTTTCTTGTCATCACCATAGGCTTCGTTGATGGCCCGTTCCACTTCCGCTGCCAGCTGTTCAGCGTTGTATTTTCCCGGGCGCAGATCAATGGAGACCGGTGCATCGCTGTCATCCACGTTCACGGTAAGAAAATCTTTACCCCAGAACAAATCACTGTCGGCATTGCCGGCTTCTCGAGTGGCCTTGAACAGCAGCGGATCCGTGACAATCTCTACGAGCTTGTCGCCTTCCTCGCCAAAATCAAATGCGCTTTGCTCGCCTTGAAGGGTGGCAGGTTGTGACTCGACCTGCTGGTTGAGGTCATCCAGCTTGTAAAGCGGAGAGCCCTTTCCTTCGAGGAAGTAGTTGTCATCTGGAACAGAGGTCGTTTGGTTCCCGAAACGGTCAATGAATATTTGCTTACCCGTATCATCCACCGCATTCACCAAGTCGGGTTCAATGATGGTATCATTGATGACCAGCCGGGTATCATATTTGTTGGTTGGGTCTTCCGCAGAAGCATTTTGTGTCTTGATAAAATAGATTGTCGCGATCGTCGGGTTACCAAGGTCATCGAAGATCGTAATTGACGTGGAGTTGGTGTAACTGTCCGCATCATTCGGATCAAACCTGTAACCATCGGCAAACTGATCCAGATCGGTGACAACCGGCGCATCCGCCGGCACGTTCACACCAAGGTCAATTTTACCTGTCGCCTTGGGTTCTCCGGATGTCACCGGAAGCTGCAAAGGCACCGCGCTGTCTAGATCTTTCGCCGTGACAGACCCATCTAGGTTGACAGGGTAGGTCATCAGATACTGACCGGCACTATCAACAACGTATCGGTCATTATCGACGTTAAATGACCCGTTCCTGGTGTAAACTGTCTGAGTAGACGTGAGCGACGGCTTCAACGCAAAGAAACCTTGCCCCGAAATGGCCAAATCAAGAGCATTCAGAGACGAGGCAATGTTGCCTTGGGTGAACTGCTGCTTGATCCCCTTCAAGATGGTGCCGGAACCGATTGAGGACGATGCGTTTTGCAACGGGGACGTCGCAAAGATATCACCAAATTCCGCGCGGCTTCTCTTAAAACCGGTCGTGCCGACGTTGGCAATATTGTTTGATGTGGCTGAAATATCGGCCTGCGCACCATTAAGGCCGGTCAATGCGGTATAAAATGACATAGGTTACCCTCTCGTCTCGTGTTTTCCAGCTCTACAGAGCTTCAATGTTCCAGCGCCTTAGCGAATGCGGCTCACTGTGCTTGCATCAATCGTGCCATAATCCTCAACATCCAACGTTGGAGCATTCTCGGCTTCGCCATAGGAGGAGGCAGAAAGCACACGCGCATAGATTGACGGACCCATCGTCTCCATCCCTGCGCCCGTATTGGCAGCCACATCCACTTTAATTTTCCTGTTCCCCTCTCGCAGCGCTGTGGGGATATCTGTCCAGCTAAACCCAACCAGGCCTGTGCCTTGTGGCCCCAGGTCATCCGAATGAAGCAATTCACCTGTTGTGGCATCTGTAAATGAAACCCGCGTTGCGCTGGCTGCTTGGGGCAGCTCAAAGACCCCGTGTATTTCACCGTTGTCATCTGGACGGGCCATTGAACCGGGAACCAAAACAGAATGACCGAGCAAAGTAGATGCCGTTGCTATCCGTGTTTGAGACATCTCGGCAGATAGAGATTTCAGGTTTGTATTGATTTCCTCAATACCTGAAACAGTTGAAAACTGGGCCATTTGGGCGATAAAATCACCGTTTTCCATCGGCGCAAAGGGATCTTGGTTTTGCAGTTGTGCGGTCATAAGTTGCAAAAAGTCGTCCTGACCCAACTTGTCATCACTGGCCCGCTCTGCCGCCGACTTTTGTGTGTTAATCCCAAGTTTGTCAAAAATTGCTTGCTGCGCCGCTGCGCCCGTTGAGTCGATATTGGACATGTCTTTTCCTTTTCCTAGCGGCCCATGTTGACGGTGCGCATCATAAGCGAGCGCAAAGTCGACACGACTTCCAAATTGTTTTGATACTGGCGCGAGGCTTCAAGCATCTCGACCATTTCTTCTTCGACATCCACTGCTGCGCCCCAAACATAACCTTCGTCATCGGCCTTGGGGTGCTCGGGTTGATAAACTTTGCTGGGTTCTCGGTTTGCTGTCACGATCCCAGCAACATTTACCGTTGCAACACCGCTGGTCTTCGCGTGGCTTGCATATTCCGTTTCAAAAAGCGGCTTGATCGCTTGATAAGCCTCTTCGCGGCTGCCCGCGACACTGTTGGCGTTTGCGATATTACTGGCGACGGTATTCAAGCGCGTCATTTGCGAAGACATCGCCCGGCTTGCTATATCAAAAATATTCTCAATACCCGACATATCACTCCCCCTTTATTGCAGCCATAAGACCCGAAACCTTGCGATTCAGAAAAGTTAACGAAGTCTGATAGCGCACCACATTTTCGGAAAACTCCATTTGCTCAACCGCAAGCTCGACCGTATTTCCATCCAGCGCAGGGTTTACCGGATCGCGATATTGCAAACGCCCAGCGTGAAGGTTCTCTGGCCGCGCAACATGTTTGTCATCAGATGTGCTCAAAAGCCCGCCGGGCAAAGCTTTTGCGAGGGTCGCCTCAAAATCGACATCTCTGGCCTTAAAATTTGGGGTCGCCGCATTTGCAATATTCGATGCCAAAATCGTATTGCGCTTTGAACGCAACGCTAAAGCCTCATCATGAATACCAAAGTGTTGTCTAATTCCGTCCATCTGTCTTTCGCTTCATCTTTTTGAGAAAAAGGGGCAATCTTGGAGCGTTATTTGCAAGTTGGATGCCAAATAAAGAGAGGAGCGAAAATTTATGGCAAAAGTCTCAGATTATAAAAAGGCAGATACAGGTCACGACACCGTTTTATCGTATCAAATGAAACGACTACGCCTGCGTGTCTTGAAGACTGTTAAATCAAAAACGCTAGATGAAGCCTTAGAGGCGTTGCGCGCTCAGTTGCCCACCGAGAAAGACGCAACAGCGCGCCTGGGCCTGCTCGCCGCAAAGACATGGCTCATTCGCCAAAAAATTCTTTACATAGGCAAGGCAGAACCAAAATCAGTCGCGGACGACATCGCCTTGCTTGAGCCAAGCTCCAAGCAACCAAAGGCACAAAGCCTGACTGAAGCGGCACAAAATCATGATGCCGCGGGAGAAAACAGCACAGCCCCACAAAGCTGGAAAAAAGTCAAAATTCTGGAAGAAACAGTTGTGAATGGGATGAGGTTTTTTAAGGATTTCGTGATTGAAGTGAATATAGAAGATGCCCAACGGTTGGTCGACGCGGGTAAAGCGGTGGTTGTGGAGCAATTAGATCAAGCTTCGAAACCAGAAACCAGCAAGCCCACAAGTAAAACGAGTAAAGAATGACAAAAAATTGGGGGATTATTCTTGGCTTTATTTCAATCGCTGCTTTGTGTTTTTTTTACGCCCAAGGCAGCTTCACGCGTTTTGAACATAAGACGCTGAGTTGCACGAGCCCGCTTATTGGTCCATTTGAATTGGTTATCAACAAGCCTCGCGTTGGTCAAAATATCCAGCTTACACAGCCCCAGGGAATGAGCCTCATTCCAATCGCAGAAATCGAAGGGGATGTTGTTGTTGTGAAAAAGGGGGACTTAACTTTGGCCATCCATTTCGAAGATGCCCAAGTCCATGTTCAACACCGCTCGCAGTTAAGAATCTCGCAATGTGAGACGACAGTATTCACCATGTAACGATAAATGCGCGCTCTAAAGGTCGCCCGCCTTTGCGCTCGCTGAAAAACTGGCCATGCCACTGCGTAAATGGCCTATTGCGGATTTCTTGATTTGCGACACACGCCCGGTGCTGATGCCCAAGATCTCGGCTATCTCATAGACGTTCAATTCTTCAACATAGTATAGCTGGATGACCATAGCCTCCCGCTCAGAAAGCTTCTCAAGCTCCCCCCTCAATCCACGTTTGATCTCTTGGTTACTGAGCGCTTCCTCCGGATTCACATCATCCGAAACAAACCAAATTGAGTGTTCATCATGCACCTCATCAATGGATTGATGCAGATTTGCCTCAAAGGCCTGTTGCCATTTGCGCAGCTCTTCAACGCTGATTAACAGCTCTTGCGCCACTTCTTCGTCGGAAGGCACGCGCTGTAGTTTTCTCTCCAGACCGAGTGATGTTTGATTGACCTTTTGCTTCATAGCGATTGTCGAGCGGCACAAATTCGAATTACGGCGCAAGAAGTCAACGATCGCGCCGCGAATGCGGATTTTGGCATAGCTCCCAAAAGTGACGCCGCTTTTTTTCACATATTTTTGGCTGGCATCAATCAAGCCAAGGTATCCAACTTGCACAAGATCATCCACTTCAACCGCGCCCTTAACGCGGCCGTAGAAATAGAACGCAATGCGCCGGACAGTTTGAAGCTCGGCTTCAATCAGTTCCTCCGAGGAAGGGTTTTGTTCTGAGTATTGCCCGCGTGATACCATCAGACATCCCCTAGCTGTGCCAAGTCATCCGCAAAAAACCTGATGCCATCAAAGCTGTTTCTTGGCGATTTTAATACAGCCTGCGCAATATTTTTGAATGCAATCAACTCTTTGTCTGGCGTTCCATTCTGTGACGCTAACAAAGGTTTGCGTTGCACAACCGAGCGGCGCATCGGTGCCGAAAAAGGGACATGCCCCGCAAAGCTCAGCTCGACATCCAAAAAGCGGGCCGCGATCGCACGGAAGTTTTCAAAATTCCGCAACGCTTCCGCCGAATTTGTCGCCATGTTCAGCACAATTGAAAAATGCTTCAGGCCATGTTCTGTATGGGCGGCCTTGATCATTGCGTAAGCGTCCATGAAACTCGTGGGCTCTGCCACCACAACGACCAACACCCGCTGGGATGCTGCGACAAATGACAAAGCATTGTCGCTTGCCCCTGCCGGCGCATCTGTAATCAGAATATCGGTTGAATCTGCAATGGCATCTACATTTCGAATAAGCTGAAAGCGGGCCTTGTCGTCGATATTCATCATATCGACCAGCCCGCTGCCACCTGCGAGCAGCTGAACTCCCTCTACACCACGTTCCAATATCTGTTCAATCGGAACACCGTTTACCAAAGTGTCCCGCAGCGTTTTGCCTGCATTTTTTCCCATCAGAATATGAGAATTGGCGAGCCCAAAATCAGCATCAAACAAACATACCCTGTGGCCCAATCTGGCATACATTATCGCCAAGTTCACTGCGATACATGTTTTGCCAACGCCACCTTTTCCGCTCGCGATGGTAATGGATTGTGTCATACGTTTGTTTCCATTTGCGCAGTTTCGGATGACACCTCGTCGCCCAACAGGGTTTCTTGCAAGTATTGTTCCATTATTGCCCCTGTGGCCTGCGAGACATTCCCCACAAGCGCGCGCGTGCCGGCCAGCCAACCGATTTCAACGGGGCTGGCATGAACTTGCGCCATTTCGAGAACCGAATAAGTGCACTCGTCCAGCTTGGTCAAAACAACTTCCGGTGCGGCAGGTGCAACAAGCGCAAGATCGCGCTGAAGACGCTGGCTTCCAAGGCCGCTTGGCACCGCAAAAACCGTGTGGATACGGTGCTGAGAAAAGAAAGTTTGCAATTGTGGCAGAATTTCAAGGGCTGCCTCAAGTGAGCACGCCATATCAAGGATCAAAGTTTGTCCTGAATTTGGCAGTCTCCAGCCCGTTTTCGTTTCAGGAGACCAGTGTTCCACCGGCACGTCAACAAGTCGGCCATAGTGCTCCATCAAACCAAGCTGCGGTGCCGCCTCTCCAACAAAATTTACCAAAGACACCTCGCGTGCTTCGCGCGTTTCCTTGAGCAAAGCAGCAAATTTCGCTGCCAAGGTTGTCTTTCCGCTGCCAGAAGCTCCGATCACAAACAGCACATCAGCATCCAAAGCCTGTGTCGGATCATATGACACAATATTTTCAACCAATGCGCCAATCAGATCTGATCGCTCAATTTTTGCCGCCGGAAAACCGCGCTGCACCAGCATATCCAGCGCATTTTCCACATCTGAGGGATCAAATCCGGCGTCAACAAGCTCACGTCCGTCGTAAGCTTGAGGGGCAGTCTCACAAATTTCGCGACTGTTTGGGACAACGCCCAACGCGATTTCAACCCGCCGCAAGCGCGCCTCAAGGGTTTCCTCTACCGTATCGCTTATGCTTTCAGCACTATAGGCTTCCTGATTCTCAGGGTCTGATGATTTTTCCGGCGCGCTTGGCCCGGACACCTCTTTTTCAGCCAACACGGGCTTTGCCGGTTCATCCTCAGCCTCAAGAGGAGCGGTTTGCGCAGCCATCAACTTGCCCAAATGTGAAGCCAGATCGCCGGTGTGTGAGGCCTGCGCAGCACCATCCCGCCCGAGAGACAAACCGCCCTCCATTGCCACAAGGTGTGGGCGCTCCTCATGTGGCCTAACCGTCTGTTGGGAAGGCGCATTTCGCCCCCCGTCATCTTGGCCATTTTCCAGAGGAGCAGACCTTCTTGGGGGCTCTCCAGCCACAACGTGAAGCGCCTCTTCATCCTCATAAACGGTGTGCACGAGGCTGTTACGTTTGGGGGCACTGTTCATTGGATCGTTGGTGGCCTTAATCCGGATCATGCCGTCTTGCTGCGTCGTCGACAAAATATAAGCGCCGTCTCCCAATTGACGAACGACTTCATCCATGGCGAGTGCGCTGTCTGGCGCCATTACGGTGATGGTTGGCATATTGAATTACCTCAGACGTTTTCTGGTTGAGATTGCGGCGAGGCCGAGGAGGCCGATGTGCTCCCCTCCGCACCAAGGGCATCAAAGCCGCCAATCGTGGCATAGACTTCAACGCGACGGTTTTCGGGGAGCTCTGTGAAGCTCAAGATGATCATATCCGGCAGATGCGTGCGCACAAAATCTGAGAAAACCGCTCTGATTTGTGGTGCAACCACCATGATGGTTGGACGCCCATCTGCACTAAGTTTTTCGCTGGTATCGTTGATCGAGCGCATCAATTGTTCAGCAAGGCTGCCCTCCAAAACAAGCCCGTCCTGCCCATTTTGGCGCACTGTGCGCAACATCAGCTGTTCGAGCTCCGGAGTGAGCGTCATCAAGGGCAATACCGTGCCCAGAGGGGCAACCTGTTGAATGAGCAGAGGCGTTAACGCGGGTCGCAACGCTTCAGCCATATCGTTGGGCGACATATTCGGCCCAACGAAATTTGAAAGCCCTTCCAAAATGCGCCGCAGATCTGAAATTGGGATCCGCTCTGACAAAAGCCGCCTCAGAACCAAGGTCAACATGTGCAAAGGCACAAGCTTCGGCACGATTGACTTCACAAGATTTGGGCTTGCCTCCCCCAACTGGTCTAACAACGCCTGAACATCATCCTGGCCAATCAGATCGGCCGCGTGCTTGTTGAGCAACTGGCTAAGATGCGTTGAGATCACTGAGTCAGGTTCAATAACGACATAATCATTTGCCTCAGCCTCGGCCTGTTGCTGCGGTCTGATCCATACCGCATCCATGCCAAAGGACGGATCTTTCACCTCAATGCCGTCAAGCTGGATATGTGTCCCATCTCCCGGCAAAGCGAGCTTGCGGTCTGGATAAGCAATATCCTCCCCCACAATCGTTTGCCCGATCCGAATACGGTATTGATTGGGTTGCAACGACAGATCATCACGGATGCGCACCCCTGGCACAACAAAGCCAAGCCCGCGGGACACCTCCCGGCGCACACCGGTAATTCGGCTCACCAGCGGGCCAGACTGTTCTTCGTCCACCAAGCTGATAAGACCGTAGCCAAGCTGCATTGAAACGGCCGAATAGTCCGTGACATCCGACAGCAGAACAGACTCGGCATCAGCCTGCTCCTCTTCGTCCAGATCTTGCGCCTCAACGGCGTCTTCCTCTGCGGCAAGCGCCTCTGACTTGCGCGCAAAATATGCTGCAACGCCTGTGAGAACAGCAAAAAACATGAACAGCTGATTGGGCATTCCCGGCACCAAGCCCAAAATAAAAATAACCCCTGCGGTGGGCATCCAAGCGCGAGACAGATTTACCTGCCCACCTATGTGCTGTGCCATGTCCTGCGTGGAGGAAACGCGCGTCACAATGATGGCGGTCGCAATTGACAGAAGCAAAGACGGAATTTGCGCTACAAGGCCATCTCCGATAGACAATAGAATATAGGCTTGCGCAGCATCCCCCACAGCCATCTGATGTTGAGCGACACCAATAATCAGACCACCAATAATGTTGATCGCCAAGATCAACAGACCAGCAATGGCGTCGCCCTTCACAAACTTGGAGGCACCATCCATTGAACCGTAAAAATCGGCTTCATCCGCCACTTCCTGGCGGCGTGCAGTTGCCTCTTCAGGGGTCATGATCCCGGCATTCAAATCCGCATCAATCGCCATTTGTTTGCCCGGCATGGCGTCAAGGGTGAAGCGTGCAGACACCTCGGAAACACGTCCAGCACCCTTTGTGATCACCACAAGGTTGATGATCACGAGAATGATGAACACAAAAATACCGACAGCATAGTTGCCCGCGACAACAAACTCTCCGAACGCTTTGATAACCTGCCCGGCAGCATCTGCACCAGTGTGGCCCTCACTCAATACCACCCGCGTTGAAGCAACATTGAGAGCCAGCCGCAAGACAGTGGCAATCAAGATCAGGTTCGGAAAAGAGGAGAAATCAAGCGGGCGGTGCGTGTGCAACGCCACCATCAAAATCAGCAGAGACAACACGATATTCACAACAAAGAAGCTATCCAGCAGAAATACTGGCAGCGGCAAAACCATCATCGCCACAAGGATCAAAATACCGATCGGAAGCACCGAGCTGCCCGCTGCCAGCTTTGCATCTTCTATCAGGGTTTGTTGGCGTGTCAGATCCATGACAGCCCCCCTTTGTCAAAAGGCTGACTGGCCCCAACCACGAGATGGGAACTCAAGCTGCTGTAAAGCCTTATTTGCAAACGCATTGTCAAAAGTAACTGCCTTATCATGCCCACGCGGAAATCTGCGCACGCCTCAGATATGCAAAGCCCATGCCAACCCCGTATTTCGGGCGGTTTTCTCCAACCAATCGAGCCAATCAAGAAAGCTGGCATAAATCCTGCAAACACCTTGGCAACCAACACTTCACAGGAGACACCGCCAATGAGCCGTGCAATTTCGAACAGTCTGCCTCTGAAAACAGCCCGCGCCCTTGGCTTGGGGGTGAGCCTCGTGCTTGTTTCGGGCTGTCAGATGGGCTTGGGCCAGATGCTGACATCATCCAAATCCCCACAGGAAATCACCTCGCAGGCGCAGGCCCGCGAGCTGTCACAGACAAAGAAACTGCTCGATGTAACGACAGTAAAATCTGTCCCCGTCCCAACGATCTCGGCAGTCGGCTATTCTGTCATCTCGTCTCAGCCGGGCAAGACACTCAATCAAAAACGCCTCATGGCCATTCGCGCCGCGCGCATGGACGCCATGCGGATCTTGACCGAACAAATTCACGGCTTGTCTGTGCAAAGCGAAACGCAGCTCTCGGAGAATGTGCTCCAATCAGACACAATGCGTGCCTCCATTGCTGGTGTCATTCGGGGCGCCCGAACGGTCAAGATTGAGCCAAAGGGTGGCGATACCTACTCTGTGCATCTTGAGATTGATCGTGCAACGATTGCGCAAGTTCTCAAAGCACACAGAGGCTTCTGAGGCCGCAATGTTTCGTCTTTGGCCCACGCGCATGACAAACGTCATGCACTATATCTTTGTTCTCGGCCTGTGCTTGGGCAGCTTGCCGCACGCCGTAAGGGCTGAGGCTATGGCCGTGCGCGCAACAGGGCAAGCTATTGCAACCGGTGCCCCTTCAGATGCGCGCCTCGAACAGCGCGCGCTTCAAGACGCCCTGTATCAAGCCGCTCTCCAAGGCGGCGCGCAAGTGAGCGGATACAGCGCAATATCCCAATCGGTCATGCGCAGCGATGTGCTGGTTGTGCGCCCAGATTCCAAAATCCTTGGTTACACCGTTCTCAATAGAAAAACGACCAAACAAAAATCAACCGTTACAATCAACGCGATTGTGGGCAACCTGAGCGCACCCGTGGTCTGCGGGCGACGGGCCGAACTTGACATTGCCCTGGCCCCGCCCCGCGTTGAAACCTCGTGGCAATCACCTGCCTGGCTGGAAAATCTGGAGCCGCATATCTCGGCTGGGGTTCAGAAGGCGCTTGCAGCAAAACCGGGCATATCAGTGTCCGCAACAGCTCGGGCGGCAGCCCAAACCTCAAACCCCAGCTTTGACTACGCCACCTTGACGCGCGGCGCTGCACCGCAAACCAAAAGATCACCAGCAACCGCGTCACTTGAGAGTTTTGTAACGATCAAGGCACCAGAGCGGCGCAACATGGCGGAAATTCTTCCGGTCTCCATCAGTGTGTCCTTGGACCGCCATCATATTGGCAAATCTGCGCTCTCTAAGGTTGTTCAAAAAGAAATCACTTTGAGCAAACGCACACCCTTCGCAAGCCTCAACGCGTCTTCCATCAAGTCGCGCCAAACCGTGATCGAGGACATTGTTCAAACCGTCACCGAGCTTTCGCAAATCGTTGCAGATGAGCGGGCCTGTGAGCCATTGACAGCGCGGCTTACCCTTAAAGGCGAACAGCTCACTTTGCCATTTGGTCGGCGTGATGGCTTAACCAAACATCACCTCGCCTACACAAAAGGGCGCGACACACCCTATGAACTTTTGGAAATCATCACTCTGAACCCCAATTCAGTCTCCCTAAGGCCGCTAGACAGCAGTATGAGACCCAGAGATTTGTCTGGAAAAACAGTGCAATTCATGGAGTTGAGCAAATGATGCAGCGCCCTCCCCTCAGCATGACACTCATCACTTTGATCGTTGCTCTTTTGACGGCTCAGAGCGCTCAGGCACGCCAAGTCGTTACAGGGGCTGACATCAAAGAAGCCATTCTGGAACAACTTCAAAATGAAAACATTTCTGCCAAGCCAATAGTATCAGACCGAAGACGCTTCTACGCCTGCGCAAGCCCTCTGCACGTTACGCCCAGATTTGCAGACAGCTGGGAAACGGCTCGCGTCTCCTGCACGGACCCTGAGAATACATGGCACGTTCTGGTGCGCACAGAGGTGCTGATGCCACAGGTATCGGAAACACAAATCCAGACAAGTGATGAGGGCCCAAAAGGCGTCGTGTTGTTGGCCAGCGTCAAGAAGGGCGCCGTGCTGACGGAAGACATCTTATCCCTTACCCAACTTCCACCAGGCAGGCGCCTTGGTGCCTTTTTCCGTTTGGAAGATGTAATTGGGCGGCGCGCCAAACAGAACCTGAGTGCCCTGCAACCCTTGAAAGCACGTCACCTAGAATTTAACTGGGCCGTAGAGGCGGGGCAAACAGCCATGATTGTGAAAAATGTCGGTGGATTTGAGGTTTCTACAGCCGGAAAAGTGCTTGAAAATGCTCAAATTGGTGACATAATAAGCGTCGAAAACATAAAATCTGGCAAGAAAATCAATGCCATGGTAGAAAGTTCAAAAAAAGTATCCCCCATCACTAACACGAACTAGATATGCGTCGTTAAGGATGTATCAGGAGGATGTCATGGTTGACTCAATTAAACATAATCTAAGGCAAATGGTTGCACCGGCGCCGCAAGACGCCAAGGGTGCCTCCGCCCGCACAAGTGTTGCGTCCTCAGGCGCGACACCAAATGCACCTCAAGCGTCCGTGGACAGCCAGCTGTCCGTGAAAGCCTCTGTTGCCTCGCTGGCGTCCAGCCCACCCATTGATATGGAAGCGGTGACACGCATCAAGCAAGCAATAGCCGATGGAAAATATCCGCTCAATCTTGAGCTTATTTCCGAGCGCTTGATGGAAAGCTACATAGAGATGCAAGGATGACGGGCAGCCTGCGCCCCTTGAAAGTTGGTCAATGCAACTAAGAGAAGCGCTTGCCCGTTTAGAGACATTGCTTGCCCTCGCAAGGGACAAAGAAGAGACTTCGACGCGACCAGAGGAAGTGGCTGAAGAGATGAGTACTTTGATCGCTGAGTTTATCGCTCCAGCGCTCAAAACGGGTGGCGCATTGCCACTTCCAGAAACGACCAAACAAGAAATACAAAAACTTTTGCTCGAAATCTCCAAATTGGAACAAAATTTGCTCCTAAAGTCCAAAGCGATTTCCGAGTTCAAGCCAGCCCGCCCTGGCCAGTGAGCAAACCAAATCGCTTCACCGAAAAAGGAGCGAGCTGAATGCAACTTACTAATCTCGAAATTTCGCCGGAACTTATACTTGCGTCAGCGGGTATTTTGGCTGCTCTGCTGGTTGTATGCGCGGGCCTTTGGCTCACGCAGCGCGCAACCAAACGCTGCATTAGACTGTTGCAAGATCAACAAAACCGCGCCCAAAAAATCAACTCTGAACAGCTTCAGAAAATTCGACACGATCTTGATGGCCTCGCAATACTTGTCGAGAGCCTTGGCAAGACCACCAAGAGGATGCCGCCGAAAGGCGCTTCACTGGCTGCTGAAAAAGTCGAGATAGCCATTTCCTTGGCTGCGGCCGGCGAGAGCGCAGAAAACATCTCACGCGCCACCGGGCTCTCAGACCTTGATGTCAACACTATCATCCGCTTTCACAAAAATAAGCCAGGCGGAGAGCCCGCCCTCATCTAGCAGCGTATTGGCAATGCCAGTTCCTTAGTTCTGCGGGTCCATAGCGTTCCTCTGACCAAATGGGGACCCCAAGAATATCTCTTGGGCCTTGGCTTGGGCCGCAATCAAGGCAGCAGGCTCCATATTGTCAACCATCGCCGCACTGCCCTGCGCGCCCCCCCGTATGGCCAAAGCCTGCGCAATAGAATACCAAATATAGGCTGTTTCGAAATCAGGCTCTTCCAGAAACTCCGCGTGTATACGCGCATATTTCAAAATGGCTGATCTATTACCGTCTGCAAGCTGATCACTTAACCGTTTGATAATACGTTGATGCACTTCAGAACGCTTCTCAACAGGTAAAAACGCTGCAAGCTCTGTTACCATTTTGACAGCCCGGTGCTCGCGCCCAAGGTCAGATAAGACAGCCCAATAATAAGCACCAATGTAGTTTTTGGGTTGCCCTAGTCCTGTTTTCAAAAGCAACGCTAAATTAAACTGCGCATCTGGCGCATCTGTTTCGGCCAAAGCCGTAAACCCCGAGATAGCCACAGCATAATCGCCAGCGTGAACAGCCTCCACGGCCAAATCAAACCGCTCATCCGCGCTCAACTCTGCTTGCTGTGACAAAACAGGCGCGCCAAGAAGCGTCACGCTCAGTCCAAGCCCTATCGCATATGCCCAAAAAATCCTGCTCATTTTCCCGCCAACATAACGAGTTGAAGATAGAGCACCCGCGATTTGAACTTGGATCCATCCTGTTGTTCATAAACAACAATTTTTGGTCGATCTGCGACCGATTTTGAAACCTCAATAAACATCGTCGCCGGCAGATGAACTCCGGCCTCAGCCAGTGCCGCCAAGGGCTCCATACTGAACTGACGCTCAAAATCAGGATCAAGCCACGCCTTTGCCAAAGCCCGCCCCAGGATATCGGGAAGCTTGTTGCGCACCTCTTCTCGGTTGTGCAGCGTGACATCCTTGCCGGCCAAGAGAGTGGCTTCTCCACGCGAAGCATTCTGCGGAACAAGTCCGGTTGAAGAAGTCGGGAGCGTCACCAGAGCGGTAGACTTGTTCGTTGTCATTATGAGATCGCAGCCATGGCAATATAAACAGAGGCAAGTGTAGTATAAACGACACTCAATTAAACGCAATTAGCATATTAGGTGTCAAAATACGGACTATTTATTAATCTGACACTAATCTTCGCACACAAATCAAATAATGGTTACCAAAAATTTAAATAACCTAGATGGACACAAAATGGCCGATTGTTCGCACTCTGCAACATCCAAAATAATTGTCGGGGGTTCGCCTGCCACAATGCAGATGAAACGGCTGATAGAAACTGTTGCGCCGTCAATTGGGCCGGTTCTTGTGACAGGGCCAACAGGCGCAGGCAAAGAACTTGTGGCTCAGGCGCTGCACGATGACAGCGCGCGCTCCGGAAGGCTTGTGGCCGTCAATTGTGCCGCTATCCCCGGCGAGCTGATGGAGTCAGAGCTTTTTGGCTACGAAAAAGGCGCCTTCACCGGGGCCGACAAGCGTCGTTTTGGTCGGTTTGAGCAATCCCATAATGGCACGTTGTTTCTTGACGAAATCGGTGACATGCCCCTCAGCTTGCAAACAAAGCTCCTGCGGGTTTTAGAGAACCACACGATCCAACGGGTTGGTGGGAATGAAGATATCCCTCTCAATCTCAGGTTGGTTTGCGCCACCCATAAGGATCTGCTCGCCATGGTTGAGGCCGGCAGCTTCAGGGCAGATCTCTACTATCGGCTCAATGTTTTTCCCATTGCCGTCCCCCCCTTGAGCGAGCGCAGAGAGGATATCCCGGCCCTTCTGGAAAAGCTGGTTGAGAAACGCCGCGCTCAAGATGCCGAGGCCGCGCCACCAGTCTTTACCGAAACGGCCTTAACAGCCCTACTGGCCTATGATTGGCCGGGAAATGTGCGCGAACTGCGCAATCTGGTTGAGCGCGCATTTGCCTTGTTTTCGGGACGAGATGTTACGGGGGCGCACATTCGCGAAAAC
Source organism: uncultured Lentibacter sp. (assembly GCF_937123735.1). Classification (GTDB taxonomy): domain Bacteria; phylum Pseudomonadota; class Alphaproteobacteria; order Rhodobacterales; family Rhodobacteraceae; genus Lentibacter. The sequence continues at coordinate 51,685 of NZ_CAKZKL010000011.1, forward strand.
CTGCTGTCGCTGAAGCTTCCAAACGAGCTGTTGCAAATCGAGCAAGACGCTTTGTGGGACGCCAGCAGCGCATTGCTTGGAAATTCCGAGCTGGAAATTGAAGACCTCTTAGTGCCTATGCCGCCAAGGCCAGAAGACTATAAGCCCTGGTTTGTCCACCACGACAGCATTGATCTGCGCGGGCACTTGAGAGATATCGAAGTGGTGCTGATCGAGGCCGCGTTGACCATGACAGATGGAATGGTCAGCCATGCTGCCGAGCGTCTCAACATCGGGCGCACCACGCTCATTGAAAAAATGAAGAAGCTGGTCATCGACAAACCTCAAAATATCTAGCGCACCGCGCAACCGCGGGTCAGTCGCGGTTCTTCCAGGCCTCCATCATGGTTGTGATATATTCGCCGGTCGATTTCAGTTGCGTGACCATCTGTTCCATTTTGGCAAAGCGCTGCATTTCACGCGCCTCGACAACAAGAGCCTTCGCATCCAACTCAGAAAGCTCCTCTGAATACTCGCGCGTTTTCGTGCCCAAATAGGTTTCCTTGGTGGCAATTTCGCCTTTGGAGCCCAAAACATCTGCGAGATAGGCATCAAGCTTATCAATGAGAGACACCCCAACATAGAGGTTCGTGCTTGCCGCCGCCCCTTCCAAGACTGTGATCGTCATCCCCGCAAAGTCACCGGTGAGGGCGTAATACTCCTGCTGGCCGGCCGAATTGGTCCGCGCCGAGAGGGTTTCGCCTTCAAGGGTCGCATCGCCACTGCTGTCAAATTCAAAGCTGTGGACACCCTCAGGCGGCGTAGCTGTGGCAGAAAAACTCACCTCAAGATTGCTCTGACCCATAGAGTTGAGGGATTGATAAATCGCCTGAAACTTCTCGGGAGCCTGCGCCAGCGTTGCGGTGAAGGCCTCCTCATCCAAGCTCAATGTCCCGTCAAGCTCTGTGCGGACACCGATTTCGGACAAATAAAGAGGGGTATCCCCAAACCCATTCAATGGTGCGGTGGTCAGGCTTGCCAATTCTCGCTTGATCGCGCCAATCGCAGCATCCCCAGCCAAAGCGCCCCGCTCGCTACCGCCCAGGCCACGCGCTGTCGCCTCGTCCAAATACCCGCGCATTCCGTTGATCTGTTCAATCAGCGCGCCCAGACGCGCTTTTGCGCCAGATTCATCCATCGAAACCGTCAGGCTATGGGCGGAAGACGTCACCGCATTCAGGGTCAGCTCCACTCCAGCAATCACATCCGTGATCTGGTTGCTTGGGCGCTCCAGGGCAATCCCGTCCAGTTCGATCTGCGCGTTGCCCGCAGCGATCACCTCATTGGAGGCATCTGTTGTATCAAAGGCATCCAGCGCCGCGGTCGATGCGGTGAGGCGTAACGCATTTTCAGCGCCCATGTCAGAGACAACACTGAGAGAAAACGTGCCGTCCCCTTTGTCAACGACCCGTGCACTTATACCGGTCAGCTCGGAAAGCGCTGTTGCAAACCCGGTCAGTGTCATCGTGCCATCGAGGCTTACAGACCGGGCCGCCACATCTGGGTTGGCCGCAAAATCGGTGCCGCTCCATGCGCCCACCTCAACGGAAACCGCACCCGCAGCAAGCACATCCTCTGCGCTGCTAAAGCCCCCGAACTCAAGCACCTGAGCAGTGGCAAGTTGGGTGACATTCAGTTGTGTCGCAGCCTCTGTCAGCGCATTGGGGGCTGTCACCTCAACAGAGACAGCCGTGGTTGAACTTTCAGCGCGATACAGCCCGCCTGTGCCCGCCGCGCCAAGCGCTGCCTGCAACGTGCTCATCCGGGACCGCAACAAGGCCACTGCCGAAATAGACAAATCGTTGGCGCTCGATTTCTCGTTGATCAGATTTTTCGCAGGCTCCGTCTCGGCCGCAACTATGCTGTCAACAAGCTGGGTAATATTCAGCCCCGAACCCTTGCTGTTCAGTGTGCTCAGATAGTCTACAGCCATAGCTTTTGCATCCTTGCTTGCGCCTTCTCTTCACATAAACGACCTATCAACCGCAAAGTTGACCTTGCCGGTTCAGTAGCTGATCTCAATTTCGATCCGGCGGTTCTTCTCGCGGCCTTCAGGCGTGGAATTGTCTTCAATCGGCTGCGTTTCTCCCAAGCTGACAGCCTTCATTTTTCCGGGGGCCACAAGCCCGGTTCCCTGCATGGACTGAACCACACTCGCCGCGCGAGCCGCAGCCAAATCCCAATTGTCGCGAAACAGAGCGCCGTCGGAAATGGGAACATCATCGGTGTGCCCGGTCACTGTCACCTCGCTGTCCCCCTCCATGGAGGCAAAGGCGACACGGCTGAGGATCTCAGTGGCCTCACGGGTCAGATCCGCAGAACCTGACGGAAATGCCCCGCCCGATCCGATGGTCACAAAGACAGAATCTTCGCGTTGTTCAACCGTTACAAGACCCTGTGCAATCTCGCTTTCGAGCGCCACAGAGAGCCTGTCTTGTGTCAGGGATGCGCTCTGGATGGCGGCCTGTTTTTGCTGGGCTTCAATAATTGTCTGCTCAGACGGGCCCGCGCCCTCCCGGTCGGCACTGGTGACTTGCGCAAGCTCCTTGAGCTGCTGCTCCAGTCCGCCAAACAAAACTTCGCTCTCGGCTTGCCCGCTCGCGTTGCGCGCTTCTGCAAGCGCGGCAAGGGTTTCTTCCAGCAAGCTTGGCAGGTCTTTTTCGGTTTGATCCTGGGTCGGGAAGTTGATCACAACATTCTCACCCATCATTTCAACAGAGACCTCACCACTCGCGATCGCGTCTTGCAAGGCTTCTCCCAGCTCGGCCGCATTCATTTCCGCAGCGGTTTTCTGACCTTCCGTTTCCCCGGGCTGGCCTGAGCCTTCGCTCTGTCCGAAATCATCATCCCGGTCGCCATCGACGGAATCTTCTTTTTTGCTGTCGACTTCTATCTCAGGTTTTTGAACTTCTGTGGTTTCCTGCGTCATCTCCTGCGTCACCGAAGGGCTGGGCGAGGGGCTAAACTCCATGGAGATCACAGTTGTGCCCTTGGGCTGCTCCACCACCGGAACAACTTTCTGAACACCAAACGCATTTTTCAAAGACCCCGAAATTTGCTTGAATTTGGGGGTGTTAAACTCGGCGAAAGACAAGATCAAAACGAAGAAAGCCATCAGAAGCGTTGCCATATCAGCAAATGTGGCCATCCAGGCAGGCGCCCCAACCGGGGGGCACTTTGGGCATTCTTCTTCCTCTTGTTCTTCTTCCAATTCAATCGGATCAGCCATGGGTGACTCCTTGAAAGCCTAAGGTTCTCTTACGGCGCGCTTAGGCCGCTTCGAGCTTGGCTTGCAGTTTGGGCGGCAGATTTGCCGCCATTTGATCTTGAATGTTGCGTGGGCTCTCACTGCGCGCAATGCCGCGCAAGCCTTCGATCACCATCTCGCGATAGGTCACCTCGTAGGCGGTGTAGCCCTCCAGTTTGGTTTGCATGGGCATGAACAAAACATTCGCAATGAAGGCGCCATAAAGTGTTGTCAGCAAGGCCACGGCCATGGCCGGGCCAATGGCCTTCGGATCGGCCATGTTGCCCAGCATCAAAACAAGCCCGACCAAGGTTCCGATCATGCCCATCGCGGGGGCAAGATCAATCCAGGCCTTGATACAGCCCTGGTTTTGCTCGTGGCGCACTTTCATGGCCTTGATTTCCTGTGTCAGCTGCTTGACGAGCTTGCCCTCGTCCGCCCCGTCCACCAGCATCTGAAGGCCTTTCTCAAAGAATTTGTCAGGCACGTCCTGACCTTCGAGCGCCATCATCCCGTCTTTGCGCGCAATCGTGGCCAGCTCGATCATGCGCTCAATCATCGTGTCCATCTTTTTGACAGGTGGCAAAAATGTCTTGGCCATGGCACCGAAGCTGCCCAGAAAAACCGGCAGCGGCGCCGTATACATGGCCGCAAAAAAGGTGCCGCCAAACACGATCAAGATGGACGGCACATCAATAAACGCACCCAGCCCCCCGCCAGACAGCATGGCCCCGATGATCATGCCGACAGCACCAATAAGCCCAATGAGTGATGCGAGATCCATTTTGAAACCTTTTCGTTATATTCGACACAAACCTGTCAAGTTTCGTGCCAACCTTGGCAAAAAGGGCTGGCCGCTTGAGCATCTGATGAAAACAAATTTACTGCCTTCCAAACTCAAGAATTTGAGTTCTTGGTCCAAATCTTGCAAACTGGATGACAGGAAAAACCCGCGCGGAGAAAACAATGGTGCGCTTTGCCTTCGTTATCATAGCCCTCATCGCCTGTCAGCCCGCCTCGGCCCAATACTACACGCGGGGTCATATTATTGACGACCTGCTTCAGGGGGTCAGCTGGTTGCGTTGCAGTGTCGGCCAAAGGTGGGAGGCAGAGAACGCCCGCTGCATCGGAGAAGCTGTCCGGCTCAACTACGATGAAATCGAACAGGCCATAGAACAAGCCAACGCACAGCTTGGCGGAACCTGGCGCCTGCCAACAGAAGAAGAGCTGAGCCAGCTTGTCTGCAAGACCTGCCCACCGCCCATGATTGATGCCGACCTTTTCCCGGACACCGCAGCTGAACCTTACTGGACTTCCGACAAGAACTGGATTGCGCCACGCAACCGTTGGAGCGTGAATTTCATGACAGGCGAGAGCTATGGGCGTTTCTTCCCCGAACAACGGCTGGCTGTCCGGCTGGTCTCTGAGCGCGCGCCCCGGCCCTGAAGATTGCCGCTTTCCTGACGTGACAATCTGTGCTGCACTGCACGACAGGAAAGCATCAACAAGAAGGCGCACCCATGCAGCACCGGCAGGACAGTGTAGATGTGCTCGTCATCGGCGGGGGCACGGCTGGCTTTGGGGCCGCCCTCACGGCCGCCCGTGAGGGCCTGTCTGTGGTGCTGTTGGAAGCCAGCAGCAAAGTCGGGGGTGTTATGGCCTTCTGCCCGGGAATGCCCTGGGGCGGTGGTTACCCCGTCGACGAGATCATCGGTGGGGTGCTACAAGAGCTGACAGAGCGGCTCGCCAAGATGCAGCCCCCCGCCGCAGAAAAGCGCCCCTGCACGCTGGCCAATTTCGGCCCTGAAATTATTTATGACCATGATGTCGCCACGCTCACCATGTTTGAAATGCTGGAAGAGGCCGGCGTGCAGATCCGCTTGAACACGACCGCCATAACGCCTTGTATGCAGGACAACCGGATTGCGCGGGTGCAGTGCTATGACCGCCACGGCCCCTTGGATGTGCTTGCGGGCATTGTGATAGATTGTTCCGGCGATGGCGATATTTCGGCCAAGGCGGGTGTGCCTTTCAGCCTGGGCGACGCCGCGGGAAATATGATGGCTGTGACCATCTCCTTTCACATGATGAACGTGGATTGGGCCCGTGCCTTTGCCACAGATGACCCATATTTTGAAGCCTATGCCCGTCGGGGTGTGGCGCAGGGGCGGCTGCACCCGGACCTCGCCAAACTCTACCTGATGAAGGGGCTTTATGACGGGGATGTCTTTTGCAACTCCGTCCATGTGCGCGGTGTGGACGGCACCGACCCGGCCGCCGTGGCCAAAGCCACCCAGGAGGGGCGGCGGCGATGCTATCAGCTCGCCCAGTTCCTGCGCTCTGATGTGCCCGGCTTTGATCATGCCTATATGGCCATGCTCTCTCCCAATGTGGGCGTGCGCGAAACCCGCAAACTCGAAGGGCTCTACCGCATCACCGGACAAGACCTTGCAAACGCAACAAAATTTCCAGATGGAATAGTCGCCTGTGACAATCCGGTGGATGATGTGATGCGCGCCAAGGGCGGCATGAGCCACGAAGCGGCTCTCGCCCCTGGCCAGTATTACACGATCCCGTTTCGTGCGCTGCTGCCTGCAAAGATAGAGAACCTCATGTTTGCCGGCAGGCTGGTTTCGGCCGACCCTGTGGCCTTTGCTTCGGTGCGCGGAATGCCGCAATGCATGGCGATGGGACAGGCCACCGGCGTGGCGGCGGCTCTGGCTTTGGGCACGCGCGCGGCGGTGCAGGAAGTGCCAACGGCGCAGCTGATCAGCCGCCTCACCGCCTTGGGGCTGAACCGGATTGGGGCGTAGGCCGCCTGACGGCGGACCGCAAGCGCCGCCGCTGCGGACGGCTTTGCCCTTGGACGCGCCGTGCGATTGGCGCTATAGTCGGGCGGGTAACGAGTATGAGCACCCCAATGGCCCCAGAGCAAGCCTCTTCCGAGAATTTCAACATTTGTGTGATCGGCCAAGCGGGGCGGCTTCAGTATGAAGCCCTGCTCTTCGTGGCCTCGTTGCGCCACTTCAGCCCCGGCTTTCGGGGCCGGGTGTTTGTGGCCGAGCCCCAGCCGGGGCCGCTTTGGCCACGCGATCCGCGCATCAATGACGGCGAAGTGCTGGCCGCTTTGCAAGCCCTTGAGGCCGAGATCCTGCCGTTTGAGAGCGCCGCTTTTGGCGCGGCCTACCCCTACGGCAACAAGATCGAAGCGCTGACGGCCCTTCCCAAGGGCCAAGCCTTTGTTTTCTTTGATACAGACACGTTAATCTTGGGAGATTTGGCCGCTGTTCCCTTTGATTTCACGCGCCCCAGCGCCTCGCTTAAGCGCGAGGGAACATGGCCAAAACCTGAGCTCTATGGCCCCGGCTATGGCCAGATCTGGCGCTCGCTTTATGACAAGTTCGGGCTCGATTACGACAGCTCCCTGGACCTGTCACAGCCCGATGAATATTGGCAGCGGTATCTCTATTTCAACGCTGGTTTTTTCTATTTTCACTGCCCCCATGAATTTGGCGAGAAGTTTCTTTCCTATGCGCTGGCCATTCGCGATGATCCCCCCGCAGAGCTGGTTTGCCAGAGCCTTGACCCTTGGCTTGATCAGGTGGCCCTGCCCTTGGTGATCCATGCACTCGGGGGCGCGCGCGACAGCCTGCCAGAGGGCTATCTTGATGGCGCGGTTTCCTGCCACTACCGTCTGTTTCCGCTGCTATATGCGCGCGAAAGCGACACTGTGGTTGAGGCGCTTGAAACTGTCTGTGCCCCCAACCGGATCAAGAAAGCGCTCAAGGCCCATGAGCCCATCAAGCGCATGGTGTATCAGGGGCGCGGCGCAAAGCTGCGAGCGCTTTTTGACCGGGACAATTTGCCCCGCAAAGAGCAAGCCATTCGCAACCGGATCAAGCGCGAGGGCTTCTGGATACGGTGAAAACGCGCTTGGCGCCCGTTTTGCGGTCTGAGGGCAGTTTAGCCTGAAAGAGCTTAACAGGGCTGGCACGCAGCGTGCGCTGCAAATTTCTGTCCGAATCGTTGGCACAATAGAAACGGATTTCCCGGTAACCCGCCGAAGACGAAACCAGTATCCTTATTGGCTGCGCACAGTTGCTCCCACGCGCCGATCCCCCTAAGGTCTCGCTCGATCCACATTCGCACCGCAGCACCAATGGGAGGCCAAAATGGCTTACGGCTTTGACACACTTCAAATTCATGCAGGCGCAGCACCTGATCCGGCAACGGGCGCGCGCCAGACGCCCATCTATCAGACAACCGCTTATGTCTTTCGCGACGCCGACCACGCGGCAGCCCTGTTCAACCTTCAGGAAGTTGGCTTTATCTATTCGCGTTTGACCAACCCCACCGTCGCTGTGCTTGCAGAACGGATTGCCACGCTTGAGGGCGGCCAGGGCGCTGTTTGCTGTTCCTCCGGCCATGCGGCACAGATCATGGCTCTGTTCCCGCTGATGGCACCGGGGCGCAATGTTGTGGCCTCCTCGCGCCTTTATGGCGGCACCATCACCCAGTTCAGCCAGACCATCAAACGCTTCGGCTGGAGCGCGAAATTTGTTGATTTTGACGATCTGGAGGCCGTGAAAGCCGCCATTGACGAGGACACCCGCGCGGTCTTTTGCGAGAGCATTGCAAACCCGGGAGGGTATATCACCGATCTGGACGCCATTGCGGCGATTTCAGATGAAGCCGGCTTGCCGCTGATTGTCGACAACACCTCCGCAACGCCCTACCTGTGCAACCCAATCGCCCATGGCGCGACGCTGGTTGTGCATTCAACCACCAAATATCTGACAGGCAACGGAACCGTCACTGGCGGCTGTGTTGTGGATTCAGGCAAGTTTGACTGGTCCGCCTCAGACAAATTCCCCTCTCTGTCAGAGCCCGAACCTGCCTATCACGGTCTCAAGTTTCATGAAACCTTTGGCGCCTTGGCCTATACCTTCCATGGCATTGCCATCGGGTTGCGCGACCTTGGCATGACCATGAACCCGCAGGCGGCGCATTACACGCTCATGGGGATCGAAACTCTGAGCCTGCGGATGCAGCGCCATGTTCAGAATGCCGAGCAAGTTGCAGCCTGGCTTGAGGGCCATGATGCGGTCGATTATGTGACCTACGCCGGTTTGGCCTCTTCGCCCTATAACGGGCGTGTTGCCAAGATCTGCCCCAAGGGCGCGGGCGGGCTGTTCACGGTTGCCCTCAAGGGTGGCTATGAAGCCTGCCTGAAATTTGTCGACAGTCTGGAAATTTTCAGCCATGTGGCCAACCTCGGAGACACTCGCAGCCTGGTGATCCATTCGGCCTCCACCACGCACCGCCAGCTCACGCCCGAGCAGCAGGAGGCTGCGGGCGCTGGCCCCAGTGTTGTGCGCATCTCAATCGGGATTGAAGACCCGACAGACCTGATCGCCGATCTCGCGCAGGCTCTGGACAAGGCCAGCGCATAAACCGCTGAGGGCCGCAGGGTAAGAGCATTCCTGCCAAAAGCCGCCCAGCCTTGCGCCGGGCGGCATCTGCTATGTTTCATTTGCGAAGCAGGTGTTATAACAGGGGCTGAAGAGTGTTGTGACCGGCTTTGAGGCGCCTGTATGAAACCAGATTTTGCGCTGAGTTTATCTTTTGAAGGCATTGGCCTTTTGCATCGTTCAGCCGAGGGTTGGACGCGGATAAAAGAAGTGCCTCTGGACACCCCAGACCTGAGTGCGGCGCTTGCAACGCTCCGGGCCGAAGCCGAGGCGCTTGGGGCGGCTCCGCTCACAGCCAAGCTCTTGCTCCCAGAAGAGCAAATCAAATATCTGCACCTGACGGCTCCTGCGGACACATCCCAAGACGCGGCCGTGCGCGCCGCTCTTGAGGGAGCGACCCCTTACCCGCTGGACGAACTCGCCTATGATTTTGCGCAAAGCGAAACCGGCCTCAGCGTTGCGGCTGTGGCGCAGGAAACGCTGCACGAGGCCGAGGCATTTGCACGCGAAAACGGGTTTGAGCCAGTCTTCTTTGCGGCCACGCCAAACGCGCAGACCTATCCCGGCGAGCCTTTTTTCGGTTATTGCGAAGGCCACGGGCCTGCGCCCGAAAGCGCCGATGATAGCCCGGATGCGCAGTCCGAGAGCACCCCCCTCCCCCCAGAGCCGCAGGCCGCCCCGAAAGAGCTGCGCGCAGCAGAAGCGGTTGCCTTTTCAAGCCGCCGCAGCGTGCCAGCAGAAGACCTGCCCTCAGTGGCGGTGCCACCAGCGCCCCGCGCAGCGCCTGCGCCAGCCTTAAAAACAGGCGCGCAGGCGCCACAGGCGCGCCTCACTCAAACCGGCAAGCCGCGTCACTTGGGGCTTGTTCTCACGGCCATCTTGCTGCTGTTCTTGCTCGGCATTGCGGCATGGGCCTCGGTCTTTGCAGGCGAAGGGCTTTCGCGGCTCTTTGGCCGCGAGCGCGCCCCCGTGCAAACCGCGCTATCAGAGCCTGATGTCACCGACATCGAGGGAGAGGAGGCCATGCTGGCGCAACCACCGCAGCTGGCAGAACCACCCACGGACACCCCCGCGTCGCCACAGCTCGCCGCGCCTCTCAGCCCGCGAGAAGCGCAGGAAAAATACGCTGTGACAGGTATTTGGGTGCTGCCGCCCGACGCGCTGCCCCCCCCGGCGCTGCGCGGGGAAGATGAGCTCTACATCGCCTCGATTGACAGTGGCATCCGCGCGCAGGATGCGATTGCCTTGCCGCCCTTGGCGCTTGAAAGCCTTGATCAAACACCGGGCCGCCAGACCGACCCCGCGCCACGGGGACAAAGCTTTGTGCTCGATGAGAACGGACTGGTTATTGCCACGCCAGAGGGGGCGCTGTCACCAGATGGGCATCTGGTTTTTGCGGGTCAACCTCCTAATTTTCCTAAAGAAATTCCCGCGCGTCTAGAGGGGCCGGCGGCTGTGGAGCCGGCGGTGGCCCAGCTGCGGCCGCAGGTGCGCCCTGAGGGCCTCGCGCTGGCCAATGAGCGGGCCGTTCTTGGCGGGATGAGCCGCGAGGAGCTGGCGGCGATTCGCCCAAGACCCCGCCCCGCAAATCTGCCCCAGCAGAGCGCCGCTTTGGCGGTCAGCGAAACGCTCAGCACGGCCATTGAAGACGCGGTGGCCGCCGCCGTTCCGCAAAGCCCGCCCACCGACACCGATCTGGACCCCAACGCCACAGCCCAGGCTGTGGCCCGCTCTGTCAAACCCAAAGACCGGCCCAAGAACTTTGAAACCATCATCCAGAAAGCCGAGAAAGATGAGGAAAGTGAGGGGCTTACAGAGGTTGCGGCGGTTGCCCCCCGCACGGTGTCTCCGGCCATTCCCTCGCGGGCCTCGGTGGCCAAACAGGCCACGGAGCGCAATGCCATCAACCTCAGGCGGGTCAATTTGATCGGGGTCTATGGCAAGCCCTCCAGCCGCCGCGCGCTCGTGCGGCTCTCCAACGGGCGCTACAAGAAAGTGGCAGTCGGGGACCGTATTGATGGCGGGCGGGTCTCCGCGATTGGCGACACGGAACTGCGCTATCAAAAGAACGGTCGCGACGTGACCTTGAAAATGCCTCGGGGCTGACCTTAAAATCTGCTTAAGGCTGCGTGCTGCGCCGTTAACTCTCTGACAGAGGCCAAATCCTGGGGGGTGACATGCGTGCACACCCCGTGCACCGGGCGTGCACCGCCCGTCTGCGACCCCTGTTAAGACTTTATTGATTAATCCAGCGCGCGCAGAAGGCCCGTCAAGGCCCGAACAAGCGGCCTGGCTTCTCGTAATGTTTACCCAAAGCGCGTAAAAGAGTGTCATGAGAGATAGGATTGATTCCACATTGCTGGCGGCCTTGCAGGAGAATGCCCAAGTCACCGCGCAGGAGCTTGCCGAGCGCTTGGGGCTGTCGCCCAGCCAGGCGGCGCGCCGCCGCTTGCGGCTGGAAGCCAGCGGGGTGATCCGCGGCTATCGCGCCGAGCTGGACGCCGAGGCGCTTGGGCTCGGTGTGCAGGCCTTTGTTCAGGTTCAGCTGCGCAACCATGACAGCGTCCAATCAAAAAGTTTTGGCAAGCTCATCAAGGCCCAACCGGAGATTGTCTCGGCCTGGTCCATGACGGGCGATGCTGATCTGCTTTTGCGGGTCTATTGTCAGGATCTGGCCTCGCTAAACCATCTGATCCATGCCATTCTGCTGGCTCATGGGTCTGTGAGCCGTGTGCACAGCCAGATTGTCATGAACCAACTGAAACAAGACGCAGCTTTGCCCGCCTGATGCATTCCTTATTACTCCTTCCCACGATTTATCTTTTGGCAGCGGTGATTGCCGTGCCTCTGGCCTCTCGGCTGGGGCTTGGCTCGGTGTTGGGCTATCTCAGCGCCGGTATGATCATCGGGGTGATGCCGGGGCTGGGCGACGAGACCCGCGATTTGCAGCATTTTGCCGAGTTCGGCGTTGTGATGATGCTCTTTATCATCGGGCTGGAGTTGAGCCCGGGTGCGCTTTGGGCCATGCGCCACAGACTTGTCGGGTTGGGCGGGTTGCAGATTGTGCTGACAATCCTTGCGGTGTTTGTGGCTGCGTCCTTGTTTGGCTTTGCCTGGCAGACGGGCCTGGCCATCGGCCTTGTGCTCTCGCTCAGCTCAACGGCGATTGTGCTGCAAACGCTGAGCGAAAAAGGGCTTGTGCAAACCTCGGGGGGGCGTTCGGTTTTTGCGGTGCTGCTCACGCAGGATATTGCGGTCATCCCCTTTCTGGCGTTGATCCCGCTTTTGGGCGTGGCAGGGGCCGCCGCGATCAATCCGGACGGCTCCATCGCGCGGGCCGCGGGGGAGGCAGCGCATCATGCGACCCTGTTTGAAAACCTGCCCGCCTGGGGGGTGACACTGGCCACGTTGGGCACCATTGCGCTGGTGATCGCCGTGGGGGTGTTTTTGACCAAACCTATTTTTCGCTACATCCATGCGACCCGGCTCAGAGAGATGTTTACGGCCCTGGCTTTGCTGATTGTGATTGGCAACGCCTATGTGATGACCCTCTTGGGGCTGTCGCCCGCTTTGGGCGCGTTTTTGGCCGGGGTTGTGTTGGCCAACAGCGAGTTTCGCCACGAGCTTGAGAGCGATATTGAGCCGTTCAAGGGCCTGCTTCTGGGGCTGTTTTTCATCACTGTGGGCGCAAGCATCAACTTTGAGGCGCTGATGGCAGAGCCCGGACGGATGCTTGGGCTGGCGCTCGGGCTGATCGTGATGAAGGGGCTTGTGCTGTTTGCTCTGGGCTTTGGCTTCGGGTTGCGCCGCCGCGAGCTTTGGCTCTTTACGCTGGCGCTGGCGCAGGCGGGCGAATTTGGCTTTGTGTTGATTTCCTTTGCCGGCCAGCAGGGGGTCTTTGCTGACGTTGTCGGCAATACGCTTTTGCTTGTGATCACCCTTTCGATGCTGATGACGCCGATCCTGTTTTTGATCTACGATTTCGTATCCAAGCGCTTCGAAGGCGGAAAGCAGGCGGCGGAACCGGACGAGATCGACAAGGCGGGGCCGGTGATCATTGCCGGGGTCGGGCGGTTTGGGCAGATTGTCAACCGGCTGGTGGAAAGCAGCGGCTTTAAGACCGTGGTTTTGGACAACAACCTTGAGCGCATTCAGCTTATGCGCAGTTTTGGATACCGCGCCTTTCTGGGCGATCCGACCCGGCCTGAGCTTTTGCGCGCCGCAGGGCTGCGCGACGCGCGGGTATTGGTTGTCTCAATTGACGACACCGCCGCTGCGCTGCGGCTGGTGCGCCATGCCCGCAAGGAGCGGCCTGACATCCATATCATCGCACGGGCGCGAGACCGTGGCCATGTGTTTGCGCTTTATGAGGCGGGGGCAAATGATATTGTGCGCGAGCTGTTTGACAGCTCGTTGCGCGCCGGGCGCTATGTGCTCGAGAATGTGGGCATGAGCGACTATGAGGCCGCCGAGGCCGAGCAGGCCTTTTATGCCCATGACCGTATGGCGCTCAAGGAGCTGGCGCAGCTTTGGGAGCCGGGCCAGGATATGGCCAACAACGAGGCCTACCGCAAGCGCGTGCGCGAGCTGGAAAAAGAGCTGGAGCTGAGTTTGCAGGCCCTGGCCGAGGGCAAGAAAAGCGCCTAGGCGTTTTGCAGCGCCGCAAGCTCACAAAGCGAGACGCGCGGGAGCGCCTCAAACAGCGCATGGGTGAGGCGGCGGGCTTCAAACCCGGCCCAGTCTTCGCCCAGCAGCGCCTCGGGCAATTCGGGCTGGCGCAGAATGATCCGCCGCCATGTGTGCAGCACCAGAAGGCGCAGCGCGAGCCTGTCTTGCGCGCAGAGTGTGACGCCAGAAGCCGCATTCAAGACAGGGCGCAGCGCTTTGGTATAAAGTGAAAATTCCACCAAGGCTTCGGGGGGCATTAGGGCCGCGCGCATCCAGTCCGGGACATCTTCTGCTGCCAAGGTGAGCGGCGCGGCAGGTGTGGCCGGCGCAACAAGAATGTTCGGCCCGATGGCCACGGAGCCGGCTTTGGCCTCACGCGTGGCATCTTCCACAAGGGTGATCTGCCAGTCAGCGCGCCTGCTCTCGGGCGCGCGGTAGATGCGCACATAGGCGGCGCGGGTGAGCGCTTCGCCCGTGGGTGAGAGGTGATAGGCGCTGCGGCGGCCTGTCTTGACCGCCTCAAGCCAACCGTCCTTGCGCAAACGGTGCAGCGCCACGCGCAGCGCTTCGGGCTTGACCCCGAAAGGCGCTGTGAGCGCGGCGAGCAACTGGCTGTCAATGAGCCCATCGCGCGCCGGGGCGATATCGCCAAAGATTGTCACGATGAGCGACCATGTCTTGAGAGGCCCCTGCCCCTGCAAAGCCTGAAATGTCGTCTCAAATAGCGCCGAATTGGCTGGATTGCCTGTGCTCATGGGCGCATGGTAGCGCCTGTGGCTCAGGCGTTAAAGGGCATTCATTGTCAAGAGCTCATAGGTTGCGCAGAGCGCGTCGTCCTGATTGGTGAGGGCAACATGCCAGCGCACCTCGCCATAGTCTTCGTTGCGGGTTGTCTTGCGCTTCACGGTGAGCGCAACCTTGATCGCATCGCCCGCCACCACGGGCTTCATGAAGCGCAGGTTATCAAGCCCCGTGTTGGCCAGAACTGGCCCTTCATTAGGCTCCACAAACAAGCCCGCTGCAAAACTGAGCAAGAGGTAGCCATGCGCCACACGCCCCGGAAAGAAGGGGTTACGCGCGGCGGCGGCTTCATCCATGTGGGCATAGAAAGTATCGCCCGTGAAATGGGCGAAATGCTCGATATCTTCCAACGTGATGGTGCGGCTGGCCGTATGCAGCGTCTCGCCGAGCACCAGCTCGGAGAAGCGGCGGGTGAAGGGGTGTGCAGGGCCGGTGATCTGGTCGGCACCCGGAACCCACTTATTGCCAATGCTCGTGAGCATGTCGGGGCTGCCCTGGATGGCGGTGCGCTGCATATAGTGCATGACGCCCCGGATACCGCCCATCTCCTCGCCGCCGCCGGCGCGGCCCGGGCCGCCGTGGACCATATGCGGCAGCGGCGAGCCATGACCTGTGCTCTCCTGCATGGAGTGGCGGTTGTTGATGTAGATACGCCCGTTCCATGGCGCGGCCTCGGCCACAAAGGCAGAGGCAACGCCGGGGTCGGCTGTGATGAGCGAGGTCACAAGGCTGCCCTGCCCTTTGGCCACAAGGGCTGCGGCATGGGCCATATCGCGGTAGCCCATCACGGTGCTGACGGGGCCGAAAGCTTCGGTGGCGTGCACCTCAACGGCGGAGTCAGGCGCTTCGCAATGAAGCAGAACCGGCGAGACAAATGCGCCCTTCGCAGGCACACGGGCCTCGTCGCGCCAGATGATCTGGCTTTCGCTGGCGAGCTTGTCGACCATGGCGAGAACATCGCGCTTCTGGCCGGCGCTCACCAGCGCGCCCATGCGGGTGGCCTCATCGCGCGGATCGCCTATTGTGAGGCTTTCAAGCTTGGCGGCGAGCGCTTCTGTGACAGCGCTCACCTGCGTTTCAGGGACCATGATGCGGCGGATGGCCGTGCATTTCTGGCCTGCCTTGGCGGTCATCTCGCGGATGACTTCCTTGATGAAGAGATCAAACTCTTCTGTGCCTTCGGCTGCATCGGGACCAAGCACAGAGGCGTTGAGGCTGTCTTGCTCGGCAATGAAGCGCGTAGAGTTTTCAGCTATGCTCGGATGGCTGCGCAGCTTGAGCGCGGTGGCGGCGGAGCCTGTGAAGCTGACCACATCCTGCGGCCCGAGGCCATCGAAGAGATCGCCCACGCCGCCGGAGATAAGCTGGAGCGCGCCTTCGGGGAGAAGGCCACTCTCAAGCATGATTTTCACAGCAAGTTCCGTGACATAGGCTGTCGAACTGGCGGGCTTCACAATGGCAGGCACCCCTGCCAGCAGGGTTGGGGCGAGCTTCTCGAGCATCCCCCAGACGGGGAAGTTGAAGGCGTTGATGTGCACACCAACACCGTGCAGCGGTGTGCAGATGTGCTGGCCAAGGAATGTGCCAGTGCGGCCAAGTTGCTCAAGCTCACCGTCCAAATAGATGTTGCTGTCCGGCATTTCCCGACGCCCTTTTGAAGCGTAGACGAACATCGTGCCAATACCACCATCCACGTCGATCATGTGATCGCTTAGCGTTGCGCCAGTGGCAAAAGAAATATCATACAGCTGTTGCTTGCGTTCGTTCAAATAAAGCGCAACGGCTTTCAGCATTTTTGCCCGTTGATGAAACGTCATCGCGCGCAGGAATGTGCCGCCCTTGTCTTTGGCGTAATCCAACATGTCTTGAACCGGAAGCGTGTTGCATCCGGCCACAGCCATCTTTGCTCCAGTCACGGCATTAAAGATGGGGCGTGCACTCTCAGCGGCAGAAATCCAGGTTCCGGCAGCAAAGCTTTGAACGTTTTGCAGTGTCATTTTAGGTCCTTCAGGTCATTCGAGCGGGTAGATGGGCGAAACCGCGAAAGCGGATACGACCTCCTATTTGTGCGCCTTCAAGTAATTCGTAGTTGGGGTAACGCTTCAGCAGACCGCCTATCGCGATCCTGCCCTCCATGCGCGCCAAGGTTAGGCCGACGCAGGTGTGCGCGCCACCTGCAAAGGCAAGGTGCTTGTTCGGGCGACGGTTCAGGCGCATGTGGTTCGGGTTTTCGAACTGGCGCGGGTCCCGGTTGGCCGCGCCGATGCATAGATGTATGTCGGTCCCGGTGGGTATGGTCTGGTTATGAAGCACGATGTCTTCTGTGGTCAGTCGGTTGCCGAACTGGTTCGGG
>NZ_CAKZKL010000012.1 GCF_937123735.1 uncultured Lentibacter sp.
GCCTATGCCAAACTGGAAGCCCTGTCAGAGGGGGCTGCGCGCGTCACATGAACGACTCTCTGCTCACCCTCTTGAAAAAAGTCGACACGCCCACAGTCTGCAACGCCATAGAAGTGGCCCAGGGCAAACGCGGCTTTGCGCGATTCACCCGTGGCACCATGCTGGCCTCCGCGCCCGAAGAGGGCGCGATGGTCGGCTATGCCCGCACCGCCAAAATCGCGGCACTCGCCCCACCGACAGAGCCGCCCGAGCAGATCAAGGCGCGGCGCATGGAGTATTATCGCCACATGGCGACAGGCCCGCGCCCCGCGCTTGCCGTGGTGGAAGATCTCGACCACCCAAACGCTGTCGGCGCCTACTGGGGCGAGATCAACACGACGGTGCACAAAGGCTTCGGCCTCTCAGGCGCGCTCACCAACGGGGTGATGCGCGACTTGGGTGACTTGCCTGCTGGCTTCCCCGTTGTGGCGGGCTCCATCGGGCCGAGCCATGCTTTTGTGCATGTGCGCGAGGTTGGCACGGGGGCCGATATCATGGGGTTGCGCGTGGAGGAGGGCGACCTTGTCCACGCCGACCGCCACGGCGCGCTGGTGATCCCGCCCGAGGTGATCGACCAACTCGAAGCGGCGATCCTGAAGCTTCTGGACACAGAGAAACTGGTCCTCGACCCGGCCCGCAGCGAAGGCTTTGACTTTGATGCCTTTGAAGCCGCCTGGGCCGCCTTTGAAGCTGCACGCACCTGACCCAAAGGCGCGCCTGCGGCGCACAGGATTGTTTGGTGGGGGCTTTGCCCCCTTGTTTCAAACGCCAAAGGCGTTTGAAACATCCCCCAGGATATTTTTGGCAATAAAAAAGACAAAATCGGCATCAAGCGGTTCGGCGCTTGACGCGCAAGCGTGAGTCGGTTTAACGCTTTTTCATTCTGGTCCGGCATCTGCCGGTGAATAGGGAATGTGGTGCGGCCTTCAAGCCAAATCCACAACTGCCCCCGCAACTGTAAGCGGCGAGCGAAGCTGACACAGGCCACTGCCCCCATACGGGCGGGAAGGCTCAGCCAAGCGAAGACCCGCAAGTCAGGAGACCTGCCAGGATGATCACCCTACCGGTGTGCGAGGGGCGCATGGGTAACGGACACTCCGTCGTGGTGGCACTTCATGTAACCACGGGGGAGGCTTGCCTTTCTCCGTTTATAGACACATGCGCTTTGCGCAGGAGAAAGACAGACCATGAAAACTGCCCTGAAAACCTCGGCCGCATTGGCCCTAATTGCCGCCTATACGCCGGCCTATTCACAAGAGGTCTTTGATCTTGGCGAGATCACCTTGTTTTCAAGTTCAGTGCCAACCGAGCTGAACAAGACAGGCACCACCACGGAGGTGATCACAGCAGAAGAGGTGCAAGCCGGCGGCACCCAGCAGCTTGTCACTGTGCTTGGAGCCTTGCCGGGCCTGAGCTATGCCGGCAACGGGCCTGTCGGGGCTGTGCAGACAGTTTCGGTGCGCGGCTTGCCGGCGCGCTATGTGCCGGTCTATTTTGACGGGATTGACATGACTGATACCACAAGCCCGCAGAACCTTTTCAACTGGGGTGGCATTATGAACTCCGGTGTCGGCAGAGTAGAGCTTCTAAAAGGGTCGCAGTCGGCGCTATATGGCTCTGAGGCGATTGGTGGGGTTATCAATCTGTCTTCAGCCCGGCTTGAGCAAGAGGGCCAACGCTACAGTTTCGGCGCAGAATATGGCGCGTTTAACACTGCAAGCGCGTCTTTGGGCTATCAGCAGAAGACCGATCGGGCTGATATTTCCCTGAGCCTCTCCCGCGTGAAAAGCGACGGGTTTTCTTCGGCGGATGAAAATGAAGGCAATGCCGAGGCCGATGGTTACGAGGGCACAACTGTTGTTTTGAGCACTGATTTTGCCGCCACAGACAGGCTCACTCTGGGGGGCACTTTGCTTTACAAGACGTCGGAGTCAAATATTGACGGGTTCGGGGGCGCCGGGGGGGATGCAGACCGGCCTTTCTCAAACACGCGCCGGGCTGCGCGCCTGTATGCCCTGTACCAGGGTGCGCGTATCAACCATAGCCTCGCGATTTCGCGATCAGCGAACCACAGCCTGGATCCGCTCGGCTGGACAACCGAATTTGACGGCAGCCGCACGGAATTTGACTATGCGGGAGATGCAACGGTTGCGGGTGGCACGCTGTCTTTCGGACTGGCGCAAAGCCGCGAAGAAGCGGTCTTCTCGGGGAGTAAGGCAGCCTATGACAGCACGGCCGCTTTTGGCGAATATGCCTGGGCTCTTTCCGACACCGTCGATTTCTCACTGGCGGCGCGCTATGAAAACAGCTCTGATTTTGGCGATGCCGTGACAGGCCGGGCGGCGGCTGCCTGGCGCTTGTCTGAGGGCACCGTTGTGCGGGCTTCTCTTGGCAACGGTTTCCGCGCGCCCTCGCTCTATGAACTGTTTGGGCCCTACGGGAGCACCAGCCTGACAGAGGAGCGCTCGATCAGTTTTGATTTGGGTGTGGAGCATCGGTATGCGGCGGGCTCAAAGGTAAAGGCGGCTCTGTTCTATAACGAAATTGATAACCTGATTGGATTTTCAGGGGGGAGCTACAGTCAGGTAGCTGGCAAGAGCGTCATGAAGGGCCTTGAGCTGTCTGCTGTGAAGGCGCTTTCAGAAAGCCTCGACCTCACGGGTGCTTATACCTATACCGACAGTGCGGATGCCTCCGGCAACCAGCTTGTGCGTGTGCCTAAGCACGCTTTGGCGATTGGTGTGCAGGCCACATTGCGCCCAGCCGTGCGTCTGGAGGTCAATCTCACCCATGTGGCGGGGCGCGCAGATGATGGGTTTCCGGCGCGGGCGATGGACGATTATACCGTCGCACATGCCACTTTGAGCCGTGCTGTGAGCGAAACCACAGAGCTGTATCTGCGAGTGGAGAACCTGTTTGACAAAGAATATCAGACTTCAGCAGGCTATGGCACATCCGACCGCGCGCTTTACTTTGGTGTTCGTGCGTCTTTCTAGGCTCATAACGGGTGCCGTGCTGGCGTTTGCTGGCACGGCGGCTTTTGCCGAGGCCCCCGCGCGGGTGGTCTCGCTTAATGTATGCACGGATCAGCTTGCCATGATGGTCGCGCGCGAGGGGCAGCTTTATTCGCTTTCGCCGCTGGCCACCGATCCGCGCACATCGGCCATGTATCGTGCCGCAGAGGCTTATCACATCAACAGCGCACGGGCAGAAGAGATTTATCTGATGAAGCCTGACCTTGTCTTGGCGGGGACCTATACGGCGCGCAGCTCTGTTGAGATGCTGGAGCGACTCGGGCTGCGGGTAGAGCGTTTTGCGCCCAGTTCTTCGCTGGCGGATATTTCAGGCAACCTCACAAAAATGGGGGCGGTTCTGGGCCGACCCAAGCAGGCCCAGGCGCTTGTGCAGGAGCTTCAGGCAGGGCTTGAGGCCTTGCGCGCGCGCGCGCCTGCCACAAGGCAACGCGCCGTCAGCTATGCGGCCAATGGCTACACCGCAGGGACAGAAACCCTGACCAGCGAAATGATGGAAGCGGCAGGCTTTGCAAATGTTGCGGCCGAATTCGGCATCCGGTTTGGCGCGCCCATGCCGCTTGAGTTGCTCGCGCTCAGCGCGCCGGATGTTGTGATGACCAGCCCGCTCTATCCCGGGGCCTCACGCTCTGAAGAGATCAAGCTGCATCCGGTCGTGGCCGCAGTGACCGCAGGGCAGGTGCCGCTTCAGCTTGACAGCCGTGACTGGATGTGTGGCACGCCTCTGGTGCTTCGTGCTATCAGAGATCTGGCGCAGCAACGAGAGGCTCTCACCCTAGAATGATCCGGCTTATGTCCTTATTGGCCACGTTGACGCTGGTCCTGTTTGGGGTGTCTCTCGCCATCGGCCCTGCGGATGTCGGTCTGGCGCAAAGCCTTGGGGCGCTTTGGCAGGATGACGGCACGCCGCTTACGCTGGTCATGCGCGAGATCCGCCTGCCGCGGGCGCTGTTGGCTGTGATGATCGGTGCGTCACTTGGGCTTGCGGGGGCTGCTATGCAGGGGTATTTGCGCAACCCGCTGGCCGAGCCCGGTTTGATCGGGGTCAGCTCCTCCGCAGCGCTTGGAGCTGTCTTGTCGCTGCAAACCGGCTTTGCGGCGGCTTTCGCCTTGGCGCTTCCGCTTTCGGCGCTGGCAGCGGCGCTGCTGGGTGTCTTGCTGGTGCTTGCACTGGCCGGGCCGCGGGGGGCCTCCATGACATTGATCCTCGCAGGGATTGCGATTTCCGCGATGGCGGGTGCCCTAACCTCGCTGGTGTTGAACCTTTCGCCCAATCCCTATGCCGCCAACGAAATTGTCTTCTGGATGATGGGCTCTTTGGCTGATCGCTCCATGCTGCATGTGGCCTTGGCCCTGCCGATCATGGCCGTTGGCTGGATCTTGCTGGGGGCTCTGGGGCGGGGCTTTGATGCGCTGACGCTCGGAGAAGATGCGGCCAAGTCGCTGGGTATCAACCTGGGCCGGTTGCGCCTGTCTTTGGTCGTGGGCACCTCATGCGTGGTGGGCGCAGCCACGGCGGTGGCTGGTGCGATCGGATTTGTGGGGCTGGTTGTGCCACATATTCTGCGCCCCTTTGTGGGGGGGCGGCCGTCGCGGTTGCTTTGGGCCTCTGCGCTGGGCGGCGCGCCGCTGGTGCTGGCCGCCGATATCGCGGTGCGGCTGATCCTGCCAACGCGCGATCTCAAGATCGGGGTGGTTATGGCGTTGATCGGGGCGCCGCTCTTTTTGCATCTGATCTATAAAACCCGCAAGGAGCTGGCATGAACCGTCTCTTATCGCTGGAAAAGCTCACAGCGCGGCGCGGCGAATGTCCGGTCGTGGATTCTGTCAGCCTGACAGTGGAGGCTGGTGAGTGTGTCGGGCTTATTGGCCCCAACGGAGCTGGCAAGACCAGCCTGATGCGTGCTGCTCTCGGGCTTCTGCCTGCCGAGGGGCGCAGCTCGCTGGCCTCATTGGGCGCAGCACAGCGGGCGCGGGCCGTGGCCTGGTTGCCGCAGGCGCGCGACATTGCCTGGCCAATGACGGTTGAAACGGTGGTGGCCCTTGGGCGCATTCCCTATCTTGCGCAGGGCAGCAAACTGCGCCCTGACGACCGGGCTGCCGTTGATGCGGCTTTGGCCGAGACGGGCCTGAGCGGCTTTGCGCAACGTTTGGCCACCCAACTTTCCGGTGGTGAGCAGGCGCGTGTGCTGTTGGCCCGAGCGCTTGCACAGGAAACGCCGCTGCTTTTGGTGGATGAGCCCACGGCCGGGCTCGATCCGGCCCATCAGATCGCGGCCATGCAAAGTTTCGCACGGTTGGCGGGGCGGGGGAAATCGGTGATTGTGTCGTTACACGATCTCGGCCTTGCCGCGCGCCACTGCACCCGCATCCTTATGCTCTCCCAAGGCCGTCTTGTTGCGGATGGCCCGCCCACCGAGGTGCTCACGCCAGCGCTTCTGCGCGAGGTCTTTGGCATCCGGGTCTATTACGAAGACACGCCGCAAGGCCCGGTTTTTCAACCCACTGAGATCAGTTCGGGGTGATCTGACACCCTGTGAAGCTGGTGAAATAAGTGGAAACAAAGGGTTGATCGCTCTAGGCTTCTGTGTAGATATACGGCAGATTTATTTTCGACCGATTGGTCGGGGATAGCGCCGCATGGGGGGAGCCAATGCTGAAACCGATTACACTGCTCGCGCGCGCCATGGCGGTGCTGGGCGGGCTTGTGCTGTCTGCGCTGGTGGTGCTTACCTTTGTCAGCGTTCTGGGGCGTGGGCTTAACACGCTGGGCCACGCCGGACATATCGGCGCGTTGGGGGACTGGCTTATCAGCACAGGTGTCGGCCCGGTTACAGGAGATTTCGAGCTGCTTGAGGCCGGCGTGGCGTTTGCCATCTTTGCCTTTTTGCCCATCACCCAGCTCTATGGTGCCCATGCCACTGTCGATATTTTCACCTCTGCCCTGCCGCGCCGGGCCAACCGCGGTCTTATGGCCTTTTGGGAGCTGGTGCTGACGGCCGCGATCTTGCTGATCACAGCGCGCCTTTACGAGGGGATGCTGAGCAAGATGCAATATGGCGAAACAACTTTCCTACTGCAATTTCCAATCTGGTGGGCCTATGCCGCCAGCTTGGCTGCGGCGCTTGCCGCTTGCTGCGTAGCCCTGTTTTGCAGCTTTGCGCGCCTTGCCGAGCTGGTCACAGGCCGCGCTTTCATGCCCCACTCCGAAGGATCTTCCCATTGAGCCTGCTTGAACTCGGATTTTTCTCCTTTCCCGCCCTGTTGCTGATGATCTTTCTGCGCGCGCCCATCGGGCTGGCTATGCTGCTTGCCGGGATCGGCGGGCTCTGGCTTGCCACGGGGGACAGCAATATGTTCCTGTCGCGGCTCAAAACCGAGACCTATGGCACATTCTCGTCTTATTCCCTGACGATCATTCCTATGTTTTTGCTCATGGGCCAGTTTGCCACCTTGTCTGGCATGTCCCAAGCCTTGTTCAGAGCGGCGGAAAGCTTTTTGGGCCACCGCAAGGGCGGTGTGGCCATGGCATCGGTCGGGGCCTGCGCAGGCTTTGGCGCGATCTGCGGCTCGTCACTGGCCACAGCGGCCACCATGAGCCGTGTGGCCCTGCCAGAGCTGCGCCGCTACGGCTACTCGGGCGGCTTTTCCACCGCCACGCTGGCCGCCGGTGGCACGCTGGGCATTCTCATTCCACCTTCCGTTATCCTCGTCATCTACGCGATCCTGACAGAGCAGAACATCGCCAAGCTTTTCCTTGCCGCTTTCATCCCCGGCATCCTTGCCGCCATTGGCTATATGCTCACCATCTCGGTCTATGTCCGCGCGCACCCCGATGCCGCAGGCACGCGTGAGCCCACCCCGATGGCCGAGCGCATGAAAGCTCTGGTTGATGTCTGGCCGGTGCTCTTGGTTTTCAGCCTCGTTGTCGGCGGGATCTATGCCGGCTGGTTCACGCCGACAGAAGGCGCAGCCGTTGGCGCGGCGGGCACAGGCCTCATCGCGCTTGCCTCCGGCAATATGAACTGGACGGTGTTCAAGGAAAGCATCATCGCCACGGCGACAGCCACAGGCATGATTTTCTTCATTGTCCTCGGGGCAGCGCTCTACAATGGCTTCCTTGCGCTCACCCAGGTTCCGCAAGAACTCAGCTCTTGGGTCGTCGGGCAGGGCTACAGCGCCTGGACCGTGCTCATCATCGTGCTGGCCTTCTACCTCGTCTTCGGCTGCCTGATGGACAGCCTCTCGATGATCCTGCTCACCATACCGATCTTCTTTCCGGTGATCAGCCAGCTTGATTTCGGCATGTCCCCTGAACATGTGGCGATCTGGTTTGGCATCCTCGTGCTGATCGTGGTGGAGGTCGGGCTGATCACCCCTCCGGTGGGCATGAACCTCTTCATCATCAACGCGATGGACAAGGAAACCCCCATGGCCGAGACCTACCGTGCCGTGATGTGGTTCGTCTCTTCCGATCTCATCCGCGTTGTCATTCTCGTGCTCTTCCCGGCAATCACGCTGTTTCTGATCCCGTGAGCGATGCTGACAAATACATCGTCACCGGCGAAGAAATCGCGGCGATGGAAGGCACAGCCAAGACGCATTTTCTCAATGACAATGCCAAACGGATCAACAAGTCGCTGGGCGATGTGACGGGCCTCACAGGCCTTGGCTTTCACATCATCGAAGTCGCGCCGGGCCGCGACACGACCGAGCATCATATGCACCACTATGAAGACGAGTGCATCTATGTGCTCAGCGGCACAGCCACCGCTTACATCGGTGAAGAGGCGCACCCCATCAAGGCAGGTGACTTTATCGGCTATCGTGCAGGCGGCCTTGCGCACAGCATCACAAATACCGGCACAGAGCTTTTCCGCTGTATTGTCGTGGGGCAGCGCCTCGCGCATGATGTGGGCGACTACACCCGCCTTGACAAACGCATCTATCGCAACGAAGGCATGGCTTGGGATATCGTCGATCATCCGCATATCCAGACCTCCCACCCCGATGCAGGCAAAAAATAAAATCCGCCATCGAAGGACGCGCAGATGCTCGATGTCTTGCTCCTAACCTTTGCCATTCTTGCGTTTGCTATGCTCTTTCTCGCCGTCATGGCCCGCCGCGAGGCGAGCGCCGAGGCGCATATCCTGACCCGTCTGTTCGTCCGCAAGCCTGCCGCGCCGCCTGCCTTCTCGCATGATATGCTCGCGGCTCTCCCCGCACCTGCGCAGCGGTTTTTCCGCTTTACCATCGCCGAGGGCACGCCGCTCACAACGGTCGCGGAGGTCACCATGCAGGGCCGCTTTGATCTCGGCTCAAAAGATGCGCCCAATCCGCAGCCCATGCAGGCGCGGCAGGTGCTCGCGCCGCCACGCGGCTTCTTGTGGACAACCCGCATCGGAAAGAAGCTTGCTATCACGGGCAGCGATGGCCTTTGTGATGGCAGAAGCTGGAGCCGTTTCCGCCTCGCGGGTCTCTTCCCCGTCGCGCGTGCAGGAGGCAATCCCGATCATCTGCTGTCGTCCTTCGGCCGCCTCGTCGGCGATGCCTTGCTCTGGACACCTGCCGCCTTCCTGCCCGCCACCAACACGGGCTGGGACAGCCTGACATGGCAGAGCGCCGCGCCCGACACGGCGACCGTTACAGTCACCCTCGGCACGCTCAGCCAAAGCGCCGATATCGTGGTGGACGAAGAGGGCCGCCTCGTCAGCGTCCGTTTTGCGCGCTGGAGCAACGAGAACCCCGAGAAAACCTACACCCGCCAGCCCTTCGGCGGCGACATCACCGCTCACGAAACCTTCGCAGGCTTCACCCTGCCCACTGCGCTTACAGCGGGCAATCACTACGGCACAGAGGCCTACCACATCTTCTTTGACATCACGGTCAGTGAGGTTCGCATCTAAGGCGTCACGTCTTTCACAACGCGCCCTTCTTCCAGCGTGATAATCCTGTCCGCCAGCTCCAGAATGCGGTTGTCATGCGTCACCATCACGGTAGTTGTGCCGCGCTCGCGCCCCATCGCCTTGAGCATATCCACCACATTGCGCCCCGACACTTTATCAAGCGCCGCAGTCGGCTCATCGGCAAAGATTACATCGGGGTTTGACACCAGCGCGCGGGCCACAGCCACCCGCTGCTTCTGCCCGCCTGACAGCTTGGCAGGCAGATAATCAAGCCTGTCCCTCAGCCCTACAAGCTTAAGCATATGGTGTGCCGCGCGGTTCTGTTTGGCCTTGTCGCCTGCCCCATGCACCTGAAGCCCCATGAGCACATTCTGCGTGGCACTCAGGCTCTCGTGCAGGTTATGCGCCTGAAAGATAAATCCGAGCCGCCGCCTGAGCCGCACCATGTCGGCCTCGTGCGCGCCGTTCAGCTCTGTGCCCAGCAGGTTTACGCTGCCGTCCTCCACATGGCGCAAACAGCCCATCAGCGTGAGCAGGGTTGTCTTGCCCGAGCCGGACGGACCCATCAAAATCGTCAGCTTGCCGCGCGCAATCTCAAGGTTCACATCAAAAATCGCCTGCTTGCGCGCCTCGCCTTCGCCAAAGAAATGGTTGAGCCCCTCGGTTTTGATCGCAACTTCCTTCATCAGAACAAATCCGCCGGGTCAGCCGCCGCAAGCCGCCGCGTGGCAATCGCCCCTGAAAGGGCACAGGCCGCCAGCGTGCCGAAAAACACCATAAACACCCGCGCCACATCCATATAGACCGGCAAGCTCGTCACAGCCGAAAGCGCCGCATAAAGCCCCATCGACACAACAAAACCGGGGAAGAACCCGAACACCGCCAGAATGGCCGCTTCCTCCAGCACAATCCCAAGGAAAAACCTGTGCTCATAGCCCATTGCTTTGAAGGTGGCGTATTCCTTGAGGTGGTCGGCCACATCGGTCGAGAGCACCTGATAGACAATCACGATCCCCACAATAATCCCGATGATCACCCCAAACCCGAAGATGATCCCCGTGGGCCGCTCCAAAGACTGATAGGCAAGGTCTGCCGCCTTGTAGGCCTCCAGTGTGTTCACCTGCACCGAGGCTTCCGGCAAAGCCGCGCGCAGCCGCTCGACGACAACCTGTGGCGAAACACCGTCCGCCACCTTTAGCAAGATATGGTTGGGCGCGCTGCTCGTGCGCTTGCCAAAGAAGCGCAAAAAAGTCTGATCGGAGACAAACAAAGTGCCATCCGCCGAAAACCCGCCGCCAAGCTCCAGCGTGCCAATCGCGGTAAGCGTCTGCCCGTTCACCTCAAAGGCAAAAGGCTGGCCCGCCTTCAGCTCTGCAAAGACTTCGGGCGCAACCCCCCGCGTTTCGGTGTCGATCAGTGCGGTGTTCTCCTGCGTGAGCCGCTCAAACTGGCTGGCAATCTCTGCGCTGAGAAAGTCGCGCTCTGCCACCGTGGTGGCAAAGGCCTGCAAGGTCGAGTTGGTGCTATCAGGCAGCTTGAACTCCAGAATGCCCACAAACAGGGGCGAACCGCGCTCCACACCCGGCACAGCCAGCGCCTGAAACAGCCGCGCGCGCGCCACATTGCTCCCGTCGGTGAGCGTGTTCGCATCTTCCGCCGAGAGGATGATATCGCCATCGAGAAAATCATAGGGCGCAAGTGTTGCCGTGCTCATCGCGCCCTGAATGCCGAGCTGCATAAAAACCAGCAGCGTGGCAAAAGACACCCCCGCCACCGCCGCGGCAAAGCGCGTGCGCGAATGCGTGAGCTGCAACCAGCCTACAGGCAGCCGCCCCAGAAGACGCTCCAGAAGCTGGCTCATTCGCCGCGCCCCGCATCAATCCGCACAATCGTCTCAAGGTTGGTCAGCCGCTTAGCCTTTTCTGACGAGGCCGCATCCAGCCGCACAATCACATCCACCACCCGCGCATCTGTGTTCGCCGCAGGGTCATCCGAGGTGATCGACTGCCGCCCGATCTCTAGCCCGATCGCGCTCACAACGCCGGTGAGCGGGCCGTCTAGCGCCTCCGCTGTGACTGTCACAGGGTCGCCAATCGCGACCCGTCCGATCATGGTCTGATAGACTTCCGCTTCCACCATCATCTGGCGGGTGTCGCCCAGCTCGATGATTCCGCCCGTGGCAGGCTTCTCGCCAATCTGGCTGTTCACCTTCAGCACCATGCCGTCTATCGGCGCGCGCACCAGCGCGCGCTCCGTGTCGCTGCGCGCGCGCTGCACGTCCACGCGCGCCGCCTCCAAATTGGCCTCGGCCACAGCAATATCCGCCTGCACAGCGCCTGAAGTGGCCTTATAGCGCGAAAGCGTGGCGCGGTTGCGCTCTACATCGCGTTTGGCTTCATCGGCCCGCGCCGCGGCGGTGTCGAGAGCGGCCTGCGTGGCCACACCGCGCTCGGCCAGAGGGGCAAGGCGGTCAAGCTCGCTCTGCGCTTGGTCTGCGGTGGCAATCGCGCGCTCAAGGTTGGCCTGTGCCTCTGCGCGGCTGGCGCGTATGGTTTCCTGCGTCTGCAAAAGCGCGGCTTCCTTCACACGCAGGTTTGCTTCGGCAGTGGCGAGCGCGTTATCAAGCTGGCTCTTGTTGTCGAGCACAGCGAGCACATCGCCGCGCTGCACGCTGTCGCCTTCGCGCACCTCAATCGCCTGCAAGCGCGCATCGCTTGCGCCAAAAGGCGTCGCCACGGCCAGCACATCGCCGTCAGGCAGCACGCGCCCGAGCGCAAAGATATCGCCTTCGCTCACCACAGCCACCTGTTCCTGCGCCTGCACCTGTGCCATCGCAACGGCAATGGGTGTGTCTGTCCCGCCACCTGGCTCAAGCCCCGTGAGACCAAAAAACGCCTTCATTCCCGGCGGCTGAAAATACAGCCCCGCCACGCCACCTGCAAAAAACGTAACAAGCAACAGCGGGAAAAGCTTCCAACCCAGCCCGCCCTTGGCAGGCTTGCCCGCCGCGCCATTGGCCCCAAGGCCATTGTCCGTCAGTGGCAGTTTGGTGGCGTCGTTCTTGGGGTCACTCATTTTATCGGCCTTGGCAAAAATAACTTACTGACATATATGTCATTAACTTACTTAGCCGCAAGAGACGAGACACCAAATGCCGCAGGCCAAGCGCAGCCGCCGCAAAGAGGCCCGCCCCGAAGAGATCATCGACGCGGCTCTGGCCGAGTTCGCCGCCGTCGGCTATTCCGCCGCCTCCATGGCGCAGATCGCCGCGCGCGCGGGCATCGCCCGCTCCACCATCTATCTCTACTATGCTGACAAAGAGGCGCTCATTTCCGCTGCCTTTGATCTGCGCCTGGGCCAGGCCTTTGCGGCCGCAGGGCAGGGGGTCGCGCTTTCCTCAGGCCCGTTTCGCGAGGTCTTCCACGAAATGCTCACGCTGCTTTACACCCGCATTGTCAAATCCGACGCGCTCGTGCTGCTCAAGGTGCTGGTGGCAGAGGGCCGCCAGTTCCCCCAGCTGCTCACGCGCTACCACGACACCGCGCTCAACGCGGCGATGACAATGCTCACGGGCCTGCTCAAACAAGGTCTGGCCCGTGGCGAGCTGCGCCCCGATGTGATGGGCTATGATATCAAGCTGGTGATGTCTCCCATCATGCTCGCCGCCATCTGGCATCTCACCTTTCAGGAGCTGGAGCCGATTGACCTTGCGCACTATATCGAAGGCCACGTCAGCTTCATCTGTGATGGCATCCTCACGCGCTGATCACAGCCGTCGCCTCGATCTCCAGAAGCGCATCGTCTTCCACCAGCCCTGCAACAACCACCATGGTCATCGCTGGGAAATGCCGCCCCAGCACCGCACGATACACCGCGCCGATCTCGCTCTGCCGCGCCAGGTATTCGGCCTTGTCCGTCACATACCATGTCAGCCGCGTGATGTGTTCGGCCTTGCCTCCGGCAGCTTCGACCACGGCAAGAATATTGCGCAAACATTGCTCCATCTGGCCAATGAAATCATGGCTCTCAAAGCGCTGCTCCGCCGTCCAGCCAATCTGCCCGCCCACATAAAGCGTGCCATCTTTCGTGAGCACCCCGTTGGCATAGCCTTTGGCGGGGGCCCATCCTGCGGGCTGGATCATCTTGTGGCTCATCCTGTCATTCCTTTTTCTTGCAGCACCTCGCGCACTGCCTCTGGCCAGGCCCTCGGCTTGCCCGCGCTGTCAATACAGACCAGTGTCTGTTTCACCTCAAATCGCGCCGCGCCCTCTGTGGTCGCGCCTATTTTGAGTGTCATACTCGTGCGCCCCAGCCTCACAACCTTGAGGCGCAGCAAAAGCCTGTCGCCATGCTGGTTCGGCGCGACAAACCGTGTCTCTATCTGCGCCGTCGGCACGCCGCCCTCCTTAAGCAAAACCTCAAAGGGCCAGCCGAGCACCGCGTCAAAAAACGCTTCGACACAGTCATTGATGATCTCGAAGTATCGCGGATAAAAGACGATCCCCGCAGGGTCGCAATGCTTGAACAGCACCTTTTGTTCAAATTCAAACACCACAGCCCCCCGCCCGCAAACGAAAGCGCTGGATTTTGCCTGTCTGCGTCTTTGGCAGCACCTCGATAAAGACAACCGAGCGGGGGTATTTGTAAGGCGCAATCTTCGCCTTCACATGCTCCTGTAGGGCCGTTTTCGTTGCCTCATCCGCCGCCCAGCCCTCGGCCAAAACCACATGCGCTTCCACAATCGCGCCGCGCGCCTCGTCCGGCGCGCCGATCACCCCGCATTCCACAACCGCCGCGTGGCTCAAAAGCGCCGCCTCTACCTCGGGGCCAGCAATATTGTAGCCCGAGGAGACGATCATATCATCGTTGCGCGCGGCAAAATGCAGATAGCCCTCTGCGTCCATCATGAAGCTGTCACCCGTTATGTTCCAGCCGTCCTGCACATAGGCGCGCTGGCGCTCGTCGGCCAGATAGCGGCAGCCCGTTGGCCCGCGCACCGCCAGCCGCCCGACCTCGCCGCGCGGCACATCCTTGCCCTCTGCGTCCATGATCCTGACCTCATAGCCAGTGACCGGCTTACCCGTGCAGGCGGGCTTGTGGTCGTCAAAGCGGTTGCTGATGAAAATGTGCAAAAGCTCGGTCGCCCCGATTCCGTCAAGCATCGGCTTGCCGGTTTTCTTGATCCACTCCTCATAGACAGGTGCAGGCAGCGTCTCTCCCGCCGAAACTGCGGCGCGCAGGCTGCTCAGGTCGGCCCCGTCCTCCATCGCCCGCAGCATCGCGCGGTAAGCGGTGGGTGCGGTAAAGCATACGGTCGCTTTGTATTTCTGGATAATCTCGATGAGGTTGGGCGGCGAGGCATTCTCCAGCAACGTCGCCGTCGCCCCAAAGCGCAGCGGAAACACAGCCAGCCCGCCAAGCCCGAAGGTAAAGGCCAAAGGCGGCGAGCCGATGAACACATCCTCAGGCACAACGCCCAGCACCTCCTTGGCGTAGCCATCCGCGATGATCAGCAAGTCGCGATGAAAATGCATCGTCGCCTTCGGCTCGCCCGTTGTGCCCGAGGTAAAGCCCAGCAAAGCGACATCGTCCCGCCCCGTCTGCACGCTCTCAAAGCGCACAGGCTTCTCCAACGCCATACGGTCAAGCTCGGCCTCGTGGTTGGATGTCCCGTCAAACCCGACGACACGCTTGAGATGCGGATTTGTGGCCGCACAGGCCTCCATCTCCTCCATCAGCCGCATGTCACAGAGCGCAAATTGCACCTCGGCCTTATCGACAATCTGGCTCAGCTCCCCCGCACGCAGCATCGGCATGGTGTTGATCACAACCGCCCCCGCCTTCGTGGCCGCCAGCCAGCAGGCCACCATCGCGGGGTTGTTGGCCGAGCGGATGAGCACGCGGTTGCCGGGCCGCACCCCCAGCTCCTCCACAAGCACATGAGCGAGTCGGTTGGTCCAGTCCGTCAGCTCCTTGTAAGTGCGCTGCCGCCCGTTGCCGATCAGCGCGGTATGGTCGCCAAAGCCCTTGGCCACCATCGCATCGGTCAGCTCATAGCCCGCATTGAGCCGCTCCGGGTAGTCAAACCTTGTCAGCTTGAAATCGGGCCAAAGCTCGGGCGCGGGCAGGTTGTCGCGCGCGAATGTATCCTCATGTGCCGAAACTGATAACATCACGTCCCTCCCAGAAAGTCTCCCATCGTTTGCCGCGCAATCACAACGCGCTGCACATCGCTCGCGCCTTCATAAATCCTGAGGGCGCGGATATCGCGGTAAAGCTCTTCCACCTTCTGGCCGTGGCGCACACCGTCGCCGCCGTGCAGCTGCACCGAACGGTCAATCACCAGCTGCGCCTGATCGGTGGAGAAAAGCTTGGCCATCGCCGCTTCGCGGGTCACCCGCGCCGCGCCGCTGTCCTTGGCCCAGGCCGCGCGGTAAATCAGCAGCGCACTTGCGTCTATATCCACGGCCATATCCGCGATATGTCCCTGCACCATCTGCAAATCAAACAGCGGCGCGCCTTGCACCTGCCGCGTGCCTACCCGTGCCAGAGCCTCGTCCAAAGCCCTGCGCGCAAAGCCGAGCGCGGCAGCCGCAACGGTTGCGCGGAACACATCCAGCACCGACATGGCAATCTTGAAGCCCGCCCCGCGCGCGCCAATCAACGCGCTCTTGGGAATGCGACAATCATTAAAACGAAGTGTCGCCAGCGGATGCGGTGCCATCACCTGCAACCGCTCGGTGACATCAAATCCGGCAATCCCCGCAGGCACGACAAAGGCGCTCAGCCCCTTCGCGCCCTCCGCCTCGCCGGTGCGGGCAAAGAGCGTGTAAACATCGGCGATCCCGCCGTTTGAAATCCAGGTTTTCTCGCCGTTCAAGACAAAGCTGTCGCCATCTTCCACAGCCGTCATCGTCGCGTTGGCCACATCCGAGCCCGACTGTGGCTCTGTCAAGGCAAAGGCCGCTATCGCCTTGCCATTGCGCGTGAGCGACAGCCATTCGGCCTGCTGCGCGGCACTGCCAAAGAGGCTGATCGCCCCCGTGCCAAGCCCCTGCATCGCAAAGGCAAAGTCCGCCAAGCCATCATGGCGCGCCAGCGTCTCACGGATAAGGCAGAGCGAGCGCACATCGAGCCGTTCTTCGCCCTCTGCGCCAGAGTGCTTCAGCCAGCCGCCCTCGCCAAGGCGGCGCACAAGCTCCCGGCAGGCCACATCCACATCGCCATGGTCAATCCCGCCAAGCTCGGAGCTTGCCCAATCGTCAAGCGCCTCGACAAGCTTTTTGTGGCAGGCTTCAAAAAACGGCCAGTCCAGAAAGCTACGGTCTGCCATCTGCGCGCGCCCCCTGCTTCTTCTGGTCAAAAATACCTGCGCCGCAGGCTCCCACAGTTGCCACGCTCAATCCCCTTCAAATACAGGGCGTTCCTTGGCCACAAACGCCTTATATGCCCGCTCAAAATCACCCGTCTGCATACATATCGCCTGTGCCTGCGCCTCCGCCTCAATTGCCTGCTCGATCGACATGGACCATTCCTGCGCCAACATCGTCTTGGTCATCATGTGGCCAAAGCCCGGCCCGGCGGCGAGCCGCGCGGCCCAGTCTTGCGCCTCTGTCGCGAGCGCCTCCGCCGCAACGAGCTTGTTGTGAAAGCCCCAGGCGTGGCCCTCCTCGGCGCTCATGCTGCGCCCCGTATACAATAACTCTGCCGCGCGCCCCTGGCCGATAATCCTCGGGAGTATCGCACAAGCGCCCATGTCACATCCCGCAAGCCCCACGCGGGTGAAGAGAAAGGCAACCTTGGCCTCAGGCGTGGCAATACGCAGGTCCGACGCCATCGCAATAATCGCTCCCGCGCCCACACAGACCCCGTCAATCGCCGCAATTACAGGCCGCCCACAATTCACAATCGCCTTCACAAGATCGCCCGTCATACGGGTGAAGTTCAAAAGCTCCTTCATGCTCATCTTCGTGAGCGGCCCGATGATGTCATGCACATCGCCACCAGAGGAGAAATTGCCGCCATTGGAGGCAAAGACAACAGCCTTCACCTCCTCGTCATAAACAAGGTCGCGAAACCAGTCGCGCAGCTCGGCATAGCTCTCAAAGGTCAGCGGGTTCTTGCGCTCGGGGCGGTCAAGCGCCACGGTCGCCACCCCGTCTTTCACATCACAGCGAAAGTGCTTCACATCGGTTCTCATCGCTTTTCCTCTTCCAAATGCGCCGCCACCTCGGCCAGAAGCGTGGCCAGTCGCTCGGCGCGCTCAGTCTCTACATCGCTCAAAAGCCCGTCAATCCAGCCTTCATGTGCGTCCGCTTGGCGGCCAAATTCGCCCCGCCCCGCCTCGGTGAGTTTCACAAGAAACGCCCGCCTGTCGCCCGCCACAGCCTCGCGCTGCACGATCCCGTCTTCGACAAGCCGCTCGACAATCCCGGTGACATTCCCGTTTGAAACCCTGAGCACACCCGAGAGCTGCGACATCTTCAGCCCCTCAGGGTTGCGGCTCAGCGCAGCCATCACATCAAAGCGTGGCAGGGTCGTGTCCAGATCGCGCCGCATCCGCTCGCGCAATTCGCTTTCTATCAGCTTGGACGCCTTCAAAAGCCGCAGCCAGAGCCGAAGGCGCGCTTTGCTCGCCGCACTCATATCTCGCCCCCCGAAACACTCAGCGCATGGCCGTTCACCATGGCCGCGCCTTCAGAGGCCAGATACAGCGCCGCGCTCGCCACCTCCTCGGTGGCGATCATCCGTCCGATAGGGTTGCTCGCAACGATCAGTTTTTGCGCCGCAGCCCTTTCAATCCCGCGCGCCGCCATCACACTCTGCACAGCGCCTTCCGCCATTGGCGTGTCAACAAACCCGGGGCATATTGCGTTGCAGGTGATGCCCTTCTTCGCCACCTCCTGCGCCACCGAGCGCACCAGCCCCAAAACGCCATGCTTTGACGCAGAATAAGCCGAAACCCTCGCGCCTCCGCGCAACGCTTGCGTCGAGGCAATCGCAATCAGCCGCCCGCCTTCTGGCATCTGCCGCAGCGCCTCGCGAAAGGTCAGAAACGTGCCTGTCAGGTTCACAGCCAGCGTCTCGTTCCACTCCTCAAGGCTCACCTCGGTCAGCGGCGCGGCGCGCCCCATCCCCGCATTGGCCACAACCACATCAAAGGGTGTCTCAAACAACGCCTTAACAGCGCTCTCATCCGTGATATCCGCCGTTACACAGCGCATCCCCCGGCCACCGTCCGTCTCCTTCAGCGCGTCTTCTCGCCGGCCGGTGATGGTCACATCCTCGCCCGCCTTGGCAAAGGCTTGCGCAATCGCACGGCCGATCCCCGATCCGCCCCCTGTCACCAGAACCCGTCTCATATCTTGCCCACCTTTTCGGCCTCCCTGTCTGCCAGCCGCCAAAGCTGTTCGCGCCCCGCATCATAGGGCAGGGGCCAGTTTGCGGCGCGGTCGCCGATCTTGGCCGCCTCATGCAGCGCCCAGTAGGGGTCTGCCAGATGCGGGCGCCCAAGGGCGACAAGGTCAGCCCGCCCCGCCATGAGGATCGAATTGGCATGGTCCGCCTCATAGATATTGCCCACAGCCATGGTCTTTAGTCCCGCTTCGTTGCGGATACGGTCGGAAAACGGTGTCTGAAACATGCGCCCGTAAACAGGCCGCGCCGCAACGCTCGTTTGCCCTGCCGAGACATCAATCAAATCCGCTCCGGCCGCGCCGAACATGGCCGCAATCTTGACCGCCTCGTCAGGCGTCACGCCGTCTTCGCCCAGCCAGTCATTGGCCGAAATCCGCGCCGACATTGGCTTGCCCGCAGGCCAAACAGCCCGCATTGCCGCAAAGACTTCCAAAGGATAGCGCATCCTGTTCTCAAGGCTGCCGCCATACGCATCTGTCCGCAAGTTCGAAGCGGGTGAAATGAACGACGACAGCAGATACCCATGCGCCGCGTGCAGCTCGATCATGTCAAACCCGGCGCGCGCAGCCATTTCCGCGGCGCGCACAAACTCGTCCCGCACCCTGTCCATCTCAGCGCGGCTGATCTCGCGGGGCACAGCGTTCTGGGCGGACCAAGCCACAGCTGAGGCGCTCATCGTCTCCCAGTTGCCGCTTGTCAGCGGTGCATCCATCCCCTCCCAGCCGATCCGTGTGGAGCCCTTGCGCCCCGAATGGCCGATCTGGCAGCAGATCTTTGCCTCCGTCTCCGCGTGCACAAACTCCACGAGCCGCTTCCAAGCGGCCTCATGCTCGGGCGCATAAAGCCCGGGGCAGCCGGGGGTAATCCGCCCTTCAGCGCTCACACAGGTCATCTCGGTAAAGACCAACCCCGCACCGCCCTTGGCGCGCTCGGCGTAATGCACAAAATGCCAGTCGGTCGGGCAGCCGTCTTCTGCCTTATACTGCGCCATCGGGCTCACCACGATCCGGTTCGCAAGCCGCATGTCACGCAACTGAAAGGGCGCAAACATCGGCGCGCGCGCAGGCGCATCCGCCGGCGCGCCCGCCTGAGTCTGAAACCATTTTTCCGCGCTCGCCAGCCAGTCAGGGTCGCGCAGGCGCAGGTTTTCGTGGCTGATCCGCTGGCTGCGGGTGAGCAAGGAGTAGTTGAACTGCACCGGGTGCATATCAAGGTAGCGCTCGACTTCCTCAAACCACTCCAGCGAGTTGCGCGCCGCCGATTGCAGCTTCAAAACCTCCAGCCGCCGCTCGCTCTGATAGCGCGCAAAGGCGCGCTCCATATCGTCCTCTTCATGGAGCAGTTGTGCCAGCGCAATCGCTGAGTCAAACGCCAGCCGCGAGCCGGAGCCGATGGAGAAATGCGCCGTCGCCGAAGCATCGCCCAAAAGCACGACATTCTCGTGATGCCACTTTTCACACAGCACCCGTGGGAAGTTCATAAACACAGCCGAGCCGCGCAAATGGTCGGCGTTGGACATAAGCTTGTGCCCGCCCAGATGCGCCGCAAAAATCGTCTCGCAAGTGGCGATGATCTCTTCCTTGCTCATGCCTTCAAAGCTGAACTTGTCCCATGTGTCCTGCTGACACTCGACAATCATAGTCGCCGTATCTTCATCAAACTGATAGGCATGGACCCAGACCCAGCCGTGCTCTGTCTTCTCGAAAATGAAGGTGAAGGCATCGTCAAACTTCTGATGCGTGCCCAGCCAGACAAACTTGCACTGGCGGATGTCAATATCGGGCTTGAAATGCGCGGCCCAGGCCGTGCGCACCGCCGAGTTGATGCCATCGCAAGCCACCACAATATCATAGTCGTCCTTGTAGTCCTCCACAGGGCCGACCACGCTTTCAAAGCGCATGTCCACGCCCAGCTCCCGCGCGCGCTCCTGGAGCAAAAGCAGCATTTTCTTGCGGCCGATCCCGGCAAAGCCATGTCCGCCCGAAACCGTGCGCACGCCGTCCTGCACCACGGCGATATCGTCCCAATAGGCAAAATTCGCGCGGATCGCCTCGGCCGATTGCGGGTCATTTTCTTGCATGTTTGACAGCGCATCATCTGAGAGGACAACGCCCCAGCCAAAAGTGTCATCCGCCTTGTTGCGCTCGAAGACGACAACCTCATGCGCGGGGTCGCGCAGCTTCATGGAGATCGCGAAGTAAAGCCCCGCAGGGCCGCCTCCCAAACAGGCTACACGCATGACATCTCCCCGATTCCGTGTCCGTTCCGACCAAGCTTCGCGCAGGTGTCTATATATTTCAAGCCTAAACCTTTAAGCTTGAAATTGTTGCGCCGCAGAAATACGCTTGCCTCAAACCCGGAGAGCCAGAACATGAGCGACAGCTACAACCCCGAGACAGACGGTGCGCAAATGTCTTTCGCCCGCGACATGAGCTATGGCGATTACCTGCACATGGACGCGATCCTGAGTGCGCAAACGCCGCTCTCGACGGCCCATGACGAGATGCTCTTCATCATCCAGCATCAGACAAGCGAACTCTGGATGAAGCTCGCGCTGCACGAGGCCTCCGCTGCCCGCGCGCTGCTGGAGAAGGGGAGTTATGACCCCGCATTCAAAATGTGCGCGCGCCTCAGCCGTATCTTTGACCAGCTCAACTCCGCATGGGACGTTCTGCGCACCATGACCCCGTCTGACTACACCACATTCCGCGAAACGCTGGGCCGCTCTTCGGGCTTTCAGTCGCACCAATACCGGCTCGTCGAATATGTGCTCGGCAACCGCAACGAAAACTTGATGAAAGTGCACGAGCACCGCCCGGAGCTGCACCAGCTCTTGGAAAAAGAGCTGGCCCGCCCCTCGCTTTATCATGTTGCATTGCACAATCTCGCCGCCGAAACAGGCGCAAGCTTCGCCCCCGAGGTCTTCCGCCTGCGCGCGCCGCACAAGGCCGACGCGGCCGTGGAGGCTGCGTGGCTCAAGGTCTACCAAGACCCATCAAAGTATTGGTCGCTCTACGAGCTGGCTGAAAAGCTGGTCGATCTGGAGGATTACTTCCGCCGCTGGCGCTTTAACCACGTCACAACCGTTGAGCGGATCATAGGCTTCAAGCGCGGCACAGGCGGCACAAGTGGTGTCCAATACCTGCGTAAGATGCTGGAGGTCGAGCTTTTCCCCGAGCTCTGGAACCTGCGCGGCGCGCTCTAGCGCAAGGACCCTTAGGTGCGGGTCGTGGCTGTTGACAGGGGCGGCGTGGCTGTAGACAACAAGCTGCAAATCGCGGTGCCACAGCACATAGCACCGCCCAAGCCCGAGGATCAGCACCATGGCCAACCCGCTCTATGACACCCTTTTTGGCAAGCACGCGCAAAGTGCGGCGGTGTTCTTGCAGCTTCCCGATGGTGGGGTTGTCACCTATGCAGCGTTTCTGGAGCAAGCGGCGCAATATGCCGGTTTGCTCACCGAGCTGGGCCTGACCCCGGGCAGCCGCGTCGCGGTGCAGCTCGCCAAATCCCCCGAGGCGCTGGCTGTCTATGCCGCCTGCGCGCAGGCAGGGCTCATTTTTCTGCCACTCAACACCGCTTACACCGCCGATGAGCTGGCCTATTTTGTGCAAAACAGCGGCGCCGAGATCCTGCTCTGCGATCCGACGAAAACCGAGGTCCTTGCGCCCGTTGCGGCCATGGCTGGCGCACAGCTGGAAAGCCTGAGCGCACAGGGCACAGGCTCTTTTGCCGATAAGGCCCGCAGCCAGCCGCGCAGCTTTGCCACGGTGGCGCGCCAGGAGGATGACCTGGCAGCCTTTCTCTATACATCGGGCACAACCGGGCGCTCAAAGGGGGCCATGCTCACACAAGGCAACCTCTTGTCCAACGCAGAGGTGCTGAAAGACGCCTGGCGCTTCACAGCTGCGGATGTGCTCTTGCACGCCTTGCCGATCTTTCACACGCACGGGCTTTTTGTGGCCACAAACATTACCCTGTTGGCCGGCGGCCAGATGATATTCCTGCCCGCGTTCAACCTTGATGCCATGATCGAGAATTTGCCCCGTGCCAGCACCTTGATGGGTGTCCCCACCTTCTACACCCGCCTTTTGGAGGATGCCCGCTTTGATCGGGATCTGGTGGCGCATATGCGGCTTTTTGTGTCTGGTAGCGCGCCGTTGCTGGCCGAAACCCATGTTCAGTTTGAAGCGCGCACGGGCCACGGCATTCTGGAACGCTACGGGATGACCGAAACCAACATGAACACCTCCAACCCCTACGACGGCCCCCGCCGCGCCGGAACAGTCGGCCTGCCGCTTGCAGGCGTTGAGCTGAAAATCACCGACAGCACCACAGGTGAGAGCCTGCCACAGGGCGAGATCGGCCAGATCGAAGTGCGCGGCCCGAATGTCTTCAAAGGCTACTGGAAGATGCCGGAGAAAACCGCCGAAGAGCTGCGCGATGACGGTTTTTTCATCACCGGTGACCTGGGCCAGATAGATGCCGACGGCTATGTCAGCATTGTCGGGCGCAACAAAGACCTGATCATTTCAGGGGGCTACAACATTTACCCCAAAGAGATCGAACTTCTGCTCGATGCACAGGACGATGTTCTGGAAAGCGCCGTGATCGGCGTGCCCCACCCCGATTTTGGCGAAACCGTTGTGGGGATTCTGGTGCCGCAACCGGGCACCACCCCCGATGTCGAGGCCATCAAGGCCAATATCGCCCAAGCGCTGGCCCGCTTCAAACATCCCCAGAAGTTGATTCTTCTGCCCGAGCTCCCGCGCAACACCATGGGCAAAGTTCAAAAGAAAACCCTACGCGAAGACTACGCCGGGCTTTTCACCTCCTAGGCCACAGCCGCCAAGAGCCATGCTCGGCAGATAGCCGGATCAAAGCTCTGACTTCTCGTCACCCTTGGGTGCGTAAAGTCAGCGCCTGCGCGTGCCATCAGGTGCTGGGAGTTCTTTGGAAGACAAAGGGTTTTGGTGGAGCATAGCGGGATCGAACCGCTGACCTCCTGCATGCCATGCAGGCGCTCTCCCAGCTGAGCTAATGCCCCAAAACCAAGGGTCACAACAGTGACTGCGCGGGTCTTATTCAATGGGGCGGGCAGGATCAAGCCCAAATCCGCCCCAACGTGCCTTCCGGACTGAAAAATCAGTCGTCGTCTGTGCCTTCGGCGGCAACATCGGCCAGATCGTCGAGCGAGACGTTGTCATCATCCTCGTCGTCTTCCAGCACATCATCGTCGTCGAGATCCACGTCAACATCATCTTCAAGCACATCGACTTCAAGATCGTCTTCCGCTTCTTTGGCCTTCAGCGTCACGGCATCTTCCTGATCCGCCGCAATAAGGCTCTTCTTGTTGTTGTCAAACTCGACAACCTCGCCCGTGTAAGGGCTGATACAAGGGGTCTTGTTCAGGTCGTAAAACCGCTTGCCAGTGGTTGGGCATAGCCGTTTGATGCCCCATTCTTCCTTTGGCATGGATTACCTCTTTCAATTCAGGTCTTGTCGGTGATCCGCGCCAACTGCCATAACGCGGGCAGGGTGTCAAAGCCTTTCGCCCAAAGCCCCCCCGCCATAGGCGTGTAGAGCGAGGAAAAACCGAATGAACAAATTTGTTCTGGAGAGCGATGCGCCCGGGGTCACGCGCGTGGAAGTGCATCTCAAGCGGTCTGCACAGGCCAAACGGCTGTCTTTGCGGGTCTCTCAACTTGACGGGCGCGTGACCCTGACCCTGCCGCACCATGCCTCAGAGGCCGAAGCCACCGGGTTTATCCGTGAAAAAGCCACCTGGCTGCGCAGCCATGTGGCCCGCTTTGATGCCGAGAAACCCGTAGGCCTTGGCAGCCTCTTGCCACTAGAAGACCAGATGATTCGCATTTTGCCGGGGCAGGGCCGCCGCCCCCGTCTCGTCGCAGAGGGCTTGGAGGTGCCGGGCAGGCCCGAGGCCGCTGGCGCGCGGGTGGCCGCGTTTCTCAAGGAGGCCGCCCGCGATCGGCTGACTGCCGCCTCCGATCATTATGCAGCCCTCCTCGGGCGCCCCTTCACAAGCCTCAGCCTGCGCGACACCCGCTCACGCTGGGGGTCGTGCAGCTCAAAAGGTGCGCTGATGTATTCCTGGAGGCTCGTCATGGCCCCGCCTGACATCCTGCGCTATGTCGCCGCCCATGAAGTTGCCCACCTGGCCGAGATGAACCATTCCGCAGCCTTTTGGGCCCGTGTGCAAGAGCTCTATGGCCCCTACCGCTCCGCGCGCGAATGGCTGCGCCACCACGGCGCTGAGCTGCACAAATACCGCTTCGCAGGCTGAACAGGAAAACGCTAGCATTGACAGAGAGCTGTTTTTGTGATCACAAAAACCGATGCAAGACCAATCTCCCCCCCCCGCGCACAAACCTGTGCCGCCGCTCGTCAGCCCGCGCAGCGAGAATGTCTCCTCAGCCCATGATAAAGTCTATCGCGGGTTGCGCACCCGTATCATGCACGGCGAGCTGCCCCCCGCCCATGCGCTCACCCTGCGCGGCATCGGGCGGGAATTTGATGTCTCCATGACCCCCGCGCGCGAGGCTGTGCAGCGCCTCGTGGCCGAGGGCGCGCTGTTCATGTCCTCCTCAGGCCGGGTCGCCACGCCTGAGCTCTCCAACGAGCGCATCGAAGAGCTCGCCGCCCTGCGCGCGCTCCTTGAAGTGGAGCTGGCCAGCCGTGCGCTGCCGCGTGCGCATATGGCGCTGATCGAGCGCCTGCAAACCATCAATGGGACCATCGCCGAAGCGATCGCCCATAAAGACGCTGTGGCCTATATCCGCACCAATCTTGAATTCCACCGCACACTCTACTTGCGCGCCCAAGCTCCGGCGATGCTGGCCATGTGCGAAACGGTCTGGCTTCAGCTTGGCCCTACCATGCGAGCACTTTATGGCCGCCTTCAACGCACCGAGCTGCCACAATTTCACCGCGCGATCGTTGCGGCCCTGCGCGCGGGCGATGAACCGGGCCTGCGTCTTGCCGTGCGCTCGGATGTGACCCAAGGCCTCAAGCTGCTGGCAAGCTGACTCAAGCCCGGTGCGCGCCCTGCTTCTTCTGGTCAAAAATACCTCGGGGGTGCGGGGGCTGGCCCCCGCCGGATCGGATTTGCGCAGCAAATTCGAGCTATCTTTCGCCGATTTCGAATGGCCCTGCGGGCCATCCGATCCCTTGGGGGACCAGTCCCCCAAACCCCCTGGGATATTTCTGGCAAGAAAAAGAGGCGGGCCCAGCCTGTGCAGCGATCAGGCGGCAAGGCCCTTGGAGCCGAGGTCGATATATTTCTTGCGCCGCTCGGCGATCAGCTTCTTTCCGCTTTTGCCGGTCAGCTCCTTGAGCATCTCTGCCAGCGCGGCTTTCACGGCCTTAATGGTGGCCGCCTTGTCGCGGTGCGCGCCGCCCAGCGGTTCTTTGATCACCCGGTCCACCACACCAAGCTGCGTGAGGTCACTCGCTGTCAGGCGCAGGGCTTCTGCGGCTTCGCGCATTTTTTCCGCGTCTTTCCAAAGGATCGAGGCACAGCCTTCCGGGGTGATCACCGAGTAGATGGAATGTTCAAGCATGGCGACCCTGTCGCCCGTGGCAAAGGCCACCGCGCCGCCAGATCCGCCTTCGCCGATGATCACTGAAATCAGCGGCACGCAGGCTTGCAAGCAGGCCTCGGTAGAGCGGGCAATGGCTTCGCTTTGTCCGCGTTCTTCTGCGCCTTTGCCGGGGTAGGCGCCAGCCGTGTCGATCAGTGTCACCACAGGCAAGCCGAACTTGCCCGCCATTTCGATCAGCCTGACGGCCTTGCGGTAGCCCTCGGGGCGCGCCATGCCGAAATTATGCTTGATGCGGCCTTTCGTGTCGTTGCCTTTTTCATGGCCGATCACCATGACGGGTTGACCCTGAAATCGAGCCAGACCGCCCATGACGGCGGCATCATCTGCGAAGTTTCGGTCACCGGCCAGCGGCGTATATTCGGTAAAGAGCGCCTGGATATAATCTGAGCAGTGGGGCCGGTCGGGGTGGCGCGCGACCTGGCATTTGCGCCAGGGTGTCAGGTCTTTATACATGGCGACCAGCATATCGGCGGCCTTTTTATCCAGCGCCTTTGCTTCAGTTTCAACGTCCATTCCCTCGCTCTGGCGGGCCAAGGCGCGCAGCTCTTCGGCTTTGCCTTCAATTTCGGCCAGGGGCTTTTCAAAATCGAGGTAATTGGTCATGTCTCACTCCGCACAGGTCTGGCCGAGTATATGGCGGCTCTGCCGGGTAAATGCAATCTCTGCAAGCGGCGCTGGCTTTGCGCCTTGGGCGCCGCTTGCTCTGAGAGATCACATTGCGGCCAGTTCCAGCATTTTGGCAAATTGCGCCTCGGTGAGGGTCTCGCGCCAATGGTCGGTGCAACCTGAGCGGGCCATGACAAGCTTCGCCTCCAGCGCGCCGATCTTCTCGGCGAGCGCTCTGCGCGCGTCCTGCGGCGCGCCAGCCACGATAGCGGCGCGCAGGGCGGCTCGTGCCCCGAGGGCTTCGGCTTCCAGAGCTTTGCGTT
The DNA here is from genome assembly GCF_937123735.1 of uncultured Lentibacter sp. GTDB lineage: Bacteria > Pseudomonadota > Alphaproteobacteria > Rhodobacterales > Rhodobacteraceae > Lentibacter. Next base: position 26,946 of record NZ_CAKZKL010000012.1, read on the forward strand.
TTGCGGGCATTGTCGCGAGCCAATTGGCCAGGTCGGCCCTTTGGGCCGTGCTGAGCTCAAGCGCATCAGCATTGGCCTTGATAACGGGCGTAAACGCGACGATCGGCGCAGACAGTTCGCGCGCCTCTTGGGCAGCAGCAGGAAGGGCCAGCATCAGCGCCAGGGTGGATCCGATCAGCAAGGGTCTCATATCACTCTCCAATTTTATACAGGCCTTGCATTGTATGTGGATATTGGAATGTGTTTCTTGAGGCAGATCAACCCGACCCTCTGGGATTTACCCTGCCAGCACCGGGTAGAGCGAGAGCAGCAACAGGCCCGCCATGCTCCAGTTGAAGCTGCGCAGCCTTTGGGGCGAGGTCAGAAAACGGCGCATTTCGCGGCCCAGAACAGTCCAGAGGCTCACGGACGGAATATTCACCGCCGCAAACACCAGCGCGACAATGCCCACAGCCCAAACTGATCGGTCGCCCGCGTAGAGCGTGATGGCTGTCAGTGCCATGCTCCAGGCTTTCGGGTTTACCCATTGAAATCCCGCGGCCTGAAGGAAGGTGAGGGGGGCACCGCTGTCTTTGTGGCCCTCGGGCGCAGCGGAATGCGCGATTTTCCAGGCCAGCCAAACCATATAGATCACCGAAACCACGGTCAGGACAGTGCGGCTTGCAGGGTGGCTCTCAAAAACCTGCATGAGCCCCAGCCCGACAAGAAAGATCATAAAGCCAAAGCCCAGCCCTATTCCCAGCATATGCGGGATGGTGCGCACAAACCCGAAATTTGCGCCTGATGCGAGCAACATCATGTTGTTTGGCCCCGGCGTGGCCGAGGAGACAAAGGCAAAGAGCACAAGGGCTGTGAGAAGATCATAAGACATGAACACAATAATTGCCGAAGTATCCCGGTTTGAAATTGCAAAATACAGCAATATGCGGATAAGTTTGCAACTTATGACACAAGTTGACCTGACAGACCGCAAGATATTGCGCGAGCTTACCCGCAATGGCCGCATCAGCAATCTGGAGCTTGCCGAGCGCATCGGGCTTTCGCCATCGGCGTGCTTGCGCCGCGTGGCGACGTTGGAGCGGATCGGCGTGATCAAGGGCTACCGTGCCGTGCTTGATCCGCAGGCCATGGGCGCAGGCTTTACAGCCTATGTCTTGGTTGGGCTGAACCTGCACACCAAGGCTGCGCAGGAGGCGTTTGAGCGCGCCATCAGCCATGCGCCCGAGGTGCGAGAATGTCATAATATTACCGGCGCAGTGGAATATATCCTGCGGGTCGAGGCTGCGAGCCTGGCAGCTTACAAGACGTTTCACACAGACGTTCTGGGCACGCTGCCGCAGGTCAGCGCCATCACCTCCTATGTTGTTATGGGCTCTCCCAAAGACGAGCGCGCCTGACAGGCGCTGCCCGGGTGGCGAAAACTCCGTTGACTTATTATGTAGCTACATAATATCAAAGCTCCAAGCCAAGCCCCAAAGGAGCCCTCCCATGAGCGATCCGCGCAAAAACGCCCGTGACATCTTCCCGCCCACGGGCCCCAAGCTCACAGCCAAAAGCTGGATGACCGAAGCCCCCCTGCGGATGCTGATGAACAACCTGCACCCCGATGTGGCGGAAAACCCGCATGAGCTGGTGGTCTACGGCGGCATCGGCCGCGCCGCGCGCACATGGCGCGACTTTGACATTATCGTGGAGAGCCTCAAGCAGCTCGAAGAGGATGAAACGCTGATCGTCCAGTCCGGCAAGCCCGTTGCCGTGGTCAAAACCCATGCGGACGCCCCCCGCGTCCTCATCGCCAACTCCAATCTCGTGCCCCATTGGGCCAATTGGGATCACTTCAACGAGCTCGATAAAAAGGGCCTCGCCATGTATGGCCAGATGACGGCTGGCAGCTGGATCTACATCGGCACACAAGGCATCGTGCAAGGCACCTACGAGACCTTCGCCGAAGCCGGCCGCCAGCACTATGGCGGCTCGCTCAAGGGCAAATGGATTCTCACAGGCGGTCTCGGCGGCATGGGCGGTGCACAGCCCCTCGCCGCTGTCTTTGCGGGCGCCTGCTGCCTCGCGGTGGAGTGCAATCCTGACAGCATCGATTTCCGCCTGCGCACCAAATACCTCGATGAGAAAGCCGAAACGCTCGATGACGCCCTAGAGATGATCACCCGCTGGACCGCCGCAGGCGAGGCCAAGTCCGTCGGCCTTCTGGGCAACGCCGCCGATATCTTCGCCGAGATTCACGCGCGCATGAAACAGGGCGGCATCCGCCCCGATATCGTCACCGATCAAACAAGTGCGCATGATCCGCTCAACGGCTACCTGCCGCAGGGCTGGAGCATGGCCCAGTGGCGCGAAAAGCGCGAGAGCGATCCGAAGGCCGTCGAAAAAGCCGCCCGCGCCTCTATGAAGGTCCACGTCAAGGCAATGGTTGATTTCTGGAACGATGGTGTCCCGACGCTCGATTATGGCAACAACATCCGTCAGGTCGCCCAAGACGAGGGGCTGGAAAACGCCTTTGCCTTCCCCGGCTTCGTGCCCGCCTATATCCGCCCGCTCTTCTGCCGTGGCGTTGGCCCGTTCCGCTGGGTGGCCCTCTCGGGTGATCCTGAAGACATCTACAAAACCGATCAGAAGATGAAAGAGCTCTTCCCCGAGAACGCGCACCTGCACAACTGGCTCGATATGGCCCGCGAGCGTATCGCCTTTCAGGGCCTGCCCGCGCGCATCTGCTGGATCGGTCTTGGCGACCGTCACAAAGCCGGGCTGGCGTTCAACGAAATGGTCGCCAATGGCGAGCTGAAAGCGCCCATCGTTATTGGCCGCGATCATCTTGATTCTGGGTCTGTGGCAAGCCCCAACCGCGAAACCGAGGCGATGAAAGACGGCTCTGATGCGGTCTCAGATTGGCCGCTTCTCAACGCACTCGTCAACACCGCCTCCGGCGCAACATGGGTCTCGCTGCACCATGGTGGCGGTGTCGGCATGGGCTTTAGCCAGCATTCCGGCGTGGTCATCTGCGCCGATGGCACACCCGAGTCCGCCAAGCGGCTGGAGCGTGTCTTGTGGAATGACCCCGCCTCTGGTGTTTGGCGTCACGCTGATGCAGGTTATGAAGAGGCGCTCGCCTGCGCGCGTGAAAATAACCTCCGCCTGCCGGGCATCTTGGGCAACTAAGCCCCCCGGCGTCAAACTGCCGTAGGGTGCGCATTCATTGCGCACCATCCCTGCCAGGGCATAGCCCTTGGGATCTAACGAAAGACCTCAAGAATGTTTCTGAAAAACGCCTGGTTTGTCGCCGCTTGGGATCACGAGGTGGCGCAAGACCTCAAGCAAATCATGGTCCTTGACGAGAAGATCTCCATCTTCCGCAACGAAAGCGGCGAGGTGATCGCGCATCGAAGATGCCTGTTCACACCGCAAGCTGCCGCTCTCGAAGGGCCGCCGCAAGGGCGACACTGTTGAATGCGGCTACCATGGCCTTACGTTTGATTGCGCAGGCAAATGCGTCTGGGCGCCGGGCACGGGCCGTATCCCCTCCAATGCCAATGTCCACGCCTACCCCGTGCACGAAAAATATGGCCTTGTCTGGATATGGATGGGCAACCCGGCCATCGCCGATGCCAGCGTAATTTTCGAGATCGAAAACTACGACAGTCCCGACTGGGGCATCGACCGCGGCGCAGCAATAGGCGGCTCATACGGGCGTCGCGTGGCGCTCGTATAGCTGCTGGCGCGCGGGTTTGGAGGCGTTTGCCACCGTTACGGCCGCAACGGCCTCTTCCTGCATCACAGCGTTGGTGCATCTGGCGCAGAAAATGCTCCAATCGTGGATATCCTCTGTGAGCCTTTCCCAGGCACCTGCCTCCCATAGGCTCACGGCCTCCAGCGGGCTCTTGGCAGCACTTAGCGTTGCCAGTGCCTTGCCCGCCTCCTGCCGTCTGGCAAGCCAGCGCGCGGCAAACTCCTGCGCAGCCTCCAGCATCACGTCCTGAGCGGTCAGCATATGCCCGAAGGGCAATGTGCCATCAGCGCCCGGCGTTTTGGCTTGGCTGTCGCTTTTGCGGCTGATCTTGGCTTTGGATTTCGTCATAGCGAACCTCCCTCCTGTCAGTCCTGAATGATGAACAGAGTCTATATCATCCGAGCGCTGCTTGCCTTGACTCGTATCAATGGGCGTTTGTCCGCCGGTTCTGCACCTGCACAACGCGCGCTGCGTTAACAAACAGCCGTTTTTTGCGATGTCTCAAAAACTGCATCAGGCGGTGCACGCATGGTGCACGGGATGTGCACGCATGTCACCCCCCCCGAATCGGTCTGTCCGAAAATGTTAACGGGCGCCCGAAGGCGCCCGAAAAAGCCGACTTGAGCGCCGTTACTGCCCCGCAATCAACTCTGCTTGAGCCACAATCACTTCGGCCTGTTTGATGCTGGCAATATCCACCAGACGGCCTTTATAGACCGTCGCGCCCTCGCCATTGGCCTTGGCTTGTTCCATGGCCGCGAGGATCTCACGGGCTTCGTTCACAGCCTCCTGCGAGGGGGTGAACACCGCGTTCGCCAGCGCGATCTGCTTGGGGTGAATGGCCCATTTCCCGACCATGCCCAGCGTCGCCGAGCGCTTGGCCTGCGCGATATAACCCTCATCATCAGAGAAATCGCCAAAGGGGCCGTCGACGGGCAAGACCCCATGGGTGCGGCAGGCCGCGACGATGGCAGCCTGTGCCCAATGCCAGGGATCAGACCAGTGTTTTTCGCCTTCGCGCAGCATGTAGTAATTTTCCTGCGTGCCGCCGATTCCCGTTGTTTGCATACCCATAGAGGCCGCAAAGTCGGCAGCACCAAGGCTCATCGCCTGCAAGCGCGGGCTGGAGGCGGCAATGGCTTCGACATGGGCGATACCGGCCGCGCTCTCGATGATCACTTCGAAGGAAACGGGCTTTGTGCGCCCCTTTGCCCGCTCAATCGCCGTGACAAGCGCATCGACCGCATAAACGTCTTCGGCGCAGCCCACCTTCGGGATCATGATCTGGTCAAGCCGCTCACCGGCCTGCTCCAGAAGGTCCACGACATCACGATACCAATAGGGCGTGTCTAGGCTGTTGATCCGCACGGAGATATACTTCTTGCCCCAGTCGATGGTGTTGATCGCTTCGATCACATTCGCCCGCGCGACATCCTTGTCCGAAGGGGCAACGGAATCTTCGAGATCAAGATTGATCACATCTGCGGCACTGGCGGCCATTTTGGCAAAAAGCTTGGTGTTCGAGCCCGGCCCAAACAGCTGACACCGATTAGGCCGCTCAGCCGCCTGCGGTTGAATACGAAAACTCATGTTCGGGAGCCTTTCAGGTAATGAAATTACGTTATTTGTGAGCCTTTCGATATAAAATTGCCGCGTTGGCTGCAAGGGCTCTTTCTTGGAGCGAGCGGCGCTTCAAGTTGGGGGTAAGAGGGGCTGGCTTTGTCCATATTGCGAAAGAATCTTCGAAAATTTTCGTAAAAGCCGGGAGAATTTTGAAAAAAATAGCCGCTTTGGGCATGAAATGAGAAGTGCTTTCACCCTGTTGCGTTAGACTTTACGCAAAGCAACCGGGGGCACTTCCATGATCAAGACACCTTATCTTCTCTTTCTCGGCGACGCGCCGGACCAGCTTGCAGCGAAAGTAGCGCAGGGGATCAAAGATTGGCGGCCGGACAACGCCGTGGGCCAGTTTCGCATGGACGGGTGCAAAGCCGATATGGGCTTGGCCGATATGACTCTGGCAGAAGCAAAAGCTGCCGGAGCAAAAACTTTGGTGATTGGTGTTGCCAACCGCGGGGGAATCATCAGTCAGGAATGGAAAAAAATACTGGTGATGGCGCTCGAAGAGGGGTTTGATCTTGCCTCGGGCCTGCACAATCTTTTGCGAGATGAGCCCGATCTCGCGGCGGTTGCTGAGGCCACGGGCCAGAGCTTGCATGACGTGCGGGTTCCCGAGGTGCAATATCCTATTGCCAATGGTGTGAAGCGCGCTGGTAAGCGCTTGTTGGCAGTGGGCACCGATTGTTCGGTTGGTAAAATGTATACAGCGCTTTGCATCGATAAGGAAATGCAGGCGCGCGGGATGAAATCAACTTTCCGCGCCACCGGGCAAACAGGTATCCTGATCACTGGAAACGGTGTCCCTCTGGATGCCGTGATTGCCGACTTTATGGCCGGATCAATCGAGTGGCTCACACCTGACAACGACGAGGAGCATTGGGATATTATCGAGGGGCAGGGCAGCCTTTTTCATGTTTCCTATTCCGGCGTGACCATGGCGCTTGTGCACGGCGGACAGCCTGACGCACTTGTTGTGTGCCATGAGCCAACCCGGGAGCACATGCGCGGTTTGCCCGGGTATGCGCTGCCAAGCCTCGAAGCCGTGCGTGACATGGCTTTGCAACTTGCCCGTGTTGGCAACCCTGCCTGCGACGTGATCGGCTATGCCATCAACACCCAAAACATGGATGATGATGCAGCGCGCGCCTATCTGGCTGATATTGAAACAAGTCTTGGCCTCCCCGCCACCGACCCTTACCGCTACGGCGCAGGCAAGCTGGTTGATGCCCTCGCGGCCATGAGCTAAGCCAAGCCCATGCAAATTTCCGTTACGCCCGAGAGCTTCAAGCTCGCGCAGGTCTTCACCATTTCCCGCGGCTCGCGCACCGAGGCCAAGGTGCTGACCGTGCGTATCAAGGCCGGGGCAAAAGAGGGCCGGGGCGAATGTGTGCCCTACGCCCGCTATGGCGAAACGCTGGAGTCAGTCACCGCCGAGATCGAGGCGCTGCCAGAGCAGTTTGACCGCGAGGCGCTTTATGATCTGTTGCCTGCGGGGGCTGCGCGCAACGCTGTGGACTGTGCTCTGTGGGACATGGAGGCCAAGGCCGCCGGAAAACGCGCCTGGGAGCTGGCAGGTCTGCCCGCGCCCAAACCCGAGATCACCGCTTACACCCTCTCGCTTGATACCCCCGAGAACATGCAGGCGCAGGCGGCGAAGAATGCCTTTCGCCCGCTTCTGAAGATCAAGCTGGGCACGCCTGACGATATGCCGCGCCTTGAGGCAGTGCGCAAAGGCGCGCCGAAATCGCGGATCATCATCGACGCCAACGAGGGCTGGAGCCGTGCGGTGTATCTTGACCTCGTGCCGCATTTGCAGCGCCTTGGTGTTTCGCTGGTGGAGCAGCCCTTGCCGGCGCGCGACGACGAAGGGCTGATCGGCCTTGAGCGCCCCGTTCCTGTTTGTGCAGATGAAAGCGCGCATGATTGTGCGAGCCTGCCGCAGCTGAAAGGCAAGTATGACATTGTGAACATCAAGCTTGACAAGACCGGCGGGCTGACCGAGGCCTTGCGGCTGAAAGAGGCCGCACTGGCGCAAGGATACGGCGTGATGGTGGGCTGTATGGTCGGCACATCGCTCGCCATGGCCCCTGCCACGCTGGTGGCCCAAGGTGCGACAGTGACCGATCTTGACGGGCCGCTGCTTCTGGCCGAAGACCGCGCCACGCCACTTCATTTTGACGAATTGGGCGTTCACGCGCCCGCACCTGAGCTTTGGGGATAGAACACGCCATGACACGCACGGTTTATGTAAACGGGGCCTATGTGCCCGAGACAGAAGCGCAAATCTCGATCTTTGATCGCGGTTTTTTGATGGCTGACGGGGTTTATGAAGTGACCTCCGTTCTGGGTGGCAAGCTGATCGACTTTGAAGGGCATGCCGTGCGGCTGGAACGCTCTTTGCGCGAGTTGGATATGCGCGCGCCTTGCACGAGCGAAGAGCTTTTGGAAATTCACCGCGAGCTTGTGCGTGTGAACGAAATTGATGAAGGGTTGGTCTATTTGCAGATCACCCGTGGCAGCGACGGCGACCGCGACTTTGCCTTCCCCGATCCGGAAACGACCAAGCCGACGCTTGTGCTGTTTACCCAGAACAAACCGGGGCTGGCGCACAGCGAGGCGTCAAAAAAGGGTGCCAAGATTATCTCGATCGAGGACATCCGCTGGGGCCGCCGCGACATCAAGACAGTGCAGCTGCTTTACCCCTCGATGGGTAAGATGATGGCCAAGAAAGCGGGCTGTGATGATGCCTGGATGATCGAGGACGGGTTTGTCACCGAGGGCACCTCGAACAACGCCTATATCGTGAAAGGCAACAAGATTATCACGCGCGCTTTGTCAAACGACATCCTGCACGGGATCACCCGCGCCGCTATCTTGCGGATGGCGCGAGAGGCACAGATGGATGTGGAAGAACGCAGCTTTACCATCGAGGAAGCCAAGGAAGCGGATGAGGCTTTCACGACCTCGGCCAGTGCTTTTGTGATGCCGGTTGTGGAAATTGACGGCGTTCAGATGGGCAATGGCACGCCTGGGCCAGTGGCGAAGCGGCTTCGGGAAATTTATCTCGACGAGAGCCTGAAGAAAGCGATCTGAGAGCTTTTAAGGATCGAATTTTGCTTCGCAAAATCCGATCCGCTGGGGGCGCTGCCCCCAGGCCCCCGGGATATTTCGGGCAATAAGAAAGAAGGGTGGGCTTTTTGGTTATTGCGCCCTATTTCCCAAGCTTATCGGTGACGTTTTCTTTAAAGGCGGTTTCAAAGTCGGCCTGCTTTTCAGGGCTAGCCTCGGTCTGATAGTTGGCTTTCCACGCAGCCATTGTCATGCCGTAGTAGATTTCGCGGGCCTCTTCTTTTGACATATCGATGCCGCGCGCGTTTGCGGCCTCCTGATACCAGCGGGACAGGCAGTTGCGGCAGAAGCCGGCGAGGTTCATCATATCGATGTTTTGCACATCGGTGCGGTCTTCCATCAGGTGCTTGCGCAGGGCGCGGAAGGCGGCGGCTTCGAGCTCGATCTGTGTTTGGTCATCCATGACTATGCCTCGTTGTTCAAGGTGATGCGCAGGGCGTCCTGCAAGATGGGCGCAAGGCGTTTGGCCCATTCGCTTTGTTGCTCTTCAGTCTGGATAAGATCATTGCGGATTTCAACCAGCGTGTTGTGGCGGCCATGGGCGATGGCGTGGGTGTCGATTGTGTCGCCCGGAAGGTGGCCGCCGTAGGGCTCGTTGCGGCCAACGCAAAGTGATGGGTCTTGTTGCAAGAGCGCGAGAAGCGGATCACACAGGCGTGTGTCATCGGCGTGGAGCACGCCAATATGCCAGGGGCGCTTGGGGCGGCCCGCGAGCTGTGGTGTGAAGCTGTGCAGCGTGAGGAGCACGGGCGCTTTGCGGGCGTCGAGCAGCGCGGCCAGCGCGGCGTGGTAGGGCCGGTGGCAGGCCTCAAGGCGGCGCTCTTTCTCGGCTGCGTCTGCATGGCGGTTGGCGGGAATGATCGTGCCGTCATACAGCTTCATCAGCAAGGTTGGATCTTGCTCTCCGCGGTTGGGATCAATCACCAGGCGGGAGAAGTTGGTGCAGATCACGGGGGCGTTGAGCAATGCGCCCAGCTTGAGTGCAACACCCTTGGCCCCCACGTCATAAGCAATATGACGGGTCATGTCGCCCGCGGGCAAATCCAAGCTGCCCCCGTTGATAAATGGCGGGACCGTGTTTGTGGCATGGTCGCAGGCGATCACCCAGGGACCGTCGCGGTGTTCTCCAGTCAGCTCGTAGGGCTGGTAATTCATTTTCCGGAATTTCCTCGTTAGCTTTGCGCACCCTGTTGTGCCTGCGTTACAGACGCGCGATACAGAGAAGCGGTTAAGCGCAGATAGACACATCAAAGGCAGACCATATGAGACGGCTCAGAAATGTAAAGATCGTGGCCACACTGGGGCCAGCCTCGAGTGATTACGAGATGATCAAAGGGTTGCATGAGGCCGGAGCGGATGTGTTTCGCTTGAACATGTCACACGGAGACCATGGTGAAATTCGGGCGCGCCACAAGATTATCCGCGAGATTGAGCGCGACCTTGATAGCCCGATTGCTATTCTCGCCGATTTGCAGGGGCCAAAGCTGCGGGTTGGTGTGTTTGCCAATGGGGAAGAGGAGTTGGTTGAGGGGCAGCGCTTCCGGTTTGATCTGGAGGCCCGTGAGGGCAGCAGCGCGCGCGTTTGCTTGCCGCACCCAGAGATTTTCAAGGCGCTAGAGGATGGCACGTCACTCTTGGTCAATGATGGCAAAATACGCCTGAGGGTTGAGGAATGTGGCGCGGATTTTGCCAACTGTGTTGTGACAACTGGGGGCATTATTTCCAACCGTAAGGGGGTGAATGTGCCGGATGTGGTGCTGCCGCTTGCAGCGCTTTCCGACAAAGACCGCAAGGATTTGGAGTTTGTCTGCGAGCTTGGTGTGGACTGGGTTGCGCTGTCTTTTGTGCAGCGCGCGGCGGATGTTGAGGAGGCCAAGGCTTTGATCCGCGGGCGGGCGGCTGTGCTGTCCAAGATCGAGAAGCCGACAGCCGTGAGCCATTTTGAGGAGATCCTGGCCGTATCGGACGGAATCATGGTGGCGCGCGGAGATCTTGGTGTGGAGTTGCCTGTGCAGAATGTTCCGCCGATTCAGAAACGGCTTGTGCGGCGTTGTCGGGCGGCGGCCAAACCCGTGATTGTCGCGACGCAAATGCTGGAGAGCATGATCGAGAGCCCCATGCCGACGCGCGCCGAGGTGAGCGATGTGGCGACGGCGATCTACGAGGGGGCCGATGCCATTATGTTGTCTGCCGAATCAGCTGCGGGCAGCTATCCGGTCGAGGCGGTGACCACCATGAACAACGTGGCGATTGAGGTTGAATCAGATCCGACTTACCGCGACATCATAGAAGCCTCGCGGGTGGCCAAACGCGAGTCGGTTGCCGATGGGATCGTGGCGGCGGCGCGTGAAATTGCCGAAACGACCGATATCAAAGCGATCTGCTGTTTTACCCAATCCGGCACAACGGCACTGCTGACGGCGCGCGAGCGGCCTCGGGTGCCGATCATTGCGATGACCAGCCTGCGCGAAACCGCGCGGCGGCTGGCGCTGAGCTGGGGCACCCATTGTATCATGACCGGCGAGCTTGAGCGCTTCAAGCAGGCGGTTGTCAATGCGGCGCGGGCTGCGCAAGACGCGGGCTATGCTGGCGCGGCAGACCAGATTGTTGTGACAGCGGGCGTTCCTTTCAATGTTCCTGGGACGACCAATATTTTGCGCGTTGCACCCTGTGACCAGCGTTTGATTTTTGCATCTGATCCGGAGTAAACTTTAAGTTGTAAAATGTTTATTAAAGGGTGCGTGCGGTGGACTATGATTTGTATCTTGTGGTGGGTTTGGTGCTGAGTGTCTTCGCGGTGCCTTCGGTGGTTTCGGCGCTGTCCGAAAACAGGACACCCAGAATCGCTGCGCTTGTTGTGATGCTTGGGGGTGGGCTGGTTGTCTGGGCGGTGACCTCCAAGGCAGGCGGATATTCTCTGGATGAGATCCCGGATGTGATTGTCAGTGTTTTTGCCCGCTATTTGGGCTGAATACCTCTTGCAATAGGGGCAAAGCCGTCCTAAACGGTGCCTTCGTCTGCGGGACCGGCCAGAAGTGGCATGCCGAGTCGCGCATTATAGACCGACCCAAACCAAGGAGACGGAAATGCCCAAGATGAAGACCAAGTCGAGCTGCAAAAAGCGGTTCAAGATGACTGCCTCTGGCAAAGTCAGAGCTGCGCAGGCCGGCAAGCAGCATGGTATGATCAAGCGCACAAATAAATTCATTCGCGACGCTCGCGGCACAACAATCCTGTCTGAACCTGATGCGAAAATCATCAAGTCCATGATGCCATACGCACGCTAAGGAGGATTTGATATGTCCAGAGTAAAAGGCGGAACCACAACACACGCACGTCACAAGAAGGTTATCAAGGCAGCCAAAGGATATTATGGCCGCCGTAAAAATACCTTTAAGGTGGCGCGCCAGGCGGTCGACAAGGCCAACCAATATGCAACCCGTGATCGCAAGAACCGTAAGCGCAATTTCCGCGCGTTGTGGATCCAGCGGATCAACGCGGCTGTGCGCTCACATGACGAAGCGCTGACATATTCGCGCTTTATCAATGGCTTGACGCTTGCAGGCATTGAAGTGGACCGCAAAGTCCTCGCCGATCTTGCTGTGCATGAGCCAGAAGCCTTTGGCGCGATCGTGGCACAGGCGCAGAGCGCGCTGGCAGCCTAAGCCAAGCTGGAAAAGCTCACGAATTGACGCCGTGCTCCGAGAGGAGCGCGGCGTTTTTCATTGGGCCCAAAGGGGCAGCGCGCGCTGGGGTTAACGGCGGTAGGGAGGCCCAAAACAGGGGGGGTGAAAAGCGTGCACCATGCGTGCACCCTGCGTGCACCGCCCAAACACCCCAAAGGTTAAGGCAAATTAACTTAATGCAGCGTGCGCAGCCGTGCTCTCGCTGTCGCGCTCGGGCTCATCGGGGTTGCTGGAGAAGATGGCGAGTTTGTTGCCCTGCGGGTCGCGCAGGTAGCTCACATAAAACCGGGGGCCGTAAGCGGCGCGAAAGCCGGGCTGGCCCTCGTCTGTGCCGCCTGCGCCCAGTGCGGCGGCGTGCAGCGCACGGACCTGCGCCTGTGTGCTGGCCTCAAAGGCGACCATGGCGCCGTTGCCGGCTGTAGCGGGGCGGCCATCAAATGTAGGTTTTACATAAAAGTCGGGAAAGACAGGCTGCGCGCCTGTGGCAACGGGCAGCGCATAGCTGAGCCCCTCTGCGCCTTGGGTCAGCTCGTAGCCGAGCGCTGGCAGAAACGCGCTGTAAAACTGTTTGGCGCGGATGATATCATCGGCCCCGACGGTGACGTAAGCAATCATGAAGTGGCCCTTTCTGCGCCGAGCCTATGCCAGCCAGCGCGCGCAAGCAAGAATCTGCCCGCCTGCGGCGGGGCGCAGACGGGCCTTTGGCCGTATGGTGCTTTGGACAGCGTGGACGTCTAGAGCATGTTTACGCAGTGACGGCTGACATCGGGTTGGTTGATGTGATGGGGGTTCTGAATGAGAACCCAGGTGACTCCGTAACCGGGCGCATGGGTGCGCGAATAGGAGCAGCCGTCATGTGTGGTGAACCATTGGCCTTTGAAGTCGGCAGAGGGGCGCATTTGCGCCTCTGCAAAGCTGCTGCCAGACGCCACAAAAAGGGCGGTGGCTGCGAGAAGTTTGGTTGCATTGGTCATCGCGTGATCCTCCAGTGATGAACAGGCCCAAAAGCTGGGCGTGTCGCGGGGCAAAGCCTTGGCGCAAATCGGGCAGCTCTGTGCCCTTTGTTAACCCTTTGAGTGAAATTGCTTGCGCCTTGCGAAACGGCGCGGGGCGCGCTAGGTCAGACGCGACGCCAGACAGGTAGATGATATGGACGATTTGAGAGACAAATACATCGGCGCGATTGCCGCCGCCAAGGATGAGGCCACGCTTGAAGAGCTGCGCCTTGCGGCTGTGGGCAAGAAGGGCGAAGTGAGCCTTCAGATGCGCGAGCTGGGCAAGATGACTGCTGAGGAGCGGCAGGTGGCCGGCCCCAAGCTCAACGCGCTGAAAGACGAGATCAACAGTGCGCTGGCAGCCAAGAAAGCCGGGCTGGAAGACGCAGCGCTGAATGAGCGTTTGCGCAGCGAGTGGCTGGATGTGACGCTGCCGAGCCGTTTGCGCGGGCAGGGCAGCATTCACCCGATTTCGCAGGTCACCGAGGAAGTCACCGCGATTTTTGCCGATATGGGCTTTGCCGTGGCCGAGGGGCCGCGGATTGACACCGATTGGTATAACTTTGATGCGCTGAACATTCCGAGCCATCACCCCGCGCGTGCGGAGATGGACACGTTTTATATGCACCGCGCAGAAGGCGACGAACGCCCGCCGCATGTGTTGCGCACGCATACGTCTCCTGTGCAGATACGCTCCATGGAAAAGCACGGCGCGCCTATTCGTGTGATCTGCCCTGGCGGTGTGTATCGCGCGGATTATGACCAGACGCATACGCCGATGTTCCATCAGGTTGAGGGGCTGGCGATTGACAAGGACATCTCCATGGCCAACCTCAAGTGGGTTCTGGAAGAGTTTGTGAAAGCGTTTTTCGAGGTGGACGATGTGGAGCTGCGCTTCCGTGCGTCACATTTCCCGTTCACGGAGCCATCGGCGGAAGTTGACATTCGCTGCTCATGGGAAGGCGGCACTTTGAAGGTTGGTGAAGGCGACGACTGGCTGGAGATTCTGGGCTCCGGCATGGTGCACCCCAAGGTGCTGCAAGCGGGCGGGATTGACCCCAACGAGTGGCAGGGCTTTGCCTTTGGCATGGGCATCGACCGGATCGCCATGTTGAAATACGGCATCCCCGATTTGCGGGCGTTCTTTGATTCTGACCTGCGCTGGCTGAGGCACTACGGCTTTGCGAGCCTTGATCAGCCCACGCTGCATGGGGGGTTGAGCCGCTAGGCTATTGCGCGGAGTGCCAACTCCGCGCCGCGCCCGACCCGCCCCATGGGCGGGCGCGTTCCGCACCCACCCCGTGTCGGGCGCGCCGCAAAATTGGCCGTAGACGGCCTGACAAAAACATAACCCCGAAAGGGACGGAAAAATGAAATTCACACTCTCTTGGCTGAAAGACCATCTCGACACGCAGGCCAGCGTTGAGGAGATTTGCGACGCGCTCACCGACCTTGGGCTTGAGGTGGAAGGGGTTGAGAACCCTGCCGAGCGGCTCAAGGCGTTTACGCTCGCCAAGGTGACTCATGCCGAGCAGCACCCTGATGCGGACCGTTTGCGTGTCTGCACTGTGCAGACCGATGAGGGCAGCAAGCAGATCGTTTGTGGTGCGCCCAATGCGCGCACGGGCATCACCGTGGTGCTGTGCAAGCCGGGGGATTATGTGCCGGGGATTGATGTGACGCTGAGCGTGGGCAAGATCCGCGGGGTGGAGAGCCACGGGATGATGGCGAGCGAGCGCGAGCTTGAGCTTAGCGACGAGCATGACGGGATCATCGAGCTGCCCAGCGGCGAGATTGGCGAGAAGTTTGTCGACTGGCTGGCGAAGAACGCGCCTGAGAAGGTGGACCCTGTGATCGAGATTGCCATCACACCGAACCGCCCCGATGCGCTGGGCGTGCGCGGGATTGCGCGCGACCTTGCGGCGCGAGGGCTGGGCAAGCTCAAGCCTGTGGACACCCCGAGCCTTGACGGGCAGTTCCCGTGCCCCATCACCGTGACGATTGAGGAAGATGCTAAGGACAACGGCTGTTTTGTCTTTGCGGGCCGTCTCATTCGCGGGGTGAAGAACGGCCCCAGCCCCGAGTGGCTGCAAAAGCGGCTGAAGGCGGTTGGCCTGCGCCCGATTTCAAAGCTTGTCGATGTGACCAACTATTTCACCTATGACCGCAACCGCCCCTTGCATGTGTTTGACGCAGGCAAGGTGAGCGGCAACCTGCGGGTGCATCGTGCCAAGGCGGGTGACACGCTCGTTGGCTTGGACGAGAAGGAATATACCTTCAGCGGCGGGCAGGTTGTTATTTCGGATGACAAGGGGATAGAGAGCATTGCCGGTGTGATGGGCGGCTTGGAAACGGGTTGCACCGAGGAGACGACAGATGTGTTTCTTGAGGCCGCTTACTGGGACCATGTGCAGATTGCGATGACGGGGCGCGCGCTCAAGATCAACTCGGATGCGCGCTATCGCAACGAGCGCGGGATTGATCCGGGTTACAACATGCAAGCGATCGAAGATGCCACCGCAATGATCCTTGAGCTCTGTGGTGGCGAGCCGAGCAATGTGACCGTTGCGGGCAAGGTTCCTGATGTGAGCCGCGCTTACAAGCTTGATGCGAAGCGGGTGCAGAGCCTTGTGGGCATGGATATTCCCGAGACCGAGCAGCGCCAGACGCTGACGGCGCTGGGCTTCAAGCTTGAGGGCAATATGGCGCAGGTTCCGAGCTGGCGGCCTGATGTTCTGGGCGAGGCGGACTTGGTGGAAGAGGTGGCGCGGATTGCCAGCCTCACCAAACTTGTCGGCAAGCCTTTGAAGCGGGTCGATGCGGGTGTGCCCAAGCAGATCCTTTTGCCGCTGCAAAAGCGCGAGCAGGCGGCGCGGCGTATGGCGGCGGGGCTGGGCTACAACGAATGTGTGACTTACTCGTTTGTGGACCAGAAAAGCGCGGCATTGTTTGGCGGCGGCGAAGACGCCACGCGGCTGGAGAACCCGATTTCAAGCGAGATGAGCCATATGCGGCCCGATCTGCTTGTGGGCCTCTTGCAGGCCGCAGCACGCAACCAGGCGCGCGGCTTTGCCGACCTTGCCTTGTTTGAGGTTGGCCCCGTGTTCCACGGCGGTGAGCCGGGCGAGCAGGCTTTGCAGGTCTCGGGCCTTCTGGTGGGCAAGACGGGGCCAAAGGATGTGCTTGGCGAGAGCCGCAACGTGGATGTGTTTGACGCCAAGGCCGATGCCGAGGCTGTTTTGAGCGCGATCGGCGCGCCTGCCAAGGTGCAGATCCTGCGCGATGGTCCTCAGTGGTGGCATCCGGGACGTCACGGCAAGATTTGCCTCGGGCCAAAGAAAGTCTTGGGTATTTTTGGCGAGCTGCACCCCAAGGTGCTGAAAGAGATGGGCGTGAAGGGGCCAGCCGTGGCCTTTACCATCTGGCCAGAGGAAGTGCCCGAAGCGCGCAACAAGTCCGCCACGCGGCCCGCGCTGCAAGCTTCTGATTTGCAGGCGGTGGAGCGGGACTTTGCCTTTGTTGTGGATGCCAATGTCGAGGCGCTGACGCTGATCAACGCGGCGGCTGGTGCTGACAAGGCGCTGATCGAGACTGTGCGTGTCTTTGACGAGTTTATCGGCGGCAGCCTTGGCGAGGGCAAGAAGAGCCTTGCCATCACCGTGCGGATGCAGCCCATCGACAAGACGCTGAAGGACGAGGACATCGAGGCTGTCGCGGCCAAGATTGTCGAGAAAGTGACCAAGGCGACGGGCGGGAACCTGCGCGGCTAGGCCAAGCCTGAAGGGGCAAGTGATGGTGGATAGTAAAAAGTTCTGGGACCGGATGGCGCCGAAATACGCCGAGAGCCCCATGCGCAGTGTCAAGGACTACGAGCACACGCTGGCCATCACCAAGAGCTATCTTGCGCCCGACATGCGGGTGCTGGAGCTGGGCTGCGGCACGGGGACAACCGCGCTGAGCCTTGCGCCGCTGGTGGGGCAGTATATCGGCACGGACCAGTCGGGCGAGATGATCCGTATTGCGCGCGAGAAGGCGGAAGAGGCGGGGCTTTCCAACCTGAGTTTTCTGGCTCTGAGTGCGCAGGAAAGCACCCAGCGGGACGAGCGCTTTGATGTGGTGATGGGGTTTAACCTGTTTCACCTCACCCCCGACCCTGAGGGGCTAATGCGCGATATTTTTGCCCTGCTCGCGCCGGGTGGGCTGATGATCAGCAAGACGCCTTGCTTGGCGGACCGCGCCTTTGGCTGGAAGCGGTTTCTGGTGCGGGCCATTTTGCCTTTGCTCAAGCGGATCGGCAAAGCGCCACAGGTGGGGCTGTGGCGGATTGCGGATGTGGACCGGCTGATCGACGGCGCGGGCTTTGAGACGGTTGAGGCCGGCAACTGGCCCGCCATTTCGCGCTATGTTGTGGCGCGCAAACTAGAGTGAGGATAGCGAAATGAAAGTTTATTTGAGCGGCGAAATTCACACCGATTGGCGCGAGCAGGTCATTGCGGCCTGTGAGGGGCTGGATGTGCGCTTCAGCGCGCCTGTGACCGACCATGCGGCCTCTGACGATTGTGGTGTGGCCATTCTGGGCGCGGAGGCAGACAAGTTTTGGCATGACCGCAAGGGGGCAAGTGTGAACGCCATCCGCACGCGCAAGGCGATTGGTGAGGCGGATGTTGTGGTTGTGCGCTTTGGGGCGCAATACAAGCAGTGGAACGCGGCCTTTGATGCGGGCTATGCGAGCGCGCTGGGCAAGAGCCTGATCATCTTGCAGCAGCCTGAGCATGACCACGCCTTGAAAGAGGTTGACGCCGCCGCGCTGGCCGTGGCGCGCAAGCCTGAAGAGGTGGCGCAGATCCTGCGCTATGTGCTCACTGGCACGTTGCCGGGCTAAGGGGAAGCCGGCCCTTGTTTTCCCATAAAATTCTGCCTGTTTTTTGCACAATGTGTTAACATGTGCTGCGCCATGAGCGTGAGAACAGAGTAAATCAGGGACGAGTGAAACCTATGCTAAACGAATTTAAGGACTTTATTGCCAAGGGCAATGTGATGGACATGGCCGTCGGGATCATCATCGGCGCCGCCTTCACGGCGATTGTCAGCTCTTTGGTGGCCGATCTTATCAACCCGATTATCGGCCTTGCCTTGGGTGGTGTCGACTTTAGCAACATGTATGCGGTGCTGTCTGGCGCTGTGGCTGAGGGCGCTTCGCTTGAGGCTGCGCGCGAAAGCGGTGCGGCGGTCTTTGCCTATGGTAGCTTCATTATGGCGGTGATCAATTTCCTGATCATTGCCTTTGTGGTCTTCATGCTGGTTCGTTCTGTGAACAAGGTGAAAGACGCGGCCAAGGCAGAAGAAGAGGCGCCCGCAGAGGCGGCTCCGGCGGGCCCGACAGAGCTGGATCTGCTCGCGGAAATCCGCGATGCGCTCGCCAAGAAGTAGGCGCACAGGAGCCTGTCCAAACGGCAAGGGGTGGCTTTTTGCAGCAGGCCCCTTGCAATTTGAACATTTGGGGAAGTTTTGTGTTTGACTCCGCTGCAAGGCTTGGCTAATTCGCCTGCACCGGTTGTGACTGGCGTGATAGCTCAGTTGGTTAGAGCACAGCACTCATAATGCTGGGGTCGGTGGTTCAAGTCCACCTCACGCTACCACAATCTGACCTTAAAAAGCCCCGTGCGATTGCGCGGGGTTTTTTGGTTTGGTGATGGGGTGGTGCGCAGTGAATGCGCACCCTACGGGGTGTTGGACCCGTGGTGCGCGCTTTGGGTGTTTCAGGCCGTGCGCGCCGGGCGCGGGCGGATATACCAATACCAGATCCGGTAGCCTTCCAGCAGGATGAGCGGTGTGAAATTCACCAGCGCGGGCGGCAGACCTTCCCAGCCGTCTTTGGCGGCCCAGTGCAGCAGTGTGAGCACTGCGGCAGCATAGACGGCGCGCTGCATGGTCTTCCAGCGGGGGCCGAGCGCGCGCACGGCGGCGTCAAAAGATGTGGCCGCAAGCGGCAGGAAGATGAGAAAGGCAAGCCAGCCTGTGAGGATGTTGAAATGGGTGGCCTGGCTGAGGATTTTCTCAAGGCTGCCACGCGAGACGAGATAGACCCCCAGGTGCAAGGCCGCATAGGCGAAAGCCGCCACACCGAAAGAGCGGCGGTTTTTCTTGAGCCAGCTGGGGAAGCTTTTGCCTTTGAACAGCATGGCCAGCGGTGTGGCCATCATCGAGACAATCATGAAGCGCGCGGAAAACTCGCCTGATGGGTGCAATGCGTGTTGGAGTGCTTTGGGATCAACCGAGGTGAGCACATTGTTGAGGATGGCGAGAGCAGGGAGGCTCAGCAGGAGCCAGAGCCAGTAGGGGGAAAGGCGGGAGAACATGGAGGACCTCACAGTCTGAGTTTCGAGACTGATACGGGGCGCTCCCGCCTTTCCGTCGCACTAAAAGGGTGGCTGCAAGGGTGCGGCACTCCATTTAGGCGAAACGCGCCCAACAGCCCTGGGGCGGGCTCTTGGGTGTTGGGGGCGGTGCGCAGTGAATGCGCACCCTACGGGGACTAAGGTGCGCAGTGAATGCGCACCCTACGGGGACTAAGGTGCGCAATGAATGCGCACCCTACGGAGATTGAGGTGCGCAATGAATGCGCACCAAAGGGTCATTTGATGGCGAGCTGGGGGGACATCACATCCAGGCCGAGGGCTTCGCCAACGGCGTAGTAGGTGAGCTTGCCGGCGTGCACATTGAGGCCGGCGAGCAGATGCGCATCATCGGCGCAGGCCTGCTTCCAGCCCTTGTCGGCCAGCGCCAGCATGAAGGGCATGGTGGCGTTGCCAAGGGCGATTGTGGAGGTGCGCGCCACGGCACCCGGCATGTTGGCGACGCAGTAGTGCATGATGCCGTCCACGTCATAGATCGGGTCGGCGTGGGTTGTGGCGCGCGAGGTTTCAAAGCAGCCGCCCTGATCGATCGCCACATCGACAAGCACGGCACCCGGCTTCATATCGCCAAGCTGGGCGCGGCTGATGAGCTTGGGCGCGGCAGCGCCGGGGATGAGCACTGCGCCGATGACCATATCGGCATCGCGGATCAGCTCGGCTGTGGAACCGGCGGTAGAATACTGGTTTTTGAACGTGCCGCCGAAGACATCATCAAGATACTTGAGGCGCGGCAGGGAGCGGTCAAGCACGGTGACATCTGCGCCCATCCCTGCGGCGATCTTGGCGGCGTGGGTTCCGACAACGCCGCCCCCCATGACGACAACCTTGGCCGGGCCAACACCGGGCACGCCCCCCATGAGCACACCACGGCCGCCATTGGCCTTTTGCAATGTCCAGGCGCCAACCTGCGGCGCGAGGCGACCGGCCACTTCGGACATGGGCGCAAGCAGGGGCAGGCCGCCACGCTCATCGGTGACGGTTTCATAGGCGATGGCCGTGCAGCCGGAGGCGAGCAAGTCATGGGTTTGCTCGGGGTCGGGGGCGAGGTGCAGATAGGTAAAGAGCAGCTGGCCCTCGCGCAGCATTTTGCGCTCGCCTGCCTGAGGCTCTTTTACCTTCACGATCATATCGGCGGTGGCGAAGATCTCTTCGGCTGTGTCGATGATGACAGCGCCTGCGGCGGTGTAGTCTTCATCAGAAAACCCTGCGCCAAGGCCTGCGCCGGCCTGGACCACGACGGCGTGGCCGCGCGCGACGGCTTCGCCTGCGGCGTTGGGCGTCATGCCGACGCGGAACTCTTGGGGTTTGATTTCTGTGGGGCAACCGATTTTCATAAGCGTCTTTCTCCCTGAGCTATGAAGGTCTTTGTGTCAGAATGTCGCAGGTTGTGCGCAAGTGCTTTGAGAAATGAGGCGTCTGTTGTGGACAAAACGGGAGAAACTTCGGATAAACGCAAAAATATTCGAAGAGACTTGCACAAATGTCACTTGATGAGACCGATCGCCGTATTCTGAAAGTGCTTCAGCGCAAGGGGCGGATCAGCAATGCAGACCTGAGCGAAGCCGCAAACCTGAGCCCCAGTGCCTGCCACAGGCGGGTGCAGAGGCTCGAAAAAGAGGGCTACATACGCGATTATGTGGCGCTGCTCAATGCGCGCAAGATGGGGGTTCCGACCACGGTTTTTGTTGAAATTACCCTACAGGCACAGGCAGATGAGGTGCTGGACGCTTTTGAAAAGGCCGTGGGGCGTATTCCGGATGTGCTGGAATGCCACCTCATGGCGGGAACGGCAGATTACCTGCTCAAGGTGGTGGCGGAAAACACCGATGATTTTGCGCGCATTCACCGTCAGCATCTGGCCCGGCTGCCCGGTGTGGCGCAGATGCAGAGCAGCTTTGCACTGCGCACGGTTTTCAAGACAACAGCCCTGCCTGTCTGAAGCGCGCGCGGCGCCTAAAATTTGAATGAGAATGCGGTGGTGGCTTCACGCGCTGTTAGGGCCGTGGCGGTAGCCTTGGGCGAAGACACCTGAAGCGAGCGCTGTAAGCCCTATGACTGCCCCCATGATCACTTGCCTTGAGAGGCCTAAGCGCTGGGGCGCCGGGCATTGGACGCAAGGCCGCGCGCCCGCACCAGAGGGTGCGAGCGCAACTTGGCTTGAGGCGGGCACCCGTGTGGCCACGGCGATGGGCGATGTGCGGGTTGATGCGCTTTGGCCCCACGACAGGCTTCTGACCCCTGAGGGCGCTGTGCTGCTCCTGGGGTTTGATGTGTGGCAAGGCGTGGGGCGCGGTGCGGCGGCACCAGTTGTTTTCAGCCCCGGTGCGCTGGGCAATGTGCAGCCGCTGCGTGTGGCGCAGAGCCAGCCTGTGCTTTTGAAGTTGCCTGCGGGGCAGAGCTATTGTGGCCAGGCCTGCCTGATGGTTCCGGCGCTGGCGCTTGTGAACGGCGAGGACATCTGCCTGCGCCCTTGCAAGCACTTGAGTTACATCAGGCTTACCTTGCAGCGTGAGGCTGTTGTTTTTGCCGAGGGCGCGCGCTGTGCGGCCCGGGGCGCGCGCGTGGCCCGGGAGCGGCGGAGCTATCTGGCGCTGGACTATGCCGCCGCAGTGTTGTTGATGGCTGACCTGCGCAAGGTCGGAGCGGTTGCAAACGCGGGTTTGCCACGGCCGGGGTGACGCGCTAGCCTCTGGCCCAAGAGGCAGGCGGGGAGCAGCGGCAGGTGGAGTTTGATCATATCGTTATCGGTGCGGGGAGCGCGGGTTGTGTCATGGCGCGGCGTCTGGCCGATGCGGGGCGCAAGGTCTTGCTGCTCGAAGCGGGCGGGCGCGACACCTATCATTGGGTGCATATCCCGATGGGCTACCTCTATTGCATCAACAACCCGCGCACGGACTGGTGCTTTCGCACCGAGGCCGAGGCAGGGCTGAACGGGCGCAGCCTGCTTTACCCGCGCGGCAAGGTGTTGGGCGGCTGTTCCTCGATCAACGGGATGCTCTATCTGCGCGGGCAGGCGGCGGATTATGACGGCTGGCGGCAGATGGGCCTCACGGGTTGGGGCTGGGACGATGTCTTGCCCTATTTCAAGCGCTCCGAAGACCATTACGCAGGGGCTGACGAGATGCACGGTGCAGGCGGACCCTGGAGGGTGGAGGAGCAACGGCTGCACTGGGAGGTGCTGGATCACTGGCGCGATGCGGCGGTGAGCCGTGGCTTGCCCGCTGTGGAGGACTTCAACCGTGGTGACAACGAGGGGGTTGGCTATTTTCGGGTGAACCAGCGCGGCGGCTGGCGGATGAACACCGCCAAGGCCTTTTTGCGCGGCGCACCCAAGGGGCGGATTGCGACCGTGACGGGCGCACATGTGCGGCGGCTGCTTGTGGAGGAGGGCTGCTGTGTGGGCGTGGAATATGAGCGCGGTGGTGTGACCGAGGTGGCGCGTTGCGGTGGCGAGGTTGTGCTGAGCGCGGGGGCGATTGGCAGCCCGCAGATCTTGCAGCTTTCGGGGCTGGGGCCAGCGGCGCTGTTGCGGGAACATGGCGTTGAGGTATTGGCTGATCTGCCCGAAGTGGGCGCGAACCTGCAAGACCATTTGCAGCTCAGATGCGCCTGGAAGCTGACGGGGGCGAAGACGCTCAATACGCTGGCCAATTCGCTCTGGGGGAAGGCCAAGATTGGCCTTGAATATGCGCTGAAACGCTCCGGGCCGATGAGCATGGCCCCGAGCCAGCTGGGTGCTTTTGCCAAGAGCCGTCCCGATCTGGCGACGGCGGACCTTGAGTATCATGTGCAGCCTTTGAGCCTTGAGGCTTTCGGGCAGCCTTTGCACAGCTTTCCGGCGATGACGGCGAGCGTGTGCAACCTGCGCCCGGAGAGTCGCGGCAGCGTGCAGATTGCCAGTGCGGATGCGAAAGCCGCGCCGAAGATTGCGCCCAATTACCTGAGCACAGAGGGTGACCGCGCGGTGGCTGTGGCCGCAATCCGCCAGGCGCGCGCGATTATGGCGGCCCCCGCAATGGCGCGTTATCAGCCCGAAGAGATGAAGCCCGGCGCACACCTCAGTAGCGACGGCGAGCTTGTGGCGGCGGCGGGGGAGATTGGCACGACGATTTTTCATCCGACCTGCACGGTGCGGATGGGCACGGAAGATGCGGCCCCGCTCGACGCCGCCTGCCGCATGAAGGCGATGGGCAACCTCAGAGTGGTGGACGCGAGCGTGATGCCGAAGATTGTGAGCGGGAACACCAATGCGCCGACCATCATGATTGCCGAGAAGGTGGCGGAGATGATGCTAAGGGGGTGATCGGGTTTCGAATTGCACTGCGTGCAATCCGACCGCCTGGGGGACCAGTCCCCCAGACCACGGTTTTAACTGGGGGACCAGTCCCCCAGACCACGGTTTTAACTGGGGGACCAGTCCCCCAGACCCCCTGGGATATTTTTGGCAATAAGAAAGACAGGTGATGCGTCTGTCTTTTGTGTGTTTAGCTTTGTGCCGCTTCGATTTTGTCTTGGGTTTTGGTGTCGAAATCAGACGCGTCGTGGCGCTCGCGCAGCTGGCTTGAGAGCTCGCCCATGGCGCGGTTGACCATACGGCCGCGCTTGACCGGCGCGCGCGCATCAATCGCCTCGGCCCAGCGGAGCACGTTTTTGTAGGAGGTCACATCGAGGAACTCGGCGGCGTTATACTGCCGGCCCAAGACGAGCTGGCCATACCACGCCCAGTTGGCCATATCGGCGATCGTGTAGTCTTCGCCCGTGAGGTAGGTGTTGTTGGCCAGGCGGCGGTCGAGCACATCGAGCTGGCGTTTGACTTCCATGGCGAAGCGGTTGATCGGGTATTCCCATTTTTCGGGCGCATAGGCGTAGAAGTGGCCGAAGCCGCCGCCGAGGTAAGGCGCGCTGCCCATCTGCCAGAAGAGCCAGTTGAGGCATTCGCCGCGCAGGGCCGGGTCTTTTGGAATGAAGGCATCAAACTTTTCGGCCAGTTGCAGAAGGATGCTGCCGCTTTCAAACATGCGACGGGGGGGCGATTCGGAGTGATCCATCAGCGCGGGGATTTTGGAGTTGGGGTTGATCTCCACAAAGCCGGAGCCGAACTGGTCGCCCTCGCCGATGTTGATCAGCCAGGCGTCATACTCCGCATCTGTGTGGCCCGCGGCGAGCAGCTCTTCCAGCAGCACCGTGACCTTCACGCCGTTGGGGGTGGCCAGCGAATAGAGCTGGAGCGGGTGCTTGCCCACGGGCAGCTCTTTGTCGTGGGTCGCGCCGGCGATGGGGCGGTTGATGGCGGCAAAGGTGCCGCCGCTTTCCTTTTCCCATGTCCAGACTTTCGGGGGAACATATGTGTCGCTCATGTCATTGGCCTTTGCTGTTTGCTTGGCTGGGAAGGTAGCCGTTTGACGCAGGAATAACAGCGTAAAAGTTGTCGGGTGACTGTGCGTGACCGCACCCTTGAGGTGCGCAGAAAGCAAAAACCCCCGCAGCGTTGGCTACGGGGGCATTGTCTTTGTCGTGTCAGAGAGCTCTGAATGTATGATTTACATCATACCTTCGCGCTGGAGCTTTTTGCGTGCCAGCTTGCGCTGACGGCGGATCGCTTCAGCTTTCTCGCGTGCTTTTTTCTCGGACGGTTTCTCGAAATGCTGCTTGAGCTTCATCTCGCGAAAAACACCCTCACGCTGGAGCTTTTTCTTCAGGGCGCGGAGCGCCTGATCGACATTGTTGTCGCGAACACTAACCTGCATGTGGTTTTCACCACCTTTCTAGTTTGAAGTTGCAAGGATTTGCAGGAAGCTCGCGTATAGCAAAGGCTCTTGCTTTTGTCTAGACTGGCGAGAGGAGGCGGATATGGCCGATTTGAAAGACAGATTGCTGGACGCGGTGCTGCCGCATGTGCCCTTTGACGGCTGGAGCGCGGCGAGCTTTGAGGCCGCTGTGGCGGACAGTGGACTCGAGCCGGCGCTGGCGCAAGGGCTTTGCCCGCGCGGCGCGGTGGATTTGGCCGTGGCCTATCACAAGCGCGGCGATGCGCGGATGCGCGCGCGACTGGCGCAGGCAGAGCTGGGGGAGATGCGCTACTCCGCGCGTGTTGCGGCTGCGCTGCGCTACCGTCTGGAAGCGGTGGAGGACAAGGAGCTGGTGCGCCGTGGCAGCACGCTTTTTGCGCTGCCCGCCTATGCGCCCGATGGTGCGCGGCTGATCTGGGAGACCTGTGATGCGGTCTGGGAGGCTCTGGGCGACACATCCGAGGATCTCAATTGGTATAGCAAGCGCGCGACGCTTTCGGGGGTTTATGCCTCTACAGTGCTTTATTGGCTGGGTGATGGCAGCGAGGGCCATGAGGCGACCTGGGCCTTTTTAGACCGCCGAATCAATGATGTGATGAAGATCGAGAAGGCCAAGCATGCTTTGGGGCAGACCAAGCTATTTGGCGATATTCTGGGCCGTGTGACAGGGGCCGTGCGCGCACCGAAAGCTGCGGGCGATATGCCGGGCGGGCGTGTGCGCCGCGAAGCTTAGGCCACGGTGTGACGGCTTAGGTAGAGCGTGAGCAAAGTGGTCGAATGAACCAAAACGACAACTCCATTTGTCACAACAACGCTGCTGCCAAAGCCGATGAAAAGCACGGTGAGGCTTTTGTAGACAATCTGTAGCGCAAAGAGCGTTACGCTGATGTGCCGCCCTGTTTCGGTGTAGCCTGTGGCCAGCAGCGCCAGCGAGACCATACTCGCAACCGCAATTGTGGCGTAGAGGCAGACGAGGATGCGCCGCGCGTTCGTGTCGGGGCCGAAGGCTGGTGTCATACTCTCTGGCGTGAAGAGGAAAGCCGCAAGAAGCGGCAGCAGTATCAACAGATTGAGGCCGTGAGACAGGGTCAGCATGTTGATTCCTTTTCGCCTTGCTCCCAGTATATGGGGCACTAAGTTGCTACGAAGCCTGCGCGAAGTAGGATCAGTTATTCAGGAGGCATGAGGATGCGTGTGATCGAAATAACCGAGGCGGGCGCGCCCGATGTGCTCAAGCTGGCCGAGCGAGAGGTGCCCAAGCCGGGCCATGGCGAAATACTGATCAAACTGGCCTATGCCGGGGTCAACCGGCCTGATGCCTTGCAGCGTGCAGGGGCCTATGCACCGCCCAAGGGCGCGAGCGATTTGCCGGGGCTTGAGGCCAGTGGCACTGTGGCGGCTCTTGGTGCGGGCGTGAGCGGTTGGTCGGTGGGCGATGAGGTCTGCGCGCTGCTGCCCGGCGGCGGTTATGCCGAATATGCCACCACGCCGGCGGCGCACGCGCTGCCTGTGCCCAAGGGCATGAGCCTCAAGGAGGCCGCCTGCTTGCCCGAAACCTTCTTTACCGTCTGGACAAATGTGTTCCAGCGCGGCGAGCTTAGGGCCGGCGAGCGCTTTCTTGTGCACGGCGGCTCGTCAGGTATCGGCACCACAGCGATCCAGTTGGCAAAAGCCTTTGGGGCCAGAGTTTTCACGACTGTCGCCAATGCCGAAAAGGCTGCCGCCTGCGCCAGTCTCGGGGCCGAACGGGTGATCAACTACCGGTCAGAGGATTTTGTCGAGATTCTGAAAGCGCAGGGTGGGGCAAATCTCATCCTCGACATGGTCGGCGGGGATTACATCCCGCGCAACATTCGCGCGCTGGCCGACGACGGGCGCTTGGTGCAGATTGCCTTTCTCTCGGGGCCAAAAGTCGAACTCAACTTCGCCCAGGTCATGGCGCGCCGGCTCACTGTCACAGGCAGCACCCTGCGCCCGCAATCTGATCTAGCCAAAGCAAGAATCGCAGAAGCGCTGCACAAACAGGTCTGGCCATTGTTGGAAAGCGGTGCGATTGCCCCGGTGATGGATCAGGAATTTGCCTTGGAAGACGCCGCCAAAGCCCACGCGCGCATGGAAGGCAGCACGCATATCGGCAAGATCGTCCTCAAAATCGCCTAGTCCTTTTTCTTTCCACAAATATCCCAGGGGGTTTGGGGGACAGCGTCCCCCATCACACTATCCTGTGCGCCGAAGGCGCTCCGCCAGATCACTCCACAGGTTCAAACAGCGCATCTTTCAACGTGCAATCGCGGCTGACATCGCGGCCGCAGGGCACGGGCGAAAGCTCCTTGCTCAGGCAGATACGCACTTCCTGAATGTGGCCTGCCCGGCAAGTGATGGTGATCATATCGCGGCTGAGAGCGGGATTTTCCTTCAGAAAGGCCTCTTCTATCACCGAGGCCGGGAGCCTGATGGTCTTGTCGAGCCTGCGAAAGACCGGTGGGCGCACCACGCTTTCGTAGGCTTTCCGGGACAGGGCGTAATAGGCGCGCGCTGAGAGGCCCGAGCAGACGCCGTGTTTCTTCCATTGATACCAGGCAAGGCCAGAAGTGCCCATGATATCGGCCATCGTGTTGGTAAGGCTGCGCGGCGGGTTGGGCTCAAGGGTCGGGCAGAAGGAGGGCCAGCCGCGGTGATATTGCGGCCAGAGGCCGTGCAGCACCCAGCCATGCACTTCATCGCATTGCGGGGAGCCCTTCGCCGCGCCCTCCAGCGCGCACCAGTTAGGCGACCAGGACAGCGCCATAACGTAGTAATCAAACTCCCCTGCGCGCTCGCCTTTGGCATGGGCTGCGCTTGTCAGCAGCAACACTGCGATCAGAACCCGCAACAACATTCACTCTTTCCTTATGTTTCAGGGGTCACTATATAGCCTTCAAGTTCCCCGACAACGGTAACCTGGGCCCCTCCAAAGGCTCGCCCCTCCAAAGGGCAGGGCAAAGTTGTATGGGACAGGTTTTTTGATGGAGGCGAGAATGTCTGACAAACCGATTATGGCAAAGGCCACAGCTGTCTGGCTCGTGGACAACACAACGATCAGCTTCAAGCAGATTGCCGATTTTGTCGGGCTGCACGAGCTTGAAGTCCAAGGTATTGCCGATGGTGATGTGGCTGCGGGCGTCAAGGGTTTTGATCCGGTCGCCAACAACCAGCTGACCCAGGAAGAGATTGACGCCGCGCAAGCCAGCGTCACCCATAAGCTCAAACTCAAGTTCAACGCTTCTGCCGTGGGCGAAGAGAAGCGTCGTGGCCCGCGTTATACGCCGTTGTCCAAGCGTCAGGACCGTCCGGCCTCCATTCTCTGGTTGGTGAAGTTTCATCCCGAGTTGACCGACGGGCAGATCAGCAAGCTTGTGGGCACAACCAAGCCCACCATTCAGGCGATCCGCGAGCGCACCCATTGGAACATTTCCAACATTGATCCGATTGATCCTGTGGCACTGGGCCTGTGCAAGCAGTCTGAGCTGGACGCGGCGGTGCAAAAGGCGGCCGCCAAGAAGGCGGCCAGCGGTGAAGTGATGAATGATGACGAGCGCCGCAAGTTGGTGAGCACCGAGCAGAGCCTCGGTATGGACGCAGAGCCACGGATCCCGACGGCGATCGAGGGGCTTGAGACATTCTCGCTCAGCGGCAACGATTTTGAGGCGGAGCGCGACAGCCATGACAGCTCGCGCGATGCGGACAGTTTCTTCAACTTGCCAGATGGCGACGACGCGGATGAAGAGGATGACACCGCCCGCTAAGGCGCTGTCAAATACCAAGCTCGGAGAGCCGGTGGCACGGATGTGGCCGCCGGCTCTTGCCGTTTACAGGGTAAGGTTGCAGGGGCAAGCTACGGGGCAAGCTACGGGGGCAGGTTGCAGGTGGGCAGGCCACGGGAGCAGGCTACAGGGGCAGGATGCCGGAGCTGGCGTTCCGGGCCTCTCAGGAGAGGTCTTTGCGGGCGTTGAGGGCGGCTGTGATGGTGCCGTCGTCCAGATAGTCTAATTCGCCGCCTATCGGCACCCCTTGGGCGAGCGAGGTGAGGCGGACGCGCCCCTGAAGTTGGTCGGCAATATAGTGCGCCGTGGTTTGTCCGTCGATGGTGGCCCCGACGGCCAGGATCACCTCGGTGACAGATTCGCTTTCAAGCCGGTCGACAAGTTGAGGAATGCGCAGCTCTTCGGGACCGACGCTGTCGAGCGCTGACAGCGTGCCGCCAAGCACATGATAGCGCCCCTTGAAGACACCGGAGCGCTCCATGGCCCAGAGATCGGCGACATCTTCAACGACGCAGATTTCGCCATTGGCGCGTTTGTTGGAACTGCAAATATCGCAAATTTCGGCGGTGCCAATATTGCCGCAGCGCAGGCACTCGCGGGCGGTGGCGGCAACGGTTTGCATGAGATCGGCCAGGGGGGTGAGCAGCAGCGCGCGCTTGCGGATCAGATGGAGCACCGCGCGGCGGGCCGAACGGGGCCCGAGGCCCGGAAGTTTGGCCATCAGCTCGATAAGCGCGTCGATGTCACGGGTGGAGTGGCTCATGGCGGGCTTTCGCTTGGGATAGGGCTGGGGGGCCAGCCCCCCAGACCCCCCGGGATATTTTTGGCAAGAAAAAGGGTGAGGGGATTAGAATGGCAGCTTCATGTCTTTGGGCAAGCCGAGGCTCTCTGTGATCCGGGCCATCTCTTCCTGGGCTTTTTCGCTGGCCTTTGTCTGGGCGTCCTTGATGGCGGCGAGAATGAGGTCTTCCACGACTTCTTTTTCATCCGGGTTGAAAATGGAGGGATCAATGTTGAGGCCTTTGAGCTCGCCTTTGGCAGAGCAGGTTGCAGAGACCAGGCCTGCGCCACTTTGGCCAGTGACCAACATGGTGTGGAGTTCCTCTTGCAGCTCTTCCATTTGCTTTTGCATGGCTTGTGCTTTTTTCATCATGCCGGCCATATCGCCGAGCTGGCCCAGTCCTTTCAGCATTGCTGTCTCCTTGGAATGTCATTTTGTCTTTAGATAGGCGGCATTGGGGCGCGGGGCAAGCGACCAGCCGAATTCTGAGTAGCGCTGGCCCTGCGCGATTTGGGTTAGGGCCGCACGAATGTAGGGAATTGTGCGCGCGGGCAGAGCCTCTTGCGGCTGCCAGGTGAGGGCGGCGCATTTCTCGGGTTCCATGTTCCGGGGGGTGCCGGGATTGGCCTCTGTGGTGAAGAAGAGCGAGACGCGCTCTGTATCGGAGTTGCGGTGCATGATGTGGGCGAGGTGCAGCGCCTCTGGGGCAATGGTGAGCCCGGCCTCTTCGGCGGCCTCGCGGGCCATGGCCTGGCGAAAGGTTTCGCCCGCGTCCACATGACCGGCGACAAGCCCCCAGTGGCCGTCCATGTAGCCGGTGTTCTGGCGCAAGAGCATGAGCAGCTTGCCGTCGCGGATCAGCACCAGATGCGCCTCGACAAAGAAGGCGTCGCGTGTGTCGCTCACGTCTAGAGCCTTTTCTCGCGGCGGGCGGTGTAAACAACGGCGGCAAAGCAGAGGGCCGCAGAGGCGATTATGAAATAGGTGGGTTGGGCCATGCAGCCCTCGGCGATGGCGGCTTGCTGGATGCCTGTGGCATCGGGCCAGATGAGGAAGCTGATAAAGAAGGACCAGAGCAGCGCCACCAGAGCTGTGCCCATGGCATGACGGAAGAGAACCGCCACGGCGAGCGCGCCCAGAAGGAACAAGGGCACTGGCGCAAGAAACAGCGCAACGGCCTCGCTTGTGAGCGTGGCCGGGGCGCCATTCCAATTCGGGCGGAGCGTGTCACAGGCTTCGGCCAGCGCGGGGCTGGCGAGGACAGAGAGCGTAAGGCCGAGGCCCAACTTTTGGCTCAGTCTTCTTCGAACGGGTCCCATTCTTCCTCCACTTCTGGCAGGGCTTCGGAAAGAGCGTCGGTGGCGATATCGGCTTCGCTGCGGATGCTGACGATTTTGGCCGTCGGGAAGGCTTCAAACACGGCAGAGACCAGCGGATGCGCGCGGGCCTCTTCCTCGCGGGCGCGCGCGCCGGCGGTGCGGCGCTCTTGGATGGTGTCGGCACCGTCTTCATTGACCAGCGTGATGGCCCAGCGGTTGCCTGTCCAGCCTTGCAGGCGCGCGCCGAGGCGGTTGGCCAGATCGGACGGTGCTTTGGGGCTGGGCTCAAACGTGATGCGGCCCGGCTGGTAGGCGACGAGGCGCACACCGGCCTCGACATCCATTAAGAGCTTGCCATCGCGGTTGGCGCGGATCAGCTCGACGACATGGTCAAACGTGGGGTAGCGCGAGAGCGCTTCCAGCGGGTTTTGCGCCAGCGCCGTTGCTCCGCCAGCGGAGCCTGTGCCGCCCGCGCGGGCCACGGCCTGTGCGCCCTGGCTCATGGATGTGCCTGTGCCGCCGCCGCCTGTGGGCGGACCGTTTGGAGGCGGCGTGGCATCGGCGAGCTTTTTCACCAGCTCGTCCGGCGTGGGCAGATCGGCCACATGGGTCATGCGGATGATTGCCATTTCGGCGGCCATCATGGTGTTGGGGGCGTGGGCGACCTCTTCGAGCGACTTGAGAAGCATCTGCCACATGCGGGCCAGAACGCGCAGGCCGAGGCCCTCGGCGTAGCCTTGGCCGCGGGCGCGCTCGTCGGGGCCGATGGTAGGATCATTGGCGGCGTCTGGCGTGATTTTGACCACGCTGACCCAATGGGTCAGCTCGGCAAGGTCGCGCAGAACGGCCATCGGATCAGCCCCGTCGGCATATTGTGCGGAGAGCTCGGTGAGCGCGCCTGCGGCGTCGCCCTTCATGACCATTTCAAAGAGGTCCATGACCCTGCCTCTGTCGGCCAAGCCCAGCATGGCGCGCACTTGTTCGGCGGTTGTTTCGCCTGCGCCGTGGCTGATGGCCTGATCGAGCAGGGAGGTGGCATCGCGCGCAGAGCCTTCGGCGGCGCGGGTGATGAGCGCGAGGGCGTCCTCGGCGATTTCGGCTTGTTCAGAGTCGGCAATGCGGCGCAGCATTGCGATCATGTCTTCCGGCTCGATGCGGCGCAGATCAAAGCGCTGGCAGCGGGAGAGCACGGTGACGGGAACCTTGCGGATTTCGGTGGTGGCGAAGATGAACTTCACATGCGCCGGCGGCTCTTCCAGTGTTTTCAACAGCGCGTTGAACGCGTTGTTGGAGAGCATGTGCACCTCGTCGATGATATAGATTTTATAGCGCGCAGAGGCGGCGCGGTAGGCGACGGAGTCGATGATTTCGCGGATGTCATTCACGCCTGTGCGGGAGGCGGCGTCCATTTCCATCACGTCGACATGGCGGCCTTCCATGATCGCCACGCAATGCTCGCAGACACCGCAAGGCTCGGTTGTGGGTGTGCCAGTGCCGTCGGGGCCGATGCAGTTCATGCCCTTGGCGATGATGCGCGCGGTCGTGGTTTTGCCGGTGCCGCGAATACCTGTCATGATGAAGGCCTGCGCGATACGGTCGGCGGCGAAGGCATTTTTGAGCGTGCGCACCATTGCCTCCTGGCCGACGAGGTCGGCGAAGGTTTCGGGGCGGTATTTGCGCGCCAGAACCTGATAGGCTTTGTTTTCGGTATCGCTCATTTTGTGCCTTCTTGGATTCGAAGCTCTGCAAGGGTAACTGCCCCTGACGGGGAGGTCTAGCGGTTGCGCGCATGAAAGCGCGGGGGCACCGTGATTCAGGCTGGCTTTACGAACTGGCTTCACGGGTTGGCTTCACGGGGCGGGGCAATTGCGGCTAGTCTTGCATGACAGGGGTTTGCGTGGAGGCGGCAGATGAAAAAGTTGCACTTTAGCAAGGTGCCAGCGGGGCAAGGGGCGCTGGTGATTGCGTCCTTGCCGGGGCGTGGCGGCGATGTGGCCGGTGATCTTGCCCAGTTTGCCGCGCTCTCACCAGACCTTGTTGTGACCATGGTGACAGACGCGGAGCTTGCTGTGGTGGGGCTGTCGGACATGGGGAACGCTGTGGCCACCATGCAGAGCCGCTGGGTGCACATGCCCGTGCAGGACTACGGCACGCCCGCTGCAGAGCAGGCCGCCGACTGGACCCGTATCTGCGCTGAGGCCTGCGACATATTGCAGACGGGCGGCTGTGTTATCGTGCATTGCAAGGGCGGATGCGGCCGCTCGGGGATGGCGGTGTTGCGGCTGATGATCGCGCTCGGCGAAGCGCCTGAGGCGGCGCTGGCGCGGCTGCGCGCGCAAAGGCCCTGTGCGGTGGAAACCCAAGAGCAGATGCGCTGGGCGCTGGAAGGGTAAGACTGCGCGATGATTCGTGCCTGTGACCTTGCTGGCGGCCTTTGCTGGCGGCGTTGGGTGGTTTGGGGCTGTGGGGGCAGGCTGGGCGCCGGATTGGGAGGGCCCGAGGGCCTTGATTATAGATCATGAGGCGGTATCAGGGCCGGTTTTGGTAAACAAACATTACCAATCGCCAGAATTTTTCATTGTATTCCAGTTCGACTTGCTTAGTAATTGTCACTGGAGGGGACCCGGCGCAGACTGGGGCTGTTCAATAATATAACCATATCGAACGTGGAGGATGAATATGGATCGTCGTAAATTTCTAAAAGGCGCTGCAATCGGCGCAGGGGCATCGGCACTGGCCGCGCCCGCGCTGGCCCAAGGTGGCAAGCAGCTTACCATCGTTTCAACGTGGCCACGGGATTTCCCCGGTCTTGGAACCTCGGCTCAGCGCCTTGCTGAGCGTATCGCCACACTCGGTGATGGTGCTTTCAATGTAGAATATTTCGCCGCCGGCGAGCGCGTGGGCGCGTTTGACAGCTTTGACGAAGTGTCTTCGGGCAACAGCCAAGCTTATATCGCTGCGGACTACTACTGGACCGGCAAGCACCCGGGTTTTGCCTATTTCACATCGGTGCCGTTTGGCATGAGCACGCCTGAGTGGAACGCCTGGATCAAGTTTGGTGGTGGCCAGGACCTTTGGGACGAGCTGTCAGGCCAGTATGGCCTCAAGGCGCTTGCCTGCGGTTCAACCGGGACACAAGCCGGTGGCTGGTTCAACAAAGAGATGGAAAGCCCCGATGACTTCAAGGGCCTGAAGATGCGTATGCCGGGCCTTGGTGGTCAGGTGTTGACGAAGCTCGGGTCGTCCACAGTCTCGCTTCCCGGCAGCCAGATCTATGAAAACCTCGTGTCCGGTTCTATTGAAGCGACTGAGTGGGTTGGTCCGTATAACGACTATTTCATGAAGTTCTATGAGGCGGCGCAGTATTACTACACTGGCGGTATGCACGAGCCAGGCGGCGGTCTTGCCTTTGGGATGAACCGTGCGTTCTATGACGGCCTCAGCGACTTTGAGCGCGCCGTGATCGAAGCTGCCTGTAACGAAGAGCACGCGGCCTCACACGAGGAAGCGATCGCCAAGAACGGTGAGTTCCTCACAACCCTGGTCAACGACCACGGTGTGAAAGTGCGCGCCTTCAACGACGATATCTGGGATGCCTTTGGTGAGGGCGCGGCGGAAGTGTTTGAAGACACGCGGGCGCACTCTGAGCTGGCGGCACGGATTGATGACAGCTTCCAGGCGAAGCTGCGCGAGTATGGCACATTCATGGCCAACTTCGAGGGCACCTTCATCAACCAGCGTAACCGTGTGCTTGGCATCATCTAAGCGCAGAAAAGCGAAAGCTGAGCGGGGCCTTCTGGCCCCGCTCTTTTAATACCATGAAGGTTTTTCACGGCTTGCCGTGCTTCGGGCGAAATGCCCTTGAGGCCAAGGCCGTTCTGGGGAGGCACACGATCTTATGGCTTACACTGCTGATATTTCACGCACAGGCGGCGCGCCTGCGCCTCTTGCACGAAGCTTCGGGTGGGGAATGCTCGGGTTTCTGGCGGCCTTCCTGATCAATAATATTCTCAACATCGGCTGGGGTGTTCCGAACCTTGCAGATGTGTTTTCAGGCACGTCAGGGGCCGATATCTGGATGCCGTTGCTGATCTGCCTGCTGGGTGTTGGCGCGGGTGTGGGCTATGTGTTGCGCACGCCAGAGCAGAGCCTGCGGTGGGATGCGATGACGGTTCACGGGTTTAACGCCTATTTGATCCGCGCCTGCTTCTGGATTGTGCTGCTGACCGGTTTTGTCGATGCAGGGATTGCCGTGGCGCGGGTTGAGGGGCTTTTCAACGCCTTTCTGAGTGAGGACATGGTGGTGAATATCGGCCGATCCCAATTCCTTGGGCCCAATGTCCATGTGCCGTTGATGATCCTTGGTGCGCTGATCGCCGTTTGGCACCGCGGGCTGGCCTTTCACTGGCTGGCGCTGCTGATTGTCGGGGCAGAGCTGGCGATTGTGATTTCGCGGTTTGTGTTCTCTTATGAGCAGGCGATGATGGGCGATCTTGTGCGCTACTGGTATGCGGCCCTCTTTCTGTTCGCCAGCGCTTACACACTGTTTGACGATGGCCATGTGCGGGTAGACGTGTTCTATGCCGGCTTCGGGCGGACAAAAAAGGGGTTTGTCAACGCCTTCGGGTCGATCTTTCTGGGCATGGCGAGCATGTGGGTGATTATCTGGATCGGGCTTGGCAGCAAGACCTCCATTATCAATTCGCCGGTGATGAACTTTGAGATCACCCAGTCAGGCCCGACAGGCATGTATATCAAATACCAGATGGCGGCTTTCCTCGGGATTTTTGCCATCACAATGCTCATCCAGTTTGTGAGCTATTTCTTTGAATCGGTGGCTGACAAGCGCGACGAGCCGGGGCACCGCACCGTCACACCAACAGGCCACTGAGGAGCGACACCTATGGAACTATTCTTTCTTGCCGTTCTGGTTATCACAATGGCCGGCGCTCTTGGCTCCGGCTTTCCCGTGGCCTTTGCTCTGCCGGGGGCTGCGATTATCACCATCGCACTGGCGGGCATCACGGGGCTGCTTTTTGCAGGGGACAGCGCTGCCTATTTCCATTCGGGCGGGCCGCAGCAGTGGCTTTCGGCCGGGGTTACCAACCTCAGAGGTGTGTTTTGGGAGGTGGAACGCGATACGCTGATTGCGATTCCGCTGTTTATTTTCATGGGGATCATGCTCCAGCGCTCAAAGATTGCCGAAGACCTCTTGGTGACGATGGCCCAGCTTTTTGGCCCGGTGCCGGGCGGGCTTGGTATTTCGGTGGTTTTCGTGGGGGCCTTGCTTGCGGCGACCACGGGGATTGTGGGTGCAACGGTTGTGGCCATGGGCCTGATCAGCCTGCCTGCGATGTTGCGCAACAATTATTCGCCGTCGCTCGCCACAGGCACGATTGCGGCCTCGGGCACCCTTGGGCAGATCATTCCGCCTTCGATTGTTCTGATCATTCTGGCCGACCAGCTTGCCAGCGCCACAGACCAAGCCAGCACCGCGCGCAAGGCGCTGCACAAAGCCTCCACGGGCGAGCTGTCCATGCCGTCGAATTTTGATGTCTCTTCCACATCTGCTGGCGAGATGTTTCTGGGGGCTTTCGTGCCCGGTATCCTGCTGGTTCTGATTTATATGGCCTATATCCTGATCTATGCTTTCCTGAAGCCGTCGGCGGCGCCAGCCGTGAAGGTGGAAGGCAGCTTTGACCGGGCTTTCTGGGGCACGGTGGCCCTGACACTCATTCCGCCACTGACGCTGATTTTCCTGGTGCTCGGTTCGATCATCACGGGTGTGGCAACTGTGAACCAGGCCGGCGCGATCGGCGCGGCCGGGGCCATGGTGATGGCCGGTTACCGGCTCTATGAAGGGCCCCACAAGAGCCTGACATTTGTGCCAGCCATTTTGGCGCTTGCGGCGCTTGGGGCTTTGGCCTTTGTGATCAGCAACTTTGAAATGAATCTCAAGTCAATTGACACCGCGACGGACCAGCTGGGCATTACCCTTGGAATTATTGCCTCGGCTGTGCTGGTGTTTGCGGTGGCCTGGAGCGGCTGGCGGGTGTTTCGCACCCAGGAGACTCTGGACGGGGTGATGATGGAAACTGCGAAGACAACATCGCTGGTCTTTATCATTCTGCTGGGGGCGGCCATGCTGACATCGGCCTTCCGTGCCTTTGGCGGCGAAGAGCTTGTGCGCGAATTCCTC
The DNA here is from genome assembly GCF_937123735.1 of uncultured Lentibacter sp. Classification (GTDB taxonomy): domain Bacteria; phylum Pseudomonadota; class Alphaproteobacteria; order Rhodobacterales; family Rhodobacteraceae; genus Lentibacter. The sequence goes on from NZ_CAKZKL010000012.1 coordinate 64,425, forward strand.
AACTCGCTGCCTGGCGGCTTCTGGACCCAGTTCCTGATTGTCATGCTGGTGATCTTCGTTCTGGGCTTCTTCCTCGATTTCATCGAGATCGCGGTTGTGGTTGTGCCCATCGTGGCGCCGATCCTGCTGGCAGACCCGAGTGCGAACATCACCGCCGTATGGCTGGGGGTTATGATCGGTCTGAACATCCAGACGAGCTTCCTCACCCCGCCTTTCGGCTTTGCGCTGTTTTATTTGCGGGGTGTGGCGCCGGCCACCGTCAAGACCATGCAGATGTATAAGGGTGTGATTGCCTTCATCAGCCTTCAGCTTTTGGCTTTGGGGGTGGTGGGGCTCTATCCGCCCTTGGTCAACTACCTGCCAAACCGTGTGTCGTTCCTTTCTGAAAATGCGCCACCGCCGCGCAATCCCAAGTTGCAGTATTGCCTTGAGAGCTATGTTGGCGGCCAGATCGCAACGGAAGGTGCGGCGCTGGAACAGGTGATCGCGCGGGCGCAGGGGTTGGATCTATCGGTTCTGCCCAAGAGCATGGCCAAAGACCTGACAGCCGGTTTTGCGGCGGGGCCGGCGGCCCTTGCCAGCCTCAACGAGGCTTTTGCGGCGGAAGCTGCGGTGGAGGAGGCCTCTGTGGTTTATCGCCCCAAGCAGCTTTTGGTGCGTAAGCTTGAGAAAGATATTCGCAAGCTGGAAGAGGAGGCCGAGGAAATTCGGGTAACGACGAGCCGTATGCGAGATGAGGCGCAAGCCAAGCGCCGGGCCCGTCTGGAGAGCAAACGCGAGAGCCTTCTGGCCGAGGCTGAAACCCTCAAAGGCCAGATCCCTGCAACCTGGAAGCCAGTGCATGACACCTTTGCCAAGCTCACAACCAGCGAGCAGAAGGCCCGCACGATGTATCAGCGCAATGCGGATAAGTCGTGGGATGCGGCATCGGAAGTTTTGAGCGCGCTGAACGCGAACGCCGGTTTTGCGGCTCTGGAAGGGGCGCTCGGCGAGATGCGTGGCTATATCGAGACCGTGGCCGAGGGCGCAGGCGAGGCGGAGGCAACTGTCAAGTCTCTGGAAGACCGCTTCTCCGAAATTGACGGTGCGGGAGATGTCAAATCTGCGATTGGCAAAGCCCGCCGCGCGCTCAAGCCAAACCGGTTTGACCGCGAGAAGGCTCTTGCGGCTTTTGATGTGGCGCTTGAAGAATATGCCGATCAGAAAGCCTGGCGTGCGCAAGCCGAAGGGCTCAAGCCGGAGCTGCAAGCCTATCTTGAGGGCATTCGCAGCACATTGGGGCTGCGCAGCCAGCCCCGTTTGAGCCGCGAGGGCGCTTTGTTTATGGCCTCCTGTAGCGCGCAGCACCGGGATATTTCTCTGAACTTCTGATCAGAGCCATGTGCCAAAAAGACCGCCGCCTCCGAAAGACGAGGCGGCGGTTTTCTTTTGGGGGGTGCCCGGGTAAGACTTGGGCCAACACAGGGAGGGAGACATGGGCGTTTTGAGTGGGGTGCGTGTCTTGGAGGTGGAGGGGCTCGGACCCGCGCCCTTTGCCGCCATGATGCTGGCCGATATGGGCGCAGAGGTGATTGTTGTGCACCGCAAAGGGGGCAAGCCGGCACCGGGGATGCCGGAGCGCTCGATTTTGGACCGGGGCAAACGCTCGATTGAGCTTGACCTGAAAGAGGATGGCGATCGGGACATCTTTTTGAAGCTGGCGGCCCGTTCGGATGCGCTTATTGAAGGGTTTCGCCCCGGGGTGATGGAGCGGCTCGGGCTCGGGCCTGCGCCGTGCCATGCTGTGAACCCTGCGCTTGTTTTCGCACGGATGACCGGCTGGGGGCAAACCGGACCGCTCGCGCAGGCTGCGGGCCATGACCTCAATTACATCGCCATGTCGGGCGCGCTTTGGTATGCGAGCCCACCGGGGGCGGCCCCGATGACACCTGCGACGCTGGTGGGCGATATCGGCGGGGGGGCCTTGTATCTGGTGAGCGGACTTTTGGCGGGGCTCTTGCAGGCCCGCGCCACGGGGCAGGGCACGGTGGTTGACGCCGCGATTTATGATGGCTCTGCGCATATGATGAACCTGCTGATGGCGCTGCGCCAGAGCGGCGCAATGCCAGAGGCGCGCGGCGAAGGCCTGCTGGATGGCCCGCATTGGAGCCGCAGCTATGAATGCGCCTGCGGCGGGTATGTGTCTGTGCAATGCCTTGAACCGCAATTTTATGCACAGTTTCTCAAGATTTTGGCGCTCGATAAGGACCCGGCCTTTGCGGCGCAGTATGAGCGCGCGCAGTGGCCCGCGCTGACGGCGCGGTTGGCGCAGATTTTTATCAAGCAAACCCGTGACAGCTGGGCCAAGCGCTTTTTGGGCACGGATGCCTGTGTGGCGCCTGTGCTCTCGCCGGATGAGGCGGCGCGCCATGAGATGAATGCCGCGCGTGAGGTCTGGCGAGACGGTGCGCAGGGGCTGCAAGCCGCTCCGGCACCGCGGTTTGACGGGCAGACCGGCTGGGTGCCGCCGCGCCCGCCCGCACGCGGCGCAGACGGGCCGCAGATTTTGAAGGAGTTATCAGACCGCAAGGTGTGAAGATCGCATTTGCTTCGCAAATCCGACCCGGGGGGACGCTGTCCCCCCAAGGGACAAAGCCAGGCTTTGACCCTTTCCCCCCTGAGGTATTTTGAACCAGAAGAAGGCCAGGTTTGTGGAATTGACCGGTTTGGCCTGAGATATTGGTTGAGTTGTGGGAGAATTGGTAATATTCTTTTACCAATTGAGGAGAGTAGCCATGCAAATGCCCACGCCAAACCCAGCCACGCTGGCCAAGAAGGCCCGATTGACCGAGCGGCTGACGGCGGTATTGGGCCTTGATGGGGTGATTTCCGAAGAAATTGCGCTCAAGGCGTATGAGTGTGATGCGCTGACCGCCTATCGCTGCCCACCATTGCTGGCGATTTTGCCGCGCTCAACCCAAGAGGTGTCTGCGGCTTTGAAGATTTGCCATGAGATGAAGGTGCCTGTGGTGCCGCGCGGCTCGGGAACCTCGCTGGCGGGGGGGGCTATGCCGACGGCGGACAGTGTCATCCTCGGGGTGAGCCGTATGACGGCGGTTTTGGAAACGGATTATGCCGACCGTCTTATCCGCGTTCAATCCGGCCGCACCAATCTCTCGGTGACGGGCGCTGTTGAGGGGGAGGGGTTTTTCTATGCGCCGGACCCTTCAAGCCAGCTGGCCTGTGCGATTGCTGGCAATATTGCCATGAACTCGGGCGGGGCGCATTGCCTGAAATATGGGGTGACGACCAACAACTTGTTGGGGGTGACCTTGGTGATGATGGATGGAGAGATTGTGCAGATCGGGGGCGCGCATCTGGATGCGGGTGGGCTTGATTTGCTTGGTTTGATTTGTGGCAGCGAAGGGCAGCTGGGCATTGTGACCGAAGCCAGCCTGCGCATTCTGCACAAGCCGGAGGGGGCGCGGCCTGTGTTGATCGGGTTTGACAGCAACGAGGTTGCTGGCGCCTGTGTTTCAGACATCATTCGCGCGGGTATTCTGCCTGTGGCGATCGAGTTTATGGATCGGATGCTGATTGGCGTTTGTGAAGACTACTCCGGGGCAGGCTATCCGGAGTGTGAGGCGCTTCTGATCGTGGAGGTGGAGGGCAGCGAGGCCGAAATAGAGCACCAGCTCGGGCTTATTCACGAGATTGCCAGCCGCCACAGCCCTGTCGAATTTCGCAAGGCAAGAGATGCGCAGGAGGCGGGCCGTATCTGGGCGGGGCGCAAGGCGGCTTTCTCGGCGATCGGCAAGATCAGCGATTACATGTGTCTGGATGGAACCATTCCTGTGAGCAAGCTGCCTTTTGTGCTCAAGCGAATTGGCGAGCTGAGCCAGCACTATGGGCTGGCTGTTGGCAATGTCTTTCATGCCGGAGACGGCAATATGCACCCTTTGATTCTCTATGATGCGAACAAGCCCGGAGACCTGGAGACTTGTGAAGCGTTTGGCGCTGAAGTGCTGAAGCTCTGTGTCGAGGTCGGCGGCTGCCTGACGGGCGAGCACGGTGTGGGGATTGAGAAACGCGACTTGATGTTGGACCAGTTTGCGCCGGATGATCTGGAAATGCAGATGGCTGTGAAAGATGTCTTTGATCCCAAGTGGCTTCTGAACCCTGCCAAAGTTTTCCCGCTGGCCTCAAGCGAGGCGCGGCGGATTGCGGCGGAGTAGGGGGATGATCTTCAGCGTAGGGACGGAGGCCGAACTGGCCGAAGCGATTGCCGGACTAGAAGCGCCCGTGGTGTTGCGCGGCGGGGGCACGCGCCCTGTGGGGCGCAGTTGGGCGCAAGATGTTCTGGACCTGAGCGGGTTGAGTGGCGTGGTGGAGTATGAGCCCGGGGCGCTGACTCTTGTGGCGCAGGCCGGCACGACACTGGAGCAGATCGAGCAGCTGTTGGCCAAAGAAAACCAACGGTTGGCGTTTGAACCCATGGACCACCGGCGTGTGCTGGGCACAGCCGGTGCGCCGACGCTTGGCGGGTTGCTTGCCGCCAATGTGAGCGGGCCAAGGCGGATTGCTGTTGGGGCTTGCCGTGATTTTGCGCTTGGGCTGCGGTTTGTAGACGGGGCCGGGCGTGTTCTCAAGAACGGCGGGCGGGTCATGAAAAATGTGACCGGTTATGACCTTGTGAAGCTCATGGCCGGCTCCTGGGGCACGCTTGGGGCGATCAGCGAGGTGAGCCTCAAGGTGTTGCCTTGCCCTGAAACCGAGGTGACTTTGGCAGTGCATGTGCAGGATGCTGCGACGGCTGTTTTGGCGATGTCGGCGGCGTTGGGTGCACCCTACGAAGTGACCGGCGCGGCGCGCGGACCGACAGGAGGAGCGGTATATTTGCGCTTGGAGGGCTTTGCCCCTTCGGTGGCTTACCGTTTGTCAGAGCTTGAGGCCTTGATGAGCCGCTTTGGCGAACTCGAGCGGCTGGAGGCACCGGCCTCGCGGGATCTCTGGGTGCAATTGCGCGATCTTGTGGCCTTTGCACCTTTGCCCTGTGTCACAAGGGTGTCGCTGCGGCCTTCGCAGATGCCCGTATTTTTGCAAGCCGCAGAACGCGCAGGGCTCACCTTTGAGAGCCAGCTTGATTGGGGTGGCGGCCTGGCCTGGTTGGGCACACAAGACGCCGCAGTAGCTGATTTTGCGCAGGGTTTTTGCGCCGCGCAGGGCGGCCACGCCACGCGGATCAAGGTGTTGCCAGATGTGGCCGAGAGGGTATTTCAGCCCGAGCCAGAGCCGATTGCGCGTTTGACCGCCGGGTTGCGGGCGCGGTTTGACCCGAAGGGGGTTTTGAACCCCGGTTTGATGGTGTCCTGATGGGATATGTGGCCGCCTATCTCGCTGTTTTTCTGGGCGGACCTGCGCTGATGCTGGCATTGACACGACGCGGGGCGACGCGGCGCACGTTGCGCATGGGTGCGGGCGGTGTTGCGGCGCTGACCGTTGCGGCGCTGTTGGCTCAGGCCTCCTTTGGTCTCGTGGCATTGGCGATGCTTTGGCTGGCCTGGGTGGGCGCAGTGGCGCTGGGCGTTCGCATTGTGATGCGCCAGATTAGGACAAAACGGGGCGTTGCCCTCACAAAAGCGCTTGGCGCGATGGCCTGTGTGATCCCTTGGATCGGGCTGGCGGCAGCAGATTGGATGGCAGGCTGATGCAGACAAATTTCACCCCGGAGCAGCTCAAGGACTCAGGCACCGCCCGCGCCAACGAAATTCTGCGCAATTGTGTCCATTGTGGGTTTTGCACCGCGACCTGCCCCACCTATCAGGTGTTGGGCGATGAGCTGGACAGCCCGCGCGGGCGCATTTACCAGATCAAGGATATGATCGAGAATGCGCGGGTGCCCGACAAGAAGACGGTCCTGCATATCGACCGCTGCCTGAGCTGCCTTGCCTGCATGACGACCTGCCCAAGCGGGGTGCATTACATGCATTTGGTGGATCATGCGCGCGAGTATATCGAGAACCATTACAAGCGCCCTATGGGGGAGCGGGCGCTGCGCTGGATCCTTGCAAAGATTTTGCCCCATCCCATGCGGTTTCGTTTGGCCTTGCTGGGCGCAAAAATTGCCAAGCCGTTCAAGGCGTTGGTGCCGGATGCACGGTTGCGTGCGATGTTGGAGATGGCCCCCAAAGAGATCCCTCCGGTGAGCCGCAACGATGATCCGCAGGTCTTTGCGCCGCAGGGCGAGAAAAAGTTGCGCGTGGCGCTGATGACAGGCTGTGCGCAAAAGGCGCTCAACACCGACATCAATGATGCCACCATTCGCCTGTTGCGGCGCTTTGGCTGCGAGGTGGTGATCGCGCAGGGCGCAGGGTGTTGCGGCGCGCTCACCCATCATATGGGAAAGACCAAAGAGAGTCATGCCACGGCGGAAAAGAACATTGACGCCTGGACAACCGAGGTGGCCCAAGGCGGCCTTGACAGCATCGTGATCAACACCTCGGGCTGTGGCACGACGGTGAAAGACTACGGCCATATGTTTCGTGAGAGCGCAAAAGCCACCGAGGCGGCGCAGGTGGCAGACCTTGCACAGGACGTGAGCGAGCTTCTCATGCGCCTTGATCTGCCAAAAGCTGCGCCCAAGGGCTTGCGCGTGGCATATCATGCGGCCTGTAGCTTGCAGCATGGGCAACAAATCAAGACCTTTCCCAAAGATTTGCTCAAGCGGGTCGGGTTTGAGGTGGTGGAGCCAGCTGACAGCCATTTGTGCTGTGGCTCGGCGGGGACGTATAACCTGATGCAGCCCAAGATCTCCCAAGAGCTCAAGAGCCGCAAGGTTGAGACGCTGGAGGCCAAGAGCCCGGATGTGATCGCGGCGGGCAATATAGGGTGTATGATGCAGATTGGCGGCGCAACAGAGTTGCCGGTTGTGCACACGGTTGAATTGCTGGATTGGGCCACGGGCGGGCCCAAGCCGCGGGCGTTGCAAGAATAGCTGGCTTGGCCCTATTTTTGCCATATGGGCTGTGTAGCCAAAAGACCAACCAGAACAAGGGCCTTCAACGCTGATGCTGCGCGCGACTTTTCTTGCTGCTTTTGTGGCGCTGCTGGCGTCGCCGCTTGTGGGGCAAACTGCCAAGCTCAAGCGGCTTGATACGGGTGATGACACCCGCGGTTGGGAGGCTGTCGGCCGGTTGAACATCGAAGGCAAGGGCTTTTGCACGGGGGCGTTGATTGCGCCTGATCTGGTGCTGACCGCCGCGCATTGCCTTTATAATGCCAAGACAAAACTTCGGGTTGACCATGGGCAGATCGAGTTTCTGGCCGGGTGGCGTAATGGGCGCGCTTCGGCCTACCGGATGGTGCGGCGCGCCGTTGTGCATCCTGACTATAACTATGCCAGCTCGGTGACAGCGGAGCGCGTGCGCAACGATGTGGCGCTGCTTGAACTGGCTCAACCCATTCGCAACACACAGATATTGCCCTTTGCCACCGACGCCCGCCCCGCCAAGGGCGACAAGATTGGCGTGGTGTCTTATGCGCTGGAACGCTCCGAAGCGCCGAGTTTGCAAGAGGTCTGCGGGGTTCTGGCCCGTCAGCAGGGGTTGCTGGTCACATCATGCAGCGCTGATTTTGGCTCCTCCGGCGCCCCGATTTTCAGCTTTCGAGATGGCACCCCTCGGATTGTGTCGGTGATTTCGGCCAAGGCGGAGGTCGAGGGTGTGCCGGTGTCTTTAGGGACCCAGCTGGAAACGCCCTTGGCGCTCTTGCGGGCGGCTCTTGCTGCGCAACGGGGCGTTTTTGCAGGCGGAGGGGCTCTGAAAAGCCGGGTGGTTGTGGGCCAAAAGCAGCCTGATACGGGCGCAAAATTCATCAAGAACTGAGTGCGTCTGCGCCTCTTGAAACCCGAAAACGACCTCCCCATCTTTTATAAGCGGGGTGCCTGATGATGGGCCCCGTTCTCAAGTGGTCTGTCCCGGTGTGGAAGGCCGAAACTCTGGAATCGCTCAAAGGAGGATACCCTATGCGTAATTTTGATTTGACCCCGCTTTACCGCGCCACTGTCGGATTTGACCAGATAGCCGATATGCTGGAGCGCAGCCTGGCGCATGATGTCGGGCAAGCCAGCTACCCGCCCTACAACATCGAGAAGACGGCGGATGACGCCTACCGCATTTCTATTGCCGTGGCAGGGTTTGCCGAGGCAGATCTGACTGTTGAGGTGAAAGACCATGCGCTTGTTGTTTCGGCCCGCAAGGCCGAAGAGGAAACCGAGCGCAGCTTTCTGCACCGGGGTATTGCGACCCGCGCGTTTGAGCGCCGCTTCCAGCTGGCGCAGCATGTGCGGGTTGTGGGCGCGAGCCATGCCGATGGTATGCTGCATATTGATCTCACCCGCGAAGTGCCCGAGGCCCTGAAGCCACGCCGTATCGAAATTGCCTCAGCGCCTGTCAGCGAGGCCGATGTGGTGGATGCCAAAGCCGTCAATTAAGCGACTCTTAGAGAAAGGGCGCTGGTTTTTGTGCCAGCGCCCTTTTTTGTGAGCTTCACACGCTCATGCAGATGTATTTCATTTCGAGGTAATCCTCGATGCCATGGTGGCTGCCCTCGCGGCCAAGGCCGGACTGTTTGACACCGCCGAAGGGGGCCATCTCTGTGGAGATGATACCCGTGTTAACCCCGACAATGCCGTATTCCAACGCCTCGGCGACTTTGTAGACGCGGCTGAGATCCTTGGCATAAAAATAGCTTGCGAGGCCGAAGATCGTATCATTGGCCATATTGATAACCTCGTCTTCATCCTCAAACTTGAAGAGCGGGGCCATGGGGCCGAAGGTCTCGTCTTGGGCGACCTGCATCTCTTGCGTCGCGCCGGTGAGGATCGTGGGCTGAAAGAAGGAGCCGCCCAGATTGTGCTGCGCGCCGCCGAACACGACTTCTGCGCCTTTGGCGAGCGCATCGTCGATATGGCTGCGGACTTTTTCAACGGCCTTCTGGTTGATCAGCGGGCCAAAGACTGTGCCTTCTTCCAGCCCGTCACCCACTTTCATATCTTTGAGTTTGGCGGCGAGTTTTTCGGCGAAGGCGTCATAGACGCCGGCTTGCACATAGATGCGGTTGGCGCAAACACAGGTCTGGCCGTTGTTGCGGAATTTGCACATGATTGCGCCGTCAACCGCGGCGTCCAGATCGGCATCATCAAAGACAATGAACGGCGCGTTGCCGCCCAGCTCCATGGAGCATTTCATCACCTGATCCGCCGCCTGGCGCAACAGGATGCGGCCCACGGCTGTGGAGCCGGTGAAGGTGAGCTTGCGCACGGTCGGATTTTCACAGAATTCCTTGCCGGTGGACGAGGCATCCGATGTTGTGACGATATTGAGCACACCGGCGGGGATACCGGCGCGCTCGGCCAGAACGCCAAGAGCGAGGGCAGAGAGCGGTGTCAGATCGGCGGGGCGCGCCACCATGGCGCAGCCAGCGGCGAGCGCGGGCGCGGCCTTGCGGGTGATCATCGCATTGGGGAAGTTCCATGGCGTGATCGAGGCGGCCACACCGATGGGCTGTTTGAGCACGGTGATGCGCTTGTCGCGCTGGTGGCCCGGAATCGTCTCGCCATAGATACGCTTGGCCTCTTCGGCAAAAAATTCGATGAAGGATGCCCCATAGGCGATTTCGCCTTTGGCTTCTGCCAAGGGTTTGCCCATTTCGGCAGTGAGGATCGTGGCGAGATCGTCGGTGTTTTCAACCATCAGGTCGAACCAGCGGCGCAGCACGGCGGCGCGCTCCTTGCCGGTCCATTTGGCCCAGTCTTTTTGCGCGGCTTCAGCAGCGGCAATGGCTTCGCTTACTTGGGCGCGGGTCAGGTCGGCCACCTGGGCAATCACATCGCCACGCGCGGGGTTTGTCACGTCAAAAGTGCCACTGCCATCAACCCATTGGCCGTTGATATAGGCTTTCGTGGCAAGCAGCGAAGGGTCGTTCAGAAGAGATTTGAGGTTGGTTGTCGTGTCGAGCATGATGGTCTCCCGCGATTATATCTCGCCAAGGGAAACCATTTGCGTTTAGCTTTGTCCAGATGATTTGATCAAATTGGAGGGAGCGATGGAGCTCGATGACGCCTATGCCAATGCGGTTTATATCCCTGAGGGTGAAAGCTATCCGCCGCGCTGGCAGGTGGAGGCGGCGGCCTTTCGCGAGGGTGTGCCGCGCGCAGAGCTGGACTTGGCTTATGGGCCAGCGCCGCGCCAGAGGCTTGATCTGTTTCGCCCTGAGGGCGCTGCGCGTGGGCTCATGGTTTTTGTGCATGGCGGCTTCTGGCGGATGCTCGATAAGAGCTATTGGTCGCATTTGGCGGCCGGGGCTGTGGCGAGGGGTTGGGCTGTGGCGTTGCCAAGTTATACGCTCTGTCCGCAGGCGCGTATTTCGGAGATCACCCGCGAGATAGCCACTGCGGTAAGCCATGCGGCGGGCGCTGTGGGTGGGCCGATCGCCTTGGCGGGGCATTCTGCCGGTGGACATCTTGTGGCGCGGATGTTGGCCAAGGGGATGTTGCCCGACGCAGTTGCGGCGCGGCTGTCTCATGTGATGCCGATCTCGCCGCTCTCGGACCTGCGCCCGCTGATGCGCACCTCGATGAACGCTGATTTCAAGCTTGATGCGGCCGAGGCTGTGGCGGAAAGCCCGATCTTCATGCAAGAGCGGTTGGACTGCCCCGTGACCGTTTGGGTGGGCGGCGCAGAGCGGCCCGCGTTCCTTGATCAAGCGCGCTGGCTAAGCGCGGCTTGGGGCTGCGCGCTTCTGGAAGATGCGGGCAAACATCATTTTGATGTGGTGGAGCCGCTGGTGGAGGCCGAGAGCGAGATGTTGGCATCTTTGCTCGCTTTTGCGGGCTGAATTTGACCCATATCATGGGCGGAAATTCTGATCTTGCTTATCCTTCAAAGGTGAAGGAGACCGCGCAGTTAGAAAGGAAACCCCATGGTTTTGCATGTTCAGTCTTGGTTCAAACTCAATCTCGAAGATGAAAAGGCGCGCGGCACGATTGTGCACACAACCGCGCAGGGCAAGACCCCAGAGGGACCGGTTGTGCTCGGGCCGGGGGAGCTCTTGGTGGGGGTAGAGCGCGAGGCTCCCAATGCCAATCCGGCGCGGGTGGGCTGGCTTCAGCTCAAGGCGGATGATGAGATCATGGCGAAGATTCGCGACTGGATTTTGCACTGTGGCTCTTTTCGCTCTGCGGATGTGGCGCTGGGAGACGGCGAGGTGCTTGTGAGCGTGCGCGACGAGGCTTGCTCGCACACCTCTCATGGGTTGCACTGCGGCTGTCACTGACCTGGCGCTTGGCCTTGAGCCTTCGGGCCTTAGCGGCTGCTCCAGCAGGGCAGCGGATCTTGCGCCATGGGCTGCGCGGCAAAAACTGCGCGGGCTATGGCGCGGGCCATGACGGTGGCGGCGGCGTGGCCCAGGTAGAGCGTGTCGGCGAGCGGATTGTGCAGCGACTTTGCGCCTGTCGCGGCGGCGAAGATGAGATCACCGTCCATGGGTGTGTGCGAGGGCACGAGCGCGCGGGCGTAGCCATCATGCGCCGCTGTGGCGAGGCGGGTGCATTGAGCCTGTGAGAGTGTGGCGTCGGTGGCAATGATCCCGATGGTCGTGTTGGCGTGGGCGGCGAGCTTGGTGGGTGGCATATGCGGCTCGGGAAACTGGCCGGGCAGGCCCAGGCCGCCAAACTCATCGTCTAGCTCAAAGGGCGCGGCCCAGAAGTGCTTGCTTGCGCCCACCGTGGCGGAGCCAAGCGCATTGACCGCCACGAGCGCGCCGACGGTATGGCCTGAGGGCAGCACAACGGACGCGGAGCCAAGCCCGCCCATCAGCGTGGCGGTGGTCGCCCCCGTGCCAGCGCCTCTGCGGCCCAGCTCAAATTCTTGGCCCGCGTTGGCCAAAGCCTCACGGCCGAGGCGCTTATAGGGGTTCTCAGCCCAGTCTTTGTTGCCACCATTGATGAGGTCAAACAGGATCGCGGCGGGCACGATGGGCACTCTCTGATCGCCCACGGCAAAGCCGCGCCCCGCTGCGCGCAGGGCATCGGCCACGCCAGAGGCGGCATCAAGCCCGAAGGCCGAGCCGCCTGACAGCACCAGCGCATCGACCTGCTCCACGGTTTTATCCGCAGCCAGAAGGTCTGTCTCCCGCGTGCCAGGCGCGCCGCCCATGACATGCACACCGGCCGTAAAGGGCGCATCGGCGAGCAAGACGGTGGCGCCTGTTTTGATATGCGCGTCAGACGCATTGCCCACCCGCAGGCCAGCAACATCGGTGATCAGATTGAGCGGGCCGGCTTGGGGCATGGGGGTGTCTCCTTGAGCGTGTCGATTTATCTTGCCAGATTGCGCGGAATCGGCAATGAGAAAGCACGCGAGGGCGGTGGCGCCGCCCGACAATACGCGCATATCATTCAGTCCTGAACGCCGGGACCTTTCTTGTGCTAAGGAGGGTCATTATGACTGCACGTCCGGAAATGTACCGTTTTCACAACGGTGAAAAAGCGCCGCTGCAATTTGCGGTGAGCGAATATGAAGCGCGCGTGGCCAAGCTGCGCAGCATCATGGCAGATATGGGGGTGGACGCCGCTGTCTTTACCTCCATGCACAACGTTTCTTATTACTCAGGCTTCACCTATTGCGCCTTTGGCCGGCCCTACGGGCTTGTTGTGACGGCGAGTGAATGTGTGACGATCTCAGCAGGCATTGATGCGGGCCAGCCTTGGCGGCGCTCGTTCTGTGACAACATCACTTACACCGACTGGCAGCGCGACAATTACTGGCGCGCGGTGATGTCTGTTTCGGGCGCGGGCAAGGTTGTTGGCTATGAGGGCGACCATATCAGCATGGTGCAGATGGCCAAGCTGAACGACTTCCTCAAGCCTGCAAAAACCGTAGACATTGCAGGCGCGACCATGGTGCAGCGGATGCACAAATCGGCTGACGAGCTTGTCATGATCCGCGCGGGTGCGGCTGTGGCGGATGTGGGGGGCTATGCCATTCGCGACGCTGTGAAAGAAGGCGCGCGCGAGATTGATGTGGCGATGGCCGGGCGCGATGCGATGGAGCTTGAGATTGCCAAGCGCTTTCCGGATGCCGAGTATCGCGACACATGGGTCTGGTTCCAGTCGGGGATCAACACTGACGGGGCGCACAACCCTGTGACAGCGCGTAAACTTGCGCGCGGCGACATCCTGAGCCTCAACACTTTCCCCATGATTTCAGGCTATTACACCGCTCTGGAGCGCACTATGTTTGTGGGCGAAGTGGATGCGGCGAGCCTGAAGATCTGGGAGGCCAATGTGGCGGCACACGAGCTGGGGATTTCCTTGCTGAAGCCCGGCGCGAGCTGTTCGGAAGTGACCCATAAGATCAACGCCTTCTTTGAGGAACACCAGCTTTTGCAGCACCGCACCTTTGGCTACGGGCACTCCTTTGGTGTGCTGAGCCACTACTATGGGCGCGAGGCGGGGTTGGAGCTGCGCGAGGATATCGACACGGTGCTGGAGCCGGGGATGGTGATCTCGATGGAGCCGATGTTGACGATTGCGGAAGGTGAGCCCGGAGCGGGTGGTTATCGGGAGCATGACATCCTGATTATCACCGAAGACGGCAACGAGAACATCACGGGCTATCCTTATGGTCCGGAGTTCAATGTGGTTGGCTAAGGCCTCGAATTTGCTTCGCAAATCCGACCCGGTGGGGGAGCGCTGCTCCCCCGATTCATAAGCCTGCGGGCTTATGAATCCCCCCCTCGGGATATTTGAGGCAAGAAAAAGGGCTTTTGCCCATAGGGTTTGGCCTGTTCGTTTTAGCCTGTGCGTTTTGGCTTGTGCGTTTTGGGCTGTTAACCTTTTCAAAAAGCCGCGATGTGGGGGGGTGATATGCGTGCACCCCCCGTGCACATTGCGTGCACCGCCCAAACCGCCCAAACCTTAACGCAAATTAACTTAAGGCAGCGTGCGCCGGGCCTTTTTCAGAGGCGGATGACATAGTCTTTTCGGGTGGTCTCGACCACTTCCCATGTGCCCGAAAAGCCGGGGCGGATGATGTAGCTGTCGCCCGCGGTGAGGCGGGTTTCTGCGCCGGTTTCATCGGTGAGAACAGAGACGCCTTCAAGGATGTGAAAATACTCCCACTCGTCATAAGCGATGTGCCATTTCCCCGGTGTGGACTGCCAGATACCTGCAAAGAGGGTGCCGTCTTCTTCGAGGTTCCAGGTTGTGAAGACCGGTTGTCCACTGATCAGTTTGGCCGGATCGGGCTGACTGGTTTCGGGGGGCGGGGTGGGGGTGAGCTTGAGGAGATTTGACATGGGATCCGTCTGTGTCAGGTGCCAAAGCGGGCGAGGGTTGTTTGCACGGCTTCCTGCACAACGCTGTTGATTTCAGCTTGAGAGAAACGGTCCTGGACGTTGAAAATTGCGCGTGTCCAAAGACGCACCCGGCAGAGTTCGGAAAATTGTTCGGCGATGAGTTTGGGATCGGCTTGGATCAGCTCGCCGCGGGCCATGGCGACGCTCAAGTATTCGGCCATGCGGCTATGGCCCATGGCGGGGCCACTTGCGTAGAAGGCTTGTCCGAGCGCTGGGAAGCGCGCCGCTTCTGCCACGCAGATGCGAAACATCTGCAAGGAAAAGTCAGACAGCAAAAAGCGGGTGAGGCTGTGGGCGGCGGTTGTGAGCGCGTCACGCGGGGGGGCGGAGAAATCAATCTGGGCCAGGGTTTTCTCGGCCATATGTTCACATTCGACCCGTGCGACCTCAAGAAACAGGGCGCGTTTGTCTGCAAAATAGCTGTAGAGCGTTGCTTTTGACACCCCTGCGGTGCGGGCGATCTCGTCAACCGAGGCCCCTTCAAAGCCGTCGCGCAGGAAAACGTCGCGTGCGCCGGCCAGCACCTCGCAGTATTTTCTCCCCTTGGGCGCGGGGCGGGACGGGGCCGTCTTGATGGCGGCAGCGTTGGGCATGGGAGTTCCTTTGGCGTTGTCTGAAAATAAACTGAACCGTTTAGTCAGGGCAAGGTTTTCCTTGAAACTTGCTGCGGTTCGGCTCTAAGTTAGAATTGTTCTAAAGTGGAGTGTGACATGCGATTTTTGCCACAACGCCGGCGGTTTTGGGAGTTGAGCGAGCAAGAGGTATTGGCCTTGGCGATTTCTTCGGAGGAGGATGACGCCCGGATTTATCGCAGCTATGCCGGCCAGTTGCGCACGGACTATCCGGACACAGCGCAGATTTTTGACGGGATGGCGCGCGAAGAAGATGGCCACCGAAAGGCTTTGATCGCGCTGCATCGCAAGCGGTTTGGCGAGGTGATTCCGCTCATTCGCCGCGAGCATGTGGCGGGCTATTACACGCGCCGCCCGGTTTGGTTGATTGAAAACCTCGGGATCGAGCGAATCCGGGAGGAAGCGGAGGCGATGGAGCGCGAGGCCGAGCGCTTTTATGTGCAGGCTGCCAAGCGCACGGGGGATGCCGACACGCGCAAGCTGTTGGGAGATCTGGCCGCCGCGGAGGCCGGCCACCAGACCCGCGCCGCAGAGCTGGCGCGCGCGCATTTGGATGCAGCGGCTCTGGAAACTGAAAACGCCCAATCCAAGCGCCAGTTTTTGCTGACCTGGGTGCAGCCTGGGTTGGCCGGGCTTATGGATGGCTCGGTGAGCACGCTTGCGCCCATTTTTGCCACCGCCTTTGCAACCCAAGACACTTGGACGACTTTTCTGGTGGGGCTGGCGGCCTCCGTGGGGGCCGGTATTTCCATGGGGTTCACGGAAGCGGCCAGTGATGACGGGGCGCTTTCGGGCCGTGGCAGCCCCTGGAAGCGTGGGCTGGCGAGCGGTGTGATGACAACGCTGGGCGGGCTGGGCCATGCCTTGCCTTATCTTATCACCGATTTCTGGACGGCGACGGCGCTGGCGATCGTGGTTGTGTTCATCGAGCTTTGGGCGATTGTCTGGATCCAGAACAAATTCATGGACACCCCGTTTTTCAGAGCGACTTTTCAGGTGGTCTTGGGGGGCGCGCTTGTTTTTGCGGCCGGGGTGATCATCGGCGGGGGATAAGGCCAAAGCTTGCAGCCTGTGAAACATGCCGCTAGTCATTGGTCATGATAGAGATATTCTTTGAGACGCTGCCCTTTTTTGCCATTATTGGCTTGGGCTATGGCGCGGGAAAAACAGGGTTTTTCAGTGAAGAGGCCACATCTTATATCACCAAGTTTGTGTTCTATTTTGCGCTTTCGGCCATGCTGTTTCGCTTTGCGGCGAACCTGAGTTTCTCGGAGCTGATCGACGGGCGCTTTATTGCGGCCTATCTCTGGGGCACCGGGTTTGTTTATGGGCTTGCCATGGCGGTGTCCTTTTATCTGGGGCGCTCTGTTGAGGAGGCCGCTGTGGAGGCGCAATGCGCGGCGATTGGCAATGTCGGCTTTCTGGGAATCCCGATGCTGGCCCTGTTGATGGGCGAGGCGGCGGTGAAGTCGATCATGCTGCTGCTGGCGATTGATTTGATTGTCTTTGGCTCGCTGATTGTCATTCTGGTCACGGGCGCGCGGGACGGGCGGATGAGCCTTGGCATTTTGAAGACCGTGGGTCTTGGATTGTTGAAGAACCCCATGATCGTGTCGATTGTGCTGGGGTTGCTTTGGTCGGCCAGCCGGGTGCCGCTGCCCGGGCCGATAAACCAGTTTGTGAGCATTTTGGGGGCCGCCGCAACGCCGGGCGCGCTGTTTGCGATCGGGGCGTCGCTGGCGTCAAAATCAGCGGAACGGATTATTGTTCCGAGTTGGTTGAGTTTTTGCAAATTGGTGCTGCACCCCCTGTTTGTGGCCATTGCGGCGATCTTCCTTTTCCCGGTTGATCCATATCCGGCGGCGGTGATGATTGCGGCGGCGTCACTGCCTGTGGCGGGAAATGTTTATATCCTGGCCCAGCATTACGGGGTTGCGCCACATCGGGTGTCTGCATCGATTCTGGTGTCAACGGCGGTGAGCATTGTCACGGTTTCGGTGGTGATTGCCTGGGTGACACAGATGTATTGAAGCCGCAGCCGGGGCGCTTGCGGGTTTTAAGCTTGAGTTGACGGTTTTGGGATATGCCCCGCAGGCCAGCCTTGTTATGGCTTGGAACGAATTGAAATGGCAACGGAGGCCGCGCGCATGGAAACGCAAGCAGAAAACAGGTGTTTTGGCGGTGTGCAGGGCGTTTATACCCACGCCTCCGAGGTGACGGGCTGTGAGATGACGTTTGGCCTGTTCCTGCCGCAAGAGGCGCGTGACGGGCCTGTGCCTGTGCTGTGGTATCTGAGCGGGCTGACCTGCACCCATGAGAATGCCATGGTCAAGGCCGGCGCACAGGGCTGGGCCGCGGAACAGGGGATTGCGCTTGTCTTTCCAGACACCTCGCCGCGCGGGGCGGGTGTGGCCGATGATGACGCCTATGACCTTGGCCAGGGGGCGGGCTTTTATGTGAACGCCACGCAAGACCCTTGGAAACCGCATTTCCGGATGTGGGACTATGTGGCCGAGGAGCTGCCCGCGCTGGTGGCGGGCGCGTTTGCGATTGATATGGAGCGGCAGGCCATCACCGGGCACTCCATGGGCGGGCATGGCGCGCTCACGGTGGCGATGGCGCGGGCGGGGCAATACAAATCTGTGTCGGCCTTTGCGCCGATCTGTCATCCGACAGCGAGCGACTGGGGCCGCAAGCAGCTCAAAGCCTATCTTGGCAGTGATGAAAGCACATGGGCGCGCCATGACGCGGCGCTGATGATGCGCGCTCATGGCTTTGACGGGCCTGTTCTGGTGGACACGGGCACGAGCGACCAGTTTCTTGATCTGCTCAAGCCCGAGGCGCTGGCCGCCGCCGCGACAGCCCGCCGGCAAGAGGCCACGCTGCGCCTTCAAAAAGGCTATGACCACTCTTATTTCTTTGTCTCAAGCTTCATGGAAGACCACATCGCCTTTCATGCAGAAGCTCTTTACGCATAAGGCGGGCTCATGGCGCATTACGATCTTATCATTATCGGGTCCGGGCCGGCCGGCCGTGCGGCGGCCATTCAGGCCGGCAAGCTCAAGCGCCGCGTTCTGGTTGTGGACCGCAAGGACCGTTTGGGCGGTGTCTCTGTTCACACAGGCACAATCCCCTCCAAGACGCTGCGGGAAACCGTGCTCAACCTTTCGGGCTGGCGCGAGCGCAGCTTTTATGGCCGCTCCTACCGTGTGAAAGACGATATTGACGCGGGCGACCTCAAGGCGCGCTTACACATGACGCTGGACCACGAGGTGGATGTGCTGGAGCACCAGTTCAACCGCAACCATGTGGACACCCTTTTGGGCATGGCCAAATTTGTCGGGCCAAACGAGATAGAGGTGGCCACCGAGGCGGGCGACACCAGCCGGATGACCGCAGATAAGTTTCTGATTTCAACCGGCACGAAAACCTACCGCCCCGAATATGTGCCCTTCAACGGGCGCAGCATTGTGGACAGTGACGAGTTTCTCGAAATGGCCGAAATCCCCCGTTCGCTGGTTGTGGTGGGGGCCGGCGTGATTGGCGTGGAATATGCCACCATGTTTTCGGCGCTGGATGTGACGGTCACCCTGATTGAGCCGCGTGACAGCTTTCTGGACTTTATCGACAGTGCTTTGATTCAGGATTTCACCCACCAAATCAAGGAAAACGGTGTGGACCTGCGCCTTGGTTCGGCGATTTCCAAGATAGAAGACACCGGCCAGCATGTTGAAGTGAGCCTTGAAAACGGCCGCCATGTGCGCGCTGAGATGTTGCTTTTTGCGGCGGGCCGAATGGGCGCGACGGACAAACTTGGCATAGAGGCCGTTGGCCTGAAGACCGATCATCGCGGACGCCTGGAGGTAGACCGCAAGACCTATCAGACCGCGGTGCCGCATATCTATGCGGCGGGCGATGTGATCGGCCACCCCTCACTGGCGTCAACCTCTTTGCAGCAGGGCCGCGTGGCCGCCTGCCATGCTCTTGAAACGCCGACCTTGCCGGAAAGCCCATGGTTCCCTTACGGGATCTATTCGGTGCCCGAGATCAGCACCTGTGGCATGTCAGAAGAGGAAATGCAGGAGCGCGGCATCCCCTATGAAGTGGGCGTTGCGCGCTTTCGCGAGACAAGCCGGGGCCACATCATGGGCCTTGAACACGGCATGTTGAAAATGCTTGTGAGCCTCAAGACACGCCGTGTCTTGGGTGTTCAGATTGTTGGGGAAGGGGCGACCGAGCTCATTCATATTGCGCAGGCTGTGCTCAACTTGAAGGGCACTGTCGATTACTTTGTGAAGAACACCTTCAATTACCCCACCCTTGCGGAAGCCTATAAAATTGCGGGTCTTGATGCGTTTAACCGGATGCCGATCCCTGAGGAATTCAAGGTGAAGAAAGCCCCGTGATCTATGTGGATGCAGATGCCTGCCCGGTGAAAGCCGAAGTGGAGCGTGTGGCGACGCGCCATAAGGTTGTTGCGGTGATGGTGTGCAACGGCGGGCTGCGGCCCTCGGCCAACCCTTATGTTGCGCATGAAATTGTGCCAGACGGGCCCGACGTTGCCGATATGTGGATCGCGAAGCGCGCCGGCGCGGGCGATGTGGTGATCACCTCTGACATTCCGCTGGCGGCCAAATGTGTGGACGCCGGGGCGCAGGTGCTCAAACACACTGGCGAAGCCCTGACGGCGGCCAATGTCAAAGAGGCGCTTGCAATGCGTGATCTGATGTATGATCTGCGCGCGGCGGATCCGTTTCGGCAAGGTGGCGGGAAGGCCTTTGGCAAGGCCGACCGCTCGCGCTTTCTGGAGGCGCTGGAACGGGCTTTGCGAAAGGCGGCCGGGTGAAAATCGACGCGGTCATCTTTGATATCGGGAATGTGCTGATCGAGTGGCAACCTGAACAGCACTACCGCGCGTGGCTGGGCGCAGAGCGCCAGCAAGCCTTTTTTGAAAGCTTTGATTTTCATGGGCTTATCAACGAGATTGACGCCGGCGCACCCTTTCATGCGACGGTGGAAGCGGCGGCGGCGGCGCGGCCAGAATTTGGCGCCGAGATTCTCATGCTGCGCAGGCGTTGGCTGGAGCTGACCGGGGGTGTGATTGCGCGGTCTGTGCGGCTCTTGCGCGGATTGAAAGCCGCAGGTGTGCCGGTTTTTGCGCTGTCAAACTTCGGTTCCGAGAACTTCCAAATGAGTGTGCGGGCCCACCCGTTTCTGAGCGAATTTGACCGTGCCTATATCTCGGGGGATATGGGGATGCGCAAGCCGTTTGAGCCGATTTACGCCGCTGTTGAAGCCGATTGCGGGCTGGCCCCGGAGCGGCTTCTTTTTGGGGATGACCGGGCGGACAACATTGCCACGGCCCGGGCGCGTGGCTGGCAGACCCACCGTGTTGACAGCGCGCAGAGCTGGGCGCAAGCTCTTGTTTCATATGGATTGCTGAGCGAGGAGGCCGCGCGATGAGCGTAGAAATGGTTCCGTTCCAGGAGGGGCAAGAACGGCTCGACTGGCTTGGGCTGACACGGGCGCTTGAGGCCGGGCACAGGCTGCCCAAAGCCGAGATCGGCGATACGTTTCTCTACCGCGGAAAAGACACGCTGCTGAACCGGGCGGCCTGGATTGATGGGATGGGCATTGCGGTGAAGTCGGCGACGGTTTTCCCCGACAATCCAAAGGCCGGACAGCCGGTTGTCGGGGGGGGCGTGAACCTTTACGCCGATGCGGACGGGCGGCTTGAAGCGCTGGTGGATTTTCATCTGGTGACCAAGTGGAAAACGGCCGGAGATTCGCTCTTGGGCGCGCTCAAACTTGCCCGCAAAGACAGCCGTAAGATCCTGATCATCGGAGCCGGAACGGTTGCGCAGGGGTTGCGGGAGGCTTACGGGGCGGGCTTCCCTGAGGCGGAGTTCACGGTTTGGAACCGCACGCGGGCCAATGCGCAAAAGCTGGCGGCGCGGTTTCCGGGGATGCATGTTGCCGAGAGCCTTGAAGCGGCGGTGAAGGAGGCCGATATTATCACCTCGGCCACCATGGTGACCGAGCCAAACCTGCGGGGGGATTGGCTTCAGCCGGGGCAACATATTGATTTAATTGGCGCTTATCGCCCCGACATGCGCGAAGCAGATGACGAGGTGCTGCGCCGTGCGCGCCTCTTTGTGGACAGCTATGACACCACCATCGGCCATATTGGCGAAATCGAAATCCCGCTGCAAACGGGGGTGATCCGCAAAGAGGATCTGATTGCCGATTACTACACAGCCGACAAAATGAAGCGCCTGTCGCCGCAGGACATCACGCTGTTCAAGAATGGTGGTGGCGCGCATCTGGATTTGATGACGAGCCGCTACATTCTGGAGTGTTGGCGCGGGCGCTGAGGCCCCTTGGGCCCTTTCGGTGAGCGGCTATGACACCAGAGCGGTGTGACCAGAGGGTTTACACCAGCGGCGCGGCGGCGGGGCTGCGGTTTTCGCGCACGGGCAGATGCACCAGAGCCGAGAACAGCCCGACGCCAACCCCGAACCACCAGACGGCAGTGTAACTGCCATAGGCATCATACATGCGCCCACCGAGCCAGACCCCGAGAAAGCTGCCCAGCTGGTGGCTGAAAAAGACAATGCCATAGAGGGTGCCCATGTAGCGCAGCCCGTAGATATGGGCGATGAGCCCTGAGGTGAGCGGCACTGTGGCCAGCCAAAGAGCCCCCATGGCGACAGAGAAGAGCAACACGGTTTCAGGGCTCATGGGCGTTATGATAAAGGCTGCGGCCACCAGTGTGCGGGCAAGATAGATGCTCGCGAGCAGGTATTTCTTTGAGTAACGCTTGCCCAGATACCCGGCCGCAAGGGTGCCGCCGATATTGGCCAGACCGATCAAGGAGATGGCCACAGCGCCGAGGGCCGATGTTGTTGTGATGCCGATGCTGTGCAAAAGCGAGCCCGCGGCGATGGGGCTGCACATCTCGGTCACAAAGGCGGGAAAATGCGCCGTGACAAAGGCAAGCTGGTAGCCACAAGAGAAAAAGCCCAGAAAAATCAATGTGAAAGAGGGGTCGCGCGCGGCCCTTTTGAGGATGGTGCCCATGCTTTCTTCAAGCTCTTGCTTGGTTGCGGCCACAGGCGCACGCATGAAGGGCAAAAGCAGGATCAGCGACAGCACGGCGGCGGCAAAGGCCAGAAAGACCGATTGCCAGGACATGAAGCCCAAGAGATACTCCGCCAAGGGCGCCCCAAAGACCTGTCCGCCGCTCGCGGCAGCGGTGACAATGGCCAGGGACATCGAGCGGTTTTCATCGGAGCTGGCGCGGCCCACCACAGCTAGAATAACCCCGAAGCCGGTTCCGGCAACGCCAAAACCTATAAGGATTTCATAGAGTTGGTGCTCTAGCGGGCTGACGGCGAAGGACGAGAGCACAAGCCCGGCGGCATAGATGAGCGCGCCGAGGATCACGGCTTTCCTATCGCCGATTTTCTCCGCGATGGCGCCGAAAATCGGCTGGCCGACCCCCCAGGCGAGATTCTGGATGGCGATGGCGAGGGAAAACTCGGCCCGCAGCCAGTTGAACTCCTGCGCAATGGGGATCTGGAACACCCCGAAACTGGCGCGTATGGCAAAGGAAACAAGGATGATGAGACATCCTGTCAGCAAGACAGGTGTGAACAGAGAGGCTTGTTTGGGCATGATGGACTCCTGAGCGCAGGCCATAGTTGCGAGGCGCTGTGCGAAAGGTCAATTCCTGTTTTGTTAACATTGGTAAAGACGTCGCGTTCGCCGGGTTTGGGGGGGCGTGTGCACAGGGCGCGCACCGCCCAGAGGTTTATTTCTATTAGGGGAATTTGGTTGCCTCGGCGCGCGCAGGTTTGGTGCGCAGGGGATGCGCACGCAGGCTAGATTGGTGCGCAGTGAATGCGCACCCTACGGCCTCGGGGGTGTGGGTCTGGGGGGAGCCTTGGAATTTGGATATTTGTGGCAATAAGAAAGACAGGGTGCAGCGGCTTGCGCGCGGGTTGTAAATGGCGCTATGACGCGCGCTATGACGCGCGATATACTCTCGGAATATGCAGCCCGTGTGGCGGATGGACGGCTTCGGGCCGATCCTGCGCAGGAGGCTGTCTTGCCCGAGCTTGAGCGGATTCGTGCGGCGCTGGCCAAGCCTGTGAAGCGTGGCTGGTTTGCCAAGCCGGCTGCGCCGATCTGCGGGCTTTACATGTGGGGCGGCGTTGGGCGCGGGAAATCCATGTTGATGGATCTTTTCGTGGACATGTTAGAGGTGCCGGTCCGGCGGGTGCATTTTCATGCTTTCATGCAGGAGGTTCACAAGGGGATGCACGCGGCGCGCCAGAACAATGTGGCCGATGCGCTTGCTCCTGTGGCGGTTGAGCTGGCGCGCGACCTGCGCTGCCTTGCCTTTGATGAGATGCAGATCACCGATATTACGGATGCGATGATTGTCGGGCGGTTGTTTGAGGCGCTGTTTGAGGCGGGGGTTGTGATTGTGACCACCTCAAACCGGGTGCCGGACGCGCTTTACAAGAACGGGCTGAACCGCCAGCTCTTTGTGCCTTTCATCACGCTGATCAAGGCCCGTTTGCGGGTGCATGAGCTGGCGAGCCCCGTGGACTACCGCCAGGACAGGTTGGCGGGCGCGCAGACCTATTTCAACCCAGCCGATGCCGCAGCCGGGGCGGCGCTGGCGCGGATTTGGGAAGATCTGGGCGGCGCAGAGGCGGCCCCGCTGGAGCTTGTTGTCAACAAGCGTGCTGTTGTGCTGCCGGCCTTTGTCAACGGGGTGGCGCGGGCGAAGTTTCACCAGCTTTGTGGACAGATGTTGGGCCCGGCGGATTATCTGGCGATTGCCGAGGCTGTGCGGGTGTTGATTTTGGAGGATATTCCGCAGCTCTCGCGCAGCAATTTCAACGAGGCCAAGCGCTTTGTCACCCTGATTGATGCGCTCTATGAGGCGCGGGTGCGGCTGATTGCCAGCGCGGCGGCAGCGCCGGAGATGCTGTATTTGGAGGGGGAGGGCACCTTTGAATTTGAGCGCACCGCCAGCCGCTTGCGCGAGATGCAGGCGCTGGAGTGGGGCGATGGCTGACCCCTGAAAAAAGAAAGGGGGCCGTTGGCTCGGCCCCTCTTTCCCCCCGCCCGAAACAATACTCGTTAACGGCCTGCGACTGTGGTGTCCTGCTCAGCCCTGAGTGACCTCGGGGATGCTGAGCCTTTGCCCGACGCGGACGCGATCGGGGCTGGACAAGATCTGACGGTTGGCGCGGAAGATGGCGCTGTAAAGCGCTGCGTCGCCATAGAATTTGCGTGCGATGGCGCCCAGGCTGTCGCCGGATTGCACCGTGTAGAAGTTGTATTTCTGGGTTTTGCCGGCGCGCTGCACGACCCGCACCTCAACCCCTTCGCCTTGCGGCGCAGGCAGAGCGCTGTCTGCGCCGGGGTTGGATTTGCGCACAAGATCGGCGAGCAGGGTGGCTGTATCGACGCGGCCCGCATTGGTGCGCAGCGCGCCGGGCACCTCGATCTGGCCGGCGCTGGCGGCCTCGTTGAGCAGGGCGTCGATATAGGCGTCGGACTGCCCTTGTTTGAGGGCTTGCACCACCAGTTGCTCCATGGAGCGCGGCGCGGCCTGTTGGGTGGGCGTGCCGGAGAGGCTGGCGATCACCCCGGAGGTGAGGCTGCGCAGCGGGTCTTGGGCTGTGGTGGGCGTGTCGGTGGTCTGGGGCGCGGGTGTGGCCGCCGGTTGCGGCAAGCTGCCTGTGAGGGTCGCGAGAACATTGGCGGTGATGTCATCGACTGCGGGCGTGGCCTGTTTGGGGGGATCGAGTGCGATCAGGCTGGTGTCGGCGCGGGCCACTGTTTGAAGCGGGTCGGTTTGGGGTGCGGGCGCAACAGGCCCGGGGGCTTTGGCGGTGACGCTGTGCGGGATGCCGGCCGGGGTTGGGCTGGCGGGCTGGAGCAGGATCAGCCCCAGCGTGACCGCGAGGAAGGCCGCGCCGATTATCAGCAGGCGGGCCTGATTGGACGTTGGGGGTTTCAAACTGAAGATACTGGTCATGTGGGTTGCCTTACTGTCAGGCCGAGGAGCATCCAGAGTTGCATGCCTCCACGGTAGAATTTGAGTTTGTCGGCCGGGTAGCCGACGCTGCGCAGGCTTTTGATGGCGCGGGGAGATTGATCGCACCAGGGGCCATTGCAAAACAGCAGCAGCTCCTTGGCGGTGGTGAAATCCCAGCTGTCGCCGGTTTGACGCGCGCCAAGCGCCTTGAGGATTTCATCGCGGTAGGGGTTGGTTTCATCGAGTGTGGCGAAGGGGACATTGACCGCGCCGGGGATGGTGCCTTTGGCGAACCATTCGGGCATCCGGCTGTCCAGGAGCAGGCCCCTGCCTGTGGCGAGGCTGTTTTCCATGAAGGAGAGGACTTCGATTTCGCCGAAGGTTTCAATGCCCGGCGCCGCGCTGATCGGGCTGATGCAGAACGGCGGGCAGGCGCGCGAGGTTTTGGTGAACTCGCTGTCGAGCCGGTGGGCCGTGTCTTGGATACGTTCGATAACCAGCGTTTCGCCGGTGGTGAGTGTGATTGTCTTGGAGCTGAGTTCCGGCGTGATCCGCACGTCTTGAGCGAAGACGGCGGCAGGCAAAAACACTGCGCAAGCAACATACAGGCCGAAAAGGCGTTTCATCTACGTCCCCCAGATCCGCACGCGCCGATGTGGCAGAAGGCGCGTTTAGACTGCTGCCCCAAGATATAGGCGAATCGGTGCGAATCGGTCAATATCCAGTGATTCGATTTTCACCGAATCGGGGCCTCCTGTGGGCTAAGCCCTTGGAAGTGAGTCGCATTTTTTTTGCGGCTTTGGGGCCGGTGTTGGGGCCGGTGGTGGCCCTGCTAGCCGTGCGTGCGCAGGATATGGCCCGCGAGGTAGAGCGACCCGCAGATCAAGACGCGCGCCGCGGGCTCTTGCGCGGTGATTTGTGCCAGCGCGGCGGCGGTGGTTTCAGCCGTCTGGGCCTGCATTCCGACCGCTTCGGCCGCTTTGGCGGTTGTGGCGGCGGGAAGGGTGTTGGCTTCGCCGGGAATAGAGACCGCGTGCAGCGCTGTGATGTGAGGCGCGACGGGGGCGAGGTAGCCGCCGATGTCTTTGGTGTTGAGCATACCGCAGATCATATAGGTGGGCCGCTTGGGCAGGCGGGTGAGCGCCTCGGCCAGCGTGGCCCCGCAGGCGGGGTTGTGGCCGCCGTCCAGCCAGAGCTCGGCCTGCGGCGCGGCGTCAAGCAGTGGGCCGTGGGCGAGCTTTTGCATCCGCGCGGGCCATTTGGCCTGTGTCACGGCCGCCTCATAGCTCGTTTCGGGCAGGCCGAGCGCGCGCAGCCCTGCGAGGGCCGCGCCGGCATTTTGGAACTGATGCGCGCCCATAAGGGCGGGCGGGGGCAGATCGAGCAGGCCGGTTTCGTCCTGATAGACGAGCCGTCCGCGCTCCTCGGTGACATGCCAGTGCTGGCCCTGCGCGAGAAGCGGTGCGCCGAGCGCGGCGGCGCGCGCCTCAATTACGGCGCCGCCCTCTTCGGACTGGCCCGACATGACGAGCGGCACACCGCGCTTGATGATCCCGGCCTTTTCGCCTGCGATCTTGGCGACGGTATCGCCCAGAAACTGCTGATGGTCGAGCGAGACGGGGGTTATCACGGTGAGGGCGGGCTTGGCCACGACATTGGTGGCGTCCAGCCGCCCGCCGAGGCCGACCTCAAGCAGGGTGTAATCGGCGGGGGTGCGCGACATGGCCA
Source organism: uncultured Lentibacter sp. (assembly GCF_937123735.1). Taxonomy (GTDB): domain Bacteria; phylum Pseudomonadota; class Alphaproteobacteria; order Rhodobacterales; family Rhodobacteraceae; genus Lentibacter. The sequence continues at coordinate 91,242 of NZ_CAKZKL010000012.1, forward strand.
GAAGGCCCGCGCAGGTGGTGATTTCGAAATAGGTGATGTTTTCGCCGCCGTTGGCCTCGTAGCATTCATCGAGCACCTCTGTGAGATGTGGCTCAGATATCAGCTCGCCGGCCAGCACGATGCGCTCGTGAAAGCGGGCGAGATGCGGCGAGGTATAGGCGTGGGCGGTGAGCCCTGCGCCCTCGATCCCGGCGCGCAGCATGGCGAGGGTGGAGCCTTTGCCATTGGTTCCGGCGATGTGAATGACCGGCGGGAGCTTGTCTTGCGGGTTGCCCAGAGCGTCCAGAAGCCGCCAGACACGGTCCAGCGTGAGGTCAATCACCTTGGGGTGAAGCGCCATCATCCGTTCCAGGATGAGATCTGATCCGCCGCTCATTTTGGGGCGTTTGCCTTTTGCTCGGGGGCTTCACTGGCCTCTTTTCCGGCGGGTTGAGGCGCGGGAAGATCGCCTGCGACGGGCGGCTCAAGCCCCATGAGCATCCGTGTGATCTTGATCAGCTCGCCACGCATTTCGGTGCGCGGTGTGACGCGGTCAAGCATCCCGTGGTCAAGCAGGTATTCGGCGCGCTGGAAGCCCTCGGGGAGCTTCTCGCCGATGGTTTGCTGGATCACCCGTGGGCCGGCAAAACAGATCAGCGCGTTGGGCTCGGCGATCTGGATATCGCCCAGCATCGCATAGGAGGCTGTCACGCCGCCGGTTGTGGGATGCGTGAGCACGACGATATAGGGCAGCCCGGCTTCCTTGAGCATTTGCACGGCCACGGTGGTGCGCGGCATTTGCATAAGGCTGAGGATGCCTTCCTGCATCCGCGCGCCGCCAGCGGCGGAAAACAGCACCAGCGGGCGCTTGAGCTTCACGGCGGTTTCGGCGGCGGCGATGATGGCGTTGCCGACATACATGCCCATGGAGCCGCCCATGAAGGAAAAATCTTGTGCGGCTGCCACGATGGGTGTGCGGCCGATTTCGCCCTGCACAACCAGCATGGCCTCTTTCTCGCCCGTGGCTTTCTGGGCGGCTTTCATACGGTCGGGGTATTTTTTCTGGTCGCGAAATTTCAGGGGATCATCAATCGGCTTTGGCACGGCCACCTCGGTGAAGATGCCGCCGTCAAACAAGGCTGTGAAGCGGTCGCGCGGGGTGATTCCCATGTGGTGGCCACAGGCTGTGCAAACGTTGAGATTGTTGGCCAGCTCCCGGTGAAACAGCATTGTCCCGCAGTCGTCGCATTTGCTCCAGAGGTTTTCCGGCGTGTCGCGGCGCGAGAAGATCGAGTTGATGCGCGGGCGGACGTAGTTGGTGATCCAGTTCATAGAGAGGCCTTTGCCGTTTCACTTGTCTGTCTTGCAGATAATCAGGACCGGCGGGAAATGCAATCAGCGCGTCAGGGCGCGCCGCGCCGCAAGCCACATCAGGCCCAGCACAGCGAGCTCCTGGGCCAGCTGCCCGTTGGCAAGCAGCGGTGTCTCTGCGCCCAGGGCGGGGGCCAGTGTTTCGGGCGCAAAGAGAAACAGCGCAAAGCCCGAAGAGGGCCCGCCGGCCTCGCCATAGAGCAGAAAGGCGAAGGCATTGTTGGCCATGTGAAAGGCCAGGGCCGGGCCAAGTGTTCCGGCGCGGGCGGTCAGATCGGAGGCGCAAAGGCCGAAGGCGAAGGCCCAGATTGCATAGTGCAGGCTGGCGACGGGGCTTGCGGCAAGGGTCCAATGCGCGAGGGCGAAGGCCAGGTTTGTCAGCACCAGCCAGACGACAGGCCGGGCAAAGAGCGCGGCAAGCTGTTGTTGCAGGTAACCGCGGTAAAGCAGTTCCTCGGCGGCGATTTGCACGAAGATTGCCATGAGCGCGGCGGGCAGCAGCCACAGCCAGGCCGCCAGCGGGCGGCTGTGGTCCAGCGCATCGCGGCTCCACCAGGGGGGCAGGATCTCGATCACAAGGAGCAGCGCCGCAAGCGGCCAGAGCACCGCAAGGAACTGGCGCAACGCCTGCCGGGGCGGCCCGGTGAGGCTTGCGGCGCTGCGTTTGTGAACGAGCCGCGCCACCAGCACCACAAAGCCGCCAAGCCCGGCAAAAGACATGAGCTGGGCCATCAGGCCAAGCGGGGTTGCGCCTGTGTAAAAGGCGGTGAGCCAGTCAGGGCGGCGCGCCAGCAGCAGCGCGTCGATGAGATCATAGGTGGCGTAATGGCCCAGCTCGATGGCGGTGAAGCCGAGCACCAGCAGCAGCAAGCTGCTGCGCAGCCTTGCCGGGGCCACAAAGGCATCATGGGCGCGGTAGCGGCGCATGGTTCAGCGGCCCAGAGCGAGGCGCGCTGTCAGCCATGCGCAGAGCAGGGTCATCAGCTCGTAAGGCAGCCAGACTGGCAGCAGCGCCCTGTCTGACAGCTCGAAAGGATAGGTATAGAGCGCAAGCCCGAACAGCCTGTCGCCCGGGGCGAGATAGAGCAGCGCCGTGGCATTGAAGAACAGATGCAGCGCCAGGGCGGGGGCCAGGGTGCCAGCGCGGGCTGTCAGATCACCCGCAGCAAGCCCGAAAAGGGCGGCGCTGAGCATGATGGCCCAGACATTGCCGCCCGTGGCCGCAGGGTCATAATGCAGCAGGCCAAAGGCCAGCGCGGGCATGAGCAGCCAGATCCAGGCCTGAGAGAAGCGCGCGGAAAGCTGGCTTTGGGCATAGCCGCGAAACAACAGCTCCTCGGCACTGACCTGCACCAGCAACAGCGGCACGGAAAGTGGCAGGATGGCCAGCCAGCGCAGGTAGTCGATGTTGTGAAAGGGTTGCAGCATGGCCGGTTCGGGCAACACCCAGAGCAGGATGGCAAAGCCGCTCAGGGCGGTGCCGATGCGCAGGCTCTGGCCCATGAAGTCACGTCCTGCGCCAAACAGCGAGGCGAGCGGCCTGTTGTGCAGCAGTTTGAGCACAAGCGCGAGCGAGATGGTGATCAGCCCGAAAGAGGCCAGAATGGCCAGCATGGCGCGCGCGCTGGAACCTTCATCAATTTCGCGGGCCAGCGCGGGCCAGTCCTGCGGGGCGACGAGCTCGGAGAGCAGGGTGAAATACCCGTGCCCCAGGGCCGTGTAACACGCCGCGATCAGGGCAAGCCCGAGCAGAAACCGCCACAGCTCTGCGCGGGGGAGGGCCGGTTGGGCCAGGATATTCTGGGCGTCATAGCGCATGAGAGAGGCTTAGCGGGAAACGGGCCGTTGGCAAAGGCTGACATAGGCCTCTGAGGCGCATTTGCGCTCTGCTGTGATGTTTTGGAGCGGGTTTGGCCGTTTGAAGGCGAGTCATCAGACACCTCGCGGGTTTTTGTCACCGGGCGCGTTCTTTGAGCAATAGATATCGCCATATCGGCCCGAGTTATCGCAAAGATAAACTGCGCAGGAGGCAGTCAGGACCTCTCCGCGACATTCAAGATCACCAAGCTCCGAGGTGGCAGCATCGCGCGCGCCCTTGCAGGGCTCTTGTTTTTGGAGCTGAAGAAGACACCTTCACAGGTCCTTTTCAAAGGCCCATTTTGAACTGCGCGGTCAGGTCGCTGGCGCGCGCAGCAGTGCAAAACAGCGCGAGACCCGGAACGAGGGGCACAAGGCGCAGAAGGCGCGGGGCATCGCTAGGACGGATTTACTTTGTGTTGGATCAGTTCGATGCGCGCGAAGCCTTCCCCCCCCTAGCGCTCCCGATCGGCGGGGTAAACACCGATGATCTGGATGTAGGAGGTGAAATAGTCGAGTTCCTCAAGGGCCAGTTTGACATTCGGGTCATCCGGATGGCCGTCGATGTCGGCATAAAAGCGCGTGGCGGTGAAGGAGCCGTCGACCATATAGCTTTCCAGCTTGGTCATGTTGACGCCGTTGGTGGCAAAGCCGCCCATCGCCTTGTAGAGCGCAGCAGGGATGTTGCGCACCTCAAAAATGAAGGTTGTCATCATGTTGAGTTTGCCGCGGCGGGTATAATCGGCCTCGCGGCCCATGATCACAAAGCGCGTGGTGTTGTGGCCGTGATCCTCGATATCGCTGGCGAGCACGGTGAGGCCGTGGATTTCGGCGGCCAGCTCGGAGGCGAGCACGCCCTCGTTCTGTGCGCCGGATGCGGCCAGCTCGGCAGCGGCGCCGGCGCTGTCGGCGGCGGAGACAGGCTTGATATTCTGCGCCCGCAGGAAGGCGGCGGACTGTGGCAGCAGCACAGGATGCGCGCGCACAAGGCGCACATCAGACAGCGGCACGCCGGCATTGGCCATCAGCGCGATGCGCACCCGCACGAAGGCTTCATCGACGATGAACAGCCCGCAATCGGGGATGAGGCGGTGGTTGTCCGCAACGCGGCCATAGGTTGTGTTTTCTACGGGCAACATGGCGAAATCGGCATCCCCTCCCTTGACGGCGGCAATCGCCTCTTCAAAAGAGGCGCAGGGCACCGGCGTGGCGTCGGGGCGGGCCGTGAGGCAGGCTTCGTGGCTGTAGGCACCTAATTCGCCCTGAAATGCGATCCGTTTGGACATTTTTACCCCTTTTTCATGCGTCCCCCGTGGTCAGGGGCGTTTAGCCGCAGAAACTACACCTTGCGCAAAGGGAGTGGAAGCGGATAGATAGCCGCCGAAAGCTACCAAACGGAATCTGGCCTATGTTTGATACAATGACGTTCACGAAAGTCCTCGGCGCTGTCTGCGGATCACTTCTTATTTTCATGCTCGGCAAATGGGCGGCTGATGAGCTTTATGCTGTTGGCGGTGGCCATGGCTATGGCGAAGAGCACGCGGCTGGCTACCTCATCGAAGTGGAAGACAGCGGTGAAGAAGAAGTTGTTGAAGAAGGCCCTGCCTTCTCAGAGCTTCTGGCCTCTGCGGATATCGGCTCGGGCGCAAAAGTCTTCAAGAAGTGCTCGGCGTGCCACAGCCTTGAAAAAGGCGAGAACAAGACCGGCCCCTACCTTTACGGCGTTGTGGGCCGTGCGGTGGATGCGGCAGAGGGTTTTGGATATTCAGAAGCGCTGGCCGCAGTTGGCGACGCCTGGACAGTCGATGCGCTCAACGCGTTTCTTGAGAACCCGCGCAAGGCGGCTCCCGGCACAAGCATGAGCTTCTCGGGCCTCAAAAAAGAGACAGATCGCGCTGATCTGATTGCCTATCTGGACAGCCTTGACGACTGAGCCTGACAGGCCCTTGAGATTTGAGACCGCCGGTGCAGAGATGCGCCGGCGGTTTTGCTTTGGGCGGAGCTGATCACGAATTCTCAACTTGAATGTGGGGGGGCATGGAACTTAGGGTAAACCCACCATAAATAAGCGCGAAGAGCTTTGGGAGGTATGAGGATGTTGAGATCACGCGGGCAGGCAGGAGCGGTGGCGAAACGGCGGGCCGATTTCAGGCCACTGGCGCTTGTCAGCCTCGTTTTTCTGGCGGCTTCGACATTGGCTTTGAAGGCTGAAGACGAGATCATCAAGAGCCATGGCTATTCTTACTTTGGCAACCTGAGCTACCCTGAAGATTACCCGCATTTCAGCTATGTGAACCCCGATGCGCCCAAGGGCGGAGAAATTTCCATCGCCGTGGCGGGCACGTTTGACAGCATGAACCCCTACACCCGCAAGGGGCGCGCGGCGGCGCTGTCCACTGTGGGGTATGAATCTTTGCTGGGCTCTGTGCTGGCAGGCTCGGGCGCGTTGCCAGCGGATGTGGACGGGGAGTATTACGGGCTCTTGGCGCATAAGCTGGAATACCCCAAGGACAAGGCTTGGGTGATTTTTCACATGCGGCCTGAGGCAAAGTTTTCTGACGGCAGCCCTGTGACGGCGCATGACATTGCCTTCAGCCACAACCTGCTTCTGGATCAGGGGTTGAAATCTTACGCCGATGCGGTGCGCAAGCGCATTCCGAAGGTGGAGGTGATCGACGATCACACCATCAAGTTCTATTTTGCCGAGGGCATCTCGCGGCGCTCGCTGATTGATCAGGTTGGCTTTGTGCCGGCGTGGTCGAAAAACTGGTATGAGCAGACGGGCGCGCGGCTGGACGAGAGCCGGCTGGAAATATCGCCCGGCTCGGGGCCTTATGTGGTGGAGAGCGTCGATGTGAACCGCCGCGTCACTTACAAGCGCAACCCGGATTACTGGGGCAAGGATTTGCCCATCAACCGCGGGCGGCATAATTTTGACCGCATAAGGCTTGAGTATTTTGCCGATGCGACGGCGGCTTTTGAGGCCTTCAAGGCCGGTGAAGTGACCTACCGCAGCGAGAGCGACCCCAAGCGCTGGGCGACCTCTTATGACTTTCCTGCGCGCGACAGCGGCTTTGTGACGCTGGAAGAGATCCCCGATGGGACCCCGCCTGCGAACACGGGGATCATCTTTAACCTCACCCGCGAGGTGCTGAAAGATGCGCGCGTGCGCGATGCCGTGGCGCTGGGCTTTAACTTTGAGTGGACGAATGCCTCGTTGCTTTACGGGCTGCAAAGCCAGCAGCACTCGTTCAGCACCGGCACGAAATTTGAGGCCAAGGGCGTGGCCGAGGGCGCGGAGCTGGCGTTTTTGCAAGGGTTGAGCGCGCAAGTTGCGCCTGAAATGCTGAGTGGCGCGGCGCGTGTGCCGCACAGCTCAAAGCCCGAACGGCTCAATGACCGGCGCAATCTGCGCGCGGCGATGAAGCTTCTGGACGCAGCGGGCTGGGCTGTGGGCGAGGATGGCAAGCGCCGGAATGCAGCGGGCGATTTGTTGACGCTCAACTTCCTCTTCAACTCTTCAGACACGCCGACCAACAAGGCGCTGGCGGAGAATTTTGTGAGCAATCTTCAGCTGATGGGGATTGATGCGCAGTTCGAGGCGGTGGACCCTTCGCAATACACCTCGCGCGAGCGCGACAAGGATTATGACCTAGTGCTGGATGGCTACCCCGCGCTCTTTGGTGTGGGCACGGGGCTGCAACAGCGCTTTGGCTCGGAGGCGGCGGAATTTTCGCTGTTTAACCCCGCAGCGCTGGCCAGCCCTGTGGTGGACGAGATCATCGAGAAGGCGCTCCTGAGCGAGAGCCAGGCCGAAGAAGACATGATGCTGCGCGCGCTTGACCGGGCTTTGCGCCACGCGTTTTTCCTCATTCCCACAGGTTATGTGGCCGATCACTGGGTGGCCTATTGGGACCAATACGGCCGACCCGAGACCATTCCGCCCTTTGCGCTCGGCGCGCTGGACTTCTGGTGGTATGACGCTGAAAAGGCCGAAAAGCTGAAAGAACAAGGGGCACTGCGGTAACCTTATGGGCGCCTATATCCTGCGGCGATTGCTGCTGATCATTCCGACTCTGTTTGGCATTATGCTGATCAACTTTGCGCTGGCGCAGTTTGTGCCCGGTGGCCCTGTGGAGCAGGCGATTGCCCGTGCGCAGGGCGAGGGCAATGTCTTTGGCAGTTTTGCGGGGCAGGACGCCTCGGAAGCCACGCTTGGCACGGGGGCGAGCGAATATGTGGGCGCGCGCGGGCTGCCGCCCGAGTTTATAGCGGAGCTGGAAAAGGAGTTCGGCTTTGACAAGCCGCCTGTGCAGCGCTTCTTGCAGATGCTGGGCAATTACATGCGCTTTGACTTTGGCGAGAGCTACTTCCGCTCGGCGAGCGTGATCGAGCTGATCAAGGAAAAGCTGCCTGTCTCGATCACGCTGGGGCTTTGGTCGACGCTGATTGCCTATATGATCTCGATCCCGCTGGGCATCCGCAAAGCTGTGAAGGATGGCACGCCCTTTGACACATGGACGAGCGGCGCGATTATTGCGGGCTATGCCATTCCCGGGTTTCTCTTTGGTATTTTGCTGCTCACGCTCTTTGCGGGCGGCTCTTATTGGCAGATCTTTCCGCTGCGCGGGCTGACCAGCGACAATTTTGAGACGCTGAGTGCCTGGGGCAAGGTGAAGGATTATCTCTGGCACATCACCCTGCCGGTGCTGGC
>NZ_CAKZKL010000013.1 GCF_937123735.1 uncultured Lentibacter sp.
ACGGGCGCGCGCGGGTGCTTTATGCGATTGCCCGTCTGGTGCAGAAGCACAGCCGCTTGTTTGCGGTGCTGGAGACGCTGGACAACGGCAAGCCCATTCGCGAGAGCCGCGATATTGATATCCCCTTGGTTCAACGGCATTTTTACCATCATGCGGGCATGGCGCAGCTGATGGAAAGCGCGCTGCCAGAGGCGGAGGCGCTGGGCGTGTGCGGGCAGATTATCCCTTGGAACTTCCCGCTTCTGATGCTGGCGTGGAAAGTCGCGCCAGCCTTGGCGATGGGCAATACCGTGGTCTTGAAGCCTGCGGAATACACCTCGCTGACAGCCCTTCTGTTTGCCGATATCTGCCGTCAGGTGGGGCTGCCCAAGGGGGTGGTCAATATCGTTACCGGCGATGGCGCTGTGGGAGAGATGATTGTAAACCATAGCGATATCAATAAGATAGCTTTCACGGGTTCCACCGAAGTGGGCCGCAAAATCCGCGCGGCGACGGCGGGGAGCGGCAAGAAGCTGACGTTGGAGCTGGGCGGAAAATCGCCTTACATCGTGTTTGATGACGCCGATCTGGACTCAGCCGTGGAAGGGCTGGTGGATGCGATCTGGTTCAACCAAGGGCAGGTCTGCTGTGCGGGCAGCCGCCTTCTGGTGCAGGAGGGCGTGGCGGAGACATTCTACGCCAAGCTCAAAGCGCGGATGGCAAAGCTGCGTGTTGGGTCGCCCTTGGACAAATCAATCGACATTGGTGCGATTGTGGACCCTGTGCAGCTTAAAACCATTGAAAGCATGGTGGCTGGCAATGATGAAGGAAGTGTTTACGCAGCACCCGTGACCCTGCCGAGCGAGGGGAGCTTTTATGCGCCCACGCTGATCACCGGGCTCTCGCCATCCTCAAAACTGATGCAGGAAGAGATATTCGGCCCCGTGCTTGTGGCCACGACTTTCCGCACGCCCGCGGAGGCGGTGAGCCTCGCCAACAACACGCGCTACGGGCTGGCGGCGACGGTGTGGAGCGAGAATGTGAACCTTGCGCTCGACATTGCGCCCAAGCTGGCGGCGGGGGTTGTCTGGGTGAATGCGACGAACCTGTTTGACGCCGCCGCAGGCTTTGGCGGCGTGCGCGAAAGCGGCTTTGGCCGCGAGGGCGGATGGGAGGGCCTGGCGGCCTACACAAAGCCCAAGGGCCGCGTGAAAGCGCTGTCGAAAACCGCGCCGAACGCAGGCAAAGGCGGGCCGGAAACAGGCGCGCTCGACCGCACCGAAAAGCTCTATATCGGCGGCAAGCAGGCGCGGCCTGACGGGGGCTATAGCCGCGAGGTTTTTGCCAAGACCGGCAGGCTTGTGAGCCAAGCGCCGATTGCCAACCGCAAGGACATTCGCAACGCTGTGGAAGCGGCGCGGAATGCGGCGGGCTGGAGCAAGACAACGGGGCATCTGCGCGCGCAAGTGCTTTATTTCATGGCGGAAAACCTTGAGGCGCGGGGGGCGGAATTTGCCCGTCGGATTGACGCGATGAAGGGCGGCAAGAGCGGCATGAAAGAGGTGGAGGCCTCTGTGAAACGGCTGTTTTCCTATGCCGCCTGGGCCGACAAATATGATGGCGCTGTGAAGGGTGTTCCGATCCGGGGCGTGGCGCTGGCGATGAACGAGCCTGTGGGCGTGATCGGCGCGTTTTGTGACGATGCGCTGCCGCTTCTGGGGCTGGTTTCGGTGATGGCGCCGGCGCTGGCGATGGGCAACCGCTGTGTGCTTGTGGCGAGTGAGCCTTACCCGCTGGAAGCGCTGGATTTCACCCAGATATTGGAGACATCAGACGTGCCTGCGGGGGCTGTGAACCTTTTGTCGGGCAGCCACGCGGAGCTGGCAAAACCGCTGGCCAGCCACATGGATGTGGAGGCTGTCTGGAGCTTTTCAAGCAGTGATATTTCAGCCGAGATCGAGGCTGAAAGCGCCAGCAACCTCAAGCGCACATGGGTGAACCACGGGCAGGCGCGCGACTGGCTTGGCGCGGCGGGCGAGGGGCGGGAGTTCCTTGCGCAGGCGACAGATGTAAAGACTATCTGGGTGCCTTATGGCGCGTGAGCGGGTGGTGGGTTAACACCCACCTTACGCAGCGCACAGGTTGGTTAACGGCGCGGGAAGCCGCTGATTCCGGGGGGGTGATATGCGTGCACTTTGCGTGCACCACGCGTGCACCGGGTGAATCGCCGTTTTGTTAACGGAAAACTAGTTAATGGAGCGCGCGGTGCGTAGGGAATGCGCACGCGGGTTGGGAGGTGCGCAGTGAATGCGCACGCAGGAGAGTTGAGGTGCGCAGTGAATGCGCACGCAGGAGAGTTGAGGTGCGCAGTGAATGCGCACCCTACGGATGAACACGGGGGCTGCGTGATTTGGCGCGTGTTGGATTTGGATATTTGTTGAAAGAAAAAGAGGGGCGCGAGCGCCCGTCTAGAGGCCTTCGGGCTGGCCGACGACTGTGAAGCTGAGAAGCTCGGGCTTGAGCCGCTCGCGGGCGACGCGGTTGATCTGTTCCAGCGTCACGGCGTTCACCCGGTCATTGCGGGTGGCGATGTAATCGGTTCCCATGCCCTGCATTTGCATTCCGACGAGGATATTGGCGATCGGGCCGTTACCGTCAAAGCGCAGGGGGTAGGCACCTGTGAGGTAGGTTTTGGCGTCTTGCAGCTCTTGTGCGGTGACGCCCTTTTCGGCGAGGTGGGCCCATTCGGCGCGGATGACCGCGATGGCCTCGCGGATTCGGTTGTTGGCAGATTGCACCGAGCCCACCCAGACATCGGCCCCATCTTTGCCAACCAGCGAGGCGTAGACACCATAGGTGAGGCCGCGCTTTTCGCGCACTTCCTGCATGAGGCGGCTTTCAAACCCGCCGCCGCCGAGCACCACGCTGAGCAGATAGGCGGCGAAATAATCGGGGTGATCAAAGGCTATGCCGGGTTGACCGAACATGGCCACGGACTGCGGTGTCTCAAAGGGGATCACCAGGGTGCTGCCGTCAAAGACGGGCGCGGCCTTGGCGGGTAGGGGCGCGCCGGTTTGGGGGAGGCCGGCGAGGAGCTTGTCGAGCGCAGGGCCAAGCTCGGCGCGCGATATATCGCCCACCACGCTGATATAGAGCCTATCCTGCGCCACGGCGGCCTCAAAGGCGGCGCGGATATCGGCCCTTGTGAGCGCTGCGACACTTTCCACTGTGCCGCTTCTGTCGGAGCCATAGGGGTGGCTGCCGTAGAGGCGCTGGTTGAAGGCTTTGCCGGCAAGGCTTGTCGGGTCTTTTTCATCAGAGCGAATGCCGGAGATAACCTGCGCGCGCACGCGTTCTATGGCGTCGTCGTCAAAGCGTGGCTCGGTGAGGCTGAGGCGCAAAAGCTCGAGCGCCTCGGTGCGGTTTTCTGTGAGAAACTTCGCGGAGACGGTGAGGGTATCATCGTAGACAGCATAGGAAAAGGAGGCGGCGAGGCCATCACGCGCCTTGGCGAAACCGCGGGCATCGAGCGCGCCTGCGCCCTCTTCGATCAGCGCTGTCATCAGGTTTGTCACGCCGCGTTTGCCGTCAGGATCAAGCGAGGCCCCGCCCCTGAAGCGCAGTTCGAGCGCCACAAAGGGAATGCTGTTTTCCTCCACATGCCAAACGGTGAGCCCGGCCTCTGTTTTGAAGGCGTCAATGGTGACGCCGGCAGCGGCAGGAAGGCTCAGAGCAAGGCTAAAACAGGCGGCGAGGAAAGCCTTCATGATGCGTCTTTCTCTTCTTTCATCAGGTAGCCGGTGACGGCGCGGTTGCGGTTGAACAGTGCCTTGCCGGCTGTGATGATCTCTTCAGGCGTGATGGATTTGAGGATGTCGGGCCATTCTTGCACATCGGCAATGGTGAGGCCGCTGGTGAGGGCGCTGCCATAGACATTGGCCAGCGCGCCCACATCATCGCGGGCATAGATCAGCGCGGCGCGGATCTGCATTTTGATGCGCTCCAGCGCCGCGAGATCAACCGGCTTGGAGAGGAAGCTCTGAATGGCATCGTCCATGGCGCTTTCGGCCTCGGGCAGGCTCACCCCGTCGGCGGGCACAATGATCACCGTGAAACGGGTGTCGTCCAGCGCTTCGCCATCATAGAAGGCGGCGGTGTAGACAGCTTTCTGCTCTTGAAACTGGAGCCGTTCGGCGAAGTAGGAGGTGGTGCCGCCCCCCAGCAGCTCAGCCAGAAGGGTGAGCGCTGCGGCCTCGCGCTGATCCCCGGCGTCACGCTCGGGCGCGAGGTAGCTGCGGCTCACATAGGGCTGGGCCACGCGCGGATCACGAAAGATCAGTCGACGCTCGGCCGTCTGGGGCGGCTCGGCAGGGCGGATGCGCTCGGAGAGCTCCGGATTAGGCTCTAACACACCGTAATATTGCTCGGCCAGCCTGCGCACGCCTTCGGGGGTGACATCACCGGCCACGACGAGCACGGCATTGTTGGGTGCATAGAAGCGTTTGTAATATTCGAGCGCGGCTTCAAGATCGAGGGTGACCATTTCATGGCGCCAGCCGATAACGGGAACACCATAGCGGTGGTTGAGATATTGCGCCGCGTTCTTTTGTTCGCGAAAGAGCGCGGCGGGGCTGTTCTCGACACGCTGGTTGCGCTCTTCGATGATCACCTCGCGCTCGGTGAGGATGTCTTCTTCTGAGAGGCGGATATTGACCATACGGTCGCTCTCCATACGCATCATCAGCTCCAGCCTGTCGGCGGCGACGCGCTGGAAATAGGCGGTGTAATCATAGCTTGTGAAGGCGTTGTCGCGCCCGCCGTTGCGCGCCACTGTGGCGGAAAGCTCGCCCGGGGCGAGCGTATCTGTGCCCTTGAAGAGCAGGTGCTCCAGAAAATGCGCCACACCAGAGGTGCCGGGAAACTCGTCGGCAGAGCCGGCGCGATACCAGACCATATGGGTGACCACGGGGGCCCTGTTATCTTCGATGACCACGACATCCATGCCGTTTTCAAGCGTGAAGTGGGTCACCGCATCTGTGATATCGGCCTGCACAGGCAGGGCAAACCCGAGGCTGGCGGCGAGAGACATGAGAAAGGCGCGCATCAGATCACTCCAAAACAGATCACACTCAACATAGAGGTGCCGCAGCCCGCATCAAGCACCAGCCTCCTTGCTGACGCAGATGTGAGCCATGGCTCATTCGTTGGCAGGCGGGGCTGCCGGGGTGCGCAGGCCGGCCCGGCGAAAACGGTTCCAGCTGGCGTAGGCGTCCAGCGTTTCGCGCGCATAGGCTTCGGCGTAGCGGTCGGTTTTGATCAGGCGGATCTTGGTGAAGCGTGATTGGCGGCGGCGGAAGGCCTCATCCTCGGTGGCGAGGCTCTCGCGGATGTTTGCGATGCCACCATTGCGGCGGGCAAAGCTGACCAGGCCGGCATCTGTGGCAGGCACGCCTGTGGCGCTCGCGGGCTGCGGTGTGCCGCCCAGTGCGGCAATCCCTTCGGCGCGCGGGTCGCGGTCTGTCAGGTTGCGGCCCCCGGGCGTGGGGGTGGGCAGGTTGGCGTAATTGGCAGGGGCTTGCAGCCTGTTGCTGGGCAGAATGCTGAATTCGTCAGGCCCCTCATTGGGCTTGTCCAGCGCGCGCATGGAGATATCGCGGCCGCCTTGTGAACAGGCGGCAAGCCCCAGCACTGCGATAAGACTGATAACAAGATGTGGCCCGCGCATCATGCACCTCCAAGTGAGTTGGTCTTGTCTTAGCGCGTTTTGCAGGAGAGGTCACGAGGGCTTTTGCGCTGTCTCGCCCGAGGTGAACAACACCAGCCCGGCGGCTCCGACAAAAACGGCTATATCTGCGATATTGAACGAAAAGGGATTGTGAAAGCCGCAGCAGGACATGTTGAGAAAATCTGCAACGGCCCCGTAGATGACGCGGTCTATCACATTGCCAAGTGCGCCGCCCACCAAAAGCCCGGCCGACACCCGGCCAGCCCGGCCCGGCGCCTCATGCGCGATCCAGAAAAAAACGGCTGCCGAAATCACCAGCGCCACCGTGATCAGAACCCAGCGGGTCAGGTCGCTGTCCTCGGCGAAGAGACCAAAGTTCACCCCGTAATTCCACGCCATGCGCAGGTTGAGATAGGGCGGCCAAACATCAATGGCGAGCCGCTCGGCAAGGTTGAGCCAATGGACCACATAATACTTGGAAACCTGATCGGCCAGGAAGGTCAGCAAAGCCACCCAAAACATACTGCGCATCATACCCTCCCGCCGCGAGCCCGTGCGGCTCTCTTTTGCATGTGCCTAAAACGTTTTTTGCAAAAAATAAAATGTAAATTCGTGTCAGGGAGCCGGCGCGCCTGGGCCCATCAGGGCAAACCCGCGCGCCGGACCAGACGGCCGGGGCCTCAATGTCTGAAATGGCGCATTCCGGTCATGACCATGGCAAGGCCGGCCTCATCTGCCGCGGCAATCACCTCGTCATCCCGCATGGAGCCTCCGGGCTGGATCACCGCTGTCGCGCCGGCTTCGGCTGCGGCCAAAAGCCCGTCTGCAAAAGGGAAAAACGCATCCGAGGCCACAACAGAGCCTTGGGCAAGGCTCTGGGGCAAGCCACAGTCCTGTGCCATCCGCGCGGCTTTGAGCGCGGCGATGGTGGAGCTGTCCACACGGCTCATCTGGCCCGCCCCCACCCCGACGGTGGCGCCGTCCTTCACATAGACAATCGCATTTGATTTCACATGTTTGGCCACGGTCCAGGCGAACAACATATCGGCCATTTCTTGCGCGCTGGGCTGGCGTTTGGTGACAATCTTGAGGTCTTTTGGGGTTAGGTGGCCCACATCTTTGTCCTGCACGAGCAACCCGCCCGCCACCTGCCGGTAAGACAGGCTCGCGGCGCGGGGGTCGGCCAGGGCGCCTGTTGTCAAAAGCCGCAGGTTCTTTTTCTTGGCAAAAATACTCATGGCCTCTTCATCAGCCCCGGGCGCAATCACCACTTCTGTGAAAATCCCGGCAATTTCTGCGGCGGTTTTTCCATCGAGCGGTTGGTTGAGGGCAATGATGCCGCCAAAAGCTGAGGTCCGGTCACAATCAAAGGCGCGCTTGTAGGCTTCAAGCAGCGTGTCGCCCCGGGCCACGCCACTGGGGTTGGCGTGTTTGATGATCGCCACGGCGGGGCCCTCTTCGGGGGCAAATTCGCTCACCAGCTCGAAGGCGGCGTCGGTGTCGTTGATGTTGTTGTAGCTCAGCTCCTTGCCTTGGTGCTGGGTGGCCGTGGCCACGCCGGGCCGCGCGGAGCCGTCGGTGTAAAAGGCGGCTTGCTGGTGTGGGTTTTCGCCGTAGCGCAGGCTTTGGGCCAATGTGCCGGCAAGGGCGCGGCGGCGGGGGGTCTCTGCGCCGATGGCGCTGGCCATCCATGTGGAGACAGCGGTGTCATAGGCAGCGGTGCGCGCATAGGCCACCTGGGCCTGGCGCTGGCGGAAGGCGTAGCTTGTCTGGCCCTCGTTGGCGTCCAGTTCGGCCAGAAGCGCGGCGTAATCCTCCACATCCACGAGGGTGGTGACAAAAGCGTGGTTTTTGGCGGCGGCGCGGATCATGGCGGGGCCGCCGATGTCGATATTCTCGATCATCTCGTCATAGGCGGCGCCGCGCGCCAGAGCGGCCTCAAAGGGGTAGAGATTGACCACCAGCAGGTCGATTGGACCGATTCCATGGGTGTCCATGGCCTTGGTGTGCTCGGCATTGTCGCGCAGGGCGAGGAGGCCGCCGTGCACATTGGGGTGCAATGTCTTGACGCGGCCATCCATCATTTCGGGGAAGCCCGTGATCTCTGCCACATCCTTTACAGGCAGGCCGGCCGCGCGCAGGGTCTTGGCGCTGCCGCCTGTCGAGAGCAGCTCAACGCCGCGGGCGTGCAGCGCCTGGGCCAGGTCAACAAGGCCGGTTTTGTCGGAAACGGAGAGAAGTGCGCGGTGCACCTTGGCGAGAGAAGTCATATGGGGGTGGTCCTTAGCTCAGATCAATTTCATCGCGCTTTGTGTCGCGCAGGGCGATGGCGCTGTCATGCGCCTTGGCCAGCGACCAGCGGATGCGGGTGGCATACTCCATTGCGCGCGCAGAGAGAACGACTTGTTTCGTCGCACGCGGCTTGAGGCGGCCTGTTTCAAGGTAAACGCTTGGTTCCAGGCTGATTTCGGCGTTGGCCTCGCTGCGCAAGACCCATATTTCACCGCTGCGCAGCCCGAGCGAGACGGCGGTGCCGCCAAGGTCCATGGTGGCCTCCACCTCCGGGTGCAGGTGAAACCGGATCTGAAACAGCAGCCCAGCATCCACCGCCCGGGCGAGGGCCTTGTCAAACAGGGCCTTGTCACTTTGGGTGACGGCGAAGAGCATGTCTTCTCCGGCCAGCTCGCGCCCGTCGGAGGCGAGTTCGAGCCGGCGGGCATGGGTGAGCCCATGGGTGCGTTGCCAACCGTTGTGCCCGCCCTCAAAGCGCTGGCCCGTGCTGATCGGACCGATTTCAACCGGCACATGGCTTGGCCCTGAAGACATCAGCTCGGTGCCGTCGCGGGCCGTGTGGCCAAGGCGCGACGAAGAGACCCCTTCAATGCAAAGCGTGCTGTGCGAGGGGGTGGCGCGGCCCGCGCGCCGCCAATCGGCCCCAAAACAGGCACCGGACCCACAGTTCACAATCACCGGACGGCGGCCGGAGGTGAGCTCGAAAGCCAGGGTCGAGGCATGGGCGTTGTGGCTGGTGCGCCCCTGTGGTGGCAAAGCTGCATCAATGATCAAGGTGCTGCGCCCGCCCGAGAGGCGCGCGTAGCCCATGGACAGCCCTTGTGGCACGCCTGCCCGGACGCCGGACGCGGCAAGTGCTTGCTCCAGACGGCCTTCGACACCTCGTCCGCCCCCTTGAAACCGGGCCAGAGCGCCATCGGCGTGGCGCAGGCTGCGCAGCACCGGCGCAATGCGCAGCAGGGCGGCTTCATGGGCGGGGGCGACCTGCCGGCCGGTTTCGCGCAGCGCAAGTGCGGACCAGGACAGCAGCATGAAGACTTCCAGGAGCTCTTCGGGGTTGCGCGTGGGCAGGCCGCCTGTGGCGTCGATCTGGCGCGTGCATTCGCGGCACAGCGCCGCTTCGGCGGGGCCGATGAGCGCCTCCATGCCTTCCAGGGAAAGCGCCGCGTGGAGCAGACCCGAAAGCGCTTCAAAGCGGGCCAGACCGGGGCGGGCGGCGTGCCAGCGGCGGGCGAGAAAGCGGGTCTGATGGGCCAGCGAGCGAAAGAACAGGTCGGCCTCGGCCTTGTCGCGGTGTTGCAGCAGAAAAAACCCGTGGTTGATCCAGCGGATCAACCGGCGGCCGGTGAGATCGGGGGTCCAGCCCGGACCTGTGCCGCGCCCGAAGCGGGCCAGCCATTGCCAAACCCATGTCTGGGCGGCTTCACGGGCGGGGGGATCGCCCAGGGCTGCAAGATCATCGAGCCAGCCACAGCCCTGGGCCTCGGCCCGAAACTCGGGGCTGGCGGGCAGATCCCAAAAGGTGGCGCGGGGCCCGGACAAAAGCTGGCCGGCAAAGAGGTAATTCCCGGCGAGCAGCTGTTTTCCGCGTGAATAGAGACCGATTGTGCGCGGTTCGGGCGAAGAGACAAAGGCGGTGGGCGCAGCGGAATAGCCTGTCATGCGCGCCGCGAAACGGTTGAGCAGGCGCGTGCTCACCGCGCCGTAAGGATCTTTTTGAAACATAACACTCTGCCCTCTGCGCCCCTTGAGACGTCTTTGAGGCAAAGTTTACACAGCTCGGGCGGTTTGGTCACCTTGAAAACGCGCAGCGCTGGCGGCTGTGGTCAGGCGCGGTTGAGAACGGCCATGTAAAAGCCGTCCATGCCGCCGGTGTCGGGCGCAAAGTCGGGGCGCAGGCGCAAGCCGCCCTCGGAGGTGATCCAGGCCGGATCTATGCCGGCGCGGGCAAGGGCTGCGGTGTCGGCGCGAAACTCCGGGTGGGTGTGCAGGAAATCTTCCACCTGCACCTCGCCCTCGTCGGGAAGCAGTGAGCAGGTGCAGAACACGAGCCTGCCGCCAGGGCGCACGAGCGTGGCCGCATGGGCGAGCATCTCTGCCTGAAGCGCGATCAGCGCGCCGAAGTCTTCGCCGGTTTTGGCGTGGGGCAGATCGGGGTGACGGCGGATCGTGCCGGTGGCGGAGCAGGGGGCATCCAGCAGCACCGCATCATAGAGGCCGCTGTGCGCCAGCGCATCTGCACAGACCAGCTCTGCGGCAAGCTGTGTGCGGGTGAGGTTTTCGCGCACCCGTTTGAGCCGTGATTCGGACGCATCCAGCGCGGTGACTCGGGCGCCGGCGCCGGCGAGCTGCATGGTTTTGCCGCCCGGAGCGCAGCACATGTCCAGCACGGCTTCGCCCGGCTGCGCGTTGAGAAGTTGTGCGGGCAAGGCCGCAGCGCTGTCTTGCACCCACCAGTCGCCGGTGGCAAAGCCTGCGAGCGCCGTGACCTGCCCGGGCTCGGACAGGCGCACCGACCCTGTGGGCGTGAGGGTGCCGCCGAGCCGCTGCGCCCAGCCCTCCGGATCGGTTTTGACCGTGAGATCAAGCGGTGCGCCGGCCAGGTGGGCCCCTTCCATTGCGGCCACAACCGGGGCGGTATAGGCCTCTATCAGCGGGGCCCGCAGCCATTTTGGCAGGCGCGGTGCGCGCAGGATCTTGATCTTTTCGGGGGCCTCGGCGGCGATTTTGCGCAGAACCGCATTCACCAGACCTTTCATGGCGCCGTATTTTTTGTGCTTGCTCACCAGCGTGACCGCCTCATTGACCACGCCGTGGGCATCGCCGCCATGGGCGAGTTCAATGGTGGCCAGGCGCAGCAGGTTCATCACATAGGGTGCGGGGGGCTTGCGCAGGTGGGACTTGAGCAGCTTGTCGGCGCGTTCGAGGTTGCGCAGGGTGTCATTGGCCAGGCGCAGTGCGCGTGCCCGCTCGGCCCCGTTGAGCGCTTCAAGCCCCCGCTGGGTCACGGACTCCGACAGCAGGCGGCCCTCGGTGAGGACCTGATTGAGCATGAAAAGGGCGGCTTGGCGGGGCGTGGGCATGAGGTGTCCTTGGCAATGGGCTGGTTGCGGCATATATCAGGGCAAGCCTGAAAGGAATATCAGATGTCAGAGAAGAGCGAGTTGCCCGAAGCCGCCAAACGCGCCTTGGCCGAAGCTGAAGCCCGCCGCAAAGAGCGCGAAGCCGAGCTGGCGGCGCGGCCCAAGGAGCTGGGAGGACGCGATGGACCCGACCCTGCGCGCTACGGCGACTGGGAGAAAAAGGGCATCGCCATCGACTTTTGAAGAGGTTTTGCGCCGCGGCTTCGCCGCGTCGCGGTGTGCGCTGGCAAGCGAGCGCACCTGGGGGCTTTGCCCCCTAGATTCAAAAGCCTGAGGGCTTTTGAATCATTCCCCCAGGATATTTGGGGCAATAAGAAAGGGCGGGTCGGGGTTTTGGTTTAGAGGCCGAGCACGTCGATCATATCGTATTCGCCGGGGGCTTTGTCTTGGCCCCAGAGGGCGGCTTTGAGCGCACCGCGCGCGAAGACGGAGCGATCAGACGCGATGTGGCGCAGGATAATGCGCTCACCCAGGGCGGCGAACATCACGTCGTGTTCGCCCACGATGTCGCCGCCGCGGATGGCGGAAAAGCCGATATCGCCGCGTTTGCGCGCGCCTGTGAGGCCGTCGCGGCCAGAGTCTGACACATCTTTGAGCGTAACGCCACGGCCTTGCGCTGCGGCCTCGCCGAGCATGAGGGCGGTGCCGGAGGGGGCATCGACCTTTTGGTTGTGGTGGGCCTCGATCACTTCGATGTCGTAGTCTTCATCGAGCGCGGCGGCGACCTTTTTTGTGAGCTGGGTGAGCAGGTTCACCCCGAGGCTCATATTGCCGGCGCGGATGATGACCGCGTGGTGGGCGGCGGGGGCGAGCTGTGCGATTTCGCTTTCATTCATGCCGGTTGTGCCGATGACGTGGACGGCGCGGGCCTGTGCGGCGAGAGCGGCGAAGGCCAGCGTTGCGGCGGGGGCGGTAAAGTCGATCACCGCCTGGGCGCGCGCGAAGCTGGGGAGCGGGTCGCTCTCGACCGCAACACCGATCTCGCCGAGGCCGCAGAGCGCGCCGATGTCCTGGCCGAGGGCTGCGCTGCCGTCCCGCTCGATGGCGCCGACGAGGCGGGCCTTGCCGGACTGCACCACTGTTTTGACGAGCATCTGCCCCATGCGGCCTGTGGCCCCTGTGATGACGATTCCTGGCAGGTCTGACATGGCTTGGCTCCGGTAAAATTTTGCTGAGATGCTCATAGCGCAGCCATGGGCGCTTGGCAAAACCTTGCTGAGCGGTTAGGTGCAAGGCATGGGAAAGAACAAGTTTCATGACGGCGATGGCCCGTCACAACGGCAGCTGCGGGTGGGAGAGCTCATCCGCCGAACGCTTGCGCAGGTGTTGGCGCAGGGCGATATCCATGACCCCGAGCTCAACCGCCTCTCCATCACCGTGGGGGAGGTGCGCTGTAGCCCTGACCTGAAGATTGCCACGGCCTATGTGATGCCGCTGGGCGGCACGGGGCGCGAACATGCGATTGAATACCTCGCGCGCAACAAGCACGAGCTGCGCCGCATGGTGGGCAAGAAGGTGGGGCTGAAGTTTACGCCTGATCTGCGCTTCCGGCTGGATGCGACCTTTGATCAGATGGATGCCACGCGCGAGATGTTTGCGCGCGATGAGGTGAAGCGTGATCTGGGCGGCTAGAGCCCTGTTGCTGCTGTTGCCAGCGCTTTGGGCGGGGGGCGCGCGGGCCGGGTTTTGCGAGGACCGCCTTTACGCCGGGCGCTCCTACACCATTTGCGAGGCGGATGCGGCGCGCGACGAGATCCGGCTATTTCTCAGAGACGGGCAAGACAGGCTGCTGGGGCAGTTTTTTGCGGTTGAAGACCTTTTGAAGGCTCAGGGCAAGCGGCTGGGCTTTGCCATGAACGCGGGCATGTATCACGAAGACCGCAGCCCTGTGGGCCACTACCGCGAGAACGGTGTGGAGCTGATGCGGGTGATTCCCAATGCGGGGCCGGGAAACTTCGGCTTGCTGCCCAACGGGGTGTTTTGCATCCGGGCGGGGCGGGCCGATGTGATCGAGACCCGGCGCTTTTTGCGCGAGGCCCCGCAGTGTGACCATGCCAGCCAGAGCGGACCCATGCTGGTGATTGACGGGGCGCTGCACCCGCGGTTTCGCGCCGGCAGCACCAGCCGTTATCTGCGAAATGGTGTCGCCACCAGCGCGGATGGGCGGCGGGCGGTGTTTGTGATTTCAAACGAGCGTGTGAGCTTTCACGAGATGGGCAGTTTTATACGCGACGCGCTCAAACTGCCGCAGGCGCTTTACTTTGATGGCAATGTGAGCCGCCTCTATGCGCCCGATATGGGCCGTGCGGATGCGGGTTTTTTGCTGGGGCCGATTGTGGGCGTGGTGACGGCTGCGGATTGACGCGCCAAACGCGCTGGGCTAGGGCGCTTTTTTGACTTGAGGATGAGCAATGGGACGCAAACGCAAGGGGCGTGATATTTCGGGCTGGCTCGTGGTGGACAAGCCCGCCGGGCCGACATCGACCGCCGTGGTGAACAAGGTGCGCTGGGCGCTGGGAGCCAATAAGGCGGGCCATGCGGGCACGCTTGACCCGGAGGCGACAGGCGTGTTGGCCGTGGCGCTGGGCGAGGCGACCAAGACAGTGCCTTACATCACCGATGCGCTGAAGGCCTATGTGTTTGACGTGAAGCTGGGTGAGGCGACGAACACAGATGATGCCGAGGGCGAGGTGATTGCCTGCTCCGACACGCGGCCCTCTGACGCGGAGATCAAGGAAGCGCTTTTGAAGTTTGTCGGCGATATCGAGCAGGTTCCGCCGAAATTCTCGGCGGTGAAGATTGACGGGGAGCGCGCTTACAAGCTGTCGCGTGCGGGAGAAGACATCACCCTTGCGGCGCGGCCCTTGTATGTGGATGAACTCACGATGATCGAGCGCGCAGATGCGGAGCATGTGACGCTGGAGATGGTCTGCGGGAAGGGCGGTTATGTGCGCGCGATTGCGCGGGATCTGGGCGAGGCGCTGGGCTGCAAGGGGCATGTTTTGCGCCTGCGTAGGGTCTGGTCCGGGCCATTTGAGGCCGAGGGCGCGCTGAGTTATGAGCAGATCGAGGTGCTGGCGAAAACCCCCGAGCTTGACGCCCATGTGCTGCCTTTGGAAGTGGGCCTTGCGGATTTGCCCGAGGTAAAGGCCAGCGAGCCGGGCGCAGCCAAGCTGCGCAACGGCAACCCCGGAATGGTTTTTGCAAGTGATGTGGAATATGGCGACGAATGCTGGGCCAGCTATCAGGGCAAGGCCGTGGCTGTGGGCGTCTATAAGGCCGGGGAGTTGCATCCGAGCCGTGTGTTTAACCAGTGAGGGTCATGATGCCGACTGTTGTGAGATCAAAACTGTTTTTGGGCTTTGTGGCCGTGCTTCTGGCGTTGGGCATGGGCTTTGGCTTTGCGCAGATGCGCGGGCATGAGCACGGGGCGCACCATGGCCACGGCGCGGGGCATCGGCACGATATGGGGGCTATGCCCGGCCTTAAGGGGCGCGATGCGACGGAAGAGGAAAGCGAAGAGCTTGCCGTGATGTTCCGCCGCTTTGAGGAGATCAGCCGCAGCGTGGAAAACCTGCCCAACGGTATTCGCACCGTGACTTTTGCGCAGGACGAAGAGCTGATGGGTGTTGTGGCGAGCCATGTGATTGGCATGATCGACCGTGTGGACGAGGGGCGCGACCCTGAGGTGATCATCCAGTCGCCCACGCTGGATATTCTCTTTGAGCGGCGCGCGCGTATCGTGACGGAGATGGACATGACGGATGAGGGCATTGTTGTGATTCAGACGAGCGACGACCCCGAAGTTGTTGCCGCGCTCCAGACCCACGCTGCCGAAGTGAGCGCGATGGTGGAGCGTGGCATGGAGGCCGTGCACGAGATGATGGCCGCGCGGGAGCGTTAGGGCCTAGCGCGCGGGCAGAGGCACGAACTCTGTGTTGTCATCAGGCGGGAGCTGGAAGCGGCCGTGGGCCCAATCGCCTGCGCGCCAGGCTTCTTTGGCGGCGTCGATTTTGTCGCGCGAGGAGGCGACGAAATTCCACCAGATGTAGCGGGACTGCCCGAGGGTTGCGCCGCCCAGCATCATCAGCCGTGCGCCCTCTGGCCCGGCCTTGAGCGAGAGCGCATCGCCGGGGCGAAAGACCATCATGCGGCCCGCCTCGAAGGTATCGCCAGCCACGGTGACGCTGCCTGAGGTGACGTAGACGCCGCGGTCTTCGTGGTTGTCCGGCAGGGGGATGGCGGCTTCGGCTTTAAGCACGACATCGGCGTAGAACATCTCCGAGAAGGTCTTGGTGGGCGCGGTTTCACCCCAGGCGTTGCCGAGGATGAGGCGGACTTGTTTGCCCTCGCCCTCAAGGAAAGGGAGCGCCTCTTTGGGGTGGTGCTCAAAGCCAGCGTTTGTCTCTTCGTCTTTCTCCGGTAGGGCGACCCATGTCTGGATGCCAAACAGGTCGCTCTGGCCTGTGCGGGTGTCTTCGGAGGTGCGCTCCGAGTGAGTGACGCCGTTGCCGGCGATCATCCAGTTGACCTCGCCGGGGTAGATCATCTGGTTGGTCCCCAAGCTGTCGCGGTGCTGGAACTCGCCTTTGTAGAGATAGGTCACGGTGGCGAGGCCGATGTGCGGGTGGGGGCGCACATCAATGCCCTGACCTGTGAGAAACTCGGCTGGCCCCATCTGGTCAAAGAAGATGAAAGGGCCGACCATTTGCCGCTTGGGCGAGGGCAGCGCGCGGCGGACTTCAAAGCCGCCAATGTCGCGCGCGCGGGGGATGATGAGCGTGTCGATGGCATCAACGGCGCTGCCTTTGGGGCAGTGGGGGTCGAGTGTTGGGTTCCAGCTCATGTCTCTCTCCTCTGTGTTGCGGTGAGGAAAAGATGGGGCCAAAAGCGCTCTGCGGCAAGCTGCGCGGATGCACAGGGCTTGTGCGCCTAGAAGATCAGGCCCCAGAGAATGGGCAGCAAAAGCGCTGTGGCCAGCGCGTTGAGGCCCATGGCGAGGCCGGAGAAGGCGCCGGCGGTTTCATTCACTTGCAGCGCGCGGGCGGTTCCGATGCCGTGGCTGGCTGTGCCGATGGCGAGGCCGCGCGCGCGCCAGTCTTTCACACCAACGAGGTTGAGCAACAGCGGGCCGAACATGGCCCCGAAGATGCCTGACACGATGACAAGCACGGCTGTGAGCGAGGGCAGGCCGCCCAGCTCTTTGGCGATGCCCATGGCGACGGGGGCTGTGACGGACTTGGGCGCGATGGAGGCCATGAGCGCCTCGCGGCTGCCGGCCACCCAGAGCACGGCCACGGCCGAAGCCACGGCAGCCAGCGAGCCTGTGAGCATACTCGCGCCAATCGCGAGCCAGGAGGCGCGCACATGATGCCACTGGCGATAGAGCGGGATGGCGAGCGCCACCGTGGCGGGGCCAAGCAGGAAGTGAACGAACTGCGCGCCCTGAAAATAGGTGAGATAATCTGTGCCTGTCAGGGCCAGCACAGCCACCACAAGCGCGACCGCGCCCAGCACAGGGTTGAGCAGCGGGTTGCGCCCGCCCTTTTCAAACACCCAGCTGGCGGCCTGAAAGGCGACAAGCGTGAGGGTGAGGTGAAAGAGCGGCGAGGCAGAGAGATAGACCCATGTTTGCGCAAGGTTAGTCATGGGTTTCTGCCTTGCCGAGCCAGCGCATCATCAGCGCGGTGATGACAATGGCGAGCGATGTGCTAAGCGCCACGGCCAGCGAGAGGGGCAAAAGCGCCTCTGACAACAGGGCACTGTGCATGATGATCCCTGTGCCAGCAGGCACGAAGAGCAGCGACATATTGCGCAAGAGGCCCTCGGAGGTGCTGGCGAGCGCCTCTGGCACATGGCCACGGACAAGCAGGAAGGCGAAGAGAATCGCCATGCCCAGAACGGGGCCGGGCACGGGCAGGCCAAGCGCCTGGGCCGCCAGCTCGCCCAGAAGTTGGCAAGAGAGAATGAGAGTGAGATAGCCGATCATGTGCACCTCCGGACTGACACGCACCTTAAGCGCCCAGCAAGGGGGCGCAAAGCGCTTATTCCGCGTTGAAGGTGAAGAGGGTTTCACCGTTGATGGTGTAATTGTTGATCAGCTCCGCAGCGCGGGGGCTGGTGAGCCAGCCTTCGAGCTTGAGCGCCAGACCATGCTTCACATGCGGGTGCTTTGTGGGGCTGACAGGCAGGAAAGCGTATTGGTTGAAGAGCACAGGATCACCCGAAAAGAGCAGTGTTAGAGACTGTTTATTGCCGAAATTGAGCCAGCTTGCCCGGTCGGCCAGCACATAGGCGTTGAGGCCTGCGGCTGTGTTGAGGGTTGCGCCCATGCCAGCGCCGGCCTCGTTATACCAGCCGGGCGCGCGCCTCTCTTCTAAGATGTTTGCGGCCCCCCAGAGCGCAAGCTCTTTCTTGTGCGTGCCGCTGTCATCGCCCCGGCTGGCGAAGGGGGCCTTGGCGCTGGCGATGGCGGTGAGGGCGGCGGCGGCGGTCTCTGCGCGCGCGATTTGCGCGGGGTCGTCTGACGGGCCGATCAGCACGAAATCGTTATACATGATTTCGCGGCGGTGGGTTCCGAAGCCGCCAGCGAGAAACGCGTCTTCTGCCTTGCGCGAATGCACAAGAATCGCATCGACATCGCCCGCCTCGCCAAGGCGGATGGCTTGGCCTGTGCCAACGACGATGAGCTGGACATCGAGGCCCGTGTCTTTGGCGATTTCGGGGAGCAGAATGTCAGACAGGCCCGAATTGTGAAAGGAGGTGGTGACGGCCATTTTGAGCGTGTCGGCGGAGAGGGTGCTGGCCGAGGCAAGGAGCGCGATTGCAGTTAAAATGGAACGGATCATAACACCAGGTCTCCTTTCAGGAAGGCTTGCGCCTCCTGGGTTTGGGGGGCTTCAAAAAACGCGTCTGCCGGGGCGGATTCGACGACCTGCCCTTTGTTGAGGAAGAGAACATCTGTTGCGAGGCGACGGGCTTGGCCGAGATCATGCGTGGCCATGAGAATGCGCGTGCCAGCGGCGCGGGCTTCAAGGATGAGCCGTTCGATATCGCGGGTGGCGGCGCCATCGAGGTTGGCGCAGGGCTCGTCGAGAAACAGGAGCTGTGGCGCGCGGATGAGGGCGCGGGCAAGGGCCAGCTTCTGCCGCTCGCCGCCCGAAAGCTGGCTGGCGCGCTGCTGCTCGTGGCCCGAGAGACCAAGGGTTTTGAGCCATGTCAGAGCCTGTTTTTCGGCCTCGTGCCGCGCCATGCCGTGCACAGTGAGCGGATAGGTGAGGTTGCCCAGAACCGTGCGGCGCAGCATCACCGGCGTTTGGAAGACAAAGGCCTGAAGGGCGAAAGCCTTGCTGCGCGGGGCGGCATAGCGCACACGGCCAGCGCTTGGCTTTTCCAGCCCGTGCAGCAGGCGCAGGAGCGTGCTTTTGCCTGCGCCATTGGGGCCGAGGACGATTGTGAGGCCGGTGGGGCCTATCTCAAGATCAACCGGGCCGAGCAGGTGTTTGCCGTTGCGCGTTACAGAGGCGTTTTGCACGGAAAGGGGCAGGATATTTACCATCTGTCGCGCACCTCCGTGCCGGAGAGCATGTGCAGGGCGAGGTTGACCGCGACGGCGAGGCCGATGAGCACGAAGCCGAGGCCGATGGCGAGGGCGAAATCGCCCTTGGAGGTTTCGAGCGCGATGGCGGTTGTCATCACGCGGGTGACATGGTCGATATTGCCGCCCACGATCATGATCGCGCCGACTTCGCCGATCCCGCGGCCAAAGCCTGCGAGCGCGGCTGTGAGCAGGGCGCGGCGGCTGTCCCAGAGCAGTGTCTTGATCCGCTGGGGGCGGGTTGTGTTGAGCGAGATCAGCAGGTCGTGATATTCGGCCCAGAGATCGCGGATGGACTGATGCGCGATGGAGGCGATGAGCGGCGTGAGGATGACCACCTGCGCGATGATCATGGCCCAGGGTGTGAACAGAAGCCCCATGACGCCGAAGGGGCCGGAGCGCGACAGCATGAGGTAAACCACAAGGCCGACCACCACAGGGGGCAGGCCCATGAGCGCGTTGAGCACGGCGATAACCAAGCGACGCAGGCGATAGCGCGAGACGGCGAGCCAGGCGCCAAGCGGCAGGCCAATGAGCGCGGCGATGGCCACGGCGGAGCAGGTGACCAGCAAGGAGCGCGCCGCGATCTCGTAGAGATCGGCGTCAAACGTGACGATCAGCCAGAAGGCTGCCTGAATGCCTTGCCATATTTCGAGCATTGGCTCTCCTTTTGGTCTGCATAGTGTCGCCAAGGCGCGAATGCCATAGGGCCAGATACGGATAAGCGCTTTCAAATTGCGACATCATGGGAGAGATTGGGCCTGATAAATTTCGTAAAGGAAAGTCATGGCGCAGATGCCGCAAATTGCTCCGATTGGGACAGAGGGCTATCTGGTGCGCTTTGCTGATAGGCTGGATGACGGAGCCAACCGTGCGCTTGTGGGCTTTGCTGCGGCGCTGGAGGCGGAGGAGATTGACGGCATCGTCGAGGTGTCTACGGCGTTGGCCTCTGTCTTTGTGCGCTTTGACGCACTGCGGATTGCGCGGGCAGATCTGGTGGCGCGTTTGCAGGGGCTTCTGGACAGCCGCGACTGGAAAACAGAGTCTAACATAGCCAAAAAGCGGCTTTGGCGTGTGCCAACGCTTTATGGCGGCGCGGCGGGGCCGCAGCTTGCAGAGGCGGCGAAGCTGGCCGGTTTGCGCGAGGAAGCGGCTGTGCGCGAGCTGAGTGCGGCGCGGGTGCGGGTGCTGGCCATCGGCTTTGCGCCGGGGCAGCCCTACCTTGGAATGCTGCCAGAGCGCTGGGATGTGCCGCGCCAGACCGAGCTGACCCCGCGTGTGCCGCAGGGCGCGCTTGTGCTGGCTGTGCGGCAGTTCTGCCTCTTTGCCAATGAGACGCCCACGGGCTGGCGGCATATTGCAAGCACGCATATGAAGCTTTTCCGCCCCGAAGCTGAGGCGCCTTTCGCGCTACGACCCGGGGATGAGATGATCTTTGAGCCCGTATCAGAGCATGATTGGGCCTTGTTAGAGACTGACCCCTTGGGAGGCGCGCAGCTTGCGGAGGCGGGGGATGCCTGAGCTTTTGTTGCATCAGATCGGCCCCAACGCGAGCCTTCAGGACTTGGGGCGCGAGGGCTATTTGCGCTTTGGCCTGTCGCGCGGGGGCGCGATGGACCGTCTTGCGCTCTTGGAGGCGGCGGCACTGTTGGGGCAGGGGCTGGATATTGCCGCGATCGAGCTGCCGAGCGCGCCTGTGACGCTGAGCGTGGATGCGCCGCAGCGGGTGGCGCTGACGGGTGCGCCCATGTTGGCCGAGGCAGGTGGACGCAGCTTACAGTGGGGCGCGAGCCATTTGCTTGAGGCGGGCGAGGCCCTTTCCCTGCGGCCCACGGGGCGGGGGCTTTACGGATACATTGCCTTTGGCGGTGGTATAGAGACGGATTTGACGCTTGGCCGCCGCTCGGCACATTTCACGGGTGGGCTTGGCCGCGCGCTCGCGGCGGGCGATGTGTTGCCGCTGGGAGCAGATAACAAACCAAGCGCGCCGCCGCGCAAGCTTGCGGCAGACAACCGCTTTGACGGCGGGCGTATCCGCTTTGTGACGGGGCCGCAGACGGAGCTGTATAGCGCTGAAACCCGCGCGGCCTTTGGCGCGGCGCGCTTTGTCAAGAGCAGCCATGCCAACCGGCAGGCGGCGAAGCTGGACCACCAAGGCGCGCCCTTTGCGGCTGACGGGCAGCTGGGGGTTGTTTCAGAGGTGATTGTGCCGGGGGACATCCAGATGACCGGGGCGGGCGAGCCATTTGTGCTTCTGGCAGAGCACCAGACAATGGGAGGTTATCCGCGCATTGGCGCGGTGATTGGGCAGGATATTGCGCGTGTCGCGCAGGCGAGCGTGGGGGTGGAGCTGTGGTTTGAGCAGATCTCGCTGGAGGAGGCAGATAGGCTCTACACGCCGGAAAACGAGCTTTTGCGCAGGATTAGAGACGCTTCAGAGCCTCTGCTGCGCGACCCGCGTGAGATGAACGGCCTGCTGGGCTATCAGCTGATCAGCGGGATGATAACAGGACAGGAGGATTAGCGCATGGTTATGAAAGTGGATTTGAACTCGGATATGGGCGAGGGTTTTGGCCCGTGGCGTATGGGCGATGATGCGGCGCTTCTCGATGTGATCACCTCGGCCAATATTGCCTGTGGTGCCCATGCGGGTGACCCTGATGTGATGGCCAAGACCATGCGGCTTGCGGCGAAGAACGGTGTCGGCATTGGCGCGCACCCCGGTTTTGCCGACCTCAAGGGATTTGGGCGGCGGCGGCTCAACATTGGTGCGGAAGAGCTGGGCAACTTGATTGCCTATCAGCTCGGTGCGGCGCAGGGCATGGCCAAGAGCGTGGGGGCAACGGTGCGCCATTTCAAGCTGCATGGCGCGCTTTCAAACATGTGTTCGGAAGACGCAGCCCTTGCGCGCACCTGCTATGAGGCGGCGCTGAGGGTGGACCCTGATATCATCCTGATGGTGCTGGCAGAGACAGCGCAGCAGGCCGTGGTGGAGGCGCTCGGGGCAAACTGGGCCGGCGAGATTTTTGCCGACCGCGCTTATGAGGACGATGCGACGCTGGTGGACCGCAGCAAGCCCGGCGCGGTGCTCCATGAGGCCGATGTGGCGGCGGAGCGTATTCTCAACATGCTGCGCGAGGATGCGATTATTGCGGAAAGCGGCAAGCGTATCCCCGCCAAGATCGACACGATCTGCCTGCATGGGGACACGCCTGAAGCTGTGGAAATGGCCCGCGCGCTGCGCGAGAAGCTGAGCGCGGCGGGTGTGACGCTGGCGCAGTTTTAGGCCAGCAAGCCTGCGTGGCGCAGGGCGTCGTCGATCAGCGCTTCTGTGGCCTCGCTCACGCTGGTGAGGGGCAGGCGCACTTCCGAGCCACAGAGGCCGAGGCGGGACATGGCGTATTTTGCACCCGCAACGCCCGGCTCCTTGAAAATCGCGATGTGCAGCGGCATGAGCTTGTCTTGCAGCTCCAGCGCCTTGGCATAATCGCCCGCGAGCGTGGCCTCCTGAAACTGCGCACAGAGCGCAGGGGCGACATTGGCCGTCACCGAAATGCAGCCGACACCGCCGTGGGCGTTGAAGCCAAGCGCGGTGGCATCTTCGCCTGACAGCTGGATGAACTCCTTGCCGCAGGTGATGCGCTGTTGTGGCACGCGGGAAAGATCGCCTGTGGCGTCCTTGACGCCGACGATGCGCTCAAGCTTGGCGAGCGCGCCCATGGTTTCGGGCGACATATCGACAACCGAGCGGCCGGGGATGTTGTAGATGATGATCGGCAGGGAGCAGCAGTCGTGCACGGCGCGGAAATGGGCAATGAGGCCCGCCTGTGTGGGCTTGTTGTAATAGGGCGTGACCACGAGGATGCCGTTGGCCCCGGCCTTTTCGGCGGCTTGGGCAAGGCGGATCGCTTCCAGCGTGTTGTTGGACCCGGCCCCGGCGATAACCGGCACCCGCCCTGCGGCGGCCTTCACCACGATCTCGACAACTTTGTCATGCTCGCCGTGAGTCAGTGTGGGGCTTTCGCCCGTGGTGCCCACCGGAACAAAGCCGTGGCTGCCTTCGCCGATATGCCATTCAACCAGTTGTTTGAGCGTCTCGACATCCAATTCACCGTTTTTGAACGGCGTGACCAATGCAGGCATGGATCCTTTGAACATGTTACGCTCCTTTTGACTGTGTTGTTTTGCTGCGCCGTCTTTCGTGATTGGAGAGACGCAGGTTTGCGAGGTAGGGTGGGCCTGTTCTATCCTGTTTCATAAGGAAAAATGCAAGAGATGTTTCTGCGTGCCATTGTTCTTTTGAGCCTTGTTGCCTTGTCTGACCCGGTTGGGGCCACGCCTGTGCTGGCACCGCGGCCCCTGACGGGCGCTGTCAACGCTGCGGAGCGTGCCGATTGGGCAATGGCTGCGCGGCTGGCGGCGAAAGCGGCGCCTGAGGCGGAAACGCTGGTTGAGTGGATGCGGTTGCGCAGCGGAGAGGGGACGGCGGCACAGGCGCTTGCGTTTGTGCAGCGCTATCCGCATTGGCCGGGGCTGGCGCGGTTGGCCCGGCAGAGCGAGGCCGCCTTTGTGCAGGCTCCGGCGGCTGAGAGGCTTGCGTTTTTTCGGGCCTATCCGCCGGTGTCCAGCGGCGCGGCCCTGAGCTTTGCCGAGGCGCTTATGGGGGCTGGCGAAAGAGGCGAGGCCGAAGCCACGCTTGTGATGGCCTGGCGTAGCCTTGAGATGGACAGCGCGCAGCAGGCGGCTTATCTGGCCCGCTATGAAAGCCTGTTGGCTCCGCATCATGCGGCGCGTCTGGACATGGCTTTGTGGCGGGGCCTGTCGGGAGAGGTGCGCCGGATGTTGCCGCTTGTGAGCGCGCCGCAGCGCGCTCTGGCCAGCGCGCGTCAGGGGCTGCGCGCCGGAGCGCCCGACCCGGAGGCCTTGATTGCCAAGGTGCCTGTGGCGCTGCGGGGCCACCCCGGCCTCGCTTATGAGGTGTTTCTTTGGCACTATCACCGTGGCAGCAAGGCGCGTGCCATCGCGTTGATGATCGAGAGCAGCGCAGCGGGCAACCTAGGCGAGCCACTGCGCTGGGCCGGTTGGCGGCGCAGCCTTGTGCGCCAGATCATGCGCGAGGGCGACGCCCAAACGGCCTATGCGCTGAGCCGCGATCATGGGCTTTTTGAGGGCAGCTCTTTTGCCGATCTTGAGTGGCTTGCCGGTTATCTGGCGCTGCGCAAGCTGGGCGACCCTGCACGGGCCTTGCAGCATTTTGAACGGATGAGAGAGGCTGTTGAGTCGCCCATTTCGCTGGGTCGTGCAGGCTTTTGGAAAGGCGAGGCGCTGGAGCGGCTGGGCCGCAGTGACGCGGCGCGCGCGGCCTATGCGGCAGGCGGGCAGCACCAGACGAGCTTTTACGGGCTGCTGGCAGCAGAGCGGGCGGGAGCAGGCTCTGATGTGGCGCTGAAGGGCGCGGAGTATTTCCCTGCCTGGCAGCAGGCGGCTTTTGCCCAGAGTGACCTGGCGCGGATTGTCGAGCTGGCGGTGAAGAACAACATGCTGAGCCTTGCGGAGCAGTTCATTCTGGCGCTGGCCGAAGGCGCGGACCGCACGACGCTGGGACAGCTGGGCAATTTTGCCACCGACTTGGGCGCGCCGCATCTGGCTGTGATGCTGGGCAAGGAGGCGGCTGCGCGCGGAATTGTCTTGCCGGCGCATTATTATGCCTTGCATCCGATGCAGGAGATGGCGCTGCCTGTGCCCATGGAGATGGCGCTGGCGATTGCGCGGCGCGAGAGCGAGTTTGACCCGGGCGTGGCCAGCGGCGCGGGCGCGCTGGGCTTAATGCAGGTGATGCCTGCCACGGCAAAGGAAGTGGCCGAAGGGCTGGGCCTTGGGTTTGAGCAAAGCCGTGTCTTGAATGACTGGCGCTACAATGCCGAGTTGGGCGCGGCCTATCTCGCAACGCTCTCGGAGCGCTATGACGGCAATGTTGTGATGATCTCGGCGGCCTATAATGCGGGGCCCTCGCGGCCCGACCGCTGGATGCGCGAGCGCGGCGATCCGCGCCAAGGCGAGATGGATGTGGTGGACTGGATCGAGCACATTCCGTTTAACGAGACGCGCAACTATGTGATGCGGGTGGCCGAGAGCCTGCCTGTCTACCGTGCGCGGCTGGGCAAGCCCGCCCACCCTGTGCCATTCAGCAAGGAGCTTGTCGGGACAACGCTGAGGGTGGGCAATTAGCGGGCCTGCTCTTGTGCGCGGGCGCGCCAGAGCGTGAAGAGGCCCGCACAGACCACCACCGCCGCGCCGATGGCGACGTTGAGTTCGATGCGCTCATGAAAGACCAGAACGCCGATGAAGCTGACAAACACCAGTTGCAGATAGGCGAAGGGCTGCACGGCGCTGGCCTCGGCGGCCTCATATGTTTTGATCAGGAGCCAGTGGCCCAGAGCGCCGGTGATGCAGAGCGTGCCCATCCAGAGCCAATCTGATTGCACCATCGGCTCCCAATAGGCTGCGCCCACGGCTGTCATCATCACGGAGCCTGCCACGCCTGTCCAGAAAAACGAGGTGGCGGCCGTATCTTTGCGGGAGGCGTAGCGCGTGAGCAGCCCGTAGAGCGCAAAGAGGAAAGCGGCGATGAGCGGGACAATGGCGGCGGGGGAGAAGACGCCAACCCCCGGTTTGAGGATAATCAACACGCCGACAAAGCCGATAAAGATCGCTGTCCAGCGCCGCCAGCCGACGACTTCGCCCAAGATAGGGCCGGAGAGCGCGGCGACGAGGAGCGGGTAGCTGGTGAAAACCGCATGTGATTCGATGAGGCCGAGGAGGGTGAAGGCGTAGATCATCACGCAGATTTCTGTGGCGAGGATGAGGCCACGGAAGATCTGCAAAAGCGGCTGCTCTGTGCGGGCGGCGGCGCGGATGCCGCCGGCCTTGCGATAGGCGATGGTTGTGACGAAAGCGGCAAAGAACCAGTAGCGGATCATCACCACCATGAGCACGTTATACTCGCTGGCCAGATGGCGCGAGATACCGTCTTGCACCGCAAAGACGAAGGTTGTCGCGATCATCAGAAGCACGCCGAGGCGGGTGTTGTTGGAGCTGGCCATGGGCTTAGGGCATCCTTGCTGTCGTCATGTGGCGTTTGCGCCCAAAGCCTGTGCGGCGGGTGACCTCGAAGCCCGCTTCGGCCAAGGCCCGGCGCACAAAGCCTGCGGCGGTATAGGTTGCCGCTGTGCCTTGGGGCGCGGTTTGAGCGCCGATTTGCGCCATGAGCGCAGGCTCCCAAAGCTCGGGGTTTTTCGCAGGAGCGAAACCGTCGAGAAACCAGGCATCGGCTTTTTGGGCCATGTTAGAGACTGTTTCGCGCGCATCGCCGAGGATGAGCGTGAAGGCGAGATCATCGGTTTTAAAGGTGGTCGCCTTTGCCTGCCAGAAAGGGGCCAGCTCGGCGCTCAGATCGGCAAGCGCGGGGAAGGCGGCTTGGGCGGCGAGCATATCGGCGGCTTGCATAGGAAAGGCCTCAAAGCTTGTGAAATGCAGCTTGCCGCTCTGGCCTGTGTTGCGCCAGAGCGCAAGTGCAGCGAGCAGGTTGAGGCCCGTGCCAAAACCGAGCTCGGCGATGTGGAAGCCATCACGAAAGCGCCCGGGCAGATCATTGCCATCCAGAAACACATAGGCTGTCTCTTCCAGCCCGTTCTCAAGGCTGAAATAGGGGTCATCAAAGCGCTGTGACACGGGCACGCGGCCCTCGCGCCATGTGAGCTCGGCTGGCTGGTTCATCTGCTTTTTATCCGATAGAGACGGTGCTGGATGACCATGCAACCGCTGTGAGGGAATGGCAAGGATGGACGTAACTGTGCGCGGTGCGGGAATATTCGGCCTGTCGGTGGCCTGGGCCTGCCTTGAAAAAGGGGCGCGGGTGCGGGTGATTGACCCCAAGGGTGTGGGCGGCGGCGCGAGCGGCGGCATTGTCGGCGCGCTGGCCCCGCACGTCCCGGAGAACTGGAACGAGAAGAAGGAATTCCAGTTCCAGAGCCTGATTGCGGCGGAAGATTTCTGGAAAAATGTGGGGAATTGGGCTGAAATAGAGACTGGTTATGCCCGCACGGGGCGTGTGCAGCCGCTGGCAGACGAGGCCGCCGTCGCACTGGCGCGCGCACGCGCTGAGAGCGCGAAAGAGCTCTGGCGCGGT
The DNA here is from genome assembly GCF_937123735.1 of uncultured Lentibacter sp. Lineage (GTDB taxonomy): Bacteria > Pseudomonadota > Alphaproteobacteria > Rhodobacterales > Rhodobacteraceae > Lentibacter. The sequence goes on from NZ_CAKZKL010000013.1 coordinate 26,925, forward strand.
GCAGCGCAGTGGCAGGTTGTGAGCGGCGACGCGCTGAACGGGCCGCTGCCCGAGAGCGCCACGGGGCTTTATATCTTTGACACGCTGAGCGCGCGAATGTTTCCGCGCCAGGCCTGCAAGGCGCTGGCGGCGGCGGTTGTTGCGCGGGGTGGGGAGATGGCCGCTGACGGCGCGGAGGCGGGCCAGACCGTCTGGGCGACGGGGGTGCACGACCTTTTGCGGCTTTCGCAACACTTCGGCAAGCCGGTGGGCAACGCCGTGAAAGGGCAGGGTGCGCTTTTGGCGTTTGATATGCGGGACGCGCCGCAGATTTTTGCCAACACCGTGCATATCGTGCCGCATTGGAATGGCACGGTGGCGATTGGCTCGACCAGCGAGCGCGCGTTTGACGACGCTTCAAGCACGGACGGGCAGCTGGAGGCGGTTTTAGAGAAAGCCTACACCGCTGTGCCGGCTTTGCGGGCGGCGAGGGTGATTGAACGCTGGGCGGGGCTGCGGCCAAGGACCAAGAGCCGGGCGCCCATGCTGGGGCATCATCCGCTGCAGGAGGGGGCCTATATCGCCAATGGGGGCTTCAAGATCGGATTTGGGATGGCTGTGGAAGTGGGGCGGGTGATGGCGGCGCTTGTTCTGGACGGGACAGACACAATTCCGGCGGAATTCGCTCCCGAGGCCTCGCTTTAGACTTCGAATTTTGCTGCGCAAAATCCGACCCGGCGGGGGCCAGCCCCCGCACGCAGGATTAAGCGGGGGCCAGCCCCCGCACCCCCGAGGTATTATTGACCAGAAGAAGATTAGGTTTGCGCCTCGGCTGACATGCATTGGCGGCCATCGGGCGCGCGGGCCCAGAGGGTGTTGCCCTTTTGGCAAAGTGTGACCGGCTCTGTGTGCATGAGCGGGGAGGTGGCGCGGAAGGTGAAGCTTTTGAGCGGGCCGAGCGCCTCTGTGGCCATGAGCATGAGCAGCTGCGCGAGAAGCGGGCCATGGACCACGAGACCGTTGTAGTGTTCGACCGTGCGGGCGTAGGCCTCATCGTAGTGGATGCGGTGGCCATTGAAGGTGAGGGCGGAGTAGCGAAACAGCAGTGTCGAGCTGAAGCTGTGTTCTGCCCGTCTGTCTTCATCTGCGCGCGCGCGCGGGGGCGTGGGCGCGGGCGTGTCTGGGGAGGGGTCTTCGCGGTAGACGAGATCTTGGTATTCGGTGAGTTTCAATGCGCCGTCTTGCAGGATGTCGTGGCGCAGGGTGACGAAGGCGAGCGGGCCGCTGCGGCCCTGCTTTTTTTGAGCTTTGGCCAGGGTGGTGTGTTTGACAGCCTTATGCCCCGCAAGCAGAGGGGCGTGGAAGCTGAGCTGTCCGCCGGCCCACATGCGCCGGGGCAGGCCGAAATCGGGGATGAGGGCGCTGCCTGTGGCGGGGTGGCCATCGCGGCCGAGCGCAGTGGCGGGGCGGGGATTCCAGAAGTAGATTTGATGGAAAAAGGGGGGCAGCGGGCTGCCGGGGGTGATTTGGGTTGGCAGGCCGAGAGTGGCCTTAAGGGCGTTGGCGCGCGCAGGATCGAGCAGGTCGGAGGTGTATTCCATTGCGATTGGCCTTATGTGGGCTGGTGTGATGCTCTGCGGAGCCTAGGAGATGAAAGGGAAAACGCAAGATGGCAGTGAGGATCGTGGCGTTGGACCATCTGGTGTTGACGGTGGCGGATATTGGCGTGACGCTCGCTTTTTACGAGCGGCATTTGGGCATGGTGGCGCAGGTTTTTGAGGCGGCGGATGGCACGCGCCGGCATTCTTTGCAGTTTGGGGCGCAGAAGATCAATGTGCACGCGGCGGGGCGGGAATTTTCTCCTCATGCCAAGCAGCCGTGCCCTGGCAGCGCGGATTTGTGTTTTTTGGTTCAAGGTGCGGTGAGCGATGTGGCCCGGGCACTGGACGCGCAGGGGGTGCCAGTTGAGGCGGGGCCTGTGGCGCGCACAGGGGCAACGGGGCCTTTGAATTCGATTTATCTGCGCGATCCGGACGGGAACCTGATTGAGCTGTCAGAGCCGCTATAGACCTTTGGGGCGTTACTTTTTTGCGCCAAGCGGCGGCCCTCGGGTTTGGCTGCGTTGACAGGGCTTTGGGGCGCTGCGACAAGACAAGGAAAACCAGTAGTTTAGACCAAGTGTGGTAAAGAGGGCCGTTTTATGAAAATCGCGATGATTGGCACCGGCTATGTGGGCCTTGTTTCGGGGGTGTGCTTCTCGGATTTTGGGCATGATGTTGTCTGTGTGGACAAAGACCCTGCCAAAATCGAGATGCTGAAGCGTGGAGAGGTGCCGATTTTTGAGCCGGGGCTTGATGTGTTGCTGGCCAAGAATGTGGCCTCTGGGCGGCTTTCGTTTTCGACAGATCTGGCTGCGGCGCTTGAGGGTGTGCAGGCTGTGTTTATTGCGGTGGGGACCCCGACGCGGCGCGGCGACGGCCATGCGGACCTGACCTATGTGATGGCCGCCGCCGAGGAGGTGGCCCGGGCGCTGACGGGCTATGCTGTGATTGTCACCAAGAGCACCGTGCCCGTGGGCACGAACCGGCAGGTGAAGCAGGCCGTGAAAAAGGCCAACCCCGCGCTGGAGTTTGATGTGGCCTCCAACCCCGAATTTCTGCGCGAGGGCGCGGCGATTGATGACTTCATGAAGCCTGACCGTGTTGTGCTGGGGGTGCAGACAGAACGCGCCGACGAGATCATGCGCGAGGTTTACCGGCCGCTTTTCTTGCGTGATTTCCCGATTGTCACGACCGACCTTGAGAGCGCGGAGATGATTAAATATGCGGCCAATGCGTTTCTGGCGACAAAAATCACCTTCATCAACGAGATTGCCGCGCTGTGCGAGCGCACGGGTGCGGATGTGAAGCAGGTGGCCAAGGGCATTGGCCTTGACGGGCGCATTGGCAACAAGTTTCTCCATGCGGGCCCCGGCTATGGCGGCTCCTGTTTTCCTAAGGATACCAAAGCCTTGGCGCGGATCGGACAGGAAAACGGACTGCCCATGCAGATCACCGAGACGGTGATCAAGGTGAACGAGGAGATGAAAGAGCGGATGATCGACAAGCTGCGCGACCTTGTGGACGGCAGTTTCAACGGCAAGATCGTGGCTGTGCTTGGTGTGACTTTCAAGCCCAACACCGATGACATGCGCGCCAGCCCTGCACTCAAGATCGTGCCGGCCCTGATTGGAGGAGGTGCGAAGGTGCGGGTTGTGGACCCGCAGGGGCGCGCGGAAGGCGAGGCGCTGTTGCCGGGGGTGCACTGGGTGGACGATGCTTACAAGGCGGCACAGAACGCCGATTTGATGGTGATCCTGACGCAGTGGAACGAATTTCGGGCGCTGGACCTTCAGAAGATCGCCAGAAAGATGAATCAGCCCAAACTCGCGGACCTGCGCAATATCTACTCCGAGCGGGATGCGCGCCGCGCCGGTTTTGAGGCGTATGTTTCCGTGGGGCGGCGCGATTATATTCGCGATGCCGGGGCAGGCCCTAGCTGATCATCGGGGTTATGGCCTTGTCGGCCTGATTGGTGTCTTTGGCGATCCAGCGTTTCACAATCGAGCGGGCAATGCTTTCGTCATATTGTTCGATGGCGCTGCGGATATCACGCAGGGCATTGGCCACTTCGATTTCTGACAAGGCACTTTCCTGCACCCTCAGGATTTTGGGGTGGGGTGTTGTGAGCATGTCAGAAGAGATCAGAAGCTCTTCATGGAGCTTCTCGCCGGGGCGCAGCCCTGTGACTTCAATTTCAATATCGCCATGCGGGTTGGTTCTGTCTTTGACAGAATAGCCCGAGGCTTCGATCATCTGGCGCGCGAGTTTGGCGATTGGCACCGGCGCGCCCATATCGAGCACAAAGACATCTCCACCGCGAGAATAAGAGGCGGCGAGCAAGACCAGCCGGGCCGCCTCGGAGATTGTCATGAAGTAACGCGTCACCTCGTTGTGGGTCAGGGTGACGGGGCCGCCCCGGGCGATCTGCTCTTTGAAGAGCGGAATAACCGAGCCGGAAGAGCCGAGCACATTGCCAAACCGAACAATGGAAAACCGGGTTTTGCTGCTGCGCGAGGCCAGATCCTGCACCACCAGCTCGGCCAGCCGCTTGGATGCGCCCATCACATTCACCGGGCGCACGGCCTTGTCTGTCGAGATCAGCGTGAAGCGCTGCACACCGGCGGCGCGGGCGGCTTCGGCCACGATCTTGGTTCCCAATACGTTGTTTGAGAGGCCTGCCAGCGCGTTTTCCTCGACGAGTGGCAGATGTTTGTAAGCCGCTGCATGGAGGATCACGTCAACCTTATGTTCGCGCAGCGTATGTTCGATCAGGTTTTTGTCGGTGACCGAGCCGAGAATGGGGAAAATTCTGCATCCGCCGGGCTCTTCGCTCAGTTCCTTGTGGATGTCATACATGGCCAGCTCTGAGTGATCGAGCAAGATCAGGCTTTCGGGCAAAGAGCTGGCGACCTGGCGGCAAAGCTCGGAGCCGATAGACCCGCCCGCGCCTGTGATCATGACCCGCTTGCCCGAATAACTCTCGGCAACATGGGGCAATTCGTTTGAAAGATGGCCGCGGCCCAGAAGCTCGTTGACGGTGAGCGGGGCGGCTTTGGAGCCAAGGGCCCCGTTGCTGAGCAAGGTGGCAAAGCTCGGCAGGGAATGCACCGCACAGCCGAGCGCCCGGAGCTTGTAGGCCAGGCGGGCCTGCTCTGTTTGCGAGGCCGATGGCAGGCAGAGCACGATTCTGTCGATATTTTCGCTGCGGACCAGCTCGGCGAGCTTGATGGGCGAATAGACCGGCAGCCCGGCAATCATCAGGCTTTGCAGGGTGGGATTGTCTTCGATGAAGGCGACAAGCTCTAGGCTTTCATCCGATTGCAGCGCCATGGCGAGTTGCTGGCCTGTCTGCGAGGCGCCGTAAACCAGGATACGGCTGCGGGAGCCGTCAGATTGATAGGCGCGGATGAGCAGCTGGCGCAAGATCATGCGCATGGCAACGGTGGTGAGCAACAGCACCATGGTAAAGACCGCAAAGGCCGCATAGCCGCTGAGCGCGCCCACCCCGAGGTTGAGCACAAAGGCCATCGCCCCGAGCACGGCGGCAAATTTGGCTGTGCGCACGATGCCCTGCATTTCGTAGGCATTGAGCTTGATTCGGGTCAGCCCCAGCCCGTTGCTCGTCAGTGCGGCGGCCCCCATCAGGACGAGGCACAGGATGATCAGGCTGAGAAAGGGAGGATTGAGGGTGACGGCCGGCCCCAGCAAGAGCAGAGTCAAAGCCAGCGAAAACGGCACTGTGAAGGTATCGAGGGCAAGAAAAACAAGGCGTTTTTGAGAGCGGGTCAGCCGTGTCGCAAAATTGAGTGACAGCATATGCGGAAGACTCCCGAAACTCGTAAACCAAAAGCCGCAACCTCAAGCGAGGTGGCAAAACGCGCCGGAATACCGGCAAAACCCTGCCCGAAAAAACCAGAGCTGACGCTAAGTTACCCCATTTCGAGCGATTCTAGCAACCGCCCTCATGCTGCGCTTGCAAAATGATCTGGCTCACCGGCCTTTCCAGACAGGGTCGCGTTTTTCGGCAAAAGCTCGCGCGCCTTCAAGGTTGTCTTCGGAGCCATAGAGCACATCGACGCTTTCCAGCTGGCGTTGTGTGATCCGGTTCATCGCGTCCTGGAACTTGCTGTCTTCGGCGTCGCGCACGATTTCCTTGATCGCGGCATAGACAAGGGGCGGGCCGGAGGCGAGCAGGCGCGCCATCTCCCAGGCCTGATCCATGAGCTCTGCACCGGGGTGGACATGGTTCACAATGCCCCAGCCCTTTGCTTCCTCGGCATCAAACCAGCGGCCAGTGAGCAGAAGCTCCATCGCGATATGGTAGGGGATGCGCTTGGGCAGCTTCACACTGGCCGCATCGGCCACCGTGCCGGAGCGGATCTCGGGTAAGGCAAATGTGGCGTGATCGGCGGCGAGGATGATATCGGCGGAGAGCGCCCACTCCAGCCCGCCGCCGCAGCAGATCCCGTTGACGGCGGCGATGACAGGCTTGTTGAGCCCGCGCAGCTCTTGCAGGCCGCCAAAGCCGCCCACGCCATAGTCCCCATCGACAGCGTCGCCGTCAGCCGCGCCCTTGAGGTCCCATCCGGGGCAAAAGAACTTCTCGCCCGCACCGGTGATGATGCAGACGCGCAGCTCTGGGTCATCGCGGAAGGCGGCGAAGGCCTCACCCATGATGCGGCTTGTCGCAAGGTCGATCGCGTTGGCTTTGGGGCGGTCGAGGGTCACTTCGAGGATGCCGCCGTCGCGGCGTGTCTTGATGGGGCTCATGGGGTGGCCTTTCTGATGAGCGCATCCACGGCAACAGCGCGGTCTGGCGTGCAGAGGAGCGGGTTTATTTCAACTTCGCCAATATGCGGCGCATGTGCAACGACATAGTCTTGCAGCGCAAGGATGGCGCTTGTGATTGCGTCGATATTGGCGGCGGGTTTGCCGCGGTAGCCTGTGAGCAGCGGCGCGCATTTGAGCTGTGTCAGAGCCTGTTTTATGTCTTGAGCGCTGACGGGCATGAGCAGCGAGACCGTGTCTGCCAGCAGCTCTGTCAGCACCCCGCCCGCGCCAAGTGTGAGCAACAGGCCATGGGCTTCGTCGCGGGTCACGCCGATGAGCAGCTCGGCCACTGTGCCTGTGGCCATCTCCTCGATGAGCCAGCTTGTGCCCCCCATTGTCTTGGCGGCGTCCAGCGCGTCTTGGGCTGTCATCAGGCCAAGCGCCACGCCGCCCGCATCAGACTTATGCGCCATGCCCTCGGCCTTGAGCACGAGCGGGAAGGTGAGGCCTGCGAGTTGCTTGTCCAGCCCCTCAAGGGCGGTGATCCGCAGAGAGGCAGGCACAGGCACGCCAAAGCGCGCCAGCTCGGCTTTGGAGGCGTGTTCACTGAGGGTTTCGGCAGGGCCAAGCGCGCCGCCAGTCAGCGGCGGCTCGGGCGTGACTGTGGCGGGCTGTGCGGCCGCCTCGACAGCGGTGATCGCCTCGGTCAGTCCCATGAAGGGCACAACGCCTGCGGCCATGAAGCGCGCGGCAACGCCGAGCGGCATAAGCTCGGGCAATGTCGCCACCACACCATAGGGCCGCCCGGTGCTGCGCGCCGCTTCAAGCACGGCCTCGGTGGCGCAGGCCCAGTCTGCGGCGTCGGTGTGGGGGTAGTCGACAATGGCCAGCGTCATGCCTGTTTCGGGGCCGGCGAGGGCGGCAAAGGTATCGCTCATGCGCGCCGTGTCACGCCAGATGTAGGTGTGGTAGTCGAGCGGATTGGCGAGCGCGACCTTGGGGCCGAGAGCATCAAACAGGGCCGCGCGCTGCGCCGCAGACAGGGGTGGAAAACTGAGCGCGCGCCCGTGTGCCGTATCGGCGGCAAGGCTCGCTTCCCCGCCAGAGCAGCTGATCGTTGCAAGGCTCTGTGTGTCGAGCCGCCCGACCGTGTGCAAAAGCTTGAGTGTCTCCAGAAAGCAGGGAATATCTGGCACGCGGGCGATGCCAAGGCGCGCGAGCAGCGCATTGGCGCCTGCATGGCTGCCCGCGAGCGAGGCAGTGTGCGAAACGGTCGCCGCCTGCGCATGTTCCGATTTGCCCACCTTGAGCGCCACAAGCGGGATGCCCTTGGCGGCGGCTTTGAGCGCCAGCGCGTGCCACTCGGCGGTGTCGCCAAAGCCTTCGATGTGCAGGCCGATGGCGGTGACGCGCGGATCTTCCAGCAAAGCCATGGCAATCTGCGCCTGCGAGGTCTGCGCCATGTTCCCGCAGGCCACCACATAGGCAATCGGCAGCGCGCGTTTTTGCATGGTAAGGTTGATGGCGATGTTGGAGCTCTGCGCCAGAATGGCGACACCGCGCTCCACCCGCTGGCAGCCGTGCTGGTCAGGCCAGATTGCAGCACCCTCGAGCGCGTTGATAAAGCCGTAGCAGTTTGGCCCCAGAATGGGCATATCTCCCGCTGCAGCCACAAGCTCGGCCTGCAAATTGGCCCCGTCGGCAAGCTCCGCCCCGGCCTCGGAAAACCCGCTGGCGAAACATACAGCCCCGCCTGAGCCAAGTGCGCGCAGCTCGCGCACCACCTCGATGGTGGCATTGCGGTTTACCCCGATAAAAGCCGCATCAATCGGCCCGTCCCACTCGGCGAGCCTGCGCACAGCCTGTCGTCCGGCAATCACCTTGCCTTCGGGATGCACAGGGAAAATCTCACCTTCATAGCCAATCATTTCGGCCGCCTTGAGGATCGAGGCGCACCACGCTCCACCGCCAATAACGGCAATCGCACGGGGGTTCAAAAGTCTGAAAAGATCACGACCCATAGTCTTTTTCTTTCTAAAAATATCCTGGGGGAGTTTGAGGGGGCAAAGCCCCCTCATCACCGCGATTTGGCGAAGCCAAAGCGCAAACCCTCAGCCACCCAAGGGCCGCAACAAATCGCGGCTGATGATGTGGCGCTGAATCTCAGATGTCCCTTCCCAGATCCGCTCGACCCGCGCATCGCGCCAGATACGTTCCAGCGGCAGCTCGTCCATCAGGCCCATGCCACCGTGAATCTGGATCGCTTCATCGGCGACCATCGCAAGCACCTCGGTCGCCTTGAGCTTGGCCATCGACATATCGGCCTCGGTCACGCTGCCCTGATCAAACTTCCAGCCCGCTTCCCAAGTGAGCAGATTGGCAGCTTTGATTTCGAGCGCCATGTCGGCGAGCTTGAAGGA
>NZ_CAKZKL010000014.1 GCF_937123735.1 uncultured Lentibacter sp.
ATGATCGACGAATTCGGCAATCCGCGCGCCTTCCAGATGAATGTGGACCGCGAATATGAGCGCAACATGGAGCGCTACACCTTCCTCAAATGGGGTCAGTCGGCCTTCAACAACTTCCGCGTTGTGCCCCCGGGCACCGGCATCTGCCACCAGGTCAACCTCGAGTATCTCAGCCAGACGGTCTGGACCGACACCGATCAGGCCGGCAAGACAGTCGCCTATCCTGACACGCTTGTGGGCACCGACAGCCACACCACCATGGTCAACGGCGCGGCGGTTCTGGGCTGGGGCGTTGGCGGGATCGAGGCCGAAGCCGCCATGCTCGGCCAGCCAATCTCCATGTTGATTCCCGAAGTGATCGGCTTTGAGCTGACCGGCGACATGATGGAAGGCACCACCGGCACCGACCTTGTGCTGAAGGTTGTTGAAATGCTGCGCGCCAAGGGCGTCGTGGGCAAATTCGTAGAGTTCTACGGCGAGGGCCTTGACCGCCTGCCGCTGGCCGACCGGGCCACAATCGCCAATATGGCCCCGGAATACGGCGCCACTTGCGGCTTCTTCCCGATCGACGCAGAGACCCTGCGCTACCTGCGCACAACAGGCCGCGAAGAAGACCGCATCGCCCTCGTGGAAGCCTACGCCAAGGAAAACGGCTTCTGGCGCGATGCCGACTACGCCCCCATCTACACCGACACGCTGCACCTGGACATGGGCACCATCGTGCCGGCCATCTCTGGCCCGAAACGGCCTCAAGACTATGTGGCGCTCACCAATGCCAAAACCGCCTTCCGCCGCGAGATGGAAGAAACCTTCAAGCGCCCGCTGGGCAAAGAGGTGGCGGTTGCCGGCGAAGACTATGCGCTGAGCTCCGGCGATGTGGTGATCGCTTCGATCACCTCCTGCACCAACACCTCCAACCCCTATGTCATGATCGGCGCGGGCCTCGTGGCGCGCAAAGCGGCCGCTCTTGGCCTCAACCGCAAACCCTGGGTCAAAACCTCCCTCGCCCCCGGCTCGCAGGTTGTGTCGGCCTATCTTGAAGCCGCCGATCTGCAAAAAGATCTCGACGCCGTGGGCTTCAACCTGGTCGGCTATGGCTGCACCACCTGCATTGGCAACTCGGGGCCCTTGCAAAGCGAAATCTCCGAAGCCATCGCGGCAGGCGATCTGGTGGCCACCTCGGTGTTGTCGGGCAACCGCAATTTCGAGGGCCGCATCAGCCCCGATGTGCGCGCCAACTACCTCGCCTCCCCTCCCCTGGTTGTGGCCTATGCCCTGGCCGGCACCATGGACATCGACCTGGCCAAAGACCCGATCGCCCAAACGCCCGATGGCAAAGACGTCTATCTCAAGGACATCTGGCCCAGCACCCAGGAAGTGGCCGAGCTCGTGGAGCAAACCGTCACCCGCGAGGCCTTCCAGACCAAATACGCAGATGTTTTCAAAGGCGACGAGAAATGGCAGGCTGTTGAGGTCACAGGGGGCGAAACCTATGATTGGCCCTCCGCCTCAACCTACATCCAGAACCCGCCCTACTTCCAGGGCATGTCCAAAGAGCCTGGTAAAATCACCAACCTCGAGAACGCCCGCGTTCTGGCCGTGCTTGGCGATATGGTCACAACCGACCACATCTCCCCCGCCGGCTCCTTCAAGGACACAACACCCGCAGGCCAGTATCTCATCGACCGTCAGGTGCCGGTGCGCGAGTTCAACTCCTACGGATCGCGCCGCGGCAACCATGAAGTCATGATGCGCGGCACCTTCGCCAACATCCGCATCAAAAACGAGATGCTCGATGGCGTCGAGGGCGGCTACACCATGGGCCCGGATGGCCGCGAAACCTCGATCTATGACGCCGCCATGGCCCATAAAGACGCCGGAACACCGCTTGTCGTCTTCGGTGGCGAGCAATATGGCGCCGGCTCCAGCCGCGATTGGGCCGCCAAAGGCACAGCCCTGCTCGGCGTGAAAGCGGTGATCGCCGAAAGTTTTGAGCGCATCCACCGCTCCAATCTGGTGGGCATGGGCGTTATTCCGTTCGAGTTCACAGGCTCAGACAGCCGCAAATCCTTGGGGCTCACAGGCCGCGAAACCGTGTCCATCTCCGGTCTTGACACGATCACCCCGCTGCAAGAGGTGCCCTGCACGCTCACCCGGGAAGATGGCAGCGTGGTTGAGATCACTCTCAAATGCCGGATCGATACGGCCATCGAGATCGAATATATCGAACACGGTGGTGTGCTGCACTACGTCCTGCGCGACCTCGCCAGCCGCTAAACCCGGCCAAAGCCGTAAATACAAGCCGCAAATACAAGGGCCCCGGTTGGGGCCCTTTTTTTGCCTCACGCTCTGCCAGCCCAGGTGCATCCCGGCAGAGCCTTTTCTTTTTGCAAATGCCCTGCCTGTCGCTGAGCTCTCAGGAAGGTTGCGGGCGTGCGCAAAAGCCCGGATGCTCTGAGGGATCAGAGACAGCGCATTCGGGCCAGCGCCCCGCCCGTGTTGATGTGCCCAAAACAGGGCTTGGAGCAGCTCAACCTTCCTCCGCGTGACTGAAGCCGGGAAGGAACTTAATTTGCTGTTGATCTCGCAAAAAGCGGGGCGATGCAGCTAGGATCTGCAAGGTGGCCCGACAAGCCGTTCACAGGCTGCAAGCTTCTGAAACCGCGCGGCCCCTTCGGCGACAAAAAAAGGGCCACCCAAACGGGCAGCCCTCTTGGCGCGAAAATCTCGCGTAACTTTAGCGCTTGGAGAACTGGAAGCTGCGGCGCGCCTTGCGCTTACCGAATTTCTTACGTTCTACAACGCGGCTGTCGCGGGTCAGGAAGCCAGCGGCTTTCAGAGCGCCACGCAGGCTCGGATCATACAGCTGGAGCGCTTTGGACACACCATGCTTGACCGCGCCGGCCTGTCCGGACAGGCCACCGCCCTTGACCGTCGCCACAACGTCAAACTGGTCTTCAACACCGGCCACCTGAAACGGCTGGCGCAGGATCATTTGCAGAACGGGGCGGGCGAAATACTTGTTCATTTCTTTGCCGTTGACCACAACCTTGCCGGAGCCCGGCTTGATCCAGACGCGCGCAACCGCATCTTTGCGTTTGCCTGTTGCGTAAGCGCGGCCGAGCGCATCGCGCATGGGCTCACGGGGTTCTACAACAGTTTCCGCTACGGGCGCGTCGCTTGCAACGGCACCCAGCTCTTCGAGTGAGTTCACTTGATCAGCCATGTCGCTCAGCTCCGTGTGTTTTTCTTGTTCATCGCCTTAACGTCGAGAACAGTTGGGTTTTGCGCCTCATGGCCATGCTCTGTGCCGGCATAGACGCGCAGGTTGGTCATTTGCTTGCGGCTCAGAGGGCCACCGGGCAACATGCGCTGCACAGCCTTCGTGACCACACGCTCAGGGTGCGCGCCATCAAGGATCTGCTGCTTGGTGCGGCTCTTGATCCCGCCGGGGTGGCCGGTGTGCCAGTAGAAGTGCTCTTCGCGCTTCTTGCCGGTCAGCTGGATTTTCTCGGCATTGATCACGATGACATTGTCACCCATGTCCATGTGAGGCGTGAAAGATGGCTTGTGCTTGCCGCGCAGGCGCATCGCGATGATCGAGGCAAGACGGCCCAGCACGACGCCTTCAGCGTCGATAATGATCCATTTCTTGTCGATATCTGCGGGTGTCGCAGTAAAGGTTTTCATGTTGAAACCCCTAAATAATCGGGTGGGACAAAGGCAAACCGCCCTTTGCTTGCGGGATGGCCGGGTTATAGCCCCCTGCTTGGCACAGTCAAGCGCTCAAGAGGTCAATTGTGTGAACAAAAACAATGGTTTGCAAAATAGGTATTATTTTACCCCAAAAAACTGCGCTATTTGGGCGGGATTGAGTAGGTCATGGTTGCGCGCGCTACAGGACGTTCATCACCTTGCGAATACAACCGCACATCGCCGATCGCCAACACACGGCCCAGCTTGAGCAATTCGCATTTGGCGATCAGGTCTTTGCCCGCTTGCGGCTTGCGCATAAAATCAAGGCTGCAATTGGTGGTGACCGCCAGCGCCTTCTTGCCAATCATCGCCAGCAAGACCGCATAGACCGCCACATCACAGAGCGCAAACATGGCCGGCCCCGAAACTGTGCCCCCCGGGCGCAGGTGTTTTTCGCGCACCGGCAGGCGCATCTCGATGGCCATGGGCTCGAGCGCTTCAACAACAAAATCCTCGCGCACCTGCGGGAACACCTCGTCAAGAAACGCCTGCAACTCTTCTTTGCTCAGGGCGAGCGGTTTTGGGGCGGTCATAGCTTTACCTCATCTTGCTTTGCGCATTACACTGCCCACGCGCATCAAGGAGAGCAAGATGAACCTTTTGGAACGTAACGACAAAAACGCCGTCGCGCATCTGCGCATGAACGCGCCGGAGCGCCTCAATGCCCTGTCAGAAGAGATGCTCACAGCCCTTCAGGCCGAGTTTGATGCGCTCAAAAGTGACCGCAGCATCCGCGCCATTGTGCTCTCCGGCGCAGGCAAGGCCTTTTGTGCGGGCCATGATCTGAAGCAAATGACAGCCGGGCGGCAGGCTGAAGATGGTGGCAAGGCCTATTTCAACGCCCTCTTTGCCCAATGTGCAAAGATGATGCTCACCATTCGCGCCCTGCCCCAGCCGGTCATTGCCGCGCCCCATGGCATTGCCACCGCCGCAGGCTGCCAGCTGGTTGCCACCTGCGATATGGCCGTCGCCCAGAGCGGCACCCGCTTTGGTGTCAATGGCGTCAACATCGGCCTGTTTTGCTCCACCCCCATGGTTGCGCTCAGCCGCAACATCCCCCGCAAGCAGGCCTTTGAAATGCTCACAACCGGCAGCTTTATCGAAGCCGAACGCGCCCAGGAGCTCGGCCTTGTCAACCGCGTCTCTGACAATGCCGAAGCCGAGGCCCTCGCGCTGGCCGAAACGGTGGCTTCCAAACTGGCCGCCGCCGTCAAGATCGGCAAGGAAGGCTTTTACAAGCAACTCGAAATGGAGCTGGAAGAGGCCTATGCCTATACCGGCGCGGCCATGGCCGAAAACATGCTGTTTCGCGACACCGAAGAAGGCATCAGCGCGTTCCTCGAAAAACGCCCCCCCGATTGGCAAGCCTAAGCCCCCCCCGCCAAGAGAGCTGCGGCAAACTGGGCTCTTTCTTTGAGACAGCCCAGTTGTAAGCTTAACAGGCGCGGCGGCGCTTGCGGGGGTGAGTATTTCTGTGGCTTAGGCGCCTGAGCTGCCGCGGTTTTGTGCGTATTTTGTGACGAGTGTTGTGCCTTATGCCTAAAAATCACCATGTTTGCCATAATATAGCCATATTTCGGGGTCATTTAGGCCACATATCGTGCAAGCTGGCCCGTCCCTCCAGGGGCTGGCTTGTGCCGAAGTTCAGGCGGGCCGCCCTGGCGCGGCTTTTCTGGGTGAGCGCTCTTAGCTTGGTCAGTTTCTCTCTCGCCAGCGTCTCTCTGGCCCGCCTCTCCTTCGCAGACAGTCTGGTGCCGCTGGCCCGCGCTGACTTTCCCACCGCCCCAAAAGAGCAGATCTTGCTGGGGCGCGATCTGTTCTTTGATCCGCTGCTCTCGGGCAACCGCAACATCGCCTGCGCCACCTGCCACCACGGGGCGCTGGGCTCGGCAGATGCTGTGGCGCTCTCGGTTGGCGAGGGCGGCATGGGGCTGGGCAAGAACCGCCGTGGCACAGAAACGGCCCCCGCCCATCAACACGTCCCGCGCAATGCCCCTGCTCTCTACAATCTCGGCGCAGATCAGATCACGGTGCTCTTTCACGATGGCCGCGTCGCGCGCGATGGGTCTGCCCCCTTCGGAGTCAGGATGCCCGAGGGCAACGCGCTTGAGCGCCCGGCCGTAAACCTCTTGGCCGCGCAAGCGCTGCTGCCGCTGCTCAGCCCCGAGGAAATGGCCGGCAGCCCAGGCGAAAACCCCATTGCCGACGCCGTGGCCGCGCAAGAAATTCGTGGCCCCTCGGGTGCTTGGGCGCAGCTCGCCGCCCGCGTGGAGGCCGTGCCAGCGTATCGCGCGCGATTCACGGCGCTCAACGGCAGCACTGCGCCCCTGCATATCTCCGACATCGGCAACGCCATCGGCGTATTTCTCGCCGAGGAGTTTCGCGCCATCAACAGCCCGTTTGATGCTTACCTGCGCGGCGACACAGAGGCGCTGAGCAAAGCCCAAACACGCGGCAAAACGCTGTTTTATGGCAAAGCCCTCTGTTCAAGCTGCCACGCCGGGGCGCTGCAAACCGACAACAGCTTTCACGCCATCGGCATTCCGCAAATCGGCCCTGGCAAGGGTCATGGCGCAACCGGCGCCGATCATGGCCGCGCGGCGATCACCGGCGACATAAATGACAGATACCGCTTTCGCACGCCGTCCTTGCGCAATGTTGCGCTCACCGCGCCCTATGGCCACTCCGGCGCATATGACTCCTTGAAGGAGGTGGTGCGCCACCACCTTGCCCCGCGCGAAAGCTTGATGCGCTTTGATCCGGCGCGCGTTGCCTTGCCCGCCCTAAACGGCCCGGGGCAAACAGCCCCCCAAACCCCTCCTGCCGCCGAGCGCGCGCGCATCGCAGCGGCCATCACCTTACAGATCCCGCCCCTCACCGACGCCGAGCTGCGCGACATTGTCTCGTTCCTGCACGCGCTCACAGACCCGTCCAGCATCGGCGGCAAGCTTGGCGCCCCCGCGCGCGTGCCCTCGGGGCTGCCTGTTGACAGCCTGCTCGACTAACCCCTTTTCATCGCGCCCCATCTGCCCTACATCGCAGGGATGACAGAGAGATTACACATCATCGGCGGAGGCCTCGCCGGCTCGGAAGCCGCCTGGCAGGCCGCCCAGATGGGCGTGCCCGTCACCATCCATGAAATGCGCCCCAAGGTCGGCACCTTTGCCCACCAGTCCGGCGATCTGGCCGAGATGGTCTGTTCCAACTCTTTCCGCTCTGACGACAGCGAGCAAAATGCCGTAGGGCTTTTGCACTGGGAAATGCGCGCCGCAAATGGCCTCATCATGCAGACCGCTCATAAACACCGCCTGCCCGCAGGGGGCGCTCTGGCGGTGGATCGTGAGCCCTTCGCTGCCTCCGTGACAGCCGCTCTGAAAGCGCACCCGCTCATCGAGGTCTCTTACGAAGAGATCACCGAGCTGCCCGCCTCGGGCCACTGGATCATCGCCACAGGCCCGCTCACCTCGGATGCGCTCAGCGCCGCAATCGCCCGCGCCACAGGGGCCGATGCGCTGGCGTTTTTTGATGCCATCGCCCCGATTGTCTACACCGACAGCGTCAACATGGACGTGGCCTGGATGCAGTCACGCTATGACAAGGGTGAAAGCGCGGAAGAGCAAAAAGCCTATCTCAACTGCCCGATGACCGAGGAACAGTATAACGCCTTCATCGACGCACTGCTGGCGGCGGAGAAAACCGAGTTCCGCGAGGGCGAAACCGCGGGCTATTTTGACGGCTGCCTGCCGATCGAGGTTATGGCCGAGCGCGGCCGCGAAACGCTGCGCTTTGGCCCGATGAAGCCCGTGGGCCTCACCAACCCGCATGCGCCCGATATGCGCCCCCACGCCGTGGTGCAGCTGCGCTATGACAATGCCCTTGGCACGCTGATGAATATGGTCGGCTTTCAAACCAAGATGAAATACGCCGCGCAAAAAGAGGTGTTTTCCATGATCCCGGGGCTGGAAGCGGCGCGCTTTGCCCGCCTCGGCGGCATTCACCGCAACAGCTTCATCAATTCGCCCACGCTCTTAGACAGCCAGATGCGCCTCAAATCCATGCCGCACATCCGCTTTGCCGGCCAGATCACAGGTGTTGAAGGCTATGTCGAAAGCGCCGGCATGGGCCTGCTCGCGGGCCGTCTGGCCGCCGCCGAAATGCTGGGCAAAAGCCTTGAAGCCCCCGCGCCCGAAACCGCCACAGGCGCTTTGGTCACCCACATCACAGGCGGAGCCGAGGCCAAAACCTTCCAGCCGATGAATGTCAATTTCGGCCTCTTCCCGCCGGTTGAGGGCCTCAAATCCGGCCGCCGTGGCCGCAAAGACCGCTACAAAGCCTATACCGACCGCGCGAAACACCTCTGGCAAGAGTGGCTGGACGGCTGAGGCCACTTGGCGCTAGGCTGAGGCCATGAGCAACAGATTTCTCGATAAGGCCTACACAGCCGCCGACAGCGCCGAAGCGCTCTATGATGCTTGGGCCGCCACCTATGACGCCGAGCTTGGCGAAAACGGCTATGTCACACCCGTGCGCTGCGCCAAAGCGCTCGCCGCGCACAGCCGTGATCTCACCGACCCCATCCTTGATTTTGGGTGCGGAACAGGGCTTTCCGGCCTCGCCTTAAAGCGCGCAGGCTTTGCAACCCTCGACGGTGTCGATGTCTCCGCTGATATGCTCAAAGGGGCTGCGGCCAAAGACATCTACCGCACCCTCTCCCAGATCGCGCCCTCCACGCCGCTCACACACCCCAAGGGCCACTATGCCGCCATCACCTGCATCGGTGTCATCGGCACGGGCGCCGCCCCCGTCGAGGTGTTTGATCTGGTCATGGACGGCCTCGCAACAGGTGGCCTCACCGTGCTCAGCCTCAATGACCATGCCCTCGCAGAGCCGCGCTTTGAGGCCAAGCTTGCCAGCTACATGAGCACAGGCCGCGCCAAGCTTTTGTTTCAGGACTACGGCCCCCATATTCCGGGCATCAACCTCAACGCCAACGTCTATGTGCTTGAAAAAACGTGACCTTCACCACACGCTTCGCCCCCAGCCCCACAGGCCCTTTGCACCTTGGCCACGCCTACTCGGCCATGCTTGCATATGATATGGCTCAGGCGTCAGAGGGCCGCTTCCTGCTGCGCATTGAAGACATCGACCAAAGCCGCGCGCGCGCCGAATGGGAAGCGCAGATCTACGAGGATCTGGCCTGGCTCGGCCTCACATGGGAGCGCCCCGTGCTGCGCCAATCGGCGCGCCTGCCCGCCTACCGCGCCGCGCTCACACGGCTCTGGGCGCTTGGCCTCATCTACCCGTGCAGCTGCTCGCGCCGCGACATTGCTCAGGCCGCCTGCGCCCCGCAAGAAGGTGTCCCACCCGCCTTTGGCCCCGATGGCCTCATCTACCCCGGAACCTGCCGCCATGTGCCAAACCCGGCCGGGCCGCTGCCTAACGCCGTTTTGCGCCTTAACATGGCGCGCACGCTCGCGCAGATGCCCGATCCTGTGTGTTTCCCAGAAACAGGCGCTGGCCCCGAAGGGCAAACGGGCGAAATATCGTTATCCCACAGCATGTTACAAAGCGATGTGGGCGACATCATTCTCGCGCGCACAGGCCTTGGCACCTCTTATCATCTCTCCGTGGTGCTGGATGATGCTGTCCAAAACATCACCCGCGTGGTGCGCGGGCAAGACCTCTTCAGCGCCACCTTCATCCATGTTGTGCTGCAAAAACTATTGGGCCTGCCCACGCCGTGCTACCACCACCACCGCCTCATTCGCGACGAAGCAGGCAAACGCCTCGCCAAACGCGATGACGCCCGCGCCATCAAGCTCTACCGCGAAGACGGCAAAACACCTGCCGACATCCGCGCCATGGTCGGGCTCTAGCTGCCCATCGGGGCCATCAGCTCGCGCTCATCGCCATCAATCACCGAGGTGTAAAAACACGAGCGCCGGTTGGTGTGACACGCTGGCCCAACCTGCCTGATCACCAGCAAAAGCGCATCCCGGTCACAATCCACCCGCATGTCCACCAGTTCCTGGGTATGCCCACTGGTTTCGCCCTTGATCCAGAACGCTTTACGCGAGCGTGACCAATAGGTTACACGCCGAGTTTCAAGCGTTTTGGCCACAGCTTGCGCCGTCATCCACGCCATCATGAGCACCTCTCCCGTGGCCTCATCCTGCGCAATCGCAGGGATCAAGCCCTTGTCATCAAACTTCAGCGAAGCGGGATCAAATTGCATAATCTATCCTTTTCATGGCGCGCCGTCGTGGCTATCTATGCCAAGTTACTGAGGAAAATACCATGAGCAATGACGCCGACCTGATCAAACTCTACTCCGCGCGCATCCTTGCTCTCGCGGCGGACATGCCCTGCCTTGAGCGCCTTGAGGCCCCCTCGGGCACAGCCCATTGCCGCGCGCCGCTCTGCGGCTCCAACATCACCGTCGATGTCGCGCTGACAGATGGCAAGATCACAGGCTTTGGCCAGGATGTAAAAGCCTGCGCGCTCGGCCAGGCCGCCGCCTCTGTTGTGGCTCAAAATATCATCGGCCAAACCCGCGAGAGCGTGCAAAATGCGCGCGATCAGCTCGTGGCCATGCTCCAGCAAGACGGCCCCGCGCCTGCGGCGCCCTTTGAAGAGCTCAAGGTGTTGCTGCCCGCGCGCGAATTCAAAAATCGTCACGCCTCCATCCTGCTCTGCCTTGACGCCACGCTCGACGCGCTCGCCGCAGCAAGCGCATAAAAAACCGCCGCACTCTTTTCAGAGGCGGCGGCGAGAGTGCGTATGCTTGCGAAAACCGGCGCAGAATAAGGCAGGCAGCGCTTATTCCAGTTGGGACAGGCAGGTTTGTCTTTCAGCGTGCAGGTTGGCACAGGGCCAACCCTGTTGGGACAATGCACAAGGATAGTGCAAAGCATACGAGGCAGAAATTCGGGTCAGGTCAGGCTCGGAACATGCAAAGCCACAACCAGAATGGTCAACAGCGCCACCGCGCCAAGCGCATCGGCAAGCATGGTCCTGTGAGACCGGGCGATAACGTCTTTCACATCTTTGATCATGGTGGGCTCCTGTGACTGCGTCTCTTTGTTACCTCTTTGTTCTCATTTTATTTACACTTTGTAAAGAACTTTATGAGAACATTTGGCAAATAAGTGAGAACAAAACAGCTAACCAACTGATATCAAACGAATCGCTTGGTCCTGTTCCATCAGCCAAAGCAGCGCCCGCGCGGCCTGCCCGCGCGCGCTTTCAAGCGTCGGGTCGTCGTTCAAAAGCTTGCGCGCATCGCTTTGAGCCACCTTCATCAACGCGCTCTGGCTCTCCATATCGGCCACGCGAAAGCGCGGCACGCCCGATTGTGCGGTGCCAATCAAATCGCCTGCGCCGCGCATCTCAAGGTCCACTTCGGCTATCTTGAAGCCATCCTCCGTGTCGCGCAGCGTGGTGAGCCGCTTCTCGCCGCCCTCGCTCAAAGGCGCGCGATACATCAAAAGGCAGGTCGAGGCCCCCGTCCCGCGCCCCACGCGCCCGCGCAGCTGGTGCAGCTGCGACAGGCCAAAACTCTCGGCGCGCTCGATCACCATGATCGTCGCATTGGGCACATCCACCCCCACCTCGATCACCGTGGTCGCCACCAGCACAGACAAATCACCGCGCTGGAAAGCCGCCATGGCCGCGTCCTTGTCCTCGGGCGGCATCTGCCCGTGCACAAGCCCCACGCGCCCCTCCCCGAGCTGCGCGCGCAAGGCCTTGAAGCGCTCTTCCGCGGCGGCAAGGTCCACGCTTTCGCTCTCGTCCACCAAGGGGCAAACCCAATAGGCCTGTTTGCCTGCGCCCACCGCCCCTTTGAGGTGTTCGGTCACCTCCTCCATCCGCTGCGTGCTCACCAGCGCGGTCTTGATCGGCTGGCGCCCGGCCGGTTTTTCGTCGAGCACCGAGACATCCATATCGCCATATTGCGCCAGCGCCAGAGAGCGCGGAATGGGTGTGGCCGTCATCACCAGCACATCCGCACTCACGCCCTTTTTGCCCAGCTCCAGCCGCTGGCGCACCCCAAAACGGTGCTGCTCATCCACAATCGCCAGCCGCAGATCGGCGAAATGCACATCTTTCTGAAACACCGCATGGGTGCCCACAAGAATGCCGATCTCGCCACTGGCCAGCGCCGCCAGTTTGTCAGCGCGCGCGCGGCCCTTGTCGCGGCCAGTGAGCAGCTCAAGGCGCACCCCCGCCGCCGCCGCCAAGGGCTGCAAGCCCGCCAGATGCTGGCGCGCCAATATCTCCGTGGGGGCCATCATCACCCCCTGCCCGCCCGCTTCCACAGCAACGAGCAGCGCCATCAGCGCCACAAGCGTCTTGCCCGCGCCCACATCGCCCTGTAGCAGACGGTTCATCCGCGCCGGGCGCGCCATATCCTCCGCAATCTCGGCCATCGCCCGGCTCTGCGCGCCCGTGGGTGCAAACGGCAGGCTTGCCAGCACCTTCGCGCGCAACGCGCCATCGCCCGCGCTCACCCGCCCCTTGCCCTTGCGCCGGTTCATCCGCGCCAGCGCCAGCGTCATCTGATGGGCGAAAAACTCGTCATAAGCCAGCCGCTCCCGCGCAGGCGCTGTCACGGCAAGGTCCGCATAGCCCTTGGGCGCATGGGCCGCGCGCATCGCCTCCGCCCATGTGGGCCAGCCCGCCTGCGCGATTTGTGCGCCATCGGCCCATTCCGCCAGCTCGGGCAGCCGGTGAAGGGCTGCCCGCGTTGCCTTATACATCACCTTCTGGCTCACCCCGGCAGTGAGCGGATAGACCGGCTCAAAGCTGGGCAGCGCGCCCGCCTCCTGCGGCACAAGAATATGGTCAGGATGGGTCATCTGGATCACCCCGTCAAACGTCTCAAGCTTGCCCGAAACCACCCGTTTAGCCCCCTCCGGCAGGATCTTGTTGAGATATTCGCCGCGCGCATGAAAAAACACGAGCTCAAAGCTTGTGCCGCTGTCCTCCACCTGCACCCGCGTGGGCCGCCCGCGTGCGCGCGCCGGATGATGCTTGATCACCTCCACTTCAACCGTTGCCACCCCGGGCATCTCAAGCCCCAGAACCGTGGGCCTCAGCGCGCGGTCAACGCCTGTGTAAGGCAGCGTAAAGAGCACATCGCGCGGCTTGAAAATATGCAGCGCTTCCAAAAGCTTGGCCGTCTTCGGCCCCACGCCCTCCAGCGTCTCAAGCTCCGCAAAAAGCGGAAAAAGCGCTGCCGGGCGCCCGCTCATAGCCCCTCCACAAGGGCGATCCAACCATCTTCATCAATGGTCTTGATGCCCAGTTCGGCCGCCTTCTTGGCCTTGGAGCCGGCGCCGGGGCCGGCAATGAGCAAGTCGGTCTTGGCCGAAACACTGCCCGAAACCTTCGCCCCGAGGCTCTCGGCGCGGGCCTTGGCCTCGGCACGGCTCATCTTTTCCAGCGTGCCGGTGAACACCAGCGTCTTGCCCGCCACCGGGCTGTCACGCGTCACCGCCTCGGCGTCTTCGATCTCAAGCTCTTGCACCAGCCGCGCGATGCTCTCGCGCTCATGCGCTTGCGCAAAAGCCGTGACCAGCGCGCGCGCCACCACCTCGCCCACACCATCAATGCTCAATAGCTCGGCCCAGGCCGCGCTGCTCTCATCCTCTGCCGCGCGCACGGCGCGCAGAAAATTGTCCCAGCTCAGGTAATAATTGGCAAAAAGCTTGCCCGCCTGCTCGCCCACATGGCGAATGCCAAGCGCAAATAACAGCCGCGCAAAGCCGATCTTGCGCTTCTCCTCAATCGCCTCAAACAGCTTCTCCGCCGAGCGCGCGCCCCAGCCTTCGCGGTTCTTGAGCTTGGTAAGGTTGGTCGCATCGCGCCGTGCCAGTGTGAAGATATCGGCCGGCTCGCGAATGGGCAGCTGGTCATCGGCGTAAAACATCTCGATCTGTTTCGCCCCCAGCCCGTCAATATCAAAGGCCTTGCGGGAGACAAAATGCTTGAGCTTTTCCACCGCCTGCGCCGGGCAAATCAGCCCGCCCGTGCAGCGGCGCACCGCATCGCCCTCCTCGCGAATGGCCTCAGAGCCGCATTCGGGGCAGAGCGTCGGGAAGGCAAAGGGCACAGCCCCCTTCGGCCGCTCTGCAAGGTCCACATCCGCAATCTTGGGAATCACATCGCCCGCGCGGTAGACCTGCACCAGATCCCCCACACGAATATCCTTGCCGCCGCGAATGGCCGCGCCCTTGTTGTCGCGCCCGGCGATATAATCCTCGTTGTGCAGCGTCGCGTTGGAGACAACCACCCCCCCCACCGTCACCGGCACCAGCCGCGCCACAGGGCTCAAAGCGCCCGTGCGCCCCACTTGAATGTCAATCGCCTCCAGCCGCGTCCAGGCCAGCTCGGCGGCAAATTTATGCGCAATCGCCCATCGCGGCGTGGTGCTGCGAAAGCCGAGGCGGCCCTGAAGCGCAAGGTCGTTGACCTTATAAACAACCCCGTCGATGTCATAGGGCAAATTGGGCCGCGCCGTGCCGATCGCCTCATAATGGGCAATCAGCTCTTCCGCCCCCGCGCAGAGCTTGGTCAGAGGGTTGGTCTCAAAGCCCCAGTCCTTGAGACGCTGGATCGCCTCGATCTGGGTCGCGGCCAAAGGCTCTGAGACCTCCCCCCAGGCATAGGCAAAAAACGCCAGCGGGCGGGTGCGGGTGATCTCGCTATCTAGCTGGCGCAAAGAGCCGGCGGCCGCATTGCGCGGGTTGGCAAATGTCTTGGCCCCGCGCGCCTCTTGCGCAGCATTGAGCGCGGCAAAATCCGCGTGGCGCATATAGACTTCGCCGCGCACTTCCAGAACCTCGGGTGCCCCGGCAAGCCTGTGTGGAATGCTGCCAATCGTGCGCGCATTGGCGGTGACATTCTCGCCCGTCTCCCCGTCGCCGCGCGTGGCCGCTTGCACGAGCTGGCCGTTTTCATAGCGCAAAGACAGGCT
Source organism: uncultured Lentibacter sp. (assembly GCF_937123735.1). Taxonomy (GTDB): domain Bacteria; phylum Pseudomonadota; class Alphaproteobacteria; order Rhodobacterales; family Rhodobacteraceae; genus Lentibacter. Next base: position 14,735 of record NZ_CAKZKL010000014.1, read on the forward strand.
CAACCCATCAATCTTCGGCTCCGCGGTGAAGCTCAGCGCAGCCTCATCAAGGCCCAGAAACTTTGCCACCCGCGCGGTGAACTCGCGCACCTCTTCGCCCTCAAAGGCGTTGCCGAGCGAGAGCATCCGCACAGCATGGCGCACCTTGGCAAAGCCCTCGCTCGGGGCTGCGCCCACCTGTTCGCTGGGGCTGTCGGCGCGTTTGAGGGCCGCAAAGCGCGCCTCGATGGCCGCATTGCGCCGCTTGAGCGCATCATAGGCGGCATCCGAAATCTCCGGTGCATCCGCCCCGTGGTAGGCCTGATTGGCGGCCGCCAAAACGCTGGCGAGCCGGGCAAGCTCTGCCTTGGCCTCAGCCTCGCTCAAATTTTCGATATCCGCGTCTGACACCTGCGCTCTCCGTCTGGCTGGATCCTGCGCCCCTTCATGCCCCAAGTCAGCCCGCTGCACCAGAGCCGGACAGCCCGGAAACGCCCGCCTACGCGATTTTGTGGGGTTGGCCGCCAAGCGCCTCTGCCCCACACAGCCAAAAGCGCAGCGGGGGGCCTCCGCTGCGCCAGTGTCTTTCCAGAATGAGCCCTTGCTTACGCGCCAAGCGCGATCGGGGTCTCTTCCAGCGTGTCAGGCTGTTGGTCGCGCAGGACATAGCCGCGCCCCCAAACCGTCTCGATGTAATTGGCTCCACCCGTGGCAGTGGCCAGCTTCTTGCGCAGCTTGCAAATAAAGACATCAATAATCTTGAGCTCCGGCTCGTCCATGCCGCCATAAAGATGATTGAGAAACATCTCCTTGGTCAGCGTCGTGCCCTTGCGCAAGCTCAGCAACTCGAGCATCTGATATTCCTTGCCCGTCAGATGCACAGGCTGGTTGCCCACTTCAACAGTTTTGGCATCAAGGTTCACAGTGATCCGGCCGGTTTTGATAATGGATTGCGAGTGCCCTTTGGAGCGGCGGATAATGGCGTGGATGCGCGCCACCAGCTCTTCGCGGTGGAAGGGTTTGGTCAAATAGTCATCCGCGCCAAAGCCAAAGCCCTTGATCTTGTTTTCCGTGTCATCCGACCCGGAGAGGATCAGGATGGGTGTTTCAACCTTGGCCAATCTGAGCTGGCGCAGCACCTCATGGCCGTTCATGTCGGGCAAGCCGAGATCAAGCAGGATCAAATCGTAATCATAGAGCTTGGCAAGATCGATGCCCTCTTCGCCCATATCTGTCGTATACACATTGAGGTTGGCATGGGTCAGCATCATTTCGATGCTCTTTGACGTGGTAGGGTCGTCTTCAACAAGCAGCACTCGCATCTTCGTTCTCCGCGATTTATCTTTCATTGGGCCTTAAACTGACCAAAATTGGTTAATCACTGGTTACCATAGCCCAAAAAAATGATATAACAACCTAGGATTGTCGCAGCGCACGCAGCTGTGTCACCTTCAACCCAGCATCCCCATGGGTGCGAACCGCATGAACCCACTCGAAAAACTCTTCCTCGCTCAGCGCGTAGGTTTTCATAGCTTCCGTCTGCGAGAGCAACCCATACAGCACAGCCCGCACAACCATCGCCTTACGCGATGCAACCCAACGTTGAGTATTCTGCGGCGGCAAATCGGCCAGTGTAATCACTTGCCCGTCAGGGAGGCGAACAGCCCTTGGACCATCGACTTTCTTAAGATACATGACAACAACCTCAATTAGCGGTGTGGCCAACCTGCGCCATAGCCCTTAAAGAGGCGTGAAACCTGACCAAGAGAAAACACGCAATTTTCAAGGTGTTTTCAAAGAACTTTCGGAGCACCCTGCCCATGCCCGCGCTCAACTCTCTCGGCTTTGCCAAACCACCCAGCGAAACCCGTGTGGTCGTGGCCATGTCCGGCGGGGTCGACAGCTCGGTTGTCGCCGCTATGCTCGCCGAGGAGGGCTATGACGTCATCGGCGTCACCCTTCAGCTCTATGATCACGGTGCCGCCCTCGCCAAATCGGGTGCCTGCTGCGCGGGGATCGACATTCACGATGCCCGCCGCGTCGCCGAGGAGATGGGCTTCCCCCATTATGTGCTGGATTACGAAAACATCTTCAAAGACGCCGTCATCGACGAATTCGCCGACAGCTACCTTGCCGGCGCAACCCCCGTGCCCTGCATCCGCTGCAACGAGCGGGTGAAGTTCAAAGATCTGCTGGCCACGGCCAAGGATCTTGACGCCGATTGCATGGCCACGGGCCACTATATCCAGCGCAAGATTGGCGCACAGGGCCCCGAGCTGCACTCGGCCGCCGATGCGGGCCGTGACCAGAGCTATTTCCTCTTTTCCACCACACCCGAGCAGCTCGCATACCTGCGCTTCCCGCTTGGCCATCTCCCGTCCAAAGACGCCACCCGCGCGCTGGCCGCCAAATATGGCCTCAAGGTAGCCAACAAGCCCGACAGCCAGGACATCTGCTTCGTGCCCAATGGTGACTACGCCGCCGTCATCGAAAAGCTGCGCCCCGGCGCGGCCGATCCGGGCGAGATCGTCGATATGCAGGGCAATGTGCTGGGCCGCCACACCGGCGTCATCCATTACACCATCGGGCAGCGCCGGGGCCTCGGCATCGGCGGTCTGGCCGACCCGCTCTATGTGGTGAAACTGGATGTCGACACAAAGCGCGTCATCGTCGGCCCCAAAGAGGCGCTGGCCACCCGCCGCGTGCCGCTGGCCGAGGTCAACTGGCTGGGCGATGAGGCGTTTGACGCCGTGCCCGAGCGCCCTATCGCGGTCAAAGTGCGCTCCACCCATGCGCCCCGCGAAGCGATCCTGCGCGCCACTGGCCCCACCACAGGCGAGGTCGAGCTGCTCACCCCCGAAGAAGGCGTGAGTCCCGGACAAGCCTGCGTGTTCTATGACCCCGAGGGCAGCCGGATCTTTGGCGGCGGCTGGATCGTCAAGGGCTGAGCGGCACCGTAGGGTGCGCATTCACTGCGCACCGCCGCTCGCCGCATTTACTTAATGTGCGTTAAACGTTCGCCCCCTCAGGCGGTGCACGTCCGGTGCACGCTCTGTGCACGCATGTCACCCCCCCGACTCAGCGGTTTTTCAGGCCGTAAACCTTAACAAACGCCGCGTTAACCCCGCGTTGGGCTCTTTGTGAGCGCGCTGAAGGGAAGAGTTGACACAAAAGGGGAACATGAGTAGAACAAAGAGCAGAAATCCAGCGAGAGGACGCTTCGATGCTCACCAAAAAACAGCTCGATCTGCTCGAATTCATCAACAAGCGCGTGCAACGCGACGGTGTGCCACCCAGCTTTGACGAAATGAAGGAAGCGCTTGATCTGCGTTCCAAATCCGGCATCCACCGCCTCATCACAGCGCTGGAAGAACGTGGCTTCATCCGCCGCCTCGCCCATCGTGCGCGCGCCATCGAAGTGGTCAAACTCCCCGAGAGCCTGGGCGGCACAGCAGGTGGGTTCGCCCCCAAGCTGATTGACGGCGACAAGCCCGACACCCGCCCCACCGGCGCCGCCCCCCTCCAGCATGTCCCCGCCGTAGAGCTGCCCGTCATGGGCCGGATCGCCGCCGGCGTGCCCATCGCCGCCATCAGCGAAGTCAGCCATAACGTGGCCGTCCCCACCAGCATGATGCGCGACGGTGGCGAGCATTACGCGCTTGAAGTCAAAGGCGATTCCATGATCGAAGCCGGCATCAACAACGGCGATGTCGTGGTCATCCGCGAAACCCAGACAGCCGAAAATGGCGATATCGTCGTGGCGCTCATCGAAGATCAGGAAGCCACGCTCAAGCGGTTTTTCCGCCGGGGCAGCGCCATTGCTCTGGAGGCGGCCAACCCCGCCTATGAAACCCGCGTCTTCCCCGAAGACAAGGTCAAGGTGCAGGGCCGCCTCGTCGGATTGATCCGCAGCTACTGACACAGGCAAAGATTGGCGCGCCGCGCCGCTTTTTCTTGGCAAAAATACTCGTTTGCCAAAGGCCGCCAAGAGCGCTGCCTTCTGCGGTGAGCGCCTCAGCGCGACCAGCGCCGCTGCCCGAGCTCGGCCTTGCTGCTGCGGATCCGCACCTGCGCTGCGCCCTCAAAATAGAGCGCCACAGCGCCGGTGTCCTTGAGCCGCTCCAGATCAAAGCTCAAACAGGGCACGGCCCGCTCCAAGCGTCCGGCCACCACCAGCACATCTCCCGGCGCACAGTCGGCCGTCGCCACCTGCGCCTTGCTGCGCGCATGGATGATCCGCCGCCCGCTGGCAGGCTCTGTGCTCGCCGCGCTCCAACCCTGCGCCGCCAGTGCCTGGGCGCGGGCGTCCCCGTCTTTTTCAAGCCAGCTGCGGGCCACAAATCCGCTGCCCTTGGCGGCGCTCAAAACCCGCCCTTGCGCCCCCATAAGCCCGACAAGCTTGCCATCCTGCGAAATCAAAAGGTCCGGCCGGGCTCCCTGCCCCCAGAGCCAGAGCGCAGCCAGAATCGGCAAGATCCCGGCAAGGCACGCGCGCCCGCGCCAGATCACCAGAAACAGCGCCCCCGCCGCCATAAGCGTCAAAACCCCCTCCGGCGGGGCCGCAACCATCCCGCGCGCGCCCTCAAGGGCGGCAAAATACGCCGCCACCGCCAGTATCCAGGCAATCCCCAGCTCCATCAGCGCAAAGCCCATCCACGCCAGTCCGAGAGGCCATAACAACAAGGCAATCACCGCCGCCGGCATCACCACCGCCCCCATCAAGGGCACCGCCAGCAGATTGGCAATCAGGCCATAATGGGCAAACAGGTTGAAGGTGGCCGCCGCAATCGGCGCTGTCGCCAGACCGGCCACGCTGGAGGTGACGAACAGGGCGACCAAAGGGCGGGCCCATCGCCGCTTGGGCCAGAGGTCGTAACGCCGCATGGCGCCAAACACGGCCACCAATGCCGTGGTGGCCGCAAAAGACATCTGAAACCCCGGCCCCAGCAAAGCCTCCGGCTGCCAGAGCAACACAATCAGCGCCGCCGTGGCCACCGCGCGCAAAGACAAAACCCGGCGCTCAAAGAACACCGCCCCAAGCGCCACCATCGCCATCACAAAGGCCCGCTCCGTGGCCACTGAGCCCCCCGACAGGAGCAAATAGAAAAACGATACCGCCAAAGCGCCCAAAGCCGCCGTGCGGCGCACCGGCAAATGGTGCACCCAACCCGCGCTCAAAACCAGCGCCGCGCGCAAGGACGCAAACACAAACCCCGACAGCAGCCCCATATGCAGCCCCGAAATGGCCAGCAAATGCGCCAAGTTGGTGTGCCGAAGGGTGTCCACGGTGAGCTGCGACATCCCCGAGCGGTCCCCCGCCATGATGGTGGCGGCAAAGGCCCCGCGCTCTCCCGCGATCTGGCTGCGCACAAAATCGGCAAACCCATAGCGCGCCCGACTGATGAGCGCGCCATGTGTTGGCGGGCTCAGGGTCATCAGCGGCGTGCGGCTATAGCCAAGCCCGCCCAGCTGTTGAAACCAGGCATGGCGCTGAAAATCAAACCCGCCCGGCTCCACGGGGCCGGCTGGCGGGCTCAGATGGGCGGTGATCAAAACGGTGCTGCCCGCGCGCGGCGCGCCCGCCAGCGGCGCTTGCGGGGATCCATGCAAGGAAATGCGCACCCGGCGCGGCGTCTGCTGCGGTGCCATGTTCTCCAGCACCACGCGATCCAGGGTGAGTCGCAGCGCCCCGCTGGCCGAACGGTCCATTAACACAACCCGTCCCTCCACCGGGCCATAATATCTCCCCTGCAACACAGCCCCCTCAACCCACCACCCCTTCCCCCCCGCCACAAGAAATCCTGCACAGGCGAGGAAAAGGGCCCAAATCAGCGGCGCAAAGGCGCTGCGCCAGATAAATAGGAGACAACATGCCCCGAGGCAAAGCCCAAACGCGCTTGCATAGGCCCAGAACGCCGGCTCTTGGGGAAGCTGGAAATAAAGCCCGATTCCAAGCGCCAAACAGACAGGCGCCCAAGGATAGGCCGCGCCGCGCTGCGCCAGCAGCACCTGCTCCAAACGGGCCAACAGCGCCATCTCTTGTCCTCACCCCACGAGATAGTTAGACAGGCGCAAATCCTAGCCACCCCATGGTTACTGAAAGGTTAATTCCCATGTCAAAGCCCGTCGTCACGCGCATTGCCCCCTCGCCCACGGGCTTCATGCACATCGGAACCGCCCGCACCGCGCTTTTCAACTGGCTTTATGCCCGGGGCCGCGGCGGCAAGTTCTTGCTGCGGATCGAAGACACAGATCGCGCCCGCTCCACCGAAGACGCCAGCGCCGCCATTCTGCGCGGCATGGCCTGGCTCGGGCTTGACTTTGATGGCGAGGCCGTCAGCCAGTTTGCCCGCAGCGCCCGCCATGCCGAGGTGGCCCACCAGCTTCTCGCAGAGGGCAAGGCCTACAAATGCTTCGCCAGCCAAGACGAAATTGCCGCCTTCCGCGAAGAGGCCCGCGCCGCCGGGAAAAGCACCCACTACCGCTCGCCCTGGCGAGATGCCCCCCCGGAGAGCCACCCAGAGGGCCCCCATGTCATCCGCATCAAGGCGCCGCGCAGCGGCACAACTGTGATCTGCGACGAGGTGCAAGGCCCTGTCACCATCCAGAATGAACAGCTGGACGATATGATCCTGCTGCGCTCTGACGGCACGCCCGTTTACATGCTCGCAGTGGTGGTGGATGACCACGACATGGGGGTCACCCATGTGATCCGGGGGGATGACCACCTCAACAATGCCGCACGCCAGATGATGATCTATGAGGCCATGGGCTGGCCGCTGCCGGTTTACGCCCATATCCCGCTTATCTATGGCCCCGATGGCAAGAAACTCTCAAAACGCCATGGGGCGACGGGCGTTGAGGAGTATCAGCAAATGGGCTACCCGGCCGCCGGGATGCGCAACTACCTCGCGCGCCTGGGCTGGAGCCATGGCGATGACGAATTTTTCACCGATGATCAGGCGCTTGAGTGGTTTGATATCGGTGCAATCGGCAAATCACCGGCGCGGTTTGATTTCAAGAAGCTGGAGAATCTCTGTGGCCAGCATATTGCCCAAACCGAAGATGCTGCACTGCTGCATGATCTGGAAGCCTTCCGCGCCATTTCAGGCGAACAACCGCTGAGCGCGGCAAAAATTTCGCTTTTTCAAGCGGCCATGCCCCAGCTCAAAGAGCGCGCGAAGACATACGTTGAACTCATTGAAAAGGCAGAGTTTATCCTTGCTGAACGCCCCATTCAACCGGATGAAAAAGCCGCCTCTGCTCTTGATATTGTATCCCGTGGCATACTGAAAGAATTGACGCCGCATCTGCAAAATGCTAGCTGGAGCAGAACGGATTTGGAGACCCTTCTCAACGGCTTTGCCGAACAGAAAGGCACCAAGTTTGGAAAGCTTGCAGCACCGCTTCGCGCAGCCCTTGCCGGACGGTCCGCAACACCCAGCGTTTTTGATATGATGCTGGTTCTTGGTCCGGACGAGACGATCGCCCGTATACAAGATGCTGCGACTTAGAGGTGTTTACGATCTCTAAAGTTCGACACGATATGACACTCTTGGGCGATGCGCGCTCAAGACTTTGGAGGATGAGGCCAAGATGACTGACAGCACCAAAACCGCGACGCTTACGATTGATGGAAAAAGCTTTGAGCTGCCAATCTATTCAGGGACAACCGGCCCTGATGTAATCGACATTCGCAAGCTCTATGCGCAGGCGGGTGTGTTCACCTATGACCCTGGCTACACCTCGACAGCCTCCTGCGAGAGCACCATCACGTTCATTGACGGCGACAAGGGCGAGCTCTTGCACCGCGGCTACCCGATCGACCAGCTCGCAGAGAAATCCCACTATCTTGAAGTGTGCTACCTGCTGCTCTACGGTGAACTGCCCACCGCCGCCATGCTCGAAGATTTCGAGGGCCGTGTGACCCGCCACACCATGGTGCACGAGCAGATGCACAACTTTTTCCGCGGTTTCCGCCGCGACGCCCACCCCATGGCGACACTCGTGGGTGTGGTTGGGGCGATGTCCGCCTTCTATGCCGACAGCGCCGATGTCAACGACGAGTGGCAGCGCGAAGTGGCCTCCATCCGCATGATCGCCAAACTGCCCACCATCGCGGCCATGGCCTATAAATATTCAATCGGGCAACCCTTTGTATATCCTCGCAATGATCTTGATTACGCGTCAAACTTCCTGCACATGTGCTTCGCTGTGCCCGCCGAGGAGTATAACGTCGATCCGATCCTGAGCCGCGCGATGGACCGCATTTTCACGCTGCACGCCGATCATGAGCAAAACGCCTCTACCTCGACAGTGCGCTTGGCCTCGTCTTCCGCGGCCAACCCGTTTGCGTGTATCGCCGCCGGGATCGCCTGTCTTTGGGGGCCTGCCCACGGCGGTGCCAACCAGGCTTGCCTCGAAATGCTCAAGGAAATTGGCTCAAAAGACCGTATCCCCGAGTATATCGCCCGCGCCAAGGACAAGAATGATCCGTTCCGCCTGATGGGCTTTGGCCACCGCGTCTACAAGAACACTGACCCGCGCGCCAAGGTGCTCAAACAGTCTGCCGACGAGGTGCTCGAGCTGCTCGGCGTGGAAAACAACCCGATCCTGGAAGTGGCCAAGGAGCTTGAGCAAGTGGCGCTCAATGACCCCTATTTCATCGAGAAAAAGCTCTTCCCAAATGTGGATTTCTACTCAGGTATTATCCTGGAGGCGATGGGCTTCCCCACCTCCATGTTCACGCCGATCTTTGCCCTCTCCCGCACAGTGGGCTGGATCTCGCAGTGGAAAGAGCAATTCGAAGATCCGCAACAGAAAATCGGCCGCCCGCGCCAGCTCTATCTCGGGGCCACCGAGCGCAGCTATGTGGACGTGGAAGAGCGCAACTGAGGCGCGTATTCCCAGATTTAGGAAAAGGCCCGCTTTGGCGGGTCTTTTTTTTGAAATAGGCAAATCAAGGCTAAAGAAGCCGGTGGTTTTAAGGAAATCCTATCTATTTTGCGTCAGCTTGGCTGGCGGAAGGATAGAAAAGGACAGACCATGCTATTTGTCGCCCTGACCATGCTGCTTGGATTGCTGCTTGTCTTGATGCTGGATCGCCTGAGCCCCCAAACCGCCGAGGCTGGGGAACATGCCCAAGCCAGGGGCACTCTTCCCAAGGCTCTCCAAGAGCCTCCCGCCGAGATTTTTGGTTTTGAGGGCGACAAGGATCTGCTCGTGTTTCACTGCGCAGATCCCTCAGAGCCGCCCCATCTGGAGGCACACCCGCGCAGCGCCCGCGTGACAGAGCTGCGTGCAAACGGCCAGCTGATTGCCAATCTCCATGATGCACGGGGCTTTGAGCTCTCGCGCCACCTGCGGATCAGCGCCCTTCAAACCGGGCCTTGCGTTTTTCCAGAAACGCCAGCACGCCTTCTTTGAAGTCCCGGCTCTTGCCTGCGCGCCCTTGTTCTTGCGCCTCAAGGTTGAGCTGGTCCTCCAACCCGTTGTCCAGGCTGGCACGCAGGGTGGTTTTTATCCGCTTGTAAGCTTCTGTCGGCCCGGCGGCCAACGCCTGCGCCCGCGCCCGCCAATGGCTTTCAAAGCTCTCATCTGCCACATACTCCCAAATCAGGCCTATGCGTTCGGCTTCTTTTGCGCTGATCTTTTCTGCAAAAAGAGCCGCCCCCATGGCCTTGGCCCCGCCGATGAGCCGGGGCAGGAAATAGGTGCCGCCAGCATCCGGAATCAGTCCGATCCGCGAGAACGCCTGCAAGAAATAGGCGCTCTCAGAAGCGATCACCACATCAGCCGCGAGGGCAAGGTTGGCGCCAGCCCCGGCGGCAGCTCCATTGACTGCCGAAATCACCGGCACAGGCGCATCCACCAAGGTCTTGACCATCGGGTTATATTCGTCGCGCAAGACCCGCTCCAGATCAATATGGGCCGCATTGCCCCCATCCCCCAAGTCCTGACCAGAGCAAAAAGCCCCGCCATGGCCTGTCAGCACAATCGCCCGTGCGCCCTCCGTGAGCGCAGCGCGCACAGCGGCAGGAATTTCCGCCCGCATCTGGGCCGTCATCGCGTTCATTTTATCAGGCCGATTCAAGCCGATCACAGCATAGCCAGCGGCGTTCAGTTCATAGGTGATGGTTTGATAATCCATGAAATCTCTCGTGTTTGCGCAGCCAACCCTACGCCCAACGCCGCCGCTTTGAAAAGCGGAACCGGGCGTCAATCGCGCATAATTTGCTCAAGCCGCTTGGCCTCATCCACGCTCAAGTCTTGGGTGCCTTCCGGCGTGGCCCGGGCGCGCCCGCGCAGGTATAGCCCACCCATGAACACGGCAAACAACAACATCGCAGGCCCGGCGTAAAACAAGATCAGATTGCTGCCCGCCTTGGTGGGGTTGAGCAAGACATACTCGCCGTAGCGGCTCACGATGAAATCCAGGACCTCATCATCGCTTTCCCCCGCAACCAGCCTTTCGCGCACCAAGAGCCGAAGATCCCGCGCCAGCTCGGCGTTGCTGTCATCAATATTCTCGTTGCGGCACACCAAACAGCGCAATTCCTTGCTGAGCTCGCGCGCCCGCGCCTCCAGGCGCGGATCGCTGAGAACTTCGTCAGGCTGCACCGCAAAAGCCGGCGCGGCCAGAAGCGCCAGACAGAGACATAAAACTCTCATTCTGCCGCCACCCCTGCAAGGGGCTGGCTGCGCCCCGCGCCCGCCGCCACCCGATAGCGGCGGTCTGAAAGGCTCAAAGCCCCGCCAAGCGCCATGAGAAGCGCACCGCCCCAGATCCAATTGGCGAGCGGCTTGTAATAGGTCCTGAACGCCCAGCCGCCGCCCACCTGAGGGTCTCCGACAACGACATAGACGTCCCGCCAAAAGCCGATATCAATGGCCGCCTCGGTCGTGGGCATCCCGGCCACTGGATAAACGCGCTTCTCCGGGTTTAAGGTTGCAATCTCGCGCCCGTTGCGCAGCAGCGTTACATCCCCCATGGTCGAGATGTAATTGGGCCCCTCAACCTGTTGAACCCCGTTCAAAACCAGCTGATAGCCCGCCAGCTCAAAGCCTTCGCCGTCTTTCAAAACGCGAATATCCTCTTGCTGCCACGCCAGAAGACCGGCAATCCCCGCCATCGTGACGCCCAATCCGGCGTGGGCCACAGCCTTGCCCCAATCGGCGCGCGGCAGAGTGGCAAGCCGGCGCAAGCGGGCGCCTTTGCGGCCCCGGCTCAGCAGATCTGTGACAGACCCGGCAATCAGCCACGCACCCAGGAACAGGCCAACCGGCCCAAGCGCTGAGCGCCCGGTCTGGACAGCCCAAAACAGGGCGCCAAGCGCAAGCGCCAGCACAAACCCAAGACGCAGCTGAAGCGCAACACGCCCGATCTTGCCACGCTTCCACGGCAGCATTGCCCCAAGGGGCAGCACGAGCCCGAGCAACACCATCAAAGGCGTGAACGAAGCATTGAACCACGGTTCTCCCACCGACAGCTTACGGTCAAAGAACATCTCGCTAAAGAGCGGCCAGAGCGTGCCGATGAAGACAACAAACGCCGACACGGCCAGCAGAATATTGTTCACCACAAGAGCCGATTCCCGGCTCACCACACCAAAAACGCCCTTGGCCTCCATCACGCCCGCACGGGCCGCATAGAGCACAAGCGCGCCTCCAGTGAAAACGCCCATTATCAGCAGAAGAAATACACCGCGTTCTGGGTCTGTTGCAAAGGCATGAACCGAGGTGATGATCCCGGAGCGGGTGATAAACGCGCCAAGCAGCGAGAAGCTGAAAGCAATGATCGCCAGCAGGATCGTCCAGCTTTTCAGGCTTTCGCGTTTTTCCACCACGATCGCCGAATGCAACAAGGCGACGGCCAACAACCAGGGCATGAAACTTGCGTTTTCAACCGGGTCCCAGAACCAGAATCCGCCCCAACCCAGCTCGTAATAAGCCCACCAAGAGCCAAGACCGATCCCGATGGTGAGAAAAACCCAGGCCGCCAGTGTCCAGGGGCGCACCCAGCGGCCCCAAGCCGCATCAACCCGGCCTTCGATCAGCGCCGCAACAGCAAAGCTGAAGGCCATCGAAAGCCCGACATAACCAAGATAGAGAAACGGCGGATGGAAGGCCAAACCCGGATCTTGCAGAAGGGGATTCAGATCCTTGCCATTGAGAGGTGCAGGATCCAGCCGCAAAAAGGGGTTGGATGTAAACAGCACAAAAGCCATGAACGCCGCTGTGATCGACGCCTGAACCGCAAGGATGCGCGCGCGCAAAGTGGGCGGCAGACCGTTGCCAAACCAGACCGCCATGGCCCCGAAGAGGGTCAGGATCAACACCCAAAGCAGCATCGACCCTTCATGGTTGCCCCAAACGCCGGTGAGCTTGTAGAGCAGCGGTTTGGCCGTATGGCTGTTGAGCCACACCAGCTTGACGGAGAAATCTGAGACCAAAAAGGAATAGGTCAGCGCGCCAAAGGAGGTGGCCGTCAGAAGAAAGAGCGCGTTGGAGCCGTTTTCAGCAAAGCCCATCCAGCCGGGCCATCGCTTATATGCGCCGATCAGGGGCACAACCGTCACAAAGAGCGCGACGATAAATCCGAGAATAAGGGTGAAATGTCCGAGTTCTGCTACCATACGCCATTTCTAGACAGTTCTCAGCCGCGCGCCAATCATAATCGGCAGATTTATCTGTTCACATTGTCGCGCTTAGCGGCCCTGATCGGCTTGACCGTTGTGCCAATCATTGAGCGCGCCGTTGAGAGGCTGCCCGCGTGGCCCAATGTGCAGATCGCGCGTCAGATCATCGCGCGTGCCGGCGCGGCCAGCTTCTATCTCGCGGGAGATTCCCAACACATCTGGCAGGGATTGGAGCATTTGCTTTTGAAATGCCTGTCCCTTGGCCTGATGGCGCGCGCCAAAATAAAACGAAATGATCGCGCCCAATATCCACCACAAGGGTTCGGGCACCAGCGCAATGCCTTGCATTCGCTCGGCAAACCAGACCGGCGAGACCATCGCCGAGACAAACAGGCCAATGGTCCCAAAGGCCAAGAGCGGGCGGGGCAAGCGGTTCAATCCGTCAAGGACCCGGTCAAACCGGCCCGCGCTCTTTTTCCCAAACTCTGCCGAAAACTGTTGGAACGCCGCCGCTTTCAAGATGGCATCGCGGCCGGCTTGTGCTTCGCTGTTTTCACGAAAGACTTCCGCTGTCTCCTTGAGAAGGTTTCGGCCATCGCCAAAGACAAGTGACAAAATCCGCTCTATCAGGCCCATGATGCTGTCCGATCCGAAAATTCTTCTGGCGTCAGGTGGTAGGCCGGGCTGATGAACTCTTCGGCCCGCAAAATCCAGCCCCCCTTGGTGCCGCGGCGGGTGCGTGCAAATTTACGGTTTTGCGCGCGCCGGTCTGCGATACGAAAATAATATTCGCGCCGCGCAATCCCATAGGCATCCACCAGGCGCGCGGCCCCTTTGCGCGCAGCGTCTTGCGCGGCGGCGCGGGTGGCCGGGCCAAGAATACCATCGCGGGTCAGAGGGTAGCCCATTTGCCCCAGCACATCCTGAAGGATACTGATCGCGTTGCGCCCGGCATTCACATACATGTCAAACACCGTCGCCTGTAGCGCTGTAGGCAATTCATGGATCTGGGGCGCATAAAAATAGTGCTTGATGAATATATCCACCGCATCCTGCTGGTTCAGCGCCAAGACATCCGCGACATCAATGTGCCCATCCCGGGTGAGATCCAACCCCAGATGGCGCAGGGTTTTCAGGGTGACACCGAAATTTGTCGCTCCGCCCAAATCGTCCGGATCATCGACAAATCCGCCCTCGCGGGCCACGATCTCTCTGGCAATCTCCTCAACCGTTTTCATAAAAACTCTCCGCAAAACCTGCGCAAAGCTTTTGTCAAAAATGGTTAAAGTGCTGCTTAGCTACCGTTCGGTTCTTGGTAAACGCCCTGCTCTTTCAGCGCGTCAACCACTTCGCGGGGCATATAGGTTTCGTCGTGTTTGGCCAGAATTTCAGAGGCAACAAACACCCCGTCTTGCAGCTTGCCTGTGCCCACCATTCCCTGGTTTTCTTCAAACAGGTCTGGCAAAATACCGGTGTAGCTCACCTTGATCGAGGCGCCCCCATCGGTCACGTTAAAGGTCACGGCCTTGCCTTGCCCGCGGGTCAGGCTGCCCTCCTCCACGAGCCCGCCAATGCGGAATGTCTCGCTCGCAGGCGGCGGATCAGCGACAATCTGGCTTGGTGCGCGAAAATAATTGATACCATCTTTCATGGCATAGCCGATCAGCCCCGTGGCCAACACAAGCGACACACTGGCCAAAGCCAGAACCTGCACCCGCCGCTTCTTCTTCAAACCTTTCATGGCCTTCTCCCTCTAAGGAAACACAGGCCCTCCCATCAAGCCTGACGTCTCCTCTTCACCTAGCATCAAGTTGGCGTTCTGCAAGGCCTGACCGCTGCTACCTTTTGTCAGATTGTCCAGCGCGGCAATCACAATCGCGCGCCCGTCAATCCGGTCACCCGTCACCCCGATATGGCAAAAATTCGAACCACGCACATGGTGCGTGCTGGGTGTCTCGCCAAATGGCAATAGGTGCAGGAAAGGCTCGTCCTCGTAAGCCTTTGCAAAGGTGTCATAAATTCTTTGCGCATCCCCTTTTACATAGGCGGTCGCCAAAATTCCGCGGTTGGCCGGAATGAGATGCGGCGTAAACTGCACCTTCACCTCGCGGCCCGCAAGCTTGGAAAACTCCTGGTCAAATTCGCCCAAATGGCGGTGCGTGCCACCCACGGCATAGGCGTTGCTGCCTTCGCTCAGCTCGGCGTGGAGCAGGTTTTCCTTCAAAGCGCGCCCGGCGCCAGACACCCCACATTTCAGATCCAGAATAATATCCTCAAGCTCAATCGCCCCCGCCGCAATCAGCGGGCGCAGCGCAAACTGTCCCGTGGCCGCATTGCAGCCCGTCCCCGCCACCAGCCGGGCTTTGGCTATCTCGTCACGGTAAAACTCGGTCAGCCCGTAAACAGCCTCGCCCTGCATAGCGCGCGCCCTGTGCGGGTTGCCATACCACTGCTCATAGGCC
Source organism: uncultured Lentibacter sp. (assembly GCF_937123735.1). Classification (GTDB taxonomy): domain Bacteria; phylum Pseudomonadota; class Alphaproteobacteria; order Rhodobacterales; family Rhodobacteraceae; genus Lentibacter. Next base: position 29,814 of record NZ_CAKZKL010000014.1, read on the forward strand.
GCAGGATCCGTGAGCCTGAAATCCGCGCTCAGATCAACAATCTTCAAATGTTTGGGCAACTTGCTGATCACGTCTTGGCTGGTCTTGTGGGGCAAGGCACAGAAACACAGGTCAATCTCGTCAAATGCGATCTCATCAAAGCTCACAAGCTGAGGCAGGCGCAAATGGCGCAGATGCGGGAAAACATCGGCCATCTGCTGCCCCGCTTTGGAAAACGCGCCCAAGGCGGCTATCTCATAGGCCGGATGGGTGGCCAAAAGGCGAATAAGCTCAGCGCCAGTATAGCCCGAAGCACCAAGGATTGCGATTTTATGGGCCATGGGTGCCCTCACTTTCTTATCAATGTAACAGCATTTCATGCGCTTTCAGCGCGCGGCTCAGGCCGCTTCAAAGGTGATCTGTCGTCGCAAGAATTGCGTGGCCCGGTCAGACACGCGCTGCGCATCCCCCGTGGTGAGAAACAGGTTGGTTTCCCCGGCGCCACGCATCTGTGGATGGCGCTCCAGATAGTCCGCCAGACTCTCAGCAACAAGTGTAGGCTGGCTATAGACTGACACATCCGCCCCCAAAGCGTCCTGAAAGATCGCCTGCATCAAAGGGTAATGTGTGCAGCCCAGAATGGCGGCTTGCGGTGCTGGCATCTTGCGTTTGAGCGCATCTACATGGCTGCGCACCAATGCTTCGGCAAGGATCATATCGCCATCCTCGATGGCATCCACCACCCCGCCACAGGCCTGCGCCTCCACATCTACGCCGATCGCGCGAAACGCCAGTTCGCGCTGGAACGCCCGGCTGGAAACAGTGGCCGGTGTGGCAAACAAGGCCACATTGCGCACCTCAACTTCCCGCGGCGGAGAATTATCGCCCCAGCTGCGCTCGGTGAGCGCTTCAATCAGCGGAACGAAAACCCCCAAAACCCGTTTTCCCTCGGGCACGCCCGCTTCCTGCATCCGGCGCAGGGCGGCCGCGCTGGCCGTGTTGCACGCCAGAACAACCAGATCACAGCCTGAGTCCCAAAGCCGCTCAACCGCCTGCTTTGTCAGCCTGTGAATGTCCTCTGCGTCGCGCACACCATAGGGCGCATGGGCGCTATCCGCCAGATAATGCAGGGGCAGCTCGGGCATCCTTGCCCGCACGGCCTGCCAGACGGTCAGCCCGCCCAGACCAGAATCAAAAATACCAACAGCCATAGTTTACGCCCTCAAGCGCGATGTTTCTCTTCAAATTCATGGCCATACCCGCTGCACGCGAGAGGCCTTGGAGAAAGCTCATACGTTGACTGGCGCAGAAAATCCATCATTGCTTTGCTGTCGTGCGCATAGTGCTTGAGCACCTCTGCTCCAATCGGCGCTCCGATAACCACATCGACAGGGCTATCGACCCTTTTTCGGAACTCCTTGATCAACAGCCCCATCCGCAAGGTGTAGTGCACATGGCTGGCAATCTGAAACAGGCGGCTCGTGGTGCCATCAAAGAACACCGGCACAACAGTGGCGCCCGATTTGGCCACCATACGGGCCGTAAACTTGCGCCACCCCGGGTCCATTGGCCGCGCAAACGGCTTGGCAGCCGTGCTCACAGTGCCACCCGGAAAGATACCAATCGCGCCCCCCGCGCCCAAATAGTCGAGCGCAACACGGCGGGTTTCCAGGTTCTGGCGCATGGCCGCTTTGGTTTCGTCAAAAGAGATCGGCAAAATAACCCGGTTAATATCTTCCGCCTTGTGAAAAACAGAATTGGCCAGAATACGGAAATCCCCACGGGTTTGGCGCAAAATCTGCCCCATCATCAGCCCATCCAAGATCCCGTAAGGATGGTTGGCCACAAGTATGAGCGGCCCCGTCTGCGGGATCAACGACAAGGCGCCGCCCATCACATTGAGAGACAAGCCATAGCGCGCAACCATCACATCCCAGAAGTCCTGCCCGTTGGCGACATCCAGCTCATAGCCGCGCGCGCGCCGGATCAGCCCGAGCCGCCCAGTGGCATTTTCCATCACCCGGATAAGCGCCCGGCCACCCCGGGTCTTGGCACAGCGGGCATAGGACACATCACGGGCAGCATTCGGGCGCAAAAGCAAGGGTTTGATCATCTTGGGTCACGGCAATGAGACGGCGCACTCTCTGGTGCGCCCTCTCCTTATGCCCGCAAAACATGACAACCATGTGACAGGAAAGCTACTCAGCCGCTTGCAAAACCGGGCTACCACCCTGCCGGAAAGCCGCCAGCAAAGCTTCGCGTTCTTTGGCGGCTTTGGCCTCGTTTTCAGCCTTGACCGGCCCAAACCCCCGGATCTTCAGCGGCAACTCGGCCAGGGCCACGGCCGTGCTGAGCCGCTCCGGCGTCAGCTCTGCCAGCACATGCTGCATATCCGCCTCATATTGCCCAATCAAAGCCCGCTCCATCCGGCGCTCTTGGGTGCGTCCGAAGGGGTCAAAAGCTGTGCCACGCAACCATTTCAGCTTGGCCAAAAGCTTGAACCAGCGCTGCATACCGGCGCCAAATTTCCGCTTTTGCGGCCGCCCGTCATGGCCGATCTTGGACAAAAGCGGCGGCGCAAGATGATAGCTGAGCTTGATATCGCCCTCAAAGCTTGCCGCGGCCTTTTCGGCTGTCGTCAGAAGGAGCCGGGCGACCTCATATTCATCCTTATAGGCCAACAGCTTATAGTAGCCTTTGGCCACGGCCTCCCGAAGCGTTTCCTCTTCAAACTGCGCCACAAAGCTGCGGTATTTCTCCGCCAAGGCCGCATTTTGATAGGCTTTCAGCTGCGTGGCACGGTAGTCGATCTTTTCAGACAGGCTGAGCGCGCTCACGGCGTCCTTTTTGGTGATGAGGCCAAGCGCCTCTTGCGGATAAAGCACAGCCCAACGGCCCATCTCAAAGGCTTTTTGGTTGCGCTCAACAGCCGCCCCGTTCAGCGTGATCGCTTCCATAATCGCGGCATGGCTGACCGGCACAAACCCGCGCTGCCAAGCCCCGCCAAAGACCATCATATTTGAGAAAATACTATCGCCCAACAGCACCTTGGCCAGATCAGAGGCATCAAACAGGCTTAGCTGTTGTTTCAGCCGCGCCTGCAATTGCAGCTCAAGCCGCTCGACGGGCAGCTTAAACTCCGTATCGCGCGTAAAATCTCCCGTGATGGTGTTGTGCGAATTCACCACAGCGCCGGTCTGCCCCGTTCGGGTCAGACCAAGCGTTTTGGCCCCCGCACTCACCACCATATCGCCACCAATCAGCACATGCGCCTCGCCGGTGGCCACGCGAATGGCCGAAATATCCTCCGGCCGCTCCGCGATCCGGCAATGGATATGAACAGCGCCACCCTTTTGGGCAAGCCCGGCCATTTCCATCATGGCGGCCCCCTTGCCATCAATCTGGGCGGCCTGCGCCAGAACGGCCCCGATGGTCACAACCCCAGTGCCGCCCACGCCGGTGATCACCACATTATGGGTGCCCGAAATCTTGGGCAAGTCAGGCTCTGGAAGGTCAGGCAGCTCAAGCGTCGCCGTGGCCGCCTTTTTGGGGCGCGCGCCCTCAAGCGTCACAAAACTGGGGCAAAAGCCCTTGAGGCAGCTGAAATCCTTGTTGCAGGCCGATTGGTCAACAGCCCGCTTGCGCCCCAGCTCGGTTTCAACAGGGGTGATGGCCACACAATTGGATTGCACCCCGCAATCGCCACAGCCTTCGCAAACATCGGTGTTGATAAACACCCGCTGGTCCGGATCGGGAAACAGCCCGCGCTTGCGGCGGCGGCGCTTCTCGGCGGCACAGGTCTGGATATAGACAATCGCCGAGGTGCCCGGGGTTTTCTCCATCCGCTCCTGCACCTCCATGAGATGCTCTCTGGCTTTTATTTCAATACCTTGCGGGAAAGCCTTCATGTCGACATCTTCCTTGTCGTCATAAACAACAGCAAGATCCTTCACCCCCATTGCCTTCAGCTCGGCCACAATTTTGGGCGCGTCCAGCTCGCCCTCGTTGGATTGGCCGCCCGTCATGGCCACAGCATCGTTGTAGAGCACTTTATAAGTGATATTTGTTCCCGCAGCGATGGCCGCGCGGATCGCCTGAATGCCGGAATGGTTGTAAGTGCCATCCCCAAGGTTCTGGAACACATGCGCCCGGTTTGAAAACGGCGCCTCGCCAATCCAATTGGCACCCTCACCGCCCATATGGGTGGCGCCGAGCGTGTTGCGGTCCATCCATTGCACCATGTAATGACAGCCGATCCCTGCATAGGCGCGGCTGCCCTCGGGCACCTTGGTGGACGAATTGTGCGGACAGCCAGAACAGAAATACGGCAGACGCGCTGCAATCTCTTGTGCGTTGTCGGCTTTCTTTGCTTCGTCAATGGCCTGCATCCCGGCCTTGATGCGGTCAGTGTCACGGCCTTCGTCGATCAGGATTTGCCCCAGCTTTTCGGCAATCAGGATTGGATCCAGTGCGCCACGCGTCTGGAACAATTCCGGCCCATGCATAGAGCCAGCCCCCCCACCCTTGTGCCAGCCCCAAACGCGGCGACCGCGCCGATCGTCAAAGATGGCTTCCTTGATCTGCACTTCAATCAGCTTGCGCTTTTCCTCGACCACAACGATCAAGTCCAACCCTTCGGCCCAATCGTGGAAACCACGCATGTCGAGCGGCCAAGTCTGTCCCACCTTATATGTGGTCACACCCAACCGTTCGGCCTCGGCCGCGTCGATGCCCAGCAGAGACAACGCATGCACCAAGTCGAGCCAGTTTTTGCCTGCAGCAACGAACCCGATCTTTGCCCCCGGTTTGCCCCAGACGCGTTTGTCCATCTTGTTGGCATGGGAAAACGCCTCGGCGGCAAAGCGTTTGTGGTCGATCATCCGCGCTTCCTGTGCGTGGGGCGTGTCGGCCAGACGAATGTTCAACCCGCCTTCCGGCAGGTCGAGTTCGGGCAGTACGAACGACATTCGGTCCGGGCGGCCGTCGACCACGGAGGTCACTTCGACAGTGTCTTTCATCGTCTTGAGGCCAACCCAAAGCCCGGAAAACCGTGACAGAGCAAAACCATAGAGACCGTAATCGAGGATTTCCTGGACACCCGCAGGCGACACGACGGGCATATAGGCGTCGATCATCGCCCATTCCGATTGGTGCAGCACGGTCGAGGATTCGCCCGTATGATCATCGCCCATCGCCATCAGCACCCCGCCATTTGGTGCTGTGCCTGCCATGTTTGCGTGTTTCATCGCGTCGCCCGAGCGGTCGACCCCCGGGCCCTTGCCGTACCAAAGGCCAAACACGCCGTCATAGCGTCCCTCGCCCCGTAACTCGGCCTGCTGGCTACCCCAGAGCGCTGTAACGGCAAGGTCTTCGTTCAAGCCTTCCTTGAATGTGACATCCGCCGTTTTGAGAAACTTTTCCGCGCGATGCATCTGCATATCGACTGCGCCCAAGGGCGACCCGCGATAGCCTGTGACATAGCCCGCTGTGTTCAACCCTGCCGCTACATCGCGCGCCTTCTGCATCAGCATCAAGCGTACCAACGCCTGAGTTCCATTCAGAAGAACTGGCGATTTCGACAAATCGAAACGATCGTTCAAAGTGATCTCGGCTTTGGTCATTTGACGCCTCCCTGCGCAAAATGTGCCCTTGTTTCATCGTAAATTTAGGTCATAAATGCTGACCTTGCTAGAAGTTTCTTTCGAAAATTCAGTGTCGGGGAAAGTTGTCGTTCATATATTGGTTTGTGTCATGTAAACCGGTTCTAACGATTGAAAGTGTATCTCATGGACTGGGACAAACTCAGAATATTTCACGCGGTTGCCGATGCGGGCAGTCTGACCCATGCCGGGGACACGCTGCATCTGTCGCAATCCGCGGTATCCCGGCAGGTTCGGGCCCTAGAAGAGTCGCTAAACACGGTGCTGTTTCACCGCCATGCGCGGGGACTGATTCTCACTGAACAGGGTGAATTGCTGTTCGATGCGACTCGGTCGATGAACAAACGCATAGAAGCCGCCACCGCACGCATCCGCGACAGCGAAGAAGAAGTGTTTGGCGAATTGCGTGTGACCACCACGATTGGTTTCGGATCACTCTGGCTCGCTCCGCGCTTGCCGAAACTGTACGAGAAGTACCCCGATCTGAACATCGACCTGATGCTGGAAGAGCGCGTGCTTGACCTGCCGATGCGCGAGGCGGATGTCGCTGTGCGCATGAAAGAGCCCAGCCAAGCCGATCTGATCCGTAAGAAACTGATGTCCATCCGGATGCGGCTCTATGCGTCGCCAGAATACCTGGCGCAGAACGGGACCCCTGAAACGATCGAAGACATCGCCAAGCATCGGCTCATTTGCCAGAACCCCCGCGCGGCACAGGTGAGTGCCGGGATGATCATGGTGCAACAACTGTTGGCCTATGATGTCAAGTCGACCCTGACCGTGAACAACTACTTCGGCGTGCTGCAATCAGTCCTATCCGGCTTGGGTATCGGCGTCCTTCCCGATTACATTATCGAGGACTTTCCGACCATCAAACGCGTTCTGATTGATGTCGAGTCGGCAGAAGTACCTGTTTTTCTTGCCTATCCCGAGGAATTACGGCAATCCAAACGGATCGCGGCCTTCCGAGATTTCGTTCAGGAAGAGATTTTCGCGCACCGTCAGACCCGCAAAGCACTCGAGGCTGGGGCGTCTACGCAAGTGTGACCCATGCGCCTCACGCATAGCGGGAATGACGTATGTTCTAGGCTAACCCTCTTGCCATATCGAGGACTGCTGACATATTTAGCACATATGAGATGGAACGCTGAATTGTGTGTCATCTTCATACCTCCCTGTTGGACTTCGGTCTAGCTTTTGCTCGGCCTTTTTTTTTCCACTTTTGCGAGGGGTAGCTGCCATGACCGGTGAAAGAGCACACAGCTGCGTTTGCGGAAAAATGCACTGGCGTATCGCTCGCGAAGCCCCAGGCACACATCTGGTCTGCTATTGCGAGGATTGCCAGACTGCCGCCCGGTTTCTCAAGCACCAGGTCACGCGTCTTGATTCCGATGGTGGCAGCGAGATTTTTCAAACCCTGCCCGCGTATTTCGAATTCTTTGAAGGACTTGAGCATCTCGCCGCTATCCGACTTGGCCCCAAGGGGCTGCTGCGCTGGTATGCCGGATGCTGCGGGACTCCGATCGCCAACACACTTCCTACGTCGACCCTACCCTTTGTCGGTGCGATCCTGCCGCCCGGCGCAGACGGGTATGGTCCGATCAAGGCGCTGGTGAACACAGTCGGCACGGCCAGCCACATCAAAGAAACAGGCGTACTTGCAGCACATCTGTCGATTGTGCGTGGCATACTCCGCGCCCGTTTGTCCGGCGGCAAGCGCACTTCTCCGTTCTTTGACACATCTGGCACACCGGTCGTCGTGCCACGGGTTCTGAACCGACACGAGCGAAACGCCGCCCGCCCCGGTTAGGCCGGGTCACGCGGTCCGAACTTTGCCCGCAACAAGCGCTTAACTCTCTTCAAATCCGCGCCGGGTCTTTTCACCACCTTCGGTTTCGCCTAAACCGCCGCCATCTGCGCAACCCACGGGGACATCCGGATGCAAGACCCAGCCATTACCGAAGACATTATCTCTGCCCACGGCATCAATGCCGACGAATACGCGGAGATCCTTCGGATCATGAACCGCGAACCCACCTTCACGGAACTGGGCATCTTTTCCGCAATGTGGAACGAGCATTGTTCCTATAAGTCCTCCAAGAAATGGCTGCGCACACTGCCAACCACCGGCCCACAAGTCATTTGCGGCCCTGGCGAAAACGCCGGTGTGGTGGATATTGGCGATGGTCAGGCGGTGGTTTTCAAGATGGAGAGCCACAACCACCCGTCATATATCGAACCCTATCAGGGTGCGGCGACTGGTGTTGGCGGCATTCTGCGCGACGTGTTCACAATGGGCGCACGACCGATTGCGGCGATGAACGCACTGTCCTTTGGGGAAAAAGATCACCCCAAGACGCGCCAACTTGTGCACGGCGTGGTCGAAGGTGTCGGCGGCTACGGCAACTGCTTCGGCGTTCCCACAGTGGGCGGCGAAGTTCGGTTCCATAGTGCCTATAACGGCAACTGCCTTGTGAACGCCTTTGCGGCGGGTCTCGCGGATGCCGACAAGATTTTTTACTCGGCCGCCAGCGGTGTCGGCCGCCCGGTTGTTTACCTCGGGGCCAAAACCGGACGTGATGGCGTCGGCGGGGCGACCATGGCGTCGGCTGAATTCGGCGACCCGGTCGAAGAAAAGCGCCCCACCGTTCAGGTCGGTGACCCCTTCACCGAAAAGCGCCTGATGGAAGCCTGCCTTGAACTGATGCAGACCGGTGCCGTGATCTCGATTCAGGATATGGGGGCTGCAGGCCTCACTTGTTCGGCCGTGGAAATGGGCGACAAAGGCAAGTTGGGCATCCGGCTTGACCTGGAAAAGGTGCCGCAGCGCGAAGCGAACATGACCGCTTACGAAATGATGCTTTCGGAATCCCAGGAACGGATGCTGATGGTTCTGGACCCGGCCAAAGAAACCGAGGCGCGCGCGGTGTTCGACAAGTGGGATCTGGACTTTGCAATCGTCGGCGAAACAATTGCCGAAGATCGATTCCTGATCGTCCACAATGGCGACGTCAAAGCCGATCTGCCGCTGTCGCGTCTGTCTTCCTCTGCGCCCGAATATGACCGCCCCTGGGTTCCGTCTGAGGAACCAGCGGCACTGGACGACGTGCCCGCCGTTGATCCGATCGACGCACTCAAGGCGCTGCTGGGCAGCCCGAACTACTGCGCCCGCAACTGGGTGTTCGAACAATACGACAGCATGGTCATGGCCGACACAGTCGAAGGTCCAGGCTGGGGCGCGGGTGTGATCCGTGTTCACGGCACCGACAAAATGTTGGCTTTCACCTCGGACGTAACTCCGCGTTACGTCAAGGCGAACCCTGTCGAAGGCGGCAAACAGGCGGTGGCCGAAGCGTTCCGCAACCTGTGTGCCGTTGGCGCGAAACCGCTGGCGACAACCGACAACCTGAACTTCGGCAACCCCGAAAAGCCCGAAATCATGGGTCAGTTCGTTGGCGCGCTTCAGGGCATCGGAAGCGCCTGCGAAGCACTGGACATGCCCATCGTGTCCGGCAATGTGTCGCTTTACAACGAAACCGACGGTCAAGGCATTTTGCCAACACCGACAATCGGCGCGGTGGGGCTGATCGCAGCAGGTGAAGAGCCGATCCTTGGTCGGGCACGTGATGGTCACGTCGCTTTGGTCGTGGGAGACACCCAAGGCCACCTGGGTCAGTCCGCGTTGCTTTATGAAGTGTTCAATCGCGAAGATGGCGATGCACCTGCGGTCGATTTGGCGGCCGAGCGTCGCAACGGTGATTTCATCCGCGACAACCGTGATCTGATCAAAGCCTGCACCGATCTGTCAGATGGCGGCCTGGTATTGGCCGCGTT
>NZ_CAKZKL010000015.1 GCF_937123735.1 uncultured Lentibacter sp.
CGCATGGAACCTCTTGAAGAAAAAATCGCCCATCTGGAGCGCATCACCGACGATCTCTCCGCCGTCATCGCCCGGCAGGACACCGAAATCGCCCTGCTCACCCGCAAGGTGCAACTCCTGCTCGACGCCGAAGCAGGCCGCAACCGCTCCGAAGGCGCTCATATCTTCAGCGGCAACGAAAAACCCCCGCATTACTAGGCTGATACACCGCCCGTAGGGTGCGCATTCACTGCGCACCGCCCCGTCACCTGCCGGGGCAACCATCGTCAAATCCGATGACCGATACAGTCGGCCGCATTCAAGCCCGCCAGCCTTTAAACGTCCTGCACCTCGACAACCCCGCCAAGGCTCTTGATCGCGCCCTTGATCTGTGGCGAGATCGGAAAGCTCTGCCCCGCGTCCACTTCGACTTCGCCGGGAAGCTCCGGGTCCATCAGGCAAAAATACAGCGGCCCCTTGCCCGCGCCCTGCGCCGCTTTGGCCGCATTGGCCAAAACTTCGGCCACCGCGCCAATCGCCGCCTGCTCCTCGACAAAAACCTTCAGCCCCGTCGCGCCCGCATCGGCCACCACCGCATCAATCGGCGCAAAGCTGCGCGCCAGAAGCTTGAGCTGGTCGCTCTCCAGCGTCGCCTCGCAGGTCACAACCACTTTCGCGCCGGTCTCCAGATAGTCGCGCGCCTTTTCCAGCGTGTCGCTGAACACGGTCACCTCATAAGCCCCGCTCGTGTCCGAAAGCTGCACAAAAGCAAAGCGGTTGCCGCGTGCCGATTTGCGCTCCTGCCGCCCCGCAATCACCCCCGCCATCTTGGCCAAAAACGGCCCGCCCTGCGCGCGCGCCTCCACCTCTTCCAGCGTGATCACCTGCTTGCGCTTGAGCGGCGCCATATAGTCATCCAGCGGATGTCCGGAAAGATAAAAGCCCACCGCCTTGAACTCCTCGCCCAACCGCTCCGCCGGCAGCCAGTCCTGCACAGGGCTCAGCCGCGGCTCGGGCAGATCATCGCCTGCATCGCCAAACAGGCTCACTTGGTTGGAGGTCTTCTGCTCCATCACAGCCGCCGAATAGGCCATCAAGCCCTCAAGGCTGTCAAACACCCGCCGCCGGTTGCGATCGAGCACATCAAAGGCCCCCGCCCGCGCCAGCATCTCCAAGGGGCGCTTGCCCACGCGCTTAAGGTCCACACGCCGCGCAAAGTCAAACAGCGTCACAAACGGCTCGCTGCCCCGCGCCTCGGTGATCAGCTTCATCGCCTCCACACCCACGTTCTTCAGCCCGCCCAGCGCATAATGCAGCACCTGGTCTTTCACCGTAAAGGTCGCGTCGGAGCGGTTTACACAGGGCGGCTCCCAGCGCAGCTCAAGCCCCTTGCGCACCTCTTCAAAATAAACAGCCAGCTTGTCGGTGAGGTGGATATCGCAGTTCATCACACCGGCCATAAACTCGACAGGGTGGTTCGCCTTCAGCCACGCGGTCTGATAGCTCACCACAGCATAGGCCGCCGCGTGCGATTTGTTAAAACCGTAGTTGGCAAACTTTTCCAGAAGGTCAAACACCTCCGAGGCCTTCTTCTTGTCCACCCCGTTGGCCATCGCCCCCTGTTCAAACTTGGGGCGCTCCTTGGCCATCTCCTCGGCAATCTTCTTACCCATCGCCCGGCGCAACAGATCGGCTCCGCCGAGGCTATAGCCCGCCATCACCTGAGCAATCTGCATCACCTGCTCTTGGTAAACGATGATGCCCTGCGTCTCCTCAAGAATATAGTCAATCGAGGGGTGCACAGATTCGCGCTCTTTCAGCCCGTTCTTCACCTCGCAATAGGTCGGAATGTTCTCCATCGGGCCGGGGCGGTAGAGCGCCACAAGCGCCACGATGTCCTCAATACAGGTCGGCTTCATGCGCTTGAGCGCATCCATCATCCCCGAACTTTCCACCTGAAACACAGCCACAGTCTTGGCCCGCGCATAAAGCTCGTAAGACTTGGCATCATCCAGAGGGATCGCGCCAATATCGTTCTCCGCCCCCGCCGGTGGCTCATACAAAAGCGTGCCGTCCGCCGCATGGTGCAAATCGCGCCCCTCAGCATGAATAAGGTCCACCGCATTCTGAATCACGGTCAGCGTCTTCAGGCCAAGGAAGTCAAACTTCACCAGCCCCGCCTGCTCCACCCACTTCATGTTGAACTGCGTCGCAGGCATGTCCGAGCGCGGATCCTGATAGAGCGGCACAAGCGCATCCAGCGGCCTGTCGCCAATCACAACCCCCGCCGCGTGGGTCGAGGCATTGCGCAGCAAGCCCTCCACCTGCTGGCCATAATCCAGCAAGCGCGCCACAACTTCCTCGTTCTTCGCCTCTTCACGCAGCCGCGGCTCCTCGGCCAAAGCCTTCTC
>NZ_CAKZKL010000016.1 GCF_937123735.1 uncultured Lentibacter sp.
TAATCCAGCAAGCGCGCCACAACTTCCTCGTTCTTCGCCTCTTCACGCAGCCGCGGCTCCTCGGCCAAAGCCTTCTCGATGCTCACAGGCTTCACCCCTTCCACGGGGATCATCTTGGAAAGGCGGTCCACCTGCCCGTAAGGCATCTGCAAAACCCGGCCAATGTCGCGCACAGCCGCCTTGCTCAACAGCGCTCCAAAGGTGATGATCTGCCCCACCTTATCGCGCCCGTATTTCTCCTGCACATAGCGGATCACCTCTTCGCGCCGGTCCATGCAAAAGTCGATGTCAAAATCCGGCATGCTGACCCGCTCAGGGTTCAAAAAGCGCTCAAACAGCAAGGAGTAGCGCAAAGGGTCAAGGTCGGTCACCGTCAGCGCATAGGCCACAAGGCTGCCCGCCCCCGAGCCACGTCCCGGGCCAACCGGAATCCCGTTGTCCTTGGCCCATTTGATAAAATCCGCAACGATCAGGAAGTAGCCGGGAAAGCCCATGCCCTCGATAATATCAAGCTCAAACTCAAGCCGCTTCTGATAGTCCTCCACAGACACCGCATGGGGAATCACCGCCAAGCGCGCCTGCAAGCCTTCATTGGCCTGCCGGCGCAGCTCCACCACCTCGTCATCGGCAAATTTCGGCAAAATCGGGTCGCGCTTATAGGCCTTGAAAGCACAGCGCTTGGCAATCTCGATGGTGTTCTCCAGCGCCTCGGGCAGATCGGCAAAGAGCACCGCCATCTCCTGCGGCGATTTGAGATAATGCTGCGCCGTCAGGCGGCGGCGCGGCTCCTGCTGGTCCACATAGGCCCCGTCTGCAATACAAATGAGCGCATCATGCGCCTCATACATGCTCGCCTTGGGAAAATAGACATCATTGGTCGCCACCAGCGGCAGGCCCATATCATAAGCCATTTCGACAAAGCCGCGCTCGCTCAGGCGCTCGGCTTCCGGCTGGCTGCCATCCTCGGAGGGGTGGCGCTGCAACTCCACATAAAGCCGGTCACCAAAAATATCCGCCAATGTCTCCATCAGTGCCCTGGCCGCTGGCCCCTGCCCCGCGCGCAACAGCCGCCCTACGGGTCCATCAGGCCCACCGGTGAGGCAGATCACATCGCCCGCATTTGCGCGCAACTCCTCAAGCGTCACCTGCGGCAGCTCCCCGCCCTTGTCGATATAAAGACAGGAGTTGAGCTTCATGAGATGCTCATACCCGGCCTCGCTCTGCGCCAGCAGCACCAGAGGCGCCGGCGGGCGCGGCCGCTCGCCCGGCTCAAGCCTGTGGTAGCCCAGATCGACCTGACAGCCGATGATCGGCTGTAGCCCCGCGCCCTTGGCGGCCTCGGAAAACTCCAGCGCACAGAACATATTGTTCGTATCTGTCACCGCCACGGCCGGCATAGCCATATCCGCACAAAGCCCCGGCAGCTTTTTCAGCCGCACGGCCCCCTCCAGAAGCGAGTATTCCGTATGCACCCGCAGGTGAATGAATCGTGGTGATGTGCTCATGCGCGCGACCCTACAACCCCCACCCGAAACAGGAAAGCGCCAAGCGCGCGCTTTTTGCCCGCGCGCTCAAAACGCCCCGGCGTCGTCTCTTCAGAAAAATCCGGTGTCTGGGCTGGCCGCCAATTAGACCCTGCCTGCGCTGGCCCCCGGCACACCGCCCCTGCGGTCTTCTTCTGGTCCAAAATACCTCAGGGGGAGTCTGAAAAGCCGCAGGCTTTCAAGACGGGGGACAGCGTCCCCCACCCCCCCCAGCGTGCGCCGCGTTAACGGTTTTTCGCCCAAAAAGTTAACAAACACCCGGTGCACGCATGGTGCACGGGCTGTGCACGCATGTCACCCCCCGGTTTTTGAGCCAAATTAACGAATTAACCTTTCGATTTTCGCCAAATCATAGAAAGTGTTTCCGCGGCGGTCTGTCATTCGAATCTTGCATGGCACAGGCTTTCCGCCTTTGATAACGGCAACAAATAAAGCGCATCCGATGGGGAAACCCGGAAAGGAACCTTGCGTGACAGGGACATTGTTAAAGATCGAAGGCTTGACCAAAGCCTACCCCGGCGTTGTGGCCAACGACCAAGTTTCCTTTGAGATCAACGAGGGCGAAACCCATGCTTTGCTTGGAGAAAATGGCGCTGGCAAGTCCACTTTGGTGAAGATGATCTACGGCCTCGTGAAGCCCGACAGCGGCACCATGCAGATGCACGGCACGCCCTTCACCCCCGCCGAGCCGCGCGCCGCCCGCGCTGCGGGTGTGGCCATGGTGTTCCAGCATTTCTCGCTGTTTGACGCCCTAAACGTGGCCGAAAACATCGCGCTGGGAATGGAAAATCCCCCCGCCATGCGCGATCTGGCCGAGAAAATTCGCACCGTTTCCGAGGCTTATGGCCTCCCCCTCGACCCTTTCCGCACCGTCGGAGACCTCTCCGCAGGTGAGCGTCAACGCGTTGAAATTATTCGCTGTTTGTTACAAGATCCCAAGCTTTTGATCATGGATGAGCCCACATCGGTCCTCACCCCTCAGGAGGTTGAAATCCTTTTTGAGACCCTGCGCAAACTCACCGCCGAGGGCGTGGCCATTCTCTACATTTCTCACAAGCTCGAAGAAATCCGCGCGCTTTGTGATGCCGCCACAATCCTGCGGCTGGGAAAAAATGTCGGAACCTGCGTCCCCGCCGAGACCAGCGCGCGCGACATGGCCGAGTTGATGGTTGGCTCAGAGCTGCAAACCCCCAAGAGCGCAGGTGCGGCGCTGGGCGAGGTGGTTCTTGATATTGCGGGGCTTTCCATGCCCTCGCCCAGTGCCTTCGGCACAGCTCTGCGCAACATTCACCTGCGCTTGCGCGCTGGCGAGGTTCTTGGAATCGGCGGTGTTGCGGGCAACGGACAGGACGAGCTTTTGCTCGCGCTCTCCGGCGAGCAGCGCTGCGCCGCCAGCGCCATAAAGTTCAAAGGCGCCCCGATCGGGCAGCTTTCTCCAAATGCCCGCCGCGCCCTCGGTCTGCTCACAGCCCCCGAAGAACGCCTCGGCCACGCCGCCGCGCCCAACATGAGCCTGACAGAAAACGCCCTTCTGACAGGCAATCTGCGCAAAAAACTGTCGCAGAACGGCTTCTTAAACTGGTCCAAAGCACGCAACTTTGCCTCTGAAATTATTGAAAAATTTGATGTCCGCACCCCCGGCCCCGACAATGCCGCCCGCTCCCTCTCGGGCGGCAATCTGCAAAAGTTCGTGATTGGCCGCGAGGTCCTGCAAGAGCCCGAGGTGCTCGTGGTAAACCAGCCCACATGGGGCGTTGATGCCTCTGCCGCCGCCGCGATCCGACAGGCCATTCTTGATCTGGCCGCCGGCGGCACAGCCGTCATCGTGATCAGCCAGGACCTTGATGAGCTCATGGAAGTCGCTGACAATTTCGCCGCCCTCAACGAGGGCCGCCTCACCGAGGTCCGCCCCACGCAGGGTCTGACCATTGAAGAGATCGGTCTCATGATGGGCGGCGCACATGGCATGGAGGTGGCCCATGTTTAAGCTTGAAAAACGTCCCCAACCGTCTCAGGCCTTCGCCTATCTCACCCCGATCCTTGCCATCGTCGCAACCATGATCGCCGGTGGCCTGCTCTTCATGATGTTGGGTAAAAATCCTTTTGAATCAATTCGCACCATCTTCTGGGATCCGCTCTTTGGTGAATTTGCATTCTATTACCGCCCCCAGCTTCTGGTCAAAGGCGGCCCGCTGATCCTCATCGCCATTGGCCTCAGCCTCGGCTTTCGCGCCGGAATCTGGAACATCGGCGCAGAGGGGCAGTATATCGTGGGTGCAATCTGCGGGGCCGGTGTGGGACTCGCCTTTTACCCCCTTGAGGCGTGGTTTATCTTCCCTCTCATGATCATCGCTGGCGCCTTTGGCGGCTGGGTCTGGGCCATGATACCGGCCTTGCTCAAGGTCAGGTTTCAGACCAACGAGATTCTCGTATCGCTCATGCTGGTCTATGTGGCCGAGCAGCTCCTCGCGTCCATGTCGCTGGGATTGTTGAAAAATCCTGATGGTCATGGCTTCCCCGGATCGCGCAATCTGAAAGACTACCCCAGCGCCTTCAACGACGAGGTGATCACAGGGTCGGGAATGCATTGGGGCGTTGTCGCCGCCTTTATCGCTGTGATCTTCGCCTACATCCTGCTCAACCGTCATATGCTCGGCTTCTCCATCCGCCTGACCGGAGAAGCCCCCCGCGCGGCAAGGTTTGCCTCCGTAAACCCGACACGGCTGATCCTGTTTTGTCTAGGTATGTCCGGCGCACTGGCTGGTCTTGCCGGGTTGTTTGAGGTGGCCGGCCCGGCGGGGCAAATCAGCATTGATTTCAACACAGGATATGGCTTCACCGCGATTATTGTCGCGTTTTTGGGGCGGTTGCACCCTGTGGGCATTCTCTTTGCGGGCTTGCTCATGGCGCTGACCTATATCGGAGGTGAAATTGCGCAGGCCAATCTTGGTCTCCCTGCCGCCGCAATTCAGTTGTTTCAGGGAATGCTTCTGTTCTTCCTGCTCGCGGTGGACCTGCTGACAAACTATCGTATCAAGCGTATCTCCAAGGAGGCCGTGTAATGGACCTTTCCGCCATTAACCCTGCGCTGTTGCTCGCCTCTCTCTTGGTGGCTGCAACCCCGATTTTGCTGGCCGGTATCGGCGAGCTGGTCGTCGAGCGCGCGGGCGTGCTCAACCTTGGCGTGGAGGGGATGATGATCACCGGTGCCATTTGCGGCTTCATGGCAACCATCGTCACAGGCACACCCTTGCTGGGCTTTATCTTTGCAGCCCTCGGCGGGGCTGGGCTGGCCTTTCTTTTTGCGCTGCTTACCCAATATACGCTGGCCAATCAGGTTGCCTCAGGGCTCGCCTTAACTCTTTTTGGGCTCGGGCTATCCTCGCTGCTGGGGCAAGACTATGTGGGCCTCAAGCCACCGTCCACGCCCCAACTCGACATCCCGGTGCTGTCCGATCTCCCTTTCCTGGGAACAGTGCTGTTTAGCCATGATTTGATGGTGTATTTCGGAATTGGCCTTGTTGCGGCCGTCTGGGCCGTGCTGAAATATACCCGTGCAGGCCTTGTCTTGCGGGCGGTGGGAGAGAACCATGAGGCCGCCCATGCGCTTGGCTACAAAGTGGTGCGCATCCGTGTTTTGGCCATTCTTTTTGGCGGTGCCTGTGCAGGGCTGGGTGGTGCCTACATCAGCCTTGTGCGCGTGCCTCAATGGACCGAGGGCATGACCGCTGGTGCCGGCTGGATCGCTCTTGCGCTTGTCGTTTTTGCCAGCTGGAAGCCCTGGCGGGTTTTGCTGGGTGCCTGGCTTTTTGGCGGAGTCACGGTTTTGCAGCTTAATTTTCAGGCAGCTGGCGTGGCCATCCCCGTCGAATATTTGTCTATGTCACCATATATCATAACAATTGTTGTGCTGGTCATCATGTCAGCCGACAAGTCGCGCGCACCCGCTTCTTTGGGTCGCATCTTCCACGCCTCAAGTTAATACAGTAAGTTACGCACAGAATCTGCATCAGGGAGACTTCAGATCATGAAATTCACCAAACTACTCGCCACAGCTGCCGTGGCGCTCGGGGTGGCAACTTCAGCTTTCGCTGACGACAAAACCAAAGTCGGCTTTGTTTATGTTGGCCCCGTCGGTGATGGCGGCTGGACATATGAGCACAACAAAGGCCGCCTCGCTGTTGAGGCAGAGTTCGGCGATAAGGTCGAAACCGTCTATGTTGAAAATGTGCCTGAAGGCGCCGACGCAGAGCGCGTGATGACACAGATGGCGCTGCAAGGGGCCGATCTTATTTTCACAACCTCTTTTGGCTACATGGATCCCACGATCAATGTCGCAAAGAAATTTCCGAATGTGAAATTTGAGCACGCCACTGGCTATAAAACAGCCGAGAACGTCTCGGTTTATTCGGCCCGTTTCTATGAAGGTCGCGCCATTCAAGGCCACATCGCCGGCAATATGACCGAAAGCAATATCATCGGTTACATCGGCTCCTTCCCCATCCCCGAAGTGATCCGCGGCATCAACTCGGCATTTATCCACGCCCGTAAGGTGAACCCTGACGTGCAGTTCAAGATCGTCTGGGCCTACACCTGGTTTGATCCTGCCAAAGAGGCCGACGCCGCCAAGGTTCTCATCGAGCAAGGCGCGGACGTTATCCTGCAACACACCGACTCGACCGCCCCACTTGCTGCTGCGGCTGCCGCAGGCAATGTAATCGGTTTTGGTCAGGCTTCTGACATGGCCGAATTCAAAGACGGTCCCCGCGTATCTTCTATCATTGATGACTGGGCCCCTTACTACATCGCGCGCACCAAAGCGGTGATGGATGGCACATGGGCCACCAAAAGCACATGGGACGGCATCGGCGCAGGCATGGTCGGCATTGGTGACATCACAGACAAAGTGCCCGCAAGTGTCAAAGCCGAAGCTCTGGCCCTGAAAGACGCGCTGGCGTCAGGTGAATACCACGCCTTCACTGGCCCGATCAACAAGCAGGACGGTTCACCCTGGCTCGCCGAAGGCGAAACTGCCGATGATGGCACACTGGCTGGCATGAACTTCTATGTGGAAGGCCTTGAAGGCGACATTCCACAATAAGCCTGACTGTTCAACAGTCCGAAAGCCCCGCCGAAAGCGGGGCTTTTTTTGTGTCCGAAGCTGTGCCAGACATGGGAGGACATCAAAGGAAAACCCATGCACGACATCATCGTGATCGGAGGCGGTATTGCGGGCATATCTGTTGCCGCACGGCTCGCCCCGCAAGCCAAAGTGCTGCTCTTAGAGGCCGAAGAGAGCCTCGCCTACCATGCCTCGGGCCGTTCGGCTGCGCTCTATGAGTCAAATTACGGGCTGGCCTCGACCGTGGCGCTCAGCAAGGCCAGCGCCAACTACTTTCACAAGGCAAACGGAGGCTATCTCACGCCACGCGGCCTGATGGTATTGGGCCAACCAGATGAATATCAGGCGTTTTTATCCGATACCAAAACCCTCGGGTTGGAACAGATCAGCATCACAGAGGCGCAGGCGTTAGTTCCCATTCTCAATCCGGACACCGTTTCTCATGCCTCCTATCACACGTCGGCTTGGGATATTGATACGGATCGAATGGTGCAGGATTTTGCCCGCAATATACGCGCCGAAGGGGGCCGTATTGTGCTCAGATCTCCGGTTATCGCGCTGGAACGCAGCTCGAAAGGCTGGATTGTGAGCACCCCAAATGCCCACTTTGAAGCCGCACTGGTGGTAAATGCCGCCGGAGCCTGGGTTGATAACTTGGCCAAGCTGGCAGGCCTCAGCCCGCTTGGCTTCACACCCTTGCGCCGCTCCATGGCACGCATTCCCGCGCCGGGCGGTCATGATGTGGCCACTTGGCCAATGTTTTTTGGGGTGGGAGAGCAGTGGTATGCCAAGCCGGATGCTGGCGCGCTCATTGTCTCCCCTGCCGAAGAAGACGCGATGCCCCCCATGGATGCCTGGGCCGATGACATGGTGCTCGCAGAAGGCCTTGCCCGATATGAAGCCATGGTAACGGAACCCGTTTCACGCCTTGAGGCCAATTGGGCGGGGCTTCGCACCTTCTCACCAGACCGACATCTGACAATCGGATTTCACGGTGAAGATCCAAGCTTCTTTTGGTTTGCAGGCCAAGGTGGCTACGGCTTTCAGACAGCTCCAGCCGCCAGTCAACTGGCGGCAGACTTGATATTGGGTCGCGCCAGCGACATTGACGCCGCCACCCGCGCGGCCCTCAACCCAAGGAGGTTTCTCCCATGAGCGCCCCCCGCGATCTTTCTGCAATTTCAGGCTTCGCCGAAGACGATGGCCAAGGCCGCTTGTTTGCCCCCTCCGCAGCACGCAATATAGAACCGATTGCCGATCTTTTGGAATATCATGCTCCCGCTCAAGGCCGCGCCCTTGAAATTGCAAGTGGCACGGGCCAACACATCGCCGTGCTCGCGGGGCGCTTGCCCCAGCTGGTCTGGCAACCCACGGAAATAAGCGCAGCCCGCATGGCCAGCGTTGATGCTTGGGCAAAGCAGTCTGGAGAGTTGAACATTCTCCCTGCAATCGCATTGAACGCCACAAAAGCGGGCTGGGGCCGCAGCCATCAAGGACAGAACCTGATCACACTGTCCAACCTCTTGCACCTGATCAGCGAAACCGAAGCGCGCACAGTGATCCGCGAAGCCGGGCAAGCCCTCGCTCCGGAGGGAATCTTTCATATATATGGCCCCTTCCTGCGTGACGGCCACGCAACCTCGGAAGGGGACGCCGACTTTGACGCAACCCTGCGCGCCGAAGACCCCGAGGTTGGCTATAAAGACGACTGGGACGTGATAGATTGGATCCACACCTCGGGCATGGACTTGGTCCAAGTCATCGAAATGCCTGCAAACAATATTTCCTTCGTCGCAACGCGCCCTTTCTGATCTAGGTCAAGGCTGGCCTCCTCGGTCCATGGTTTGCCTCGCAAAACGGCAACAAAGGACAGCTCAATGACCTGGCAAACCAAATTGGACAACACGCGCAACCAATTGCGCGGCCTTAACAA
Source organism: uncultured Lentibacter sp. (assembly GCF_937123735.1). Classification (GTDB taxonomy): domain Bacteria; phylum Pseudomonadota; class Alphaproteobacteria; order Rhodobacterales; family Rhodobacteraceae; genus Lentibacter. Next base: position 8,600 of record NZ_CAKZKL010000016.1, read on the forward strand.
GATGATCCCGGAAACAACCCGCGCTTTCGGCCTTCTTGGCAAAACGGTCAAAGAAGGCGGCACATTGGACTTCAAGACAAAGGAATTTGTCGCCTTGGGCATCGCCGTGGCCAAACAATGCGAAGCCTGTATCGCGCTGCATGTTGAAGCCTTGATCAAGACAGGCGCCAGCCGCGCGGAAATCTCAGATGTATTGGCCATGACCCTCCAGATGGGCGGTGGTCCGGCCATGATGTATGCTGCCAAAGCGCTGGAATGCTATGATGAGTTATCCACTCAAGGCTCCTGAGCCAACGCTACGCCGTCACGACCCCAGTGTTCCCTAAAGCCACTTCAAAGTGGGCTAAAAAAATCCCCCCCTTTCTTGTTGCCAAAAATATCCTGGGGGTCTGGGGGCAACGCCCCCAGCGGGTCGGATGCGAAGCATCCGAAACCCCCAATCACCCATCCTTGCGGATGGTTTCATTTTTAGGATCATAGGGGCTATCACAGCTCACAACCGCGTCCCAGAGCTTGTCCTGCATCTTGACCTTGAGTTTCGTGCCTTCCACCGCCAGCTCAGGCTTCACATACCCCATCCCGATCGACGTTTCGAAAGCCACGGAATAGCCCCCTGACGTCAGACGGCCCACGCGCGTGCCATCTTCAGTGTAAAGCACCTCGCGGCCCCAAGGGTCCGCATCGGCGGGGCCGTCGATGAGCAGCGTGCAGCACTTGGAACGAACGCCCTTTGCCACCATTGCCTCCTTGCCGTGGAAGTCCTTCTCAAGGTCAATAAAGCGCGGCAAATCGGCTTCCGCAGGTGTCGCATCGCGGCCCAGCTCGTTGCCAAAGGCACGGTAGCTCTTCTCCTGGCGCAGCCAGTTTTGCGCGCGCGCGCCCACGAGCTTCATGCCATGTGGCTCGCCGGCCGTCTCAAGCAGATCGAACAGGTAGTTCTGCATCTCGATCGGGTGGTGCAACTCCCAGCCAAGCTCGCCCGTATAGGCCACGCGGATCGCATTCACAGGGCACATGCCCAGCTCGATCTGCCGGGCTGAAAGCCACGGAAAGCGCTTGTTTGTGAGCGCTGTCTCTGGGTCGGCATCCTTGATCACAGCCTTCAGAACATCGCGCGACTTGGGGCCAGCAATGGCAAACACACCCCATTGCGTCGTCACATCCTGAATTTCGATATAGCCGAATTCGTCCATTTTGTCCTCAGCGGCCTTGCGCAGGAAGTCGGCGTCATATTCCGTCCACGCGCCTGCGGAGACGAGGTAGTAGTTGTTCTCGCCATTGCGCACGATGGTGTATTCCGTGCGAGTCGTGCCGTGGGCTGTGAGCGCATAGGTCAGGTTGATGCGGCCCACTTTCGGCAGCTTGTTGCAAGTGAACCAGTCCAGAAACTGGGTCGCGCCGGGGCCTTTGACCACATGTTTGGTAAAGGCCGTGGCATCAATCAAGCCAACGCCCTCACGGATCGCCTTGGCCTCATCCACTGCATGTTGCCACCACCCGCCACGGCGGAAGCTGCGCGCGTCATGGTCAAAATTATCCGGCGCATCCAGCGGGCCGTAGTAATTGGGCCGCTCCCAGCCGTTCACAAAGCCGAACTGCGCGCCGCGCGCCTTTTGGCGGTCATAAGCGGGCGCCGTGCGCAAAGGCCGGCAGGCGGGGCGCTCTTCGTCAGGGTGGTGCAGGATATAGACGTGGTCGTAGCACTCTTCGTTCTTGCGCGCAGCAAATTCGGTTGTCATCCAATTGCTCGAGTAGCGCTTGGGGTCAAGGCTCGCCATGTCGATCTCGGCTTCGCCATCCACCATCATCTGTGCAAGATAATAGCCCGTGCCACCCGCGGCTGTGATCCCGAAGCTGAAACCCTCGGCCAACCACATGTTGCGCAAGCCGGGGGCCGGGCCGACCAGAGGGTTGCCATCGGGCGTGTAGCAGATCGGGCCGTTGAAATCGTCTTTCAACCCGCTTTCCTCACAGGAAGGAATACGGTGGATCATGGCCATATACTGCTCTTCGATCCGCTCCAGATCGAGCGGGAAGAGATCGGCGCGGAAACTGTCGGGCACACCGTGCTCAAACACCGCTGGCGCGTTCTTTTCATACACGCCCAAGATCCAGCCACCGCGTTCTTCGCGCACATAAGACTGCGCATCCGCATCGCGGATCACAGGGTGCTCCACACCGCCTTCGGCGCGGAATTTCACAAGCTCCGGGTCCTGATCCATCACGATAAACTGGTGCTCCACAGGGATCGCCGGCATCTTGATGCCCAGCATCTTCGCCGTGCGTTGCGCGTGGTTGCCTGACGCTGTGACAACATGCTCGGCGGTCACCACGATCTGCTCGTCAGAGGGGACAAGGTTGCCGCCCTTTTCGACCATCTTGGAAAGCGTCACTTCCCAATGTGTGCCGTTCCAGTGAAAACCATCGGCCTGCCACTTGCGCTCGATCATCACGCCGCGCTGGCGCGCGCCCTTGGCCATGGCCTGCGTCACATCGGCGGGGTTAATGTAACCGTCGGTGTTGTGATAGATCGCGCCTTTCAGATCATCGGTGCGGATGAGCGGCCAGCGCTCCTTGATCTGGTCGGGCGTGAGCCACTCATAAGACACTCCGCAGGTCTCGGCTGTCGAGGCATAGAGCATATACTCGTCCATGCGCTCCTGTGTCTGCGCCATGCGCAGGTTTCCGACAACAGCAAAGCCCGCATTGAGCCCGGTTTCAGCCTCAAGAGTCTTGTAAAAATCAACCGAATATTGGTGAATATGCGTGGTCGCGTAAGACATGTTGAAAAGCGGTAAAAGCCCTGCGGCGTGCCATGTCGAACCGGAAGTCAACTCATCACGCTCAATAAGCATGACATCGTCCCAGCCCGCTTTCGCAAGATGATAGGCAATGGACGTGCCAACAGCACCGCCCCCGACAACTAGAGCTTTAACTTGGGTTTTCATGAGCCGACTCCTTGGCTTGGCGTTGCACATGATATGACGCAAACCAACCCAGCAGCACGGCAGACTCCCGACCGCTTAGGGCAAAAAACGACTCTCCCGAAGCCTGGACCAAATTACACTCAGATTTCAGCACTGCTCCAGCCTCGCGACCCGCCCTTACTCCCCCAGAGCAATCCCCTCGCGGCGCGGGTCTGCGCCGCCAAGCAGGCCACTGTCCGTCACGGCAATCATATGCAATCCAGAGTTTAGCCCCCTGATGGCCACCTCATATCCCATTTGCTCAAGAGGTGCCGCCAATGTCTCGGCGGATGTCCCGGCTTCAATATCATAAGCCCCGAAACGATTGACAAGATGGGGCAAACTCACAGCGGCTTGCGGGTCAAGCCCCCAATCCAAATGGGCCACAAGAGTCTTGGCCACATAAGGAATAATGCGCGACCCGCCCGGGCTGCCAAGAATAACCTTGGGGTGACCGTCTTTCAGCACGATGGTGGGCGCCATCGACGAGCGCGGACGTTTGCCCGGCTCGACACGGTTGGCAATAGGCGTGCCGTTGCGATGGGAGCGAAACGAAAAATCCGTCAGTTCATTGTTGAGCAAAAACCCACCCACCATAAGGCGCGAACCAAAGGCGTTTTCAATGGTCGTGGTCATAGACAGGGCGTTGCCGTAGCTATCGACAATTGAAATGTGAGAGGTTGACGGCAAGTCAATCGCCTCATCATCCGCCAAGTCCAAACTGTGATCAAATTCGGGCTGTCCGGCAGAGACCTCGGTGAGCGCGCGCGGACCAGCGAGCAATTTGGAACGCTGGCGCAGATAATCAGAAGCAATCAGCCCTTGCGTCGGCACCGGCACATAATCGCTGTCAGCGATATAGCGGCCACGGTCCGCAAAGCTCAGTCGCGTGGCGTCTCCCAACAGCCGCCACACATCGGCTTCAGTTGGCGCGCCTAGATTGTAAGCCTCAAGCATCCCCATGATTTGCCCCACACTCAGGCCGCCCGACGAAGGTGGCCCCATGCCGCAAATCTCATACCCGCGATAGCCAACACAAACTGGCGGGCGCTCCCGGATCTGATAGAGCCCCATGTCAATGTCGCTCAGAACGCCCGGATTGTGCTCCGCATTGCGCACCTTCTCAACAATCGCTTTGGCAATATCGCCTGTGTAGAAGGCGGCAACGCCCTTTCCCGCAAGCGCCCGCAAGCTTTGGGCATAGGCCGGATTGACAAGCTTCTGACCTTGGGAAACCGGCTGTCCTTCGGGCAGAAAATAAGCACGGCTCTCAGCGTCTCTTGAGAGAAAATCGGCGTCCGCCCTGACCATCTCTGCCAACCTTGGCGAGACGATAAACCCGTCCTCTGCAAGGCCGACAGCAGAAGAAAACAACCCCGCCCAAGGGGTTTTCCCCCAACGCCTATGCGCCTCTTGCATCAATGCTGGCGTGCCCGGAACCCCAACAGAGCGTCCACCAACGACGGCATCAAAGAACTTGAGCGGTGCACCGGATGCATCTTGAAACAGGGTTGGATTGGCCTTTAAGGGCGCTGTTTCTCGGCCATCAAGGCTGCTCAAAACTCCTGTCTCTGCATCATACCACAGCAGAAAGGCACCGCCGCCCAAACCCGAGCTTTGTGGCTCCACCAGCCCGAGAACTGCTTGCGCAGAGACCATGGCATCAGCGGCCGTGCCCCCCGCCGCCAAAACAGCCGCGCCCGCTTGCGCGGCATAGGGGTTGGCCACAGAAATCATCCAGCTTTGCGCCTCTACAGGAAGACCCTCAGCTTTCAGGGTTTGGGCCGCGGCGACAGCCAGGCTGGCGGCATATCCGCCCAAGGCCGTGCTGCCTTCAGGCGCCACCTCATCGGCGCTCTGTTGGGCATTGCCAAAAGTCACAATCAGACAGAACAGAACGGCCAGAGCATGTTTACACTTCAAATTCATACGCGCCTCCATCTGGTCAGGTCTCTGGCGCCCTGCAGGGCACCCGATTTCTAAAGCATCGAAGGAACCACCTGATCAGGCGGTCGGTGCCCATCGTCAAAAGTCTTGATGTTTATGATAACTTTCTCGCCCATTTCCAGCCGCCCTTCCAGAGTGGCGCTGGCCATATGCGGCAGCAAGACGGCGTTGCTCAAGCCACGCAAATCGGCGTTTGCCTCACCTTCGTGCTCAAACACGTCAAGCCCGGCCCCGGCAATTTGCCCTGCTTTCAGCATCCGTGTTAGGGCCGGTTCGTCAATCACCTCTCCACGAGATGTGTTGATAATCACAGCACCAGCCTTCATCAGCTTTAGTCTGCGTGCGTTCATCAAGTGAAATGTCGAAGGGGTGTGCGGGCAATTTACCGAAATCACATCCATCCTTGCAACCATCTGATCGAGACTTTCCCAGTAGGTTGCCTCAAACGCAGCCTCTGTCTCATCGCGCAAGCGGCGGCGGTTGTGATAATGGATTTGCATCCCAAAGGCCTTTGCGCGACGGGCAACCGCCTGCCCTACGCGCCCCATACCGAGGATTCCAAGCCGCTTTCCGCTCACCCGCGTCCCCAGCAAGGCCGTGGGGGAAAAGCCGGCAAACCCTCCCTCTTTGATGTTTTGCAGGCCCTCAGGGATGCGCCGGGTCACAGCCATCATCAACGCCATGGTCATATCGGCAGTGTCATCAGCCGAAACCCCCGGTGTATTGGTCACCAGAATGCCTCGCTGCAAGGCCGTGGCCACATCAATATGGTCAAATCCTGCGCCAAAATTGGCGATCAGTTTCAAGCGCTCACCCGCACGCGCCAGCAAACTCGCATCCAGATTGTCGGTGAGAGATGGCACCAACACATCTGCCTGCGACATCGCCTCCACCAGTTCGTCGCGGCTCATGGGCGCATCTGTGTCCCGCAGCCGCACGTCAAAAAGCTCTTTCATCCGCGTTTCAACAGGCTCCGGCAGGCGTCGCGTGACAACAACACTCAGGCGTCCAGTTGGCATGTTTAGGCTCCAATCGCTTTTCTTTTTGGCGTGTTACTGGCAAGTTGACCCATAGAAAGCCGAGGCACAAGAACCCAACGGCAAAAAAGCAGCAAGGCCACAACGAACACGCCATGAAAAAACTGTTAACCGCCCTCTCCTTGGCGCTTGGCCTGCTTGCAGGCACAGCACCCGCCGAGCAAACCCGTGGCAGCGAAACCAACCTGCCCTTGCCAAGATTTGTCACAACAAAGTCAGATGAATGCAATGTGCGGCGTGGCCCCTCTCTGAGCCATAAGATTGATTGGGTCTTCCGTCGAAAAGGAATGCCTGTCGAAGTGACCGCAGAATACGGACATTGGCGGCGCGTGCGCGACCGCGAGGGGGCCGGGGGATGGGTCCATTACTCGCTGCTCTCGGGCGCGCGCAATGTGATTGTCGATCAAGACATGCAAGCTTTGCACATCAGGCCCGATACGAACAGCCAGATCACGGCCCAACTTGAGCTTGGCGTGATTGCACGCCTCCAAAAATGCTCCCAAGACTGGTGCCGCCTCTCGGCAGGTGGGTATAAAGGCTGGGCACCCAAATCTGCGCTTTGGGGCGTCTCTGCTGACGAAATTATCGAGTAACCCTCCCGCACAGCAGATATCTTGACAGATTATGACAAAAAAATTCACAATCCATCTTGAAAGCACAGGCAAGGCGGCGTAACTAGCGCCTCAGAGTTGGGATGTGGCCTAGCGGTAGGGCAACTGTTTTTGGTACAGTAGATCGTAGGTTCGAATCCTACCATCCCAGCCAAACACCTCTAAATAAGACAGGTTTCAGCAAGAACTGCATGTTTGTGCATTCTATTTCTGTATCGTGAGGGCGCTATGACCCCCAACGCACAGCACATATGCTCCTGTAGAAGCTCCCATGAAGGCCGATTTGTTTGCGCCGGGTCGTGGGAGAGGCCGCCGGCCAAGGGTGGGCGGGATTGTGCCGGGCTCTGTCAATGAAAATCGCGGCTGGGGAACAGGCCTTTGGCTTGTTCGCGTGGATGGCGGGCACGCGAGGCTGTGCGCGGCGGCCTTGGAGCATCGTCCGCTTGGGGCGGGGTGAGGCCAATGGCGTCTTTCATCGGGTGGCCCAGCTCGGAAAGCTTGTGCGACATATCCTCGATATGTTGGGCAATCAGATGCACAACAATACCCTCGCGTTGCAGATAGCCTGTGACGCGCAACAAACGCCCCCCCATAACACTGCGGCGGAACTGTTTATAAACATTTTTCCAGACGACAATATTTGAAACGCCGGTTTCGTCTTCCAGTGTCAGGAAGATAACACCTCCGGCGGTGCCCGGCCTTTGACGCGTAATCACCAGACCGCATACGCTCACCCGCCCCAGCGGGACATGAGGCAATTGGCTATGCGCGGTAAGGCCGTCTATTGAGGGGCGCAAAAGCTCCATCGGATGCGCCCGCAAGGTGAGGCGGGTTGAGACATAATCTTCAACAACTTCTTCTCCCAAGTGCATGGCAGGTAAGCGAACCTCTGGCTCCTGAATGCTTTCTCCGTCAATCGGATCATTGAACAGGGGCAATGGCCTCTGGCTGCGTATCGATTTTACCTGCCAGAGCGCGTCACGCCGTGTCAGCCCCATGCTTGAGAATGTATCAGCTTCGGCCAACCGCTCCAGCACAGCCGGGGTCACACCGGCGCGCAGCCACACAGCCTCCGGATCCTGATACCCATTGCCGCGCGCAGCCACAATCCACGCAGCCTCATCTTCGCGAAACCCTTTGATCTGACGAAAGCCCAAACGCAGGGCCAACGCCCCGTCAGCACGGCGCTCAACCCTGTTGTCCCAAGCGCTGGCATTTACGCAGATGGGCCGCACCTCAACCTGATGTTCGCGCAGATCACGCACGATCTGAGCTGGGGCATAAAAGCCCATAGGCTGGCTATTGAGCAGCGCGCAGGCAAAAACGGCAGGATGGTGACACTTCAACCAAGCCGAAACATAAACCAACATGGCAAAGGCCGCCGCATGGCTTTCGGGGAAACCATATTCACCAAACCCTTCTATTTGTGAAAAGCACCGCTCGGCAAAATCCGCCTCATAGCCGCGCTCCAGCATTCCCGCGATAAACTTGTCGCGAAAGCTGCCAATGGTGCCCATTTTACGAAAGGTAGCCAGAGAACGGCGCAGCTGGTCGGCCTCTTCAGGTGGGAACCCGGCGGCAACAACAGCGATCTGCATGGCCTGCTCCTGAAACAGGGGCACACCAAGCGTCTTGCCCAATACATCTTCAAGCTCCGAAGAGGGAAAGCTCACCGGCTCTTTCCCTTGCCGGCGGTTGATATAGGGGTGAACCATGCCCCCCTGAATGGGGCCGGGGCGCACGATGGCCACCTCGATCACCAGATCATAAAATTCGCGGGGCTTCATACGCGGCAGGAAATTCATCTGCGCGCGGCTTTCCACCTGAAACACGCCAACCGCATCAGCCACGCACAGCATATCATATGTTTTGGTATCGGCCTGCGGTATCGTGGCAATGCTCAAACTTTTCTGTTCGTGCTCTTCAAGCAAATCAAAGCTTTTGCGAATGCAAGTCAGCATACCAAGGCTGAGCACATCAACCTTGAGAATGCCAAGCGCATCAATATCATCCTTATCCCATTCGATAATCGTGCGGTCGTCCATTGCCGCGTTTTCAATCGGGCACAGCTCATCCAACCGCCCCTTGGTGATCACGAAGCCCCCCACATGTTGCGAGAGATGGCGCGGAAAGCCGATCACTTCGCCAATCAGACGGATGGTTTGCGCAAGGCGCAGGTCGTTAAGATCAAGCCCCATCTCACGAATGCGCTCAGGGTCGGCGCCGCTGTTGGACTGGCCCCAGATCTGCCCCGAAAGACGCGCTGTCACATCCTGAGACAGCCCCATCACCTTGCCCACTTCGCGTATCGCCGCGCGCGCGCGAAAATGGATCACAGTGGCGCACAACCCCGCACGATGGCGGCCATAGCGCTGGTAAATCCATTGGATCACTTCCTCACGGCGCTCATGCTCAAAATCAACGTCAATATCAGGCGGCTCGCCACGGTGCTCGGAGACAAACCGCTCAACCACCATAGTGATGGTCTCCGGGCTGACATCTGTTATGCCCAACAGATAACAGATGATGGAATTGGCCGCCGAACCACGGCCTTGGCACAGAATACCCTGGCCGCGCGCATATTCCACAATTTCATGCACCGTCAGGAAATAGGCCGGAAAATCGAGCTTGGCGATCAGCTTCAGCTCCTTCTCAAGCTGGGCGCGCGCCTTGTCTGTGGCCCCTTGGGGATAGCGGCGCGTCAGGCCGTCCCGCGCCAAGCGCTCCAGCCGCGCCATGGGGCTTTCGCCCTCAGCGATCTCGTCGGGGTATTCATAGCTCAGCTCGCTCAAATCAAAGCTGCACCGCGCGGTGATTTCCAATGTGCGCCGCAAGGCAGCCGGGTGATTGCGAAACAGCCGCGCCATATCCGCATGGCCTTTGAGGCGGCGCTCGGCATTGGGCAGCGCACGGGTGCCGATTTGGTCAATCGTGATGTGCTCGCGCATGCAGGTCAGCACATCCGCCAATTGCTTGCGCTTGCCGTGGTGCATCAACACATCCCCCACCGCAACCAAAGGGGTCGAACTGCGCAGTGCAAGGTTTGCACAGGCTTTGAAATACGCCTGATCGCTGCCATCATACCGCGGGGCAGCCCCCAGAAAGACAAAGCCGGGAAAGCGGCGCTGGATGGGCGCGATATCCTGCTGCGCGCCGCTCAGGGCAGGCGGCAAGGCAATCAGGATCATGCCTGCGCCATGGGCAACAAGGTCGCTTTGATCCAGATGGCAGTCGCCCTTTTTCGCGCGCTGTTTGCCAAGGCTCAAAAGCCGGGTGAGCCGTTGATAGGCCGCGCGGTCTGTGGGCAGCGCCAGCCACTGCACCGCGCTGTCACGCAGCACCAGACGGCACCCGATGATCAGCTTGGGAAGCGCTGCATTTTCTGCCCGCTCTTTGCGCAACACGTTCAAGGCCGAATAAGCCCTCACCACACCGGCGAGCGAGTTGCGATCTGTGATGGCGATCGCCTCAAGCCCCAGATCAACAGCGCGCGCCATCATTTCTTCGGGGTGTGAGGCCCCGGTGAGAAAGGTAAAGTTGGTGGTGACACACAGCTCAGCATAATTCATGCAAACTCTCCCTGCACAAACCAAGCGGGGTTTTGCGGTGTATAAAACAGCCACAACCGGCGCCCTTCGCACGTGTCCACGCACCAATAATCGCGCAGGCCAGACCGCCAGTTTTCATCCTCCAACCACCATTCCGGCATGATGCGCTCCGGCCCCACGGCACGCCCTGTTGTGAGAAGCATACGCCGCCAGCGAAACCGTTTCGGCGGATTGGGGCCATGCCCGACAATCGCCTCCGGCGAAAACAGGCACAGAGGGCGAGGCTGCGTTCTTGTCCATGCTTGGCTCGGCTCAGAGAAGGCCGCAGCGGCAAGGATAAAACCCCGCTCCGGGATATGGCTGTCGGCCGGTAGGAAGCGCTGTATGTTTTCCAATCCGATCCGCGCGCCCAGCCGTGTCAAAAGATCATCCAGCTGGTCTTTGCGACCTGAGGAGGCCATATGGCTCAGCTGTTGCGCGGGTATTTTTTCAATGGACCTTGCCGAAAGCCGCAACTGATCAATCCCAAAACCGGCATCAACAGCGCCAATACCCCGCTGAAACAGGGGCAAAATGCGCGCAGCATCCTGCAGCGGCCGCGCAAGGCGCAACTCGATGTCCTGTGGCGCGCCATCCACCCGCCGAAGCGACAGACACAAGACGCGGGCGCCCACATCATGCGCTGCAAGTTTCGCACAGAGCTGCGCCAGCAAACGCTCGGTGCCCGCCATGACATCTGCATAAAATCCGATAGGCTCAGGCAGCGTCATGCGCACCGCATACTGTGGCGGCTCAGCCAGCGGGGTGATCTCTTCAGGCTGCACGCCAAGGGCCTGATCCAGACGCATCAGCAGGTCTTTCCCAAAGCGTCGCGCAAGAGGGGGGCGGGCCGCGTTGACCAAAGCGCCAATGGTGCGCAACCCAAGGCGCTGCAAAGCAACATCGGTTTTGGTCTCAATACGCAAGGCCGCCACAGGCAGCTGGCTCAAGGCCTCTAACGGCTGGTTGGGTGGCGCAACTCCTTCGCCATGCCGCGCCAAAGCCCAAGCGGCGCCGCGTGTATCGCCCAGCCCCACGCAAACGGAAAATCCCGCCCGCGCCAAGCGACCACGCAGATCTGCCAGCAAGAGCGCTTCGCCGCCAAACAAATGCGCTGATCCCGTCACATCCAATGTCAGGCCATCATGGCCCTCCAGACCAACCCATGGGCAATAGCGCAACGCCCACCGCCGCAGCATCAGCAGCATATGATGATCCGCATATGTGTTCGCCACACGGCTTTCCAGCTCACAGCAAAATGCGCGCGCATCTGAAAAGGGCATCCCTCGACACAGCCCGGCCTGCTCGGCCTCTGCATTCAGACAATAAATGCGGTCTGCGTTCTTTTCCTTTATGGTGATCGCAAAGGGGCCGGCAACAGCGCGCCGCCGCAAAACCCGCTCACTGGCGAGGCGGGGAAACCACAGCGAGACGATCCGCCGGGTTGGGCTTTGTCGGTGTCCATCGAACATACCAATCACATAATGTTCCTGATTTGTTCTTAATAAGCTCCCAGTGCATCAGAGTCGAGTCTGCGTCTTGAGAATCAAAAACCGAAGAACAACGCCAACGTGTTGTGGCCGCATGGCTGCCCATCCCTTCAGGAAGAATGCACAGCCCCGTTGTCTTGCCCGCCTGCGCTGCAAGCTGAAGCCGCCGCCCCGCCGTCAGATTGAGCGGGCGCGTGAGTTCTATCACAACCAAAGGCACAGCCCCATCGCGCAAGGCTTCCTCAGCAACAGCCAAAGCTTCCGCTTGAGACACCACCTGCGCCAGCAAGATAAGGGCAGGATCAAGATAAGCAGCCAGCCCGACAGGGTTCACCACATCAGAGCGCCAGCGCTCGCGAATCCAAAGCATCTGCTCACGCGCCAAGGCCGCACAGATCGCAGAAAACCCCAACGCTCCGTTGCCACAAACCTCGTGCACGCAAGCGCGTTTCAAGGGAAAAGAGAGTGCAATATCTGTTCGCATGACACCACCGTAAATGAAGCCGCAACCGGTTTCCATATATCAAGTGCCCTGTAAACATTCAGCAGCGGGCTCACCGCCAACCTTGGGGGTAAGCTCTTTCTGTTCATCTTTGCCCTGATAACGGCTACCCTATATCGCCTTCATCGCAAGTTTACGGCCCAAAGAAAACGCGCGCCAAATCAAAACATAAACACGGCGTTTCTAATTCCGCTCTTGCCGGGTCAGTGGTCGCGCAAACTTCGGGTTATGACCCCGCAAAATGGCATGAAACGGTGAGTGAACCCAACTTCTGCGGATCAGGAGGTGTTTCCCGACAGATCGCCTGTGCCTTTGGGCAGCGCTCGGCAAAAGCGCAGCCTTTGGGTGGGTTGAGCGGTGAAGGCGGATCACCTGAGAGTTTCATGGGCCGGGCATAGCCTTTGGATTTTCTGCGCGCCAGCGAGGGTGCCGCGGCAAGCAGCGCTTGCGTGTAGGGGTGTTTGGGCGCGTCAAACAACGCTTCACAAGGCCCAGTTTCAACAATTTTGCCCAAATACATCACCGCCACGTCATCACAGACATGGCGCACAACGCCCAAATCATGGCTGATAAACAGATAGCTCAGGCCAAGCTCATCCTTCAGCCGTGCCAAAAGATTGAGGATTTGCGCCTGAATGGCAACATCAAGTGCGGAAACAGGTTCGTCACAAACCAGTAGTTTTGGATTCGTGGACAGCGCGCGGGCAATCGAGATTCTCTGGCGCTGCCCACCAGAAAACTGGTGCGGAAAGAGATTGAGTTGATCAGGCCGCAAACCCACGAGCCCAAAAAGGTCACGCACCCGCGCCTCGCGCTCTTCAGGCGTGCCGATCTCCATCAGGTCCATTGGCTCACGCACAATATCCACCACCCGTGCGCGCGGGTTGAGGGAACTGTAGGGATCCTGGAAAATAAGCTGGATGTCACGGCGGCGCAGGCGCATGTGTTCATCGTCCAATTCCAAAAGGTCTTCGCCCTCAAACAAAACCTTGCCCCCTGCGGCTTCTGTCAGGCGAATGGCGGCCATGGCCGTCGTTGTTTTCCCTGACCCGCTTTCCCCCACAATGCCCAGAGCACGGCCCTTCTCGAGCGTAAAAGAGACCTGCCGCACCGCTTCAAGATGCACCGCCGGGCCAAAAAGACTTTGTTTTGCAAGACGGAAGCGGACCGTCAGATCCTCGGCTCTTAACAGCGCGGTCATCGGCGCCCCTCCTCAACAGCATGACAAGCCGCAAGATGATGTCCGTGGTTGAGCAACAACGGCTTTTCTGTCTCGCAGCGTGCATTTTTGAGCGTGCAGCGGTCAGCAAAGGCGCACCCCGCCCCCAAAAGATGCAGGGGGGGCACGACGCCAGGTATCTCCTTGAGCTCGGTTTCCCCCTTTCCAAGCGCGGGGATGCAATCAATCAAGCCCCGCGCATAGGGGTGTTGGGGCATGTCGAGCACATTATCCGCCGTGGATTGCTCAACCACACGACCAGCATACATCACTGCCACACGGTCTGCCATTTCTGAAACTGCGCCCATGTCATGCGTGATCAATATGATGGCCACACCAAAGTCACGTTGAATTTCGTTGAGCAAATCAAAAATCTGGGCCTGCACAGTGACATCAAGTGCTGTTGTCGGCTCATCTGCAATCAATACCTTGGGGCGGCAGGACACGGCCATGGCAATCATCACGCGTTGGCGCATACCACCAGAAAGCTGGTGTGGGTAATCGCGTGCGCGCTCGGCAGCAGAGGGAATGCCAACGCGATCAAGGAGGGCCACCGCATCCCTGAAGGCCTGTGTGGCACTGACATTCTGGTGCAGCCTGATCGCCTCGGCAATCTGTTGACCAACCGTGAACACGGGATTGAGAGACGTCATGGGCTCCTGAAAAATCATCGCAATTTCGCGCCCACGCAACTTGCGCAACCGCGCTTCTGAGGCCGTGGTGAGCTCTTCGCCTTCCAGCTGGATGGAGCCGCCAGCAATTCGGCCCGGCGGCATCGGAATGAGCCCCATCGCCGCCAGCGCGGTGATGGATTTCCCACAGCCACTCTCACCGACGATACCAAGGGTTTCACCTGCGTTGACATGCAGCGCAACACTGTCCAGCGCCGTCACCTCACCGTAACGCGTGTTGAAGGTCACACGCAGGTCTTTGATATCAAGCAGGGCCGTCATCAGCGCTCTCTCAATTTGGGGTTGAACGCATCGTTCAGGCCATCGCCAATCAACGAAACAGCAAAAACGGTGAAGAAAATAGCCAAGCCGGGAAAGGTGACAGGCCACCATGCATCGAGAATATACTCGCGGTTGGCCCCAATCATCAGCCCCCAGCTCATCACATTTGGGTCGCCAAGCCCAAGAAAGGAAAGACCGGCCTCAAACAGAATTGCAACACCGATGGTCAGGGTCGCCGACACAATCAGTGGCGGCATTGCATTGGGCAGGATCACCTTCCAAATAATACGGCTATTGCGCGCTCCAATCGCACGGGCCGCGGTTACATATTCGAGTTCCTTGATCTTGAGAAACTCCGCACGCGTCAGGCGGGCGGTCTGCGGCCAACTCACAACGCCAATCGCAATCGCGATCGTCCAGAGCGACGGCGAAAAAAGTGTTACCAACACCATGGCGAAAAGCAGAGCTGGCAAAACTTGGAAAAACTCCGTGACGCGCATGAGCAGATTGTCGACCCAGCCGCCATAATACCCCGCCAGCGCCCCCATAGAGATCCCGATGATCATGGTAATGAGCGCAGCGGCGCCCCCCACGGCCAGAGTGGGGCCACCGCCTGTAAGCAAGCCCGCCACAATATCGCGGCCCAGATAATCTGTCCCAAGCGGAAACTCGGGGGTAACCCCCGGACCTTCATGAGGAGCCCAGACGACATCAAAAGCGTCGCCATCATAGAATAATTGGCCATAAAGTGTGAGCACGATAATCAGCGCAAGAATGGCCACACCAAAGAGCGCTGGAATATTGCGCCGGAACATGCGCCATGCTTCCAGTGCTGGGCTTTCGGCGCTGTGATCGGTCATATTGCTCATGTGCGGCCTCTCAGCCTGGGGTCAGCCCAGCGATAGGAGATGTCAGTGATAAGATTGGCCACAACAACCATCATCGAGGCGAAGAATAAAACCCCCATGATTGTCGGATAATCGCGGCGCAGGATGCTATCAAAGGCAAGACGCCCCATACCGGGCCAGTTAAACACAGTCTCCACCAAAAGCGCACCTGAGATGAGATTGCCAAATTGCAAGCCAGCCACCGTAAGGATCGGCAGAGCTGCGTTGCGCAACGCGTGTTTGAACAGAACAGTCCCCTCAGAGGCCCCCTTCGCGCGGGCTGTTCGGATATAATCCGAGCTCAAAACCTCCAGCATGGAAGCGCGCGAGAGCCGTGCATATTGCGCCAGATAGATGATGGCGAGAGTAAAGGCCGGCAAGACAAGGTGATGGGCTATATCCAGCGCCTGCGTGAAAAAGCCTGCGTTGCGCAGCTTGATGGATTGCATGCCTTCCACCGGAAAGACCGGAAAGGTCGAGGCAAACAGAATGATCAGCATGATGCCGGTCCAAAACACCGGCACGGCATATCCGATGGTAGAAAACACCGAAACAAAGGCCGACATAACGCCGTTGGGCTTTCGCGCGGCGAGAACACCCAAAACCACACCCAACATGATTGAGAGCAGCTGAGCAGTGATCACCAAAAGGATCGTCGGGCTGATACGTTCCCCAATCAGCTTTGCAACAGGCTGGTTGAAAAAGAAGCTGTCGCCCAGATCGCCTTGTGCCACGCCTGAAATATATATCCAGAGTTGCGTCAAAACTGGTTTGTTGAGGCCGTATTCTTCGCGGATGCTCTCCAGAATTTCCTCGGTTGCCCCGCCCATGTCACCCGCGATCACCACAGCAGGGTCGCCCGGGGCCAGCCGGATCAGAAAGAAATTGAGGACCACAACACCCAACATCAGCAAAAGCCCGTAGCTGAGGCGGCGCAAAAGGAAAGACATGCCCATACTCAAACCTGCTTTCTAAGGAAGAAAGGGCCGCTCACTGGAGCGGCCCCCTGTTTGGGTCACTCAGACCACTCAACTGTGTCCATCGGGTGCATGGTGCCCCAGATCCCGGTTGGCACATTCTTGAGCTTCTTATCATAGGCCGTGTGATAGGGCAGCGCGTTGATCGTATAGAGCGGCACGTCCTGGCCGATGATCTCTTGGAACTCTTTGTAAAGTGCCGCGCGCTTATCGGTGTCCAGCTCTACAGCCGCAGCATTGAGCAGCTCATCAACCTTTTCGTTGCAGTATTGCTGGGTATTGGACCAAATGACACCTTTGCGAATATTGGAGCAAAGATAGGTGCGGTGCACACCGATCACCGGATCGCCCCAGTTAAAGACGATGTCCATGGTCAGCTCAAAGTCATGCCCGCCAACGCGGCCAGCCCATGTGGGAAAATCAGGGGCCGCACGCACCGTAAGATTGATGCCAATCTTTTTGAACTGCGACTTGAGATACTCGGCAATGGACTGCTGTTGTTCTTTCGGACCAGGGATGTAGTCAATCGTCAGATCCATACCATCGCCAAAACCGGCGTCCGCCATAAGCGCGTTGGCCTTGTCCAGATCAACATCATAGGGCGCAATCGCATCTGTGAAATAGGGCGAGCTTTCAATGATCGGGCCACGCTGCTGCTGGCTCACACCACGGTGCAGCGCTTTGGTCACAAAATCACGGTCAACAGCATAGGCAATCGCCTGACGCACGCGCACATCAGACAGTTTTTCACTCTTGGTGTTAAACGCCAGCCAGTTGATAGGGCCAATACCCGCGTAACCTTCATCGGTAATTTCAAGGTGCTCGGCTTTCTCCAAACGGCGAATTTCCTGGCTGCCGGCCATGAAGGGATACATATCTGCATCACTGTTTTCCATGGCGATCAGCAAGGCTGACGGGTCTTTGATAATGCGAATGAGAATTTCATCCAGCTTTGGCCGTCCCTCAATAAAGAAATCTGGGTTCTTCTTGAGCGCAACAAGCTCACCCGCCTTGAACTCGTCCAGCATGAACGGGCCAGAGCCAATGGGTGTCGAATTGGCCGGGTGAGATTTGATGTCCTGCCCATCGCCGTAGATATGTTTTGGCATGATTGGAGCCAGAGCCGGCGACAGCGCCAAAAGCAAGGCCGGATGAGGCTGACTCAGCCGGATGATAGCCGTTTGCGCATCAGGCGTTTCAATGGCTTCAACAGGTGCAAACATGGACTTGAAAGGGTGGTTTTCCTTTGTCGCCATTATCGAGAAGGCCACATCTTCTGATGTCACAGGTTTGCCATCATGAAAGGTCGCCCCCGCCACAAGATTGAGCGTCAAGCTCATACCATCGGCAGCCATCTCCCAGCTTTCGGCCAGATAGGGCTGAGGTTCCCAATTCTCGTCATAGCGCAGCGGCGACGCAAAAATCTGCGCTGAAGGCACCCCTGTTGCGATGCCCGATTGGACTGCGCCGTTCAGGTGGCGCGGGGCTTGTGTTGTTGCAATCACCAGAGTGCCACCCTCGGCAAAGGCTGGCACAGCAGTGAGCGACGAGGCTGAAATAGCGACGGCGCCCAAGAGGCGTGTCATGAGTTTCATTATAATCTCCCTGTTTTTTATTGACGTCAGGCTAGCTCGGAGCATTCCGCCATAAAAAGGGTCTTTTTCAAAGGATAACATCTAAATTTCCGAGGCTATGTCTCGGCAGCCATCACAAGATCATCAAATGCGCCCTCTTGGGCAAGCCTTGCACAAATACTGAGCATTGCACTTACAATAGACGTGTGCCGCGCGGCACGGGTATATGCGAGACCGAAACTGGGGGTATCAAGCTTACCGGTTATAGGGCGACAAACATAGCCAGCGCCTTCCTTCCGGTCTTGAGGGCCACAAATATTCAGGATCGAATAGCCATAGTTTGCAGCCACAAGCCCACGCAAAACAGAAGACGAACGTGTGGTGTAAACGATATTCGGGCTTAATCCACGGGCTTTGAAAAGTTGGCCAAAATAATGATGTGTTGACGCCAGATCCAGCATGATCATCGGCTCAGCAGCAAGATCATGCAGCGAAACCGCCGGCTTTTGGGCGAGCGGCCAAGCTTCCGGGATCAGGGCCCAGGGTGGCGCAGGAAAAAGCGGCATAAAGGGCATGGTTTCCGGGGTAACCCTGCGATAGGTCAGCGCAACATCCACTTCCCCCGCATTGAGAAATTCCACCAGGTTTTCCATGTCGCCTTCTTTCATCTCAACGCGCACCTGCGGATGAGCGGCGCGCACACTATTGAGAATGCGCGGAAGCATGAAGGGGGCTGTCGGCGCATAACACCCCATGCGCAAACTGCCCACAGCAACGCCTTTGGAGGACATGAGG
Organism: uncultured Lentibacter sp.; assembly: GCF_937123735.1. Lineage (GTDB taxonomy): Bacteria > Pseudomonadota > Alphaproteobacteria > Rhodobacterales > Rhodobacteraceae > Lentibacter. The sequence continues at coordinate 27,145 of NZ_CAKZKL010000016.1, forward strand.
TCCGATTCCAGTATTCGGGCGCTGCTGAGAAACTGGGCAATTTTTTCTGTGGCGTGCACTCCGGCCTCTGTGGGGCGAATACCCTTCGCAGGCATCCGGTGAAACAAAGCCACCCCCATCAAGGTTTCCGTCGCATCAATCGCCGCCGAAATTGAAGACTGTGAGATATTCATCTCTCTGGCGGCATGGGCAATAGACCCGGTGCGCAAGGCAGCATCCACATAGCGCAGCTGTTTGAGGGTGAACTGCAAAGCATATCCTCTAAAAAATATATCTATGCTCATTGCTAAATCTATTTTTCCGATTTTCAACCCTGCGATACCTCTTATCGCAATCAAGGAGACACCCATGAGCCAGATCACCGTTTATCGTGCCAAAGAAATTATAACGATGGATCCAAACCAACCACGCGCCACCCATGTCGCTGTCATGGACGGTAAAATTCTGGCTGTGGGGGGCGCGGATTGCGCCGATCAATGGGGCACGGCCGTGCACGATGACAGCTTGAGCGATGCCGTTCTGATGCCCGGATTTGTCGAGGGGCATTCCCACATGATGGCCGGCGCTATCTGGGATTACGCCTATGCCGGTTATCACGACCGTATCGACCCGGATGGTAAGCTTTGGAAAGGGATGACAGACATCGAGGCCGTCGTTGAACGCCTGTCAGATCAGGCAAACGCCTTACCCGCTGGACAACCCTTGGTGGCTTGGGGTTTTGACCCGATTTTCCTGCCAACCGAACGCTTGAACCGCAACCACCTTGACCAGATCAGCAAAGATCGCCCCGTCGCCGTGATGTATTCCAACTTTCACCTGATGTGTGTCAACACGCGCGCGCTCGAGCTCGCCAGCTACAGCGCCGAGACAAACGTCGAAGGCGTGTTGCGCGGTCCGGACGGGGCACTGACCGGCGAGCTGCAAGAAATGGCCGCCATGATGCCCGTCATGCGCCGCCTTGGCATTGATTTTCGCGGCCTCAGCCAGACAGCGCCAGCCATCCGCTCGTTTGGCAAAGTGTGCACGCGTGCCGGCGTTACCACCGCGACAGATCTCTTCGCGACGATCGAGGAGAGCGATATCGACACCCTCACACGGGTAACCCGCGAAGCAAGCTTTCCGATTCGACTGGTGCCAACTTTGGGGGCCATAGGCGCCCAACCCGAGGAGATAGCCGCCCGCGCCCTGCATCTGAAGACATTTAACCACGATAAACTGCGGCTTGGGGCCGTCAAATTGATGACCGACGGGTCTATTCAGGGATGGACCGCCCGGGTCAAATGGCCCGGCTATGTGGGCGGGCAGCCCAACGGGATCTGGAACACCCCGCCTGAAACCATTTTTGATCTGTGCGAGGTGATGCAGAAAAACGCTGTGCAAATGCATATTCACACAAATGGCGATGAAGCATCTGAGGTGTCGATCGCAGCTCTTGAAGCCGCAAGCCGCAAACACCCTTGGCCCAACAGCCGCCATGTGTTGCAACATTGCCAGATGATGGGACGTGACCAGTTTCGAGCCTGCGCCGCGTTGGGTATTTGCACCAATCTTTTTGCCAACCATATCTGGTATTTCGGAGATCAGCACGCCGCCTTAACACTCGGAGAAGATCGCGCTGAACGAATGGACGCTGTGCGTTCCGCCCTAGACGAGGGGGTGCGCGTTGCAATTCACTCAGACGCGCCGGTCACCCCTATGGGGCCATTGTTTACCGCATGGTGCGCCGTCACCCGCGAAACCATGACAGGCCGCATTCTGGGTGAAGCCCAAAGAATTTCCGTCAGCGAAGCACTCTATGCCATCACGCTTGGCGCGGCCTATACTTTGAAGATGGATCATGAAATTGGCTCAATCGAAACGGGAAAAAAGGCAGATTTTGCCGTTTTGGCTGAAGACCCGACCAAGGCAAAATGCCTTAAAGATGTGGCGGTGCTTGGCACCGTGATCAACGGGGTGCAACACCTGCTATGAGCCAACCAAGACTGCCACTCACCGTCATCTCAGGCTACTTGGGGGCGGGCAAAACTACCTTGATCAATCGCCTGCTATCTGAGCCTCATGGGCAGCAACTCATGGTGCTGGTGAACGATTTTGGAGCCATCAACATTGATGCCGACCTGCTTGTCAGCGCCGAGAAGGACACGCTCCTGCTCTCCAACGGCTGTGTTTGCTGCACCATCGGGGGTGATTTGTTCATGGCCGTTGCAGATGCGCTGGATCGCACTCCGAGGCCAGAACACCTTATAATAGAAGCCAGCGGCGTGGCCGAGCCCAGCAAGATTGCAAATGTCGCATTGGCAGAGCCCGATTTGCGCTATGCCGGTATTGTCACGCTCGCAGACGCTCTGAACTACCGCGCGCTGGCCCATGATCCGCTGGTGGGAGAGCAGGTCAAGGGGCAAGTGCGCGCGGCTGATATTGTTCTGCTCTCAAAAGGCAGCGATCAGGCTCTCTTGTTAGAGCTGGCTGTGTTGGCCAACGCCCCGGCGATGGCGCTTTCTGATGACATATCGGTGTCTGAGTTGCTTCTCGAGCTTAACCCAGACAAGGCGCCCGACATTGCCGCCCACACGCATCCCGCCTATACTTCGTGGTCAGCTCAGGAACCGCGTGAATTTTCACGCGCGCGGTTGCTTGAAAAACTCGAGTCGCGGCCAAGCGGGCTCTACCGTCTCAAGGGCCGACTCTTGGGCCCCGACGGCGGGCTCGAACTTCATGTTGTAGGGGCACAAATCAGCGTGAGCGCGTGTGAGCAGCCCAGTATCGGAAAGCTTGTCGGCATTGGCCCCAAGCAAAGCCTCTCACAAGATGCCATCGCGCAATGGTGGGCCTAAATCGGCCCAAGGCACGACATCACAGCTCACGCCCGGCACGGCGCTCTTGCCACTTGAGATAGAGGTTTGCCCCGAGGCTGGCAAAGGGCGCGGGTGGCAGCCGGGATGGCCGCTCGGCGGCCAATGCCCGTGTCAAGGCAGGCGAGGAAAGGCCCATGGCCAGCTCTGCGGCCAACCCCCCCGCCAAAGTGCCTTTGGCGGTGCCCAATCCGTTTTGGCAACAAGCAGAATAAAGCCCCTCTTCAAGCTCGCCAATGACCTGCACATTGTTGCGACTGAGGCAAAGCCTGCCGCCCCAAACATGCTCCATTTCAACATCACGCAAACCCGGGAACCGGGCAGAAAAAGCGCGCGCGTGATCACGGGAAATGCGTTCAACCCGCGCCTCGTCCACCTCCAAAGAGGGGTCAAAGGTAAACCGGTTGCGCACAATGATCCTGTCGCCTCCTGTCCCGGAAATGCGGCGCACTGTCGTTCCCATAGGGTCTGCGGGGGTGAGCCCCCAAACGGACTGCCCCCCAAGGCGCGCCACCTCTTGAGAACTCAAGGCGCGGGTCATGGAGGCATAGGTAAACACATGCATCAAGCGGTTGGGCACATATCCAAAACTGTTGAGGTGCCCGTTTACGGCCAGAATCACCCGTGGCGCAGTCACCTGACCTTGAGGGGTAACAGCGGTCCAACCGCCGTCACGCCTCAGAGCCGAGACGGGACTCATTTCATGGATTGAAACCCGGTTTGAAGACAGCCCCGCCGCAACGCCGCGTACAAACATGGCCGGCTGAACCATGGCACAGCCGGGCGTAAACAGGCCAGTTTGATAATAGTCCGTGCCGGTGATGTCACGCATCTGGGCCGCATCATAGAGCGCATAAGGTTCCTGCATCTTATCCAGGTGCTTTGCAAAACTCAGGTTATGAGCCTCCCCTTTGGCGCTGGCAGCGCCATTGATCTTGCCTGACAAGACAAAAGCCTCCGGGCCAAGCCCGTATTCTTCAGCCATTTCCCGCGCATGAGCGATACCACGGCGGTTGTCTTCTGTCTGGGCCATATCTGTGGCCAAAGCGCCACCGTAATCATCGGATGTGAGGTCGTGGGGCAGATCAATCATGAACCCCGAGTTGCGCCCGGCTGGCCCTGCCCCCACCCGCGTGGCCTCAAGCACGACAATCCGGTCGCCGGGGGCCAGCTTGGAGAGCCTGTGCGCCGCTGCCAGCCCCGCGAACCCGGCCCCGATCACAAGCCAGTCGGCGGTGCTCTTCCCTTCAAGGGGCAAAGGGCTTGGCGGCTCTGGCAAGAGGCGATTCCAGCCCGCAGGGCCGGGGTCACGCGGAAGGCGACGCACCTCCATCTCAATACTCCTGATTGAGCGCATCCGCGGCAGGGATCTGGCGTTCACGACGCGCGATATAATCCAGCAATGCCTCGTCTACCGCCGTATCCAGCTTGGGCTCCTCATATTCATCAAGCATCGCCCGCGCCTTTCTCAGAGCACGCTCTGTGATCTCGACGCTGCCTTCGGCCTGCCACTGCTCAATGGAGTTGTTGTCAAACATATCAGGCATGAAAAAGGCCTTCTGAAAATGCTCAAGCGTGTGTGGGTGGCCCAGATAATGCCCTCCCGGCCCGACATCAGGCACGGCCGCAAGGGCGGCCTCAAAGTCATCCCACCGGATGCCTTCGGCCATGCGATAACCCATCTCGCACATCTCTGCATCCACAATGAATTTGGCCATCGAGCAATGCATCCCGGCTTCATTCCAACCCGCCGAATGCCATATGTAATTGGCCCCTGCCATCAGCACAGCATTCATGGTCATCGCGCTTTCATATCCGGCTTGCGCGTCAAAGGTCTTGGCGCCGCCCAAAGTGTTCGACGTGCGCCAAGGCACCCCGTAAAAGCGTGCCATTTGGCCAATCATGAAATTCATGAGGCTGATCTCGGGTGTGCCCGCCATGGGCGCACCGGATTTCATACTGACCGTGCTCAAGTAATGTCCATAAATTGCCGGACACCCCTTACGAACAACCTGCGTGTAAGCCAGCGCACTCAGCGCCTCGGCATTCAGCTGTGCGACAGTTGCCGGCACGGATGCCGGGGTATTGGCCCCGCCCAACACAAAAGGTGAGCACAAAACGGGCTGATTGCGTTTACAAAAAGCGCGCAAGGCACCAAGCATGGTTTCATCCCAGACAAGCGGCGAGTTTCCGTTGCAATTGCCCGTTACGACGGGGTGGCTGTCAATAAATTCATCCCCGAACAGAAGCGCCGCCATCTCGATCACATCTTCCGCGTTTTTCGGGCTGGTTGTCATTCCCATGAACGTCTTGTCCGAATGCTTCATCGACGAGTAGGTGATCCGCAGATGGCGCTGGCTAATGGGATGGTCATAGGGTTCAACGATATGATGCGCCGAAGAATGGATCGCTGGGAGCATATGGCTCAACTTGTGAAAATCCGCCAGATCCTTCAGCGTGGGGTTGCGGCGCTGGTCGTCCAGCCCTCTCAAGAAAGGTGCTCCCGTCATCGGCACAAATAGTCCGTGGTCCTGGCCAAATGGCAGGTTATTGGCCGGGTTGCGCGCATGATAGGTAAAACTCTCCGGAATCGTCGCAACCAGCTCGCGCACAAGATCCCGGCCCAGATACACCTGCTCGCCCACAACCTTGGCTCCGGCTCGAGCCCAGTCTTGCAGGGCAATAGGATCCCGAAACTGGACACCCACGTTTTCGAGAATATTCATAGACGCCGCATCAATTTTTTCTATCTGCTCAGGCGTCATTGGCTCGACAAGCGGCAGCTTTCTCTTGAGCGCGGGTAACATCTTCACGTCACGGGTCTGGCGCAGTGCCTTGCGCGCACCGCGACCACGCCGCTGCGTTCCAACAGCTTCAACACTCATGTCAGGTTGTCTCCGTCTGCTGGATCACTCAGATCTATCCAGATGGTTTTCACTTCGATATATTGGTCATGCGCATGTAGCCCGTTGTCGCGTCCGCCAAAACCAGACTGTTTATAGCCGCCAAAGGGCGTTGCTATATTGCCTTCCCCATAGCAGTTGAGCGTGACAGTTCCCGCACGAATGTCGCGCGCGGCACGGATGGCGCGCCGCCCCCCTGCGGAAAACACCGCGGCAGCCAGCCCATAATCAGTCTCATTTGCAAGCTGCACCGCTTCATCATTACTCGCCACCGAGATCACACTCAGGACAGGCCCAAAAATCTCTTCGCGCGCACGGATATCATCCGCCGTGACCTCAATCACAGTCGGCGCAATAAAGGGCCCCTGAGCGCCATCATCAAGATAGCGGCGCACCTTGGCGCAATGGTTTTGATCAATCAACGCCCCAATATGATTGGCCGGATCAAGGGGGTCGCCCACCTTCCAGTCCCGCAGCCTCGCCTTGATCTTTTCAAGAAGCTCAGCCTTGACCGCCGAATGCACAATCAGCCGCGATGTAGCAGAGCAGTTCTGACCCGCATTCCAAAAGGCGGCATTGACCACATGTTCGGCCACATGATCCAGGTTTTCTGCATCGTCAAAAACCACAGCAGGGTTCTTGCCTCCGCATTCAAGGACAACCTTCTTGAGGTTGCTGTCTGCGGCATAATGCAAAAAACGCCGGCCCGTTTGGGTCGAGCCGGTGAAGCTGACCATATCCACCCCCATGTGCCGGCCCAGCGGCTCCCCCACCGATGGGCCGTCTCCGGGCAAAACCTGCAAAACACCGCGCGGCAAACCTGCCTCATGGGCCAACTCTGCCACACGCAGAGCTGTCAAGCTGGTCTGTTCGGCAGGCTTCACGATTACCGAACACCCCGCCGCCAAGGCCGGACCAATTTTCCAAGCCAGCATCATCAACGGGAAATTCCACGGCAATACAGCCGCCACAACACCAACGGGTTCGCGCACAATCACCGCCAGTGCCCCGTCTCCGGTGGGCGCTGTCTGGTCATAAATTTTGTCGGTGGCCTCAGCGTGCCACTTGATGCAATGGATCGTTTCGGGGAGATCAACGAGCTCGCAATCCCGGATCGGCTTGCCTGATTCAAGGCTCTCCATCACGGCAAGTTCGCGACGGTTGCGGGTGAGCAGTTTGCACAGCCGAATCAAAACATCCTTGCGCGCCTCCGGATCGCGTTTTGACCATTGCCCCTGCTCAAAAGCCTCGCGCGCCTTGTCTACCGCAAAATCCACGTCCTCGGCGTTTGCTGTTGAAATCTGTGTGAGTTCCTCTCCGGTTGCAGGGTTCAAAGTGGCCATGAGAGGGCCGCGTCCGGGCTGATACTTGCCGTCCATAAATGGGCTGCGTGGCAGTGTGAGAGCTGCGGCAATTGCTTTGTATTCGGCTTGGGTCAGCAGGTCAGTCATCTTGTCGCCCCCGTAATGTTGGAAATAGCTGTGTTCATGGTGCGGATCACTTCCGCAAGCTCACGCTTGTCGTCCTTGTTCAAAGGTTGCAGTGGCTTGCGTGGCGGCCCCGCCTCGATACCGCGCAGGGTCAGCCCGTATTTGATAGATTGGACAAACTTGCCCCCCTGCTCCAAAACACGCATCAAAGGGAGCATGGCCGACATGATCGCACGGCCCTTGGTGAAATCACCCTCCAGCACGCAAGCTTCATACAGCGCAATATGGGCTTCCGGAGCAAAGTTTGACCCCGCACAGACCCAACTCCGCGCACCCCAGGCAAAAAACTCCAAGGCTTGATCGTCCATGCCACAGCTGAGCCGGATATGCGGATAATCACGGGCCAACATGTGCAGCCGGTTGATATCGCCCGAGCTTTCCTTGATGCCGCAAAAATTGGGAGACCGTCCCAGCCGGTCAAGACACTCCTCATCCATATTCACCGACATGCGGCCGGGATAGTTGTAAAGCATCACCGGCAGGTTCGCAGCTCTGTCCACAGCCAAGGCATGGAGCGCAATCTCGCGCCCTGTCGGATAGGCATAGGGCGGCGTCGCCACCAAAAGAGCGTCAGCCCCAGCCGCTTTGGCCGCCTCTGCATACAGAACGCTGTCCTCTGTCCGGATCGCACCCGTGCCAACCACCATGGGCACCCGCCCCTTGATCAGACCTGCGCAGATCCGCATCATCTCGAGGCGCTCCTCAGGGCTTTGCGCATAGTATTCACCCGTTGACCCAGCCACAACAAGTCCATGCACACCAGCCGAAATGAGGTGCTCAACAGTTTCGGCCAATGCGGCTTCGTTGAGCGAAAAATTCGCATGATACGGCGTGACGAGCGGGGTATAGATACCTTCAAAGTGCATTGCGGCGTTCCTTGAGAGAAATAACATCAACAGGCAAAGGATCCGGGCGCACAAAGCGCTCCATCCGGTCACGGCTGAGATCCCAGTGTTGCAATGTGAGATCTATCGCCAGAGCCCCTTCTCGCGCCTCCAGAGCAGCAATCATCGCGTCATGTTGTTCGATCGCCTTCATCACAAGCAACCTTTCAGCGGGCGCGGCCGGGCGATAGAAAGTTTGGCTCATCCGCGTATGATCAATCTGCAACCGCGCGAGCGAGGCCAAAAGATAGACATTTTGCGCCATTTCCCCGATCACCGCATGAAACCTGTGGTTGGCCAAAGCAGACTGCGCCGCATTTGAAGACCGCGCAGCCCTCGCGAAATCCAGCTGAGCCAACTTCAGCGCATCAAGCTGTGCAGCGCTGCGGTTTTCACAGGCCAGCTGGGCAATATTTGCGTAAATCATCGGCGCGGTTTGAAAAAACATACGCAAAACAGCGATGTCCATGGAGGCCACTTTCGCTCCCCGGTTTTCGCTCATCACCACATAGCCTTCCCCCTGAAGCCTTTGGAGAACCTCCCGCAGCGGTGTGCGTGACATTTGATAGTGCTCCGAAAGGCGCGCCTCATCTAGGTCGAGGCCGGGCTCAAGCTCTGTTGACAAAATGCGCCTGCGCAAATCTTCAAGACAGTCTGATTTTGAAAGGCGTGTCATAGGCTCTCCATAAATTGTATACAACATGTATACCAAAATGGCGTTCCGTCAAGGCCGATCATGAACGCGCCCTCAACGCCCCACAGCCAGCAAAACGCTGTCTTTTTGCGCACGATGGTCTTTATCTTCTTTCGCAAGGGCCCCAGACCCTATAGGCAACGCTATCTTCGTTGCTTCGGGGGCTGTCATGGCGCAAAAATCCACCATCTATAAAGTCGAGCTCGCCGTGTCTGATATGGATCGACACTACTATGAAACCCATAAGCTGACTGTGGCCAAACATCCTTCAGAAACAGATGAACGGCTGATGGTGCGGCTGCTCGCTTTTGCGCTCAATGCCGCCGAGCGCCTGGAAATGACAAAAGGGCTCTCAACAGATGATGAGCCCGACATCTGGCAAAAAAGCCTGAGTGACGAGCTGGAGCTTTGGGTCACCTTGGGGCTTCCCAGCGAAAAGATTGTTCGTCAGTCTTGCGGTAAGGCGCAGGAGGTGAAAATCTACAGTTATGGTGGCAAAACAGCCGAGATTTGGTGGGAAAAGCTGAAAAACACCACGACACGCTTTGACAACCTCCATGTTGTAAATTTTTCTGAGCAAACCACCCACGATCTTGGTCAGCTCGCCAATCGCTCCATGCAGCTGCAAGTCAACATTCAAGACGGCGACGTGATGATCAGCGCAGACGACGCCATTGTTTATGTATCCCCGGAGACTTGGAAATAGCCACGCTAGGGCACACGGTTGCAGCAGGTTTACTGGCCACATCAGAACCCGCAACCTGCTCCCACCGGTTGCTGCTATCAAAAAATTCGATACGCCCATGAAAACTATTCGTTTCCACGCTCAAAACCCATCTCCTAACGTCTTTCTCAACGCCCTTTTCAGCAGAGAGAAAAAGAGTGACAGGAAAAACAGCGCAAACCCGCTTGGCGGCTGATATTGGCGGGACATTTACCGACATCGTGCTGGATACGCCCCACGGGCTCTTCACTGCCAAGGTTCCCACCAACACCGGCCAGCCCGAATTGGGGGTTCTCGCAGGCGTTGAGGTTGTCTTGCAGGACGCCGCGATCAAGCCTGAGGATATTGATATATTCGTCCATGGCACGACCCTCGCCACAAACGCGTTGATCGAGCGCAAGGGCGTGAAAACAGCCCTGATAACGACGGAAGGTTTCCGCGACAGCTTGGAAATCGCCTATGAAAGCCGATACGACCAGTTTGATCTGATGATCGAAAAACCCGCGCAGCTCATACCGCGCAACCTGCGCTTCACTGTCAAGGAGCGTGTGAATGTGCGGGGCGAAACCTTGATCGAACTGGATGAAGCAGCGCTTTCACCCCTCTATGAAAAGCTTGAAGCAGAGGGTGTTTGCGCAATCGCCGTGGGTTTTTTGCATTCCTATGCGAACCCAGCCCACGAACGACGCGTCCGCGACATCCTGCGCGCGCTCGGCTGCAAGGCGGAAATTACACTTTCAAGCGATGTTTGCCCAGAGGTCCGCGAATACGAGCGCCTTATGACCACCGCCTGTAATGCCTATGTCCAGCCCATTATGGCCCGATACTTACGGGCTCTGGCCGGAGCCTTCCAGAACAGGGGGTTTGGGTGCCCGATATTTCTGATGACCTCCGGTGGCGGTATGACGACACTGGAAAGCGCTATCAAATATCCAATCCGGCTGGTTGAATCCGGCCCCAGCGGCGGCGCAATCTTGGCGGCGCGTATTGCCCAGCAACTGAACGAACCAAAGGTCTTGTCCTTCGATATGGGCGGCACAACGGCAAAGATATCATTGATAGAAGATTACAGCCCCAAAACCGCCCGAAACTTTGAAATTGCCCGCTCCGCTCGCTTCCAAAAAGGCAGCGGGATGCCGGTGCGTATTCCTGTGATCGAAATGATCGAAATTGGCGCAGGCGGCGGCTCTATCGCCCATGTTGATCAAGTAGGGCGCCTAAACATCGGGCCAGAAAGTGCCGGCGCGATGCCCGGCGCTGCCTGCTACAGCAAAGGCGGCACAAAGCCTACCGTTACAGATGCCAACCTGCTGCTCGGGCGTATCGACCCTGACGCCTTTGCCGAGGGCAAAATGCCACTCGATGTCACGGCCGCCCAAGAAGCTGTCGCGCAAGACATCGGTGCCACTCTGAACGTCTCTACCGCAGACGCCGCCTTTGGAATTACCGAAATGGTCGAGGAAAACATGGCCAATGCCGCGCGCATTCATAGTGTTGAGCATGGCGTTGACCTGTCAAAATTCAGCTTGATTGCCTTTGGCGGAGGTGGCCCGCTTCATGCGATCCGGCTGGCTGAAAAACTGGGCATAAAACGCGTCATCGTGCCCGCAAACTCAAGCGTTGGCTCGGCATTGGGCTTCTTGAGCGCACCAATTTCTTACGAAATGGTGCAAAGCCACTATACAACGCTGGTTGATTTCAACCTCACCGCCGTCAATGCCGTGATCGACAGCATTTCACAGCAGGCCCATACCATTGTTCAAGCGGGGGCACAGGACGCGAAGCTGCATGAAACGCGCACGGCATACATGCGCTATATCGGGCAGGGCCATGAGATCCAGGTGCCCATCCCCGCGCGCGCGCTCACATCTTCCGACATCACCGCACTCAAAGAAACTTATGACAGCTGCTACCGCCAGCTTTATGGCCGCACAATTCCTGAGCGAGATATAGAAATTTTGTCATGGTCGGTCGTTGTCTCAACCGTTGTTGAACCCCCGACAAGCAGCGCAAAGGCTACGAGCACATCTTCCGCTGTATCCTCAGGAGAACGGGCCGTCTTTATACCGGAACACACGGCCTTCCTGCCAGTGCCACGGTATTGGCGGCCAGACCTGAACGCCGGCGATGTCCTCAAGGGGCCGTTGGTCGTGGAAGAACCGCAAACCACAACTTTTGTCACAGCCGGCTTTTGCGGACAGCTGGACGGGAACATGAATCTGATACTGGACAGGACCGCAACATGACCCAGCAGACCCTCAGCGTTATAGAGCTGCAAATCCTCTGGAACAGACTAATAGCCATCGTGGAAGAGCAGGCGCAAACACTTATGCGCACGGCCTTCAACCCGATTGTGCGCGAGTCCGGAGATCTATCGGCTGGCCTGTTTGATCTGAAGGGCCGCATGATTGCCCAAGCGGTCACAGGCACCCCGGGCCATGTGAATACCATGGCAAATTCCGTGCGTTTCTTTCTCGAGAAATACCCGCTTGAAGACATGCACCCCGAAGACATCTACCTCACAAACGACCCCTGGAAAGCCGCCGGTCACCTCAACGATTTCATGTTGGTGCGCCCCTGCTTTCATCAGGGCGTGCTGGTCGGGTTCACCTCATGCACCAGCCACCTTGCCGACCTGGGCGGCCTGGGGTTTGGCCCTGATGGATCGGATGTTCTGGACGAGGGCTTGTTTGTACCCATCTTTAAGTTGGTAGATGCCGGCCGTCTGGACGAAACCTTCATGACAATCCTCAAGAGCAACAGCCGTGTTCCTGTTGAAGTCGAAGGCGACACCTACGCGCTGATTGCCTGCGTTGAGCGCGGCAGCACCCGCCTCTCTGAATGTATGGCCGACATAGCGCTCACCGAGCTCGACCAAATCGCTGACTATATTATCAACACATCCCGCGAACGGACACGCGACTTGATCAATGCCCTACCCAAAGGCACATATCACTACGACATGCGTGTTGACGGCTATGACACCCCACTCGACCTTATGGCCACAATGACCATCGCCGAAGGTGAGGTGGTGGTTGATTTTTCAGGCTCGTCAGGCCGCTCTGCCAAAGGAATCAATTGCCCGCTGAACTATGCCAGCGCTTACGCTTGCTTTGCCCTGAAATGTGCCCTGGCTCCCGATATTCCAAACAATGAAGGTGCCCTCGCCCCCTTGGTGATCAAGGCCCCCGAAAACAGCATCGTAAACGCCCAATACCCGGCTCCCGTGGCCATGCGGCATGTGGTGGGTCAACTGCTTCCCGATGTGATTTTCGGATGCCTTCACCAAGCAGTCCCCGGCCTTGTTCCTGCGGAAGGGACGTGCTGTCTTTGGGATCTGCCCATGCGCGGGGGATACGCGGCACAGGACGACCCCAGCAAAACCAAATTCGCAACCGAACTGGTTCACAACGGCGGCACGGGCGCGCGGCCGGGCAAGGATGGCTTATCGGCAACCGCCTTCCCCAGCGGTGTCATGGGCTCGCTCGTGGAGATAACAGAGAGTGTTTCGCCCCTGATCATCTGGCGGCGTGAGTATCGCCAAGATTCCGCAGGCGCCGGTGCGTTCCGGGGAGGCTTGGGCCAAGTCTTGGAAATCTCGAGCAGCGAGAATGCCCCGATCTCTCTTTTCGCAGCGCTCGACAGGGTGAACCACGCCCCGCGCGGCCGTGCGGGCGGCAAAAACGGCAAAGCCGGTGCGCTCATACTCAGCAATGGCACTGAGTTACGCCCCAAAGGCGAGCAAGTTATCCCGGCGGGTGAACGCCTCACTGTGCTGACACCGGGTGGCGCAGGCTATGGAGACCCTGCCACCCGAGACCCTGGAAAAATAGCCCAAGACCTCGACTTCGGCCTCATTAGCCCAGAGGCTGCGGCAGCAGATTACGGCGCAACCGTTGGGGCAACCCACCCAAAGAACGAGGATCAAACGAGATGACAAAACGCGCGCCCGAAACGCTCGCGGCAACGGCCCTTGGCTGGATTGACTCACAAACCGATGCCATGGCTGCGCCTTTGCGCCCCTCGACGTCATTCCTGCGCGACCCGACCGATCTGGGCCGCACCGGGCGCATGTTTACACGCGATGACAACCCCACATTCGCGCAACCAGAAGCGCTGATCAATGCTTTGGAAGGCGGCGCTGGCTGTCTGCTCTTTGGTTCGGGGATGGCGGCAATCATCTCTGTTTTTCAGAGGCTTTCCCCCGGAGACCATGTGGTCCTGCCCAAGCTTCTCTATTCGGGGTTACGCGACTGGATAAACATCCACGGCCTGCGCTGGGGCCTCACAGCAACCTATGTTGACACCTGCACCCCCACCTGCCTGCAAGCCGCGATCATCCCGGGGAAAACAAAGCTGATCTGGCTGGAAACTCCAAGCAATCCAACATGGTCAATCACCGACATTGCAGCCGCCTGCGCCTGCGCACATGCGGCTGGTGCGCTCGTTGCGATAGACAACACCGTGGCCACGCCCATCTTGACGCGCCCAATCGAACATGGGGCAGATATTGTCCTGCACTCTTGCTCCAAATACCTGAATGGACATGGCGATCTGATAGGCGGCGCAGTTGTGGTGGCAAAGGGGCATGACGCCCTGCTGAGTGATTTGCAAAAAATCCGGAATGAATACGGCGCGGTCTTGGGCAGCTTTGAAGCCTGGTTGCTGCTGCGCGGGATGCGCACTCTTGCCTTGCGTGTCAAAGCTGCTTCCGAAACGGCGCTGAAAGTCGCGCGCGCCTTGGAGAACACCCCCCTCGTGCAAGAGGTGCTCTACCCCGGGTTGGAGAGCCACCCTGATCACCCCATCGCCGCTCGTCAGATGCACGGCGGCTTTGGCGGTATGCTCTCTTTTCGCGTCAAGGGTGGTGAGGTTGCGGCCAAAGAAGTTGCCAGCAAGGTTCAGGTCTTCCGGCAAGCCATCTCCTTTGGCAGCACAGAATCTGTCATCGAGCACCGTGCTGGAATGGAAAAACCCGACTCTCCGACGCCCAGAGATATGTTGCGCGTCTCCATCGGATTGGAGCACAGCGATGATCTGATCGCAGATTTGCACCAGGCGCTGGCCGCCGTAGAGCAAGAATTGGCCCGGACCGACAAGAATGTCTGACACACTCAACTTTTCCCCCCGATCAAAGCGCATTGGCCTGATCGTTCCGTCTTCCAACACAAATCTTGAGCCGGATTGTCAGCTGCTCTGTCCCCCAGGCCTCACGCTACACTTCGCGCGCAGCGGTGGGTATGATGTAAAAGCCATCCCGGATTCCAGCGAAATGCGCAAATTCGTGCGCCAATCTCTGGAACAAAACTGTCGAGATCTCATGGATGCGCGCGTTGATCTGGTGGCCTATGGCTGCACCTCGGCGACCCTCTCCGATGGTCCTGCCTTTGATGCCGCCTTTTGCGCAAATCTGTGCGAAATGACAGGACGCCCCGCCGTAACGACAGCTGGCGCGCTTGTGGAGGCCATCCACCAGATCGGCGCAAAAAAAGTGGCTTTCACATCGCCCTATGTCACAGCCCTCAGCCAAGAGTCTGTCAGTTTCCTCGCCGAGAGCGGCATACAAGTGGTGAATGAGCTTTGCTTTGAGCGCGCCTTGAGCAGCCTTCAGCAAAATGCGCTGACCCCGCAAGATGCCTATGACATGGCCCTGAAAGCAGACCACAAAGACGCAGAGGCCGTTGTTATCTCCTGCACGGATTACCGCGCCCTTGAGGCCGTGCCCGCGCTAGAAGCCCGACTGGGCAAACCGGTGATCACCAGCAATCAGGCGCTGATGTTTGCCTGCCTCAAACGCCTCAACCTTCTAGACGCCACCCTTTCCGCCGGGGGGCGCCTGTTTGCCAGCGCGGCACCCAAAGGATGAGCCCCTCCGAGCGCATGGAAGCTCTGGGCCTGTTCTTGCCCCCCACGCCTACCCCTGCGGCGCATTATGTGCCGTGGGTCACAACCCAAAAAACAGTCTATGCAGCCGGCCAAACCCCAAAAGAAGGCACGGTTCTCAAATATGCTGGACAGCTGGGCACTGAGCTCACGGCAGATCAGGGATACGCCGCCGCGCGCCTGTGTGCACTGCGTTTGCTCAGTGTCCTGAAAGCTGCTGCCGGTGATCTTGAAAACATCGAGCGCATTTTGAAAGTAACCGTCTTTGTCAATGCCGCCGCAGACTTCTCGGAGCATTCACGCGTTGCTGACGGCGCATCAGAGGTGTTCAACGGCGTGCTGGGTGCGGCCGGGAGCCATGCACGCTCCACGGTTGGTGCCCCTGCCTTGCCGGGCAATGCCGCCGTCGAAATCGAATTGATTGCCCGGATCTCCTAAATAGCGGATGGTCGTTTCATCTGCTCATTGTTCGGTTGCAACCCCTCATGAATATTGACGCCATCAACACGTTTTTGCTCTTGTCAGAGACTGGGAATTTCAGCCGTGTGGCTGAAAAATCCAACCTCACACAATCCACGGTCAGCGCACGCATCAGGGTGCTGGAAGAAACTCTCAATGTAAAACTGTTTGATCGCAGCTCTTCCGGGGTTGTGCTCACCGAGGCAGGACAGAAGTTTTACAAATACGCCGCCGCAATGCGCCAGAACTGGCAGCAGGGCCGGCAGGAAATGGCACGGTCTGCCAGCCCCAAGCAAACGATCGGCCTTGGGTTGCACATGACAATGTGGCGGCGCTTTATGCCGGCTTGGTTGCTCTGGATGGAAAGCAACCACCCCCGTTTTGGCCTTCATGTCGAGGCCGATTATTCCGAACGCCTCGTCGATTATATTTCGCAAGGTGTCCTTGATCTTGCCATCACTCACATGCCCACCGGTCTTCCTGGCCTTGTCGTTGAACCCTTCATGGAAGATGGGCTGGTAATGGTGTCGCGCCGCGCCATAGATTTTGCGGCCTGCAACCCAAAGAACTACATCTTTATTGACTGGAGTTATGGCTATCGCGAAGAACATCAGGAAAAACTTCCCGAATTTGCAAGTGCAACCATCAATATTGGCTATGGCGCGATGGCCTTGGATTACCTGCGTGCGAGTGACTGCTATGCCTATATGCCCCAGGCTTATGTCGCCGAGGACCTTGCGGTGGGGCGGCTACATGTTGTTCAAGACGCTCCAGTTCTGAACCGCCCCTCCTATCTCGTCCATTCAAAGCATCCGAACCATCCGGAGGCGCTTGCAGCGGCGATTGCCGGGCTGCGGGCCTCACAAGCCAGTGTCACAAGTCATAAGCCCCGCGACACCGCCATGTGACCCCATATGCTGCTAGTTTTATGTGATCCAATCTTCCCCATAGAGCGGTATCACCCAAAACAGCCATGCAACCTGCGTTGCGAAGGGCCGCCTGCGGAGGGAAAAAGATGCAGCAGACATCGCCAAACAAAACGGGGTGTTTTGCGCTCAAACTCCAGCTCATTTCAAAGACTGTGAACCCACATGCCTTTTGATCCGACAAGAGAAGCAGGCCTTGCCCGTCTGAACTGTTTTGTATCCAAAGCCGGGAAAGCCTATCAGGACGGCCGCAATTATGATGTCAGCCCAGAAGGCATTGGCGCCGTTTCGCAGCTCTCCCCCTGGCTGCGGCATCGGCTGATCAGCGAAACCGAAGTCCTACGCGCGGTGCTGAACCACCATAGCAAGCGCGAAGCGGAGGTGTTCGTTCAGGAAGTTTTCTGGCGTGGTTACTTCAAAGGCTGGCTAGAACAACACCCCAGTGTCTGGAAGCATTACAAGGCCGCCGTCGCACAAACGACCGCCCACAACAGCAAAGCCTACCGCACCGCAGTTGCTGGGCAAACGGGCATTGAGTGCTTTGATCATTGGTGCGCCGCCCTCAAGAACGACGGCTATCTGCACAATCACGCACGCATGTGGTTCGCTTCCATTTGGATATTCACCCTGCGCCTGCCATGGGAGTTGGGGGCCGCCTTCTTTTTGAAACACCTGCAAGATGCAGACCCTGCGTCCAATACGCTGGGCTGGCGCTGGGTCGCTGGGTTACACACGAAGGGCAAAACCTATCTGGCCACAGCAGACAACATCGCCAAGTTCACGCAGGGCCGCTTCAACCCGGTCGGCGGGCTCGCGCAGGCGGCGCCACCTCTTGAGGAGTTGGAGTTGCACGCCACCGTGCCTTTCTCCGCGCCACAAGCCGAGCCCGAAAAACCCCACCTGTTGGTGATCACGGAAGAAGACTGCCTCGCCGGAGACACGCTTTCCCCCAGTTGCCTTGGTATTTTGGGTATCCTGTCCCCAGAAGCCTCGCGCTTTGCACAGGGCGCGCTGCGCGATACGCTGGCCCGCCACGGCGGTCAGCTCTATCAAGGCCATAACTGGAGCGCAGCGATCGAGACGGCAGCGCAACAGGCCAAGACCAAGCACATTCTCACCGCCCATATACCTGTGGGCCCTGTGGCCGATGGCTTTGCGCATACAAGAAAAGCCCTAACGGCAAAAGGATATGAGATTTCTCACAAAATAAGAGCCTATGACAGCTTGCTCTGGCCCCATGCCACAAAAGGATTTTTCAAACTTAAAAAACAAATCCCAACCCTTCTTGAGGTTTTGGATCTTGGCTAATCGCAAGTCAGCACGCACCCTCAGCGCCGCAGAGCTGAGCGACGTCATAGAAATGGCGCTCAGCGATCATACCCGCTTTGATCAGATCAAAGCGCTCTACGGCCTGTCAGAACCAGACGTGAAAGCGCTCATGCGCAACAGCCTGCGTCGGGGCAGTTATGTGGCCTGGCGCAAACGCGTGCAGCAGTTTTCCCAGCGCCGCGCGCATTATAAATAGGGCACAACATGATGGCCCCGCCGCATATCGTTTGGTTCAAACGTGATCTGCGCTTGCAAGATCATGCCCCTCTTTGGAACGCAGCCGCAGAAGGCGCGCCAGTCATTCCGCTGTATATTGTCGAGCCGGGCTACTGGGCCCAGCCTTTCGCGTCTCAGCGGCATTGGGCTTTTATCCACGACTGCCTGAGCGACCTCAATCATGGCCTGCACAGGCTTGGCCAACCCTTGGTCATAAGAGTTGGCGAGGCTTGCGAAGTTGTCAAATCGCTTCATCAAGAGCTGGGGGTGTCCACTCTCTGGGCCCATGAAGAAACAGCCGATCTCTGGACCTATGAGCGCGACAAAAAAATGCGCCGTATGTGCCGTGAACGCGGCATTGCGGTGTGCGAATATCCCTCCAACGGCGTGGTGAGGCGGCTTGACAGCCGTGACAACTGGAGCGCCATTCGCAACCGGCGCATGGCGGAGAGTCTGATCGCAAA
Source organism: uncultured Lentibacter sp. (assembly GCF_937123735.1). Taxonomy (GTDB): domain Bacteria; phylum Pseudomonadota; class Alphaproteobacteria; order Rhodobacterales; family Rhodobacteraceae; genus Lentibacter. Next base: position 45,969 of record NZ_CAKZKL010000016.1, read on the forward strand.
ACCCGAGCAGCTCACGGCTGCCCCCAAGGTTCAGAGCGCACCATTGCCCGCCAAAGATCACCCGATGTTCGGCCCCCCTTTACCGGGCCTTGCCCAAAAGGGCGGCCGGCGCGCCGCAATAGAAGAACTGCGCAGCTTCCTGGAAGAGCGCTCTGCCAACTACCTGCGCCATATCTCGGCGCCCGGACCTTCCGAGCACAGCTGCTCGCGGCTGTCGGCCCATCTGGCATGGGGCACCCTCTCGGCCCGCGAGGTGGTGCAGGCCCTCAAGCGGCGCAAAGACCAGCTCAGCCCCCTCGACAAACCCCGCTTCGGGCGCAACCTGAGCGCCTTCGGGGCAAGGCTCGCCTGGCGATGCCACTTTATCCAGAAGCTCGAAGACCAGCCCAGCCTTGAAACCAGCTGTATGCACCCCGCCTTTGAAGGGCTCCGCGAAAGTGAGCACAGCGAAACACGCTTTGAGGCCTGGAAAACGGGCCAAACCGGGGTGCCCTTCATAGATGCCTGTATGCGCAGCCTCATCCATCGGGGCTGGATCACTTTCCGAATGCGGGCCATGCTCGTCAGCTTTGCCAGCTACCAGCTCTGGCTGGACTGGCGCAAAACGGCCCCCTACCTCGCCGGATTGTTCACCGACTACGAACCCGGCATCCATTACAGCCAGTTTCAAATGCAATCAGGTGTCACGGGGATAAACGCGATCCGCGTTTACAATCCGGTTAAACAAGGGCTGGACCAAGACCCGGATGGCCGTTTCACCGCAACTTGGGTTCCAGAGCTTCGTGCATTGCGTGGCCCACAGATCCATACACCTTGGCAGCTCGCAAGCACACTCTTTGAGCCGCTTCAAACCCAGCAAGGCTCTCCTTATCCTGCGCCGATCGTTCACCTGGAAAACGCGGCGCGGCAAGCCAAAGAGCGCATTGCAGCTGTGCGCAAAAGTGCGGCCTTTGGCAGTGCGCAAACCGCGGTCTATCAAAAACACGGCAGCCGAAAGCGCCGCTCCAAAGCCAAACAAGCGCCAGATCAAAAAGACCAGCTTGACCTCTTTTAAACCGCGCCGGCACCCTCTTCTGGGCACCCGGCAAGAGCTTGCAGAATCCAGTCGCAAAATTCGGCAGCAACCGGGGTGCTCGGATCATGCCAGAGATAATAGCCCTCCTTGCTGGGCAGCACCGCCTCATGCGCCCGCACCAGCACACCCGTCTGCAAAGCCGGCTGCGCCAGCACCTCACTCACCAGGGCCACACCATGCCCCTGAACTGCAAAATTGAGCGCTGCACCGTAGTTGTCGACAAATATCCGTGGCGCTACATCAAGCCCCACCGCCGTGCCCCAAGCTGCCCAGCCATCAGATATCCCCACCGATTCAATCAACGGCAATTCTTCGAGAGGCCCCAAAAGCTGCGGCGCTTTCAACGCCACCAAACCGCTAGGCTCAAGAAGACGCCCCCCGGCGCCCACCTGCTTTTGCGAGCCAAACCGGATTTCAACATTCGCACGCACACGATACGCCTCATCAGGCCAAATCGTGCTCAAGAACCGCAGCCGAATATCAGGATGGTGGGCCAAAAACCCACCCAGCAAGGGCGAAAGAACCCATTGTGTCACACTCACCGACGCGGCAACCGTAAGAATATTGCGTTTGGGCAATTGGTCAAAGGCGCGCGCGGCCTGTGTGAGGGTTTCCAGTGCAGAGCCTACCTGCGGCAACAGCTTGCGCCCGTCATCGGTCAGGGTCAGTCCGCGTGGACGGCGCACAAACAATGCCGTGCCCAAAGAGGTTTCCAGCGCCTTCACATGCTGGCTCACAGCCGATTGTGTCATCCCGATTTCTTCAGCAGCGGCCGTGAAACTCAACCGGCGCGCAGCAGCTTCAAAAGCACGAAACCATGCCAGCGGCGGCAATGCTTTGGCCATGGGCAAGCTCTCCATAAGTAATGCTAATACCTAAGCCTTGCCATCATTCGTTTGTCAAACAGATGTGAGCGAACCAAGAGTCAGGAACACGCGACAAGGAAATGGAAATGCGCCCGGAAATTCGCAAACTGGTTACCTATGACGAAGAAATCTTGATCGAGGGCTTTCGCCCGGCCACGCCGCCCTGGCGCTGCTTTGCGGTTGCCGCCGTCTTGCGCAACCCCTGGGCAGGGCGCTATGTCGAAGATCTTAAACCTGAAATTCACGCCTTTGGCCCGGAGCTCGGCGCGCTTCTTACCGAGCGCATGATCACGCTCGCAGGCTCAGGTGCCGCCATCGAGGCCTATGGCAAAGCCGCTGTTGTCGGGCTCAACGGCGAGATAGAACACGCATCAGGCCTCATTCACACCCTGCGCTTTGGCAACCATTTCCGCGAAGCGGTTGGCGCCAAATCCTATCTTGCCTTCACCAACACCCGTGGTGGCGCCAACGCGCCACTGATGGTGCCTTTGATGGACAAGAACGATGCCGGCCGCCGCTCCCACTATCTGACCATTCAGTTCGCTATCCCGGATGCCCCGCGCGATGACGAAATCGTCGTGGTCCTCGGAGCATCAACAGGTGGGCGGCCCCACCACCGTATTGGCGACAGATATCAGGATTTGAAGGACTTGGGCCATGACCTGGACAACCCGGCCGCGGTCTGAGCTGAGCGGCCTCGCCGCCATCACGGTAGGCAAAGGACCGAGGGTCTTGTTGCTGCACGGAGTGGGCCTGAGAGCCGAGAGCTGGGGCGCACAGCTGGAAAGCATCCGTGCAGCCCATCATGTGATCGCGCCGGATCTGCCCGGCCATGGCCACAGCCCCGCACTCGGCAACTCCCAGCCCGATCTGGCTGACTACACCACAACCCTGGCCAAGCTGTTGAGTTCACCAACCATCGTGATCGGCCATTCCTTTGGCGCGTTGCTGGCACTGACCCTTGCTGCGCACCACCCTGAGAAAGTGAGCAGTGTTGTGGCTCTTAATGCCATCTTTCGGCGCAGCCCCGCAGCCAAAACTGCTGTTCAGACGCGCTTGGCCAGTTTGCAAGAGACTGCAACCAGCGACCCCACAGACACGCTCACACGTTGGTTTGGCACCCAAGACAGCGCTGCCCGGCGCGCCTGTCACACCTGGCTCATGCAGGCCAACCCACGGGGCTACAAAGCTGCCTATTCTGTCTTTGCCCATGAAGACGGGCCGAGCGACAGCACTCTGCACAGAGTGCGCTGCCCCGCATTCTTTGTCACAGGCTCAGAAGAACCCAATTCAACCCCGACCATGTCACACCAGATGGCCCAGATGGTGCCACAGGGCGAAGCCGTGGTTATCGCCGGAGCCGCCCATATGATGCCCATGACCCACGCAACCGCGCTTGACCCTGTTTTGCACCGCGCGCTCAAAGCGGGGCTGTGCCAATGACCTCCCTTGATCCACGAGAGCTGCGCCGCGCCTTTGGCAGCTTCATGACAGGTGTGACCGTTGTCACGGCCCTGCGCGCAGATGGCAGCCCCGTGGGCTTCACCGCCAACTCTTTTACCTCGGTCTCGCTGGAGCCGCCCTTGGTGTTGGTCTGCCCGGGCAAGTTCTTGTCAAGCTTTGATGCCTTCACCGAGTGCCGGCATTTCGCAATCAACATCCTCGCAGAGGGCCAGGAAGCGGTGTCCAACACCTTTGCCAGCTTCAAGGGCGACCGCTTCGCCCAGATAGAGCATAGCCCCGATGCACAGGGTGTGCCGCTCATTCACGGGGTCGCAGCCTCGTTTTCCTGCCGCACCGAGCGGGTTATACCTGCGGGCGATCATGCCATCCTCATGGGCGAAGTAACCGATTTCGCTCATGCCCAAACAGCCGGTCTCGGATATGTCAGCGGACAATACTTCAGCCTCGGGCTGGAACGCGCCGCGTTTGAAGATCCGCATGGCCCCGCCATTTGCGGGGCAATTGTCGAAGATGGCGACCATGTCTTGATGGTGCAGACGAACGCGGGCCTGCACCCGCCTCAATGCGCTCACAAAGATCGGGGCCGCCTGATCGAAGATCTCCAAGAAACGCTGGCTCAAAACGGCATAGAAGCCGAGCTCGGACAGGCATATTCTGTCTTTGAAAGCCACAAGCCACGCGCCCAGCACAGTTATTTCCTTGCAAGTGGTCGCTTGCGTGAATCAGGCAACAACATTCGGCGCATTCCCATTTCCCGGTTGCCTGAGCAGCAGTTCAGCAGCCCGGCCATCGCCCGCATGATGACCCGTTTCGCACTGGAATCTCAAACCCGTGTTTTCGGACTCTATCTCGGAACCACGGAAGACGGCAGCATTCACGACCCTATGAAGAGGACATAGCGCATGGAGTTTTCTCTGTTTGCCCACATGGAGCGGATCACCCCGCAGCAAGACCAGCAGGAGCTGCGCAACGAGTTGATCACGCTTGCAAAAATAGCCGATGACGGCGGAATGCGCGCCATCTGGACAGGCGAACATCACGGGATGGATTTTACCATTGCGCCGAACCCGTTTCTCAGCCTCGTCGACTTGAGCTATCACACCAAGAACCTGCGCCTGGGCACAGGAACGGTGATTGCCCCTTTCTGGCATCCGATTGCCCTCGCGGGCGAAGCCGCCGCCGCCGACCTGATCACCGGGGGGCGCATTGAACTTGGCATTGCAAGGGGTGCCTATTCCTACGAATACGAGCGTATCATGCCCGGCCTGGATGCCTGGGATGCCGGCCAGCGCATGCGAGAAAGCGCGCCACTTCTGCGCCAGCTCTGGTCCGGTGATTGCGCCCATGAAGGGCAGTTCTACCAATTTCCAAGCACCACATCCGCGCCCAAACCGGTGCAGCCGGACGGCCCTCCGATCTGGATCGCAGCACGCGATATCAACAGCCACCAATTCGGGATAGAAAACGGTTTTAACATCCAGGTCACACCCCTCTGGCAGGGGATCACGGAGATCGAAAGCTTGATGGAAAAATTCAATCAAGCTTGCGCCGCCCACGCCGGACCGCGGCCCAAGATCATGCTTTTGCACCACACCTATGTCGGCAGCTCGGCCGAGGATGTGGCGCAGGCCGCAAGCGAGCTGTCAAAATTCTATTGCTATTTCGGCGCATGGTTTCAGAACAACCGCCCGGTGCGCCAGGGGCTCATTGAAGCGCTCAGCGAAGAGGAAATGGCCGCCAATACACTGATGTCGCCCGAAAACATGCTGCGCGACCTCACGCTTGGCACCAAGCAAGAGGTCATTGACCAAATCAAACGCTATGAAGATCTGGGCTATGACGAATACGCCTTCTGGATCGACAGCGGTATGAGCGCCGAGCGCAAACGCGCCTCGCTTTCCCGCTTCATTGACGATGTTATGCCAGCCTTCACATGAGGACAGCCATGCCCCAACGCCCCCATTTCCAACTCTATATCGATGGCGCTTTTTGCGAAGGCCACCGCCGGGAAACCCTGACAAGCCAAAACCCTGCAACAGGCGAGGATTGGGCCAGCTTCGCCGCAGCCGCTCCCGAAGATGTGGACCGGGCCATGATGGCCGCCCGCCGCGCCCTGAATGATCCGGCCTGGCGCGATATGAGCCAGACAGCCCGTGGCAAACTGCTCTACCGGCTGGCAGAGCTGATAGAAGAAAACGCCGCTGATCTTGGCCAACTTGAAACCAACGACAGCGGCAAGCTACTGGCGGAGACGGCCAGCCAAACAGCCTATGTCGGCGATTATTATCGCTACTATGCAGGCCTGGCCGACAAGATCGAAGGAGCCGTCCTGCCCATCGACAAACCAGATCTACATGTGTTCACGCGCCGCGAGCCGATCGGCGTTGTGGTGGCTGTGGTGCCCTGGAACGCCCAGATGTTCCTCACAGCCACAAAGCTCGGCCCCGCGCTGGCAGCCGGTTGCACAGTGGTGCTCAAGGCCTCCGAAATCGCCCCGGTGCCGATGCTGGCTTTCGCCAAGCTGATCGAGCAGGCCGGCTTTCCCGCCGGAGTGGTCTCTGTGCTCACCGGCACAGCAGAAAACTGTGCGATCCCACTGACCCGCCATCCGGACGTAGACAGAATTGCCTTCACCGGCGGGCCACAGACCGCACGTCATGTGGTGCGCAACTCGGCTGAAAACTTCGCTGTCACCTCGTTGGAACTGGGCGGCAAATCACCGATAATTGTTTTTGACGATGCCGATCTGGACGGCGCGGCAAACGGGTTGATCGCCGGAAATTTCGGAGCCTCCGGGCAAAGCTGTGTTGCCGGCTCACGCGGGCTGATCCATCGCCCCATCCTTGAGGCACTGATCGCGAAAATCACCGCCAAAGCCGAACAAATCGTCGTTGGCGACCCTCTTAAAGCCTCCTCCCAGCTTGGTCCGCTCTGCACCCGTGATCAAATTGAAAACATAGTGGCCACATTGGCACGCGCCGAGCAGCAGGGGGCAACACTCCACTTCGGTGGCGCGCCTTTGCCTCAAGCCGGCAATTTTATGGCGCCGACACTGGTCGAATGTGCGAGCCCAGAAACCGAGACCTTGCACATCGAGATGTTTGGGCCGGTGATGTCGCTGCTGGCCTTTGACACGGAAGAAGAGGCCATTGCCCTGGCCAACGCCTCTCCCTTCGGGCTGGGCTCGGGTGTGTTCACCCAGAATCTGGCGCGCGCCCATAGGGTCTCGGCAAAGCTTAAAGCCGGTATCTGCTGGATCAACACCTACCGCGCCATCTCGCCGATTGCCCCTTTCGGAGGCTCCAATCAGTCAGGCTATGGCCGCGAGGCCGGGCTTGACGCCATCCATGACTACACCCGCACAAAAACCACTTGGATCAACACGTCAGACAGCCCCATGGCCAATCCCTTTGTCATGCGCTGAGCGCCCGCTCAAAGGTGATTTTGCCGTTGCAAACGGTCACACAGGCAGCGGCCTGTGTGATCCCGCCGGGCGGCAGCGCCGTCAGCTCATGGCTCATCACGGCCACATCGGCCATCATGCCCACCTTGAGCTGGCCTTTCACATCTTCGCAGAACTCGGCCCAGGCGTTCCCTTTGGTGTAGCTTTCCAGCGTGTCGCTCAGGCTCTGGCTCTGGTCGCGCCAGTGCTCGCCCAGATCAAGCGGCGCAATCGCGGCCTTGATGTTGGGCATCACATCCACAGGAATCACCGGCCAGTCGGTCGAAAAGATCACCTTCGCCCCCGTCTCGCGAATATCCTGCCAGGCATAAGCGCCGGCAATCTGGTGATCATGCAGATATTTCCCCACACCATCCGGCGGGAAGATATGCCCCATCGGCGCATGGCCCGGCTGGATGGAAGCGACAATATCAAGCTCTGCCAGACGCGGGATATCTTCAGGGTGCATCACTTCCAGATGTTCGATCCGGTGGCGGCTGTCCCGCTTTCCGTTGGCCTTTAGCGCCGCCTCATAAGCGTCTATCGTGCGCCGGATACCCGCATCCCCGATCGCATGAATGGCAATCTGAAAGCCAAGGCGGTCGGCCTCTACGCAAGCCGCCACAAGGTGCTCCTGCGTGAACACCTCATCTCCCGTGTTGCCACCTGCCCCCATCTCCCCAGGGTAAGGCTCAAGCATCAGCGCCGTGCCGCTCTCGATCACCCCGTCGATAAACATCTTCACATGTGCGCAACGCACCATATCGCTCTGAAAGCGCGCGCGCATCTCGGGCGCTTCTGCTGCCATCCGCTCCAGAGGGTCTGTCCCCTTGAAGTGAAACGGCACATTGCAGCGGCACAGAAGCCGCCCTTCGGCCTCAAGCTCGCTCAAAAGCTCGAGCTGGTAGGTGTTGCCATCCATCAGATGCAGCCCGGTGATGCCCTGCGCAGCGCAGTGCGCAAGGCCCTTCACGATCACATCCTTGTCCATCTCGCGCTGCGCAGCCGTAGCGGGGGGCACGGGGTCCTTGCCCGTGGTCAGCCCCATCATCTCGCGCCCGCCGTGGCGCGTCAACGCCAAGACAGGGCTATAGGCGCCCGGCTCCAGCAGCTCGCCGCTGGCCAGCCCGTCCGCACCCATAACAATCTCCGAGCCGGCATCCACCTCGCCTCCCTGCAAAAGCCCTGCCGCCTTGAGGGCGGCCGTATTGGCCCAGACGGTGTGGTGATCGGGTGCAAACATCGCCAGCGCGCGGTCGGGCAGGATATAATCAAGATCGTGGCGCGTGGGCGTCTTGCCCGTGCCCAGAATGCCATAGTCACACATCACACAAAAGACGAGCTCCTCCTCGGGGGTCGCCGCCGCATAGGGCCGTATCGCCTCGGCCATCGCCTCGAGCCCATACACCCCATAAAGGCTCAGGCAACTCAGCTCCACAGAGCCACCAAAGAGATGCACATGGCTGTCAATAAACCCCGGCAACACCGTTGCGCCCGCAGCATCAATCATCCGCGTTTCTGGGCCTGCCAGCGGCGTGATAGCGGCAGTGCTGCCAACAGCGGTGATGCGCCCTGCCGATATGGCAAGCGCTTCGGCATTGGGCTGCGCGTCGTCAAATGTCATCAACGCGCCATTGTAGATAATGATGTCAGGGGTCATCTTGCGCTCCGCAAAAGAGAAAAAGGGCCCCGCCGGTATGGCGAGGCCCAAGATGTTTTACTTCTGAAGATCAGTCCAGATCGCAGTGTAAAGCTTGCTCGCCTCAGGCGGGCAGGTCTTGGCCACATAGGCCGCCGCTTTCAGCTCGGCTGGCACGACAATCTCGGGCGCGCTCTTCATATCTTCGGGCATGAAGGCCTCCGAGCCGGCAATGCCATTGGCATAGCGTGCAAAGGAAGAGAGCATAGCCGCGTTTTCGGGGGCCATGATGAAGTTGAGGAAGGTCTTGGCTTCTTCCACATTGCTCGCATCAGCAAGGATCGCCGCGTTGTCCATCCAGACAGGATAGCCCGTCTGCGGATAGCCAAAGGCGATGTCCGCATTCTGCTCACGCGCACGGAACGAAGCCCCGTTCCAGTTTACACCAGCCGCCACATCGCCCTTGGCAAATTTCTCGATCATACCGTAGTCCATCGAGAGCCAGTTCGCTTTTGCAGCCTTGAGCGTGTCGCGCACCTTCATAAGGACTTCTTTGTCCGCGGTGCACTGCTCGCCGCCCACATAGTGAATGGCCATACCCATCACGTCGTTCATTTCCGGCACGACATTGATCTTACCTTTGAGCTCCTCGGGCGGATCAAAAATCAGGGCCGCGCTGTGAATATCGCCGCCATAGATCGAGGTGTTTACCGTCACACCCACTGTGCCCCACTGCCACGGAACCGTGTAGTTGCGGCCGGGATCAAACTCTACATCCACCCACTGCGGGTCCATATGCTTGAAATTTTCCATCTCGTTGGGCTTTGACTCCATAAGCAAGCCCTCCCCCACAAAGATCGGAATGTAGGTGCCCGACGGCACGACGATATCAAAACCGTGGCCACCTGCTTTGATCTTGGCCAAAGCCGTGTCGTTGCTGTCATAATCGGTGATCGTCACTTTGATGCCGGTCTCGGCCTCAAACTTCTCGATCATCTCGGGCGAAGTATAGTTGCCCCAGTTATAAATGTTCAGCGCACCATCCGCATAGGCGGGGCTGGCCAGAACAAGCGCCATGGCTGCAAGTGTCTTTTTCATGTGGTGTCTCCCAGTGGTTAAGTGTTGTTGTTGGGTCCGGTCTTCATTTTGCTGAGCAAGGTAAACATAATCACCATGGTGACAGAGACC
>NZ_CAKZKL010000017.1 GCF_937123735.1 uncultured Lentibacter sp.
GACCAACTGGATTATGCCACGCTAAACGCCATGGGCATTGCCCCCGGCACGCAAGATGGCGTGGTTGATGGCACAGCCGGCAACGATGTGATCGACACGGCCTATGTTGACGCCGATGGTGACGCAATCGACGGCAATGACGCGCTTGACGGGTCCAACGCCGACGTGATTGACGCCGGCGCTGGCAATGACCTGATCAGAGGCAGTGACGGGGCCGATACCATTGAGGGTGGTGCGGGCACCGATACGATTGATTACCGCACCAGTGCGGCAGGGGTTGATGTCAACCTGGCCACAGGCACGGGCAGCGGCGGCGACGCTGAGGGCGATGTATACACCGGTATCGAGCGCGCCTATGGTTCAAGCCATGATGACACGCTGGTAGGCGACGACGGAGCCAACCTGATTTACGCCTATGATGGAGATGACTCTATAGATGGTGGCGCTGGCAATGACATCCTGCGGGGCGCGGCGGGCGCAGACACACTCGAGGGTGGTGAAGGTGTAGACACCGCAGATTATCGCGACAGCGCAGCCATCAATGTCAACCTTGAGACAGGCGCAGCCTCGGGCGGCGATGCGCAAGGCGACGTGCTGAGCAGCATCGAGCGGGTCTATGGTGGCAGCGGTGATGATACCATCACAGGCAACGCCGATGACAACCTGTTCTACGCCTATGACGGCGATGATTATATCGACGGCGGGGCCGGGGATGACTTTATCCGTGGTGGTGCCGGGGCCGACACCATCATCGGCGGCGACGGTATGGACTATGTCGATTATGCCGATGACACCGCAGGCGTCACGGTCGATCTCGCCAGCCAGACGGTCTCTGGCGGTCTGGCCGAGGGAGATGTGATCTCGGGCATTGAATATGTGCGCGGCGGGTCGGGCGATGACACCATCACCGGCGACGCGGGCGACAACTACATCCGTGGTATGGACGGGGCCGACTCGCTCGATGGCGGCGCGGGCAACGATGTTCTTTACTACCGTGACGACACAGCCGGCGTGGACGTAGACCTCTCCCGTGGAACAGGCATTGGTGGCCAGGCCGAGGGCGACACTTTCGCCAACTTCGAAACGGTCCTTGGCGGTTATGGCGATGATACCCTCGTGGGGGATGCGGGCGACAACCGGTTTGAGGGCCGCGAGGGCGATGATGCGCTCTCCGGCGGCGACGGCAGTGATACGCTGCTGGGCGGCACCGGCAGCGACACGCTGACAGGCGGCACGGGGGACGATACCTTTGTGCTCGTCGATGGCGAGGGCAGCGACACGATCACCGATTTCCAGATGCCCACCGACAACGGCGATGGCACCTATACGGTGACCGATACGCTCGATCTGAGCGGGCTGACCTCGGACGGCGGCACAACGCCTGTCACCACCGATGATGTGACCATCTCTGATACAAACGGTGACGGCACGGGCGATGCGATCCTGAGCTTCCCCGGCGGCGAGAGCCTGACGCTAACTGGCGTCACGCTCGACCAACTGGATTATGCCACGCTGACCGCCATGGGCATTGCCCCCGGCACGCAGGATGGCGTGGTTGATGGCACAGCCGGCAATGATCTCATTGACGCGGCCTATGTTGACGCCGGTGGCGACGCAATTGACGGCAATGACGCGCTGGACGGGTCTAACGCCGACGCAATCGACGCCGGTGCTGGCGATGATACGCTGCACGGGGGGCTGGGCAACGACACGCTGGATGGCGGTTCTGGCGATGACTCCCTGAGCGGTGACGCCGGCGATGACGTCCTCACAGGTGGTGCGGGAGCGGATACGCTGGAAGGCGGGGACGGCGCCGATATATTCTTCGCAAACGCCGGTGATGTGGTCGATGGTGGAAGCGGTGGCACCGATAACGATACACTGGATCTCACCGGGTCCACGTCAGCTGGCGGCTCGCTCAAAGTGCTCCTCTCCGGCGCTGATGCTGATGGCAACGGAGTTGACGGCACTGTCGAATATTATGACACGGCGGGCACTCTTGAGGGCACCATGTCGTTCTCCAATATCGAGAACATCGTGCCGTGTTTCACACCCGGAATTTGCATTGCAACACCCCGCGGCGAAGTGCCTGTAGAGGCGTTGCGCGTAGGAGATCTTGTGCAAACGGCAGACAATGGCTTGCAGCCGATCCTGTGGATTGGAAAGCGGACCCTGGAGCAGGCGGAGTTGCAGGCCAACCCTGATTTGCGCCCCATCTTGTTGCAGCCAGGGTGTCTGGGCAATGAGAAACCAATGCTTCTGTCGCCACAGCACCGTTGCATCACCCGAGATCGTGCTCTGGCAGGGGCTTTGGGCGAGCATGAGATGTTTATCCGCGCGAAATTCTTGGCCGAACATCCACAGTTTGATGCCCGTGTGGCCAATGGCAAACGCACTGTGACCTATATTCACATTCTCACAGAGGGCCATCAGGTTATCTTCTCTGACGGGGTGGCCACAGAAACTTTCTACCCGGGCCAGCAGGCGCTTGCGGCCCTGCCAAAGGGCGAAGCCAAAGAGCTGCTCAGCCTTTTCCCAGAGATTTTCGAGATGCAGGACCACAAGGGGATGCGTGCGCCGTCCTATCGCGGGGGGCTTGCACGGGCAAATGTGGCCCGCAAACATATGCTCCACGCCTTCGCCTGAATGTGGAGAGACACCAACGCGATGCGCCTGCCTCCCCAGAGGTGGGCGCTTTGCCTGTTGCACAGCCACAAATAACGCAAGCTACGGGCTTTGCGCAGGCTCAGCAGCACTGCCGCCAGATCAGTCTTTAAAATTTTGGAAAATGGCGGACCGAGGAGGATTCGAACCCCCGACCCCCTGATTCGTAGTCAGGTACTCTATCCAGCTGAGCTATCGGTCCGTGAGGGTGGCAATTAAGCCTTGCGCTTGGGCTTTGCAAGCAGGTTTTCGCAAAAATTCAAATTTAACGCCCTGTGAGATTTTGATGGCGGATGATCTGTGTGGCGCTTGCAGATTATTGAGGCAGGTAGATGCGAAAGCATGTGCCGTTGGCGTCGCTGCTGTGCAACGTCAGCTCGCCGCCATGGCCGCGGATGAGCTCGGCCGCAATCGCCAGCCCCAGGCCCGACCCTCCCTTTCGGGCGCCGCCGTGGAAGGCTTCAAACAGATGTTTGCGCGCTTTGTCCGGCAGGCCCGGTCCGGTATCTGTCACTGTGAGGGTCACGGCATCTGCTGTTCTGATGGCGTTGACGCGCACCTCTGCCTGGGTATGTCGTCCCTCCAGAGCTTCGCGGGCATTGCGCACCAGATTGCTGATCACGCGGTAAAGCTGCTCGCTGTCTGCGCGCAGGGCAAACCCCTCGGGCACGTCGCTGACAAAGGAAATAGCCTGTGTCGCGCCGGCCAGCTGTTCGGCCTCAAAAACATCTGCGACAAGCTGGTCAAAGCGCAGGCTATCAAGCTGAGGCGCGGGCTCTTCGGCTTTTCCGAAGGCCAGAGTTGTCTCGCACAGGTTTACAGCTCGGCGGATTGAGCCGACAAGTTTAGGAGCCATCCGTTGCACCGCTGGATCTTCGCTCAGTTCGATACGGTCGGTGAAGAGCTGGGCGGTGGTGAGAATATTGCGCAAATCGTGGCTGATCTTGGCGACAGCCGCCCCAAGCTGTGCGAGGCGTTCCTTTTGTTTGAGCGCGCCTGTCAACTGCGTTTCAAGGCTTTGCAGCGCTTGTTCGGCTTCGCGCAATTCGGCGACGCGGGCGGAGGGGTTGATGATGTTGTTGGCGTCCTCCGGGTCTGCGGCATAGGCTTGAATATCTCCTACAACCCTCTTGATGGGCCGCACGAGCAACATCCGCACGGCCCAAAACAGCAGCACCGCCGTAAAAACAGAAATCACCGCACTCAGCGCCAAAATCCGCAATCCGTAGTCGATCATGGCCAGCCGCAGGTTTCGGGTGTCGAGCGAAATCTCGATCAGCAGACCCGCCTCGCGCACGGGGTTCCCAATCACACGGATGATCCGGTCTTCGCTGTCAAAGAGCCGGAACATGGCGTCGCGGATCAGCACCAGCGCCGGGGCGTCGCGCAGATCATAGGTCTGGTAGATCGGGCGGGGCATGGGAGAAGAGAGGATAAGCTGGCGGGCCTCGTTGCGGCGCAACACCACGTTAAAGACTTCGGCATTGCGCAACAGCTCCGCCTCCAGCTCGGGTCCGATCATATCATCCGCCAGCAGCGCCAGCGAGGCAATCTGGCCACGTTCAAGGCGGCTTAACAGATAGTCTTCGCGAAACCGCGCAATCGAAGGCACGAAAATAAGAATTTCAGCCAGCATCACAAAGATGACCGTCAAAACCAGAAATCGCCCGGAGAGCGTGTTGATCATGGCCCGAAAAACCTCTTACGGCAAATAGCGCTGCACCGAGCGCACAAGTCTTTTGACCATCTTACTCTGAAACAGCCGTGGAGAGAAATAGGCCCCGGCAACCCTCTTGTTGATCTCTCCAATGGTCGGATAAGGGGCGACCGTGGCGGCAATCTGGCTCATTTTCAGATTGTTGGCGAGCGCCAAGGCCCAGGTTGTGATGAGATCGCCCGCGTGCTCCCCCACGATGCTGGCCCCAACCGGGCGGCCTTTCACAACCATCACCTTGGCAAACCCTGTGGTTTTTCCCTGCGCAATCGCGCGGTCGTTGCCCACATACTCCACCCGCAGAACCTCCAGGCTGGTGCCGTGCAGGGCGTGGGCTTGGGCCTCTGTCAACCCGACCTGGGCAAGCTCGGGGCTTGTGTAGGTGGCCCAAGGGATATGGGCTTGGCTGGCCTTGGCGGGTAGCCCGAAAAGTGCAGAGCGGATCACGATCCCGGCGTGATAGCCAGCCATATGGGTAAATTGCAGCCCCCCCACGACATCTCCGATGGCATAGACACGGCGGTTGCTGGTCTTGAGGGCGGCATTGACAGCAATACTGCCGCGCTGTGTTGCTATCCCTGCCGCTTCAAGGTTGAGCTTTGCGATATTGGGTTTGCGCCCCACCGCGACCAACAGATGGCTGCCCTTGAAAACGCGGCCGTCTTGTGCGGCCACCTCAATCGCTCCGTCGCCGCCCGATACCTTGGCGGCCAGGGCGTTTTCCTCGATGGTGATGCCCTCATCGCGCAGGGCCTGCACCAAGACTGCGGCCGCGTCAGGGTCATCTTTTGCCAGAACCTGCGCCCCCTCAATGACCGTCACCTGACAGCCCAGACGGTGATGCGCCTGTGCCATCTCCAGCCCGATCGGCCCACCGCCTATGATGAGCAGATGCTTGGGGCGCTCGGCCAGCTCGAAGATCGTTTCGTTGGTTTGGTAAGGCACGCTGTCAAGCCCGGCAATCGGAGGCACGAGCGGCGCAGACCCGGTGGCGATCACAATCCGGCGCGCGCGAATTTCGTGGGGCCCCGCCTGCACGGTATCGGCGCCGATAAACTGGCCAAACTCCCGGATGACACGCACGCCGAGCCCCTCGAACCGTTCTACAGAATCATGCGGCGCAATTGTTTCAATCACCTTGCGCACATGCGCTTGTGCGGCGCTGTAGTCTTGGGGGTTCGCGCCTCCACGGGCCTGCGCTGCGGCTGCCTGTGCAAGCAACGCCTTGGAGGGCACGCAGCCATAATTCAGGCAATCACCGCCCATCTTGTGCCCCTCAAGCAAGACAACATCGGCGCCCATCTGGGCCGCCCCTGCGGCCACAGAAAGCCCCCCCGAGCCTGCACCGATGATCAGAAGGTCTGTTTTGATTTGTGCCATGATGTGGCCTTTCAAAGAAGAGGAGGGCAGGGGCGCTCAGAGCGTGTTTTCGCGCCGCAGCGCCTTGAGCAAGACAGGCAGGGCCGCAAGTGCGGCCAGGCCCAGAATGGGAAGCAGGATATGGGCTTCAAAAATGATCCCCAGATCAGGGCTCTCGCCTCGCGCGAACACGTCTGCGAGCCCCGCGCCCACCGATGTATACACCACAGCACCGGGGATGATCCCCAAAAAGGTGCTGATCACAAAACGGTGCCAAGCCACGGCCAGAAAAGCAGGGAGCAAATTGGCCACAAAAAAAGGCACCACCGGCACCAGCCTCATGAGAAACAACATGGACCACTGGTTGTTGTCCAACCCGTCCTTGATGACTTTGATTTTGCCGTCTTGCGCGTCAAGCTTTGCGCCAAGCCGCGCGCCCAATCCCCAGCGGGCCGCAAGAAACACACCTGTGGCTCCCAAGGTGGCACCGGCCACATTGAACAAGGCGCCCGGAAAGGTCGCAAAGAGAAATCCGCCCGTCAGGGTGGCAATCGTAGCGCCGGGCAGCGAGAGGCTCACAATGAGCGCATAGGCGAGGATAAAGCCGAGCGCACTGAGAAAATAATACGAATCCCGGAAGGCAATGAGCGCCGCACGGTTTTGCCGCAGGGCCTCAAAGCTCAGATATTCGCGCAGATAGATTGCCCCCAAAAGGGCGGCAACCACCAAGAGGCCAAGGGCGAAAAGCCCTTTCTTGGAAGATGTGGTTGGTTGGTCTGTCGCGTCCATGTGCTTTGTCCCTTGGTGCTTTGTGATGCACATACCTGCGCCGGATCGCCCCAAAACCCAAGGGGCATAGCAAGCCCTTCACGGGGCCTTGATCATCTGGTCATGTTTTCGTGATCCTTGAAGAAGGATTTCTTGGGAACTGTAACAAATTCCCGCAGGCGTTTGGGGTTTTTGTTGCAAATTCTCCCGAAACGGCGCGCAACAGGTTTGACAGCCTTCCGCATGGCCCCTATAGAGCGGGCTTCAAGTATTCACGAGGCATCCGGGCGACTCGCCTGCCTGCCTTACAATTCGGAGACGGAGCGATGAAGCGCACCTACCAACCAAGCAACCTCGTCCGCAAGCGCCGCCACGGCTTTCGCTCGCGTATGGCTACCAAAGCAGGCCGCAAGATCTTGAATGCCCGCCGCGCGCGCGGCCGCAAGTCGCTCAGCGCTTAAGCTGGTCGCGCTCCCTTGGGAGCCACGGATTGCGAACAGAAATCAAACCGCTTGAGCGCGCTCAGGCGGTTTTGACTTGTTACATTGTCTCTTTGGCGTGAAAATCCTCTCCATGACAACATCTTTGGACATTCTCAAGAAACGGGCCGATTTTCTGGCAGCCTCGCGGGCCGCCAAATGTGGCACCAAAGGGATGATGGTTCAGGCGCGTCTGCGCGAAGATGACGGCCCCTTGCGTGTTGGTTTCACCTGTTCCAAGAAAGTGGGCAATGCGGTGGCGCGCAACCGGGCCAAACGCCGCCTGCGTGAAGTGGCGCGAGCGATTCTGCCGTCGGCGGGGCAGGCGGGCTTTGATTATGTTTTGATCGGCCGGTTTGACGCCACGGCAAGCCGCGATTTTGAGGCCCTCAAGGGGGATCTCGCATACGCGCTGAAAAAGTTGCACCGCGCATGAGCCCGCTGGCCTTTATCTTGTCGCTGCCTGTGCGCCTGTATCGGTTGCTGCTCAGCCCCTGGGTGGGGCATTCGTGCCGCTACCATCCAACCTGCTCGGCTTATGCGCTGGAGGCCCTGCAAAAACACGGTGGCCTCAAAGGAGGCTATCTGACCCTGCGCCGGTTGTTGCGTTGCCATCCTTGGGGGAGCAGCGGCGTGGATAACGTGCCAGACTGAGCGCCCTCTGAGGGCCGCGCGGGGCCTGGTTTTTCCGGCCATGTGCTTTTGGCGGTTTCGCTCGGGCCGCGCGCGGCGTAGGGTCAGGGCGCGAACAGGAGGGCAGAGCATGGCGTTTGTGCAGATCGACAACTTGCAAAAAACCTATGCCGGCGGCTTTGCTGCGCTCAAAGGGGTGAGCCTTGAGATTGGCGAAGGCGAAATTCTGGCGCTGCTCGGCCCCAATGGTGCAGGCAAAACAACGCTGATTTCAGTGCTCTGCGGGCTTGTGTCGCCCAGTGGCGGGCAGGCGCGGATCGGGGGTCATGATATTGTTGAGGCCTACCGGGCCGCACGCCGGCTTGTCGGGCTTGTGCCGCAGGAAATTGCGCTGGAGCCCTTCACCAAGGTGATCGACGCTGTGCGCTTCTCGCGGGGGCTGTTTGGCTTGTCGCGTGACGAGGCCAAGATCGAAAATATCCTCAAGCGGCTTTCGCTTTGGGACAAGCGCCACGCGCGCATCACCCAGCTCTCGGGCGGTATGAAGCGCCGCGTTCTGATTGCCAAGGCGCTCGCGCATGAGCCCCGCGTGCTTTTTCTGGATGAACCGACGGCGGGCGTGGATGTGGAGCTGCGCCGCGACATGTGGCAAATCGTGGCCGAGCTGAAAGCGGACGGTGTGACCATCATCCTCACAACCCACTACATCGAAGAGGCCGAGGCCATCGCCGACCGGATCGGTGTTATCAACAAGGGCGCCTTGTTGCTGGTGGAAGACAAGGCGGCCCTGATGGCCCGCATGGGGCGCAAGGAGCTGTATATTTCGCTGCGCAAGCCCGTCGCGACAGTGCCCCAAGCGCTGGCCGGCTACGGGCTGGAGCTGGCAGATGATGGGGCCACGCTTGTTTACAGCTATGATACCAGCGGCGAAGCAACAGGCATCACGGCACTGCTGGCCGACTTGGCCGGTGCCGGCCTCAAGCTTGCCGACCTGAAGACCCGCCAATCGAGTCTGGAAGATATTTTTGTCGGGCTCACCCGTGAGACCTCAGCGGAGGACGCCGCATGAACTGGTCGGCCATCTGGACAATCTACACCGCGGAAATGACCCGCTTTTTCCGCACGTTTGTGCAGAGTTTCATTTCGCCAGTGATTTCGACATCGCTTTACTTTGTGGTGTTTGGCACAGCAATCGGCAGCCGGATTCAGCAGGTAGAAGGGGTGAGCTATGCGGCCTTTATCGTACCGGGGCTGATCATGCTGTCGGTGATGACCCAATCCATCTCCAACGCCAGCTTTGGCATCTATTTCCCAAAGTTCACTGGCACCATTTTTGAGCTGCTCTCAGCGCCCGTAAATTTCTTTGAAATCGTGCTGGGGTATGTCGGGGCGGCTGCAACGAAAGCCTTGTTTATCGGCTTGGTTATCCTGGCCACGGCCTCGGTGTTTATCGAGTTACAAATCGCCCACCCGCTGGCCATGATGGCCTTTCTCGTGCTCACTTGCCTCAGTTTTGCGCTGTTTGGGTTCATCATCGGGATCTGGGCCGGAAACTTCGAGCAGCTCCAGCTTATTCCGCTTCTGGTGCTCACGCCGCTGATTTTTCTGGGGGGCGCGTTTTACTCGATCAGCATGTTGCCCGCTGTCTGGCAGACGGTGTCGCTGTTCAACCCTGTGGTCTATCTGATTTCGGGTTTTCGCTGGGCGTTCTATGGCGCGGCGGATGTGCCCATAGGGCTGTCTCTTCTGGCCATTGCCGGTTTCACGGGGGCCTGTTTGCTGACCATCGGCTGGATTTTCAAATCCGGCTACCGGCTCAAGCCTTGAGGCGCGCAAAGCACATGCAGCAGGCTTTTTTTCCAAAACACTGCACCCGCGCGGGCCCGCTCCCTTGTTTCGCCCCGCCCTCAGCTTTACATGGGCCTCTATGATACGCAAATTGCCCTTTCTGAAAAACCAGCCGCGCGTGGCTGTTGTGCGCCTTGCGGGGCGGATTGCAGCGGGCACGCGCGGCGCGCTCTCTGATGAGGCGCTGGCCCCACTGCTGGAAAAGGCCTTTCGCAAAGGCAAACCCAAGGCTGTGGCGCTTGTTCTCAATTCGCCTGGTGGCTCGCCAGTGCAATCAGGCCTGATCGCCGCGCGTATCCGCCGGCTGGCAGAAGAAAAGAAGATACCTGTCCATGCCTTTGTAGAGGATGTCGCCGCGTCGGGGGGCTACTGGCTGGCCAGTGCCGCCGATGATATCTGGGCGGATGCCGGCAGCATCATTGGCTCGATCGGGGTGATCTCGGCAGGCTTTGGCGCGCAAGACTTTCTGGCCCGTCAGGGGCTAGAGCGGCGGGTTTACACTGCGGGCAAGTCCAAATCGACGCTGGATCCGTTCCAGAAAGAAAAGCCCGAAGATGTGAAACGCCTCAAGGCAATCCTCGATGACATGCACAAACTCTTCATTGCGCAAATCCAGAGCCGACGCGGCCGCAAACTTGATGCAGAGGCCGAGCTTTTCACAGGCGAGTTCTGGCTTGCGGGCCGGGCGCTTGAGCTGGGGTTAATTGATGGTATTGCCCATATCGAACCCAAGCTCAAAGAGCTTTATGGCGAGAACGTCCGGCTGATCCCTTATGGCCGCAAAAAGCCGTTTTTGGCGCGGTTCGGCGCGGGGCTCGTGAACGAGGGCGTCACAGCCCTAGAGGAGCGTGCAGATTATGCCCGCTACGGGCTTTGAGCGCATGATATTCAAGATCGTCACACTTTTTCTTGTGTCCATGGGCGTGTTGGCCATGTTCGGGAAGCTCAAAGTGCCTGGCGCAAAGCAAATCGCCGACAAGCGTTGCCCCAAGTGCAAACGCTTCCGTATCGGCAAGGGGCCATGCCCCTGCAAAACAAAAGGGTAGAGTATGGATTGGCTACTTGCCTCTCTGGGGCTGGTTATTTTGCTTCTGGCCGGCGATAGCCTTGTGCGCGGTGCTGTCAATCTCGCGCTCAGGGTTGGCATTCCGGCGCTGGTGGTGTCGCTGACAATCGTGGCCTTTGGCACCTCTGCGCCGGAGCTTTTGATTGCCATCAAGGCGGTGATGGAAAACGCACCCGACATTGCCATGGGCAATGTTGTGGGCTCCAATACGGCCAATATCCTGATGGTGCTGGGGTTTCCGGCGCTTCTGGCGGCCATGCACACCTCCGAATGTGACAGCCGTAAAAATTATATCTACATGATCGCCAGCTCGCTCCTGTTCATCGCGCTCGCCTTCCGGGGCGTGTTTGATTTCTGGGCGGGGCTTGTCTTGCTCGCTGCGCTTGCCGCCGTTCTCACGGACAGCTTCCTGCACGCGCGCAATCACCGCCGCGAAACACGCGCGGCCGAGGCGGCACTGGAAGATGAGGCGCTTGAAGAGCTTGAAGGCGCAGACCCAGAGTTGCCCTGGTGGAAGATCATTGTCTTCCTCGCGCTGGGGCTTGTCGGCTTGCCGCTGGGGGCTGATATCCTTGTGGACAGCGCCGTAAACATAGCCCGCGAGTTCGGCGTCACCGAAACGGTCATCGGCCTTACGCTTGTTGCCTTGGGCACATCCCTTCCCGAGCTTGCCACAACGGTCATGGCCGCGCTGCGCCGTCAGGCCGATGTGGCTCTGGGCAATGTGATTGGCTCCAATATGTTCAACCTGCTGGCGATTATTGGCATCACGGCGCTTCTTGGCGATATTCCGGTGGATGGGCAATTCTTGCAGTTTGACCTTTGGGTCATGCTGGGCGCCTCGCTGTTGCTGGTGCCTTTTGTCTTTTTCAAACGCGACATCACCCGCGGGTGGGGCGTGCTGCTCACCGGGCTCTATCTGGCCTACCTTGCCATTGTGGTGATGGCATGAGCGCGGCCCTTGTCACTGGCGGCGCGCAACGCCTTGGCGCAGCCATGGTGCGCTATCTCGCAAAACGGGGCTTTGCCGTTGCGGTGCATTACAACAGCTCTTCACAGGCCGCAGATGCTCTGGTCGCTGAGTTGAGAGAACAGGGCGCGCAGGCCGTTGCGCTCGGGGCCGACTTGCTTGAGGAGGCGACCACCGAAACGCTGGTTGCCCGCGCCAGTGAGGCCCTGGGTCAGCCGCTCACCTGCCTGATCAACAACGCCTCTATCTTTGAATACGACACGCTTGCCACGGCCACGCGCACCAGCTGGGAGCGCCATATCGGCTCCAATCTGCGTGCGCCCTATGTGTTGACACAGGCCTTCATGCGCCAGGCCCCGCCAGCGGGCACCGATGAAAACGGTGAGCCTATGGCCAGTGCGCTCATCATCAATATGCTTGATCAGCGGGTGCGCAAGCTCACGCCGGAATTCAGCACCTATACGATTGCCAAAATGGGCCTTTGGGCGCTGACTCAAACCGCCGCACAGGGACTTGCACCGGCCATTCGGGTGAATGCCATTGGCCCGGGGCCCACCTTGCAAGGCGCGCGTCAGAGCGAGAGCCACTTTGCCCGACAGCGCGAAAGCACTGTCCTTGAGCGCGGCGCAAACCTCTCTGACATCACCGCGGCGCTGGGCTATTTTCTGGATGCACCGGCGGTCACAGGTCAGCTTCTTTGCGTGGACGGTGGCCAACATCTGGCTTGGCAAACCCCAGATGTGTTGGGTGTCGAATAGGGCAAATACAGCATTCGCGCCGCAAGTTTTGCACTGCGATGGTTTTGGCGTGAAGAAGCTTAACAAAAATGTAATAAAACCAATGTCTTGCAGATTTCTCATTAAAAAATCACGCAAAATCAATACCTTGGTAAGCTGCCTAATTTTTAGGCACATTAACCAAATGGCCAAAATACAACGGAAAATCTTGGTTCGCATGAGGTTATACTCAGAGTTATCCACAGGAATCGGGGAGAGCTTTTCTATTGCCCTCGCCTTGGTAACATTGCAGCCAACAGGGCGAATCGTGAAAGGGCAAAGATGAGCGAAACCGAGCCACAGCCCGTCCCCACGGGCCATCAGGTGATTGCCGCTTATGTGAAGCTGCTCAGCGGCGAGCCGGGGGTCTACCGGATGCTCGATAGCCAGGCGCGGGTGCTCTATGTGGGCAAGGCGCGCAACCTCAAGGCGCGGGTCTCCAGCTATGCCCGTCCGACAGGGCACTCGGGCCGCATCGCCCGGATGATCTCCGAAACCGCGACCATGATGTTCCTGACCACGAAAACAGAAACAGAAGCGCTGTTGCTTGAGCAGAACCTCATCAAGCAGCTCAAACCCAAATACAATGTGCTGCTGCGCGATGATAAGAGCTTTCCCAATATTCTGGTCACCCGCCATGATTTCCCGATGATCAAAAAGCACAGGGGCGCCAAGAAAGAGAAGGGTGATTATTATGGCCCTTTCGCCTCGGCGGGGGCCGTATCGCGCGCACTGGCACAGCTTCAGAGGGTTTTCTTGTTGCGCAATTGCTCTGACAGCGAGTTTGAAAGCCGCACCCGCCCTTGCTTGCAATATCAGATCAAGCGGTGCTCGGGCCCCTGTGTCGGAAAGGTGAATGCCGAGGAATACCGCGAGCATGTGCGCGATGCGGTGCGCTATCTCTCTGGGCGGTCTACCGATTTGCAGGAAAAACTCGGCAAGGAAATGCAGGCCGCCTCCGAAACTTTGGAGTTTGAGAAGGCCGCAGCCCTGCGCGACCGTATCAAAGCGCTCACACAGGTGCAGAGCACGCAAGGCATCAACCCGCGCGCCACCGCCGAAGCCGATGTGATCGCCTTGCATATGGACAAGGGGCAGGCCTGTGTGCAGGTGGTTTTCATTCGCGCCAATCAAAATTGGGGCAACCGCGATTTCTATCCGCGCTTGGGCAGTGAAGAAATTGAAGCCAGCGAAGTTCTGGAAGCCTTCATTGGCCAGTTCTATGATGGCAAAGATCCGCCCCGCCTGCTGCTGCTTTCCCACCCGCTTGATGCTCCGGAGCTGATGGCCGAAGCGCTGAGCGAAAAGGTGCGGCATAAAGTGGAAATCATGATGCCCCAACGGGGCGAAAAAGCTGAGCTGGTCGGCTTTGCCGCCCGCAATGCAGAGCAAAGCCTGGCGCGCAAAAGTGCGGAAACCGCCACACAGGCCAAGCTGTTACAAGGGCTGGCCGAGGCCTTTGATCTGCCCGCCCCGCCGCAACGCATTGAGGTCTATGACAACTCCCATATCCAGGGCGCCCATGCTGTTGGCGGGATGATCGTGGCTGGTCCTGACGGTTTTCTGAGAAACCAATATCGCAAATTTGACATCAAAGGCGATAACCATACCCCGGGCGATGACTTTGGCATGATGAAAGAGGTGCTGGAGCGGCGTTTCAAGCGGCTCATGAAGGAAGATCCAAACAAGACAGAGGGCCTCTGGCCCGATCTTCTGCTCATTGATGGCGGCATTGGGCAGGTCTCTGCGGTGCGCGCCATTATGGACAAAATGGGCGTGTCCGATATTCCCATGGTGGGGGTCGCCAAAGGCGTTGATCGCGATGCGGGCAAAGAAGAATTCTACCGCACCGGCAAGCGCCCCTTCGCCCTGCGCCACAATGATCCCGTGCTCTATTTCGTGCAACGCTTGCGCGATGAGGCCCACCGCTTTGCCATTGGCACCCATCGGGCCAAGCGCTCCAAAGCCATGGGCATCACCCCGCTTGACGAGATCGCCGGTGTTGGCGCGCGGCGCAAGCGGGCGCTGTTGGCGCATTTCGGCAGCGCCAAAGCTGTCAGCCGCGCTGCACTTGCCGATCTTAAGGCCGTGGAGGGCATTTCCGACAAGATCGCAGAAGCAATCTACGATCACTTTCACGAGAAAGGCTGACAGGCCAGAGCGCGGGCCTCAGTGGTCCCAGCCGAACTCCTCGCGCCTCTTCTGGTTCAACTCTGCCTTGCGCCGGATCATTTCCGCAAAGAGCGGTGTCACATCGTCATCGTCATAATGTGCCTTCACCATGCCAGAAATCAGCGCCGTCCAGTAAATGCGCAAGACCGTGTTGATCTTGACTTGGTAACCCGGGCCAAGATTGCGAAACCATCTGAGCATATCTTCGTCCAGGCGGATCGAGATTTTTTCTTTGCGGCAGGTCTGGCCAAAGGCGCTTACCGAGCCGGTCCAATCCTTGGGTAAGGAGCGGTCAACCCAGTCAAAGACCAGTTCTTCCTGAAAGCTTTTGAGCTGTTCAAAGAGCTCGACGCGCGCGCTCTGCTTTGTCATGCGTGGCATTTGAGACCTCGTATTTTGCTGTCTTGCCCAATTTGCCAACCAGACCTTAACGAACCTTCACAGCGGCGCGCTGCCCTACGGGCTGTCCATACTGTGGTATGCACAGGTAGCCCTACAGCCAGCCCCACAGCGAAGATTGCCACTTTTACCAAGGCCCAAAGCGGGCTAAAAGAAATCCATAATGGTTTGGAACATACCCAATATTCTCACGGCCCTGCGCCTGTTGGCTGCCCCCTCTGTGGCGGTTATGTTTTTATATTTTACAAGGCCTTACGCCGATTGGTTTGCCCTGATCCTCTTTGTGAGCGCCGCGATAACCGACTGGTTTGACGGCTACCTTGCGCGCATGTGGAAGCAGGAAACCAAGCTTGGGGCCATGCTGGACCCTATCGCTGACAAAGCCATGGTCGTGATCGCTCTGATGATCATCATAGGCTATGCCGACACGAGCTGGACACCATGGCTTGTGTTGCCGGCCACGGTCATTCTCTTTCGGGAGGTCTTTGTTTCGGGTTTGCGCGAGTTTCTGGGCGAAACGGCGGGCACCCTCAAGGTTACGCGGCTCGCCAAGTGGAAAACCACCCTGCAAATGGTTGCAATTGCAGTGCTTTTTTCCAAAGGCGTCTTTGAGCATTACCTTGTCATGGCCTCATGGGGTATGGATGATGCGCTTTTTGACGCCATCATCAGCGGCCGCGAAGAAGACATTCAAGGGCTGCGTTGGAAAGCCGTGGGCATGTATTGGGCCGGTCAGATCGGCGTTGTGCTGCTTTGGGGCGCGGCTGTTCTGACAGTGTTGACGGGCTGGGATTATTTCAAAAAATCAATGCCACACCTGAAGGAATAAGCGATGGATGTGCTATATTTTGCCTGGGTGCGAGAGCGCATTGGTGTGCCAAGAGAGACGGTCCAAAGCTCGGCTGGGACTGTCTTGGACCTTGTGGAGGAGCTGCGCGCGCGCGAGGCACGCTATGCAGCGGCTTTTGCCGATATTTCCGCCTTGCGCGTGGCGCTTGATCAGGAGTTGAGCAATTTTGACGCGTCCCTGGCCGGTGTGCGTGAAGTGGCTTTTTTCCCGCCGATGACGGGGGGATAGATGGAAGTTCGTGTTCAGGAAGAGCCCTTTGATCTTGGTCTTGAAAGCGTTGTTTTTGCAAATAAAACAAGTGCCTCCGGGGCTGTTGTGACATTCACTGGTGTTGTGCGCGACACGCCTGAGGGCACTCTCGATTACATGGATATTGAGCACTATCCGGGGATGACAGAGGCGGCGCTTCGCCAGATTGCGCAGGATGCGTTAACCAAATGGTCATTGGAAGATGCCACGATCATTCACAGATTCGGTAAAATGCACGCAGGTGAGATGATCATGATGGTCGCCACAGCGGCGCGCCACAGAAAGGATGCCTTTGAGGCCGCAGAGTATTTGATGGATTTCCTCAAGTCGCGCGCGCCGTTTTGGAAAAAAGAAGTGAGCAAGAACGGTGCGAGCTGGGTTGCCGCGCGTGATGAGGACGAAACAGCCCTGACCCGCTGGCAAGAATGAAAAGGTTACGCCTTTGTAACCACAGCGCACGCTCTCTCTGGCTTGAAAGACACGGGCTTCTCTCACCGCCCGTTGGCCCCCTAGATACGCTGCAAGTTGTTGAAAAGCTTGGGTTTGTTCAGCTGGATTCCATCCGCCACGTTGAGCGCGCGCATGATCATATTCTTTGGTCCCGCAATCAAGGGTACAGGCCGGAAACTCTCTTTAACCACCTGATAAAAAGAGACTTTTTTGAACACTTCACGCATGACGCCAGTCTCATCCCCATGTCTTTTCTGCCCATGTGGACACTTCAGTTCGCGCGCCGTGCCGAGAAAATTCTGAACGCCGGCTGGTGGAAAGCCATGCCAGACGCTGAAGCGCGTGCCGCGATAAAGGCCCGCATCTCGCGGGAAGGTCCCTTGAGCACAAAGGCCTTTGAAAGCGCAGGCCCCCGGCCCAAGGCCATGTGGCAGCGCCCGCCACATAAGCTGGCGCTCGATTACATGTGGTATGCTGGCGAGCTCGCAACCAGTCACCGCGAAAAATTTGTGAAGTTTTATGACCTGAGTGAACGCGTTTTCCCGGCGCCCTACCGGGAACAGGATCTGGGCCGTGAGGCTCAGATTGACTGGCTCTGTCAGGCTGCGCTGGAGCGATTGGGCTTTGCCAGCGCCGGGGAGGTGCAACGGTTTTGGGGGGTTTGCAGCGCAGCAGAAGTGCGTGACTGGTTGAGTTCGGCGAGGTCGAGACTGGTTCAAATCCGGGTGGAAATGGCCGATAAAAGCGAGGTTTTGCTCTGGTCATTGCCCGAGGTGCTGCACCGTGCTGCGCAGCTTCCGCTCCCGTCACAGCGAATGCGGCTGCTCAACCCGTTTGACCCCGCGATCCGTGACCGCGCGCGGTGCCTGAGGCTTTTTGGATTTGAATATCGCAACGAGATTTTTGTTCCCGAGGCCCAGCGAAAATGGGGCTATTACGTCTATCCGCTCCTGGAAGGCACATCCTTTGTCGGGCGCGTCGCCCTCAAAGCCGACAGGCGGACAGGCGTATTGCATTTGCAAAAGCTCTGGCCTGAACCTCATGTGAAATGGGGCACAGGGCGCCAAAACCGCCTGCAAGCCGAGCTGGCAAGGTTTGCGCGGTTCTCTAGCTTAAGTCTCTGTAAATACTAGTTATCAGACTTGGTCAGCCGTTCGACATAGGCGCGCATTTCTTCGGTTTCGTGGCGTGCATCGCGCAGCCCTTCCATGGCGGCAGCAAGCTCGGCCTCGGTTTGTGAGAGCTGGTTTGTCATTTCAGCTTCGCGCTGCTGAAGATAGGTGATCGCCTGATCACGGGTTTCCTCTGCTTCATGCAGCTCTTGCGCCATCTTTTCCAGCTCTTCCATATCCCCCCGCGACACCCGCGTGAAGCGATGCACCAGCCAGTTGACAAACCAGCCCATGCAGAAGGCGATGAACAGGATAATGGCTGTTGCAAAAATGAACTCGGTGCGTGTCATTGGTCTTGGCCCTCGCTCGGTGTTGTGTCGTCTGTGGGGGTGCTCGTTTCGGTTTTCTCAAAGCTTTCAAGAGTGGTTGGCGGGCTTTCTATCGGCTCCGGGGGCACCAGTTTGAACTCGATCCGCCGGTTGGCCTCGCGGCCCTCTTCTGTGTCGTTTGAGGCAATCGGGCGGGTTTCTCCGTAACCGATGGCTTCAAAGCCGCTGGTCAAAATTTTGCGGTCCCGCATGGCGTTGAGAACAGCCAATGCGCGC
Source organism: uncultured Lentibacter sp. (assembly GCF_937123735.1). Classification (GTDB taxonomy): domain Bacteria; phylum Pseudomonadota; class Alphaproteobacteria; order Rhodobacterales; family Rhodobacteraceae; genus Lentibacter. The sequence continues at coordinate 18,115 of NZ_CAKZKL010000017.1, forward strand.
GATTTTGAGAGGGTTTCGTTCATCTCCTCCCGCCCTTGGCTGTCTGTGTGACCGGCGATAATCATTCGAAGGTCGGCACAGTTCTTCAACACCTTTGCAATATCGTCCAATGTGCTGAGCGAGCTGGCGTCCACAGTTCCGCTTCCCGGCTCAAAACTGATTTTGCGCTTTTCCAATATGGCGGCGATTTCTGCTTCGCAGGCCTGCGGTGTGAGGAGGCTGGCAACGGGATCAAGCTTTTCCAGATAGGCCACATTGACCGAAAACCGGGCGCCTTCGCCAAGCTTTTGAGCCAGAAGATTTGTGATTGCCGCGCGGGCAGACTTATCGCCTGTCTTGCCGGAAATGATAAGGTCTTCGGCCGTGACTCTGGCCGACCCATGAGACAGAAGTGAAAGGGCTTCAAGCCCTGACAAAACCCGCAGAGGCCAGTCGTTTTGCAAACTCGCATCGGTGCGCGCGCGATTGCTGACATTTGCACTGCCAAAACGGGCGGTTGCAAAGCTTTCCGCGGTTTGGGCGACGCTGTCATCATTGAGCCGGCCGTTGAGTTGGACAAGGCCCTCGGGGCTCAGTGTGGCAATAAACTCTGCCGGACCCTGGCTGGTGTCTGCGGGGTCTGGGGTGAGGACGGCGTGCAGAGCAAATACCTCTGGTAGGCTGTTCTCCAAAGCGCCAATGATGCGGTCAAAGTCGCGTTGATCGGTGCCGGCGGGAGAAATAAGGGTAATGTCGGCATCCGAAAACGTAACAGATCCGCCCTCAAGCTGCGCGACCGCTGCGATCGTTAAAGCGGCCGCATCTGCCCAGTTGGGGGAGGGCACGCCCAGGCCGATCTGGCACTCTGCCTCACCGACAAGTCCGGCTTTGCGCGCGGCTCCCAAGATTTTGGAGCGGGCGTCATCGCTGTCCGCGGAGCAACTGTCAAAGCGCGCGCCCTGCTCATCCCGCAAAAACCGCAATGAAAACGGTGTGATAGCTGGTCTTGGTGAGGAAATTTCAAACCCCACACGCAAGCCGGAAGGCGCATCCCGCGTCAGGCTGTTTTCAATTTTGCGTTTGCGTTCCGCGCTGTCGGCCATGGCCGTGACCTTCACAGAGCGTGCGTCAATCGAGATTTTTGAGCGCGGCAGGGCCTCGAGCGCTTGCAGTCCGAAATCAACGGCATTCTCCCAGCCATCGGGCACGTCATAGTCAGCGCTCTCCAAGAGATCTGCAATGTCTTCATTGTTGGAAATACGTCCGAGGCGCGCCAGAAGATCCGCACGGTCGGCACCGGCCGGGATCAGCCCGATCAGCGAAACTTCGCGGTCATTGCGCAAGATTTCAATGGAAAAACGTGGCGCGGCCAGAGCTGCCAAGGCCGTGACATCCATGTCGTCGATGATGCGCGCCGCATCAACCACGGTGCCGGCAGTGCTGATGGCAACAAAGCGATCGGCCTCGGAAGGGGCAGTGCCGATCAGCAAGACTTGCAGGCCGTTCGCCTCAACCTCCGCCCATGTAAGCCCTTGTAAATCAAGCGCTTGCCGGACGCTATACTCCGATGTCTCTTCAACGAGGGTGACAGAAAACCTGGCCGCAAAGAAAGACAAGAGAGCCGCCAGAGCAAATGTGGTTGTCAGGATAAGGAAGGATGATACGCGCATTAGACCTGTTTTCAGCGGTTGTTGGCCTTCTCTTAAGCGGTGACAGGAGAGGTTTCAATCACACTAAGAGCGCGACGGCGAAAAACAGCAAGGGGATCAGCCCGGCCTCACGGTTTGAGCGGAAAAGAGCCACAAGCCTTGTGGAATCATCCGGATCAAAGCGGTTGAGTTGCCAAAGTAAATGCCAACCCATTGCGCAGGCCCCGGCCAGCGCAAGAACAAGGGAGAGCGGGCCTGTGTCGCTGTTCAGAAGTGCGGACAGGCAGGCAACCCCCATCAGGGTGACTGTGGCGGCCAAAAAGCGGCTGAGCCACATGGGGGTCTGGCTCCCAAAAAGGCGTGCCGTGGATTTGATGCCGATGAGCGCGTCATCCTCGCTGTCCTGATGGGCATAGATTGTGTCGTAAAACAGGGTCCAAGCGATCCCGGCGAGATAGAGATAGAGCGCGGGGGCCTCCAGCGTGCCGCGATGGGCTGTCCAGGCAAACAGCGCACCCCAGTTGAAGGCAAGGCCCAGAAAGACCTGCGGCCACCAGGTGAAGCGCTTGGCAAAGGGGTATATCGCAACAGGAACAAGCGCGAGAATACCAAGCCAGACGGCAGCCATATTGAACGTCAGCAGGATACAAAAGGCGATAAGTGCTTGAAGACACATCCAGATTAGGGCCTGCCGGACAGTGACCTGACCTGAGGGAATAGGCCGTGAGCGGGTGCGCTCGACGGCGCCGTCAAAGTCGCGGTCGGTGATGTCATTCCAGGTGCAGCCCGCGCCGCGCATGAGCCACGCCCCGAGGGCACAGCCTGTGAAGACCCACAGATCATGCCAGGTTGCGAGCCTGTCATGCAGCATGGCCAACAAGAGCCCCCACCAACAGGGGATGAGCAACAGCCAGGTGCCTATGGGCCGGTCGGCGCGCGAGAGGCGCAAATAGGGGCGGGTGCGCGCAGGGGCGTAGCGATCAACCCAATTGCCTTTCACGGCGTCGGAAACCTGTCCGTTCTGCTCTGGCTTCTTTGCGTTGCTGCTCATATGTTTTGCCTATGAGAGATGTGAAAATCAGGTTGTTTGTAGATCACCCGTTGGGGGCGGGGCAATCGCTGGCTTTGGATAAAGCGCAGGCGCACTACCTTTTTGGCGTGATGCGCCAACAGCTTGGTGCGCAACTGGCTGTTTTTAATGGCAAAGATGGCGAGTGGCTCGCAGAAGTTGTGGAGGCTGGCAAACGTGGCGGGCAGCTTTTGTGCGTTGAGCAGCGTGGCCCGCAGCTGACCCCGCCTGATCTTTGGCTGATGTTTGCGCCGATCAAGAAGGCGCGGACCGATTTCATCGTTGAAAAAGCCGCCGAGATGGGCGCGGCCAAGATCGTGCCTGTGCAGACAGATTTCACCAATGCCGAGCGCATCCGGCAGGACCGTTTGCAAGCCCATGCGCTTGAGGCCGCAGAGCAATGCGGCGGCACATTTGTGCCAGAAGTAACTGATTTGCATAAGCTTTCTACAGTGTTGGATGGGTGGGACACGCGCCGGCAGATCCTGTTTTGCGATGAGGCCTTGGTGGGCTCGTCCAGCCTGATGGCTGGCCTCGCCAAAGGCCCATGGGCCATCCTGATTGGCCCTGAAGGGGGCTTTTCGGCGTCTGAGCGCGCGCGGCTACATGCGGCGGCGTTCGCGCATCCTGTCAGCCTTGGGCCGCGCATTTTGCGGGCCGATACGGCGGCTGTGGCGGCGATGGCCTTGTGGCAGCAGGCGTTGGGGGATTGGGTGTGAGCTTTATCCGGCCCGAGGCAACGCAATTTCTGAGCAAATACAAGGAGGTGCTCATAGCCGGCGGGGCATTTGGGTTGGGCGGATACTGGGTCTTTTTCTCCTTCGGCTTGTTGCCGTGGCTCGGTATGATCGTGATGTTGATTTCGGCCCTTTTGCTGTTTGCGCTCTTGCAGCGGGTTTGGTTCGCGCGCGGCGAGGGCGGGCTTGGGGTCGTCGAGGTGGACGAAGGCCAGATCAGTTACTTTGCGCCCCAAGGTGGTGGCATGATTGCGGTGCGCGAACTGTCGCAGCTGCTATATGACGACCGGGCCGTAACGCAAGGGCGGCACACGGCAGTTTGGCGGCTCAGGCAAGCCGGCCAGCCTGAGCTCGTGATCCCTGTCAACGCCGCCGGGGCGGCGCAGCTGTTTGACGCCTTTGCGGCTTTGCCCGGGTTATCGCCCGAGCAATTGCTGGCCGCGCAACGCGGGGCCGACGGTCACGCGCGCGTGATTTGGCGCAAAGATACTTTAGTGCGCATTGACACCCCGCGCCCGCGGCTGCACTCCTAACCTCTCACGCGAACACATCGGAGCACTCACATGTCTATTCCACAGTCCGGCGGCGGCCCGATCGAACATTACGCGCAGCTGGCCGAATATATGGCGGATGGCTGCAAACCCAAGAGCGACTGGCGGATCGGCACGGAGCACGAGAAGTTTGGGTATTGTAAGGACAGTTTGTTACCAATTCCTTACGAGGGGACCCGTTCGGTGCGGGCGGTGCTGGAAGGCTTGCAGCACAAACACGGCTGGGAGCCTGTGTTGGAAGGCGAAAATATCGTTGGTTTACAAAAGGATGGGGCTAATGTGAGCCTTGAGCCGGGGGGGCAGCTCGAGCTGTCGGGCGCGCCGCTGGAAAACATCCATCAGACCTGTGACGAGGTGAACCTTCATCTCAAGGAAGTGAAAGACGTGGCCGACGCTGTGGGCGTGGGTTTTATCGGCCTCGGCGCGGCGCCCATCTGGACTCATGAGCAGATGCCGCTCATGCCCAAGGGGCGCTACAAGCTGATGAATGATTACATGCAGACAGTCGGCACGATGGGGCGTGACATGATGCGGCGCACCTGCACCGTGCAGGTGAACCTTGATTTCGCCTCCGAGGCCGACATGGTGCAAAAGCTGCGCACGGCGATTGCCTTGCAGCCGGTGGCGACCGCACTCTTTGCCAACTCTCCCTTTTTTGAGGGCAAGCCGAACGGCCACAAGAGCTGGCGCAGCCGTGTGTGGCGGGATCTGGATGATGCGCGCACCGGCATGGTGCCTTTCGTCTTTGAAGAGGGGTTCGGCTTTGAGCGTTGGGTGGAATATGCGCTCGATGTGCCGATGTATTTTGTTTACCGAGATGGTAAATATATCAATGCTTTGGGCCAGTCCTTCCGGGATTTTCTGAAAGGCGAGCTGCCCGCCATGCCGGGCGAAATGCCCACGTTGAGTGACTGGGCAGACCACCTGACCACGCTCTTCCCCGAAGCGCGCATCAAGAAATATATGGAGATGCGTGGGGCCGATGGCGGGCCGTGGCGCAGGCTCTGTGCGCTGCCGGCTTTCTGGGTGGGTCTGATGTATGATCAGGGCGCGCTTGATGCGGCTTTGGACCTCACAAAAACCTGGGATGCAGAGACCCGTGAGGCGCTGCGCGTGGCGGCCTCAGAGCAGGGATTGCAGGCCGAGACCCACGGTGTGAAGATGTATGATCTTGCGCGCGAAGTTGTGGCGATTTCAGAGGCGGGCCTGAAGGCGCGCGGCCAGGCAGGGGCGGGCGGGATGATTCCAGATGAGACCCATTTCCTGAGTGCCTTGAAGGAATCCCTGGACAGTGGCGAAGTGCCTGCGGACGAGCTTTTGCGCCGGTTTGAGAGCGATTGGGGCGGTGATATGAGCCGGATTTACGCGGATTATTCCTACTAGCGCACGGTCGGGTTAACGCGGTTTGCTGCCCCCAAAAAGGGGGGGGTGAAAAGCGTGCACACTGCGTGCACCATGCGTGCACCGGGTGATGCCGGTCAAATTTAAGGGAAAATTAATGAATGCAGCGTGCGCAGCTCGCAGGTTGCATATCGGCGGCGCTCAATTCTTGCCGAATTTGGGCTCGGTTCCGGCGCGCAGCCTGTCGATATTGGCGCGGTGGGTGAAGAACACCAGCACGGTGAGCGCCATGCCGAGCAGCAGGATTGTTTGTGCGCCCAATGCGGCCATCCAGACGGTTGATGCACTGGCTGCGGTGATCGCGGCCAGCGAGGAGATCCGCCAGAGCGCGAAGGCGGCCAGCCATGTGGCGCAGCAGGCGAGGCCGACCAGCGGGTTGAGCGCGAGCAGCAGGCCGAAGAATGTGGCCACCCCCTTGCCGCCCTTGAACCGCAGCCAGAGCGGAAAGCAATGTCCAAAAAAGGCCATGAGACCTGCGAGCTGTGCAGCATCTTCGCCCGCCAGTGCGCGCGCCAGCAGGACGGCCACGGCGGCTTTGCCCCCGTCAAGCAGAAGGGTCAGCAGCGCGGCTGTCTTGTTGCCGGTGCGCAAAACATTGGTCGCGCCGATGTTGCCCGAGCCGATGCTACGCAGATCACCTAGGTTCATCACGCGGCTGAGCAGCATCCCGAAGGGCACGGAGCCAAGCAGATAACCAAGGAGCGCCCAGAGCGCGAGAATGGCAGCGGACTGTTCTATCAGGGGCATCAGCCGAAGACCTTTTTGCCGGCAACATAAGTTGCCATCACCTTACCTTGCAGGCGCTGCCCGTCAAAGGGGGTGTTTTTGGATTTGGACAAGAGCGTTGCGCGGTCAAGCACGAAGGGTTTGTTTGGGTCAAACAGCACCAGATCGGCGGGGGCGCCTTTGCTCAGGCGGCCTGCGGGCAGGCCGAGGCGCTTGGCGGGGTTGAGCGCGAGGGCGCGGAAGAGCTGCGCCAGCGTGAGCCCGCCCGCGTGGACAAGGCGCATGGCGGCGGGCAGCAATGTTTCCAGAGCGACGGCGCCGGAGGCGGCTTCCTCAAAGGGCAGGCGCTTGCTTTCTTCATCTTGCGGGGTGTGCATGGAGCTGATCGTGTCAATCAGGCCGGAGGCCACGGCCTCCAGCGTGGCGAGGCGGTCATCCTCGCTGCGCAGGGGCGGCTTGAGTTTGAAAAAGCTGCGGTAGTCGGCCACGTCGAGCTCGTTGAGGGTGAGGTGGTGGATGGAGGTGCCGGCGGTGATGTCCAGCCCGTTGCGTTTGGCGCGCGTGAGCGCGGGCAGGGCGCGGGCGGTTGTGATCTGGTCGGCGTGATAGCGTGCGCCGGTCATTTCCAGGAGCGCGATGTCGCGGTCAAGGCCCATGCGCTCGGCCATGGGCGAAACGGCGGGCAGGCCGCGCAGGGTGGCGAATTTGCCGGAGGTGACGGCGGCGCCTTGCGAGAGGATGGGCTCTTGCGGGTGGCCGATGACCAGCGCGCCGAGGCTTCTGGCGTAGGTGAGCGCCCGTTGGAAGACTTTGGTGTTGGTCACCACGGCGTCGCAATCGGAAAACCCCACGGCCCCGGCATCGAGCAGAAAGCCGATCTCTGTCATCTCGCGGCCCTCGCGCCCTTTGGTGAGCGCGGCGAGGGGCAGGACATTGACGGCGCTGTCTTCATTGGCGCGGCGCTTGACGAACTCCAGCGCCTCGGGCGTGTCGATGGCGGGGGAAGTGTCGGGGCGGATGGCCATGGTTGTCACGCCACCAGCGGCGGCGGCGCGGGCGGCGGAGGCATAGCTTTCTTTGTGGCGCTCGCCCGGCTCGCCGATCTTGACGCCAATATCGACTATGCCCGGCGCGAGGCAAAAGCCCTGACAATCGCGCTGCTCGTCAGCCCCTTGCGGGGCTGCCTCGCGACCTTTGGCGAGAATTGTTCCGTTTTCAACCAGCAGCCAGCCATTGTGTTCGCTCTGGGTTTCAGGGTCGATCAGCTGGGCGTTGGTGAAGAGGGTTTTCATGGCTCACTCCTGTCCGCTCAGAGCGGCATCGCGGGTTTGAAGGATCTGTGCGGCGCCTGCGGCGGGGTCGGGTTGGTATTTGATGAGGTATTTGTCGCCTGTGCGGGTGATCACTTGCAGGGCGGAGAACACATGGCGGGCATCGGCCACCTCGGCCAGCGGGATCACCCGTTTGTCCGGGGCGATGAGCTGTGTCTCTGTGAGGGTCCAGACCATGGCGAGCTGTTCGCGCATGGCATAGGCCCCGCGCGCGCTGATGGCGAGGAGCGAGCCGACAACCCCTGTCCAGGGGTGCGGGTTGTCAAGGGCGATGAGCAGAGCCGACAGCAGCAGCGCCCCGAGGGCGGCCAGCAGCACATGCTCGCGGATGTAGGTGCCGCGGTTGGGTGTAAAAACGGCGAGGGCTGCGGCGTGGCTAGGCATAGGATTCGTCCGCCGCTGTGCGGCTGCGCTGGGCCCGGGCCAGGAGGTCCATGGCGGCCATGCGCACCGCGACGCCCATTTCGACCTGTTCCTGGATCACGCTTCGGGTGACGTCATCGGCGATGTCGCCGTCGATCTCGACGCCGCGGTTCATGGGGCCGGGGTGCATCACGATGGCGTCGGGTTTGGCATGGGCGAGCTTCTCGGCTGTGAGACCGAAGCGGTGGTAATATTCGCGCTCAGACGGGATAAAGCCGCCGTCCATCCGCTCTTTTTGGAGCCTGAGCATCATCACCACATCAACGTCTGCAAGGCCCTCGCGCATGTCGTCAAAGACCTCGACGCCGAATTCTGAAATCTGGCTGGGCATGAGCGTGGGCGGGCCGATCAGGCGGACGCGGTTTTCCATCTTGCCGAGCAGCATGATATTGCTGCGCGCCACGCGGGAGTGGGCGATATCGCCGCAGATGGCAATGGAGAGGCGGTGCAGGCGGCCCTTGGCGCGGCGGATGGTGAGTGCATCAAGAAGCGCTTGTGTGGGGTGTTCGTGGCGGCCATCTCCGGCATTGAGCACGGCGCAATTGACCTTTTGGGCCAGCAGATCGACAGCGCCGGAATGCGGGTGGCGCACCACCAGAAGATCCGGGTGCATGGCGTTGAGCGAGAGGGCGGTATCGACCAGGGTTTCGCCCTTTTTGATCGAGCTGGCGCCCATGGCCATGTTCATCACATCCGCCCCAAGCCGCTTGCCTGCGAGTTCAAAAGAGGCCTGCGTGCGGGTTGAGTTCTCAAAGAACATGTTGATTTGCGTCAGCCCCGCGAGGGCTTCGGAGTGTTTGTTGGCAGAGCGGTTGAGCGCCACATAGGCGTCGGCCAGATCGAGCAGGGTGGTGATATCTGATTGCGAGAGCTGTTCGATTCCCAGCAGGTGACGATGTGCAAAGCCCATGGGCGCAGCTCCTCTCAAAATTGTTGCGCTTATAAGCCTTGGGGCCTTCTGGCGCAATCGGTCATTCGCTGTTTTGGCGGCCAACGCGATGGGGTAGAGTTGGCTTATGGAATCGGCATCAGAGTATCATGCGTGGCGCGAAGCGCTGGAGTGGCAGGTCGCATTTGGCGCCGATGAGGCGCTGAGCGAGGCCCCTGTGAACCGCTTTGAGCTTGCCGAAAAACCAAAGCCAAAGCCAGCGCCCGTGCCGGCGGTGGCCCCCGCGAATGTGCATGTGGAGGCGCTCAAGATTGACGCCGTGGCCGAGGCGCAGAAGGCGGCAGACGCGGCGCAAGACCTGGCCCAGCTGCGCAGAGCGCTGGCGGCCTTTGAGCATTGCGAGCTCAAGCGCGGGGCGCGCAACCTTGTTTTCGCCGATGGCACCGAGGGCGCGCGGCTGATGGTCATTGGCGAGGCCCCCGGGCGCGAGGAAGACCGTGCGGGCCTGCCCTTTGTTGGGCCGGCGGGGCAGCTGTTGGACAAGATGCTGGGCGCGATTGCACTGCGCCGGGAGGCGGATGTTTACCTGAGCACTGTCTTGCCCTGGCGGCCGCCGCATAACCGCGAGCCAAGCTCCGAAGAGATTGCCATGATGCGCCCTTTCGTGGCCAGGCATGTGGCGCTGGCCAAGCCTGACATGCTTGTCTTGATGGGCAATATCGCGTGTGATGTCGGGCTGGGGGAGCGTGGCGTGACGCGGCTCAGGGGGCGTTGGACGCAGGCCTTCGGGCTGCCAGCGCTGCCGATGTTTGAACCTGAGCGGCTGCTGCGCGAGCCCCTGCGCAAGCGGGAGGCTTGGGCAGATTTGCTGGAACTCAAGGCGAGGTTGACATGAGCAAGATTGACGAGAGCAAAGATTTCATCCCCGTGCGCATTGCGGTGTTGACCGTGAGCGACACCCGCGCGCCAGACGAGGATCGCTCGGGCGATGTGCTGGTTGGGCGGCTCACGGCGGCGGGGCATGACCTTGCCGCGCGCAAGATTATCCGCGACGAGCGCGGCGAAATTGCCGAGCAGCTGCGCGCATGGGTGGCCAGCGGGGAGGTGGATGTGATCATTTCCACCGGTGGCACCGGGTTGACGGGGCGAGATGTGACCGTTGAGGCGCATCGGGATGTCTATGAAAAGGAAATTGACGCTTTCGGCACGCTGTTTACCATGATCAGCTTTGGCAAGATCGGCACAAGCGCGGTTCAGAGCCGCGCCACCGCAGGTGTGGCGGGGGGCTGTTATCTCTTTGCGCTGCCCGGCAGCCCGGGGGCCTGCAAGGACGGCTGGGACGACATCCTCAAATGGCAGCTCGATTACCGCCACCGGCCTTGCAACTTTGTCGAGATCATGCCGCGGCTGGAAGAGCATAAGCGGCGCAAGTGAGCGCTCCGGGCGCGCGGCGCAAGACTGCGGGAGCAAAAATTGAAAAGAATTTCGACTGAAATCCCCGGCGCGTGCGTATATAGCCCAAAGGGGCTCTGTTTGCGGGGCTGAGCATCATGTCAAAGGGACGATAAATGAGGTTTTTGCAGCGTGGATTGACGGGGCTGTCTCTTCTGGCGGTGACGCTTGGGCTTCTGACCTTCGGGGCGATTCTGGTGCGAGGCGCGATTGAAGACCGCATGGGCCGCGAAGCGCGGGTGCCGACTGCGCGGGAGCGGGTTTTCTCTGTGAATGCAGAGCGGGTGGTTGCGCAGACCCTGCGCCCGGTGATCAGCGCCTATGGCGAAGTGCAAAGCCTGCGACGGCTTGAAATTCGTCCGGCTGTGGGGGGCATGATTGTTTACATGAGCCCGCAGTTTGTTGCGGGCGGGCGGTTTGCGGCGGGCGAGGTCATGCTGCGCATTGATGCCGCAGATGCCGAGGCGGCGCGCGCGCGCGCGCAGGCCGACCTGCTGGATGCAGAGGCCGAGGCCCGCGATGCGGCCCGCGCGCTTGTTTTGGCGCGCGACGAGCTGGCCAACGCCGAGGAACAGACGGCCCTGCGCGAGCGGGCCTTGGTGCGCCAGAAGGATTTGAAGGCGCGCAATGTGGGCACGGATGCGGCGGTGGAGGCTGCGGAGATTGCGGCCAGCGCGGCCAAAGCGGCGGTTTTGACCCGCCGTCAGGCCTTGGCGCAGGCCGAGGCGCGGGTGGACAGCTCGGCAACCCGTCTGGCGCGTGCGCGCCTTCAGCTGGACGAGGCCGAGCGGCGGCTTGCGGAGACGCAGATCACTGCGCGCTTTGATGGTGTTCTGGCCAGCGTCAACGCGGTGGAGGGCCGTTTGGTCACCCCCGGCGAGCGGTTGGGGGAGTTGGTTGATCCGGAGGCGCTGGAGGTGGCGTTCCGGCTGTCCACTCAGGATTTTGCACGGCTCTTGGCCCCTGATGGCCGTTTGCGGCGCGCCGAGTTGCGGGCTGTTTCCGATGATTTCGGGGTGAATCTGGAGGCGACGGGCACTGTCAGCCGCGCGGGGGCTGCCAATACGGATGGCGAGACCGGGCGGGCGCTGTTTGCGCAGCTGGACAGGGCGCAGGGCTTCAAGCCCGGCGATTTTGTGGCCGTGCAGATTGTGGAAGCGCCTCTGGAGGCGGTGGCCCGGATTGCCGCGACGGCGGTGGGCGTGGATTCGGGGGTGCTGGCCATTGGGCCGGAGGGGCGGCTGGAGCTTGTGCCTGTGGCGGTGCTGCGTCGGCAGGGCGACAGTGTGATCATCCGCGCACCCGAGCTTGAGGGGCGGCTGATTGTCTCCAAGCGCACGCCGCTTTTGGGCGCGGGCATCAGCGTGAGCGCTGTGGAGGCCGGGGCGGCGGCCCCCGCAGAGGCGGCGGCGCCTGAGATGATCGAGCTGAGCGAGGCGCGGCGTGCCAAGTTGCTGGCGGCTGTGCAGGCCAATAAATTCATGCCCAAGGATGTGCAGGAGCGGCTGCTCAAGCAGCTGCGCGCGCCCAAGGTTCCGGCAAAGATGGTTGAGCGGATTGAAAGCCGCATGGGGGGCTGAGGATGCGGGGTCCGGGTTTGATCGGCGCGCTGATCTCTTATTTTACCCGCCACAGGACGGTGGCCAATTTGCTGTTGGTCAGCCTGATTGTGGCCGGTCTTGTGGCGATGCCGCGGATGCGGGCGCAGTTCTTTCCCGATGTGATTATTGACAATGTGTCGGTCACGGTTGCCTGGGAGGGCGCAGGGGCGGAAGATGTGGACCGTGGCGTGGTGCAGGTGCTTGAGCCGGCGCTGCTTGCCGTGGAGGGGGTGGCGGAGGCCAGCTCCACCTCACGCGAGGGGCGCGCGCGGATTGATCTGGATTTTGAGCCGGGCTGGGATATGGCACGGGCCGCCGATGATGTGCAGGCGGCGGTGGACTTTGTCACGCTGCTGCCTGAGGAAGCCGACGAGCCCAAGGTAGAGCGCGGTGTCTGGCGCGACCGGGTGACCGATGTTGTCATCACCGGGCCGGTGGGCGCGGAGCAGCTGGCGCGCTTTGCCGATGAATTTGTGGCGCGCCTCTTTCAGGCCGGTGTGACACGCACCACCATTCGCGGGGTGTCCGGGCAGAAGACCAATGTGATTGTGCCCACCCGCAGCTTGATGGAACATGACATCAGTTTTGCCCAGATCGCGGCGGCCATTGCCGAAGAGGTCAAGGCTGACCCGGCTGGCAATGTCACCGGCGCCAATGCGCGGCTGCGCACCGGGGTTGAAAAGCGCAGCCCCGAACAGCTTGCCCAGATCGTGATCAAGGCGCTGGAGGATGGCTCCAAGCTTACCATCGGCGATGTGGCGCAGATCGAGGTTGAGGGCGCGCTGCGCGGAGAAAGCTATTTTGTGGGCGAAAACCCGGCGATCTCGGTGCGGGTGGACCGTTCGGCCAGTGGCGATGCGATCGGGATTCAGCGGCAGGTCGAGGATGTGGCGGCGAAGCTGGAAGCGACCCTGCCACCCGGGGTGTCGGTGGATCTGATCCGCACCCGGGCCGAGGCCATCACCGGGCGGCTGGACATTCTGCTGGACAACGGGCTTGTGGGCCTCGCATTGGTTGTGGCGCTGTTGTTCCTGTTTCTCAATGCGCGCACGGCCTTCTGGGTGGCGGCAGGTATTCCTGTGGCCATGCTCGCCGCTGTGGCGCTGATGTTTGCCTGGGGGCTGACGATCAATATGATCTCGCTCTTTGCGCTGATCATCACCTTGGGGATAGTGGTGGATGACGCCATTGTGGTGGGCGAGCACGCGGATGCGCGGCTCAGGAAATATGGCGAGGGGCCTGTGGAGGCCGCCGAGAACGCCGCAAGGCGCATGGCCATGCCTGTCTTTTCGGCCACGCTGACCACGGTGATTGCCTTTTTTGCGCTCACCTTTGTGGAGGGGCGCTTTGGCGACCTTATTTCGGACATCCCCTTTACAGTGGTTGTGGTGCTGCTCGCGAGCCTTGTGGAGTGTTTTCTCATTCTGCCCAACCATATGGCGCATTCTCTCAAACACGCGTTTGTAGATCATTGGTATGATTTGCCCAGCCGCTTTGTGAACCGTGGCTTTGAATATCTGCGCGAGCGCTGGTTCCGCCCATTGATGGGCTGGGTGATCCGGCTGCGCTACCCTGTATTTGCCGCTGTTGTTGTGGTGTTGGCGGGGCAGGTGGCCTTGTTTGTGCGCGGCGATGTGCAGTGGCGCTTTTTCAACGCGCCAGAGCGCTCCTCGATTTCGGGGAATTTCGCGATGGTTCCCGGTGCGAGCCGTGAGGACACCTTCGAGGTGATGCGGCTTTTGCAAAAGACTGTCGACGAGCTGGGCGCGGAATATGCCGAAAAGCACGGTGGGGTGAACCCGATTGACTATGTGCTGGCGCAGGTGGGTGGCAACACCTGGCCGCCTTTGGCGGGGGCAGACACCAAGGAGCCCGACGAGCTTGGCGCGGTGGCGATTGAGCTGATTGACGCAGATTTGCGGCCCTATTCGAGCTTTGCCTTTTTGGCCGAGCTGCAAGACCGCCTGCCCAGCCATCCGCTTTTGGAAACGGTGAGCTTTCGCGGCTGGCGTTCGGGGCCGGGGGGCAGTGCGCTGGACGTGCAGTTCTTTGGCGCAGAGGCGAGCACGCTGAAGGCCGCCAGCGAAGCGCTGAAAGAGGCTGTGGCGCAATACCCGGAAGTGAGTGGCGTGGAGGACGATCTGGCCTATGACAAGGGCGAGTTTGTGCTGGATCTCAATGCGCGCGGACAGGCGCTGGGCTTTACCATTGACGGGGTGGGGCGCGAGCTGCGCCACCGTCTCAGCGGGCTGGAAGCGGCCACTTATCCGGACGGTGCCCGCTCGGCGAGCATTCGTGTGGAGCTGCCCGAGGCGGAGGTGACGGCCGATTTCATCTATCGCACCCAGCTGCGGGCGCAGGATGGCAATTATGTGGCGCTCAGCGATATTGTGAGCCTGCGCGAACAGGCGGGCTTCTCGACCATCCGGCGCGAAAACGGGCTGCGCACGGTTTCTGTGACGGGGGATATTTCCGAAGATGACGCCGACCGCGCCGCCGAGATCATGCTGGCGCTGGAAGAGACCATTCTGCCCGAAATTGCCGCGCGCTATCAGGTGGAGTGGCGGCTGGCGGGGCTGTCTGAGCAGGAAGATGCGTTTCTCAATGATGCGCTGACCGGCTTTATCCTGTGCCTTGTCGGGATCTACCTTGTGCTTGCTTGGGTCTTTGCCAGCTGGACGCGGCCGGCTGTGGTGATGGCCATTATTCCCTTCGGGCTTGTGGGCACGATTTATGGCCATGCGGCTTGGGATGTGCCCTTGAGCATGTTCACGGTTGTGGGCCTGCTGGGGATGACCGGGATCATCATCAACGACTCGATTGTTTTGATCACCACCATTGATGACTATGCCGAGGAGCGCGGGTTGATTCCCTCGATTGTGGATGGCGCGGTGGACCGGCTGCGCCCGGTGCTTCTGACCACCCTCACCACCGTGTTGGGGCTTGCGCCGCTTTTGTATGAAACCAGCCAGCAGGCGCAGTTTCTCAAGCCCACGGTGATCACGCTGGTTTACGGGCTCGGTTTTGGCATGGTTCTGGTGTTGCTGGTGGTGCCTTCGCTTATGGCTATGCAGGCGGATTTTTCAAAGCAGATCAAGAGCCTGCGCCGCGCCCTTCGGGCGCGCTCTGCCCGGGCCGTTCAGGCCCCTGTCGTGGCCGGAGCGGGGTTGATCGGGCTTTGGTTTGTGCTGACCCTGGGTTGGTTTGCGCTGGTGGGGCAGCTTGCCCCACCGCTTGCGACCCTCGGTGATAGTGCCGCTGCGGCTTTGGCGCTGTTTTTGGGCGGGGCCGGTGTGATCGTCGTTTTGGTGGCGCTTGTCGGCCTTGCCGCCGCCCGGCGGATCACTCAATCACAGCCCTGAATATCCAGGGCGTGGCGCTCGCCGATCAGGGTGAGGCGCAGGGCTGAGCGGTTGAGTGCAAAGGCCCCCCCGAGGGCATGAACCAGCTCTGTGCGGACCGTCAGGACAGGGCCTTTGCGGATCAGCTCGGGCTCTGTGGCCCAGATCAGCGGATCACCTGTTTCAACAGCGGCCTCCTCGCGCCCGCCCAATGGTGCCACCGGTCCGGAGAGCGCCACAATGATCCCGCGCGCGCCCGCCTCTGTCTGGCAGCGCAGCCCATTGCTGCGCGTGGGCACGGTCTCGCGTGCGCGTTTGATCTGCGTGACGGCGCCGCGCTGCTTGGGCAGGAAGGTTGCAGCCAGATCCAGCTGCAAGGGCACGCAAATGTCTTTGCACACGCCGATCTCAAGGCGCCCCTTGAGATGAATGGGCCGGTGCGCGGCCTGCGGGGTGATGCGCAGGGGCAGGAGCAGCCGCTCGGTGTAGATGATCGAGCGCATGTCATTGCTGCGATAGATTTCAGGGCGGGGCCATTCGGGCGTCACCCGGGCAAGGTTGCGCGATCCGTGCCAGTCAAAACTGGGCGGGATTCCCGCATCGCCGGGGGCGCGCCAATAGGTGTGCCAGCCGGGCGCAAGGGTGATCTCCAGCGCTGCTATCCGCTGTCCGTCGGGCTCTGCCCAGCCCTGCAAGAGCCGGGCCTGCGCCTTATCGGCATAGGGGTTGGCCAAAAGCGGCGCTGACAGGGCCAGCAAGGTGGCCAGGGCATAAGAGACAATGCGTTTCATGCCCCTCTGATGCGCCAAACCGGCTGCGCAGGCAACTCACAAAGCAGCGAGAAAGATTTCGCTGCCACCACAGAGCGGGCCTTGTGAGGCGGGTGCAGGCTTGGCTATGGTGCCCCAACCCGCAACACAGAGGTCCGCGCCCCATGAGTGATCTGACTGGCCAACTATTGATTGCCATGCCCGCGATAGGCGATCCGCGCTTTGAACGTGCCGTGATCCTGATTTGCGAACACTCCCCGGATGGCACCATGGGGCTTGTGCTCAACAAACCCTCTCGCGAGGTCTCTTTTGCGGCGCTGTGCGAGCAGCTCTCGCTGGGCCCACCCGAAGCCAGCCGCCCCGTCCATTTTGGCGGCCCCGTCGAGATGGGGCGCGGCTTTGTGCTGCATTCTGGCGAATATGTGTCCGGTCAGTCCTCCCACCTTGTGCTTGAGGGGGTGCGCTTGAGCGCCTCGCTGGATGTGCTGGAGGATATGGTTACGGGCACAGGCCCGCGCGAGGCCCTGGTGTGCCTTGGCTATGCCGGCTGGGGGGCCGGACAGCTGGAGCAGGAGCTGCGCGCCAATGGCTGGCTGACGGCACCGGCGGATGCGGCCTTTGTCTTTGCGGGAGGCGGAGCTGAAAAATGGAGCGCCGCGCTCAAGACGCTGGGCGTTGATCCGCTGTTGCTCTCGGCCACAGCCGGTCATGCCTGACTTCGCTCGTTGCTGGGCCGGGTTAGCCCTGCCTGGGTGCGCGCGGCGCGGCGGCGCGGGTAAGGCGATCGTTGATCGCACGGCCAATGCCCTCATCCGGAATGGGGGAGACCGCAATTTGGGACGCGCTTTCATCCAGCCTGCGCAGCATGGCAAAGAGATTTGCCGCCGCTTCTTGTAGATCGCCCACGGCCGAGAGGTTGCAGGTTGCGCCTGTCACGGGGCCAAAACCCAGCAGGCTTTCGCCGGGGCGCGGGCTTTGCACATTGAGCCGCAGGTGGGCTTCGGGGGCGTAATGCGAGCTGAGCTGCCCCGGCGCGGTGATGGCGGCAGGGGTGGTGGCTTGCGCCAGCGGCCTACCCAACACAGCGCTGATCTGGGTCTCGGTGATCGTGCCGTGGCGCAGCAGCGTGGGGATGGGGCTGGTGAGGCCCACAATGGTGCTTTCCAGCCCGATTGCGGCAGCGCCGCCGTCCAGCACGGCCTCTATTCTGCCCTCCAGCCCGCCGAGCACATGCGCGGCGGTGGTGGGGCTGATCTTGCCCGAAGGGTTGGCCGAGGGCGCAGCGATTGGCCCGTCAAAACCGGCCAGAAGCGCTCGCGCAACGGGATGTGCGGGGCAGCGGATGGCGAGGCTGTCTAGGCCTGCGGTAACGAGCGAGGCGATGCCGTGGCCTTCGCGCAGGGGTAGCACGAGGGTGAGCGGGCCAGGCCAGAAGGCCGCGGCGAGGTGCGTGGCGGCCTCGTTCCACTGCACATAGTTTTGAGCGGCGGCGATATCGGGCACATGCACGATCAGCGGGTTGAAGCTGGGCCGGCCCTTGGCTGCGTAGATACCGGCGACGGCCGTGCCGTTGCGCGCATCGGCCCCGAGGCCATAGACCGTCTCTGTGGGCAGGGCGACAAGCCCGCCTTTGGCCAGCGTGGCAGCGGCCTGTGCGATGCCCGCGTCCGTGGCGGGCAGGAGATGTGTCTTGGCCAAAGTCATGACGCCGCGTTATTGCAGAACTGGGGTGGGAAAGCTTGTAAGTGAGAGGGTAGGCAAAGCCAAGTGGCGCTTTTGAAAGATGAGGAGAGGCATATGGGGTATCGAGCTCCGGTCCAGGACTATGATTATATTCTCGAACATGTGGTGGATTATGCCCAGGTCAGTGCCACGCCTCAGTTTTCGGAGGCCACGCACGACTTGAGCCACGCGATTCTCAGCGAAGCAGGACGGATGTGCGAAGAGGTGCTTGCCCCGCTCCAGCGGCTTGGCGATCAGGACCCCGCGCGGTTGGAGAACGGTGTTCTGCGCAGCTCAAAGGGCTTTGCCGAGGGCTATCGCGCCATTCGCGAGGGCGGCTGGGTGTCGGTGGCCGCCAGCCCCGAATATGGGGGCATGGGGCTGCCCATGACGGTGACAACGGCGGTCAATGAAATGATGAGCGGCGCTTGTTTGAGTATCCAGCTCAACCCGTTGATGACCCAGGGCCAGATCGAGGCGCTGGAGCATCATGCATCTGACGAGATCAAGGCGATTTATCTGCCCAAGCTGGTTTCGGGGGCCTGGTGCGGGACAATGAACCTGACCGAGGCGCAAGCCGGCAGTGATGTGGGCGCGCTCACATCCAAGGCCGAGGACAACGGAGACGGAACCTATGCGGTGACCGGCCAGAAGATTTACATCAGCTGGGGGGACAATGATTTTAGCGAAAATGTCTGCCACCTGGTTTTGGCGCGCCTGCCCAATGCGCCCGCGGGCACCAAGGGGATCAGCCTGTTTCTGGTGCCCAAGTTCATTCCCGATGAAAACGGTGAGGCCGGTGTGGCCAACAGCCTCAAGGTTGTGAGCCTTGAGCATAAATTGGGTCTGCACGGCAGCCCGACGGCCGTGATGCAATATGACGGCGCGACGGGCTGGATGGTCGGGGCGCCCAATGCCGGGTTGGCGGCGATGTTCACCATGATGAACAATGCCCGCCTTGGTGTGGGATGTCAGGGGATCGGCGTAGGCGAAGCGGCCTATCAGAAGGCCCTGGCCTATGCCTGCGAGCGCAAGCAGGGGGCCACGCCCGGGGGGCGCGGGGCGATTGTGGATCATGCCGATGTGCGCCGGATGCTTACAACCATGCGGGCCGAGGTGTTCGCGGCGCGCGCGATTGCGCTGGCCAATGCGGTGGCGATTGATCTGGCCCATGCCACCGGCGAAGCCGAGTGGCAGGCGCGGGCCGGTCTGCTCACCCCGATCACCAAGGCATTTGGCACTGACACCGGGATCAAGGTGGCCGAAATGGGCGTGCAGGTGCACGGCGGCATGGGCTTTATCGAGGAGACGGGTGCTGCGCAATACAGCCGCGATGTGCGAGTCACGGCGATCTATGAAGGCACCAACGGCATTCAGGCGATGGACCTTGTGGGGCGCAAGCTGATGGACGGTGGCGAGGCCGCGCACGGGCTGGTGGACGAGATGCAGGCTTTCGCCGAAGCCGCCCGCGCCACGCGTCCGCGCATGGCCGGGCTGTTGTGGGACGCAACCGAGACCCTGCGCGAGGCGACCGAGTGGATGGTCAGCCAGAAAGACCTCACCGAGCGCTTTGCGGGCGCGGTGCCGTTTCTGAGCGCCTACGCGCGGGTTTTGGGCGGTTATTACCACCTGCGGGCGGCTGTGGCCGAGGGCGAAAACGGCCCCCGCAGCAAGCTGGCCCGGTTTTATATCAACCGTTTGTTGCCCGAGCATAAGGCACTTTTGGACCACGCCATGCAGGGGGCGGATGACCTGTATGCGCTGGGCGTGGACGAGTTGGGCCTGGCATGAGTGCACCTGACATGAGTGCACCTGTGCAAGGGCTGCGCTACCCCTGGCCTGAGCCGCCGGCCCCCGGCGGCTGGATGGAAGTGGCCCCGGGGGTGCTCTGGATCCGGCTGCCGCTGCCGATGGTGCTGGATCATGTCAATGTTTATGCGCTTGACGAGGGCGACAGCTGGACCCTTGTGGACACGGGTTTTCACAGCAAGCGTTCTGTGGCGATCTGGGAAGAGTTGCTCAAAGGGGCGCTGGGCGGCAAGCCGGTGAGCCGTGTGATCCTGACCCATCATCACCCCGACCATATCGGCATGGCGGGCTGGTTTATGGCGCGTGGCGCAAGCCTCTGGGCTTCGCGCACCGCATGGCTGATGAGCCGGATGTTGATATTGGATGAGGAAGATGCGGTCACGCCGCAGGCAGTCGACTTCTGGAAGCGGGCCGGGATGGACCCTGAAATCCTGGCCAAGCGCGTGGCCGAGCGGCCCTATAACTTTGCCGATGTCTGCGCGCCCATCCCTGTGGGCTACACGCGGCTGAAAGAGGGCGATGTGCTCAGGGCCGGTGGGCGCAGCTGGGATGTGCGCGAGGGCAACGGCCATGCGCCTGAGCACCTCACATTCTGGAGCCGCGAGGACAATCTGGTGTTGTCGGGTGATCAGATCATTTGTTCGATCAGCCCCAACATTGGCGTTTACCCCACCGAGCCGGAGGCCGACCCTGTGGGGGAGTGGATTGCCTCTTGCGAGCGGTTTGCGGCGCTGGCGCGTGAAGAGCATATCGTTCTGGCGGGCCACAAGCGTCCCTTTACGGGGCTGCCTTTCCGGATGCGCCAGCTGAAGGAGAATCACGAGCACGGGCTGGACCGTCTGGCAGCGTTTCTGAGCGAACCCAAGACGGCAGCGGAGTGCTTCTCTGTCCTCTTCAAACGAAAAATTGACCAGGGAACCTACGGTTTGGCCCTTGTGGAAGCTGTCGCACACCTTAATCATTTGCACAGGGAAGGCCGTGTGGCGCGTGTGCTGCGCGCTGATGGGGCCTATCTTTGGCAAAAACGCGCGTAAGGCCGTGCGCCGAGAGGGTGGTGTGAGATGGGTGATGCAATTGTAACTTCTGCAGAGGCGATGGAAGCGGCGGCGCTTCCAAAACGGCACGAAGCCCATTGCACTGCGCCCCCACCAAGGGCTGGGCAGCCTGTCTCGCTCACATCAAAGCCGGTGGCCCAAAAAAGCCCTGCCGAATGGGCCCATGAACGCTTGGTGCTCTATATTCAGGCGTTTGAAGCCCAGCTGGACAACGAACATGAGGTTGCCATGGGCTTCACAGGGGCGGACGCCGGGGTTCTGCGGATCGAGGGGATGGGGTTTTTTGACCCAGATATGGTGACCTTTTATGGCTCCGACGCCAGCGGGGCCAAGACCCAGCTTGTCCAGCATGTCAGCCAGCTCAATGTGATGTTGCGCGCCCTGCCCAAGGCCCCCAAAGCGGCAGAGCCTGTGCGGATCGGCTTTCGGCTGGCCCGCGCCCTGGAAGACGAGGCGAGCTGAGCGCGCGGCAAAAGTGTCGCGCCGGGGCGGCAATATAGTGACAGGCGCTGGCAAATACAGTAAGGAGCAAAAAACGCGAACGCAGGAGACAGAAATGAGCGATCACAAGCACGGCGAGATGGACACAAAAGTGCAAGAAGATACTTTCAGCGGCTTCATGACTTGGGTGACCCGCACAACGATTGTTATCATTCTGGCGCTTATTTTCGTTTACATGGTGAACGGATAAGTTTTTGAGTTCTTTTAACAAGTTTTTCCTGATTTTTGCAGTGGCTTTGGCTCTTTCGGCCTGTTCCAAACCTGCCAAATGGTCCTCGGACGAAGAGCTCGCGCGGGTGCAATACCGGGCGGCAGGGCCAGCCAAGCTGACCCTTTTCACCATGATCAACAACCGCTCGGGCGCCGGGGCGCACAGCGCTTTGATGATCAACGCCAGCCAGCGGGTGATTTGGGACCCTGCCGGGACGTTCCATCATCCGGCGATCCCTGAGCGCCATGATGTGCTCTTCGGGATCAATCCGCAGGTTGCGGATGTCTATACCCGCTATCACGCCCGTCAGACCTTCCATGTGGTTGTGCAGGAGCTTGAGGTGAGCCCGGAGGTTGCAGAAATGGCGCTTGGGCTGGTCAAAGGCCATGGCAATGTTGCGGATGCCCAATGTGCGCTGACGACCTCGCGCATCCTGCAACAACTGCCCGGCTTTGAGAGCATCAAGGTGGGCTGGTATCCCAAGGCTTTGGCCGAGCAGTTCGCAGCCTTTGAGGGCGTGACCGAGCGGCGGCTTTATGAATATGACGATGCCAATCTGGCGGCCTATGACCCCAGCAAGGTCAAGCTCAACTAAAGCTTTGCCTCACCCCAGAAGATACAGCCCCAGATAAAGCGTGGCCGCGCCGGCTGTGATCGAGACGATGACAGAGCGAAACCACAGACCTGCCGCCAGCGTGACAAAGGCCGCGAGGCCCCGGGGCAGATCAAAGCTGCCATCTGTGGCTGCGGGCCAGAGGATCATGGGGGCAATCAGCGCCGGCAGAACGGCCACCGCCGTGTAGCGCAAATGGCGCAGCAGCCATTCGGGCAGGGGCCTGTCGCCGACAAAACCAAGAAAGGCAAAGCGCAACAGGAAGCTGCCCAGGGCCAGCCCTGCGATGACATACCAAAGCTCGGGGCGTTCTATCATGCCATGACCCCACGCTTTTTGAGGATCAGCTCGGCTTGCGCACCGACGACCATGCCAAGGCTGGCCGCGATGATCAGGCCGAGGTTGAAGGGCACCCATGTGAGCGCGAGCGCCGAGAGGCTGGCGACCAGCGCGGCGGCCAGATGCGCGGGCGTGCGCAGCATGGGCGCGATGAGGGCGAGAAAGGTGATTGGCACGGCAAAGTCGAGCGCGGCACTTTCGGGGATGCTCTCGCCGATGAGCGCGCCCACAAGCGTCATCAGATACCAGAAGGGGATGACCGGCAGGCAGGTTGCAAAGAAATAGGTCACACGCTGGCTGAGGCTCCAGCCTGCATTCCGCTCATAGGCGGCAACGGAGCAGGCGTAGGACTGATCAACCGTGAGATAGGCGATGAGCGCGCGTTGCCAGAGGGGCGCTGCGCCGAGATAGGGCGTGAGCGAGGCCGAATACATCGCCATGCGCAGATTGACCGCAAGGCCCGACAGCAGGGCAATGACCGCAGGGGCGTTTTCATTGAGCAGTTGCAAAGTGGTGAACTGGGCCGCGCCCGCGATGACGGCGACGGAGAAAAGCAGGGCTTCTGCAATGCTGAGACCTGATTCTGTTGCGACGACGCCAAAAACGAGCGCAAAGGGCGAGACGACGAGAATGAAGGGGGCTGCGTCGCTTATCCCCTGTTTGAGGGGTGATTTTGGAGTGGTTGCGCGCATGGCTTGCCCTTACATTGAGGCCAAAGGGCTAGCGCGTTTCCAAGGGAGAGTAAATTGGGCAAGAGCAGTGAGACGGAGGGTTATATCCTCGCGCCCGATCCTGAGGCGGTGCGGCTGACCCGCAGTGTGACGGGGCGCGACCAAACGGGGGCGCTGACCGAGATCAATGTGGTGGAGGAGCGGCCGCTGACGATTTTCCTGAACGCCCGCGAGATTGTCACGGCGATGACCATTGGCGATTATCCCGAATATCTCGCGCTCGGGTTTCTGCGCAATCAGGGCATGATTACCGACGCCGACGCGGTGCTGGGGGTGGAGTATGACGCGGAATCCGAAGCCGTTGTGGTGCGCACCGAACAGGTGACGCGCTTTGAGGAAAAACTCACCAAAAAGACCCGCACCTCGGGCTGCGCTGTGGGCACGGTGTTTGGCGATATGATGGAAGGGCTGGAGGGCTTGCGCCTGCCTCTGAGCGCGGTGAAGCTCTCTGAGCTTTACGCGCTGGCGAGCAAGATCAACCGCACCCCTTCAATCTATCTCAGCGCCGGGGCCATTCACGGCACGGTGCTCTGTGAGGGCGGGCAACCGCTTGTTTACATGGAAGATGTCGGGCGGCACAACGCAGTTGACAAGGTTGCCGGCTGGATGCTGAGCGAGGGGGTGCGCCCTGAGGGCAAGCTTTTGTACACAACCGGGCGGCTGACCAGCGAGATGGTGATCAAAACCGCGCTGATGGGCATTCCGGCGCTTGTCTCGCGTTCGGGCTTTACCGCTTGGGGCGTGGAAATTGCGCGCCAGGTCGGGCTGACGTTGGTGGGGCGGATGCGTGGGCAGCGCTTTGTTTGCCTGAGCGGGGAGGAGCGGCTTGTCTGGGATATTGACCCGGCCAGCGTGCCGGACGAGCCGAAGAAGAGCGCGCGGAAGGGGGCCGAATGAAACAGCCGGCAGGGGTTATTCTGGCGGGCGGTCTGGCCACGCGGATGGGCGGGGGCGACAAGTGCTTGCTGCCCCTGGGCGGCGCACCGATGCTTGCGGGGATTGTGGCACGGCTTCAGCCGCAGGTGGCAGAGCTGGCGCTCAATGCCAACGGCGATGCCAGCCGTTTTGCGGGTTTTGATCTGCCTGTTGTGCGCGACAGTGTGGACGGCTTTGCAGGCCCGCTGGCGGGCGTGCTTGCGGGGCTGGACTGGGCTGCGCAGGCGGGGCATGAGAGCATTGTGACGGCGGCGGGGGACACGCCTTTCTTCCCACAAGATTTGGTGGCGCGGCTTATGGCGGCTTGCGCAGGGATGGCGCATCCGCTCGCGCTGGCTTGCACGCCTGACGGACGCCAACCGACGTTTGGGCTTTGGCCCGTGGCCCTGCGCGAGGATCTGCGCGCGGCGCTCACAGGCGGCTTGCGCAAGGTTGTGCTCTGGACCGATCGCCACGGTGGGCAGATGGCCGAATTTCCTGAGACATTGGCGTTTTTCAATATCAACACACCAGACGAGCTGGCGCAGGCCGAGGCGATGCTATGAAGATTTACGGGGTTGTCGGCTGGAAGAATGCGGGCAAGACAGGGCTCATGGAGCGGCTTGTGGCCGAGATCACCGGGCGCGGCTTTCGGGTGTCAACGGTGAAGCACGCACATCATGCGTTTGATGTGGACCACGCCGGCACGGACAGTTATCGCCACCGCGCGGCCGGGGCCAGCGAGGTGGTGCTGGCCTCGCGCAAGCGGGTGGCGTTGATGCAGGAGATGCGCGGAGCAGAGGAGCCGGGCCTTGAGGCGCTTCTGGCGCGGATGGGGGATGTCGATCTGGTGTTGATCGAGGGTTATAAGCGCGATGTGCACCCCAAGGTTGAGGCCCATCGCGCCGAGACTGGCAACCCGCTGATCGCGCCGCAGGATGCGACGGTGCGGGCCGTGGCGTCTGACAGCCCCGCCGCGCAGGAGCTGCGCAGCCTTCAGACACCGGTGTTTGCGCTGGATGACACCTGCGCGATTGCGGATTTTATCCTGGCTGAGGTGGGGCTTGCAGAGCCCGCACAGATATCCGCTGTGAAACAGGGCACGCACAGGCCAGACGAACCATCGGAGGGACTGACGAACCGGTTATCGGATCGGCCATCGGATCTGGCTCCGCCGCCTCTGCGCGATGATTGTTTTGCGCTGCCGGCGGGGGTGGATTGGACGCCTGTTTCAGAGGCCCTGACACGGCTGTCGGCGCGTTTGCACAGGGTTGTGGCCGAGGAAAGCCTGCCGTTGCAGGCCGCTTGTGGGCGGATTCTGGCGCGGGATGTCACCGCGCTGCGCGCCCATCCGGCGCAGCCCAATGCGGCGGTAGATGGCTATGGCTTTGCCTTTGACGCATTGGGCACAGAGGCGGTGCATCACTTGCCGCGCGTGCCCGGGCGGGCCGCTGCAGGTGTGCCTTTTGATGGGGCGGTGCCTTTTGGTGCGGCCCTGCGAATACTGACCGGGGCGACGCTGCCTGAGGGTGTTGATACGGTGGTGCTTCAGGAGGATGTCACCGCCACTGAGGCCATGCTTGCCTTTCGTGGCGGGATCAAACCGGGGGCCAACACGCGCAAGGCGGGCGAAGACAAACAGGCCGGGGAGCGGATATTGCGCGCCGGGCGGCGGCTGACCCCGGCAGATCTGGCGCTGGCGGCGGCAACCGGGCTGGGGGCCTTGCCGGTCTGTCAGCTGCTGCGGGTTGGGGTGCTTTCAACAGGAGACGAACTTGTGGAGGCGGGCGCGGCGGCGGGGCCTGGGCAGATCTATGATGCCAACCGGGTGATGCTGCTGGCGATGGTGGGCGATATGGGCTTTTTGCCCGTTGATCTGGGCCGCGTGGAAGACAGTCGCACGACGCTCAAGCAGCGGCTGGATGCGGCGGTGGCGCAGTGCGACGTGATCTTGACCTCCGGAGGGGCCTCCAGCGGTGAGGAAGACCATGTGTCTGCCCTGTTGCAGGCCGAGGGGGCGCTTCAGGAGTGGCGGATTGCCATGAAACCCGGGCGTCCTTTGGCGCTGGGGCTTTGGGGGGGGGTGCCGGTATTCGGCTTGCCGGGCAACCCGGTTGCGACCTTGGTTTGCGCCTTGATTTTTGCCCGCCCCGCGATGGGCGTTTTGGCCGGGCGGGGCTGGCAGACCCCGGAGGGTTACGCGCTGCCGGCCGGGTTTGAAAAGCGCAAGAAACCCGGGCGAACCGAGTTTTTGCGCGCCCGCGTGCGGGCGGGTGTTGTGGAGATTTTTGCCTCCGAGGGCTCAGGGCGCATCAGTGGTTTGAGCTGGGCGGAGGGGCTGGTCGAGCTGCCGGAAGCGGCCTGCAACATCACGCCGGGCGATCCGGTGCGCTTTGTGCCTTACAGCAGTTTTCTCTAGCCGCCGCGCGCAGGCGGGCTTGCCTGTTTAGTCAAACACGCCTGTAACGCGGCCAAGCAGCATGAAGGCGCGGGCGCTGCGGGTGGCGGCGAGCGCGCTGATTTCGCTGTCGCTGGCCTCGCTTTCAAATTGCACGAAGCTTTTGTCAAACCGGCGCAGGAAGTGGTGCACGGCGTCCCGGAAGATCGGATCTTCGCGCATACGCCCGGCTGTGAGCGCCAGGGACGAGCGGTCCCGCACCCCGCCAAGGGCGGCGATTTCGCGGCCGCGCGTGCCGGCGGCAAATTTGCGCCAGACATCCGGATGGGCCATATCGGGGGTGAGATCGTCCATATAGATGCCGTCTTGGCTGAGCAGGGTCAGCACATCTTGAGCGGCCTGCACGAGACCGGCGACGGCCCTATCCTTGAGCGCGCGGCGCAAGGCGGTGAAGCCCTGTGTATCCTCGGCTGTTTCGGGGAAATTGATGGCGCGGATGAAGTCTTCCCGGCCGATTGCGGGGGCCATGTCTTCGGCGGAGGTGCCAAGCGGCAGAGAGGTTTGCGCGGCCTCGGCCTGTGGGTGTGGCGCGGGGCGTTTGGCGCGCGGGTCGCGCGTGGAGGTAAAGGTGGCCAGGGCGCTTTCTGTTTTGCGCTGGGCCGCGGCGATTTCATCCAGTTTGCGCGCCACCGAAGGCTCTGACCCGACGCGCCCTGCGTGGCTTTGGACGATATAGGCGTGGCGGATCGCATCAATCGCGGCTTGCAGGCGTTGGCTTTCCTCGCGCATGATCTTGGAGGAGCGCGCGGCGGTTGCGGCCACCCATATCATTCCCACCGGCATGAAGATGGCCAGCATGGTCATCATGAAACGCAGCGGGCCTTCGCTGCTGCTTGTCGCGTCGTCTGCGCCGGAGGGTGCGGGCAGGACGACAAAAAACACCACCGCGCCCAACAACCAGAGAGCAGACAGCACCAGCGCGATGATTTCGATAGAGGTGATTTTTTCAGCGGCGGGGCGGTCGTAGATTCCGAGCTGGGTCGGACGTGGTTCTTGAGGCTCTGACATGGCGCACTCTTACAATTACAATCAGGCGAAGGTGATTTTCAGGATTTCATAGCTGCGCTCTCCGCCCGGGGTGCGCACCTCGACACTGTCGCCCTCGTCTTTGCCGATCAGAGCGCGGGCGATGGGCGAATTCATGTTGAGCAGACCCTTTTCGATATTGGCTTCATGCTCGCCGACGATCTGCCAGGTTTTCTCCTCGTCGGTGTCTTCATCGACCAGCGTGACCGTGGCACCAAACTTTACGGCACCGGAAAGCTTGGCCGGGTCGATCACCTCGGCGCGGCTCAACACAGCTTCAAGCTCCTGAATGCGCCCTTCGATAAAGCCCTGTTTTTCGCGCGCGGAGTGGTATTCGGCGTTTTCTTTCAGATCGCCCAGTTCGCGCGCTTCGGCGATGGCCGAGATCACCGCGGGGCGCTCGACGGATTTGAGGGTTTTGAGCTCAGCCTCAAGCGCAGCATGGCCTGCGCGTGTCATTGGAAATTTGTCCATTACACTGCCTTTTGTCTTTTTATTGTCGCCTATTGCGGATGGAGCGGCGCGGTTTGCGCTGCCTTGCGTCGGTTTGGAGCAGTTTGTCTCAGAGAGGGGTTGTCTTGCAATAGGGGAATGGTCGGGGCGCAGCAATAGCGCGAATTTGGCGACTGACGTGTGGAAACTTTGCAGATTGGCCAATAATCGGTCCGGCTGCGATTGACGTGGTGACTTGATGCCATGTAATTCTGCGTGAAATTTTGTTACCCAACACGCGCAGGAAGGGAAAAGAACATGTCCGATACAGCCCGCGAGACTATGGAATATGATGTTGTGATCGTTGGTGCGGGGCCTGCGGGCCTGTCGGCTGCGATCCGCCTCAAACAGCTTGATGAAACGCTGGATGTTGTCGTGCTGGAGAAGGGCTCCGAAGTGGGCGCGCATATTCTCTCCGGCGCGGTGCTTGACCCTTGCGGGCTTAACAAGCTGATCCCTGACTGGAAGGAAAAGGGCGCGCCGCTGAATGTGCCTGTGAAGGAAGACAACTTCTATATGCTGGGTGAAGCGGGCGAGATGCGCATTCCCAACTTCCCGATGCCGCCGTTGATGAACAATCACGGCAATTACATTGTCTCCATGGGCAATGTCACCCGCTGGATGGCCGAGCAGGCCGAAGCGCTAGGTGTCGAAATTTTCCCAGGCATGGCCTGTAGCGAACTGGTCTATGAGGGCGAGCGGCTGAAGGGTGTTGTGGCGGGTGAGTTCGGCCTGAACCCCGATGGCAGCAAGTCGGACGGGTATGAGCCCGGCATGGAGCTGCACGGCAAATATGTGTTCCTCTCCGAAGGTGTGCGCGGCAGCCTCGCGAAAGAGGTGATTGCCAAATACAACCTCGCCGAGGGCCATGAGCCGCAGAAATACGGCCTCGGTATGAAAGAGATTTGGGAGATCGACCCGGAGAAGCACCGCGAGGGCAGTGTGACCCATACGATGGGCTGGCCTTTGGGCGGCAATGCGGGTGGCGGCTCGTTTATTTATCACCTTGAGAACAATCAGGTTTATGTCGGGTTTGTGGTGCATCTCAACTACAAGAACCCCCATCTTTACCCCTATATGGAGTTCCAGCGCTTCAAGCATCATCCGATGGTGGCCGAGCTGCTCAAGGGCGGCAAGCGCGTGGCTTATGGCGCGCGGGCCATTTCAGAGGGCGGCTATCA
The DNA here is from genome assembly GCF_937123735.1 of uncultured Lentibacter sp. GTDB lineage: Bacteria > Pseudomonadota > Alphaproteobacteria > Rhodobacterales > Rhodobacteraceae > Lentibacter. Next base: position 47,087 of record NZ_CAKZKL010000017.1, read on the forward strand.
GTCGATGCCCAAAATGGTTGCGCCGGGTGTGGCGCTCTTGGGCTGCTCTGTGGGCATGGTCAACGTGCCGCGCATCAAGGGCAACCACAATGCGATGCTCTCGGGCATGGCGGCGGCTGAAGCGGCGCATGAAGCGATTGCCGCGGGCCGCGCGGGCGACGAGCTGGCCGCTTACGAGGCCGAGGTGCGCACAGGCGCGATCGGCAAGGACCTCAAGAAGGTGCGCAATGTGAAGCCGATGTGGTCCAAGTGGGGCTTGCTGCCTTCGCTTGTGCTGGGGGGCTTGGATATGTGGACAAACACGCTCGGCTTCTCGCTTTTTGGCACCATGAAGCACGGCAAGAACGACGCCGACAGCACCGAGCCTGCGGCGGCGCATAAAGAGATTGATTATCCCAAGCCCGATGGCACGCTGAGCTTTGACCGCCTCACGAACGTGAGCTTCTCGATGACCAACCACGAGGAGAGCCAGCCTGCGCATTTGAAGCTCAAGGATGCCTCTGTGCCGATCTCGATCAACCTGCCGAAATACGCAGAACCTGCGCAGCGCTATTGCCCTGCGGGTGTTTATGAGGTGGTTGAGAAGGATGGCGAGGACCAGTTCGTGATCAACTTCCAGAACTGCGTGCACTGCAAAACCTGTGATATCAAGGACCCGAGCCAGAACATCAACTGGACAACGCCTCAGGGGGGCGATGGGCCGAACTATCCGAACATGTAACGCAAAACGGGCGGGGGCTGACCCCACCCCTTTTGTGTGTGGCGCTGGGGTGCCAAGGCGGCAGGCCAGCGGGACGATCCCTGAGGGGCAGCCGCTGGTGTGCTCCCTGCGCGCCGCACTTGGGCAGTGATGTGCCGCTTGGAGTGAGGCCGGGAGGCCTTCACCTTGCGTTTACGGCTTTCATGTTTAGGTTGGGGGCTGGATATTAATGGCAAGAGGGCCGCAGGGATGTTGACAGCTTTCAGACAGGTGGCGCTTTTGGTGGGGCTTGCCGGGGTTTTGGCTGCGCCGCTGCCCGCCGTCGCAGGGAGCTTTTCGGGCGCATATTTGGCAGCACGGCAGGCCCAGTTTGCCAATGATTACAGCACAGCAGCGCGCTATTTCACCATTGCTTTGACGCGCGATCCATCCAACATCAGCTTGATGGAAGAGCTCGTCTTGGCACAGGTGGCGCTGGGCCAGTTTGAGCGCGCGGCAGTCGTGGCGCGCCAGATGGAAGCCAATGGCCACAAAAGCCAGATTGGCCAGATGGCTTTGGCCGCCGTTGAAGGGGCCGAAGGGGCCTATGATGCGCTGATTGCGCGCGCTGATGCACAACGGCTGATGGGCGATCTTGTGGATCGGCTGGTCAAGGCCTGGGCGCTTGTGGGCCGGGGCGATATGCGCGCTGCCCTGATCGAGTTTGATGCGGTGACGCAGGCCAGCGGCACCCGTGCTTTTGGCATGTATCACAAAGCGCTGGCGCTGGCGCTGGTGGGCGATCTTGAGGCCGCCGAGGCGCTGTTTGGCGCCGGGCAACCCGGCACGATCATCGGCGCGCGGCGCGGGGTTGTGGCGCATGTGCAGATCCTGAGCCAGCTTGGCCGGACGACAGAGGCGCTCGCGCTGCTGGACGCCCGCTTCGGCGCGACGCAAGACCCTGAGATCGTGCAGATGCGCAGCAAGATAACCGCTGGCGAGGGGCTGCGCTTTGATGTGTTGCGCGGGCCCAAGGAAGGCCTCGCGGAGGTGTTTTTCACCATTGCCGGGGCGCTCGCGGGGGAGCCGCGCGGCACGGACACCTTGTTGTTTGCCCGTGTGGCGCAACATATTCGCCCGGATTTTGTGGATGCGAGCCTGCTGTTGGCGCAACTTCTGGAAGATCAGGGGCAATATGAGGCAGCGGTTGCGGCTTACCGTGCGGTGCCAGCCAGCCATCCGGCCTTTCATGTGGCCGAAATGGGCCGCGCCGAGAGCCTGCGCGAGGCCGGCAAGCTGGATACGGCGATTGAAGTATTGACGCGCCTGGCACAGAGCCACGGGCAGCTGCCCGTCGTGCACAGTGCTTTGGGCGATTTGCTGCGCAGTGATGAGCGGTTTGAGAGCGCCGCAGAGGCATATGACCGCTCTCTCGCGCTTTGGGAGGGGCGCGAAAACACTGATTGGCGCACCTATTACACCCGCGGTATCGTGCATGAGCGTCTGGGCAATTGGGCGCAGGCGGAGGCCGATTTTCGGACGGCCTTGAAGATCAGCCCGGGGCAGCCAAACGTGCTGAATTATCTTGGATATTCGCTGGTTGAAAAACAGATCAAGCTTGATGAGGCGCTGGAGATGATCCAGGAGGCCGTCGCGGCGCGCCCGCAGAGCGGCTATATTATCGACAGCCTTGGCTGGGCGCTGTTCCGGCTTGGGCGTTTTGAGGAGGCCGTGCCGCATATGGAGCGGGCGGCAGAACTGATGTCGATAGATCCGGTTGTGAACGACCATCTGGGCGATGTCTATTGGGCCGTGGGCCGCCGGCTTGAGGCGCAATTCCAGTGGAAGCGGGCCCTGTCATTCATTGACTATGGCGAGGTGAGCGAGGATGCCGACCCCGCGCGGATCCGGCGCAAGCTTGAGGTTGGGCTGGACCGTGTGCTTGAGGAAGAGGGCGCGACACCGCTTGAGCTTGTGAAAGACGATCGCTGATATGCGCCCGCAATCAGGTGCAGCTGGCGCGCAGCCGGTTTGGGCGCGCGCTTTTGCGCCGGCAAAGGTTAACCTTGCCCTGCATGTGACCGGGCAGCGCGCCGACGGCTATCACAGCCTGGAAAGCCTCGTGGTCTTTGCCAATATCGGAGACAGCTTGCGCGCCCGCAGAAGCTCTGTGGCGCAGCTGCATGTGCAGGGGCCCATGGCACAAGCTGTGCCGGAGGGGCCTGAAAATCTGGTGCTCAAAGCCGCAGCCTGGGCCGGGCAGACGGCTGCGTTTGAGCTGGAAAAAAACCTGCCTGCTGCGGCCGGCCTGGGCGGGGGGTCCTCTGATGCGGCGGCGGCTTTGCGTGCGCTTGAGGCACTGACGGGGCAGGCTGTCGATGTGGCCAGGCTGGCCGAGCTGGGGGCGGATGTGCCGGTGTGCTATCGGGCGCGGGCGTGTCTCATGCGCGGTGTGGGCGAGCTGATCGAGGATGTGACCCTGCCGCCCATGGCCGCAATTCTGGCCAATCCGCGGGTGGATGTGGCCACGCCCGCCGTCTTTGAGAGGCTGGACAGCAAGACAAACCCAGGCTTGCCTGCGCTGCCCGGCTTTGCGGATGCCGCTGCCTTGCAACGGTTTCTGGCCGAGCAGACCCGAAACGACCTTGAGGTGCCGGCGCGCGCGCTTGCACCGGTGATTGATGAGGTGCTGGACCGCCTTTGGGGCCTTGAAGACGTGCGCCTTGCGCGCATGTCAGGCTCCGGGGCCAGCTGTTTTGCGCTGTTTGACGAGATCAGCGCCGCCGAGCGCGGCGCAGAGGCGCTTCGGGCGCAGCGGCCTGATTGGTGGATCGGCGCCGTTTGGCTGAGTTGAGAGAAATTTCTGCGAAAGCTTGCAACCTTTTGTTCACCGATTAGATTTAGGCTGAGAGAAGGAATCAGCTCATGCCCAAGCTCATCAAACTCTATATTGTGAATGTCGCGATCGGCTTTGCCTTGGCCGGGCTGTTTGTGGCCATGCTGCTGTGGTTCAATATTGCCAATCTCTGGCATCTTGTGAGCACCTCGGACAAGGGTATCCTGGCGGTCATGATCCTTTGGGTGTCAAACGGGATTATTTTTGCCGGTGTGCAGTTTGGCATCGCCGTGATGCGCATAAAGGATGACGATGACGACGAGCCACGCGGTGGCACGCGCGCGCCCAGCCTTGTGCATCTCGCTGAGCCGGTGCCTGTGCGCGTGACACCAAAGCGCCAGCCACAGGCCCGCCGCCCCTAAACGCTCATTCTTTTCAAGAAAATGTGGTGACGGAACCACCGCAGCCGTTGGGTTATCTCATTCCCGAGGACCTGTATGTACAGGTGGGCGTCAGGTAACATGGCCAGGGCCATGACAGAGCCAACTCCCTCGGAATTGCTTAAGGCCACCGGAATGCAACCGTAAACGAGAAGGGCAGAAGCCGTCAAACGATAGGTAGGGCTTCGCAGGGGGCTGCGCAAGGGCCATTGGCCGCGAATCGGGCTTGATAGACGTTCACATTTTGTTCACCATGAGGCCATGACAGATATTTTTGAGAGATCACAACAGGGCCAGCTTCTGGCGCGCGGTGTGTGCCGACATTTGCGCAGCTATGATTTTGCAACCGTGGAAGAGTTTGTCCCGGAGCGTGGCAAGCGTGTGGACGTGATGGCACTTGGGCCAAAGGGTGAGATTTGGGTGATTGAGTGCAAATCCAGCCGCGAGGATTTCAGGGCCGATCAGAAATGGGAGGGCTACCTGGAGTGGTGTGATCGGTTTTTCTGGGCGGTCGATGAGGCGTTTCCGTTGGAGCTCTTGCCGGATGACACCGGGCTGATCATGGCAGATGCCTATGGCGCGCAAGTGGTGCGCATGGGGCCGGAAAGCAAGCTTGCTGCGGCACGGCGCAAGAAGGTTACGCTCAAATTTGCCCGCGATGTGGCCCGCCGTCACCACCGGTTGCGCGATCCGAAGCTATAGGGCCTAGCCGCGGATGGCCTTGGCCGCCGCGCGAATTTCTTCGGCGATTTCTTCGGCCTCTTCAGGTGTGAAATCCATCGGGATTTCAACACCATCTGCCTCAACAAAAATGCGCACCATGCCCTGATCTGTCGGGCCGATCTGCATATTGGCTTCGATGTCGCGTTCGGTGTTGATGCCCATGGCGGCTCTCCTTCGTTGCGGTTTTGAGCTAGCGAGTTTTGGCTTGCGATGCAAGGGCAGCGCAGGCAGGCTCCTGCCATGAACGGGATAAGTTTGCGAGACTTTGGTGCCAAAGATGCGCGCTGGCTGGCCGAGCAGCACGGGCTGCTTTACGCGCGTGACGAGGGGTTTGACGCCAGCTTTCAAGTGCTTGTCAGCGAGATTATCGCCGATTTTCTCACCAGCCATGATGCGGGCAGCGAGCGGGGCTGGATTGCCGAACGCGCGGGCAAGCGCCTCGGCTCGATCTTTTGTGTGCGCCTTGATGAAAACACTGCCAAGCTCAGGTTGTTTCTGCTCTTGCCCGAGGCGCGCGGGCTGGGTCTTGGCCGCCTGCTTCTGGGCACATGTATGGAATTTGCCCGCGCGCGGGGCTACCGCGCGATGAAACTCTGGACCCATGAGAGCCACAAAGCGGCCTGTGCGCTTTATGCCCGTGCAGGCTGGCGCTGTGTTTCGTCAAAACCTGTGCGCAGTTTTGGTGTCGATCTTGTGGAACAAAGCTGGGAAATCGCGCTTTAAGCCCCTTGCATTCGAAAGCGTGGAGCGCTAAATCGCCCCCAGTGCCGCCTTAGCTCAGTTGGTTAGAGCGCCTGATTGTGGATCAGGAGGTCCCTGGTTCGAGACCAGGAGGTGGTACCACTACTTTCCCGCTTCAACCGTGATCTCTTGCAAGAGCGTTGATCCGTCGCGCGCAAAAACCAGGATGCGCCCGTCTTGCGTGACCACGGCAAACCAGTTTTCGCCTTGTGTGACGGCTTGGGCCTTTGTGCCCTCGGGCAAGCTGATGCGCGCAGGCAGCGGTGGCACATCGGCCTGCAAGCGGATGACAAGCAGGGCAATCACCGCTACAAGCCCGACAATCATCACCCCCGCAAGGGCTGTTACCAGAAGTTTGAGGTAGCGCACGAGGCTTGGGTCAACTTCAATTTGCTCTTGGCCTTCGGGGGTTTCATTCATGGCACATGCCTCGCTAGAATTCCGGATATTGGCGGACCCGCCTGCCCGCCTTGATAAGGCGCTTTCACGCGATGTGCCAGAGGCCGCCGCCTTGAGCCGCACACGCCTTGCCAAGCTGATGGAGCAGGGCGCTGTGCGGGTCAACGGCACACTGGCCGCAAACCCCAAGGCGCGGGTGGAAGAGGGGGATCTTATCCAGATTACGCTGGAGGCGGCTGAAGAGAGCCATATCACGCCGCAAGCGATCGCGCTGGATGTGGTCTATGAAGATGCCGCGCTGATCGTGGTGAACAAGCCCGCCGGCATGGTCGTGCATCCGGCGCCGGGCACGCCGGACGGCACGCTGGTCAATGCGTTGATGCACCATTGCGGGGAGTCACTTTCTGGCGTGGGTGGCGTGGCCCGCCCGGGGATCGTGCACCGCATCGACAAAGACACAAGCGGGCTTCTGGTGGCTGCAAAAACCGATCAGGCCCATCACGGGCTCGCCGTGCAGTTTGAAAAGCACACAGTTGCGCGGCACTATCGGGCGCTGGTCTATGGCGTGCCCGAAGCCTCTGATCCGCGGTTAAGCGGCTTGCGGGGGGTGAGCTTTGAGGCGGCGGGTGTTATGAAAATCTCAACCCAGCTGGCGCGCCACAAGCATGACCGCCAAAAGCAGGCGGTGTTTTTTGAGGGTGCGCGCCACGCGGTGACACGGGCAAGGGTGGTTGAGGCCTTTGGCGCGCCGGCCTCGGTTTCTTTGGTGGATTGCTGGTTGGAAACCGGGCGCACCCATCAGATTCGGGTGCATATGGCCCATGCCGGTCACGGTCTTCTGGGGGATCCTGTCTATGGGGGGCGGCGCAAACTCAGCGAGAAAGCCTTTGGTGCTGAGGCTGTGGCGGCGGTGAAGGGGTTTGCGCGCCAGGCGCTTCATGCGGCCAGCCTCGGATTTGCGCACCCGGTGAGCGGCGAGTTGCTGCATTTTGAGGCAGAGCTTCCAGCCGATATGAGCGCCCTCCTGGCGGCCCTGAAAAATTGATCCCGCAGGGCTTAAGCGGCGTAAAGGGGTAAAGACACAGGCCGACAACAAGAAAGAAGCCCCGCAGGCGCGCCAGACTTGAAACATAAGCGCCGCGTGCCTACATCAATGTTAAGCCCTGTTACATAAAGGGAGGGAGCACGAGATGAGCAACTACAAAAACCTGCCCGCACCGACACCGGAAGGCGGCCTGAACCGCTATATGCAGGAGATCCGCAAGTTTCCGCTGCTGGAGCCTGAAGAGGAATACATGCTCGCCAAGCGCTGGGTCGAGCAGGAAGATACCGAGGCGGCTCACCGAATGGTCACGTCACACCTGCGGCTCGCTGCCAAAATCGCCATGGGCTACCGTGGCTATGGGCTGCCTCAAGCCGAGGTTATTTCCGAGGCCAATGTGGGCCTCATGCAGGCGGTGAAGCGCTTTGATCCGGAAAAGGGCTTCCGTCTGGCGACCTACGCCATGTGGTGGATCCGCGCGAGCATCCAGGAGTATATCCTGCGCTCCTGGAGCCTTGTGAAGCTTGGCACAACCTCGGCCCAGAAAAAACTGTTCTTCAACCTCCGTAAGGCCAAGGCCCGCATTGGCGCATTGGAAGAAGGGGATTTGCGCCCCGAAAATGTCCAGAGAATTGCCACAGATCTCGGAGTGACAGAAACCGAGGTTATCTCGATGAACCGTCGCCTCTCCGGCGGTGACGCGTCGCTCAACGCCACGGTGGGCTCGGAAGGCGAAGGCACCATGCAATGGCAGGATTGGCTGGAAGATGAAGACGCCGATCAAGCCGCTGATTATGCGGAACGCGATGAAATGACAGCCCGGCGCGAGCTTCTCGCAGAGGCGATGGATGTGCTCAACGCGCGAGAGAAAGACATCCTCACCCAGCGCCGCCTGAGCGAGGAAACCATAACGCTGGAAGATCTCTCCAGCCAATATGACGTGAGCCGCGAACGCATCCGTCAAATCGAGGTGCGCGCTTTTGAAAAGCTGCAAAAGCGAATGCGTGATCTGGCGAAAGACCGTGGGATGCTCGCCAGTGCCTGAGCTCTTGAATACAGCTTTCTTATTGCTGAAAATATCCTAGGGGGTGCGGGGGACTAGTCCCCCGCATTGGTCGGATTGGGCGAAGCCAAATTCGAAATCAGCCCAAGGCCCGCCAGCCGATATCGGAGCGCAAGAACCCGTCAGGCCAGTCTATCTGACGGGTCATTTCGTAAGCCAGCCTGTGCGCCTCTTGGAGCGTGTCTCCCCGCGCCGTGACGGCCAGAACCCGCCCGCCCACAGCGGTGATCTCCTCTCCTGCAAAGGCTGTGCCCGCGTGAAAGACCATCTGAGTGCTGGAGCGTGGCAGCGGCTCCAGCCCCTTGATCACAGAGCCTTTTTTGTAAGCTCCGGGATAGCCTTTGGCGGCCATCACAACTGTCATCGCATGGTCGTTGGCCCAGTGCACCTTGGCCTCCGAGAGCCGGCCCTCGGCGGCGGCGTGGATGTGGTCAAAAGCCTGTGCCCCAAGGCGCATCATCAGCACCTGGCATTCAGGGTCGCCAAAGCGGGCGTTGTATTCGACCAGCCGCGCCTTGCCATCCTTGATCATCAGCCCGACAAACAGAACACCCTGATAGGGCGTGCCGCGGCGCGCCATTTCGCGCAGGGTCGGGCGCACGATCTCCTCCATCGTCTGCGCCACAACCGCCTCGCTCATCACCGGCGCGGGGGAGTAGGCGCCCATGCCGCCGGTGTTTGGCCCGGTGTCGCCTTCGCCCACGCGCTTGTGGTCTTGGGCCGTGCCAAGCGGCAGGGCCTCTTCGCCGTCACAGAGCACAAAGAAGCTGGCTTCCTCACCGTCCATGAACTCTTCGATCACAACTTCCGCGCCCGCAGCGCCAAGGCTGCCTGCGAACATATCGTCCACGGCGCTCAGGGCCTCTTCAAGGGTCATGGCCACAACAACGCCTTTGCCTGCGGCCAGCCCGTCGGCCTTGATCACGATCGGTGCGCCTTGGGCCTGCACATAGGCGCGCGCCGGGGCGGCTTCGCTAAAGTGGGCATAGGCGGCTGTGGGCGCGCCTGAGGCGTCGCAAATCTCTTTGGTGAAGGCTTTGGAGGCTTCGAGCTGGGCTGCGGCCGCACTTGGCCCGAACGTGAGGATGCCGGCCGCGCGCAGCGCGTCTGACACGCCTGCGGCCAGCGGCGCTTCCGGCCCGATGATGACAAAGTCGATGGCCTCGGCGCGGGCAAAGGCGACAACGGCCTCGCCATCGTTGATATCCAGCGGAACACATGTCGCCAGCTCGGCGATGCCTGCATTGCCGGGCGCAACGAAAAGCCTGTCGCACTTGGGGTTTTGCGCGGTGGCCCAGGCGAGGGCGTGTTCGCGGCCTCCGCTTCCAAGGATAAGGATGTTCATGCGCGCAACTCCTGCTTGGCCTTCTTTCGCCCGCGTTCTAAGCTGGCGGGCAAAGAGATACAAGCGAGGCGAAATGTCCGACCTGATTGATGATGGCAGTGATCTGGGCAATGCGCCCGAATTTTCGGTTTCCGAGATTTCCAACGCCATCAAGCGGGTGATTGAGGGCGAGTTTTCGCATGTGCGAATCCGGGGCGAGGTGGGCCGGGTGAGTCGGCCGCGCTCGGGCCATCTCTATCTCGATCTGAAGGACGATAAATCTGTCATCAACGCGATCATCTGGAAGGGCGTGGCAGCGCGGCTTCCGGTGCAGCCAGAAGAGGGTATGGAGGTTGTCGCCGTCGGGCGGATGACAACTTTTGCAGGCCAGTCGCGTTACCAGATCATCATTGAAGAGATCCGCCCCGCCGGTGTGGGCGCGCTGATGGCGATGCTGGAAAAGCGTAAGCAGATGCTCGCTGCCGAAGGGCTGTTTGCGCCCGAACGCAAGCGGGCCTTGCCGTATTTGCCTGAGGTGATCGGCGTTGTGACTTCACCGTCGGGCGCAGTGATTCGCGATATTTTGCACCGTTTGCGCGACAGGTTTCCACGCAAGGTTCTGGTCTGGCCCGTGGCCGTGCAGGGCGAAAAATGCGCAGGCGAAGTGGCGCGCGCGATTGCGGGTTTTAACGCGCTTACGCCCGGCGGGGCCTTGCCGCGGCCTGATCTGATCATCGTGGCGCGCGGCGGGGGCTCTGTCGAAGACCTCTGGGGCTTTAACGAGGAGGTGGTGGCGCGGGCCGTGGCGGATTCGCAGATCCCGCTCATCTCGGCCGTGGGCCATGAAACGGATACCACGCTCATTGACTATGTGTCCGACCGGCGCGCGCCCACGCCCACGGCGGCGGCGGAGCTGGCTGTGCCGGTGCGGCTGGAGCTGCTGGCCTGGGTCAGTGATCAGGGCGCGCGGATGCGCCATGCGCTTTCAAACGGGGTGCGCCAGCGGGGCCAGCGCCTGCGGGATCTGGCGCGCGCGTTGCCGCGCCTTGAGAGCCTGGTGGAAGCGCCGCGTCAGCGGCTTGACCGCGCAGCCGACAGGCTGCCCGCCGCGCTGGTGCGCGGGGTGCAGTTGCGGCGCGTGGCGTTGTCAGAGGCGTCGGGCAGTTTGCGCCCGTCGGTCTTGCACCATCTGGTGCGCAGTGATGCGCAGCGGCTCGCAGGGCTTGGCGCGCGGCTGAATGTTGCGGCGGTGCGCCGTGATCTTTCGCGCAAAAGCAATGACTTGCAACGGCTGACCGACCGGTTTGGAACAACAGGCACGCGCCAGATCAAGGCTTTGCGCGAGCGGCTCGAGGCCACGGACCGCCTGCGCGAAACGCTGAGTTACAAGGCCACGCTGGCGCGCGGATATGCTGTGGTGCGCGGCGGGGGCGCAGTTGTGACGACAAAAGCGGCGGCGCAAAAAGCGGGGTCGCTGGAGATCGAATTTGCCGATGGCCGCCTGAGCCTGAGCGGCAAAGCCAAGCGCGCGGGCGTGGCTGAGAAGCCACCCGAACAAGGCACGCTGTTTTAACGCCGCTTCATCGCTTGTTTCCGACAGCTTCCGTCGCTCATGGGCAGGCGGGCGCGGTTTCAGCGCTGTTTGATCAGCCTGTCAGAGCAGAGGAGGCGGGCATGGCACGGTCAGGACGTAAAGGGCGCGGTGGCGGACGCGCAGGCGCGGCAGAGCGGCGCGGGGCCGCTGTGATCGAGCAGATGCCATGGCGCTTGCCCAAGAACATCGACCGCCCCACAGAGCCTCTGACCGAGGAGGGCGTTCTGGCGATCCATGAGGGGGCCATGCGCATTCTTGAAGAGATCGGGATCGAGATTCTCAATGCCGAAGCGCTGGAAATTTTCCGCGAGGCGGGGGCCACGATCAGTGGTGAAAATGTGCGCGTCGGGCGCGACTGGATCATGGAAATGGTGGGTCTTGCCCCCAGCTCTTTCACGATCACGCCGCGCAATCCGGAGCGCGAGCTGATCGTGGGTGAGGATCATATCCTCTTTGGCAATGTCTCGTCGCCGCCGTCTTACTGGACAATGGAAACGGGCCGCAAGATGACCGGCACGCGCGCGATGTGTGCAGATTTTATCAAGCTGAGCCAATACTTTAACTGCATCCATTTCTGCGGTGGCTACCCTGTGGAGCCGCAGGATATTCACGCCAGTATCCGCCATCTGGACGTGCTCTATGACAAGCTCACGCTGACTGACAAGGTGGTGCACACCTACTCGCTTGGCAAGGAGCGGGTGGAAGATGCCATGGAGATGGTGCGCATTGCCGGCGGGCTGAGCCATGAGGAGTTTGAAGCCAAGCCGCGCCTTTACACCAACATCAATTCGACCTCGCCGCTCAAGCATGACGAGCCGATGCTGGACGGGTGGATGCGGCTGGCGCGGCGCAACCAGGGGCTGGTTGTGACCCCCTTCACGCTGGCGGGGGCGATGGCGCCTGTGACCATGTCGGGGGCTGTGGCGCAGAGCCTGGCAGAGGGGCTGATTGCGGTGGCTTTGGCCCAGTATATCCGGCCCGGAGCGGCCTGTGTGATTGGGACATTTACCTCCAATGTTGACATGAAATCCGGCGCGCCGGCCTTTGGCACGCCCGAGTATATGCGCGCCACGCAGATGACGGGGCAGCTTGCCAGATTTTACGGATTGCCGATGCGCTCTTCGGGGGTTTGCGCGGCCAATGTGCCCGATGGGCAGGCGATTTGGGAGACCTCCAACAGCCTCTGGGCGGCGGTGCAATCGGGGACGAATATGGTTTATCATGCGGCCGGTTGGCTGGAGGGCGGGCTGATTGCCAGCCCTGAAAAATTCGTGATGGACTGCGAAATTTTGCAGCAAATTCAAAGGTATATGGAGCCCCAAACCTTTGCGACAACCCCGGATGATATTGCCCTTGAGGCCATTGCCGAAGTGGGCGGGCACGGGCATTTCTTTGGCCTGCAACACACGCAAGACCGCTATGAAACGGCCTTTTATCAGCCGTTTGTGAGCGACTGGCGCAACTTTGAGGCCTGGGATGCGGCCGGAGCTGTCTGGACACCGGAGCGGGCGCATCACCTTTACAAGGAGATTGTCGCCAGTTTTGAGGCACCGCCCATGGATGTGGCGATCCGCGAGGAGCTTGAAGCCTTTGTGGTGCGCCGCAAAGCCGAAGGCGGCGCGCCCACCGATTACTAAGGGCTGAACGAGAAAAAACTCATTTTTCAAGGGCATAAGGAGCGCGCCGGTGAGATTATCACGGGCGCGTTTGCATTTGGTATGCGCTGCGTTTGGCGGCATTAACCGTTTGAGCGCAGCGTCAAACCGGGGGGGTGACATGCGTGCACAGGGCGTGCACCGAGCGTGCACCGCCTGACTTGGGCTTTTGTTAACAAGCTTTAACTTAAGGCAGCGTGCGCAGGGCAAAGCGGACAGGGCCAAGCGCGCAGGGCAAAGCGGACAGGGCCAAGCGCGCGGGGCCAAGTGCCTGGTGGCAACAGCGCAGGCCCGGCGGCGGGTTTTGGCTTTTCGCCAGAGGCACAAGCGCCTAGACTCTGCTCAAAGGAGACGGGTGATGAATGACAGGTTTGAGCTGGCGGGAATCGGAGCCTTTGCAGGGCTGAGCCTTTGGGCGCTGTTTGAGTATTTGCCCGATCTTGTGGGTGAGGGGCTCTTGCTGTTCGCGCTCACGGTGACAACCGGGGTCTTCTTCACGGTTCTGATGGCGCTTGTGGGCCCCGAGCGCCCGGCGCGGGCGATTTTGCCTTCGCTCGGGCTGGCCCTTGTTTGTGGTGTGTTGGCCTATGGCGCCGGGGTGCGCTTTGCAACCGTTGATGCGACCGTTCAAGCGCTGCATCCGCTTTTGGCGCTGTGTGTGCTGGGCCTGTTGGGCACGCCTTTTGCCGCGGCCCAGCTGGAAGCCCCGGCGGGCTGGCGCAGCTATGCGCGGCTGTTTGACAGCGCCTGGGCGATCTTTATCCGCTATGTTGCGGGCGGGCTTTTTGCCGGCCTCATCTTTTTGGCGCTGCTGTTGTCGGATGCGCTTCTCAAGCTGGTTGGAATTGAGGCGATTGCGCAATTGCTGGAGCATGTCTGGCTGCGCTACACGCTTGCGGGGGCTGTTTTCGGGCTGGGTGTGGCCACGGTGCACGAGCTGCGGGGCTATGTTTCGCCGGTGTTGGTGCACCGGTTGTTGCGGATGCTTTTGCCGCTGATGCTCGCGGTTGTGCTGGTGTTTATCGCCGCTTTGCCGGTGCGCGGGCTTTCGGAGCTGTTTGGCGGGCTGTCCAGCGCAGGCGTTTTGATGGCGGTGGCCTTTGGCGGGCTGACGCTTGTGAGCACGGCCCTTGACCGGGATGATGCGGCGGCAGCCCAGAGCCGGCTGATGCGCCTGTCTGCGCAGCTGATGGCGCTGTTGTTGCCGGTGCTTGTCGGGCTGGCGGCCTATGCGATCTGGCTGCGGGTTGACGCCTATGGGCTGACCCCGCGGCGGCTGATGGCGGCTTACAGCGCCTTGTTTTTGCTGGGCTATGCGGGGAGTTATTTTTGGGCTGTGCTGCGGGGCAGCGGCTGGCAGGGGCGCTTGCGCCAGACCAACCTGCGGATGGCTCTGGCGGTTTGGGGTGGGGCGGTCTTGTGGCTGAGCCCTCTGATCAATGCGGAGGCGCTTTCGGCCAGGAGCCAGCTGGCGCGGTTTGAGGCTGGTGCCAGCACGCCCGAGGAGCTGCCGCTCTATGAGATGGCGCAGCGCTGGGGCAAGGCCGGGCAGGCGGCGCTCCATCAGCTGGATGAGGGCGGCGATGCGGCGCTTCAGGCGCGGATTGCGCAGGCCCGGACAGCCGGCGCGCGTTGGCAGTTTGAACAAGAGGACGGCGCTGTGCAAGCGGCGGCGCTGCGCCCGCTTCTGGCGGCCCGCATGGCCCGCCGCCCCGAGGGCGCACCATTGGAAGCGCTTTTGGCGCGCATGGAGGGGGCGGCGCTGTTGGCCCTGGCGCGGGCCTGCCCGGAGGCGGCGCTTGAAACCTGTGTTTTTGTGCCCCTTGCGCAGGGCAGTGACCCGTTTGCAGCCGAGCGCGGGCTTGTTGTGACCCGCGGCTCTGAGCGGGTGTTTGCGCTGCGCGCAGAGGGCCGCTTTGTGCTGGTGCAGCCGAGCGCTGCCTTTGATGATGCGGGGCGGCGGCAGGCGGTGCCGGAGGGGCTGTTTGAGCAGGTGATGGCGGGAGAGTTTGCCATTGTGCCGCTCAACCGCAACGTGATGTCGCTGGGCGACGGGCTGTTTTTTCCTTACAATTGACAACATTGAGGGCCTGTTAACCCGCAGCGTGCATTCTGCTTGAAACAAGAGATGAGCAACCGATGCACGGGCTGATTAACAGGACCATCCAGGCGTTTGTGAGCGACACGCGGGGCGCGGATTTTTGGCGCGACGTGGCCCAGCAGGCGCAGTTGGGATTTGACGATTTTGAGGCGATGCTGAGCTATGATGCGCAGCTCACCGAGCGGGTGTTGCAAGCGGCGGCAGAGGCGCTTGGGCTGCCACAGGAGGCGTTGCTGGAAGATATTGGCGCCTATCTTGTGAGCCATGAGAAGACCGAGTCCATGCGCCGGCTGCTGCGCTTTGGGGGGGTCGATTTCGTGGAATTTTTGCATTCTCTGGATGATTTGCCCGATCGGGCGCGCCTGGCGGTGGATGATCTTGTGCTGCCGCAGCTGGAGCTTGAGGAGCACGGGAGCGACCGTTTCAGCCTCACGGTGCGCGCCAAGATCACCGGTTTTGGGGCGGTGCTCATGGGGGTTTTGCGCGGCATGGCAGATGATTACGGGGCGCTTGTGCTGTTGGACTATATGGCCCGCGGGCCGGGCGAGGAGCGGATTGACATCCAGCTCATCGAGGCGGCCTTCGCCGAAGGGCGCGGCTTTGATCTGGGGGCGCGTGCGGGATGAAGCGGGGGCGGACACTGGTGCAGCAAGCCTGTCTTGAGCAGGTGTTGGATGCGTTTTGCCCGATGCATCTGGTTTTGGATGAGACGGGGCATATTTGCCATGCGGGGGCCAGTTTGCAGAAGCTGCGGCCCGGCTCGAAGCTGCTTGGGGCGCGGTTTTTGGAGGTTTTTGAGTTGCGCCGACCCCGCCGTGTCGGGTCGATGCGCGACCTGTTGCAAAACGCCGGTGTGAAGCTGCATCTGCGGTTTCGCGTGCCGCCGGAAACGGCCCTGAAAGGGGTGCTCACGCCGCTTGAGGGGGGGCGTGGGGCCGTTGTGAACCTTGGCTTCGGGATTTCGCTGATGGATGCGGTGCGCGACTATGCGCTGGTGAGCTCGGATTTTGCCGCCACGGACCTGGCGATTGAGATGCTCTATCTGGTGGAGGCGAAATCGGCGGCCATGGAGGCGTCGCGCAAGCTCAACCTGCGTTTGCAAGGGGCGATGATTGCGGCGGAGGAACAGGCCTTTACCGACACATTGACCGGGCTGAAGAACCGCCGCGCCATGGACCATGTGCTGGCCCGGCTCATCCGCCAGGGGCGCGGGTTTGCGCTGATGCAGATCGACCTTGATTTCTTCAAGGCGGTGAACGACCGGCTGGGCCATGCGGCCGGAGATTATGTTTTGCAGAATGTGGCGCGCATCATGGTCGAGGAAACCCGCGAGGAAGACACGGTGGCACGGGTTGGTGGGGATGAATTTGTCATCTTGTTCGATGGGCTGACCGCGCGCAGCGCGCTGAGCCGTGTGGCCGCGCGGATCATTGAAAAGCTCGAGGTGCCGATGCCTTTTGGCGAGGATGTCTGCCAGATTTCGGCCAGCTGTGGCACGGTGCTCTCGCATAATTATGCGGAGCCGGAGGCGGGGGGGATGCTGTCAGATGCGGATATTGCGCTCTATGCCTCCAAGAATGCCGGGCGCGCGCAACACCGGTTCTTCTGCGAGGACATGCGCCGCGAGACGGCGGCGGAGCCGCGCACCGCCACGCCGCTGCGCCGAAAAGAGGAGGGCCGGCCGCCGGATGACACGGCGGGAACCCTGGCACTCAGCGAGGCCGGACAGGCGGCCAGACAGGTGGCCGGACAGGCGGCCGGACAGGCGGCGGGGTATGAGGCTACAAACCTGGCTTGCGAGGCCTCGGGAGAGGCCGGCGCAGAGCTGCGCGCGCCTGCGGGGGCTGAGGGCTGTGACGCTGGACATGAGGCCGGTTGCGCGGCAGGAGACGAGACCGGCTGCGGCGCGCGCAGCGAGGTGTGCGGTGAGGTGCGTGGCGAGGAGTGCGGTGAGGCCTGTCGCCAAGCCGGGGGTGCGCCTGCTGATCAGGCGTGCAGTGAGGCGCAGGGGACGACGTGTCGTGAGGCGCATAGCCAGACGCACAGTTAGACGCACCGTTAGACGCACAGTCAGACCCACGGTTAGACGCGCAGTCGGGCCCACGGTGAAGCGCATTGCGAGGCCGGTTGCGCGGCGCACTGCGAGGCTGGCCGCGAGGCGCAGGGCCGGGCGCGTGATGCGCCGCGGTCTGTGCCGCGGTCTGTCAGGACGGGGCCAGCCGGGTGAGCACGCTGTCCAGCGCTTCAAAGAGCTGGTCGGCATGGGCTTCCTCAAAGGGCAGTGGCGGGCGAATTTTGAGAGTGTTCTTATGGCGCCCGAGGCTGGAGAGCAAAAATCCACGCTGGCGCATCTCGTTGAACACCGCTGTCGCCAGTGCGGTGTCCGGGGCCTTGGTGTCGCGGCTTGTGACCAGCTCGGCGCCAAAAAGCATCCCCGCGCCGCGCACATCGCCGATGCAGGCGTGCCTGCTCATCAATTCGGCCAGCCGCTCTTGCGCATAGGCCCCGACACGGGCGGCCCTGTCGGGCAAGGCTTCGGCCTCCAAGACATCAAGCACCGCCAGCGCCGCTGCGCATGACACCGGGTTCCCGGCGAATGTGTTGAAATAGCGAAAGGCGTCGCGAAAGGCGGCCATGACATCGGGCCGCGTGACCACGCCACCCACCGGATGGCCGTTGGCCATGGGCTTGCCGAGGGTGACAATATCCGGGCTCAGCCCCTGGCGCGCGTAGCCCCAGTAATCTTGGCCCAGGCGGCCAAAGCCGGGCTGGACCTCATCGCAGATGAGCAGCCCCCCGGCGGCGCGCACCACCGCCTCGGCCTGGGCCAGCCAGCCCTTGGGCAGGTCGGGGAAGCCTTCGTTGACAAAGAAAGGGCAGAGGACGAGCGCGGCAAAGCCATGGCCTGCGGCCTCCAGATCGTCGATCGCGGCTTGCAGGTGGGCGGCGAAGGCGGTGCCGGCCGGATCGGGACTGCGGTAGCTGTCGGGCGCGGGGATGTGGCGGATGTAGCTGTCCAGCCCGAAACCCACTTGCGGGATATTGCTGCGGGAGAGCTGGCTCACCAGGGCGGTGTTGCCATGGTAGGTGGCATCTGTGGCGATGATGCCGCGTTTGCCTGTCATGGCTTCGGCCATGCGCAGGGCGACATCATTGGCCTCCGAGCCGGTGCAGGTGAGCAACAGGGTGGAGAGGCTGGGCGCCATCTTGGCTGTGAGCCGCTCGGCGTACTCAAGGATGCCGTCATGCAGATACCGCGTGTGGGTGTTGAGCGTGGCGGCCTGACGGCTGATGGCCTCCACCACGCGGGGGTGGCAGTGCCCGACATGGGCGACGTTGTTGTAGCAATCCAGATAGCGCTTGCCCTGCGCATCCCAAAGCCAGACGCCCTCACCGCGCAGGATATGGACGGGCTCTTTGTAAAAAAGTGGCACATTTGGCCCCAGAAGGGCGCGGCGGCGGGCGAGAAGATCGGACATGGGGGCTCCTTTGCGGGAAGATTAGCGCAGGAAGTTCACAGGTGAAAGAGTTTTGCGGCCGTTGCGGGCGCGGCCGCAAACGGTTCCAGACGGCTCCAAGCGGCTCCAAGCCGCCCCGGGCCGCTCTGCGCGGCTCTGTGCGGGGCTGTGCGCGGGTTTCGCGAGATTGACATAATTTGGCCGCGATGGGGCCAGCATCCCGGCCTAGGGTGGCCGGGCACAGATGAGTGAGAGACGAGCGATGACGCTTGGCGAGCCTTCGGGCAAGGCACAGAGCACGCCATGCTCGGCGCAGGATGATGCGACGCTGGATATTGTGCGCCTTCTGGTGGAAACGGAGGCGCGGTATGTTGCGGCGCAACAGGCGCGCGGAGTGGAGGTAGAGGACTCCGCAGGGGCTGCGCCTGCGGGGGGCTTTGCTGTGCCACAGCCTCTGACCTTGAAGGGCGTCCCGCGCCAGCGTGGCCAGCCGTTGCCGCCTGAGATGGGCGAGCTTGGCGAGGTGGAGGACCTGCGGCCCTATCGTTTGGGGATGCGCTTGCCGCTTTGGCTGGTGCGCGGGCCCAGCGCCTGGCGGGCCCGGTGGCGCAGAGAGCGACGCCCCGGCGCAGGCGGGTTGCATCGCTGGTTTGGGGCGCGGCTTGCATGGCCTCTCAAGCGGGCTGTGCGCCCAAGGCGCGCTGCGCAACCAGACGCCACACCCGTGCCCCGGGGCCGGCTGCGCAGGCGCATCCGGCTTGTGGCGTTTGGGGCTGCGGTTGTGGTGATTTGGGCCAAGCCCTGGTTGGTGCCGGTTCTTTTGTTCATGGCGCTGTGGCTTGTGTTGATTGGTTTTCTGGTGTTGGGCTCGGCGCGGGTCAGCGAGGTTTTTGCGCTTGCGTGCCAGGCTTACCAGCGGCGCTGGCCGGCCAGTGCGGCACGGGTAGTGCTGCGGCTTCAGGCGGCGGCTGACCGGCTTGACGGGCTTCTGGCGCGCTTGCCGGCACGGATTTCGGACGGGGTTTACACGCCGGATCTGGGCCGTTCGGCGCGCGATCTGGCCCGCGAGGGCGCACAGCTGCCCGAGGCAGACCCGTTTGAGCGGCTGCATCGGCAGCGCACGGCGGCGGAATAGGCGAATGGCCCTTGAATTTGAGGGGGCTTATGCGTAAGTGAGCGCAAGTTAGATAGAAAGACGAACCCGATATGGCCCGCACCAACCCGCTTCAGTTTATCCAGCAGACCCGCGCAGAAGTTTCCAAGATCGTTTGGCCAACGCGCCGGGAGGTTTTGCTGACGACTGTGATGGTCTTTATCATGGCGAGTTTGACGGCGGTGTTTTTTGCGATTGTGGATATTCTCATTCGCAATGGTTTGCAGGCGGTTTTGAACGTATTTGGCTGAGCGCCAAAGCCAAGGCGCCGGGCTTTGCTCTGGGCGTGGCTTCGGACACGGCCCAGCACACAGCTCAGCACACAGGCCAGCACACGGCCCTGCGGTTTGCGGGGCCGTTTTGTTTTGGGGTGAGGGCTTGAACCTGCGGCCCATGCACTGTAACTCGGCTGCAAATCCCGACATGGTGAGCAGCGATTCGAGTTGTTCGCCGCTTTTTTATGTCGGGCGCTTGGGCACAGGCCCGGGCAGGGTGAAGAGACCGCGCGCAGGCGTGGGCAAAGTTAGGAACGGGCACAGCCATGGCAAAACGGTGGTATTCGGTTAGCGTTCTCTCGAATTTCGAGAAGAAGATTGCCGAGCAGATCAGACAGCAGGTCATCGAGCAGGGGCTTGAGGACCAGATTGACGAGGTTCTGGTGCCGACGGAAGAAGTGATCGAAGTGCGCCGTGGCAAGAAGGTGACGGCCGAGCGCCGCTTTATGCCGGGCTATGTGCTGGTGCACATGGAGATGAGCGACAAGGGCTATCATCTGATCACCTCGATCAACCGGGTGACCGGCTTTTTGGGCCCGCAGGGGCGGCCCATGCCGATGCGCGATGCGGAGGTGAACCAGATCCTCAACCGCGTGCAAGAGGGCGAGGACGCGCCCAAGCTTATGTTCAGCTTTGATATCGGCGAGAAGGTCAAGGTCAACGACGGGCCGTTTGAAGACTTTGACGGCATGGTTGAGGAAGTGGATGACGACAACCAGCGCCTCAAGGTTATGGTCAGCATCTTTGGACGTGAGACGCCTGTGGAGCTGGAGTTTACGCAGGTGACCAAGCAAGGCTGATAGCATGGTGCGCAGAGATTGCGCACGCAGAGACGGCGGTGCGCAGAGATTGCGCACGCAGAGATGGCAGAGATAATGGTGCGCAGAGATTGCGCACCCTACGGCCGGAAGGTGTGCAAGATGCGCACAAAAGAATGACGGTGGGTTGAGACCCACCCCACAGGATGTGGCGGGGCACCCCGCCATGTGAGAGCGTGGGAGGCGAGGCGGCCGCGGCCGCCGGACCGGACCACACAACGAGCACGGGGGGTCCTCGTGCGTGAAGCCCTGACAGACGCGTCTGGAGGGGGTTGGAAAAGGAGAAGGCCAATGGCCAAGAAGCTCGCAGGCAAGATGAAGCTGCAAGTGCCCGCAGGACAAGCAAACCCGAGCCCGCCCGTCGGGCCGGCGCTGGGTCAGCGCGGGATCAACATCATGGAATTCTGCAAGGCGTTCAACGCCAAGACGCAGGATATGGAGCCAGGTGCGCCTTGCCCCACCGTGATCACATATTATCAGGACAAGTCCTTCACGATGGATATCAAGACGCCGCCTGCGTCTTATTATCTGCGCAAGGCCGCTGGCCTCAACTCGGGTGCAAAGCTGCCCGGCCGTGAGACTGTTGGCTCTGTCAGCCCCAAGCAGCTGCGCGAAATCGCGGAAGCCAAGTGGAAAGACCTGAACGCAAACGACGTGGAAGCCGCGATGAAGATCATCATGGGCTCGGCACGCTCCATGGGCATCGAGGTGAAGTAAGATGGGCAAGATTGGAAAACGCACAGCTGCGGCACGCGACGCTTTTGTCGGCAAGGAAGACCTGTCTGTTGAAGACGCGGTGGCCCTGATCAAGGCACATGCCAATGCGAAGTTCGACGAGACACTCGAAATCGCCATGAACCTCGGGGTTGACCCCCGCCACGCCGACCAGATGGTGCGCGGCGTTGTCGGCCTGCCAAACGGCACCGGCAAGGACGTGCGCGTGGCTGTTTTTGCCCGTGGCCCCAAGGCCGACGAAGCGACAGCGGCCGGCGCGGACATTGTCGGCGCGGAAGACCTCATGGAGATCGTCCAGGGCGGTAAGATCGACTTTGATCGCTGCATTGCGACACCTGACATGATGCCGGTTGTGGGCCGTCTGGGCAAAGTGCTCGGCCCGCGCAACCTGATGCCGAACCCCAAGGTTGGCACGGTGACCATGGATGTGGCCGACGCCGTGAAAGCGGCCAAGGGCGGTGAAGTGCAGTTCAAGGTCGAAAAAGCCGGCGTTATTCACGCGGGCATCGGCAAGATCTCCTTTGACGACACGAAACTGGCTGAAAACGTGCGCGCCTTTGTAAACGCCGTTTCAAAGGCCCGTCCGTCAGGTTCAAAAGGCGCCTATCTCAAGAAGATCTCGCTGAGCTCGACAATGGGTCCGGGCGTGAGCATCAACGTGGACAATGCTGTCGCTGAGTGATCTCGCAAAGCGCAACAGACACGAAAGAGCGCTCCTGCGGGGGCGCTCTTTTGCGTTTTGGCGGCGGGACCGGCCATTCGGGCTTGTGGCCCTGCGGGCTTTGATGTGAGGTGTCGCCAGCGAATTGGGAGGCCCTGAGATGCGTGATGCGCGCTATGATGTTTTGTTTGAGCCGGTGCGTATCGGCCCGGTGACAACCCGCAACCGCTTTTATCAGGTGCCCCATTGCACGGGGATGGGGCACCGCTATCCGCGCTCGGAGGCGGCGCACCGCGGCCTGAAGGCCGAGGGCGGTTGGGGGGTTGTGTGCACGCAGGAAGCGGAGATCCATGCGACCTCCGACATCACCCCCGCCAATGAGGCGCGGCTGTGGGACGACAAGGACATTCCGGCGCTTCAGCTCATGACAGAGGCGGTTCATGCCCATGGCAGCCTCGCCGCGATCCAGCTGGCGCACAACGGGCTGCACGCCTCCAACCGCTACACGCGCCTGACGCCGCTGGCCCCCAGTGCCGTTGTTGTGGACAGTGACGACCCGGTGCAGGCGCGGGCCATGGATAAGGCCGATATTCGGGCGTTCCGCCAGTGGCATGTGCAGGCTGCCAAACGTGCCAAGCGCGCCGGCTTTGATATTGTCTATGTCTATGCGGGCCATGACATGACCTTGCTTCAGCATTTTCTTCTGGAGCGCCACAACCAGCGTTCGGACGAATATGGCGGCAGTTTCGAGAACCGCTTGCGGCTGTTTCGCGAAGTTTTGGCCGACACGCGTGAGGCGGTGGGTGACAGCTGTGCCGTGGCGGTGCGGCTGGCGGTGGACGAGCTCTTGGGGGCTGAGGGGCTGCGCCATGATGTGGAGGCGCGCGACATTATCACAGCGCTGGCGGATGAGCCGGACCTGTGGGACGTGAACCTGTCGGACTGGTCCAACGACAGCCAGACCTCGCGCTTTGCCAAGGAGGGGTATCAGGAGGACTACACGCGCTTTGTAAAGCGTGTGACGCGCAAGCCGGTTGTCGGGGTGGGGCGCTACACCTCGCCTGACAGCATGGTGCGCCTGGTGCGCCAGGGGCATCTGGACCTGATCGGGGGCGCGCGGCCTTCGATTGCGGACCCGTTCCTGCCAAAGAAGATTGCGGAGGGGCGGCTTGAGGATATTCGCGAATGTATCGGGTGTAATATTTGTGTCTCGGGGGACAACACCTGTGTGCCGATGCGCTGCACGCAGAACCCGACGACGTCTGAGGAGTGGCGGCGCGGCTGGCATCCGGAGGTCATCACCCGCGCGGGGCCTGTTGAGCAACATCTGATTGTGGGTGGCGGGCCAGCGGGGCTGGAGGCGGCGCATGTGCTGGCGAAAGCCGGGCATGAGGTGATCGTGGCGGAGGCGCGCCGAGCCTGGGGCGGGCGTGTGAGCCTTGAGAGCCGCCTGCCGGGCCTGGCCGAGTGGGCACGGGTGCGCGACTGGCGCATGGGGCAGTTGCAGGGTTTGGCCAATGTGCAGCTTTATCTGGACAGCCCTTTGGAGGCCGCAGATATTTTGGATTACGGCATTGCCCATGTGGCCTTGGCGACAGGGGCCAGCTGGCGGCGCGATGGGGCGGGGCGGATGCACCGCAAGCCACTGGGCTTTTTGGCGGATGCGCCGGTCTTGACGCCGGATGATGTGATGGGGGGGGCGCTGGCCGGGCGCACGGGGGATGTGGTTATTTTTGATGACGACCGCTTTTACATGGCCAGTGTGCTGGCTGAGGTGGCGGTGGCGCAGGGCAACCGGGTGAGCTTTGTGACTCCGGCGGCGGTGGTGGCGCCTTGGGCCGATCACACGCTGGAGCAGGCGCGCATCCAGCGCCGTCTGATGGCTTTGGGGGTCACGATTGTGCCGCTGCACGGGTTGGCGGGCTACGGCGCGGGGCAGCTTGAACTGGCCTGTGTTTATAGCGGTGCGCGGCGGTTTCTGGCCTGTGACACGCTTGTTTCGGTTACGGCGCGGCGGCCCAACGACGGGCTTTTTCAGGCGCTTGCCGCGCGGGCGGGCGACTGGGCGGATGCGGGGCTGGCGCGGGTGACGCCGATTGGAGATTGCCACGCGCCGGGGCTGATTGCGGCGGCGGTTTATGCCGGGCACGCCTATGGGCGCGGGGGCGGAGCGGAGGCAAATCCGTTGCGCGAGGACAGAATGCTGGCGGATGAGGCTCAAACCGGGGGATCGGCCCTTGTGTTTGGGGCCAATGCGCTCTAGGTGAAGCTCTGTGAGCCAGCGTGCGATTCGTCGTGCGCTGTTTTGCATTCGTCCAAGACGGTGGGTGGCAGGCGCTTTGGCCTGTCTTAATCTCCTGCCTGAGACGGGAAACCTAAGATTAGCTGGGGAGTTCCTCGGGTGATTTTGGCTCTGCCCCGTAATCGGACATGAGTGCCAGCCCTTTCAACGGCTGGCAGAACTGAGCCGGGGGGCGACCCCCAAATTTGGAGTGAAACTGTGGATAGAGCCCAGAAAGAGAAAGTGGTCGAGGAACTCGGCCAGATCTTTGAAAGCTCTGGCGTTGTTGTGGTTGCACACTACGCTGGCCTTACAGTTGCTGAGATGCAGGACCTTCGTGCGCGCGCAAGCGACGCAGGGGGGGCCGTACGCGTCGCCAAGAACAGGCTCGCCAAAATCGCTCTGGAAGGAACGCCTATCTCTGAGATGGGTGACCTCCTGACAGGCATGACCGTTCTGACCTATTCCGAGGATCCTGTGGCTGCGGCCAAGGTTGCCGAAGATTTTGCCAAGGGGAATGACAAGTTCCAGATCCTTGGCGGGGCCATGAGCGGCGACATCCTGGACCGTGCTGGTGTGACAGCCGTGTCGAAACTGCCTTCACGCGAGGAGCTTCTGGCTACCATCGCGGGCATGATCGGCGCGCCTGCAAGCAACATCGCCGGTGCCATTGGCGCACCTGCTTCAAATATCGCTTCCATCCTTTCGACCATCGAAGAGAAGGCGGCGTAAAGCAACCCATCGGCTGGCGTGGGGCAAAGACCTCATCGTTGGAACACAAATTTAGAAACGGAAAGCAAGTAAAATGGCTGATCTGAAAAAACTCGCAGAAGAAATCGTCGCGCTGACGCTTTTGGAAGCACAAGAACTGAAAACGATCCTGAAAGACGAATACGGCATCGAGCCTGCAGCCGGTGGCGCAGTCATGATGGCGGGCCCTGCGGATGCAGGCGGCGGCGCAGCGGCTGAAGAGCAAACAGAATTCAACGTAATTCTCGTGTCTGCCGGCGCGTCAAAGATCAACGTGATCAAAGAAGTTCGCGGCATCACAGGCCTCGGTCTGAAAGAAGCCAAAGACCTCGTCGAAGCTGGCGGCAAAGCTGTCAAAGAAGGCGTCGACAAAGCAGAAGCAGAAGACATCAAAGCCAAGCTCGAAGCAGCTGGCGCGGAAGTCGAACTCAAGTAAGCGGTGCGCGCAGAGCGCACACCCTACGGGAACCTGTAGGGTGTGCATTCATGCGCACCTTCAGGCTGGGCGGGGAGAAATCCGTGCCCAGCCGAACCTGTCTTAGCAAGGGCCTCTGAGCGGAGGCGTTTTCTTAGGCGCGGTTCATGGTCGGGAGGCTCCAATGGGAATGGAGCCGGGAATTGACCGAAGCGTGCTGTCTCGTATGGGAACAAGGCCGGGACCCGACGGTGCTTGTTTTCGGTGAGAAATGAAAAGGTGAACTCGACCATGGCGCAAACTTTCCTTGGCCAAAAACGTCTTCGTAAATACTTCGGAAAAATCCGTGAAGTTCTGGAGATGCCGAACCTGATTGAGGTTCAGAAATCTTCTTACGATCTCTTCCTCAATTCCGGCGATGCGCCCCAGCCGCTTGACGGCGAGGGCATCAAGGGGGTCTTTCAGTCGGTTTTCCCGATCAAGGACTTCCATGAGACCTCTGTTCTGGAGTTCGTTGATTACGAGCTGGAAGAGCCCAAGTATGATGTCGAGGAATGTCAGCAGCGCGATATGACCTATGCTGCACCGCTCAAGGTGAAGCTGCGTCTGATCGTGTTTGATGTGGACGAGGACACGGGCGCGAAATCGGTCAAGGACATCAAGGAGCAGGACGTGTTCATGGGCGATATGCCCCTGATGACACCGAATGGCACATTTGTGGTGAACGGCACCGAGCGGGTTATCGTTTCGCAGATGCACCGCTCGCCGGGTGTGTTCTTTGACCACGACAAGGGCAAGACGCATTCTTCGGGCAAGCTGCTCTTTGCCTGCCGGATCATTCCCTATCGCGGCTCTTGGCTGGACTTTGAATTTGACGCGAAAGACATTGTCTTCTCGCGGATTGACCGCCGCCGCAAGCTGCCTGTCACCACGCTGCTTTATGCGCTTGGTCTGGATCAGGAAGGCATCATGGATGCCTATTACGACACGGTCACTTACACGCTGAAGAAGAAAAAAGGTTGGGTCACCAAGTTCTTCCCCGAGCGTGTGCGCGGCACCCGCCCCACTTTTGATTTGGTTGACGCCAAGACCGGCGAAGTGATCGCGGAGGCGGGTAAGAAAGTCACCCCGCGCGCGGTCAAGAAGCTGATCGACGAAGGCACCGTGACAGAGCTTTTGTTGCCGTTTGAGCAGATCGAAGGCAAGTTTGTTGCCAAGGATATCATCAATGAGGAAACCGGCGCGATTTACATCGAGGCCGGCGACGAGCTGACATTCGAGCGCGACAAGGACGGCGACGTGATCGGCGGTTCTTTGAAAGAGCTGATGGATGCGGGCTTCACCGAGATCCCGGTTCTGGACATCGACAACATCAATGTCGGCCCCTACATGCGCAACACGATGGCGCAGGACAAGAACATGAACCGCGAAACCGCGCTCATGGACATTTACCGTGTCATGCGCCCGGGCGAGCCGCCCACCGTGGAAGCGGCGTCAAACCTGTTTGACACCTTGTTCTTTGATTCCGAGCGCTACGACCTGTCTGCCGTTGGCCGGGTCAAGATGAACATGCGTCTGGATCTGGATGCGCCGGACACGCTGCGCACCCTGCGCCGCGAAGACATCATCTCCTGCATCAAGGCACTGGTGATGCTGCGCGATGGCCGGGGCGACATCGACGACATCGACCACCTCGGCAACCGCCGTGTGCGCTCGGTCGGCGAGCTGATGGAAAACCAGTATCGCGTGGGCCTTTTGCGCATGGAGCGTGCGATCAAGGAGCGCATGTCATCGGTCGAGATTGACACGGTGATGCCGCAGGATCTGATCAACGCCAAGCCAGCCGCAGCCGCGGTGCGCGAGTTCTTCGGTTCCAGCCAGTTGTCGCAGTTCATGGACCAGACCAACCCGCTTTCGGAAGTGACTCACAAGCGCCGCCTCTCCGCGCTTGGGCCAGGTGGCCTCACACGCGAACGTGCGGGCTTTGAGGTGCGCGACGTTCATCCGACCCATTACGGCCGGATGTGCCCGATCGAGACACCGGAAGGCCCGAACATTGGCCTGATCAACTCGCTGGCGACATTTGCCCGGGTGAACAAATACGGCTTTATCGAAACCCCTTACCGCAAGGTTGTGGACGGCAAGGTGACGGATGATGTGTCTTACATGTCTGCCACCGAAGAGATGCGCCATGTTGTGGCACAGGCGAACGCCAATCTCGACGAGAACGGCAAGTTTGTGAATGATCTGGTCAGCACGCGCCAATCGGGCGAATATACGCTTGCGCCGAATGAGAATGTCGATCTGATTGACGTCTCGCCCAAGCAGTTGGTGTCTGTTGCGGCCTCGCTCATCCCGTTCCTTGAAAACGACGACGCCAACCGCGCTCTTATGGGCTCGAACATGCAACGTCAGGCTGTGCCGCTCTTGCAGGCCGAGGCGCCGCTTGTTGGCACCGGCATTGAGGGCAAGGTTGCGATTGACTCCGGTGCGGCCATTCAGGCCAAGCGCGCGGGCATTATCGACCAGGTGGATGCGCAGCGGATCGTTATTCGCGCCACGCACGACCTTGAGCTTGGGGACGCGGGTGTGGACATTTACCGGATGCGCAAATTCCAGCGCTCCAACCAGAACACCTGTATCAACCAGCGCCCCTTGGTGAAGGTGGGTGACACGGTTCAGAAGGGCGAGATTATTGCCGATGGTCCGTCAACGGACATTGGCGAGCTCGCGCTTGGCAAGAACGTGGTTGTCGCGTTTATGCCGTGGAATGGCTACAACTACGAAGACTCCATTCTGATTTCGGAGCGGATTTCTCAGGATGACGTGTTCACGTCGATCCACATCGAGGAATTCGAAGTCGCGGCACGCGACACGAAGCTTGGGCCAGAAGAGATCACCCGTGATATTCCCAACGTGGGCGAAGAAGCGCTGCGCAACCTCGACGAGGCGGGCATCGTTTACATTGGTGCCGATGTGGAGCCGGGTGACATTCTGGTGGGCAAGATCACGCCGAAGGGCGAAAGCCCGATGACGCCGGAAGAAAAGCTTCTGCGCGCCATCTTTGGCGAGAAGGCCTCGGACGTGCGCGACACAAGCTTGCGCGTGAAGCCGGGTGATTTTGGCACGGTTGTGGAAGTGCGCGTCTTTAACCGCCATGGTGTGGAAAAAGACGAGCGTGCGCTTCAGATCGAGCGCGAAGAAGTGGAGCGTCTTGCGCGCGACCGCGACGACGAGCTCGCCATTCTGGACCGCAACATCTATGCGCGCCTTGGTGATATGCTGCTTGGCAAGGAAGTGGCCAAGGGCCCCAAAGGGGTGAAAGCCGGTTCCAAGGTGGATGCAGAGATGCTGGAGACCTATCCGCGCTCGGCTTGGTGGATGATCGCTCTGAAGGACGAGCAGAACGCCCAGATCGTGGAAGCGCTGCATGAGCAGTATGAGGCGCAAAAGCGCACGCTGGATGCCCGCTTTGAAGACAAGGTCGAGAAAGTGCGCCGTGGCGATGATTTGCCACCCGGTGTGATGAAGATGGTCAAGGTCTTCGTGGCGGTGAAGCGCAAGCTTCAGCCCGGCGACAAGATGGCCGGTCGTCACGGGAACAAAGGTGTTATTTCCAAGGTTGTGCCGATGGAAGACATGCCGTTCCTCGCCGATGGCACGCCGGTTGACTTCTGCCTCAACCCGCTCGGCGTTCCGTCACGGATGAACGTTGGTCAGATCCTTGAAACCCACATGGGTTGGGCGGCACGCGGCCTTGGCCTCAAGATTGATGATGCGCTTGGCGAATACCGTCGCTCGGGTGATCTCACACCTGTGCGCGACGCGATGAAGCACGCCTATGGCGAGGATGTTTATGCCGAGGGTATCGAAGGCATGGACGCGGAGGCGCTCGTGGAGGCGGCGGGCAACGTGACCCGCGGTGTGCCGATTGCGACACCGGTTTTTGACGGTGCGAAAGAGGCCGATGTGAACGATGCGCTGACACGCGCGGGCTTTGACACCTCGGGTCAGTCGGTTCTGTTTGATGGCCGCACAGGCGAGCAGTTTGCCCGCCCTGTGACGGTTGGCATCAAGTATCTGCTCAAGCTGCACCACCTTGTGGATGACAAGATCCACGCGCGCTCGACAGGGCCATACAGCCTTGTCACGCAGCAACCTCTGGGCGGTAAGGCCCAGTTCGGTGGCCAGCGCTTTGGTGAAATGGAAGTCTGGGCGCTTGAAGCTTATGGCGCGGCCTATACCCTGCAAGAGATGCTGACTGTGAAGTCGGATGACGTTGCTGGGCGGACGAAAGTCTATGAGAGCATCGTGAAGGGTGAAGACAACTTTGAGGCCGGTGTGCCGGAGAGCTTTAACGTGCTCGTCAAAGAAGTCCGCGGCCTTGGCCTGAACATGGAACTCCTGGATGCGGAGGATGAGGAATAAGAGGCAGCCAAAGGTGCGCAGTGAATGCGCACCCTACCGCGCCCCGTAGGGTGTGCGCTTTGCGCGCACCTTCCCCCTCCCGCCCAGATTTGAGGACATCAAAATGAACCAGGAACTGACAAACAACCCGTTCAACCCACTCGCGCCCACCAAGGTGTTTGACGAGATCAAGGTCTCTCTGGCGTCGCCAGAGCGGATTCTTTCGTGGTCATTCGGGGAAATCAAAAAGCCCGAAACCATCAATTACCGCACGTTCAAGCCCGAGCGTGACGGCCTTTTCTGTGCCCGTATCTTCGGCCCGGTGAAGGACTATGAGTGCCTGTGCGGCAAATATAAGCGCATGAAGTATCGTGGTGTTGTCTGCGAGAAATGCGGTGTGGAAGTCACGCTGCAAAAGGTGCGCCGCGAGCGTATGGGCCACATCGAGCTGGCCTCGCCCGTGGCCCACATCTGGTTCCTCAAGTCGCTTCCCAGCCGGATCGGCCTGATGCTGGACATGACCCTGCGTGACCTTGAGCGCGTGCTTTACTTTGAAAACTACGTTGTGATCGAGCCGGGCCTGACGGATTTGACCTATGGCCAGATGCTCACCGAAGAAGAGTATATGGACGCGCAAGACCACTATGGCATGGACGCGTTCACAGCCAACATCGGTGCGGAAGCAATCCGCGAGATGCTGGCCCAGATCGACCTTGAGAGCGAGGCCGAGACCCTGCGCGCGGACCTCAAGGAAGCGACCGGCGAGCTGAAGCCCAAGAAGATCATCAAGCGCCTCAAGGTGGTTGAGAGCTTCCTGGAAAGCGGCAACCGCCCCGAGTGGATGGTGATGACGGTGATCCCTGTGATCCCGCCAGAGCTGCGCCCGCTGGTGCCGCTGGATGGGGGCCGCTTTGCGACCTCCGATCTCAACGACCTTTACCGCCGTGTGATCAACCGCAACAACCGCCTCAAGCGGCTCATCGAGCTGCGCGCGCCCGATATCATCGTGCGCAACGAAAAGCGCATGTTGCAAGAGTCTGTGGATGCGCTGTTTGACAATGGCCGCCGTGGCCGCGTCATCACAGGCGCCAACAAGCGCCCGCTGAAATCGCTCTCAGACATGCTCAAGGGCAAGCAGGGCCGTTTCCGCCAGAACCTTTTGGGCAAACGCGTCGACTTCTCCGGCCGCTCGGTCATTGTGACCGGTCCTGAGCTCAAGCTGCACCAGTGCGGCCTGCCCAAGAAGATGGCTCTGGAGCTGTTCAAGCCGTTTATTTACAGCCGTTTGGAGGCCAAGGGCCTGTCGGCGACTGTGAAACAGGCCAAGAAGCTTGTGGAGAAAGAGCGCCCCGAAGTGTGGGATATCCTTGATGAGGTGATCCGCGAGCACCCCGTTATGCTCAACCGCGCGCCGACGCTTCACCGCCTTGGCATTCAGGCGTTTGAGCCTGTGCTGATCGAAGGCAAAGCCATTCAGCTGCACCCGCTCGTCTGCTCGGCCTTTAACGCCGACTTTGACGGTGACCAGATGGCCGTGCATGTGCCGCTCTCGCTGGAAGCTCAGCTTGAAGCGCGCGTGCTGATGATGTCGACGAACAACGTTCTTTCGCCCGCCAACGGCGCGCCGATCATCGTTCCGTCACAGGACATGATTTTGGGCCTTTACTACACGACGATCGAGCGTGAAGGCATGACAGGCGAAGGCATGGTCTTTGGCTCTATTGAAGAGGTGCAGCACGCTCTGGATGCGGGTGCGGTGCATTTGCACTCCAAGATCACCGCGCGGATTCCGCAGGTGGACGAGGAAGGCAACACCGTGATGCAGCGCTATGAAACGACTCCGGGCCGTGTGCGCCTTGGGGCGCTTCTGCCGCAGAACAACAAGGCGCCGTTTGACCTTGTGAACCGTCTTCTGCGCAAGCGCGAAGTGCAGCAGGTGATTGACACTGTCTACCGCTATTGCGGGCAGAAAGAATCTGTCATCTTCTGTGATCAGATCATGACCATGGGCTTCCGCGAAGCCTTCCGTGCCGGGATTTCTTTTGGCAAGGATGACATGGTCATTCCGGACACCAAATGGAGCATCGTGGATGAGACACGCGGCTTTGTGAAGGATTTCGAACAGCAGTATCTTGATGGCCTCATCACGCAGGGCGAGAAATACAACAAGGTTGTCGACGCCTGGAGCAAGTGTAACGACAAGGTCACCGAAGCCATGATGAGCACCATCTCGGCGGACAAGCGCGACGAGAACGGCGCTGTCATGGAGCCGAACTCGGTTTACATGATGGCGCACTCCGGTGCGCGTGGCTCGGTCACGCAGATGAAGCAGCTGGGCGGGATGCGCGGCCTGATGGCGAAGCCGAATGGCGACATCATCGAGACGCCGATCATTTCGAACTTCAAAGAGGGCCTCAACGTTCTCGAATACTTCAACTCGACCCACGGTGCGCGCAAAGGTCTTTCCGACACGGCTCTGAAAACGGCCAACTCGGGCTATCTGACACGCCGTTTGGTGGATGTGGCACAAGACTGCATCGTGCGCGAGCATGATTGCGGCACCGAGCGTGCGATCACCGCTGAGGCGGCTGTGAACGACGGTGAGGTTGTGTCTTCATTGGCCGAGCGCCTGTTGGGCCGTGTGGCGGCAGATGACATTCTCAAGCCGGGCACGGACGAGCTGTTGGTGGCGCAGGGCACGATGATTGACGAGCGCATGGCCGATGCCATTGATGCGGCGGGGGTTGTCAGCACGCGGATCCGCAGCCCGCTGACCTGTGAGGCCGAGGATGGCGTTTGCGCCATGTGTTACGGGCGTGACCTCGCGCGCGGCACCATGGTCAACCAGGGTGAGGCCGTTGGCATCATCGCGGCGCAGTCCATCGGTGAACCGGGCACACAGCTCACCATGCGGACCTTCCACATTGGGGGCGTTGCGCAGGGTGGCCAGCAGTCGTTCCTGGAGGCGAGCCAAGAGGGTAAAATCACCTTCGAGAACGCCTCTTTGCTTGAGAACGAAGCCGGCGAAGCGCTGGTTGTGGGCCGGAACATGAAGATTGCGATTGTCGGCCCTGACGGCGAAGAGCGCGCGAGCCACAAGCTCAGCTACGGCACCAAGCTTTTTGTCAAGGAAGGCGGCAAGGTTCTGCGCGGTGACAAGCTGTTTGAGTGGGACCCCTACACGCTTCCGATCATTGCCGAGAAGGCCGGCACGGCCAAGTTTGTTGACCTTGTGAGCGGCATTGCCGTGCGCGACGAGACAGATGATGCGACGGGCATGACCCAGAAGATCGTGATTGATTGGCGCGCCGCACCAAAAGGCAACGAGCTCAAGCCCGAGATCATCCTGTCAGACAAGGATGGCGAGCCTGTGCGCAATGATGCGGGCAACCCGCTGACCTATCCGATGTCGGTCGATGCGATCTTGTCGGTGGAAGATGGCCAGGAGATCAAGGCAGGTGATGTTGTGGCGCGTATTCCACGCGAAGGCGCCAAGACAAAAGACATCACCGGGGGTCTGCCACGGGTTGCGGAACTCTTTGAGGCGCGTCGCCCCAAAGACCACGCGATCATTGCCGAGATCGACGGCTATGTCCGTTATGGGCGCGACTACAAGAACAAGCGCCGGATCAGCATTGAGCCCAGCGATGAGAGCCTGGAGCCGGTCGAATACATGGTGCCAAAGGGCAAGCACATTCCGGTCATGGAAGGTGATTTTGTCCAGAAGGGCGATTACATCATGGATGGCAACCCGGCTCCGCATGACATTCTCTCCATCATGGGTGTCGAGGCGCTGGCGGATTACATGATCGACGAGGTGCAAGATGTTTATCGCCTGCAAGGTGTGAAGATCAACGACAAGCACATCGAAGTGATCGTGCGCCAGATGCTCCAGAAGTGGGAAATTCTGGACAGCGGCGACACCACGCTCCTGAAGGGCGAAAATGTCGATAAGGTCGAGTTTGACGAGGCCAACGCCAAGGCAGAAGCCCGTGGCGGACGTCCGGCCCAGGGCGAGCCGATCCTGCTTGGGATCACCAAGGCGAGCTTGCAGACCCGTTCGTTCATCTCGGCGGCGTCCTTCCAGGAGACAACCCGCGTTCTCACCGAAGCCTCTGTGCAAGGGAAGAAAGACAAGCTGGTTGGCCTCAAGGAAAACGTCATTGTCGGACGTCTTATTCCGGCTGGCACGGGGGGGGCGACCAAGCAGGTGCGCCGCGTGGCCCAGGACCGTGACAATGTGGTTCTGGAAGCCCGCCGCGAGGAGGCGGAGGCCGCCGCACGTCTGGCAGCGCCCAGCGAGGAAGATGTCTTTGCGGCCGCGCCCTCTGCGGAGGATCTGGACAACGGTGTGCCCGAGAGCCGCGACCTTTAAGAGGGTCGTCACGCGATAGCCCCCGCTGAGCCGGGGGCGTCTTTTAGGGCCAGGCCGCGTGCTTGGCCCTTTTCTTTTGGCGCAAAGGCGTGTTTCCTTGCGGGCAAGGAGACAGGTGATGAGACGAGTGACACAGGCACCGCAGGTGATTGGTTTGGTGCGGTTTTCCGTTTTGGCGACGGACTATTATTCAGACACCCATGGCAGCCCCGAGGCGGTGGCCGCGCATCTTTACACGCCCGAGCGTATGGCGCTGCGGTTGCAGATGTTTGAGACCCTGTGTTTGCCCTCGCTGCTGCGCCAGAGCGATCAGGGCTTTCGGCTGGTTGTGCTGACCTCAACCGAGTTGCCGTCAGAGGTGCGCGCAAGGCTTGATGCGCTGCTGGCGCCGCATGACAACATAAGCGTTTATGCCGCCGCGCCGGGGCCGCATTACCAGATTATCAAGGCCGCTTATGCGAGCGCACATGAGGCGGGGGTGAGCCACCGGATCACCTTTCGGCTGGATGATGACGATGCTCTGGCGGGAGACTATATTGCGCGGCTCAAGGCGCTGGCGGGGCCTTTGCGCGATATGAAGCCCGATGCGCCAACCGTGATTGCCTTTAACCGCGGGTTTTATGTGGAGGTCACGGGGCAGGGCAACAACGCGGTGTTTGACACGGTGGAACGCGCGCCGCTTTCCTGTGGCACGGCGCTTTTGCACCCCGTTGCCTATACGCGCAACCCTTACCGCTACAACCACCGCGCGCTGGCGCAGCACTACACGCTTTATTCGGATATTTCCGCGCCCTGCTTTTTGCGCACCATTCACCGCGACAACAAATCCAGCCCGGCAAAACTGGGGATTGTCGGAAAGCTGCCGCCTGAAACGCTTGCCAAGCAGATTAAAGCGCTGTTTGGTTTTGAGATGGATATGCTGAAAGAGCTGAGATGATTTCCTCTCAAGACAATTTGCGCGGGGCCGTTCTGATGATGGCCTCCATGGCGGCTTTTACGTTTAACGACGCCTTTATGAAGGTGGTCTCGCGGGAGCTGCCGCTGTTTCAGGTGCTCACATTGCGGGGGGTTTTGACAACGGTTCTGATTGCGCTGGTGATGCTTGTGATGGGCAAGATCCGCTTTGATATTCCAAGGCGTGACCGCAAATATGTGGGGATCCGGGTGCTGGCCGAGGCGGGCTCGGCCTACTTTTTTCTCACGGCGCTGTTCAACATGCCCATCGCCAATGTCAGCGCGATCATGCAGGCCTTGCCCCTCACGGTGACGCTGGCGGCGGCTGTGTTTTTTCGCGAGCCGGTGGGGTGGCGGCGGCTGATGGCGATTTTTGCAGGCTTTGTCGGTGTGATGTTGATCATCCGGCCCGGCGCGGAGGATTTCACGATCTATTCGGTTTACACGCTGGCGGCGGTGCTTGTGGTGACGGTGCGCGACTTGGCCACGCGGCGGCTGAGTGCGGACACGCCCTCTATGGCGGTGTCGTTTTACTCCTCGCTCGGGGTGACGCTGTTTTTTGCCGCCGCCGCGCCAGCGCAGGGCTGGGCACCGGTGAGCGGGCAGGCGGCGTTGATGATTGTGGGGGCCTCTGTGATGATCATCGGTGGCTATCTCTTCTCGATCATGGTCATGCGGGTGGGGGAGATCAGCTTTGTGGCGACCTTCCGCTATACCTCATTGATCTGGGCATTGTTGCTGGGGTGGCTTGTGTTTGGGGACTGGCCCAAGCCGATCACCCTGTTGGGGGCGGCGATTGTGATTGGCTCGGGTGTGTTCATGCTGCTGCGCGAGCGCCAGCTCAAGAAGCGCGCCGCACGGGTGGCGGCGGCGCGGCCTGCGGCGGGAGCGGGTGTGTGAGACAGGCGCGTTTGCAGGTATTGGGGTTGTGTCGCTGGTCTTATCCGAGCCAGACGGGGGCTTTCAACAACAAGGGTGAGAGCCTGGAGGCGCTGCGCGCAGAGCTTTATGACGCGGCGCGTATGCGGGTGCGGCTGTTCTTTCTGGAGCATTTGGTGCTGCCGAGCCTGCGGGCGCAGACGGATACCGAGTTTACGCTTGTATTGATGATGGGCGAGAGCCTGCCTGAGCCGTGGCGGGGGCGGGTGCTGGAGCTGATCCGCGATGTGCCTCAGGTGAAGCCGGTGTTTTTGCCCGAGGGCCAGAACCATATGGAGGCCTGCCGCGCACTG
Source organism: uncultured Lentibacter sp. (assembly GCF_937123735.1). GTDB lineage: Bacteria > Pseudomonadota > Alphaproteobacteria > Rhodobacterales > Rhodobacteraceae > Lentibacter. Next base: position 83,198 of record NZ_CAKZKL010000017.1, read on the forward strand.
ATGATGGCGCATCGTGACCAGAGCGCGGATGTTGTGGTCGAGTTCCGTCTAGATGATGACGACGCTGTGGCAGAGAATTTTGTGGAGCGGTTGCGTGCGCTCTACCGCCAGCTGCGTCCGATCTACAAGGAGCACGGGCGCGCGGCGGTGGATTTTTGCCGCGGGTTCCTGTTTCGCTGCGAGGCGGATGGGGCGGTGACGTATCTGCCCGTGGAAGCGCGGCTCTGGACGCCTGCCTTGGCGCTTTATCTGCCGCCCGGGCACAAGCGCAGCCTGCTCAACTATCCGCATATGCGCACCTGGCGGGCCATGCCTGTCTTGAGCCTGATGAAGCAGCCCATGTTTGTGCGCGGCGCGCATGAGGGCAATGACAGCGCGATCAAGGAGCGCAAGGTGGACAGCTTTCGCTACAAGCTGGAGGCGCTGCCAGAGCTGATGCAGGCCCGGTTCGGGGTGGATCTGGAGCGCTTTGAGCAGGGCTGGCGCGCGCTCGGGGGGCAAAAGGACGCAAGCTGAGCCGCGCGGGTGGCGTGTGTTGACAAGCCCGGCGACTCCCCATATACGCCCTCTCATCCGGCTTAGGGGACGACCCGATGCCGTTTGCATAACTTGAGTGGTCAAGATCCGAGCTACTGCTGCGAAGATCCTCTGAGAACCCGCCGCGCCGTTTACCTCGGAATGGGAACGATGCGGCTTTTGTGTGTTGTGGACGCATAACGCGCAGCGAATTGAAACCGCGAGGGGACACCCTTGCACACATGTGTTGAGAAACGGGAAAAGAGCCCTATGCCAACGATCCAACAGCTCATCCGGAAGCCCCGGAAGCCGAAAGTCAAACGCTCCAAATCGCTTCACCTTGAGGGCAACCCTCAAAAGCGCGGCGTTTGCACACGCGTATACACCACAACGCCCAAGAAGCCGAACTCGGCCATGCGGAAGGTTGCCAAAGTGCGCCTGACAAACGGTTTTGAGGTCATCAGCTACATCGGCGGCGAAAGCCACAACCTTCAGGAGCACTCAGTGGTTCTGATCCGCGGCGGCCGTGTAAAAGACCTTCCAGGTGTCCGCTACCACATCCTGCGCGGTGTTCTTGATACGCAAGGCGTTAAAGACCGTAAGCAGCGCCGCTCGAAATATGGCGCTAAGCGTCCTAAGTAAGGAAGAGATCACATGTCACGTCGTCACGCCGCTGAAAAACGCGAAGTCCTTCCTGACGCCAAGTTTGGTGATCGGGTTCTGACAAAATTCATGAACAACCTGATGATCGACGGCAAAAAAGCTGTTGCCGAGCGTATCGTCTATAACGCCTTTGACCGGGTTGAAACCAAGATCAAGCGCGCCCCTGTGGAAGTGTTCCACGAAGCGCTGGAAAACATCAAACCATCTGTTGAGGTGCGCTCGCGCCGTGTGGGTGGTGCGACGTATCAGGTTCCTGTTGAGGTCCGCCCCGAGCGCCGCGAAGCGCTTGCGATCCGCTGGCTGATCAACGCGAGCCGTGCGCGCAACGAGAACACCATGGAAGAGCGCCTTGCCGGCGAGCTCATGGATGCTGTGCAATCTCGCGGCTCTGCCGTGAAAAAGCGCGAAGACACTCACAAAATGGCCGAAGCGAACAAAGCCTTCAGCCACTACCGCTGGTAATAGGAAGCACCTGACATGGCACGCGACTATCCCCTCGAACGCTACCGCAACTTTGGTATTATTGCGCATATTGATGCGGGTAAGACCACCTGCTCGGAGCGGATCCTGTTTTACACGGGCAAATCACACAACATCGGCGAAGTGCATGACGGCGCCGCAACAATGGACTGGATGGAGCAAGAGCAGGAGCGTGGCATCACGATCACCTCTGCGGCGACAACCACGTTCTGGGAGCGCACGGAGAACGGCAAAGAGCCTGATTCCGAAAAGCACCGCATGAACATCATCGACACCCCCGGCCACGTTGACTTCACCATTGAAGTTGAGCGTTCGCTGGCGGTTCTGGATGGCGCGGTCACGGTTCTGGACGGCAACGCCGGCGTTGAGCCGCAAACCGAGACAGTCTGGCGTCAGGCCGACCGTTACAAGGTTCCGCGGATTGTGTTTGTCAACAAGATGGACAAGATCGGCGCTGACTTCTTTAACTGTGTGCGCATGATCGAAGACCGCACCGGCGCGCGCGCTGTGCCGATCGGTGTTCCGATCGGGTCGGAAACAGACCTTGAGGGTCTTGTTGATCTGGTGACCATGGAAGAGTGGCTCTGGCAGGGGGAAGACCTTGGCGCGAGCTGGATCAAGGCACCGATCCGCGAAAGCCTGCAAGACATGGCCGCCGAATGGCGCGGCAAGATGATCGAAGCGGCCGTCGAAGAAGACGACGAAGCCATGATGGAGTATCTGGAAGGCAACGAGCCCGACGTTCCCACGCTGCGCCGCTTGCTGCGCAAGGGCACCTTGGCTCTGAGCTTTGTGCCTGTTCTGGGCGGCTCTGCCTTCAAGAACAAAGGTGTTCAGCCTCTCTTGAACGCTGTTGTCGATTATCTGCCAAGCCCGCTTGATGTGGTTGATTACATGGGCTTTGCCCCCGGTGATGAGACAGAGACACGCAACATTGCCCGCCGTGCGGAAGATGATATGGCCTTCTCTGGCCTTGCCTTCAAAATCATGAACGACCCCTTCGTGGGCTCGCTGACCTTCACGCGGATCTATTCAGGCACGCTCGCCAAAGGCGACACCGTGTTGAACGCGACCAAGGGCAAGAAAGAGCGCATTGGCCGTATGATGATGATGCACTCGATCAACCGCGAAGAGATCGAGGAAGCCTTTGCGGGCGACATCATCGCGCTTGCGGGTCTGAAGGACACGACAACAGGCGACACGCTTTGCGACGTGAAGGAGCCTGTGGTTCTGGAGACGATGACATTCCCCGATCCGGTGATCGAGATTGCCATTGAGCCAAAGACGAAGAACGACCAGGAGAAAATGTCTCAGGGTTTGCAGCGTCTTGCGGCCGAAGACCCCTCGTTCCGTGTGGAAACCGATTTGGAATCAGGCCAGACGATCATGAAGGGTATGGGCGAACTTCACCTTGATATTCTCGTGGACCGTCTGAAGCGTGAGTTCAAAGTGGAAGCCAACATCGGTGCGCCACAGGTGGCGTATCGCGAGACCATTTCCCGCGAAGTCGAGCATACCTACACGCACAAGAAGCAGTCAGGTGGTTCAGGCCAGTTTGGCGAGGTGAAAATGATCATCTCTCCAACAGAAGCCGGTGAAGGCTACTCGTTTGAAAGCCGGATTGTCGGCGGGTCTATTCCCAAAGAATATATCCCCGGTGTTGAAAAGGGCATCAACTCGGTCATGGACAGCGGCCCCCTGGCGGGCTTCCCTGTGATTGACTTCAAGGTGGCGCTCATCGACGGTAAGTTCCACGATGTTGACTCCTCGGTTCTGGCTTTCGAAATCGCGGCACGCATGTGTATGCGTGAAGGCATGAAAAAAGCCGGTGCGAAGCTTCTGGAGCCTGTGATGAAAGTCGAAGTCATCACGCCGGAAGAGTATACCGGTGGGATCATCGGCGATCTGACGTCCCGTCGTGGCCAGGTGAACGGCCAGGACACACGCGGCAACGCGATCGCGATCGACGCTTTTGTGCCGCTGGCGAATATGTTCGGCTACATCAACACGCTGCGCTCCATGTCTTCGGGCCGCGCGCAGTTCACGATGCAGTTTGACCATTACGAGCCGGTTCCAAGCAACATCTCGGAAGAAATTCAGGCGAAATACGCCTAACCAGCGGTGCGCCGTAAAGGCGCACCCTACACCCACCTCGTAGGGTGCGCATTCAATGCGCACCGCAAATTGAAAATTAAGGAGGCCACCTCATGGCAAAGGAAAAGTTTGACCGTAGTAAACCGCATTGCAACATCGGCACGATTGGTCACGTTGACCAC
>NZ_CAKZKL010000018.1 GCF_937123735.1 uncultured Lentibacter sp.
GAAAAATCCTTGTCGCCCGAAGAAACCCTGTCGCGTCGCCGCCAGATGCGGGCGCGCCGCGACATGGCCCGTTCCCCATGAGTTTGCACACGGATCTGAATGCGGCTCTGGATGCGGCTGTGCCCGAAGGGGTCTGTGTGGCGCTGGAGGATCCGCAGGCCGAGCCTCTGGGGCTCTATCCGGTGGAGCACCAGCATGTTGCGCGCGCGCTCGATAAACGCAGGCGCGAGTTTGCGGCGGGCCGCCGCGCGGCCCGCGCGGCGCTTGCCTGTTTGGGGCAGGGGTCCGTGGCGCTGCCGGCGCGCCCCAGCCGCGCACCCGTCTGGCCACCGGGCTATGTCGGCTCGATCAGCCATTGCGCCGATCTGTGTCTGGCGCTCGCAGCCCGCAAGGGGGCGCTGCGCAGTTTGGGCTGTGATGTGGAGCTGCGCAGCCCGCTCTCTGCGCCGGTGGTCGCAGCGATCACCAGCGCCGCCGAAAGAGACTGGCTTGATGCGCAGAGCCAGTTTGAGCCGGTGCACCTCTTTTCGGCCAAAGAGGCCGTTTACAAGGCGCTGTTTGTGCTGACAGGCAAGGTCATCGGGTTTCATGATCTGCAAATCATGCCCGACAGCAACGGCGCTCTTGTGGCCCATCTCACAGAGGCGCAACCCGGCTTTGCCCGCGCCACCGCCTTGCCATTGCTGTCGTTGAGCTTTCCAGACCATGTCATTCACATGAGCTTCATTCACTAAATATATGATTATAAATTTTTTAAAGTTTTGAAACTAATCGTATTGTCACCGAAATTGAAACACTGAGTTCCTGAAAAAAGAGGAAAATGACTGGCAAATTTTGGACAAAATTGCTAGTGTTTTGGCAAGCGGGCCGCGCCAAACTGGGGGGTGTGGCCGCGCGTCTTTGGTGCAAAATTCCTGCGGGGGCAGGGAGTGGCGCGTGGTATCGGAGTGAGACATGGGCCAGATCCAGTCCCTGGGTGATTTTTTGAGTATGCTGCGCCGGCGCTTCTGGCTGATCTGCGTGGTCATTTTCTTGGGCACGCTTGGCTCCGTCTTTTATGCCCTGGGCCAGAAAAAAATCTATCAGGCCACCGCTGTCGCTCAGATCGAAGCGCCCACCATCGTGGATGCGGGCGCGCGGGCCGGGGCGTCGACCTCCATAGAGCAGCGCTTGCGCCTGCTAGAGCAGCAGCTCATGGCGCGCGACAACCTCATACTGATGATCCGCAAATATGGTCTCTATGCCGACACCCCCATGTCCCAGAACCAGAAAGTAAACACCTTGCGCAGCTCGGCCCAGCTCACCCAGATCACCGATCCGAACGCGGGCTGGGGCGCGTCGCGCACGCCCACGGGGATGCTGATCAGCGTGTCTGACACCGAGCCGGAGGTGGCCGCGCTTTTGGCCAATGATTTCCTGCACGCGCTCTTGGACCTCAACAACCGTCGCCAGTCGGCCGCGGCCTCAGAGCAGCTGTCTTTCTTTCAGGCCGAGCAAGAAGAGGTCGAGGCTGAAATCATGGCGCTCGAACAGCGTATCGCGGCTTTCAAAGAGCAAAACGGCCCCTATCTGCCCGCCGGTATCACCGCCCAACGCGCCGAGCTCACCGAGCTGCGCAGCACCCTGCTGGCGCTGGACCAAAACCTGATCGAGCTGGAAGCCAGCGGCACCCGACAGCGCGCCACGGTGATCCAGCGCCAGCGCGGGCTGATCAACGAACAACAGGACCTGATCCGCTCGCGGATTGCCGAAATTGAAGAGGGCATCGCCCGCGCGCCGGAGGTTGAGCGCCAGTTCAACCTGCTTGAGCGCGCGCAGGACCAGCTCAAAGCGCAGTTCACCGCCATCACCACCCGCGCGACAAGCGCCGAAATGAGCCAGGCGTTGGAGTCTCAAAACCAGTTCGAGCGGATTGAAATACTGGAAACCGCGCTCATCCCGGAAACGCCAATTTCCGGCAGCCGCAAGAAAATCGTGATGGCCGGGGGGATGGCATCCGTGTTGTTGGGCCTCGGTCTTGCCTTCTTGCTGGAACTCCTGCGCCCAGTGATCCGGACGCGCGAACACCTGGAGCGCTATCTGGATGTCAAGGCGGTGGTGGCCATTCCCCGGATCAACACGCCGCAGGATGGACAGCGCAAAAAGCGGCTGCGCGCAGCCCTTCTGGTTGGGCTTCTGGCGGCTGTTCCCTTGGCTTATGGCGCGCTGAGCGCTCTGCTTCAGCGCCGCTCGCTGCCGTAAACAGCGGCCGGGGCCTCACCCAACCGCTCAGAGCAGGATCAGTCGCCGTAGCTGTAATCGCTGCCGTCTTCTCCCTCGGCCTGGTTGAGCACGACCCCGAGCAGCGGTGTCTGTTCGCCCATCCGCCGCATCACTTCGCGCATGTCGTCTGGCCGGGTTTCGCCCCCGCTGACAACCATCAAGACGCCGTCAAAATGTTTGCGAAAAGCGATGACATCATCAAAGGCCAGCGCCGGGGGCATATCAAACAATAAAATATCCGGATCCATTTCCGCCATCAGCCGCTCAAGGCTGGCCGCGGTGGAGGGTTCATGCGCCAGCTCCGAGGCATAGGGTTCCACAACATGATTGGTGCCAATGGCCAGGCTCGCGCCGATGTTGAGGCTGTTGTGATCAAAGGTCACCAAGAGCTCTTCTGCCGAAAGTTTGCCGCGCAAAAAATCGCCCATCTTGCCGGGCCGTGTATCGCCGATCACCCCGGCAACCGAGGGGTTGCGCATGTCCAGATCCAACAGAACGGTGCGGCTGGCCTCATAGCGCGACAGCGAGATCGCAAGGTTCACGGCGGTAAAGGTCTTGCCACAGTTCCGGGTGGGAGAGGTGATGGCGACGCGCTTCCAGTTGTGCTCCAGAAGCGTCTGCACAAGCCGCGTGCGCAGCACGTCAAACGCCCCATGAGCTGGCTCGTTGCGGCTCGCGGTGATCACAAGATTGCGCTCCAGGTGGGGCACATCCACGGGCATCATATCGAGGTTGCGCCCGCGTGCGGCCACAGCCTCGGCCCGGGCGTCCGGGGTTGCGGCCTGCTAGGCTTGGCGCCGCTTTTGTTGCCCTGCTCCGGCGCGTGTGGGGCGGGGCGGGTTCACAGGGCTTGCCTCGGGCGGCGGGAGCGGTTTTGTTTCAGCCTCAGCCTCAGCCTCAGCCTCAGCCTCAGCCTCAGCCTCAGCCTCAGCCTCAGCTTTCAGCTTGGGCTCTGCCTGCTCCGCAGAGCTCTGACTCTCCGCTGCCATGGCGGCGTGCTGGGCTTCAAACGCCTGCACCTCTTGCACGGTGATCTTCCCGCTTGAAGGGG
>NZ_CAKZKL010000019.1 GCF_937123735.1 uncultured Lentibacter sp.
CCACAAGCTGTCAGGGACATTGCCATGAGCGTGAGGCCCGAGCCTTTGAGGGCGCGTTGGGCGTTCTTTGATTCCCAAAGTTTAACCATTTTGGACACTGCGGGATTGGTGTTGCTGGTAGCATTCATACTCGCAAGCTGTGGTGCGTTTGGGCGGTGCTGTGCGTTAGGGGTGTGGGGCCTTGTTGATCACGTCGCTGTGCTTTCGGATGTTGCTGATCAGCGCTCTGACTTCGGGGGTGATTGCGGAGGAGCGGCGGGTGACGATCCCGATGGATATCTCCGGGGAGATATTTTCAAAACTGTAGCAGTTCAGCCCGCCCAGGGCATTGAGGGCCTGCGCGATGCCTCGGGGAAGCACGCAGAGGCTGGGAAACTCCTCCAGAACACCGCGCGCGAAGGGAATGGAATCTGTTTCGATGCGCCGTTCGATCCTGTCCAATCCGAGAGAGCGCAGGAAAATCTTGGCCTGATTGTTGATGCTTGTGCCTTGGGCAGGGACCACAACCGGCAGGTCTTTGACCTCTTGCAGGAAGGTTTCGGTGCCTTCGATGCGGGCAAAGAACTTTTTGGAGCAGACGAGCGAAAAATAATCTTTGGTCAGCAGGGTGAATTTGAGCTGATCAGAGAGCAGCCTGTTGCCATTGCCCAGAATGCCGAGGTGGGAGCGGTGGTTTAACACGCTTTCTTCAACTTGGGCGCTGTTTTGGGAGAGCACGCGAACGGTGCCGCCTGCCTGTGTATAGGGCTTGATCGACATGGGCAGCAGATAGGCCGCAGCGCTCGGGATGGAGGAAATCACGATTTCCCGGCGCGCGGGTTGTGCCTGTCGGACGGCCTCCTCCTCGGCGCTTCGGGCCAGTTCAACGATGGGGTGCACCCGTTCGAGGTATTTGGCCCCGGCGGCTGTCAGCTCAACGCCGCGATTGCCCCGCAAAACAAGCCGTTGTCCGAGCGTGCCCTCGATAGCATTGATGGCTTTGGTGACGGCCGTTGTGGAGCAGCCGATCGCGCCGGAAGCCGCCGAAAAGCTTCCCGCTTCGGCGACCTCCTTAAAATACTGCATCTGCTGTAAAGTGATTTTAATCACTATTCGAGTTCCATTGATAAATATTCGATCTCAGACCTGAGACGCTGTAGTTCTAATTCATAGAGCCGAATGCAATCGAGGCGTTTTGGCTTTTTACCTATTGGAATAATCAACCGGCCGTAAATAGTGCCGCTGCTGCCATTGGTAAAAGATTGGGTGTCATTTTCTGTTTTAGCTACTCCAATGTCAAAAAAGGCGCCACCCCCGTTGACGGATTGGCTGCACCGGCTTCCGTCCATGGTTTGAATGGTGTCTGACGCGTTTGCCATGCCTCGTGGTGTGGGCAGATCTATTGAAAAGTTCTCAGCCTCAGCGGCGCTTGTGAGCAGTATAAGCCCCACAAATCCTGAGCAAAGTATTTGAGTTGTGTTTTTGAGTGCTGACACAAACATTAACCTCTCTTTGTTTTTCGTTTTCCAGATTTCCGATAACCAGAATTATTTTGCGCACCGATTCAGGGCCGATTTTAAGACGGTTTGGCTGGACTTTAACGGCTTTGGGGCGGGTGCCATCCGGTCCGGGCATTACCTCAACATCAACAATAATGCTGCGTTTGCCCTCATTGAGAACGTTGAGATAAAACCCCTTGCGGTCCGACGCGCTGTGGCCTGACTTTTCCATCGGCATAAGGCCAATACTCTGGGCTGCGTCAGGTATTGCGCTGGCCAGCCCGGCGAGCAACAGCCCGCAGACCGACCCCGCAAGCCTGTGCTTTAAGGCGAGCACGTTATGACCGTGTCGATTTGGTATTGGCCTTCGACAAACCCTGCGTCGTTTTCGGTGCGGCTGTCGAACACAACCGAGGTGATCGGGATCACACCAACCTGAAAACTGGTTTCCGAAGCGGTGTAATCTTGGGACACCGAGCTCAGAAGGCCGTCGCCCTGGTATGCGATTTTTGTGGTCTCTGCCCCTGCGCTATAGCCGGCGGGGTAGGCCGAGAGGGTCGGCGCTCCAACGGTGATCGTGTTGTTTGCAAGCGATACGATGGTGATGGCCGCCTGGGCACCGCCCAATTCCTGCGAGCTGAGGCTTTTGCCGTCCGAGGCAAGGCCGAGCGCCCCGTCAGAGCCGACACCGAGGGTGCAAGAGTTTGCCATGCTGCCTGCAAATGAAATGATTTCCGCGTCAGCCGACACGGGCAAGAGGGCCAAGAGGGACAGTGATATGAGTTTTTTCATGATGATCTCCTTATGGCCTCAAGAAAGCCTGCTTTGCGCCGCGGCGTGAGTCACAATATCGGGGCTGGATGCAACCAAAGGGTGTAGCTGGCGATCAGCCCACACGGGGCTCACACCCTGGCTGGAGCCCTGGGCCGCACGGTGGCGCAGGCTCCAGCCCAGTGGCGCACGGCTGCACGGATCCTTACGGACGCACAGGCCAGAATAGAGGTTGGAGATTTTCTTTGATGTCGATGACTCGGCGCCAAGCCGTTTCACAACACTTTATGACTTACCGTCACAAAAGAAGAAGACACCCGAAGGTGCCTAAGTCTTTGTTCTCAAGTGAGAAAGTGGTGAGCCGTGATGGGTTCGAACCATCGACCTACTGATTAAAAGTCAGTTGCTCTACCAACTGAGCTAACGGCCCACTA
>NZ_CAKZKL010000020.1 GCF_937123735.1 uncultured Lentibacter sp.
TCAACCACCGAGCGCTGGCTGCGCACCCCTTCGGCTGTATAATCCACATCTACCTCGCGGCCATCATCATAGCTCACACGGTAATCCACCCGCGTGACCCCATCGGCGGCATAGGTCGTGGTGTGGCTGCTCCAGGCGTGGGCATCTTGCGCATCAACCACCGAGCGCTGGCTGCGCACCCCTTCGGCTGTATAATCCACATCTACCTCGCGGCCATCATCATAGCTCACGCGGTAGTCCTCTCGGGTGGTTCCATCAGCAGCGTAAACCACCGTCAGACCGCTCCAGGGGCGTGTGTCGCCCGTATCGAGGACCGTGCGGGAGACAAGCGCAGCTGTGTCGGGCGCAACGACACGAATGATCGTGTCAGCGCCGTGCTGCGCGATCTCGGCCTGCGCCCCGTCACTGTAAAGCATTTGTTCGATACCCCTCAGACGGTCTGTTCCCTGCGCGCCTGAAAGGTCTGTGACTGTGATCTCCCCATCCTCATTGGCAAAGACAAAGCGGTCGGCCCCACCTTGCAAGACAAACACATCAAACCCGCTTCCACCGTCAATTGTATCCGCCCCCGCACTGCCTGTGATGCGGTCATGGCCATCCCCGGCCAAAACCAGATCGGCCTGATCTGAAAGCCGGTCGCCATCCACATCCTGATAGGCCAGGTTGATCTCATCCGCCCCTGCGGTGCCGGCAACGACCCCGTCCGGAAACAGGGTTTGCGCCAGATCGCCAAGCGACAGAACAAGACCCCCATCAAAGTGCAGCTCCACCAGCTCCTGGGCATTGCCGTCCAGATAAACATCCTCAAATGTCAGCGTGCTCTCTGTTGCATCCGGGTTTTTCACAGTCAAAACCAGATCGGCCTCAGATTGCCAACGGCTGACAGTTTGCGGCATGATCCCCGCCCCAAACACCACATGAAACTGCGGGGAATCGGAGAGTTGCCCCTGCAACACCTCCGCCCACGTAAACCCAGAAGACGCCTCTGCAGAGCCGCCCAAAGGCTGCGCCCTGCTGTCCAGATCCACCCCCAAAAGGAACGCCGCAACGCCCAGGCCGCTCAGCCCCTCCAGCGGCGCATGAGATACCGAACCGCCGCCGGGCGCATAGTGCACCGCCTGCACCGGCAAGGCCTGTATCGCCGACATCCACGGCGCAAGAGCGGCCTGTGCCTCTGACAGGTCCATCCCGGTCAGATCCGGCAGGCTCACAAGATGCCCGGCCACGAAGGCTTCACTCTGGCTATAAAGATCACGCAGCCCGGCCCGCGTCTGCGGAATGTCGCCCGAAAGGCCGGCAATCTGGGCAAAGAGCAGATCCTCAAAATGCGCCCCATGCCCCGCAGTGGGCCAGACCGTGCCAGAAGATGCGCTGCGCACGGCCTGTGGCACGCCATCTGCCACCAGTTCCAAAACCATCGCTGCCAAGTTACCGGACGCGCCGTCAGCAAGCTGGTAGCTCTGGCCATGATCCAGATAGGTGTTGCGCAGGGTCACTGCGCTGTCAGCCTGCCCCAAGCTGTCAGAAATGGCTTCGAGCACCACAACATCCAAATCGCCGTCCTGGTCCACATCGCGCAGCACGGCCATCTCGCTCAAACCGGTGTTGAGCGCCACAATCCGGTCACCATACTGAAGGCTCCCCAGCAAGGAGTCATTGTGCACCCGCACACCTGAGGCAATGTAACAATGGGTCTCGCAGACCTCAAAATTATAGGTTTGCCAGCCCGGCGCGCCGGAGCGCAGCTGCGGCAACTGCCCGGCCATGTGAACGACCTGCCCCGCCGCCTGCTCAAAAAGCGCCGCCGTTTGTTGCGAATAGACAATCCGCTCGCCGCGCACCTCAATCGGCACGCCCGCCGCATCTATCAGCTGCGCGCGCCCGCCACCAAGGCGCAGCATATCCCCGATTTTCATATAATCGCCGGTCTGCGTTAAAAACCGGTGTCCCTCTGTCACATAAAGCGGCGCGCGCGGTTCCGGAAAATTCAGCTTGAAAAACATCTCGGTGGTGTTGCGAAACAGCTTGTCAACGCGCGCCGCAACCAGCGCACCTGTGCTGTCATAGGATTGCACCCAGTCGCCAATCGCGATCTCTTCAATGGGTTTGTGGCTACCATCCGCCAGCAGGATCGGGGTCTGAGCGGCAAAGCAGTGGTTGTTGAGCAGCTGAGCGATTTCTTCTTGAGCCTCAGCCTCAAAAGCGGCGGGCGATGGGGTAAACTCTGCAACACCCGTCATCCCCTCAAGCAAGCCAAGCACCTGCGCACTTTGCTCAGCACTCAGCGCCAGATCGGCATGGCCCAACGTGGTAAACGCCGGGCCAAACCAAGCTTCCAACAGGTTTTCAAGGCGCGCCAGCGCAAACTCCAGCCCGGCAAGCTCTGTATCTTCACCATAAATTCCGGAGGCAAATTCGACCGCGCCGCGCAACGCGCCCCAGCTCTGGGCAAGCTCATAGACATTGCTCTCAAACAACACAGGCCCGCCGATAAGCCGCACCAGCGCCGAAAAGGCCGCCTCTGTTGGCGCCTCCCCCAGAACCGTTTGCAAATCAACAAGCTCAGCAAGCCCCGCAAGATTGGAGTTTTGCACCAGCCCAATGATCTCCTCTGGCGTGGTCAGGCCCGCCTCTTCGCCAGCCTGCACGAGGCTTGCCACCATGAGAGAGACCGCCGACACCCCCAAGAGCCCGCCGGCATTGGTGAAATCCATCGCCGTCCAGCTGTCGGCGAGCCTGTGGTTTGAAACCGTGATGTCCGCCAAACCCGCCTGCTTGATCGTGAGATCAAAGCCGTTGTGCGGATTGAGCACAACTTGCGGTGCGCGGGTGAAATCTAAAAAGCCGGCCAGACCCTCAAGCCGGTTATGCGAGTAATCTTCGGCGCGTGCATCCCAAGCCGTGGTCGCCTCCATCAGGAAAGCGTCAAAGCTGTCAAACACGAACAAAACCTTTTGCGGAGCATCTGCTACCAAAGCTTGCGCCAGAAAAACTTTCAGATGATCGAGCTTCTCAAACAGCGCCTGCCCCGCCGCGCTGGCCGGGTGTCCGGCTGCAAGCGCCGCCTCGTGTTCCTCGGAAAAGCGGTCCGTCAGCTGTTGGACAAACGCCAAATACCCGGCATGTGGCGGGCCATAAATTGGGGCAAAGACCCCTGCATCCATGGCGGAAAATTGGGCCATGTCAGAGTCGGGCAAAAAGACCCCGTTGGAGCGGTCGTTGATATCAAAATCAAGATTTGTCGCCGCTGTGGCCTCTTGCAGGAGCGCTTGAAACCTCTCCGAAAGGGCTGCCAGCGGGATCAGGTGAAAGGCGCTGCCCTGACCATTTGGCACAGGCGATGCGCCAACCTGGCCCGACCCTGTGTTCATGTTCATGCTCAACTGATTTGAATCACTGCTCAAATTGAGCGTTCCTGTTTCGCCTGCCATAACTCGTTTACTCCGATTTCACTCAATACCACACCGCTGGCCTGCCCGCGTTTGCTTAACAAACACGGCAATTCAGGGACATTTTTAGGTTTTTTGTCTGCATTTTCCGGCGGGCCAAGACGCACAACACCCCCCCGGCACCGCGGCCAGAGGCCCGCAGGCGTTCCCCGCACAGCCCTTTGCTGCCAGCTGACACACGCTTTTTCACCATCTACAAACTGCTCGTTTTTTTCTCAAAACAGCACGTTCCCAAAACGTGGTAAAGGTTTTTGCCTCCGCTCCCAAAAGCTTTTGCAAAACCGTTGCACCACAGCCCACACGCCAACCGGCGCGCCGCATAACAGAGGAACTGTGGTTATTCACACGCCCTCAAGGACGGGTTTTGCCTCTGATGCGGCCTGGCCCAAATGTGGGCACAGCGCCATGACGCGTCGCGCAAACCCAAGCGAAAGGTGGCTTCCCAACACAATTTGAAGAATGATTGAATGCAAACTTCACTCCTTTACCGGGAAATGATAGGTGGGGTTGCAGGTAAAAAGTTCAAACAAGAGTGCCCGTAGGTTGAAGCAGTTCATCGTGTCTTTGTTGATTGGTTTCTGGGCCTCTATCGCCCAGGCCGACCTGCTGGATCTGTCAGCTCACAGCGCGTTCAAAAGACTTTACGTCATTCCGGAGCCTTCCGCCCGAAACATCGAAATCCTCGTGTCCGTTCCTGTCGGCGAAGTGGACCGGACAGGACCAGAGGGGTTGGCGCACTACCTTGAACATCTCGTCGTCTGGTCTGCCGACAAGGTTCATGGCGAAGGGCTGCGCAACCGCGAGATGAATGCTTGGACGTCGCCCCACTGGACCACCTATTGGAACAGTGGCCCGACCGATGCCCTGGAAAACATGATCCGCAATGCGCGGGCGGTGTTTGAGCCGATCGAGCTTTCCCAAGAGTTTATGTTGACTGAAAGGGATGTCGTCGAGCGGGAGTTTGATCTGCGCTATCGCGACAACCCGACTGCGATCCTCTATCGGGGCGCCTATCACCACCTCTATGGGCAGCACGGTTTGGGGCGTTCTGTTATGGGCACCCCAGAAAGCATTCGCCAAATTACACCGGCTGCCACACTGGCGTTTCACAAAGAACGGTATCGCCCGCAAGATGCCTATGTAGTGATCTATGGTCCAATCACCAAAACAGACATTCTGGTGCAGATAGAACGCCACCTACAGAACCTGGCCCAACCCCGGCCCGTTGCCCGTAGGGTCTTCGCACCGCTGCCAGAGCCACCGGAAAACACTCTGTCGTTGGGCTTGTCAGCGTTAACGCGAGATGAGGTTCTTGTCGTCGGGCAAGCCGCACCACCGGCCGGGTTTTCGCGCCGAAAGCTCTGGTTTTCGATGCTGCTTCTGGCGGATGTTTTGAACTCGACGCAGAAGGGCGGATTGGCAAAACCGCTCTACTTTGACGATTTCGTCGTAACGCATATCAGCGTCCAGTTTTTCCTGTTGCCGTCCGGAGATATTGGCTTTGAAGTGTTCTTTCGTCCAGAAGACGGGGTGTCGCCACAAGAGAGTGCGAAGCGCGTTCACAAGGTTATGCGCGATTTGGCCCGAAACGGTTTGGCCGCTGAAACCTTCAAAGCCATTCAAGATCAAACCCGTGCAGAAGTGCGGCGGCGAGAGACTGCTCAATCCAAGTATCACGCGACCATTGCCCAAAGCAGCATCCTGAATCTCGGCCAAGCGCTTGATGTGAAGAGCTATCACTATGAACTTGGTCAGCCGACAGTGAACGACTTGAACACACTCCTGAAATCAATCGTCCAGAGCCCATTCACGACAACCGCATTCGCGTATCCGGAGACCCGCAATGATTAAATTCATTTTCAAAGTTGTTTGCACATCGCTTAGTCTTGTTGCTTTTGGCATCCAGGCATCTGCCTTCGAACTCCAAACCCACAAAAGTCCGGAGGGGCACGGGTTTTCTATGGTCAGAATGCCCGATGCGACCCAAACTTTCATTCGGTTTGTCTGGCGTGGCGGAAATGGCTTTGTCTCACCCGGCAAGGAAAACATCCAAGAGCTTGGCCCTGTCATGATGGTAAACGGCGGATCCGTTGGGCTTTCTGCCGACGAACTGGTGACGCAGATCAATGCACTGGGCGGTGGCTTGCAGATATATTCAAAACCAGATGCTTTGCACGGCCTGCTGATTGGATCAGACACCAATCTGGTCCATACTGCAAAGCTTCTCAACACCGTGCTGGCCAAACCGGCCTTTGATCCTCGTTGGTTGAGGCGGTTTCAAAGGAGTTATGTTGAAAATGTCACGGCACATTTGAAGACGCCCGCCGGGCAAGCATGGCGCAGTCTGCGCGAGATTACAGTTGGCGACCATCCTCTCAGGCAAGTCTGGAACGCGACGCCGGTAGAAAACCTCACGACGATCACGATTGAGGACATCAAAGAATGGCACCATAGGACAGTGACAGCCGGTGATGTCGGCATATTCGTAGCCGGCAATGCCGACATCGAAGACATTGGCGCCGCGATTGATATCGCCCTTCGCGACCTTCCCAGAACCTCAGGCCGACAAGATTTTCCACCCTTGGTCATGCACTACCCTGCCAAAACGATTTTGATTCATCGCCCCAAGAGTGCGACATCCTACATTCTCGTGGGTGGCCCTGTCCCAAAAACATATGCCGCCAACCAGGAAGCGCGTGAAATCGGCGTGGGCGTCTTGGGGGTCTCAGACCAATCACGTTTGGTCACGGCCATTCGCAAAGAGTTGCGAGCGGCCTATGGCTTCACGGCGTGGATGGATGATTTTTCTCGCGACAATGCGATGTTGTATTTTCAAGGGGAAGTCGAGACCGCCAAGCTTGAAGACGCCTACAAAACGGTTCGAGAAACATATGAAGAATTCCGAAAGGACGGTATTGGTCTCATCGAGTTCCCGTTTGCACAACGCTTGTATAAAAACCGCGCGGCCGGGATGTTGGATCACCCGCGGGGGGTTGCGAACCTCTTGGTTGAAGCTTGGTTAAGTGATCGCAGCCTGAAAGATGGCCTCGCCTATCCGGACCGCGCAGCAAACCTCGCCAGAGATGCGGTAAATCAAGTGATCCATGAGGATTTTCCACCGTTTTCGGATATGTTGAAAATCATTGTCAGCCCGGTTCAGGGTTCTATCAGCGCCGATTGCGTCATTCGCGACTTTTCACAGGCCAAAAACTGCCGCTGATCCATGACCAAGCCCCGACCCGCGCCCCATGGGCACTGCTCATTTCGGTTCACACTTGGAAAGAGTAGATTGACCAGTGGGTTACCAGTCAAGTGGCGGAGACGAAGGGATTCGAACCCTCGAGACCCTTCCGGGCCTACTCCCTTAGCAGGGGAGCGCCTTCGACCA
>NZ_CAKZKL010000021.1 GCF_937123735.1 uncultured Lentibacter sp.
GGTAGTTGAGGATGATGGTGAGAAGCGTCGGCGCACTCATTCTGCCGACCTCCCCTGTGCGCGCCGGGCAGGCAGCGCGCGCACCCGTGCTGCGCGGGCTGCCGGGGCCTCGGCATCCTCGATACAGCGGCGCAACCGCGCCGCAAGCACGCGCACATTCGGCTCCAGCACCATGGTGTCATGATCGCCCGGCACTTCGAAAACCTCAACCAGTGGCGCATAACGCCCCCAGTCGTTGTCGGCGGTGACATAGGCCCGTTGGGCATTTACCAAGCCCCCCTGACTAACCTTCCACACCCCCGCGAGCGGGGGGCGAAACAGCGCCAATGGGCCTTGCCAGATCCGTGGCCTATAGGCCGCCACCGCATCCAGAAACGCCGCTTCAATATCAGAATTGTGAAATGTAGTTTCACTATTTTCAATGGCTTCTGGCTCTTTCTTGAAGCGCTTTTCAAACTCCCAAGCCAGACGGCGTGCCACCCATGTGAGCGGATAGGCCAGCCCGCCCGCCTTCAGCTGTGCAAGCTGAATCAACAGCCGGTCCTGCGCTGTCAGCGGGCGGCGCTGTGGCAGCGGGGTGTCCAGCATCACGAGCATCAACACATCCTCGCCAAGCGCTTCCAGCTGCTGTGCAATCTCAAGGGCGATGATGCCACCGCCTGAAAACCCACCAAGCAGATAGGGGCCACGCGGTTGCACGGCCTTGATCTCCTGGAGGTAATCTGCGGCGGCTTCGGGGATCGTGCGGTGTGGTTCCTGATCGCCATAAAGGCCGCGTGCCTGCATCCCGTAAAAGGGGCGCTCGGCCCCCAGGAGATTGGCAAGATGGCGCAGGTTGAGCACATTGCCAAACATCCCCGCCACCAGAAAGAACGGCCGCCGCGGCCCGCCCTCGCCCTGGTGCATCGCAACAAGGTGGGTGAAGCGGCGCGCGCGCGGTGCGGCCACCGCATCGGCATCGGCCGTCAGCGCCTGGTGCGGGCTGGCGTGCGCCGCAATTCTCTGGGCACAGGTGCGGATCGTGGGAGCCTCAAACAACAGCGAAATCGGAAAATCGACCTCGAAGGTTTTCTTGATCTGGGCAAAGAGGCGCACAGCAATCAGCGAATGCCCGCCCAGATCAAAGAAATTGTCGTCCACGCCAATTTGCGTCACCCCGAGAAGGCTGCCCCAAAGCTGCGCCAGCTTTTGTTCTATGGCACTCTCGGGCGCGCAATACACGCTCTCAAGATCGGGGCGCTCAAAGCTCTGCCCGGCGGCAACCGGCTGTGCGGCCTGCGCCGCCGCCTCGGCGCGAAGGCGGCCCGGATCCAGCGAGGACACCACCACCTGCGCCACCCCGGCCCCCAACGCGCGCCGAAAGCCCTCAACGCCCTCGGCGGGGGTGATGCCAAGGCGAATGGCGTCGCGCAGGCGCTCTTGTGCCTGTTTGCGCTTGGGCTGTGGGGTGGCCATTGCGGGGGCCATCGGGCTGACGTCAGGGCTGGGCGTTTCCTCCAGAAGGGCAGCGACGGTGCCAAAGGCGTTGCTTTGCGCCAATCTGCGCAGGGTCAAGGCCCGCACCTCGGCACAGACCGCTCCTGAGCGGTCACACACCACAATATCAAAGCAAGCGGTCTCTGATTGCGCGCTGTTTTCAGCCGCATTTTGCACCCAAGAAAACACCTCATCGGGCAGCGCACGATAGACCCGCAGCGAGCCGTAAGACACCGGCACCCAAAGATGGCTGGGTGCATAATCCTTGATCAGAGCCATGGCCCAGCCCGTGGCCATATCCATAAGCCCCGGCGGCAGCAGGCAGCCGTCATCACGCGCCCGCGCGGGCAAGCGCAACCGCGCCAGCCCCTCATCTTCGCCAAGGGCCGTTTGCTCAAGCACACGCCAGCGCGGACCAAAGGCGAGGTGTTTTTCCTGCGGCGAGCGCAAACTGTGGCCCTCTTGCGCCTGTTTCTTTTGCGGACAACGCGCGGCAATGGCCGCAAGGTCCAGAGCCGGAGGCACGCGCATTTTGAGCAGCACAATTGCGCCGGTGGCATTGGTTTCAAAGGCCAGCGGACCCTCTACCTGTGGCTCTAAAGGGGCTGATTGCACGGTGAAATCATAGCCGGTATCGCTGCGCGCCAGCGTCACGCGCAAGCGGCGCGCGCCCGCCTGCGGCACAGAGAGCGGGCGCAGAAAATAGAGATCACACAGCTCAAAGGCGCAACCTTCATCCTGTGCAGCCAGCGCTTCAGCGGCCAACTCAAGATAGCCCGTGCCGGGAAACAGCGCTTGGTCCTGGCGGGTGCGATGGTCATCCACCACCCAATGGTCGCTGCGCAGATCAGCCTCAAAAACGCGGTTGCCCGCGCTGTCAAACCGCGCCGAGCTCAGAATGGGCGCCACCACGGGTGTTTCGCTTTCATCTGGAGGCGTTCCGACAAGCCCAAGCGCCTCCGCCGCCATGCCAACTTCGGCCCAGATGCCCCAATTGAGCGCCAGCACCAGTGTCTTGCCGCCCTGACGCGCCTGGGCATAGGCGTTCAAATAGGCATTGGCCGCAACATAATCGACCTGCCCCACCGGGGTTGTGAGCGTGGAGCTGGAGGAAAACAACACCAGAAAATCCAGCGCGCCATCGGGAAAAATCTGTTCCAGCACCATTGTGCCATGCAGTTTGGGCGTGAAAACCTCTTCGATTTCGGCTGATGTTTTGGTCACAAGCGGGCTGTCGTTGAGCAGACCGGCGGCATGGATCACCCCGTGCACCGCCCCAAAGCGCATCTGCACTTTTTCCAGAGCGCTGCGCATGTCTTCCACATTGGACACATCCGCAGCCACCACCATGACCTGCCCACCAAGGCTTTCGAGCCGCTCGACCGCCGCGATACGACGCGAGAGCGCATCATGACGGCCATGATGTTTGCAATAGCTTTCCCAAGCCTCGCGCGCGGGCAGAGCCGTGCGTGCGAGCAAAACGATCCGGGCTTTGTAGCGGCGGATCAGGTCCTCGGCCAAGGTGAGGCCGATCCCGCCAAAGCCACCGGTGATCAGATAGGTGCCCTCCTCTTGCAAGGGCAGGCGCTCGGGTTCCGGCAGGGCAAAGGGGCGGATCACCTCTTCATAGCGCCGTGCACCGCGCCAGGCGGCGACACAGTTTGATGGCCGCGCCAGCAGCTCCTCCAGCACCACCGTCACAAGCGGCGCAAGCTGGCCTGCCCCGGGCCATTCTACATCAACGACTTTCGCAAAGCTTCCCGGCATCTCCCGGGGGATCACGCCAATCGGCCCGCGCAGGGTGGCTTTGGCGGGATGCGCCAGAAGTGCTTTTTGTGCGCCCTGTGCGCGCAGGGCACCTGCGCCTGTTGTGAAGGCGGTGATTGCCACGGGGGGCCATTCTGCGGCCGCCATGGCCTGCGCGAGAAACAGCAGAGCATAAAACCCCTGCTCCTGTGTGCGATGAAAAAAGCTTGACCCGGGGCGGTGGGTTTCATCTTCGGTCACAAGCCAGAAATGTGCGATCCGTGTGGGCGTGATCCCGCGCGCAGCCAGATCTTGCAGCAAGAGATCATAGCCCTCCCGGCCCCGCTCGGGTGACAGGATATAGCCGGGCGCGGCGCGCCCAAAGCCATCGCCCGTGCGCAGCAAGGTGACTTGGTGCCCCGCCGCTTGCAGCCTGTCGGCAACGGCCTGCCCGAGACCGGCGGTATCCAGAAAAACCAGCCAGCTTTCCTTGGGTGCGCTTGCAAGCTCTGTCAGCACATCCAGCTCGCAATCGGCGGCCACGGGTTTCCAGATCGGGGCAAAGCCCCACTCGGACATATCCCCCAGCCGGCTCAGCGCTTGTTCTGGTGGCTGTGCGCCCGCAGTTTGGGCTTGGATGAAATAGGGTTTGCGCTGGAACTGATAGCCCGGCAGCGGCACCCGAAGCCGGCGTGCCTGCCCCCAGATCTGCGACCAGTCAAAACGCCCGCCCATGGCCCAGACCCGCCCCAACTGCCCCAGAAACCATTTGTCATCCGGGCAATCATCCTGCGGGTGGGGCAAGGCGGATATCACCTGATCCCGGCGGATCT
>NZ_CAKZKL010000022.1 GCF_937123735.1 uncultured Lentibacter sp.
TTTTTGCCCGTCAATATCGCGTGTGATCAGCTCTCCTCGGGTTCGATCATGTATTTTGCAAAGAGGCTACTTTGGGTCATGAAAAACACGAAAATCGCACCTGTCAGGCCGAAGGTTTTGAACGTCACCCAAGCATCCGTGCTAAAGAAACGCCACATGATTTCGTTCAGGATGGCGAGCGTAAAGAAGAACATCATCATCCGGCGTGTCAGGATCATCCAACCTTCGTGCTTTAGAGCCAAGGCCTCTTCCATGACATATTGCATATAGCTGCGCCCCTGAAGAAGGCCGACGCCTAGTGCCCCGCCGAAGAATAGATAGATGAATGTCGGCTTCATCTTGAAAAACCGTTCGTCATTGAACCAGACGGACATGCCCCCGAAAACGATCACCAGAACGGCCGTCACAATCTGCATGCGCGACAGATGGCCTGTCAATTTCCACAAGATGCCTGTGGAGATCAGCAGCAACGGGATAAAGCACGCGGTCACGACAATGAAGCCGCCGTATTCGGTGCCGCCGATCATAAAGGTCTGATCTTTCATGCGACCGTAGGCCACAAAGAACAGAACCACCGGCCCCAGTTCCAGCGCCATTTTCAACCAGGTGTTGATCTTTTTCTTCTCAGCCACGGTCTATCACTCCTGTCATCCACCCATTTCCACTACCACAGCCCCCGCTGCGATCAATGCCATCAATGCAATCCGGCGCGGTCCCACCGCTTCTTTCAGCACCAACCACCCGATCAATGCCGCAAAAACGGTTGAGGTTTCGCGCATCACGGCGGCCTCGCCGACTTTGTCAAGACGCGTGGCCATCATGATCGAGCCGAAGCTGGCAAAGGCAATCAGTCCGCCAATGAAACCCCGCACCATCAACGGGCCGGGGGCTGGACGGTTCGGCAGATTACGCCAGCGCAAGTAGGCAAATGGCGGAAAGGCCAGGCCGTCGATAAAGAAAAACCACGCCAAAAAGGTGAACGGATTGGCTGTGGCGCGGATGCCATAAGCGTCATAGGTCGTATATACCGCCACAAACAATCCTGTGATGATCGCAAACAGCAAAGCTGCCCCCAAGGTGTCGCGGGCGGCGGTGAGAAACAGGTAGTTATAGAGCGCCAAGCCAAAGATACCGGCAAGCAGAAGCAGCACACCGAACCATTGGGTCAGATTGAACACCTCGCCGAAAATCAGATACGCGCCGATCACGGTAAAAAGCGGCCCCATGCCCCGCACCACCGGATAGACGACGGTGTAGGCGCCTTTTGTGTAGGCAAGCGCCTGCATGACTTTGTAACCGACGTGGATGACAAAGGCTCCGGCCAGGATGGGCCACATGTGAGGCTCGGGAAAGGGCACCACGAAAAACGCGAACGGTGCCGCCATCGCGCCGTAGCTGAAATCAATCGCCCCGCGGGTCAGCCAAGGATCATGTCGGCCTTTTTGAAGGGCGCCGAAAACAGCATGCAAAAAGGCAGCGACAAGCGCCAGTATCAGCGCAAGCTGGTGGCCTGCCTCGGTGCCTTCAAGAGAGATGAGCCAGTCGCTCAAACAAAGCGTAGCGGGGGCTGACTGCCCCCGCACCCCCGCGAGTATTTCCGGTAAGATGAAAGCAGGATCATTCTTGCAGGCCGGTCAACGCGGCTGCGAAATCTTCGGGGTCGAAGGGGGCGAGATCATCAATTTGTTCGCCGACGCCAATGGCGTGGATCGGCAGGCCGAACTTGTCGGCCAGCGCCACCAACACCCCGCCTTTGGCCGTGCCATCAAGTTTGGTCATCACGAGGCCCGAAACATCGGCCAGTTTCTGGAAGGTTTCCACCTGGCTGAGCGCATTCTGACCGGTGGTCGCGTCAAGAACCAACAGCGTGTTGTGCGGGGCTGTTTCGTCTTTCTTGCGGATCACACGCACGATTTTCGAGAGCTCCTCCATCAGGTCCTGCCGGTTTTGCAGGCGGCCTGCGGTGTCGATCATCAGAAGATCGGCGCCATCGGCCTCGGCTTTTGTCATGGCATCAAAGGCGAGGCTGGCCGGATCAGACCCCTCGGGCGCCGTGAGCACGGGCACGCCGGCGCGCGTGCCCCAGACCTGAAGCTGCTCTACGGCGGCGGCGCGAAAAGTGTCACCCGCCGCGATGACCACATTCTTGCCCGCTGCCTTGAACTGGCTGGCGAGCTTGCCGATGGTTGTTGTTTTGCCTGAGCCATTGACGCCGACCACAAGCACGACTTGCGGTTTGTTGGGGTAAAGCGGCATGGGCTTGGCCACTTCGCTCATGATGCGCGCGATTTCGGCCGCGAGAATTTCCTTGATTTCCTGCGTAGAGAGCTTTGTTCCGAAACGCCCCTCGGCCATATTGGCGGTGACGCGCAGAGCCGTGTCTACCCCCATGTCCGAGGCAATCAGCAGCTCTTCGAGCTGTTCGAGCATATCGTCATCCAGCACACGGCGCACCACAGACTTGGCCTCCGAGCGCCCCAAGAGACGGCCCAAAAGACCCGCTTTGGGGGCTGTTGCGGGTGCGTCCCGAGAGGGCTCTGGCTCTGGCTCTGGCTCTGGCTCTGGCTCTGGCTCTGGCTCTGGCTCTGGCTCTGGCTCTGGCTCTGGCTC
>NZ_CAKZKL010000023.1 GCF_937123735.1 uncultured Lentibacter sp.
TCGAACCTCCACGTCCATACAGACACTAGCACCTGAAGCTAGCGCGTCTACCATTCCGCCACCTGGGCAGGTGTCGTTTGCAGCGCTTTAAGCGGGGCAAGGGCCACTGTCAACGGGATTCAGCGGGTTTTGTGTTCAATCTCTTCATATCGCCTTGCTCAAAGCGGTTGTGGCGCGTAGGAAAAGACAAGTTTTTTGCCAAACGGAGGCCTTTCCATGTCAAAGCTTGTGACCATTTTTGGCGGCTCGGGGTTTGTCGGGCGCTATATTGCGCAGCAGCTTGCTATGAAAGGCTGGCGTGTGCGTGTTGCTGTGCGCCGCCCCAATGAGGCGTTGTTTGTGCGCCCCTATGGCGCTGTTGGCCAGGTTGAGCCGGTGTTTTGCAACATCCGCGATGACGCCAGTGTCGAGGCTGTCACGCGCGGCGCAGATGCTGTTGTGAACTGTGTTGGCACTTTTGATCGCAAGGGCAAAAACAACTTTGGCGCGGTGCAGGCCGAAGGTGCTGCCCGTGTCGCGCGCATCGCGGCGGCGATGGATGTTGCATCGCTTGTGCATATCTCGGCACTTGGTGTCGACCGCGACGAGGCCAGCGAATATGCCCGCACCAAGCGCGCGGGCGAAGAAGGCATTTTGGCCGCCTTCCCCAGCGCGATGATCCTGCGGCCTTCTGTTATTTTTGGGCCGGAAGACGGGTTTTTCAACCGCTTTGCCGGCATGTCACGCATGGGCCCGATCTTTCCGCTGATTGGCGGCGACACGCAGTTTCAGCCTGTCTATGTGATGGATGTTGCAGCGGCGGCTGTGATGGGTGTGGAAGGCAAGGCCAGCGGGATTTACGAGCTTGGCGGGCCAGAAGCAAAAAGCCTGCGCGGCTGGGTTGATGTGATTTTGGCCGAGGTGCTGCGCGAGAAGCCGGTGCTGAACGCGCCGATGTTTGTTGGCAAGCTGATGGCCTGGGGCTTTGATCTGCTGGAGACTCTGACCTTCGGGCTGGCCAAGAACGGGCTGATCACGCGCGACCAGGTGAAGCAATTGCAAACCGACAATGTGGTGCAGGATGGCGCGAAAACGCTGGCTGATCTCGGGATCAACCCAACCGCGGCTGAAGGTGTTATTGACAGCTATCTGTGGCGCTATCGCCCTTCCGGGCAGTATGACGCGATCCGCGATTCTGCCAAGAACCTGAGAACTTAAGCGCTGTAAGCGATGCCCAGCAGGACAAGGCCCAGGCCCACACGGTAGACGACGTAGGGCGTGAAGCTGACGCTGCGTAACAGCCGCATCATGAACCCCAGCGCGAAGAGCGCGGCGACGAAAGCCATGAGCGCGGCGATGGCTCCGTCGCGGGCGACTTGGGCATTGGCGCTCGCGACCACCTCGGCCCCGAGCAAAACCCCGCTGGCGATGATTGTCGGGATAGACATCAGCATGGCAAGCTTGGCTGAATCTGCACGGGTATAGCCCAACATGCGGCCCGCTGTGATACAGATACCTGAGCGCGAGGTGCCCGGGATGAGCGCCACGGCCTGCCAGAGGCCCATTTTGATGGCATCTTTCAAGCACCAATCTACGCTGGTTTTTGCCTCGCTTCCGCGCTTGTCAGCCCACCAGAGCAGCAGGCCGAAGAGCAGCATTGTCCAGCCGATCACTGTCATGGAGCGGAGGGCCTCTGACAGGCCCGTCAGCTTGAGTATAAGGCCAAACCCGATTGCCGGCAGGGTTGCGACGAGCAGAAGAAAGGCCAGCTGCGCGCCGGGGGTGTCTGTCTTGCCCATGAGCATCCTTGGGGTGCCAACGAGCGCAGCAGACACATCGCGCCAAAAGTAGATCACCACGGCAAAGAGGGTGCCGATATGGACAGCAACATCAATTGCCTGTCCTTGATCAGCCGCGCTGGAAAGCTCGGAAATGAGGATCAAATGACCTGAGGAGGAAACCGGCAGAAACTCGGTGAGGCCCTGCACCAGAGCAACAAGAATCAGCAGATAGAATGGCATAGGCACCCCGTTTCCTTGGCTTTAGGCAGCTATAAAGGCCTGTGTGAAAAAGGAAAGTGCGTTGATGGGGACATTTCGGACCTAAATTTTTCGACAAACCCTGAATTTTGACCTTCCGAGATCATATTTTCTTTGAATAGGTCAATATATATGACTTTCTTTTAATTTTGGGGTGCTTTATGAGAGGGGGGATGTGGAGAGGGAGAATTGGCCGTGGCAAAGCAACCTATGTTGAAATTCGTATCTGTCGAACGCGACATGCCCGAAAAGCGGGCTGCGGGGGCGCGTCGTCAAGATTTCGGCGAAATTTATCAAGAATATGCTAAGGCAAAGGCCGAAGAGCAGGCAAGCCGGTGCAGCCAGTGTGGCGTGCCATATTGCCAGAACCACTGCCCCTTGCACAACAACATCCCCGACTGGCTCAACCTCACCGCCACAGGCCGCCTGAAAGAGGCCTATGAGGTTAGCCAAGCGACCAACACCTTCCCCGAGATCTGCGGCCGCATCTGTCCGCAAGACCGGCTCTGCGAGGGCAACTGCGTGATCGAACAGTCCGGCCACGGCACTGTGACCATCGGCGCCGTGGAAAAATACATCACCGACACCGCCTGGGAAAACGGCTGGGTGACGCCCGTAAAGCCAGCGCAGGAGCGCCCCGAAAGTGTTGCCATCATCGGCGCGGGCCCCGGCGGGCTGGCGGCGGCTGAACGGCTGCGCGCGGCGGGTGTGCAAGTGACGGTCTATGACCGCTACGACCGCGCCGGAGGGTTGCTGACCTATGGTATCCCCGGTTTCAAGCTGGAAAAGGATGTGGTGATGCGCCGGATCGACCAGCTGGAGCAGGGCGGCGTGACCTTCAAGCTCAACTGCAACATCGGCACAGACATCTCTTTTGGCGCGCTGCGCGGCCAGCATGATGCGGTGATCATTGCCACAGGTGTCTATAAAACAAGGGATTTGGGCGGCGAAGGCGTTGACGCCGAGGGCATTGTCAATGCGATCGACTATCTCACCACCTCCAACCGTCTCAGCTTTGGCGACTCTGTGCCCGAATTTGACAGCGGCGCGCTCAATGCGGCGGGCAAAAAGGTTGTCGTCATCGGCGGGGGCGACACAGCCATGGACTGTGTGCGCACCGCCATCCGCCAGGGCGCAGAGAGCGTGAAATGCCTTTACCGCCGCGACCGCGCCAACATGCCCGGCTCCCAGCGCGAGGTAAACAACGCCGAGGAAGAAGGCGTGATCTTTGAGTGGCTGGCCGCGCCTGCGGGCTTTGTCGGCAACCCTGTGAGCGCTGTGAAAGTGCAGAAAATGCGCCTTGGCGCGCCTGACGTGAGCGGGCGGCAAAGCCCCGAAGTGATCGACGGCGCGGACTACAACGAAGCGGCGGACCTTGTGATCAAGGCGCTCGGCTTTGAAGCGGAAGACCTGCCGACGCTCTGGGACACCCCCGAGCTGCCCGTGACCCGCTGGGGCACAATCAAGGCCGCTTACGGAACCGGCGCAACAGACCTTGAAGGCGTATTTGCCATTGGCGATATCGTGCGCGGGGCGAGCCTTGTTGTCTGGGCGATCCGCGATGGGCGCGATTGTGCCGATGCGATCCTGAAAAATTTCGCCGCCGTTAACCAAATCGCGGCGGAGTGAGTCGGGGGGGGTGAAACCCGTGCACACTGCGTGCACCCCCCGTGCACCGGAAAATTGAAAATTCTGCCCGGCGCGAAGTGTTACCGCGCCGTGCGCCGCCCCAAAGGGCAAATTGACTGACCTAACTGAAGAAACCGGCAGATGAGCGAAACGAGAGAGATACACGGCCAATGCCTCTGCGGCGCGGTTACGGTGCGCGCCACCGTGACCCAGCCAAGCGTGCGCGCCTGTCATTGCGACATGTGCCGCCGCCACACGAGCAGCATGTTCATGTCTCTCAAGACCGACGATGGCAGCATCCGTATCAACGGGCCGGCGACAAGCTACCGCTCGTCTGACTGGGCCGAACGGGGCTTTTGCGCCACCTGCGGCGCGACGCTTTGGTATGGGCTCACGGAGACAGGCGAAACCAACCTGGCCGCCGGCCTGTTTGACAATGCGGGCGGTGCGCCACTCACCACTGAATTCTTTTCCGACATGTGCCCGACAGGCTACGCGCTTGCAGGCCGGCACAAGCGGATGACAACTGACGAAACGATCGCGCTGTTTGCGCCCAAGGAGGACTGAAGCCATGACCACATATGATGCAAACTGGGTGCGTGAAGAAGAAGCCAAGCGCAAGTGGCTGGCCGAGAACGGGCTGTATAGCGAGGAGGAGGAGCATTCTTCCTGCGGCGTAGGCCTTGTTGTTTCACTGGATGGAAAACCAAACCGTAAAGTTGTGGAAAACGGGATCGCTGCGCTGAAGGCGATCTGGCACCGGGGCGCTGTGGATGCCGACGGCAAGACAGGCGACGGCGCGGGCATTCATGTGCAGATCCCTGCGAATTTCTTTTACGACAAGATCCGCCGCACGGGCCACGAGCCGCGCATGGACGAGCTGATTGCCGTGGGGCAGATCTTCCTTCCGCGCACCGATTTTGGCGCGCAGGAGCGTTGCCGCACGATTGTGGAAACCGAAGTTCTGCGCATGGGCTATTATATTTATGGCTGGCGGCATGTGCCCGTGGATGTGGCCTGCCTTGGCGAAAAAGCCAATGCAACGCGTCCGGAGATTGAACAGATCCTGATTTCCAACTCCAAGGGGGTGGATGAGGAGCAGTTCGAGCGCGAGCTCTATGTGATCCGCCGCCGGATTGAAAAGGCGGTGAGCACCGCTGGCATTCAGGGGCTGTATGTCTGCTCGCTGTCGTGCCGCTCGGTGATCTACAAAGGCATGATGCTGGCCGAGCAGGTGGCGGTGTTTTATCCCGACTTGATGGATGAGCGCTTCGAGAGTGCCTTTGCGATCTACCATCAGCGGTATTCTACCAACACCTTCCCGCAGTGGTGGCTGGCGCAGCCTTTCCGGATGCTGGCGCATAACGGCGAGATCAACACGCTCAAGGGCAATGTGAACTGGATGAAGAGCCATGAGATCCGTATGGCTTCGAGCTTTTTTGGAGATCTGGCCGAGGACATCAAGCCGATTGTGCAGCCCGGAAGCTCGGATTCGGCTGCGCTTGATGCGGTGTTTGAAGTTTTGGTGCGCGCGGGGCGCGATGCGCCAATGGCAAAGACCATGCTCATTCCGGAGAGCTGGAGCAAGCAGGCTGTGGAGCTGCCAGACGCCTGGCGCGACATGTATAGCTACTGCAACTCTGTGATCGAGCCCTGGGACGGCCCCGCCGCGCTGGCGATGACCGATGGTCGCTGGGTTTGTGCGGGGCTTGACCGCAACGGCCTGCGCCCGATGCGCTATGTTGTGACGGGTGATGGCCTGCTGATTGCTGGCTCTGAGGCGGGAATGGTGCCGATTGACGAGGCTGGTGTGCGCGAGAAGGGTGCGCTTGGGCCGGGGCAGATGATTGCTGTGGATATGAAAGAGGGTGGTCTCTTTCATGACACCGAGATCAAGGACAAGCTGGCCGCGGCCCAACCTTTTGGGGAGTGGGTTGGCAAGATCAACGAGCTGGACGAGGCTCTCGCACAGGTCACGGAAGCGCCGCTGTTTGAGGGCGAGGCGCTGCGCCAACGTCAGATTGCTGCGGGCTACACCATGGAGGAGCTGGAGCAGATTTTGGCACCGATGTGTGAGGATGCCAAGGAATCTTTGGCCAGCATGGGTGACGATACGCCCAGCGCGGTGCTGTCAAAGCAGTATCGCCCACTGAGCCACTATTTCCGCCAGAACTTCTCTCAGGTGACGAACCCGCCGATTGACAGCTTGCGCGAGTTCCGCGTGATGAGCCTGAAGACGCGGTTTGGCAACCTCAAGAACGTGCTCGACCAAAGCAGCGCGCAGACTGAAATTATCGTTGTAGAAAGCCCTTTTGTGGGCAACGCGCAGTGGGACGAGCTGACCCGGCATTTCAACGCCGACTTGGTTGAGATCGACTGCACCTTTGACGCGGCGGGCGGTGAGAACGCGCTGCGCGATGCACTGGAGCATATCCGCCAGCGGGCGGAGGATGCGGTGCGCTCGGGCGCGGGGCATCTTGTTTTGAGCGACCACACACAGAACGAGACACGCGTTGCGATCCCGATGATCTTGGCGACGAGTGCGGTGCACAGCTGGTTGACGCGCAAGGGCCTGCGGACATTCTGCTCGCTCAACGTGCGTTCGGCAGAGTGTATTGACCCGCATTATTTTGCTGTGCTGGTGGGCTGCGGCGCGACCACGGTAAACCCCTATCTCGCGGAAGACTCGGTTGCTGACCGTATCCGCCGTGGCCTTCTGGACGGGACGCTCACCGAAAACATGGCGCGCTACCGCGAGGCTGTGGACCAAGGTTTGCTCAAGATCATGGCGAAGATGGGGATCAGCGTGATCAGCTCTTACCGGGGCGGGATGAACTTTGAGGCCGTGGGCCTGAGCCGTGCGATGTGTGCGGAATATTTCCCCGGCCTCACAAGCCGCATCAGCGGGATCGGTATCCGAGGGATCCAGGCAAAAGCAGTCTCTATTCACGCCAAAGGCTTTGCCGCCAGCGCAGATGTGCTGCCCATTGGCGGCTTTTACAAAGCTCGCAAATCGGGCGAAACCCACGCCTGGGGCGCGAACACCATGCACATGATGCAGGCAGCCTGTAACCGCGCCTCCTATGAAATCTGGAAGCAATATTCCAAGGCCATGCAGGCCAACCCACCCATCCATCTGCGTGATCTGCTGGCCATCAAGCCGCTGGGCAGCGCAATTCCGATTGAAGAGGTGGAAAGCATCACCAGCATTCGCAAGCGCTTTGTGACACCGGGCATGAGCCTTGGCGCGCTCTCGCCGGAAGCGCACAAAACGCTGAACGTGGCGATGAACCGGATTGGTGCAAAATCAGACTCTGGCGAGGGCGGAGAAGACCCCGCACATTTCCACCCCGAGCCGAACGGCGACAACCCCAGCGCCAAGATCAAGCAGGTGGCCTCCGGGCGCTTTGGCGTGACAGCGGAATATCTCAACCAATGTGAGGAGCTGGAAATCAAGGTTGCCCAGGGCGCGAAACCCGGTGAGGGCGGCCAGCTTCCCGGCATGAAAGTGACCGATCTGATCGCGCGCTTGCGGCATTCGACCAAGGGTGTGACGCTGATCTCCCCGCCGCCGCACCATGACATCTACTCCATCGAAGACCTGGCGCAGCTGATCTATGATCTCAAGCAGATCAACCCGCGCTGCAAGGTGACGGTGAAGCTTGTTGCGCAGTCGGGCGTGGGCACGATTGCGGCGGGTGTGGCCAAGGCCAAGGCTGATGTGATCCTGATTTCAGGGCACAACGGCGGCACAGGCGCGTCTCCCGCAACCTCTATCAAATTTGCCGGCCTGCCCTGGGAAATGGGCCTGACCGAGGCGCACCAAGTGCTGGCCATGAACAACCTGCGAGAGCGGGTGACGCTGCGCACGGATGGCGGGCTGCGCACCGGGCGCGACATTGTCATGGCGGCCATGATGGGGGCCGAGGAATACGGGATCGGCACCGCCGCGCTGATTGCCATGGGCTGTATCATGGTGCGTCAGTGCCAGAGCAACACCTGCCCCGTGGGTGTTTGCACACAAGATGAGGCCCTGCGCGGGAAATTTACCGGCAACGCAGACAAGGTTGTGAACCTCATCACCTTCTATGCAACAGAGGTGCGCGAAATTCTGGCCGAGATCGGCGCGAAAAGCCTCGACGACGTTATCGGACGCGCCGACCTTCTCAGCCAGGTGAGCCGTGGCTCGGAAAACCTGGATGATCTGGACCTCAACCCGCTGCTTATCTCGGTGGATAGCGCCAAGGCCATAACCTATGATCGCAACCGCGCCCGCAACGCTGTGCCCGACACGCTGGATGCGGAAATCGTGCGCGATGCGCAGCGCTTCCTGGAAGATGGCGAAAAGATGCAGCTCTCTTACGCTGTGCAGAACACCCACCGCACCGTGGGCACACGCACCTCAAGCCATATCGTGCGCAAATTCGGGATGCGCAACAGCCTTCAGGAAGACCACCTGACTGTGAAGCTTACCGGCAGCGCGGGCCAATCGCTTGGTGCTTTTGCCGCACCGGGCCTGAAGCTTGAGGTGAGTGGAGATGCCAACGACTATGTGGGCAAAGGGCTTTCCGGCGGCACGATTGTTGTGCGCCCGCCCATGGCAAGCAAGCTGACAGCCAGCGACAACACCATCATCGGCAATACGGTGCTGTATGGTGCAACCGACGGCCACCTTTTTGCCGCGGGCCGCGCGGGCGAGCGCTTTGCCGTGCGCAATTCGGGCGCGAAGGTGGTGATCGAAGGCTGCGGCAGCAACGGTTGTGAGTATATGACAGGTGGTGTTGCTGTGATCCTTGGCAGCATTGGTGCCAACTTTGGCGCAGGGATGACGGGTGGCATGGCCTATGTCTATGACCCGGACGGCAAGGCGGAAGCCTTGATGAACCTTGAAACCCTTGTCACCTGCGGCGTGCGCGTCAGCCATTGGGAAGAGCAGCTCAAAGGGCTGATTCTGCGTCATGCGCAAGAAACCGGCAGCCGCAAGGCGCGCGACATCTTGCAGCATTGGGAGCTGGAAAAGCAGAACTTTATCCAGATCTGCCCCAAAGAGATGCTCAACAAGCTGGCCCACCCGCTGACCAACGAAAGCGAGGCCATGCCCGCTGAATAAGACAGAACAGGGCGCTCGCACTGTGCAGGCGCCCTGTTTCTTTGGGGATTGCGGCTTTTCGTGCCTGTGTTGCAGGCGTATAGAGAAGATGTGAGCAAGAAACGATTGTCAAAAAGCGCTGCAAAGCGCAGGGTTTCACCGCTGGTCTGGATCAGGCGCTGGCTTGTGCGGCTTGTGCTTCTGGCCATATTTGCTGTGGTTGCAATTGTGACAGCCCACCGCTTTGTTGACCCCCCACAAGGCATCTACATCCGGCAGGAAGCGGCGCGGCTTGGATCTGTCACGCAACGCTGGACCCCTGCCGAGGAGATAGCCCCGGTGATGCTGCGCGCTGTTGTGGCGGCGGAAGATGCAAATTTCTGCGCGCATTGGGGGTTTGACATGGCCGCCATTCGCGAGGCGCTCGCCGAAGGGTCGGGGCGGGGGGCCTCTTCTCTCAGCCAGCAGGTTGTGAAAAACACCTATCTTTGGCACGGGCGCAGCTGGGCGCGCAAAGCGCTTGAGGCGGTGCTGACCCCGGTTGTTGAGGCCCTCTGGACGAAAAGACGCATCGTTGAAGTTTATGTAAATATTGCCGAATTTGACGAAGGGGTGTTTGGCGTGGCGGCGGCGGCCCAGCATTACTTTGGGGTGAGCCCCGCGCAGCTTAGCCCGCTTCAAGCGGCACGGCTGGCGGCTGTTTTGCCTGCGCCAAAGCGCCGGTCTGCCTCCCGGCCAACAAAATTCCTGCGCAAGCGCAGCGCCCAGATCCTTGACGGGGCCGAAACGATCCGCCGCGACGGGCGCGCGGGTTGTTTCGAGAGTTGAAACTCCTGTGCTAAAGTTGCATTGAATATCTACCCCAACTTTTTGAGCATACTGACATGGCCACTTTGTTTCACGTTCCCCTTTCACCCTTTTGTCGCAAGGTGCGCTTGAGCCTTGCAGAAAAGCGGATCGAATGTGAGCTGATTGAAGAGCGCTACTGGGAGAAGGACAGCGACTTCCTGCGCCGCAACCCTGCTGCGAAGGTGCCTGTGCTCAAGATTGACGGTCGGATGCTTTCAGAAAGCGCGGCGATTTGCGAGTATCTGGAAGAGGTTTACCCCGAGGTGCCGCTGATGCCCAAAGCTGCGGAAGACCGCTTTGAGGTGCGCCGGCTTGTGGGCTGGTTTGATGATAAATTCCACCGCGAAGTGACGGCCAACCTTGTCTATGAGCGGGTGAACAAAAAGATCATGGGGCAGGGCTATCCGGACAGCAAGAACGTCAAGGCTGGCGCCAGGGCGATCAAGTTTCACCTAGATTACCTGACCTGGCTTCTGGAGCATCGCCGTTGGCTGGCAGGCAACGACATGACCCTCGCTGACTTTGCAGCGGCGGCGCATCTGTCGTCGTTGGACTATATTTCCGACGTGGACTGGAACCGCTCTGCCACCGTGAAAGACTGGTATGCCAAGATCAAGTCTCGGCCTGCTTTCCGCTCCATTTTGGCCGATCAGATTCCCGGGTTTCCGCCGCCGCCCCATTACGCCGACCTTGATTTTTGATGCCGATGCGCGGACTGGCCGATAAGCTGCGCAGCCAGGCCGAGGTTGAGGGTTTTGATGCCTGCACCATTTGCGCGCCCGATGCTGTGCCGCTGGTTCCCGAGCGGCTGGAAGCATTTCTGAGCAAGGGCTACCATGGGCAGATGGCTTGGTTGGCCGAACGCAGCGCCTGGCGCGGCAACCCCGCTGCGCTCTGGCCCGAAGCAAAAAGCGTGATCATGCTCGCCGTGAGCTACACACCCGAGGCAGATCCGCTGGAGGCGCTGGCACAGAAAGAGACCGGGGCAGTCTCTGTTTATGCCCAAAACAAGGATTACCACGACCTCGTCAAGAAGGCGCTGAAGCGGCTGGCGCGCTGGCTGATTGCGGAGGCGGGGGGCGAAGTGAAGGTGTTTGTCGACACTGCTCCCGTGCCTGAAAAAGCACTTGGAGAGGCGGCGGGGCTGGGCTGGCAGGGCAAGCACACCAACCTTGTGAGCCGTGAACTCGGCAACTGGTTTTTCATCGGGTCGATCTTCACCACGCTCGATCTGCCCAAAAACGCCGCCGAGACAGACCATTGTGGAAGCTGCCGCAACTGCCTTGATGTTTGCCCGACCAAGGCCTTCCCCGCGCCCTACCAGCTCGATGCCCGGCGCTGCATTTCTTACCTCACCATCGAGCACCACGGACCCGTAGACGAAGAGCTGCGCGCCCTCATGGGCAACCGTATTTATGGCTGTGATGACTGCCTTGCCGTTTGCCCCTGGAACAAATTTGCCGTTGAGGCGCGCGAGATGCGGCTCAAGCCGCGGCAAGACTTACAAAACCCGCCGCTGGAAGAGCTGGCGCGGCTGGATGATACGGGCTTTCGCGAAAAGTTCTCCGGCAGCCCCATCAAGCGGATCGGGCGGAACCGCTTTGTGCGCAATGTGCTTTATGCGATCGGTAATTCTGGCAGCGCAGCTCTGCTGGAAACGGCGGAAAGCCTTGTCAAAGATAGCGACGAAACGGTGCGTGACGCGGCCGAATGGGCCTGCAAGCGACTGCAAAGCGCCGCAAACGGGCAGGACGGATAACGCCAGCAGGCTAAACCCGTAAGGCGAACAAGACAGGAAAGCGACATGGCCATTTTGCTGGGCGTTGATACGGGCGGAACATATACAGACGCGGTTTTGTTGCGCGATGAGGTGGAGGTGCTGGCTTCGGCCAAGTCGCTCACCACGCGGCATGACCTCGCCATCGGGATTGGCAAAGCCGTGCGCGCTGCTCTGGAAAGCTCGGACGTGAACCCTGCCGATATCGGGCTGGCCTCGCTTTCAACCACGCTGGCCACCAATGCGCTGGTCGAGGGGCAAGGCGGACGCATTGGGCTTGTCTACATCGGGTTTCCAGAGACTGATCTTGCCAAACACGGACTTGGCGACGCGCTGAAGGGCGACCCACATATCGTTTTGACCGGCGGGCACGACCACGCGGGGGGCGCGGCGCATAGCCTTGATGAAACCGCGCTTTTGGCATGGTTAGAGACTGTTTCCGGCATTTCGGCCTTTGCTGTGGCAAGCAAGTTTGCCACGCGGAACCCAGCGCATGAGCAGCGGGCGATGGAGTTGATCCGCAAGGCCACGGGCGCGCCTGTTTCGGCCTCACACCAGCTTTCAGCCAAGCTCAACGGGCCAAAGCGCGCACTCACGGCGCTGCTCAACGCGCGGCTGATCGGGATGATCGACAAGCTGATTGTGCGGGCCGAAGACGGGCTGCGCGAGCTGGGTGTAACAGCGCCCTTGATGGTTGTGCGCGGCGATGGAGCTCTGATCTCTTCAGCGCAGGCGCGGGAAAAACCCATCGAGACAATCCTGAGCGGGCCAGCGGCCTCGATTGTCGGGGCGCAGTGGATGACCGGCGCGCAAGACGCGCTGGTGAGCGATATTGGCGGCACAACAACCGACATTGCGCTGTTGCGCGGCGGGCGACCCAAGATTGACCCTGACGGCGCACGCGTGGGACCATACCGCACGATGGTTGAGGCCGTGGCAATGCGCACGAGCGGGCTGGGCGGCGACAGCGAGGTGCATTTTATCACCGAGGGGTTGAAAGGCGGGCTAACGCTTGGACCAAGACGCGTTTTGCCGGTGAGTCTTGTCGCGCTGGATGACCCGGCGATGGTGATTTCGACGCTGGAAATGCAGCTGCGCGCCGTTGCACCAAGCGAATTTGACGGGAAGTTTGTCAAACGGGTTATGGGGGTAAACGACGGCGGGCTGGCGGCGCGTGACGCGGCGGTTCTGGCACGAATTGACGGGGTGATGCCGCTGGCAAAAGTGGTGCGCACGCGGATTGAAACGCAATCTATCCGCCGGCTTGTCGAGCGGGGGATTGTGCAGGTCTCAGGCGTGACCCCTTCGGACGCGAGCCATGTGCTTGGCTTGCTGGACAGCTGGAACAAAGAGGCGGCACGGCTGGCGCTTGAGCTGTTCTGCCGCCGCCGCAAAGGCGACGGAGAGCGGCTGGCCAAAGAGCCGGAAGCGCTGGCAAAGCTGATCCTTAAACAGATGACAGAACAGACAAGTTTGGCCTTGTTAGAGACTATTTTTGCCGAAGAAAGCGACACGTTTGAGGGAGACGCGGCGCAGCTTGCGCGCCATGAGCTGTTGCGCGCCGCGATGGCGGGCCACACGGGGCTTATTGCCATGAGCGCGCGGGTCAATGTGCCTGTTGTGGGGCTTGGGGCCTCGGCCAGCACTTACTATCCTGATGTGGGCGGCAAACTTGGCTGTGAGATGATCCTGCCGGAACATGCAGGCGTGGCCAATGCGCTTGGTGCGGTTGTCGGGCGGGTCACGATGCGGCGGAGTGTGAGTGTGACCAGCCCTTCGGAGGGGCTTTTCCGCCTCCATGCAGAGACAGGGCCGCAGGACTTTACCGAGCTTGAGCCCGCTTTGGCCGCGGCGGAGGCTATGCTACAGGCCGCAGCCTTGAAGGCCGCGAAAGAGGCGGGTGCGGAGGATATTGAAACCACGGTCTCGCGCGAATTGCGCCGCAGCGAGGCGGAAGCGCGCGAGATATTTGTGGAAGGGCTGGTGACTGTCGAGGCCGCAGGGCGGCCCCGAATTGCCGACTAGCTCTTTGGCATGGACGACACGCCGACCTGCGCGGGGCGCAACAGACGGTCGTGCAACATGAAGCCTTCGGCGGAGACCTGAATAATATCTCCCGCATTTGTCCCTGGCAGGGGCGCTTCGAACATGGCTTCGTGGATATTCGGGTCAAAGCGCTCGCCCACTTCGGGGGCGATGACTGTCATGCCGTGCTTTGAAAAGACATTGACCAGCTCGCGCATGGTGAGCTCGATCCCTTCGATGAGGGCTTTGGCGCCAGCGCGCTGCTCTTCTGTGGCGGCTTCCAGCGCGCGCTTCATGTTGTCATAGACGGGAAGCATATCGCGGGCGAGCTTGGAGCCACCATATTGCTCGGCTTCGCGGCGCATTTTATCGCCACGCTTGCGCGCGTTTTCAGCATCGGCCAGGGCGCGCATGAATTTGTCTTTGAGCGCGTCCCGCTCGGCGCGCAGCTCATCGAGATCTATCTCCTCAGGGAGGATTTCGGAAAGCTCTTCTGACAATTCATCAAGCTCGGCCTGTTCGATATCATCTAGGAAATCGTCTTCTTTGCGATCTGCCATGTCGTCACCTTTAACTCTGGTTGGAGATAAGCTTGCCAACCAACTGCGCTGTATAGTCAACTATCGGAACAATCCGGCCATAATTGAGCCGGGTGGGGCCGATAACCCCGATTGCACCGATAACCTTTCGATCAGCGTTCATATATGGAGAGACCACCAAAGAGGAACCCGAAAGTGAAAAAAGTTTGTTCTCGGAGCCGATAAAAATGCGCACACCCTCGCCATCTTCGGTGAGCTCCAGAAATTCGACGATATCGCGCTTGCGCTCCAGATCATCAAACAGGGTTTTGATCTTGTCGACGCTCTCTTCCTCGCCGCCGGCAATCAGGTTGCTTCGGCCCCGCACGATGAGCCTTTCGTAGCTTTCGCCCTTGCCTTCCCAAACGGCCAAGCCGCTGTCTACAAGCTCGCGCGCCAGTGTATCTATCTCCTGACGGCGGTTGGCGATTTCCTGACGGATGCTGGTGCCCAGCTCGGTGAGGGTGCGCCCTTCGGCCAGCGCATTGAGAAAATTTGCCGCCTCGCGCATGGAGCTGGGGGTGGCGCCAAGCGGCGGTGTGAAAACCCGGTTCTCGACATGACCATCCGAAAAAACCAGAACAACAAGCGCGCGATCTGCTGCAAGGGGCACAAACTCGATGTGTTTGATCGCCGCTTCATGCTTGGGGGCAAGCACCAGAGAGGCCCCCTGTGTGACACCGGAGAGCGCCGCGCCAACGCGATCCAGCAGGCCCGAAACATCTCCGGTCTGCCCCATCGTTTCGTCTATCTTGCGCCTGTCACTTGTTTCCAGCTCGTTGACTTCCAGCAAGCCATCCACAAACATCCGCAAGCCCTGCTGTGTGGGAATACGCCCCGCGCTGGTATGGGGGCTGCCCAAGAGGCCCATATATTCCAGATCAGACATGACATTGCGCACTGTTGCAGCGCTGACCTTCTCTGTCATGCTGCGGGTGAGGGTGCGCGAGCCAACCGGATCACCAGAATCAAGATAACCTTGCACAACCCTGCGAAAAACCTCGCGGGTGCGTGCATTCATCTCCGAAAGGAGCTGTGAGTTGTCGCTCATTGTGTCAATCCTCGCCAAACATTTAAGAACGACCCTAAAGCAAAGGTCAATCAGGCTTGTATTTTGGGGCAGGACCCCTGTATCTCGACATCAACAGAAAAAGGAATTCCTGATGCGACCGTCAAACCGATCACTCGACCAGATGCGTGAAGTTTCTATCGAAACCAATGTGACAAAACATGCCGAAGGCTCTTGCATGATCCGCGTTGGAGACACGCATGTCTTGTGCACCGCAACGCTGGAAGAGCGGGTGCCACCTTTTGTGAAGGGCTCCGGCCTTGGCTGGGTGACGGCCGAATACGGAATGCTGCCCCGCTCAACAACAAGCCGGATGCGCCGAGAAGCCACAGCTGGAAAGCAGGGCGGGCGCACCGTTGAAATCCAACGGTTGATAGGCCGCTCCTTGCGCGCAGGTGTTGACCGTGTTGCGCTGGGCGAGCGCCAGATTACCATTGACTGCGACGTGATCCAAGCTGACGGCGGCACACGCTGTGCGGCAATTACGGGTGGCTGGGTGGCGCTGAAGCTCGCTGTGAACAAGCTGATCAAAGCCGGTGACGTGACCTCTGATCCGCTGATTGACCCTGTGGCCGCTGTCTCATGTGGGATTTATGCGGGCCAGCCTGTGCTTGACCTTGACTACCCGGAAGACAGCGAAGCCGGGGTGGACGGGAATTTCATCATGACAGGCTCCAAGAAACTGATCGAGGTGCAAATGTCAGCCGAGGGGCAGACTTTTAGCCGCGCGCAAATGAACCAGCTGATGGACTTGGCCGAGAAGGGTGTGAGCGAGCTTGTGGCATTGCAGAAGGCCGCAACAGGTGCGTAAGTTTGACGGCGATCATCTGGTTATAGCCTCGCACAATGCGGGCAAGCTGCGCGAGATTGCCGAGCTGTTGGCGCCCTTTGGCGTGAAAGTCAGCTCGGCGGCGGAGCACGGGCTGGAGGAGCCGGAAGAAACAGAAGACACATTCGCCGGCAACGCGCGGATAAAGGCGCATTTTGCCGCCAAGGCCACAGGGCTGCCTGCACTTTCCGACGACAGCGGCATCACCGTGGATGCGCTGGATGGCGCGCCAGGGGTTTATACAGCCGATTGGGCCGAAACCCCCGATGGGCGCGATTTTTCCATGGCGATGGAAAAGGTCTGGACCCTTCTTGACACAAAGATGGCCCCTTTCCCGCGCACTGCGGCGTTTAATGCCACGCTTTGCCTCGCCTGGCCTGATGGCCACGACGAGATCTTTGAGGGGCGCGTTGATGGCGAGGTTGTCTGGCCCATGCGCGGCGAGCGCGGCTTTGGCTTTGATCCGATGTTTCTGCCCAATGGCAAAACAGAAACCTTTGGTGAAATGGACCCTGCCGAAAAAAACGCCATGAGCCACAGGCAACATGCGTTTGAAAAACTGGTGAAGGCCTGCTTTGAATAGCGACTGGGAGAATGCGGGCTTTGGTGTCTATGTCCATTGGCCTTTCTGCGAGGCAAAATGCCCCTACTGTGATTTCAACAGCCATGTGGTGCGCGAAATAGACCAGTTGCGCTGGCTTAGAGCCTATCAACGCGACATTACCCGCTATGGCGACATGCTGTCTGGGCGGGTTGTTTCCAGTGTTTTCTTTGGCGGTGGCACGCCCAGCCTGATGCAGCCAGAAGTAGTTGCTGGGGTGATTGAACAGATCAAATCCTGCTGGCCGGTATCAAATTCTTTGGAGGTTACGCTGGAGGCCAACCCCGGCTCGGTAGAGGCGGGCCGCTTTGAAGCCTACCGCGCTGCCGGTGTGACCCGGATTTCTATGGGCATTCAGGCGCTCAACGACGCTGACTTGCGCCGCCTGGGGCGTATTCACAGCGTTGCAGAAGCACAGCAAGCCTTTGAGATTGCGAGAAAAACTTTTGACAATGTCAGCTTTGACCTCATTTATGCGCGCCAAGGCCAAACACCCGCGAGCTGGCGCAAAGAACTGGGTGAAGCGCTGCAAATGGCTGTTGACCACCTCTCGCTTTATCAACTTACAATTGAGCTGGGCACCGCTTTTGGCGACCGCTACAACGCTGGCAAGCTGAAAGACCTGCCCAGTGATGATGCCGCCGCCGAGATGTATGAGATCACTCAAGAGACCTGTGGCGCGGCCGGGCTTATGGCCTATGAAGTCTCTAATCATGCCAAATTCGGCTCAGAGTGTCGCCATAACAAGATTTATTGGGCCTACGGTGACTACCTGGGCATTGGGCCTGGCGCGCACGGGCGCATCACGCTCCCCAACGGGCGCTATGCAACCGAAGGGTTTCTACAACCTGCCAAATGGCTTTCTGCTGCGGAAGCCGGCACAGGTGAAAAACAGCGCGAGCATCTGACCCAGGAAGATCAGGCGACCGAATTTCTGTTGATGGGAATGCGGCTTTCCGAAGGCGTGAGCTTGAAGCGGTTTGCGGCTCTCTCTGGACGCCAAATAAACCCTGAGGCCATCGAGGATTTGAGACAACTCGGGATGATCACTCTGCTTGGAGACCGGCTGAAAACCACGCAAGAGGGCAGGTTCTTGTTGAACTCCGTTCTTGGAAAGCTGTTGGAGGACTAGGTGCGCTTCATTTGGTTGTTTTTTGGTATTTTAAGCCTTTTGTCTGGCCTGATTGGCACTGTTGTGCCGCTTCTACCCACTGTCCCGTTCCTTTTGTTGGCCACCTTTTGCTTTGCGCGCTCATCGGAAAGGCTCCATCATTGGTTGATCACCCATCCGAGCTTGGGACCGCCCATTCTGCACTGGCAAGAAAACGGCGCGATACACCCGCGCGCGAAGCGTCTGGCAACAGTCTCTATTCTGGCGGTATTTGGCCTTTCGTTGGCCATGGGCCTAAGCTTGGGCCTTTTGGCCCTTCAAGCCAGCATCCTAAGTTGCGTGCTCCTTTTCATATGGAGCCGCCCCAGCTAGGCTCATGTCAGTTTGCCGCAAAGCTCATCAAGCTGATCAAGTGTGCTGTAACTGATCACGATCTGACCCGACTCTCCGCCTGGCATATGGTTAATTGCCACTTTCATACCGAGGTTCGCCGAGAGATCAGCCTCAAGCGAGAGTGTGTCAGCATCTTTGCCCTTCTGCGGCTTTTTCGTTGAAGACGGTTTGTTAGCCCGCTTCGCCATTTGCTCCGCTGCGCGCACAGACAGCCCTTTGCGGACAATCGCATGGGCGAGGCCCTCCGAATCTTCCGCAGTAATCAATGCACGGGCATGACCCGTTGTGAGTTTACCGTCGGCCAGATAGGAGAGGACTGCCTCCGGCAGCGCCAGCAAGCGCATCTGGTTGGCGATGTGGCTACGGCTCTTTCCAAGCGCCTGCGCAAGTTTTTCTTGAGTATGGCCAAATTTTTCAATCAGCTGACGATACCCGATAGCCTCTTCCACCGGGTTTAGATCGGCGCGCTGTATGTTTTCAATAATTGCAACTTCGAGCACCTCGACATCATCAAATTCTCTAATGATAACAGGCACTTCATGTAACTGCGCTGTCTGCGAGGCGCGCCAGCGCCGCTCTCCGGCAACGATCTGATAGACCCCGCTCTCTCCCGGAAAGGGCCGCACGATCAATGGCTGGATAACGCCTTTCTCACGAATGGATTCTGCCAAGTCCGCCAAGGCCACTGCATCAAAGCTCCGGCGCGGTTGATCGGGATTTGGTTTGATTTGCTCAATCGGCACCATCAAAGCGCCGCCGCGCCGCTCGCCGGGCTCAACAGCCTCAGGAGTGGCCGGCATTTCGGCCATAAGCGCCGAAAGACCGCGGCCAAGACCGCGCGTTTTGCTCCGTTTTTCAGCCATGTTGAACTCCTATACTGCTTTCTTTGCGTTATTCTTAAGGATTTCTCGCGCCAAAGCCCGATAAGCGACAGCGCCCTTCGATTTGGGATCATAGCTAAGAACCGGCATGGCGTATGATGGCGCTTCACTGACACGGACATTGCGCGGAATCACCGTTTTGAAAACCAACTCACCCAGATTTTCACGCGCGTCTTGCTCAACCTGCTGGGAGAGGTTGTTACGGCTGTCATACATGGTCAGCGCGATCCCCTCTATCCGCAGCCCCGGATTGGCCGCTTCTCGCATTTCGCGAACGGTCAACATAAGCTGAGACAACCCTTCGAGCGCGAAAAATTCGCTTTGAAGCGGCACAAGGATGGAATCGGCGGCAACCATTGCATTTACTGTCAGCAAATTGAGCGATGGCGGGCAATCAATCAAAATGAAATCAAACCCGAATGATGCCATATCTGGCTGTTTGAGCGCTGTTCGCAACAGATCACTACGGTTCTCGCTTGCGTAAAGCTCGATATCAGCTGAGCTCAAATCAACTGTAGCGGGAATGATTTGCACATTTTTGGTTTCTGTTGGCAGAACAACATCAGAGAGCAGGGCGTCATCAAGCAGTAGATCGTAAATAGTAAAGACCCGCGCCTCTCTGTCTATGCCGAGGCCAGTGGACGCGTTGCCCTGCGGATCAAGATCAACCAGGAGAATGTTTTTTCCAGCTTCGGCCAGCGCCGCGGCGAGGTTTATTGCCGTTGTCGTTTTGCCGACACCGCCCTTTTGGTTGGCGATTGCAATGATCTTGGCGGGTGATGAGGGGCGGACATCAGACACGTTTTACTCCTTGAACCTTAAGCAATATAGCCTCATCGCTCGTTTTACTTTGTATCTCACTCCACTCAAATTGCCAGAATTTTTGCGCCTCCACCAACTCCTTGCGCCAGTTTCTGCCTTTCAAAAACAATGCGACCCCATCAGAGGCCATGTGCCGCTCCGCAAATCCGAGGAGGGTGTTCAGATCTGCAAGGGCACGGGCTGTGAGAACATTCGCACCCTGCGGCGCGACAGCCTCTATCCGATCTGTTATGACAGAGGCTGCGACTGAGGTTTCGCGCAAAACAGTGCGCAAAAACACTGATTTGCGCTGATCGCTCTCTATCATCGTGACTTTTGCAGGATTGCCGCCCTCATGAGCGGCCAAAGCGATGACGAGGCCAGGAAAGCCGCCCCCACTACCCAAATCAACAAGATGTGCCGTATTTGAGGGAATATGCTCCATAACCTGAAGTGAATCGAGAATGTGGCGGCTCCAAAGATCTTCGATGGTTGATTTTGCCACCAAGTTGATGCTCGGATTCCACTTTTTGAGGATCTCTGCATAACGCGAGAGCTTATCTAATGTTTCACGTGAAACATCTGCTGCTTGGCTCATGCAGACTTCTCCCGGGAGCCTTGCCGCAGTTTGGCCA
Organism: uncultured Lentibacter sp.; assembly: GCF_937123735.1. Taxonomy (GTDB): domain Bacteria; phylum Pseudomonadota; class Alphaproteobacteria; order Rhodobacterales; family Rhodobacteraceae; genus Lentibacter. The sequence continues at coordinate 20,286 of NZ_CAKZKL010000023.1, forward strand.
ACAACAGCGCTATTGCGGCGGGGGTCATCCCGTCAATTCGTGCGGCCTGTGCAAGATTTTGCGGGCGCGTCGCAGAAAGCTTTGACTTGAGCTCGTTTGACAGCCCATTAAGCGGCATATAATCAAATTCCTGGGGTATTTCCTGTAGTTCATCGCGCTTCATTGCCTCTACATCACGTTTTTGGCGCTCGATATAATGGGCATAAAGGGCATCTTTTTTGAGCTGTGCCTGCGTGTCTGCATCGACCCCCCCAAACTCTGGATCAAGCTTCGCGATATCTTCAAACGCGAGCTCTGGAAACGACAGCAACTGATAGGCGGTGCGGCGCGTGCCATCTTTTTTGATGGTCATGCCAAGGCCTTGTAGCTCTGTGGGGGTAAATGTGCGCTCCTGGAGCTGGGCGCGCCCTGTTTCGATACGAGACAAGCGAGCTTCAAAGGTTTTCTTACGTTCATCAGAAACGCACCCAAGCCGGATGGCCAGCGGCGTGAGCCTTTGATCGGCGTTATCTGCCCGGAGCGAAAGGCGAAACTCCGCGCGGGAGGTAAACATCCGGTAGGGCTCGGTCACGCCGCGCGTAACGAGATCATCAATCATTACACCAATATAGCTGTCTGCTCGGCTAAAGATGACCGGATCTCGCCCCAAAACAGCGCAGGCTGCGTTGAGGCCCGCCACCATGCCCTGCGCCGCGGCCTCTTCATATCCGGTTGTCCCGTTGATCTGCCCGGCGAGGAACAAACCTTCCACAGACTTTAGGCGCAGCTCGAGCGTCAAGGCGCGCGGATCAATGTAATCGTATTCGATCGCATAACCCGGTTGAAGAATTTTCGCGCTCTCCAAGCCGCGGATAGACTGCACATAATCATGCTGAACGGCCTCCGGAAGGGACGTAGAAATACCGTTGGGGTAAACCGTATGGTCGTTAAGCCCCTCTGGTTCAAGGAAAATTTGATGAGACGTCTTGTCAGCAAACCGGACAATTTTGTCTTCGATTGAGGGGCAGTAGCGCGGTCCTATGCCTTCAATATGGCCGCCATACATAGCAGAGCGGCTCAAATTGTTGGAAATAATCTCGTGGGTTTTTTCGTTGGTATGGGTGATTCCACAGGCCACCTGCGGGACAATGGGAGCCTTAGACAAAAAGGAAAACATTTCTGGCTGCTCATCGCCTGGCTGCATTTCGAGGGCGGTCCAGTCTATGGTCCGCCCATCAAGCCTTGGGGGTGTCCCTGTTTTTAGGCGCCCTTTGGGGAGCTCGAAACCATCCATCCGCTCGGCAAGCTTGATGGACGGCGCATCCCCCATCCGTCCACCCGCATAGGACACATCGCCGATATGAATTAACCCGCGCAGGAACGTGCCTGTTGTCAGGATCACTTCCTGTGCATGAAGCTCTGATCCGTCTCTCAGAACGACACCTGCGACACGCTGTTTGTCCATAACAAAATCGACGGTTTCCCCTTCGATCACAGTGAGCCTTGGGCGCGCGAGCGTTTCTTGCAGCATCGCCTGCTGATAAAGCTGCCGGTCCTGCTGGGCGCGGGGCCCCTGAACAGCGGGGCCCTTGCGGCGGTTCAAGAGCCGGAACTGGATGCCGCCTTTGTCAGACATCCGACCCATGACACCGTCTAGTGCGTCAATCTCGCGCACGAGGTGGCCCTTGCCGAGGCCGCCCATCGCCGGATTGCAGGACATGACGCCAATATCTCTCTGGCGCAACGTGACCAAGGCTGTTTCAACCCCCATACGTGCGGCGGCATGGGCGGCCTCAGTTCCGGCGTGACCGCCTCCAACGACAATGACATCAAAATGTTTCACGTGAAACACTCCTCACTTGCCCAGACAAAAGCTGGAAAAAACCTCATCAAGCACATGCTCGACATCGACACGGCCTATCAGAACATTAAGCGCTTCGCACGCGAGGCGCAGTTCTTCTGTAGCAATATCGGTTGAATCAGGCCCCAAAGCAATGAGCGAAACTGTGGCATCAAGCGCGTTGAGGCAACGTTGCATGGCATCCTTGTGGCGCGCGCGCGTGGCCAGGCCTGCTTTGGAGGTCTTATCAGAGAGTTTGCCGGCTATCGACTCCACGAGCTGAGAGAGCCCTGCGCCTGTCTTCCCCGAGACGGCAGCACCGGGGTTAGGATACAGATCAGCCTTGGCGTGGACGACAATATCATCGGGTAGGGGAGAAAACTCCGGCTGCTCTCCCGGCTCAATCAGAAAAACCCGCAGATCTGCGACTTTGGCCCGCTCAAGCGCGCGCGCGACTCCGATTTTCTCAATGGCGTCATCTGTTTCACGCAACCCTGCTGTGTCTAGCAGGGTCACGGGAAGGCCGCCAAGCTCCATACGGACTTCGATCACATCGCGCGTTGTGCCGGCAACCTCGGAGGTGATTGCGGCATCACGGCCGGAAAGCGCGTTGAGCAATGTTGATTTGCCGGTGTTTGGCCGGCCGACAATAGCCACCTCATACCCTGTTCTGATCCGCTCGGCAGCGCCAAACCCCTCGATTTGAGCCGTCAGATCTTCTTGAACTTGGGCGATGAGAGCGAGCACCTCTGGCGACACGTCGACAGGGACCTCTTCATCAGCAAAATCAATGGTTACCGCCAAAAGGGCGCTCGCGCGCACCAGATCTTCGCGCCAGCAGACTGCTGCTTGACCAAGCCCGCCAGAAAACAAGCGCAGCGCCTGTTGTCTCTGGGCTTCTGTTTCTGATTCTATCAGATCGGCCAGACCTTCAACTTGCGCCAAATCGAGACGTCCGTTTGCAAGCGCACGGCGAGTAAATTCGCCCGGGTCTGCGGGCCGGAGCCCCGGAAGCCGGCCAAGTTCGGACAGCACCGCATTGACGACCGCTATCGAACCATGGGTTTGAAGCTCGACGGTTTCTTCTCCGGTGAAGCTCGCTTTCTCGGGGAAACAGAGCACAAGCGCTTCGTCCAGTTTCTCACCAGCAGCGCT
>NZ_CAKZKL010000024.1 GCF_937123735.1 uncultured Lentibacter sp.
TTCGGTCTCGTAATTCCCATCTTCGATTCTCCGTTTTCCTAACTATAGGGACGGACCAATTCAAAGGGGGAGGCTCAAGATGAGTGGAGCTCTATTCCAGTAGAACTCCAACCTATACTTGCAGATATGCTTCGAAAGACCTTCTTCAACATTCAAAGCGTAACCGTGAAAATAGCAGCAATCGAGCATAGAACGCAGCTGGTATACAATACTGATAGCGGCGAATACATTGGCCTTGAACCAACAGCGGATATCAAGACGAACCTGAAGCTTGACGACTACCTACTGTTTGACAACGACCCTAAACGCTCAGTGGAGTTCTTCGAGGAGTTTCTTTTCAAGCACGTTGTTGGTGTTTGTCGAGAAAAGGGTTGGAGTGAACCCAAAAGCCCCAAAGAACTTGTACGATTAGGTTTTAGCCAAAAAAATGCTTTTGAAGAGTTCGTGAAATCAACCGAAGGCGTTCCTCGAGATGCAATAAATATAGCATCAAACTCCGCTCAAAAAGCTTTCGGAAAATCAATTGATATTCCAACCATAAGAACAACCGCACATAGGTTTTTTCAAGAAGACAAAAGCTCTCAGGTGGAAGAAAACCCTTTGCTCCGTAAGCTGTTAGAATTCATAATTGATGATGCAATACGTTCAAAGAAGACTAACTCGTTCCTGTTAAAGGTTAACAAACCGGACAAGAATGTAGACATGCTGTTCGATAGGAGGCTAGTACATATACGCTCAAGAAACGTATCATCGCGGGACAACCCAGGCGAGCGTTACTTCCACTATAAATTAGACTACGGGTGCTACATTGACCTAATTACAACGAAGCAAATGCCTCACGAATTTAATTTCCTTCCAAACGAGGCCAACATTGAAGCCATTGTTTCGGAAACAGTTGTACCAGAGGACAACGATGGTCGCTCCTACCGAAGATCAATACTAGACCTTGAAAAGTTCTATCAGAAATATTCTGATTTATGATCACTCCTCCCCCGTCACCTTCCCCCGCATCGCCTTCACGTCGCCGCGCACTTTCTTCGCCTTGAGCCGCCGTTTCTGGCTCCCGTAGGTCGGCTTCGTCGCGATGCGGCGTTTCGGTTTCACCAGAGCTGCCCGCACAAGTTCCGCCAGCCGTTCCCGTGCGATCTCGCGGTTCCTTGCCTGCGAGCGGGTGTCTTCGACCTGAAGCACAATCGCGCCCTCTTTTGTCCAGCGCCGCCCGGCCAGTTTGCGCAGCCGTGCCTTCACAGCGGGGGGCAGCGCGGGCGAGCGGGCGGCTTCAAAGCGCAGCTCCACAGCCGTGGACACTTTGTTCACATTTTGCCCGCCCGGCCCCGAAGAGCGCACAAAATTTTCAGAAATTTCCCAATCGGCAATTTCTATCTCGTCTGTAATGGTTAACGGCATTTTTCCATTTTGGCGGTGCACGGGTTGTGCACGGGTTGTGCACGCATATCACCCCCCCTGTTTTCACAAATTGAGTCGAAAAGTAAAAGGGCCGTTCGATACATGTCGAACGGCCCTCCGAGAGTATAGGAGGTGGGCTGGTTAGGGCTCACCAATCCGTGGATTTATACGCCTAGGGGCTGCCCTAGATCGTCGCCTCCCGAACTGTCCCAACACACTTCTCCAGTTTCCCATTAGACACTAGAGCACCTCCTTTCTGCTGTTTCTGATAGGCTTAGCCTGCCACAGACAGAGCATATGTCAAACAAAATGTTGTGTAGTTTTTGTGACGCGCCCCACGATGATGCGGAAGGGGATCAGCGCCAGCAAGGCCAGCGACAGTTTCACACCCCAGTCCGCCACCGCCAGCGAAACCCAGAGCGGCGCGGCCGGCCCCACGCCCAGAAGCGGCAGGATCTCCCCCGCCCAGGACACATCATTTGACGGCTCGATAAAGCTGAGTGCGCCCGAGAAAGCGATTGTAAAGAAAATCGCGCTGTCCACACTCGCGCCCAAAACTGTGGAAACAAGCGGCGCGCGCCACCATTTTCCATTCCTTAACGCATCGAACGCCGCCACATCCAAGAGCTGCGCCACAAGGAAAGCAAGCCCAGAGCCGATGGCAATTCTGAGCGTCACAAGCGGGCCGAACTCGCCCATGATCTGCGTGCCAACAAACGAGCAGAGAACGCCCACAACAAAGCCCGCAAAAACAATTTTGCGCGCAATAACAGGGCCATGCAGGCGGTTCATCACATCGGTCACAAGGAAGGCCAGAGGGTAGGTAAACGCCCCCCAGGTGAGCCATTGGCCAAAGAGAAACTGGACGAGAATATTGGAGGCCACCACAATGGAAGCCATGGCGAAAACGCCAAGAAGGTGCGTGCGGGTCATGTGTTAATCCGTTTTCACAAGGTTGCGGAGACTTGGCCTGAACCATTCAGACGCGCCCTCCTATCCCGCCAAACCCCTTATTTCAAGGGCTTTTTTAAACGATACCGCACAAGCTCCATCGCCTGAACAGGCAGGAAATTATTGTCGCTCACCATCTCGATGATGAGCGCGCCGCTGTCCTCAAACACGGCAATTCCCTCAAGGTTTCCATGCCGCCAGAACCGTGTTTTCAAAAGCGTCTCCCCGCCCACCGGCGTGCCATCCACCCAGTCAAACCGCCTGATCCGCGTGCGAAACCCGCTTAAGAGATAGTCCCGCTCCAGCACATAGAGCCGCCCGTCTGGTCCAAAATCCGCCCCCACAGGCAAGAAGGCCCCATGGCGCGCAAGCCCTGTCATACGCCAGTTTTTGCCATCAAAAACAAAGGTCTGAAACGGCCGTGTCATGGCCCCCGAACGCTCGGCAATGGCAACAAGCTCTCCCTCAGGGCTCACAGCCAGCGCCTCAAGGCCCGCGTTGCCTTGCAAGCCGCCAAAGCCCGCAGCCCGTGGCAAACGGCGCTCCAGCCTGCCACTCAGAGCATCGTAAATATCGACTCTGTGCTGCCCCTCAAAAGAAATCGCGATACGCCCACCCTCAAGCGCGGCAAGCCCCTCGGCATCGCGCATCTTGCGCGAGAGCAACGCCCCGTTAACACCCTGTAAAGCAACAGCCGTTAAACCCTCTTGCGAAAGCGTGAAGAGGTGTCCCCTGTCCGTCAGCAGATAGCGCCGCTCACCGTCCGTTTCATAGCCCGAGAGGCCGCCAAATGCGGCGTCCCCCTCTGGCCCAAGCAAAGGAGACGCCCTGACGAAGACAACGCCCGCCGCATGGCCCGACTGCCAATACCAACCGCCGAGCGCGGCACATAGCGCGCCTAGCGCGACTGCAAAACACCAACGCATTGATTGGGCAGGTCTGTCAGGGTGTATTCGCGCCGCGGCTTGGCGGGCTTGGCGTTGGGGTCGGGTGGTGGCGGGTTGAGGATGTTGTTCACCCATGTCTGCGCATCCGCACAGCCGTGGCCCACAGGTGGCGCCGGTTGGTCTACACAGCCGCGCATCCCCTTGGGGCAGTTCAGGCGCACATGGAAATGATAGTGATGCCCCCACCAGGGGCGCACCTTGCGCAGCCAGCTCTTGTCGCCCGTCTCGTCGTTGCACATCTGCACTTTCGCGCCCGGAAACACAAAGATTCGTGCAACCCGCGGATCCTTCGCAGCGGCTCTGATAATCTCCATATGCTGGCGGGTGTAGCTGGCGTTGGTATAGGCCCCCTTGGCGCGGCGCAGCGAGATGGAAGAAAGGGTTTCACGCTCACGCAGACTCAGGTTCAGCCGCTTGGGCGGCAGCATCCAGATATCTGCGTCCAGCCCGCTTTGGTGGCTGCGGTGCCCTGAGAGCATTGGCCCGCCACGCGGCTGGCTCATATCGCCAACATAAAGCCCGGCCCAGCCCGGGCGGGTGGCGGCAAAGCGCGAAAGCTCTTGCACAAAGTCGATCAGCTCGGGGTGGCCCCAGTTGCGGTTGCGCGACAGCCGCATCGCCTGCCAGGTCGGTCCTGTTTCCGCCAGCTCCACGCCGCCAGCCAGACACCCTTTGGCGTAACTTCCATAGACAGCCGGCCCCTGCTGAGAGCCTTCTGACACCGCGCCGAAAAGTTTTTTGGCCAGCTGGCCCTGCATATGCACCGGAATTGCGGCTGCATTTTTTGAGCTCAGCGTATCAGGCTCCGAGCGGCCACACGCCAGCAATAAACCCATAAAACATATACCAAAAAACCGCTTCAAACCTAGCTCCTATCTCCTTCGGGGCGCACCCAACGCAACAGGAACAGCCCAATGAGGAACAGCGCGATCACCGGCGAAACACCCAGCCGCGCGCTGCCCGTGGCCAGGGTGGCCAATCCGATCAATGTGGGCGCAAGAAAGGCCGTCGCCCGCCCGGTCAGGCCATAAAGCCCAAAGCTTTCGGTCGGAGCTTCAGGCTTGGCGTGGCGCACCATGAGCGTGCGCGAGGCGGCTTGAAGCGTGCCACCCAGACCGCCAATAAAGACCCCGCAGACCAAGAAGACAATATCAGGCAAGGCTGAGCCAGGCGCCAAAGGCACACCAAAAAACATCTCGCGTGACATCGACACAATGGTGAGACACACCGCAATCAAAAGCCAAATTGCCACGATGATCACCGGTTTGGGGCCAAAGCGCGCGTCAAGCTTGCCCCCCAGCCAGCTGAAAAGCGCCGCCGATATCGCGCCGATGACGCCAAACACACCGATCTGCGTCACCTCCCAATTGAGCACCAAAGCGGCATAAACCCCGCCAAAGCTGTAGAGCCCGTTCAATGCGTCGCGGTAAAACATCGAGGAGCCGAGATAGGCCGAAAGCGATATATTGTGCCTCAGCCCTCGCAGGGCGCGCCCCAGCGAGGCCAGCGCCGCCGAAAGACTGGCCCGCTTCTGCGCCGGCACAGGCGCGTCCCGCACCCAAAGAAAATAAGGCACCATGAAGAGCACAAACCACATCGCCGTAAACGGCCCCACAAAGCGGGTGCCTTCGCGCGCGGCGGCGTCAAACCCAAGGGCGGGGTCAAGCCCGATCAGGGTTTTGCCATTGCCCTGCTCCACAAAAAAGAGCAGCATGATCGCTAGAGAAACAACGCCCCCCAGATAGCCAAAGGCAAAGCCTGCGCCCGAAATTTCGCCGGTTCCCTTGTCGCTTTTGAGCGAGGGCAGTTGCGAGTTGATGAAAATAAGCGCCCACTCGGCCCCGATGAAACCAATGCCAAAGGCAACAAGCCCCCACCAGAGGTTGGAGCCATCCGGCAGCATGAACCACAAGCCCCAAGCACCGATCACATACAGCAGCGAGAAGCCGAAGATCCAGGGCACACGCCGCCCTGCACTGTCCGCCAAGGCGCCCAGCAGCGGCGCCCCGAGGCCAATAAACACGCCAATGAGCCCAAGCCCGAAAGACCACATCCCCTGCGCTTGCGCATCGGCCGCCTGCTCGTCCAGGCCCGTGCCCAAGAAATGCTCTGCCGCCACGCTGGCAAAGAACGGGCCAAAAATAAATGTGACCAGCAAGGTATGATAGGGCTGACTCGCCCAATCAAAGAAATACCAGCCCCAAACGCGCTTTCTAGCGGAAATTTCCTCAGTCATACGCCTGCGGCCCCCTGAATGCTTTTGTCTGATAAGACATGCAATTGCCTCACCGCGCAAGCCGCGAGTGGCCGCGCGGCTCACTTGTGCTTTGCGCGCCAAAAACCTAAGTAACGGTATCCCTCTGAAAAAGGCAGGTTCCATGGCACTTATTCAAACGCTTCAACTGGTTCTCAATGTGGCTTTCACCCTGCTGCTCATCCACGTTATCATGAGCTGGCTGATCAGCTTCAATGTGCTCAACTTGGGTCAGCCGATGGTTGCGCAGCTCTGGACAGGGCTTAACCGCTTGTTTGAGCCGGTGTTTCGCCCTGTGCGCAATATCCTGCCCAACACCCATCCCCTCGATCTCGCGCCGCTCGTGGTGTTTATCATCATCATCGCACTGCGCGATTACTTCCTGCCAAGCCTTTACTGACCACCGCTTGCCAGCCCTGTCCGCGTATGGGAAACAGGCCCAAACAGCAGCGAGAGTAACAGGCAAATGGCTTCGGCACAGGCGCTCCTAAAGTCCGTTTTTGGCTTTGATGCCTTCCGCGCGGGGCAGGAAGATATTGTGCGCGCCGTTGCGGCGGGCGAAAATGTGCTCGCCATCATGCCCACCGGCGGCGGCAAGTCACTCTGCTACCAGCTGCCCGCCCTGATGGGCGAGGGGCTGACCCTTGTGATCTCCCCGCTCATCGCACTCATGCGCGATCAGGTGACAGCCTTGCAACAGGCCGGTGTCGCCGCTGCGGCTCTGACATCCGCAGCCAGCGAGGAAGACAACGACAGCATCATCCGCGCCGCCCGTGCCGGCGCATTGAACCTGTTGTATCTTGCTCCGGAGAGGCTCTCTTCAACGGTCACACGCACCATACTGCGCGACGCAGGTGTGGCGCGCATTGCGGTCGATGAGGCGCATTGCGTCAGCCAATGGGGCCATGATTTCAGGCCCGATTACCTGCGGATCGGCGAGTTGCAGCGCTATTTGAATGTGCCCCTGTCTGCCTTTACCGCGACGGCCGACAAAGAAACCCAGCAAGAAATTGTCACACGGCTCTTTGCCGGCGCAGCCCCGCGCAGCTTTCTTTACGGGTTTGACAGGCCCAACATCAGCCTTGCCTTTGAGCCCAAAAACAAGCCACGCCAGCAGATCCTCGCCTTTGTGGCCGCGCGCAAAGGCCAATGCGGGATAGTCTATTGCGCCACGCGCGCCAAAACAGAGGCGCTCGCCGCCGCACTACGCGAGGAAGGCCACAATGCCTGCCACTACCACGGCGCAATGGACCCGGACGAACGCCGCCGCGTCGAACACCGCTTCAACACCGAAGACGAGCTGATCGTCGTGGCCACAATCGCCTTTGGCATGGGCGTCGACAAACCCGACATCCGCTGGGTTGCCCATGCCGATCTGCCCAAATCTGTCGAAGCCTACTATCAAGAGATTGGCCGCGCCGGCCGTGATGGTGCGCGCGCCGAAACCCTCACGCTTTACGGCCCGGAAGACATCCGCCTGCGCCGCGCCCAGATCGACGAAAGCCTCGCCCCCGCCGAGCGGCAGGAAGCCGATCATGGCCGCCTGAACGCGCTCCTCGGCCTGGCCGAGGCCACAAGTTGCCGCCGCCAGCTTCTGCTGCGCTACTTTGACGAACAGACCGAACCCTGCGGCAATTGCGATCTGTGCAACAAACCGCCGGAAACCTTTGATGCCACCGAGGCCGCGCGGATGGCGCTCTCGGCAATATTGCGCAGCGAAGAGCGCTTTGGCGCAGGCCATATCATCGACATTCTGCTGGGCAAGATGACCGATAAAATCCGGCAATTCGGCCATGACGGCCTGCCAACCTTTGCCGTGGGTGCCGCCTACAAGCCCGCCCAATGGCAGGCGATCTTGCGCCAGCTCATGGGCCATGATCTGATCCGCCCCGATGCCCGCGCCCACGGGGCGCTCAAAGTCACACGCAAGGCCCATCCGCTGCTGAAAGGGGAGCAAACCCTCACCCTGCGCAAAGATTTGGTGGCCAGCGCCGCAGCCTACGCCGGCCCCAAAATCAAAATGTTGGTGCCGGAAGAGGATGCGCCGCTGTTTTCAGCCCTCAAGGCCAAGCGCCGCGCCCTCGCCGAAGCCGCCGCCCTGCCCGCTTATATTGTCTTTAACGATCGCACACTTGTGGAAATGGTCAAGCGCAAGCCCCAAACGCTGGATGACTTCGCCATGATTCCCGGTGTCGGGCAAAAGAAGCTTGAGAAATACGGACGGGATTTTCTGTCGGTGCTCGCCGCTGACACGCCCAAGCCCCATCCGGCAAGGCGCAAGCTGGCCGGAAAGCCCGCAGGCAGCCTGTTTGACCAACTCGCCGACGCCCATATGAAGCTCCAGCGCGGCTCCTGCGGCACAGAAAAACCCCTGAGCCTGACAAATTCTCAGCTCGCAAAGGTTGCACAAACACGCCCCCAGTCCCTAGATGCATTAGAGCGGCTGATCGGCGACAAGCGCACCGAGCGGTTCGGACAGACCTTTATAGACCTGATGCATGGGGGTGCATGACAGATGCTGGTGGTAATTTCTCCTGCGAAGAAACTCAACGAAGACGCCCGCGCAAAGCTGCCTGTCACAGAGCCGGTCTTTGCGCCCCGCGCTGAAGAGCTCGCACAGCAAGCCGCCCAGCTCACTGCCGCAGATCTTGCCAAGCTCATGCATCTGAGCGACAGCCTCGCTCAACTCAACCACACGCGCTTCCAGACTTGGGACACCCTACAGCCCGCACCCGCCGCACTCATGTTCAATGGCGACACCTACGCAGGCCTCGAAGCCGCCAGCCTTGATGAGGACGAAATGCTCTGGGCCAGCGATCATCTGCGCATTCTGTCCGGCCTGTATGGTCTCTTGCGCCCGCTCGACCAGATCAAACCCTACCGCCTCGAAATGGGCACGCGTTTCGCGACCCCCAAGGGCAAGACCCTCTATAATTATTGGGGCAGCGCAATTGCCGAGCAGATCAATGCCGAGGCCGCCACCAGCGGCTCGGATATCCTTGTGAACTGCGCCAGCCAGGAATATTTCGGCGCGGTTGATCTGGCCGTGCTCAAACCCCGTGTGATCACGCCGGTGTTTTACGAGGACAAGCCGCAAGGCCCCAAGATCGTGAGCTTTTACGCCAAGAAGGCCCGTGGCGCCATGGCCCGCTACATCATCCAGAACCGTCTCAACGACGCTGAGGCCCTCACGGCGTTTGATACAGGCGGCTATCGCTACAACCCGGCGCTGTCACAGCCCGACAAACCGGCTTTCTTGCGCGCGGCCTAGCGCGGCCCAAAGAGCACCCAAGGCCGTCAGGCCGCCGCGTCATCCGAAATCACCTGCACCACATTTTCGGGCTGATGGCCGCCAATCGCGGCGTAAATTTCGGCTTTGCGCAACGGTTTGGTCAAATACTGGTCCATCCCCGCGGCCATGATCTCTTCCTTGTCTCCCTCCATGGCATGGGCTGTCAGCGCATAAATCGGCACATGCGCGCCCGTCTGGGCCTCCAGTGCGCGGATGGCGCGGGTGGCCTCCTTGCCGTCCATTTCGGGCATGGAAATATCCATGAACACAAGGTCGGGCGCAAAGCTGCTGTATAGCTCAAGCGCCTCCCGGCCATTGCCGGCAAACGCCAGGTCGATATCCAGCGCCTTCACCATCTTGCGAAAGACCAGCTGGTTGGTCTTGTTGTCTTCGGCCGCCAGAACACGCATCTTGCGGGGTGGCTCCGGCAGGCCCGACTGCGGGTCCGTGTCCGGCTCTGGCGCGGGCGCGGTGCTGGTTGCGCTCTCCGCCTCCGGGCGCGGGCGCGCCAGCTTTTCCAACAAGGCATGGCGCGAAATTGGCTTCTGGAGCTGTTGCACATCCACCGTGCTCTCGGCCTGCGCCTGCCCGCCCAGATGGGGGCTCAGCAAGATCACCCGTCCCTGATAGTGCAATTCTTCCAACGCGCCCACCAGATCATGGCCCACAAAACCCTCATCCGCCATGATCAGCGTGACATCCGCCCCGAGCTGCTCGAGCGCCTCGGGCACCGTTGCGCACCGCACAACCTCAAGCCCGAGCTTGCCCAACTGCTTTTCTGTCAGCCCTGCAATGGCCTCGCATGGCTCCAGCAACAGGGCTTTGCCGACCATGGCTTTCAGCGTGGCCGGGTTGATCGCATTCTGAGTTTCCAAGCAGACCTTAAACCCGAAACTGGAGCCAACCCCAACCTCTGACTCCACCCAGATATCCCCGCCCATCATCTTGATCAGCCTCTGACTGATCGCAAGGCCAAGCCCTGTCCCCTCATAAGAGCGGCTCTGGGCATCATCCACCTGGTTGAACTCGCCAAACACATGCTCAAGCTTGTCCGGCGGAATCCCGATGCCGGTGTCTTCCACAGTCACATGCAGCTCTGTCTGACGGCTGTGCGGATCGTGGCTGCCCACAACCCGCACGAGAACATGCCCCTCACTGGTAAACTTGACCGCATTGCCAATCAGATTGGTCAGAACCTGCCGCAAGCGCCCGACATCTCCCAAAAACTCGGTTGGCAAAAACAGGTCATAATCCACAATGATCTGCACATCCTTGCCGTCCAGCGCCGAATGCAGCAGCATGACCACCTCATGGATCGCGCCGTCAAAATCAAACGGTTTATGGTGCAGCACCATCTTCTCTGCATCCAGTTTGGAAAAATCGAGCACATCGTTGATGATCACAAGGAGCGCCTCGCCAGAATTCTTGATGGTCTTGGCAAAAAGCGCCTGCTCTTCGTCAAGCGCCGTGTCCATCAAAAGATCAGCCATCCCCACAACACCGTTCATCGGCGTGCGGATCTCATGGCTCATATTGGCCAGGAACGCCGATTTGGCCCGCGCCGCACTTTCCGCATTGTCGCGGGCTTCCTTCAGGTCGCGTTGATACCGGACTGTCTCTGTTATGTTCAGCGCAAGGCTGACCACATCGCCACCATGGCCACGCTGGTCAATCAATTTTACATATTCGCCGTTCCAAAGCCGGATCGTCACCGGCTCGGGCGCAGCGCTTTGCCAGCGCTCCAGCATCATGGCGCGCCAGGCTGCCGGCGCCTGCCCGTTGAGGTCAACAATACCCTCCTCGGTCATCAATTGCAGCAAGGTGATGTAACTCACCCCGGCAGTCACCTCTTCCAGCCCGTCAAAGGCCCAAAGATAGGCCTTGTTGGCAATGATCATCTGGCTGTCAGGGTTAAAAAAGGCAAAGCCGTCATTGATGGACTCAATGGACAGCCACAGCCGGCGCTCGGCGATCTCGATTTTCTTATGGGCGATCGAGAGGTCAGATTTGACCCGTTGATTTTCATCACGGACAGTCTGAACCTCCGCGCGGGTCTCGACAATCTGCTCCGAGAGCTTCTTGGCATGTGCCCCAAGCTTCTGGTTCGCCGCAAAAAGCTCGGCCTGCTTTTGCTCAAGCAAACGCTCCGCAGCGAGCCGCGCCCGCCTTTCTTGGGTGAGCTTTTGTGCCAGGCTCATGAAGTTCTCCACCCTGCCAACCGAGTCAAAGTTTCCTCTAGGTTGCACAATCAGCGTGAAGATTAGTTTAACCGCGCCCAGACCATGGCTGCGCGCGGGGTGTTTTTGGGCCTCAGAGCGCTTCCAGGGCCAGCGCAATCCCCTGGCCACCACCAATACACATGGTGATCAACGCGCGCCTGCCGCCAATGCGCTCGAGCTCATAAAGCGCCTTGAGCGTGATGATCGCGCCCGTCGCGCCCACAGGGTGGCCCAGCGCAATCGCGCCGCCGTTCGGGTTCACCTTGGCCGCGTCAAGCCCCAGGGCCTTGTTCACCGCAAGCGCCTGCGCCGCAAACGCCTCGTTGCTCTCGATCACGTCAAAATCCGCAAGTGAAAGCCCCGTGCGCGCCAAAAGGTTCTTCACCGCCGGCACAGGGCCGATCCCCATCACCTCGGGGCGCACACCCGCATGGGCATAGCCGAGCACCCGCGCGCGTGGCTTCAGGCCCGCGGCCTCCGCCGCCTCGGCCCGCGCCAGCACCATCGCCGCTGCACCATCATTGATGCCAGAGGCATTGCCCGCCGTCACGGTGCCGTCTTTCTGGAAGACAGCGCGCAGGCCGGCGAGGGCTTCGGGGGTTGTGGCCTTGGGGTGTTCGTCCACTTCAAAGGGAACCATATCGCGCTTCACACGCACCTTAACAGGCACGATCTGGCTGGCAAAATATCCCGCCTCGATCGCCTTGGCGGCGCGGGTCTGGCTCTCCATCGCGAAGGCATCCTGCGCCTCGCGGCTGATGTCGTGTTCGGCGGCCACATTTTCGGCTGTCACGCCCATATGCCCCGTGCCAAACGGGCAGTTGAGCGCGCCGAGCATCATATCAAGCGTCTTGATATCGCCCATCTTCTGGCCCCAGCGCTGCGCCGGAACGATATAGGGCGAGCGGCTCATACACTCGATCCCGCCCGCCACGGCAAAGTCAGCATCCTGAAGCATCAAAGATTGCACAGCAGAAACAATGGCCTGCGCGCCCGACCCGCAAAGGCGGTTCACGTTCATGGCAGGCGCAGTGTCCGGGATACCCGCGTCCATCGCAGCGATGCGGCTGACATACATGTCGCGGGGCTCGGTGTTGATGACATGGCCGTAAACCGCATGACCAATCTGAGCGCCCTCCACGCCAGAGCGCTCCAGAGCGGCCCTTGTCACCGTCGCGCCAAGCTCGGCCGGGGTCGTGCCCGCAAGGCTTCCGCCAAAGGTGCCAATGGCCGTGCGTGCGCCGTCCAGAATTACGATATCGCTCATGTTTGTCCCGCTTTCCTGTCTAAAAATTTGCGGCAGCATAGGCCAAAGCCCGCGCGAAAGAAAAGCGCAACACAGCGTCATTTGCCGGCTGACACCTGTGGGCGCGGCGGCGATTGCGGGAGTTACCCGGCGAGAGTGAGGCTTTCGGACGGTTGAAAACCGTCCACGCGCCGACCGCCCCCGTGGGCCGCGCGTTTCGCACCACCCGCGGTCGGCTTTCTCAACCCTTCGGCGTGAGCGGTTTGCGGCCGTCTTCTTCCAGCGTGAAGACATCTGTGCCCTCGATCACCACGGTGGTGAGCGCGCGCCCGAAGCCAGCGCCGCTGTCGATGTTGACACGATTGCCCTTGTGTTCAGCTGCCTCAACAGCCGTGTGGCCATGGATCACCAACTTCTCGAACGGCTCGTCATGGTTGAGAAAAGCGTCGCGGATCCAGATCAGGTCGTCCTCTGTCTGCCAAGCCAGTGGCAGGCGCGGCTGGAGACCTGCGTGGACAAAAAGGCAGGACTCACTCTCATGATAGAGCGGCAATCCGGCGAGAAACGCACGCTGCGCCTCGGGCACGGCCTCCAGCGCGGCGGCGCGCAGCGCGGCTTCGGGCAGGCTTGTGTCCACGCCATAGGAGGCCAGCGTCTCCAGCCCGCCCAGCTGCGGGCTGAGCCATGTATAAGAGGGGCGCATTTTCGGATGGGTGATCCCCCCCGTGCGCAGGAAGGTTTCAAACAGGCGGTCATGGTTGCCCATAAGCACCGTCCAATTGCGCCCCGCAGCGATACCCTCCATCAGCGTGTTGATCACACCACAACTGTCTGGCCCTCGGTCCACCAGATCGCCGATGACAACCACCTGCGCATCCGCGCCGCCATCCAGCGCAATCAGCGCGAGCGCATCCAGCAACAGCTCGTGCTGCCCGTGAACATCCCCAATGGCATACAGCGTTTGCGACATGCACTTTAGCTATGCCTGCGCGCCCGCAATAGCAACCACAGAGGCAGAATTGGCTTTACATATTCTACTTACGGAATATATGAGGTGTCAAAGAGGACGCGAACATGACCCCACTGACCCGATATCTGCCCATTCTGACATGGGGCAAAACCTATCAGCGCGACACATTTGTGAGCGATGCGGTGGCGGCTGTGATTGTGACGATCATGCTCATTCCGCAGTCTCTGGCCTATGCCTTGCTGGCGGGGCTGCCGCCGGAAATGGGGCTTTACGCCTCGATCCTGCCGCTGGTGGCCTATGCTGTCTTTGGCACGAGCCGCGCGCTGGCGGTGGGGCCTGTGGCTGTTGTCTCGCTGATGACGGCGGCGGCGATTGGCAATCTCGGCCTGACATCTGCGGCAGAGATTGCGCTGGCCGCAGGGACGCTGGCCTTTATCTCCGGCGCTTTGCTCACGGTGATGGGGGTGCTGAGGCTCGGCTTTCTGGCCAACTTCCTGAGCCATCCGGTGATCGCGGGGTTTATCACCGCCTCGGGCCTGCTGATCGCGACAAGCCAGCTCAAGCATATCCTCGGCATTGAGGCGCATGGGCATACGCTGCCGCAAATTCTCGGCGCGCTTGCCGCGCATCTGGGCGATGTGAGCCTCGCCACGCTGGTGATTGGTGTCGCGGCAACGGGGTTTCTCTTCTGGGTGCGCAAGGGGTTGAAGCCCCTGCTGCTGCGCCTCGGGTTTGGCGCGCGCGCGGCAGATATCATCGCCAAGGCGGGGCCTGTGGCGGCTGTGGCGGTGAGCACTCTGGCGGTCTGGGCGCTCGGGCTTCAGGACGCGGGCGTGAAGATCGTCGGCGCGGTTCCGCAAGGCATTCCGCCGCTGACGCTGCCCTCCTTCAGCCCTGCGCTGTGGAATGATCTGTTCCTCTCCGCCCTGCTCATTTCGGTGATCGGCTTTGTTGAATCTGTCTCCGTGGCCCAAACATTGGCTGCCAAGAAGCGCCAAAGGATTGACCCGGATCAGGAGCTGATCGGGCTGGGGACCTCCAACATCGCCGCCGCAGTCTCCGGCGGCTACCCTGTGACAGGGGGCTTCGCGCGCTCGGTGGTGAACTTTGATGCCGGGGCCGCGACACCCGCCGCCGGGGCCTTTACCGCCGTCGGCATTCTGCTCGCAGCCCTGCTGCTCACGCCACTGCTTTACTTTTTGCCCAACGCCACGCTGGCGGCGACGATCATTGTGGCAGTGCTGAGCCTTGTGGATTTGAGCATCCTCAAACGCACCTGGGGCTATTCCAAAGTGGATTTCGCCGCTGTCGCGGCGACCATCCTGCTCACGCTGGGCTTTGGGGTGGAAATTGGTGTGTCAGCGGGGGTGCTCATTTCGATTGCGCTGCATCTCTATGCCACATCGCGCCCACATGTGGCCGAGGTGGGCCTTGTGCCCGCCACCCAGCATTTCCGCAACATCCACCGCCATAAGGTAGAGACCCTGCCCCATGCGGTGACGCTGCGGGTGGATGAAAGCCTCTACTTTGCCAATGCGCGCTTTCTGGAGGACTACGTGAGCGCGCGGGTGGTGTGTGACGAACCTCTGAGCGATGTGGTGCTGATGTTTTCGGCGGTGAACGAGGTGGACCTTTCGGCGCTGGAGAGCCTTGAAGCGCTCAACCACAAGCTCAAGGACATGGGCATCCGCCTGCATCTGAGCGAGGTGAAGGGGCCGGTGATGGACCGGCTTGAGCGGAGCCATTTCTTGCAGGAGCTGACAGGAGAAGTCTATCTCTCACAATATGATGCCTGGGTTGCTTTGAAGAGATAATCGAATTTTGCTGCGCAAAATCCGATCCGCTGGGGGACCAGTCCCCCAGACCGCAGGTAGAGCTGGGGGACGCTGTCCCCCAGACCCCCTGGGATATTTATGGCAATAAGAAAGACAGGGAAAAGGCCCGCGCTTGTGGCGGGCCTTTTAAGCGGTGTGATTGTTCAAGCGATGTCAAATTCCAGCGGTTTGACCTGCTGGAACATGCCTGTTGCCTTAAGCTTTGCGAGCACCGCTTCTTCGGGCTGCGCATCAAGATAAAGGAGCGCGATGGCTTCGCCGCCTGCGGCCGAGCGGCCCAAGGTGAAGTTGGCGATATTGACGCCGTTCTCGCCCATGGTCTGGCCCAATGTGCCGATGATCCCGGGCACGTCGGCGTTGGTGGTGTAGAGCATGTGGCGGCCCACTTCGGCGTCGATGTTGATGCCTTTGATCTGGATGAAGCGCGGCTTGCCATCAGAGAAGACCGTGCCGCCGATGGAGCGCTCGCGTTTGTCTGTTACCACGGTGACCTTGACATAGCCCTCAAAGACGCCGGATTTGTCCTGGCTTGTGGTGGAGATCTTCACGCCACGCTCTTTGGCAATCACAGGTGCGGAGACCATGTTCACATCCGGGTTCACCGTTTTCATGATACCCGCCACGACCGCGCAGTTGAGCGCTTCGAGGTTCATGTCAGAAGCTGCGCCATCATAGAGGATGTTGATGGCTTTGATCGGCTCGTCTGTGAGCTGGCCGATGAAGTTGCCCAGATGCCCGGCAAGTGAAATCCAAGGGCCCATGACCTTGGCTTCCTCGGCGGTGACGCTTGGCATGTTGAGCGCGTTTTCAACCGCGCCCGTGAGCAGGTAGTTTGACATCTGCTCGGCCACTTGCAGCGCGACGTTTTCCTGCGCTTCCGTGGTGGCGGCGCCAAGGTGCGGCGTGCAGACGACATTGGGCAGGCCGAAGAGCGGGTTTTCTGTGGCCGGTTCCTGTGAGAACACGTCAAAGGCTGCGCCTGCCACATGGCCAGACTTGAGCGCCTCGGCCAGCGCCTCCTCGTCCACCAATCCGCCGCGCGCGCAGTTGATGATGCGCACGCCCTTCTTGGTCTTGGCGAGGTTTTCGCGGCTGAGGATGTTCTTTGTTGCCTCTGTGAAGGGCACATGCAGGGTGATGAAATCGGCCCGCGCCAGAAGCGCGTCGAGCTCGACTTTCTCGACCTGCATTTTTGCCGCCTTTTCCTCGGAGAGGAAGGGGTCATAGGCCACAACTTTCATCTTGAGGCCGCGGGCGCGGTCGCACACGATCCCGCCAATGTTGCCTGCGCCGATGACACCGAGGGTCTTGTTGGTGAGCTCGACGCCCATGAACTTCGATTTCTCCCACTTGCCCGCATGGGTGCTGGCAGAGGCTTCAGGGATCTGGCGCGCCACGGCGAACATCATCGCAATCGCGTGTTCGGCTGTGGTGATCATATTGCCGAAGGGCGTGTTCATCACGATCACGCCTTTCTTGGAGGCCGCGTCCTTGTCGATGTTGTCCGTGCCGATCCCTGCGCGGGCGATGACCTTGAGGTTGTGTGCATTGTCCAGAATGGTCGGGGTGACCTTGGTGGCCGAGCGGATGGCGAGGCCGTCATACTCACCAATCACGGCGGCAAGCGCCTCTTTGTCTTTGCCAAGCTCGGGGCGGAAATCCACCTCGATGCCACGGTCGCGGAAAATCTGGACAGCGGTTTCGCTGAGTTTGTCGGAAACGAGAACTTTGGGAGCCATGTTGAGCGTCCTTCAAATAGGGGAATGTCGGGGGAAGGTGCGCAAAGATTGCGCACCCTACGATTATGCGTTGAGTTCGGCCTCAAAGGCCCAGGCAAGCCAGGGCAGAAGCGCCTCGACATCGGTTGTCTCGACCGTGCCGCCACACCAGATGCGCAGGCCAGCAGGGGCATCGCGGTAGGCGCCGATGTCATAGGCGACACCCTCGGCCTCAAGCCGCTTGGCCACGGCTTTGGCAAAGGCGGCCCCGTCGGTGATGCGCGCATCGGTGAACTTGAGGCACACCGAGGTGTTGGAGCGCGTGGCCGGGTCAGCGGCGAGGTTGTCGATCCAATCATTGGCGGCGCAGAAATCAAACACCGCCTGCGCATTGGCATCGGCCCGCGCGATCAGCCCCTTGAGGCCCCCTTCCGAGCGCGCCCAAGCCAAAGCGTGCAAGTAATCTTCCACCGCCAGCATGGAGGGCGTGTTGATCGTCTCGCCGCGGAAGATACCGTCGATCAGCTTGCCACCCTTGGTGAGGCGGAAAATCTTGGGCAGCGGCCACGCGGGCGCGTAGCTTTCGAGCCGCGCCACAGCGCGGGGCGACAGGATGATCATGCCATGCGCCGCTTCGCCGCCCAGCACCTTCTGCCAGGAGAAAGTTGTCACATCGAGCTTGTCCCAAGGCAAATCCTGCGCGAAGGCAGCGGAGGTGGCGTCACTGATCGTGAGGCCGGCGCGGGTATCAGGGATCATATCGCCCGAAGGCATCCGCACGCCCGAGGTTGTGCCGTTCCATGTGAAGACAACATCGGTGTCGTAATCAAGCGTCGCCATATCGACGATCTCGCCGTAGTCGGCTGTCTTGACGGTGGCCTCGAGCTTGAGCTGCTTGACCACATCCGTGACCCAGCCCGCGCCGAAGCTTTCCCAGGCAACCATGGTCACAGGGCGCGCGCCCAAGAGGTTCCACATCGCCATTTCCACAGCACCCGTGTCAGAGGCGGGCACGATGCCGATCAGGTAGTCCGCAGGGACGCCGAGCAGATCGCGGGTCTCTTCGATGGCGGCTTTGAGCTTGTCTTTGCCCACAGCGGCACGGTGGCTGCGGCCAAGCGGCGCGCTTTCCAGCTGTTGCAAAGTGAATGAGGGGTATTTGGCACAGGGGCCAGACGAAAAGCGCGGATTGGCCGGGCGCGCTGCCGGTTTTATTGTATCAAGCATGATACCCTTCCAGATATAAGCCCCTCGTTGGGGAGGGGTGTCCCACAGACGGAGCTAAAGCGCGCTGCCCCCTTTCGCAAGCGCAGAAATGGCGCTATCACGCCGCTTGAGCCTCAAATTGCGACACGAATGACTACGATCGGAAACTTCCCCCATGTATACCGTCACGCTGTTAACCGCGCCGAAAGATCCTTGCCTCACGCCTGCCCTTCTCGGCGCGCTGCAAACAGCCTGGGGCGGGGGCGATGCGCGCTGGCTGTCGCAGGGCGAGGCGGCGGAGTTTGACATCTCCCAGATGCCGGACAACCGCTGGGATGTCTGGGCCGATGTGCAGAAGCTGGGCGTGGACCTTGTGGTGCAGCCAAGCACAGGGCGCAAAAAGAAGATGCTGCTGGCGGATATGGACAGCACGATGATTGAGCAGGAGTGTATTGACGAGCTGGCCGAAGAGGCAGGCGTGGGCGCATATGTGAAAGACATCACCGCGCGGGCGATGAACGGCGAGCTGGACTTTGACGGCGCGCTCACCGAGCGGGTCGCGCTGCTCAAGGGGCTGGAAGACACCGTGATCGAAAAGGTGCTCGCAGAGCGGATCACGCTGATGGCGGGCGGGCCTGCCCTGCTGGCGACGATGAAGGCCCATGGCGCTTATGCGGCGCTGGTCTCTGGCGGGTTCACGGCCTTTACCGCCGCGATTGCCACCACGCTCGGCTTTGACGAGAACCGCGCCAACACGCTTCTGGCCGAGGGTGGCAAGCTCACAGGGACGGTGGCGCTGCCCATTCTGGGCCGCGAGGCCAAGGTGCAGGCGCTTCAAGACATCACCGCGCGGCTGGGGATCACGGCGGCCGATGTGCTCGCCGTGGGCGACGGGGCGAACGACCTCGGGATGCTCACGCTGGCGGGAAGCGGCGTGGCGCTGCACGCCAAGCCAAGCGTGGCGGCGGAGTGCGACATCCGCATCAACCACGGTGACCTCACCGCACTGCTTTATGTGCAGGGCTATGCGCGCGAAGACTTTGCGCAAATCTGAGGTTTTGCAGAGAGTTCGAATTTTTCCTTCGGAAAAATCCGACCATTTGGGGGAGCTTTGCTCCCCCGATCCATAAGCCTGAGGGCTTATGAATCCCCCCCTCAGGATATTTATAGAAAGAAAAAGCCCCGGCAAAGCAGACCCGCACGCCACGCCGAAGCTGCCCCACAAAAAACGGGGCAGCGCCATGCTGCCCCGTCTCGTTTTACGTTGCCAGTTGGCTTAGGCTTTCCAGGCCAACGCCGCTGGATCGATCTCGAAGCTGATGTGATGTGCACCGCCCATGAGATTGTCTTTGGTGTGGTTGTAAAGCGAGCGCCAGTAGGGCTGGATGGTCACGGCGTCATCCTGAAGGATTTTCTCGCCTTGTTCCATCAGCGTTTTGCGCGCGTTCACATCGGCTGTGGCCAGCGCCTTTGTCAGCAGGGCATCAAACGCGGGGTTGGCATAGCCGAACTCGTTCCAGGCTTCGCCCGAGCGATAGGCCAGCGCCCAGATCTGCACACCGAGTGGGCGGTGGTTCCAGTTTGTCGAGCTGAACGGGTATTTCACCCAATCATTCCAGAACGTGCTGCCCGGAAGCACCGTGCGCTTCACATTGAAGCCCGCGTCGCGCAGCTGGGCTGCCACGGCGTCGGTTGTGTTTTTGCGCCATGCATCGTCGATCGAGAGGATTTCCATCTCGAAGTCACCCATGCCTGCCTCATCCAGCAGCGCTTTGGCCGCCGCAGGATCATGCTTGGGCATTCCGATGTCGACATATTCGGGGTGTGATGGCCCGACGTGGTGGTTGGCAGCAACGAGGCCACGGCCCTCATATCCGAGCTCCAGCAGCACGTTGTTGTCCACCGCCATGGCAATGGCCTGACGCACGCGTTTGTCGGCATAGGGTTTCTTGCCATCGACTTCGGCAAGCTGGTTGGGACGGATCACGATCGTGGCAGCCGTGACAACCTCGTTTTGGGTCCAGCCATCCATGGTGCCGAGAATGTCGATGAAATCACCGTCTACGGAGTAGAGCATGTCGATCTCATCGGCCTCAGCGGCGGCAACCCAAGCAGCCGGGTCTGTGCCGTAGTCGATAAATTCGATCCGGTCGGCCCAGGCGCCATTGCCTTTGTTCCACCAGTGGCCATCATTCTTGACCAGAACGCCTTTGACGCCAACTTCCAGGCTCTCGGGCAGGTAAGGGCCCGTGCCGATGGCGGTTGAGAGCATGTCTTCGGCGTTGTTGTCCTTGTGATAGACTGCCGCCGGGTAATCGGCCATGCCGGCAATGATCGAAATATCAGGCAGGGGCAGGTTTAGCTTCACGGTGTGGCTGTCGACAATCTCGATTGCCCCATCAAGCGCCTTGCCTGTGGCTTCGTCAATCAAGGTGGCCATCCGACCCGCCATGGAGTTGCCTTCCACGGACTTATCACACCAATCCGCAATGATCCGCGCCACATCGGCCGAGGTGAAATCATCGCCATTGTTCCACTTCACACCCTTGCGGGCGTTCAGCGTGTAGGTCTTGGCGTCATCGCTCACATCCCAGCTTTCAAGCAGATAGGGAGAGAAAGAGCCGTCGTTGTTGTATTTGACAAGATACTCCAACCAGCCGCGCGAGAAGTTGGCGATCTGCGACCAGTCATAAGACCGAGGATCCTTGAGCGCGCGCACTTCCTGCTGGATGCGCACTGTGCCGCCCATCTTGGCCCCATGGCCGTCGGCGCGCGCCGGTGCGGCCATGCCGAGCATACCATAGGCCGTGGCAGCGGTGGCACCAAAGGTGCTGGCCATCGCGATAAACTCGCGGCGGCTCACCTCATCGGTGCCAACCTTGGCAGCCTGATCCGTAATCACTTTGGACATAGGCTTGCCGGAACGTGTGAAAAATTTCATATTTTTCCTCCCTTGGAGAGCGTTGTCGCTCTTCATTGACTTGAGCTGCGCTGTGGCAGCCGTGGCTGAGTGCTGTTCGCAATCCAAGGCAGCCTAGGGGGCGAATCAGTATCGGGCAACCCTTTCTTCCATGGCCCCGCCAGGAAAGCGCGCCTGCGCCCACCGCAGGCACCCTGAAGGCGCGCTGCTCCGGTGGCTTGCGCACTGCACGCCTAAATTGCATAGAGCGAGCGGGGCTGCCGCAAAGGCTGTGCACGCCAGCTGCCAAAGCCGCCTGACTGGCCCCTAACGCCCTTACACAGCAGGCGAATCTGGCACAGGCGCCGCCCATATTCTCACCATATTCTCACCATCTTCTCACCATCTTCTCCCCGCGCACTTGACCTTTGCCAGCACAGACATGACATCAGAAGCCTCAGACAAAAGGATCGCCCCATGCCTCAAGCCAATGCTGCCGCGCTCGACTTTCTGAAAACCCGCCGCTCTCGCCCGGCCAAAACGCTGCGCGCGCCTGCCCCCAGCCGGGATCAGCTTGAAGCGCTGCTCACCCTCGCGGCGCGCACCCCCGATCATGGCAAACTGGAGCCCTGGCGCTTTATTGTGCTCCAACAGGCGGCCATGCCAAAGCTGGCCGATGCCGCCGAACAGGCCGCCCGAAAACTGGGCTATGATGCCGAAAAAACCGCCAAGGCCCGTGGCCAGTTTGATCAGGGTATCTGCGCTGTCGCCGTGATAGAAAGCCCCGTGCTCTCCGAGAAAATCCCTGCCATCGAACAAACCTACTCGGCCGGGGCGGTCTGTCTGGCTCTGCTCAATGCGGCGCTGGCGGCGGGCTGGGGTGCCAACTGGCTTTCCGGAGCCATCAGCCACGAACGTCTCTTTGCCGAGCAGGCCCTGGGGCTGACCCCGCATGAGCGGATCGCAGGGTTTGTTCATATTGCCACGCAAAGCACCCCCCCACCCGACCGTCCGCGCCCGGATGTGAAAGCCAAGACAACATGGCTGTCGGCCTGATCCTCTCGGCCTTCAGGCGCGCTCTGGGACAGCTGGGCGACCGGCGGTTCTTACGGGTGCTGCTCTTGGGTGTTGTGCTGGCTCTGGTGCTTTTGCTGGGCGCGGGCGGGGCGCTGCTCTGGCTGGTGGCTGCGGCCCTGGGGCCAGAAACAACCCTGCCGCTGCTTGGCCCCGTCAGCTGGTTTGATGATCTTCTGTCAGGGGCCTCCCTGGTGGTGATCGTCTTGCTGTCTGCGGTTCTGATGGTGCCGGTGGCCTCGGCCATGACAGGGCTGTTTCTGGACGATGTGGCCCGCGCTGTTGAAGCCCGGCACTACCCCGAACTGCCCCCGGCCAGCCCGCCGGGGTTTCTGGCCGGGCTGCGAGACACGCTTGGGTTTCTGGCGGTGATGCTCGGGGCAAATCTGCTGGCGCTTGTGCTTTATCTGGCCTTTGCCCCGTTTGCGCTTGTGATCTTTTGGGGGCTGAACGGCTTTCTGCTCGGGCGGGAGTATTTTACGCTTGCCGCCAGCCGGCGGCTCGGACGCGCCGAGGCGATTGCGCTACGCCGCCGCCATGCGGGAACCATCTGGCTGGCGGGGCTGCTCATGGCCGCGCCACTCAGCCTGCCACTGGTCAACCTGTTCATCCCCGTTCTGGGCGCCGCCACCTTCACCCATATTGTCAACGGGTGTCAGCGGCCTGCGTGCCCATAGTGTCAAACATGTCAATATCACGCACCGTGATCAGGCCGGTTGTCACAATGTAAAACAGGATGGCCCAGAGGACCGCGGCAATGGCTGTTGTGATCTTTGCCTTTTTGCGCAGCCCATGCTCATGCGGCGCCCCAGACTGGGTGCCATAGACAATCTCGCCCACATCCCCCTGGGTCTTCAACCGGAAGGGGATGACGGTGAGAAAGGTCACAAACCACAAAACAAGGTAAAGCACGATGGCAGAGGTGATACCCATGAAGGCTGTCCTTTTGAAAAAGCGCTGGTCTTAACGTAGGCCGCCGTCAGACTTGTTCAAGCTCCACCAGGCAACCGTTGAAATCTTTGGGGTGCAAAAACAATACCGGCTTGCCATGGGCGCCAATCTTTGGCTCGCCCGTGCCCAGAACCCGCGCCCCTGTGGATTTCAGATGGTCCCGCGCGGCGATGATGTCATCGACCTCATAGCAAACATGGTGAATTCCGCCGGAGGGGTTCTTTTCCAGAAAGCCGTTGATCGGACTGTCTTCGCCCAGCGGATACAGCAGCTCGATCTTGGTGTTGGGCAGCTCGATGAAAACCACCGTCACACCATGGTCGGGCTCGTCTTGTGGCGCGCCGACTTTTGCACCCAGCGCATTGGCATATTGCGCCGAAGCCGCCTCAAGGTCGGGCACAGCAATGGCAACATGGTTAAGACGTCCGATCATGTTTTTCTCCTCATCTTGGTTTGCAAGGCTTATCCCCCGCAAACCACCACACTGCAAGCCGCGAGAAAGTCGCAGCTGCGCGAAAACAGGCCCGACAGCCAGAATGCCACGCTGTGTTAACCGACTGTTAGCTCTGGCTCTCTAGGCTGGGAATCACACCACCCCAGATTGAAAAGGAGCTGCCCTGATGGAAGATTATGACCCGCTTGCAAATATCCCCGCGCCCTCAGCGGCACGCCCGCTTTTGGGGCTGACCGTGCTGGTTGTGGAAGACAGCCGCTATGCCAGCGACGCCCTGCGCCTGTTGTGCCTGCGCAGCGGGGCGCGCATCCGACGGGCAGATTGTATCGCCTCTGCGCGCCGGCACTTGCAGGTCTATCGGCCCTCCGTGATCCTGGTGGATGTGGGCCTGCCTGACGGCTCGGGGCTTGATTTGATTGCCGAACTCACCACTCTCGCTCCGCGGATTGACATCATCCTCGGCCTCTCGGGCGATGAGCTCATGCAAGACCGTGTCATGGCGGCCGGTGCCGATGGGTTCTTTGCGAAACCGGTTGAAAATATCGCCCAGTTTCAAGAGACCATCTTGGCCCATTTGCCGGCCGAGCGCCGCCCGGCGGGGCCGCGCGGGCTCAACCAGGAGTGCGTTCACCCCGATATCCTGGCCTATAACGACGATCTGGCGCATATCGCCAACCTGATCGACGAGGGCTGTGACCCACGGCAAGTCAGCTATGTGGCACAGTTTGTCACCGGCGTTGCCAAAACCGCGCGCGATGAACCGCTGATCAAGGCCGGCAAGGCCCTTGCCGCGGCCCAGGCCGCGAAGCAACCGGTCCATCAGCCCGTGGCGGTGCTCGCCGGGCTGGTGCAGCAACGGCTTGACACGCTGGTCGCCATCTAGCGCCACCCCAAACCGAAAAGCGCCCTAAAGTGGCTTTCTCGCCAAATATTAGGCCAGCAGCCCCGGATCGGCGCCCATATCCAGCCCGGGAAAGACCACACGCTCGATAAAGCCGGTTTCAAACCCGAAGAGGCCCCGCATCAGCCAGCCCGAATAGGCCCGCACATCCCGCGTCGGCATCAAGTCGCGGCGCTGGTAAAGCTCCGGCTCGCCAAGCCCGGGCCAATCCGCCCAGACACGCCCGCCGCGCAAAGCGCCCCCCGCCATCACCATCAAGCCGCCGGTGCCGTGGTCCGAGCCGCCATTGCCATTGAGCCGCGCAGTGCGGCCGAATTCCGTCATGGCCACAACCGCCGTTTTGCCCCAGACATCGCCGCCCAGCCCGCTGCGCAGCCCCAAAATCACCTCTGACAGCCGGCTCAAGGGCCGCGTGAGCGTGCGCGCCTGATTGGCGTGGGTGTCCCAGCCATTGAGCGAAAACGCCGCAATCCGCGACGCCCCCTTCAGCTTCTCGGCGGCAAATTCGGCAATCTGCACATGCCCGCCGCCCTGCCCGGCGGCGCGCGCCGCTGCGTTCATGCTGGCCATGGCCATATCGCCGCTCTCCTGCGCCATCTGGCCCAGACCCTCCCCCGAAAGCGCCAGTGCCTCGCCAAAAGCCGCCTCAAAGAGCGGGTCGCCCTCCATGAGCATTTCGGCCAGCCGCAAGCCCTGTGGCGTGAGCCCATAAAGCCCTGCATCGGGCGACCAGTTGGCCACGGGCGCCGCCCCCTTCATCAACAGCATGTCGCCACGGCCCACCGCATAGGCCGTCTCGCTGTGCAAGCCCGGGTAGCTCTGCAACATGCGGTTCAGCCAGCCGTCGCGCATGTTGCCGTTGAGGTCCGCACCGCCCGCCTCCAGCATGTCTTGCCCGTCAAAATGGCTGCGCTTGTCGCGGTAAGGCGTCGAGACGGCATGGGCAAACCCAAGCTCGCCCGCCTGCCAAAGCGGCTTCAGCCCCGCCAGCGCAGGGTGCAGCGCATAAAACCCGTCTAGCTCTGTGGCCTCGCTGGCCACGGCCTGCACGGCCCGCCCCTTGAGCGCGGCAAAGCCCCTGTCGCCATAGGGCCGCAAAGCGTCCAGCCCGTCCATCGCCCCGCGCAGGATGATCACCACAAGCCGGTTCTCCCCGATGCCGCTGGCAAAGGTCACGGGCGTGAGCAGCGGGCTGGCCGCAGCGGTGCAGCCAAGGCCGGCAAGGAACAATCGGCGGTTAAGAGTGCTCTGCATCGGCTACATCCTCTGAAACGCGGGCGAAGCAAAAATCAGCCCCACACCGGTGCGCCTGTCTTCGGCGGCATTGGCCGCAAAGCCCACAGCCTCGGGCGCGCGGTTGCCCAGCGCCCCTGTGAGTAGAGCGCGCGGATCGGGCAGTTCGCCCAAGGCCTGCGGCGCGTTCATTGCCCAATCCACCCGCGCGGCAAAGCGCTGCGGCGTGATCCATGCGCTGTCCGCCTCAGGCCAGCCATCCGGCCCCAGCGGCTCCTCCCACGTCTGCCCCATCAGGCGCATCGGCGTGGCAAAAGTGTTGCGGATCTTGCGCCAGTCCCTGAACGCCTCGATCTCCTGAGGCAGCGCCAGCGCGCGCAGGGCCGATCCCATGAAATCTATCGGCTGTTTCACATTGCCCGGCTCGGGCGCCCAGGCGGCGGGGTGCTCCAGCATGGCGCGTGTCATCTCGCCCAGATGCCCGCCGCTGGCCAGATAGCGCGCTTCCATCGCCGCCACGAGCGCAGGCTCGGGGCTGTCGGAGATAAAATGCACCGCCATCTTGCGCGCCAGATGCCGCGCCGTGGCCGGATGCAGCGCAAGATCGGTGAGCGCGGCATGCACATCGGCCAGCGTGGCGTCGCCCCCGCCGTAGCGCTTGCCCAACACGGTCTCCGCACCCGGCTCGGCATAATCGGGCCTGAAGCCAAAAACGCCCTCTTGATCATAGGTGAGGCCGGTGAGCAGCTCGGCCAGCTCGGTCACATCGCGCTGGCTGTAGCCCGCCTCAACCCCCAGCGTGTGCAGCTCCAAAAGCTCGCGCGCGAGGTTCTCGTTCAGCCCCTTGGGTTTCTTGGCGCGCAGCCCTTCGGCACTTGTCGGGCCGATGGAGGCCTTCTGGTCAAGATATTGCAACAGAGCGGGCTGGGCCGTGACCGCCTTGAGCATATCGGCGAAATACCCCGCCACATGCGGGCGGATCGCGCTTTCGACATAAGGCGAGGTGGCGCGGCGCATGACAGAGACCTTGCCGCGTGCGGTGAAATGATCGCCCCAGAAAAACGCCAGCCGCTCGCGCAGCCCGTCCTGCGTATGGGCCCGGCGCTGGAGCGCCTGCCAGAGCCAGAGCTGCTGCGCCTTACGCGCCTTACGCTTCTGCGCGCTGATCTTCTGGGTGGCCTTGTCAGCTTCCTCGGAGCCACGGTTGGCGCGGCGAATTTTCCAAAGCGCGGTCACACGGGCAATGCGCTTGGCGAAGTCCTCGAAGCTCTCGATCCTGTAGCGCTGCGCCATCACGTCAGGTCCGGCAAGGCGGCGCATCATATCGTCCACATCGCGTGGCCCCCGCAAGCGGGGGGAAAGACCGGTGCCAAAGCGGATTTCGGCGATTTCACGGGTAAACGACACAAGAAGCACTCCGGATTTGCGCTCAGGATAGCACAAAGACGGCGCGGCGCGAGGGCTTCATCGCGCGGGTTTTAAAGATCGGCAAAGGCGCGCTTGCAGGTTTCGAATGGCACTGCGTGCCATCCGACAAATGCGAGGGGCTTTGCCCCTCGCGCTCCCCAGGATATTTAGAGCAATAAGAAAGCGCAGGTTAGTCTTGCGGGATGACGCGCAGGTTGAGTTCCATGAGCTGTTCGGCCAGTGGCTCGCTTGGTGCGTTCATCATCAGGTCTTCCGCGCGCTGGTTCATCGGGAACATGATGACCTCGCGGATGTTCTGCTCTTCGGCCAGCAGCATCACCATACGGTCGATGCCCGCCGCGCAGCCGCCGTGGGGCGGTGCGCCATATTGGAAGGCGTTGACCATGCCACCGAAGCGCTTTTCGACTTCGTCTTTGCCATAACCCGCAATCTCAAAGGCCTTGAACATGATCTCGGGCTTGTGGTTGCGGATTGCGCCAGAGACCAGCTCGTAGCCGTTGCAGGCCAGATCATACTGGTAGCCAAGCACCTTGAGCGGATCGCCATTGAGCGCCTCCAGCCCGCCTTGGGGCATGGAGAACGGGTTGTGCTCAAAGTCGATCTTGC
Organism: uncultured Lentibacter sp.; assembly: GCF_937123735.1. Classification (GTDB taxonomy): domain Bacteria; phylum Pseudomonadota; class Alphaproteobacteria; order Rhodobacterales; family Rhodobacteraceae; genus Lentibacter. The sequence continues at coordinate 27,592 of NZ_CAKZKL010000024.1, forward strand.
CGCTTTCTTCGTCTTTTTCGTAGATCGGGAAATCGACGATCCAGCAGAAGGCGAAGCGGTCTTTGTCCGTCAGACCCAGCTCTTCGCCGATGACATTGCGCGCGCGCCCTGCCACGCTTTCAAAGGCTTTGGGCTTGCCGCCAAGGAAGAAGGCCGCATCGCCCACACCGAGGCCAAGCTGTTGGCGGATCGCCTCGGTGCGCTCGGGGCCGATGTTCTTGGCCAAGGGGCCTGCGGCTTCCATGCCGTCTCCCTGATCGCGCCAGAAGATATAGCCCATGCCGGGCAGGCCTTCTTTTTGGGCAAAGGCGTTCATGCGGTCGCAGAACTTGCGGCTGCCGCCTGTGGGCGCGGGGATGGCGCGCACCTCTGTGCCCTCCTGCTCCAGAAGCTTGGCAAAAATCGCGAAGCCCGAGCCGCGGAAATGCTCGGAACAATCCTGCATCTTGATCGGGTTGCGCAAATCGGGCTTGTCCGAGCCATACCAGAGCGCCGCATCGCGGTAGCTGATCTGGGGCCATTCGCTGTCAACCTTCTTGCCGCCGCCGAACTCTTCAAATACGCCCTGCATCACCGGCTGGATGGTATCGAATACATCCTGCTGCTCCACGAAGCTCATCTCGAGGTCGAGCTGGTAGAAGTCGGTGGGCGAGCGGTCAGCGCGCGGGTCTTCATCGCGGAAGCACGGCGCGATCTGGAAATATTTGTCAAAGCCCGACACCATGATGAGCTGTTTGAACTGCTGTGGCGCTTGCGGCAGCGCATAGAACTTGCCGGGGTGCAAACGGCTTGGCACCAAAAAGTCGCGCGCGCCCTCGGGGCTGGAGGCCGTGATGATCGGCGTCTGGTATTCGCGAAAGCCCTTGTCCCACATGCGCTTGCGCAGGCTCGCGACAAGATCGGAGCGCAGGTGCATATTGGCCTGCATCTTATCGCGGCGCAGGTCGAGATAGCGGTAGCGCAGGCGCGTTTCCTCGGGATACTCCTGCTCGCCAAAGACCATCAGCGGCAGCTCGGCCGCCGCGCCCAGCACTTCCATATCGCGGATGAACACCTCGATCTCGCCCGTGGGCAGCTTGGGGTTCACAAGGCTTGCGTCCCGCGCCTTGACCTCGCCGTCAATGCGCACACACCACTCGCTGCGCAGCTTTTCAACCTCGGCAAACACCGGGCTGTCAGGGTCGCACAAAAGCTGCGTCATCCCATAGGTGTCGCGCAGGTCAATGAACAGAACACCGCCATGGTCGCGGATCCGGTGGACCCAGCCCGAGAGACGAACGGTTTCGCCAACATTGGCTTTGGTCAGATCAGCGCATGTCTGGCTGCGGTAGGCGTGCATGGGTCTATCCTTTGAAGGGGCTGTGAAGCGTCGGGGTGATACACATGCCCCGGCGCGAAAAGTCAAGCCATGTGGCCCAGAAGACTCAGGCGCACCCTGATTTTCACCACAGCCCTACACCCGCGCGTGCCCCCGTGCCATAGAGGCCCAAAACAGGATCCCAGCCATGACCGCCCTGCTTGAGCGTGTTTTCTACCCGGCCCTGGCGCTGCTCTGGATGATGTTTACCCTCTCCAGCCAGTGGCCGCCGTCCCTGTCCGGAAGCGATCTGCTCTATGCCGCGGGGCGTGCGGTGGCTGAGGGCCGCCCTGAAGACATGTTTGCCGCCCAGATCGAAACATTGGCCGTCTATGCGCCGCTTTGGGGCTATCTGTTGGCCCCGCTCAGCGGGCTTGTCTCGGCGGCCAGCTTCGCAAAGGCGCTGTTCTTGGTCCAGATGGGCTTGCTGGCCGGGGCCGTGGGGCTGGCCTGGAGGCTGGTGCGCCCGCCGCGTCTGAGCTTTCAGACCTGGTGCGCCCTCAGCTTTCTGACTTTGGCCACCAGCCAGGCTGCAATCGGAGCGCTGGCACAGAACAGCCCGCAGATTACCGGGCTTTTCCTGGTGCTTCTGGCCTTTGAACGCTACCGCACCGGCCGCTTCGCGCTCAGCGGTGCGCTGCTGGCACTGGCCACGCTCTTCACGCTCGCGCCGCTGCTGTTTGCGCTGGTCTTTGTGCTTGACCGCAACAAGCACGCCGTGGCGGGGTTTTTGTCTGCGGTGGCTCTCATATGGGGGCTGGGAGGGCTGGTGGCCGGTGCGGCACTGCACCAAACCTACTTTGCCCTGCTCGGCGGGCTTGACAGCCTGGTGATCTTGCATGGCCAGAACCACGCACCGGAGATGATCCTGTATCACCTGGCCCAGCAGCTTGGGGGCGCACAGGCCGCCGCTCTGGCGCAGGCCGGCGCAAGCCCGCTCACGGTGGCCGAGCCGCTGTGGCTGGCAAGCCTGATGGCGCTGGCCAAACTCGCGGCCATCGGCGCGCTGGTGCTGATGCGCCCAAGGCTCACCCCGGGCACGGCCATGCCTGTTCTGCTCATGGCACTGTCGCTGATTGCCAGCCTGTTTGGCCCTGTCAGCTGGAGCGAGAGCTTTCTCATGGCGCTGCTGCTGTTGCCGGCGCTGCTTCACATCATGAGCCGCCGGCGGGCCTGGGCCTGGATCATCGCCCTGCTCACCAGCCAAAGCATGGCCACCTACACGGCGCTTGAGAGCGCTCAGATGCCGGGTCTGTGGCTGGCGCTGCTGGGGGCGGGCGGGTTCTTGGCGCTGCTTTTGGCGGTGCAACTGGCTGTCTTGCGGGCGGTGCGCTTTGAACCACAGGTTCCTGCGGCGTTTCGCTGATAGGGCGTGGCAACTATAGGCTTGCGCCCGCGGCTTCCATAGCTATAACCCACGACAATTTGCGCGCACCTGCCTGCGCGCCCACTCTGCTGCGAAATATATGGGGGCCCCAATGCCGAAGAGAGACGATATCAAATCGATCATGATCATCGGAGCAGGCCCCATTATCATCGGGCAGGCCTGCGAATTTGACTACTCGGGCACACAGGCCTGCAAAGCGCTCAAGGAAGAGGGCTACCGCGTCATTCTGGTGAACTCCAACCCCGCCACGATCATGACCGACCCCGAGCTGGCCGATGCCACCTATATCGAGCCGATCACGCCTGAAGTTGTCGCCAAGATCATCGAGAAAGAGCGCCCCGACGCGCTTTTGCCCACAATGGGTGGCCAGACCGGCCTCAACACCTCGCTCGCGCTGGAAGAAATGGGTGTGCTGGAGACATTCGGTGTCGAGATGATCGGCGCCACCCGCGACGCCATTGAAATGGCCGAAGATCGCAAGCTCTTCCGCGAAGCGATGGACCGCCTCGGGATCGAAAACCCCAAGGCCACGATTGTGACCGCGCCCAAAAAGGACAACGGCACCGCAGATCTGGATGCAGGCGTGCAGCTGGCGCTGGCCGAGCTGGAAGAGATCGGCCTGCCCGCCATCATCCGCCCCGCCTTCACCATGGGCGGCACAGGCGGCGGCGTGGCCTACAACCGCGAAGATTACATCCACTTCTGCCGCTCCGGCATGGATGCCAGCCCCGTCAACCAGATCCTTGTAGACGAGTCGCTTCTGGGCTGGAAAGAATACGAAATGGAAGTTGTCCGCGACAAAGCCGACAACGCCATCATCGTTTGTAGCATTGAAAACATCGACCCGATGGGGGTTCACACAGGCGACAGCATCACAGTCGCCCCCGCCCTCACGCTGACAGACAAAGAATACCAGATCATGCGCAACCAGTCGATCGCCGTGCTGCGCGAGATCGGGGTTGAGACAGGCGGCTCCAACGTGCAATGGGCCGTGAACCCCGCCGATGGCCGCATGGTCGTGATCGAGATGAACCCGCGTGTGAGCCGCTCTTCTGCGCTGGCGTCCAAGGCCACGGGCTTCCCCATCGCCAAGATCGCCGCCAAGCTCGCCGTGGGCTACACGCTCGACGAGCTCGACAACGACATCACCAAAGTGACCCCGGCAAGCTTTGAGCCAAGCATCGACTATGTCGTCACCAAAATCCCGAAATTTGCCTTTGAGAAATTCCCCGGCTCCGAGCCTTACCTCACCACCGCGATGAAATCGGTGGGCGAGGTCATGGCCATTGGCCGCACCATCCACGAATCCATGCAAAAAGCGCTGGCCTCCATGGAGTCGGGCCTCACCGGGTTTGATGAAATCGAGATCGAAGGCGCGCCAGACAAGGCCGCCCTCACCAAGGCCATCAGCCAGCAAACCCCCGACCGGATGCGCACCATCGCCCAAGCCATGCGCCATGGCCTCACCAATGAAGACATCCACGCCACAACCATGTTTGACCCTTGGTTCCTTGACCGCATCCGCGAAATCGTCGAGGCAGAAGAGGTCGTGAGGCAGGAAGGTCTCCCGACTGACGAACAGGGCCTGCGCGCCCTCAAGATGCTCGGCTTCACCGACGCCCGCCTTGGCAAGCTCACAGGCCAAACAGAAAAACAGATCCGCGACACCCGCCGCGCCAAGGGGGTGAACGCCGTTTTCAAACGGATCGACACCTGCGCCGCCGAGTTCGAGGCCCAAACGCCCTATATGTATTCAACCTATGAAGCCCCCATGATGGGCGAAGTCGAATGCGAGGCGCGCCCCAGCGAGCGCAAGAAAGTCGTCATCCTCGGCGGCGGTCCAAACCGGATCGGCCAGGGCATCGAGTTTGACTATTGCTGCTGCCACGCCTGCTTCGCGCTCGCGGATGTCGGCTATGAGACCATCATGGTCAACTGCAACCCAGAGACAGTTTCAACAGATTACGACACCTCCGACCGCCTCTATTTCGAGCCGCTCACCTTTGAACACGTCATGGAGATCCTGAGGGTGGAGCAGGAAAACGGCACGCTGCACGGCGTCATCGTGCAGTTCGGCGGCCAGACCCCGCTCAAGATCGCTCAGGCGCTCCATGACGAAGGCATCCCGATCCTCGGCACAACCCCCGACGCGATCGACCTCGCCGAAGACCGCGAGCGCTTTCAGGAGCTCGTGCAACGGCTCGGCCTCAAACAGCCGAAAAACGGCATTGCCTCAACTGATTCCCAAGCTCTTGAAATTGCAGAAGAAATAGGCTTTCCGCTGGTCATACGCCCCTCCTACGTTCTCGGGGGCCGCGCGATGGAAATCGTGCGCGACATGGCCCAGCTTGAGCGCTACATCTCCGAGGCCGTGGTTGTCTCGGGCGACAGCCCCGTGCTGCTCGACAGCTACCTCGCCGGCGCCATTGAGCTGGATGTCGACGCGCTCTGTGATGGCACAAAAGTCCATATCGCCGGCGTGATGGAACATATCGAAGAGGCCGGCGTGCACTCGGGCGATTCGGCCTCCTCCCTGCCGCCCCACTCCCTGCCCGCCGAGATCATCACAGAAATCGAAAAGCAAACCGTGCAACTCGCCCTCGCGCTAAAAGTGCGCGGCCTCTGCAACATCCAGTTCGCAGTCAAGGATGGCGAGATCTTCCTCATCGAGGTGAACCCGCGCGCCAGCCGCACCGTGCCTTTCGTGGCCAAGGCCACAGACAGCGCCATTGCCTCCATCGCCGCGCGCCTCATGGCCGGTGAAACGCTGGATGACTTCAAACACCGTGGCCCCTACCCCAAAGACGCCCGCCCCGGCACCATCAAAAACACCGATCCGATGACCCTGGCCGACCCCAACATGCCCTGGTTCTCGGTCAAGGAGGTGGTGCTGCCCTTCGCCCGCTTCCCCGGCGTTGATACCATCCTCGGGCCGGAAATGCGCTCTACAGGCGAAGTCATGGGCTGGGATCGCTCCTTCGCGCTGGCCTTCCTCAAGGCGCAAATGGGCGCAGGAACCGTGCTCCCTTACGAGGGCCGCGTCTTCTTCTCCATCAAGGACACCGACAAAACCAAACAGCTTGTTGAAACCGCCCAGACGCTGGTTGACCTTGGCTTTGCCATCGTCGCCACAGGCGGCACAGCGCGCTTTTTGGAAGAAAACGGCATCACCTGCGAAGTGGTCAAAAAGGTCTATGAAGGCCGCCCCAATGTGGTCGATATGCTCAAAGACGGGCAGATCCAGCTTCTGATGAACACCACAGAAGGCGCCGCCGCCGTGGAAGACAGCCGCGAAATCCGCTCTGTCGCGCTCTACGATAGGATCCCCTATTTCACCACAGCCTCCGGCGCACACTCCGCCGCCATGGCCATGAAAGCCCGCAGCGAGGGCGACTTCGGGGTGACGAGCCTGCAGGGCTAAGCCCATGCCGAGCGACTATAACCCGCCCAGTGATCCGCTTGATATCATTCACGCGGATCACGAGCTCATCGTGGTAAACAAGCCCTCCGGCCTGCTCTCTGTTCCGGGCAAGGGCGAACATCTGGCCGATTGCCTCATCGCCCGCGTGCAAGAGGCCTTCCCGACAGCGCTGCTTGTGCACCGCTTGGATCGGGACACATCGGGCGTCATGATCTTCGCCGCCACGCCCCACGCGCAGCGCCACCTTGGGCTTCAGTTTGAAAAGCGCCAGACGAAGAAAGCCTATATCGCCCGCGTGCTCGGGCGGCTTGAGCCGAAAGAAGGCACGGTCGATCTGCCCTTGATCGTTGATTGGCCCAACAGGCCCCGCCAGATGGTCTGCCACGCGACGGGCAAATCGGCGCAGACCGATTGGAAGGTGCTCAAAGCCACGGAGGAGGAATCCCGCCTGCGGCTCTTCCCCAAAACAGGCCGCAGCCACCAGCTCCGAGTTCATATGCTGGCCCTCGGCCATCCCATTCTGGGCGACCCGTTCTATTCGGACAATCCCGAAGCGCACCCCCGCCTCATGCTCCACGCCGAAGAGCTGCGCCTGCGCCACCCCGACGGCGGCAAAGGCATGCGGTTTTTCGCCAAAGCGCCGTTTTAGGGTCCGCTTCTGCTGTGCTTGTGGCGTTTGAGTGGGGGGCCGGATGTCCGCTATGCGGACTTTGCTGTCGTTACCAACGGGGGCAAACGTCAGCCCCTGGGGTGGCGACCCTAGGGAAATGACAAAGCGATTTATGCCTGCCAAACACATCCTCAGAACGAACAGCACACCTATTTCAGCCAAATCGCCAGCCCGTGGGAGGGGCTGACGATGCGCGGCGGCCTACGGCCTTGACTCCGCGCACAAACTGCACTGCGGGCTGACTACCGCCATCTGCCACTTCCGCTATGGATCGTTACACCATGGCCTGAGGCTCTTTCACGCGGGCATTTCGCTCAAGTGCAGAACACCAGACCGCACGCTGCATTAACCGGATTCTGTTAACAGAAATTAACGATTGGGGGGTGCACGCATGGTGCACGGGGTGTGCACGCATATCACCCCCCCTTTTTTGGGCCGCCAGCGCGCCGTTAACCCCACCGCGCGCTGGTCGTCCTTGCGGCTCAGCCGGCCTCGTTTGACCAGCCCGAAACCGCCTTCACTTCGAGGAAGTCTTCCAACCCCCAAGTGCCGCCCTCGCGCCCGTTGCCCGACTGTTTCATTCCGCCAAAAGGCGAGCCCGCCCCACGGCCCTGGCCGTTCATTTCAACCATGCCAGAGCGCAGTTGGCGCGCCATCCGGTTGAGCCGTGCACCGTCTTGGGTCTGCACATAGTTGGTCAGCCCATAGACCGTGTCATTGGCCATCTGCACGGCCTCTTCTTCGGTCTCAAACGCCATGATCGACAGCACAGGCCCGAAGATTTCCTCGCGCGCAATCGTCATATCCGGCGTCACATCGGCAAAGACCGTCGGGCGCACATAGTAACCCTTGTTCAGCCCCTCAGGCCGCCCCGTGCCGCCGGCCACAAGCCGCGCGCCCTCGTCAATTCCGGTCTGGATCAGATCCTGAATTTTGCCCCACTGCACCGCATTGACCACGGGGCCAATGTGGCGGCCTGCCTCACTGGCGGGGCCAACAGAGACCTTGCTGGCAACTTCTGCTGCCATATCAACGGCTTGGTCATAGATTTCGCGCTGCACAAGCATACGGCTTGGCGCATTGCAGCTCTGGCCGGTGTTGTTCATCATATGCAACACACCGCGCTTCACGGCCTTCTCGTCGGCGTCTGCAAAGATCAGATTCGCGCCCTTCCCGCCCAGCTCAAGGCTCACGCGCTTGAGCGTATCGGCGGCGGATTTGCTGATCAGCTTGCCCGCCCGCGAGGAGCCGGTGAAGCTCACCATATCCACATCCTCATGCGCCGTCAGCTGGCTGCCTACGCCCGCGCCATCGCCGTTTACAAGGTTGAAAACACCGGCAGGAAAGCCCGCTTCATGCATCATCTCGGCAAAAAGCATCGCGTCGAGCGGCGTCTCTTCAGAGGGCTTGAGCACCATGGTGCAGCCCGCAATCGCCGCCGCGCCCACCTTGAGCGTGACCTGGTTCATCGGCCAGTTCCAGGGCGTGATCAGCGCCGCAACGCCCACGGCCTCATGAATGATACGGTCGTTCGGCGCGTGTTCGCCAAGCGGGCCTTCAAAGGCAAAATTCTTGGCCGCGCGGATGAAATTGGCCAGATGCCAAGAGCCCGCTCCCACCTGTGAGGACTTCGCCATATCCACCGGCGCCCCCATCTCCTGACTGATGGTCTCGCCCATCTCGTCGCCCCGGCGGGTGTAGATTTCAAGCAGCTTTTCAACCAGCGCAATCCGCTCTGCAACAGGGGTGGCCATCCAGCCTGGCAATGCGGCCTTCGCGGCCGCAACGGCCGCGTCCGTGTCCGCCTGCCCACCAAGGGCAATCACTGCAAAGGGCTCTTCCGTCGATGGATCAATAACCTGATAGTCCTTGCCTTCCAGCGGCTTAACCCACTGGCCGTTGATGTAAAAATCGCGTTTCTCGATCATCGTTCTTCTCCCAAGAATTTGTGGCACTTTGTCACCCCGCTTCGATTGCTGCAAGATGCCCCTTTCACTCCGACGCAACGTGAATATATACATTCCGAAAGCAGAATTTAACAGCAACCCCCGACAAGCAGGAGCCAACGCATGGGCCTTCGTATCAATGACACCGTCCCAAATTTCACCGCCCAGACAGATCAGGGTGACATCAAGTTCCACGACTGGATCGGCGACAGCTGGGCAATCCTGTTCTCGCATCCAAAAGATTTTACGCCCGTCTGCACCACAGAGTTCGGCGCGGTGTCCCAGCTTTCCGCCGAATGGGAAAAGCGGGGCTGCAAGGTGATCGGTCTCTCCGTGGACAGCGTTGAAGAACATCACGGCTGGAAGAAAGATATCGAGAGCTATGCCAGCGCCAAAGCCAGCTTCCCGATCATCGCTGACGAAGATCTCGCTGTCTCCAAAGCCTTTGACATGCTGCCGGCCGAAGCCTACCTCCCCGATGGGCGCACAGCCGCCGACAGCGCCTCGGTGCGCTCGGTTTTCATCATCGGGCCAGACAAACAGCTCAAGCTCTCCATGACCTACCCGATGAATGTGGGCCGCAACTTTGCCGAAGTTCTGCGCGCGCTTGACGGGCTGCAAATGGCCAATGGCAACGGAGTTGCAACCCCGGCCAACTGGACAACCGGGCAGGATGTGATCGTCCCAACCAGCGTGTCTGATGAGGATGCCAAGGCAAAGTTCGGTGAAATCACAACGGTCTTCCCCTACCTGCGCACCACAAAAGCACCCGCCTAAACCAACAGGTGCGCGCCGCCCGGGCGGCTGCGCGCACCCTCGGCCCGATTAAGCCTTTATGCGCGCGCCGGTTTCAGGCACTCTCGCTGCGATTCTACCCAGCCGTGAGCCTGTCCTGATGCGTGCCCTTGCCCTGTTCATCTTCAGTTTTTTCGCCGCCGGCGCGCAGGCCGAAGAGCCTGTGTCAACCGCGGGTCTTGACATCGAGCTGAACGCCGCCAGCCAAACAGAGGCAGGCTGCCAGCTTTCCTTTTTGCTCACCAACGGCCACCAAGCCGATATCAACACGGCTGTCTTTGAAGCGGTGCTCTTTGACACCGCCGGCAGTGTCACGCTGATGACCTTGTTTGATATGGGAAAACTGCCCGCCACACGCCCGCGTGTGCGCCAATTTGTGCTGCCGGGCATGGCCTGTGAAGGCCTTGGGCAGCTGCTCTTCAATGGCGCTCAACGCTGCGAGTCCGAAGCGCTCGCGCCAGATGCCTGCACCGAAGGGCTCACCCTCCACAGCCGCACCGCCATCAAGGTGAGCGGATGAGCCAGCTGTTTGATCCGCTTGCGAAAGTGGCCGCGCTTGGCGGGCCGGTCGTGCTTGTGCTGATGGTGGTTTCCGTGCTCTCGCTCGCGCTGGTGCTCTACAAGCTCTGGCAGTTTCGCGCCTCCTCTGTTGGCAAGCATGTCGCCCTGCGCAATGCCCTTGCGGCATGGGACAGGGGCGACAAGGAGAGCGCCGCGAAAGAGCTCGCCCGCTCGCACAGCTACCTTGCCCCCCTGATAGCAACGGGCTTTGCCAATGCCCCCAAAGAGCGTCTCACGGCAGAAGCCGAAGCCCGCTTTGCCACGCTGGAGGGCGGTTTTCGCGCGCTGGATACCGTGGCCCAGCTTGCCCCGCTTCTCGGCCTGTTCGGAACGGTGCTTGGCATGATCGAAGCCTTCCAATCGCTGCAAGCCGCCGGGAGCCAGGTTGACCCGTCCTTGCTTGCAGGGGGTATTTGGGTTGCGCTGCTCACAACTGCCGTGGGCTTGGCGGTGGCCATGCCTGCCGCAGTTGTGCTGAGCTGGTTTGAGGCCCGCATGGACCGCGAGCGGGTTTTTGTCGATACCGCGATCCAGACAATCTGCGCGCCCCGTGCGGTCAGGGCCAATGCTTAGAGCAATCCGCCGCCGCAGGCGGCTCTCGATGACGGCCCTGATTGACGTCATCTTTCTGCTGTTGCTGTTTTTCATGCTCTCGTCCACCTTCTCGCGCTTTGCCGAGGTGGAGCTGGCCGCAGCCGGCACAGGCACCCCTTTGGCGGCCTCCGATAAACCCGCGCTGTTCTTGCAGCTCGGCCCCGAATGGCTCACCTTGAACGGCACCTCACAGCAGCTTGACACCCTCACCCTGCCCGATGGACCAAACCGTTTGCTGGTAGCGCTTAAACCCGGTGTTTCAGCCCAAAGGCTGACCGATCTGCTGGTGGCCCTGCGCCGTTTCGGCGGGGTTGAGGTCACCGTCTTGACCTCGGGATGACACCATGAGCCAGCTCCCACGCAGATCCAAACTTTCCAGCCGTCGCGAACCAACGATTGCCCTGATCAATATCGTCTTTCTCATGCTGATCTTTTTCATGGTCGCAGGCACCCTGGCCCCGCCGCTTGCGCAAGACCTTGAACTTGTTGACACCACCACCCTTGAGGGCACACAGCCACCGGATGCGCTGGTCTTGTCGGCAGATGGCGGGTTGCACTTTCGCGGGGAGTCTCTCAGCGCCTCCGAGTTTATGGCCCGGCTGCCCCAAGACGAGCGCCAACGGGTCCGCCTTGTTCCCGATCGCGCTGCACCCGCGCAGACCCTTGTTCAGATCGCCGCAGAGCTGAAGGGCGCAGGGGCGGGCAGCGTGGTGATCGTAACCGAGAGGGCGCTCAATTGATCGCCCGCTCCAGCGCAGTTAAAGCCCTGGCTTTTCTGGGCGCGGTCGGCCTGCATGGAGCCTTGCTTTGGGGAGTCGGCGGAGCAACAGACACGCCCCTTCAAACAGAAGGGCACCAGGGCGAGACCACAACCCGCCTGGGCAACAGCTTTGCCGATCTGGCCCAACAGGCGCCCAGACCCGCGCCCACCGCCGCCACAGAGACAGCAGCCACGCCTGCCCGCCAACCCGAGCCACCCCAAGCGCTTTTGCCACAAAAGCCCGCTGCCCGCGCGCATCAGCCAGCGCCAGCTCCGCTGGCGGCGTCGGCTCACAGCCCTGCGCAAAAAGTGGAAAATCGCCCGCTCAAAGCCCCAAAGCCCGCCAAGGCCCCAGCCGCCGCATCACCCGCACAAACAAAAGGAAGTTCAGACGGCAGCCCCAAGGCCAGACCTGTCGCAAAATCTACCGGCAGTGCGCGCAGCGAGGCCACGGGCAACGCGGCCGCACAGAATTATCCGGGGCAGGTCATGCGCAAAATCTCGCGTGTGCCCAAGCCGCGTGTGCGGGCCAAAGGCAGTGCCACCCTGCGCTTCACCATTGCGCCAGATGGCCGGTTGGCAAAGTTGACGCTCGCCAAAAGTTCTGGCCGCCCGGCGCTGGACAAAGCCGCGCTCAACATGATCCGCCGCGCAGCCCCATTTGCAAAGCCCCCAACCGGCGCTCAACGCAGCTTCACGCTCACAATCAAGGGCCGCCCGTGAGGCCAAACGCAAAAAGCCCCACCATATCTGGCGGGGCTTTTCACGGAGTTTAACAGAAATTTACGCTTCTGACTTCTCTTCCGGCGCAATTTCCTCGCCGGTTTCCTGATCAACCATCTTCATGGCCAAACGCACCTTGCCGCGATCATCAAAGCCCAAGAGCTTCACTTTCACGTCCTGGCCCTCTTTCAGAACATCTGAAGGATGGTTCAGGCGGCGGTTTTCGATTTGGGAGACGTGCACAAGGCCGTCACGCTTGCCAAAGAAGTTCACAAAGGCGCCGAAATCGACGATCTTTACAACCTTGCCATCATAGATCTGGCCTTCTTCGGGCTCTGCCACGATCGAGTGGATCATGTCATAGGCCTTCTTGATGGCTTCGCCATTTGGCGAGGCAATCTTGATGATGCCTTCATCGTTGATGTCGACTTTCGCACCCGACACTTCCACGATCTCACGGATGACTTTGCCGCCCGAGCCGATCACTTCACGGATTTTATCCGTCGGGATCTGCATGGTCTCGATGCGCGGTGCGTGGATCGAGAAATCCTGCGCGCCGTCAATCGATTTGTTCATCTCTTCAAGGATATGAAGACGGCCCGCTTTCGCTTGGTCGAGAGCCTTTTCCATGATCTCTTGCGTGATGCCCGCAACCTTGATGTCCATCTGCAACGAGGTGATGCCCTCGGCCGTGCCCGCAACCTTGAAGTCCATATCGCCAAGGTGGTCTTCATCCCCAAGGATGTCGGTCAGAACCGCGTAGGAGCCATCCTCTTCAAGGATCAAGCCCATCGCAACACCGGCCACAGCCGCCTTGAGCGGAACGCCCGCATCCATCATCGACAGGGAGCCACCACAAACAGACGCCATGGAAGACGACCCGTTGGACTCCGTGATTTCAGAGACGAGCCGCACAGTGTAGGGGAAGTCTGTCGGCGCTGGCAAAACAGCCTGAAGCGCACGCCAAGCCAGCTTGCCATGGCCGATTTCACGGCGTCCGGGAGGGCCCACGCGGCCAGCTTCGCCCACCGAATAGGGAGGGAAGTTGTAATGCAGCAGGAAGTTGGATTTGAAGTTGCCGTGCAGCGCGTCGATGAACTGTTCGTCATCGCCCGTGCCGAGCGTGGTGACAACAAGACCCTGCGTTTCGCCGCGTGTGAACAGCGCAGAGCCGTGTGTGCGCGGCAGAAGGCCCGTTTCACAAACGATCGGACGCACGGTGTCAAGCGCGCGGCCATCAATCCGCTTGCCTGTTTTCACAACGTCACCGCGCAGGATGCCGGCTTCAAGCTTCTTGAGTGCCGAGCCCAGGTTGGCATCCGCCAGCTGCTCTTCGCTCAGCGCCTCTGTGATGGTCGCACGGGCGGCGGCCACAGCGGCGGTGCGCTCTTGCTTGTCGGTCAGAGCAAAGGCCGCGCGCATGGCTGTTTCGCCAGCCGCTTTCACCGCTTCATAGAGCTCTGAATATTCTGGCGGCTGGAAGTCAAACGGCTCTTTCGCCGCATCTTCCGCCAGATCAATGATCAGGTCGATCACCGGCTGGATCTGCTCGTGCGCAAACTTCACCGCCCCAAGCATTTCAGCTTCGGTCAGCTCGTAGGCCTCGGATTCAACCATCATCACAGCGTCTTTTGTGCCTGCAACAACAAGGTCAAGGCGCTGCTCGGGGTTCATGCGCAGGTCCTGCATGTCGTCAACCGTCGGGTTGAGCACATATTCGCCATCCACAAAGCCCACGCGTGCGCCGGCAATCGGGCCCATGAAGGGCGCGCCGGAAATGGTCAGAGCCGCAGACGCCGCAATCATCGCAACCATATCAGGGTCATTGACAAGGTCGTGGCTCAGCACGGTGCACATCACCAGAACTTCGTTTTTGAATCCGGGCACGAACAGCGGGCGGATCGGACGGTCGATCAGACGGGCTGTCAGCGTTTCTTTTTCCGTCGGACGCGCTTCGCGCTTGAAAAAGCCACCGGGCACTTTGCCGGCCGCATAGTATTTCTCTTGATAATGAACCGTCAGCGGGAAAAAATCTTGCCCCGGCTTTGGTTGCTTGGCGAATGTCACGTTGGCCATGACAGATGTTTCGCCCAGTGTCGCGATGACAGAGCCATCCGCTTGACGGGCTACTTTGCCCGTTTCGAGTGTGAGCGTTTCTTCGCCCCACTCCATTGTCTTCTTCGTAATGTTGAACATTTTCGTTTCCTGTGTCGGAGCACCCACGAGCGTATCCCGTGTCTCCTGTTTGAATGGCGGCCCCATTGCCGCCGACCCCTTTGGTATCCTAATTGAAGCGCCGGGGCCGTGGCGCGACGTCTCAGATGGGGCGGCCATACATGAGTTTTGGAGCTATTGAAAGCAATTTAGCGCAGCCTCGCAGAGGCCCTGCCACAGCCCCGGCAAAACCGCGGCCACAGACTGGTATAATTCTGACACGTCAACAGAATGTTGAACAGCTTATGGTAGAATCAAGTCGCAAGTTGGATAAACTTGGGTTTTCTAGTGAGGTGACTAAATGGTCCTGCGTGTTTTCTTAAAGGGTGTGCTTGTCTGGTGGCTCGCAGCATCAGCCACACTGGCGCAAACCGCCACGCAAACCACGCCTTCAACAGACGCGCCCAGAATTCTCGCCATCGGAGACAGCCTGGTCGCTTGGCACCGCAATGAGGGTGTCTCCATAGCCGATAGCCTTTCCGCAGCTCTGGGCGAGCCGGTGCTCAACCGGGCCATCGCCGGGGCGCGCATGATCAATGCCTTGCCCCTGACCGGGGCCATTGGCCTGCGCATTCCCAGCCAGTTCCGCCCCCGCCAAGGCGCACCTTATGATTGGGTGATCGTTTCGGGTGGCGGCAACGACTTTCTCTTTGGCTGTGGATGTCGCCGCTGTGAGCGGCGCATGAACCGCTTGATCACCGAAAACACCGACGACGGGGAAGTTGCCAATCTGATCAGCCAGATCCGCGAGACAGGCGCGAAGGTGGTCTATCTGGGCTATCTACGCAGCCCCGGGGTGGCCTCACCGATAGAGCGGTGCAAAGACGAAGGCGACACGTTTGAGGCACGGCTGGCGCTCTTGGCCGCCCGCACCGAAGGGGTCTATTTCCACTCGGTCGCAGATCTCGTGCCCTTTGGGGACCGCAGCTTTCATGGCGTTGATATGATCCACCCCTCCAAAAAAGCCAGCATGATCATCGGACAACAGATTTCCGATTTGATAAGGCAGGAAGACGGCGCGCGCGCCCCCTGACACAAACGTGATCCGGCCCGCCATTGCTCCAGCCGCGGTCCTGCTCCTAGGCTGGGCGGGGGGGAGACCACATCATGCGTCAAATGCTATCGAGCCTTTTTGCACTGTTTTTTCTGGCCTCGCCGGCCTTTGCCAACACGGATGTCGACGCACTCCTGACCAGCAATGCACCGCCCGTTGGAGTTGTTTTCGAGGTGGTGCAGGGCGATACGCTGGCCCTGTCGTGGGCGCTGCCCCAAATACGCGCGCAAACCGCGCGCCTCAAAGCGCGGTTCCCCACCATCAAGATTGCAGTTGTCACCCATGGCAATGAACAATTCAGCCTGATGCAGGGGCAAAGCGGGGCAAAAGCGCAGCAGATCCAGAAACTGGCCCAAAAGTTCCAAGCAAGCGGCGTGCCGCTGCATGTATGTGGCGGATATGCGCAAACACAGGGTGTCTCGGCCCAGGCATTTCCCGATTATGTCGATGTCGCGGCCTCCGGACCGGGGCAGATCGGGGCCTATCGGGCACAGGGCTATGCGCTTGTGATCGTGGAAAAACCCTAGGCCCAAAACAAAACCGCGCCCCGGAAAGAGGCGCGGCTCGATGAGTCAGCTTTGGTCTGCGCCTTAGCGGCGGATGCCCAGCTTTTTGATGAGGTCCTGATAGCGGCCCTCATCTTTCCCGCGCAGAAAGTCCAGCAGCTTACGGCGCTGTGCAACCATTTTGAGAAGGCCACGGCGGCCGTGGTTGTCTTTCTTGTGGGTCTTGAAATGCTCTGTCAGCGTTGTGATTCGCGATGTCAGGATCGCAACCTGAACTTCGGGAGAGCCTGTATCGCCTTCTTTGGTGGCGAACTCTTTCATAACGCGTGCTTTTTCTTCAACAGTGATCGACATCGGGATCTCCTTTGGGTCTAGGGTTCGGGCACAAGCCGGGATGTCGTCCAGCAGGGTCCATAAGATTTGCCGGCGCCCGAAGCCGCCGTGCAAGAGCGCCGTATAGGCGGATTCCAACGGGTTGAAAAGCCTTTTCTGGACCTACGCGCCCAACACAGGAGGCTCATTGCCAAAGAAGGCCGCAGCATCGCTCTGGGCCATGATCAGCAAATCTTCCATCGCAAAGCCCGCCTCGGCATTCACGGCTGCAATCATCTCGCCATTCATCAAGATATGCGTCACCTCCGGGTCGAGACCGTCCTGAGCGAGGCGGATGTCTGGGGTCAAATCGCCTCCAAGGGCGTCGTCAAACACAATGACCAGACTGTCTTGCGCGGGGTCAAAATCCTGCACATGTGCTTCCTCGCCCGGATTGATCCAATCACCCACAAAGATAAAATCTGCCCCCTCGCCCGCTGTGACAATATCATTGCCACCAGCAACGATGCTATCGTCACCGCCACCGCCGTTCAAGAAATCCTGCTCCGCCAGGCCTGTTTCTCGGCCGTCCAACATATCATCGCCCCAACCGCCAAAAAGCGTGTCTTGCCCCGCGCCGCCGGCCAGGGTGTCGTGGTCAAGCCCGCCATGCAAGGCATCGTCGCCGCTGTCACCCCACAGCCGGTCATCGCCCGCACTGCCCTGAAGCATATCTGCGCCATCACCCCCAGAGAGGTTATCTGCGCCATTGTGGCCATAGAGCGCATCATTGCCGCCCTGCCCATAGAGCACATCGGCCCCATCTTCGCCGTGAAGGCGGTCATCGCCTATACCGCCCATCAGCCTGTCATCTCCTGTCCAGCCATGTAACTCATCTCGCCCGGCCCCACCGTCAATGCTGTCTGCGCCATCATATCCGTTGATCTGGTCGGCCCCACCGGTGCCCAACATGGCCTCGGCAGCGTCACTGCCCACAAGAATACTGCCAAGATCGGTGTCATCTGTTGGCGCTGTGGGAAAGTTAGGGTCCTCGTCTTCTGCACTGCCGTCAAAGCCGACAAAAACAGTCGCGCCAACAAGCGCCATACCCATCAATCCTGCAAGCAACATCATGGCAGAACTCCACTCTAAACCAGCTTGAAAAAGCCAGAAAAACCCCCTCAAGTCAAAGCTATACCACGACTCTGGTTAACTGTTCATGTGATTTTCGATTACAATTTGAGCGGCCTTGGCCCACTCCAGTCAGAACCAGCGTTGGGGCTGCTGCGCATAGGAGATGTAAAGCGGATGCTTGGGGTGGCCCGCCTTGGTCAGGCCAAGGTGAAACACCGGCCTGCCGGTTTTGCGCAAGATGGTCTCCATGGCGGCGCCACGCCCAAGGTGGTCCCCATGCGCGCCCCAAGCGGCAATGATCTGGTCGGCCCAATCACAACTTTCAACAATCTGGGCATCGTTTTGCGCCCCCACAGGCGCATCGGCCGCCCGCATGTTCTTGGGGTCTGTGTCGCGCCAAGCAAAAATATTCGCCACACGAAACCCGCCAAACCCAAGCGCCCGCGCGCGCCGCTCGCAGCGCTCCACGGTCGGGTCATTCTGCACCTCGGTTGCCGTCGAGGGGTTGAGCATGATGAAGAGCGCCCGCCGCCCTTCGGGCTCCCAGATCCGCGTGAGCAGATAGCGATAGCGCTCACAATCGGAATACACGGCAATTGAAGGAGCGTCGCCCTTGATATGGCTGCGCGTGATCATCCGCGCCAGTCAAAGAAGCCTTTGCCGGCCCGCGCAAGCAGCTTGGCCGCCATCTCGCGCCCAAGCTCGGCACCGTCTTCCAGCGGTGCACGCATATCCTCGTTCAGCGCCTCGCTGCCATCGGGCCGCAGCACCTCGCCACGCAGGCGCAACGTGCCGCCCTCTAGCTCAGCCAGCCCCGCAATCGGTGTTTCGCAAGACCCGTCCAGCGCCGCCAGAAAGGCCCGTTCAGCCACCAGCCGCTGGCCCGTTTGCACATCGTGGATTGCGGCGAGCATATCAGCCACGCGCGTATCCTCTGCGCGCCGCTCGATCCCGATCGCGCCTTGCGCCACGGCAGGGAGCATATCGGTCACCTCGATCGCTGTCGCCGGCACCTGCCCGATCATGCCAAGCCGCGTGAGGCCGGCCATCGCCAGAAAGGTCGCATCGGCCACGCCTTCCTCAAGCTTCTTCAGGCGAGTCTGCACGTTGCCGCGAAACTCCGCCAGCGTCAGATCGGGCCGCTTCACCGCAAGCTGGGCCCGGCGGCGCAAGGAAGAGCTGCCCATAACCGCGCCCGCAGGCACCTCGGCCAGCGAAGCATACTTGAGGCACACAAAGGCATCGCGCACATCTTCCCGCGGCAGGTAGGTGTCCAGCAACAGCCCCGCAGGCTGCAAAGTGGGCATGTCCTTCATCGAATGCACAGCAATGTCGATAGAGCCATCCAAGAGCTGCTCTTCGATCTCCTTGGTAAACAGCCCCTTGCCGCCCAACTCCTTGAGAGGCTTGTCTTTGGCAATCAGCGCGGCGTCATCACCCGTGGTTTTGATGACAACAATTTCAAAGGCCTCATGCGGCAGCTCAAAGGCCTGGGCAAGGCGGGCACGGGTCTCATAGGCCTGCGCCAGCGCCAAGGGCGAGCCGCGCGTGCCGATCTTGAGGGGTGTGGCGGGGGTGGGAAGCTTTTTTACCATACCCCCTGTTAGACGCGGCGCTTTGTCCTTTCAAGCGGCTCTTGCTTGACATCGCGCCGCAGCCGAGGGACGACAGATCCACCCAAGAGGAGAGTGATATGGCCGAGACGAAACCGGGGCAGAAAAAAATCCTGCGCGCATTGGCAGGCGAAACGCTTGAAACCCCTCCCATCTGGATGATGCGCCAGGCAGGCCGCTACCTGCCCGAGTATCGCGCCACACGGGCAGAGGCCGGTGATTTCCTCTCGCTTTGCTATAACTCCGAGCTCGCCTGTGAAGTCACGCTCCAGCCCATCCGCCGCTACGGCTTTGATGCGGCCATCCTTTTTGCCGATATCCTGCTCGTGCCGCAGGCTCTGGGTGCAGACCTGTGGTTTGTCACAGGCGAGGGCCCGCGCCTTTCAACCATCACCGACGCATCGGGCTTTGACGCGCTCAAGCCCGCCGATGCGATCCACGAACACCTCTCCCCGGTTTATGAGACCGTCAAGCTCCTCAGCCGCGAGCTGCCCTCTGAAACCACGCTCATCGGCTTTGCAGGCGCGCCCTGGACAGTGGCCACCTATATGATCGCCGGTCGTGGCACGCCCGACCAGGGGCCAGCCCACGCCCTCAAAGAGGGCAATCGCGCAGTTTTTGAGGCCCTTTTGGCCCGAATCACGCAGGCGACAATTCTCTACCTCTCCGAGCAGATCAAAGCAGGCGCGGAAGTTGTGAAAATCTTTGACAGCTGGGCAGGCTCGCTCAAGGGCGATGATTTCATCAATTACGCCGTCAAGCCCGCCGCCGAGATCACCGCCGCGCTCAAAAAGCTGCACCCGGACACACCCGTCATCGCCTTCCCGCGCGGCGCAGGCGAGCGCTACACGGGTCTGCACGCCGCCATCGGCGCCGAGTGTATCGCGCTCGATGATGGCGTCACAGCCGAATGGGCCGCCGCCAATGTGCAAACAGGCGGCTGCGTGCAAGGCAACCTCAAGTCATCGCATATGGTCACAGGCGGCGAAGACCTCGTGCGCGAAACCCGCAAGATCGTGGACGCGCTCAAAAACGGCCCCCACATCTTCAATCTCGGCCACGGCATCACCCCCGATGCCGACCCCGAAAATGTGCAGCTGATGATTGATACGGTGCGCCAGCGGTAAGGCGCCCAAAGCCCACCACACAAAGAAGCGCGCCCCGCAAGGCGCGCTTCCCTGTCAAAACACCACTCATCAAAGGTAAACCGGCACTCGTTCCCATACAAAACTCTGAGTTATTTGACCTCGCCTGTCGGTCTTGGTGTCTCGGCTGTCTCGGCGGGCAAGATCGGGTAGACCACCTCGGGCACTTCTCCTGTCAGGCTGCCAAGGAAAGCAACAATCTTGTCAGCCTCCTCTGCGCTCAGGTCTTCGCCAAGCTGGCTTTCGCCCATGATCTGCACAGCGGCTTTCAGATCCCAGACAAGACCCGAATGAAAGTAAGGCGCGGTCTGGTCAATGTTGCGCAGCGGCGAGGCGCGGAAGACATATTCATCATCGGCTGTCTCGGTCACGGCAAAGCGGCCCTTGTCGTCGGGCGGCAAAATGTCTGCGCCGGGCTTTTCGATCAACCCGAAGGGGTAATAGCCATTGCCACCAAGGTTGATCCCGTTGTGGCACGAGGCACAGCCCTTCTCCACAAACAGCTCTAGCCCCGCAACCTGCTCTTCGCTCATCGCCGCATCATCGCCATTGAGCCAGGCATCAAACGGCGCCGGCGTGATCAGCGTGGCTTCGTAAGCCTCAATCGCCTTGGCGAAGTTGTCAAAGCTCACAGGGTCCGCCTCGCCGGGGAAAGACGCGTTAAACCACGCCACATATTGCGGCATCGAATTGAGCGTCGCGATCACATTTTCAGGCGTGTTCGCCATCTCGACACCTGCTTGCACAGGGCCTTTGGCCTGCGCCGCAAGATCAGGCGCGCGCCCGTCCCAGAACTGCGCTTCATTGAACACCGAGTTCAGCACAGTGGGCGAGTTGCGCGGCCCCTTCTGCCAGCCATGGCCAATAGAGGTGGGCATGTTGTCATCGCCACCCGTGGCAAGGTTGTGGCAGGAGTTGCAGGAAAACACCCCCGAGGCCGACATGCGCGGATCAAAGAACAGCGCCTTGCCAAGCTCTATCTTTTCAGGGGTAATCAGGTTGTCCTTCACCGCAGGGATGGTCGACGGCAAAGGGGCAAACAACTCCAGCGCCTCGTTGCGCAGATCGCTCGCATAAACCGCACTCGCAGAGACGAGCGCAAGCGCTGTGCCAGATGTCAAAAAGAAATGTCGCATGGCGCAGGCATCCTCCAATTCCGTTAGAGCGCGCTTCCTTCACGACATATCGTATTCGACTCACTGCATGTTAAATATGACCCAAATCAAATCCACTTCGCCAAAGGCGGCAGACTCATCAAAACGGCGTTGGCATCATGCCCGGTTTCCAGGCCGAATTTCGTTCCTCGGTCGTAAACAAGGTTGTATTCCGCATAAAGCCCGCGGTGGACAAGCTGCTTGTCTTTTTCTGCCGCACCCCAAGGTTGCGCCATCCGCTTTTCCGTCAGCGGCACAAAGGCAGGCAAAAAGGCGCGGCCGATATCCTGAATGAGCGCAAAGTCCGCTTCCCAGTCGCCCGTGTTGTGATCATCGAGAAAAATCCCGCCCACGCCCCGCGCGCGCTTGCGGTGCGGAATGTAGAAATATTCGTCGGCCCAGTCCTTCAGGCGCGGATAAAGCGCCGCGCCATGCCGGTCGCAATGCTCTTTTTGCACAGCATGAAAATGCGCGGTGTCTTCGGCGTATTCGATACAGGGGTTGAGGTCTGATCCGCCACCAAACCACCAGCCATGCGGCGTCCAGAACATCCGCGTGTTCATATGCACCGCCGGGCTGTGCGGATTCTGCATATGCGCCACAAGGCTGATCCCCGAAGCCCAGAAACGCGGGTCTTCGGCCATGCCATCCAGCCCCTTGCGCGCGGCCATCGCCGCCTGCGCCCGCGCACCCAAAGTGCCATACACCGTCGAGATATTCACGCCGACCTTCTCAAACACACGCCCGCCGCGCATGACAGACATCAAACCGCCACCCGCATCTGTGCCGTCGTTTGCGTTTCGCGTGGTCTCACTCACCTCAAAGCGGCCTGCGGCGGCAGGCGCCTCAAAAGCGTCTTCCAGCCCCTCAAAGGCTGCCACAATCTCGTCACGCAGCTTTCGAAACCAAGCGCTCGCCCGCGCCTTTTCATCTGTCATATCGCTCATAAAAAGCTCCTCAATGTGCGGGGGCTGTTACCGGGTCAAGCAAGGTGCGCCCGCCGTCAACCGTCAAAATCTGCCCCGTCATGAACCCAGCGCCATCAGACGCCAAAAACTGCACCGCCTCTGCCAGCTCGGTTGCGCTGGCAATCCGGCCCATCGGGGTGCCTTTTTCAATCACACTCCTGAAATCCGGGTTCCCCTTGAGGTGCTCTTGCAGGCTCGCGCTCATCACAGAGCCCATCGCCACCGCATTCACCCGGATCCGCTCGGGCGCCAGGGCCACAGCCAACGACCGGGTCATTTGTTCAAGCGCCGCGTTGGAAACCGACAGGGCCATGAGCTGCGGATGGGCACGGCGCGACAAGATAGATGACAGGTTGATGATGGAGCCCGCAGGCCCTTCCTCTTCCTTGTTCTGCTTGATCATCCGCTTGGCAATAAGCTGGCTCAAGCGCAGCGAGGTCATCAAATTCTGCTGCAAAGCCATTTCCACCGCATCATCATCCGGGTTGAGCGGATCAGAAGCGATCACCTGCCGCGAGGCATTGACGAGGATATCCACCCTGTCAAAGGCATCAATCGTGGCCGACAGCAAATTGGCGAGCGTCAGCTTTTCGCGCAGATCACCGGCAAACGCCCGGATCGGGCTGCCTTCCTCCTGCACCCCAACCTCCTTGCTCAAGGCCTCGTCGTCCATATCGGCAAACATGACATTTGCCCCCTTGTCGACAAAATGCCGCGCAATCGCGAGGCCCACGCCATTGGCCGCCCCCGTCACAATTGCAGTTTTACCGGTAATTGAAAGCGACATGAGCGCTCCTTTGATCGAATCCCGCAGCCAAAACTTGACCGATTCTTAGTCGAAAACCCTAACGCTTGCGAGGTGGCTTGGCCGCATGAAACAGCTTGAAACGGCTGTTGCCGCCCTCAAGCTCCTCCACAAAGGCAAAATTGGCCCGCAGCACCTCCTCATAAGGCAGGTGTCGGTTGGCCACCATATAAAGATGCCCCACCCCTTTCAGGGCAGCGGCCGCAGCCACAATAAAGGCCTGCCCCAATGCGGGGACCCCTTTGCGCCCCGTATGAAACGGCGGGTTCATCACGACCGAATCAAGCGAGGCGCGCGGCTGCCAACATGTGGCATCGGCCCAGTGAAACTGCGCCCGCTCATCGCCGATGTTGCGCTTGGCGCAGCCCAATGCCGCATGGCTGGCCTCAACAAGATGAAGCGTCTCAACCGCTTCACGCTCCAGGATACTCTGCGCAAGATAGCCCCAGCCGGCCCCAAGGTCCGCAACCTCCTTGCCAAGCTTCTCTGGCAGAACAGCCCGCAACAGGCGCGAGCCTTCGTCCGCCTTAT
Organism: uncultured Lentibacter sp.; assembly: GCF_937123735.1. GTDB lineage: Bacteria > Pseudomonadota > Alphaproteobacteria > Rhodobacterales > Rhodobacteraceae > Lentibacter. Next base: position 51,242 of record NZ_CAKZKL010000024.1, read on the forward strand.
CGGCCGAGAAAACTCCCGGGACAGTGAAAAAACCCTCCAGATTTTCCCCACCCGCGCCAGCATCCCGCCAGTCGGCAAGTGCATCCGGCGCCACCGTGCAACTGAAAATCTTGCCATGGGCCTTGCTGTAGGCTGCTGAACAAGCGCCACGCTTGCGCAGCTCCTTGTAATGGCTGTCAATGCCATCGGTCTTCACACCATCCACAACAATCGCCCCGCCAGTGAGGCGCGCGGCATGGGCAAAAAGCACCCGCCCCTCCAGCCGCCCGCGCGGCACCATGACAACCGCGCCCGCCGCCGCATCGGGCAGTTCGGTCCGGACAGCATAGCCCTGCGCCTCATAGCTGCGCGCCGCAACAACATCATCACACACAACCAAAAGCCGCTCTCTGGGCAACCCCGCCAGGCTTTGCCCGGCAGCGCCCAAGACAACAATCTCGCCCGCTTCGGGCAGGCTCACATGCCCCGCCTCAAGCGCGAGTGACAAACGCGTATCCATCATGGGTATTCCCTTCAGGGCGAGGCCGGGCCTCACTCTTTCTCCATTGTGCATTGCAGCGGATGCTGATGCTGATGCGCAAGATCCATAACCTGCGTCACCTTTGTTTCCGCAATCTCATGAGAGAAAACGCCAACAACAGCAAGCCCGCGCTTGTGCACCGTCAACATAATTTCAAAAGCCTGCGCATGGTCCATCCCAAAGAAGCGCTCCAACACATGCACGACAAACTCCATCGGCGTGTAATCGTCATTGAGCAGCATCACCTTGTAGAGCGGCGGCCGTTTCGTCTTGGCGCGGGTCTTGGTGAGAACCGAGGTATCTCCTCCGTCATCATCACCATCGCCCATTCTAATGATCGCTGTCTCTTGCATAACGCCTGACATCTTTGTCCATGGTCTTCGCTCTATATAACGCCATATCCCCCTCTGAAAAGGGGGCCGCAGGCAATGAGGTAAAACAGCCACCCGCACTGTGCAAGCTCTGTGCAAGTTCTGTGCAAGCTCAGTGCAACCGCACCCCCTGCCGCAGCAATTCAGATTGCACATCCCCAATCGCCACAGCGTGCAACGGCTGGCCCAAGCGCACCGACAGCGCTGCTGCCACCCCCGCGCCCTGTCCGGCCACGGCGCAGCAGGCCATATTGCGGGTCGCGGCATGGGCCACCTTGTCCCCGCCAATCGCCCGCCCTGCCACAAGCAGGTTTTCCACCCCCTTGGGCAGCATGGCCCGGTAGGGAATATGCATGTAACGCCCCGTGGTGGGGATAATCAATATTCCGTAACCGTCAATAAACTCGGGATAAATCCCGATACTGTCTTCAAACCGCGCCTGATTGCGCACATCCGCCTCGGTCATATTATAAAGCGCATCAATCTTGCGGCTGTCCCGAATCCCGATCGACATGCCAAAGTTGCGCAGCCGGGCCCCTTCACAGCCGGGTGTGTAGCGCCGCAACACCTCAATCGCCTGCATCGCCTGGCGGCGCCCCTCAACCTCAAAACGGGTCAGGCTGTCCGGATCCACACCATCGCAGCCAGCCAGATGCACAAGGTTCATATAGGTCATCTCGCCACTGTCATGCACAGCACCCCAGGTGCCGCCAATGGTGTTCAACTCCGCTGGCAATAGCCCGTCGCGAATGGCCTGGGCAAAGGGCTTTCCCAAAAACGGCGAAAACAGAGCGTCTTCTTTGCCATCCGTCTCAACCTCCCACTCACCGCTCGACCAATCCTTGTAAGTCTGCGGATCGGCGCGCACGCCCTCCATGAAACGGGTTTTGTCCACGCCTGCGATATGAAACATCACACTGGCCGCCTGCACCTCTTCCAATGGGGTCTTGAAAACCGGCGCGCCTGCCCGCGCGGCAATATCCGCATCCCCGGTTGCATCAATCACCCGCTTGGCCAAAATAGCCTCACGCCCCGCCTTGCTCTCAACAACAATGCCCACAATCGCATTGCCCTCCATCACAGGGGCCACGAAGGCACGATGCAGCATCCCGTGCACACCCGCCTCCTCCACCAAACGGTCCGCCACCAACTTGAAGCCCTCGCTGTCCAATTCATAAGACAACGACTGGCTCTCAGGCACCGCAGCGCCCATGGCCTTGGCGCGGGCCTCAAATTCATGCCCGATCCCGCCGGCCTCCACAGTCGCCTCATGGCGATACCAGGCAAAACCCTCTACCCCGACAACAGTGATGTTGCCGCCATAACAGCCAAAGCGCTCGACCAGGCACACCTCAACACCGGCCCGCGCAGCTGCCAAAGCCGCCGCCAGCCCGCCGGGCCCGGCTCCCACCACAAGCACATCGGTGCGGTGGATAATCGCCGTCTCCCGCGCGGGTTCCAGAATGACCTCGCCCATAAAAGCCTCCCCTGCTTTTTCTTGGCAAAAATACTCACAGCGCCCACGGCCGCAAGCGCCTCACCCAATGATCTCAAAAGCGGTCACATCCACAAGCCCGCGATCGGTTATTTTCAGCGCCGGAATCACGGGCAAAGCGAGAAAGGCAAGCTGCAAGAACGGCTCGTGCAAACCCACCCCGAGCTGGCGTGCTGCGGCCCGCAACGGGCCCAAAGCCTCGCGCACCGCCTCAAAAGGCGCAAGGCTCATCAAGCCGGCAACCGGCAAGGCAATTTCGGCCAGCACAGCGCCCTCACAAACCACCACAAACCCGCCCTCGATCTCTCCAAGCCGGTTCGCGGCAAGCGCCATATCCTCATAGTCAACGCCCACAACCGCAATATTGTGATGATCATGGCAAACCGTCGAGGCAATCGCCCCGCGCCTGAGCCCAAACCCGCGCACAAATCCCGTGGCGATATTTCCGTTCTTCCCGTGCCGCTCAATCACGGCAATCTTCACAAGGTCGCGGCCCACATCCGGGCGCTTGTCCCCGTCCACAATCGGAATATGCGCGTGCAAATGCTCGGTGATGATCTTGCCCTCGATGATTCCGATCACATCCGTCTCGCTGCGGTTGCCGCCAGTGCGAAAGGCCTCTGGTGTCACCCGCGGCGCCTTCACCGAGGCCCGCCCGACAGGGCTGACGAGGCGCCGCTTCGCAAAAGCCTCCTGGCTGGCCAGCACTCCTTGCGCCCAGACCATTTTCACATCACACGCCTCAAGGCTCTTCACCGCCACAATATCAGCCCGCTTGCCCGGCGCAATCTGCCCCCTGTCCTTCATTCCGAACGCCTCTGCCGCCGACAGGCTCGCCGCACGGTAAACCGCCCGCGCACTACAGCCGCGCGCAATCAGCCGGCGGATCATATAATCCAGATGCCCCTCCTCGGCGATGTCCAGCGGATTGCGGTCATCCGTGCAAAGGCACATGTAGGGCGAGGTAAAATCGTCCAACAGCTCCGCCAAGGCCTCCAGATCCTTGCTCACAGAGCCCTCGCGAATGAGCACGCGCAGCCCCTTTTGCAGCTTCTCGCGCGCCTCGGCGGCGCTGGTTGCCTCATGCTCGGTGCGAATGCCCGCACTCACATAAGCATTCAGGTCCACCCCCGAGAGCAGCGGAGCGTGGCCATCGATATGCTGGCCCTCAAAAAGCTTGAGCTTGGCCATAAGCCCTGCGTCTTGGTGGATCACTCCGGGATAATTCATCACCTCGGCCAAGCCGCTCACCTGCGGGTGGCGCATCAGCGGCGCAAGGTCGGTCGCCTCGATCCGCGCCCCGGCTGTCTCCATCTCGGTGGAGGGCACACAGGAACTCAGGTTCACCCGCAAATCCATCACAAGGCATTGAGCGGCCTCAAGAAAATACTCAAGGCCCGCCACGCCAATCACATTGGCAATCTCATGCGGATCACAGATCGCCGTGGTCACACCCCTCGGTGTCACGCAGCGGTCAAACTCATGCGGCGTCACAAGCGAGCTTTCCACATGCAAATGCGTGTCGATGAAGCCAGGCACAAGCGTCAGCCCGCTCACATCCACAATGTCAGCGGCCTCATACTGCGCGCCAATACCCGCGATCACGCCCTGAAAAATCGCCACATCACCGGCAATCCTCGTGCCGGTGACCACATCAAACACCTCCCCACCGCGCAATACGGTGTCGGCAGGCCGCGCGCCGCGCGCCACGTCTATCAGCGCTTCAAGCTCGGGTTTTTGCTGCATGTCGTGCCTCTCCAAGCCAGCCAAGGCCTTCTTTGGTGGTGCCAACGGGGTGATACTCGCACCCCACCCAGCCAGCATAGCCTGCCACGTCCAGCGCTTCAAACAGCGCCCCAAAGCCAAGCGGCTCGTGGCGCTCAGGCACACCCGCAATCTGGATATGCGCCGCAGCAGGGACAACCTCGGCCAGAGCCGTCAAAGCATCGCCGTGCGTGCGCTCGTGATGGTAGATGTCCCATTGCAGCGCGACATTCTCGTGATCAATCCGCTGCAACAACTCCAGCGCCTGATCCGTGCGGTGCAGGAAATACCCCGGCATGTCATGGCGGTTGATCGGCTCGATCAGCACCTTGCAGCCTTGGCGCGCAAGCCTGTCCGCCGCGCGCCGCAGATTGGCAATATAGCAGGCTTCGGCGGCCTTCCCTTGCGCAATCCCTGCCATGCAGTGGAGCTGCTGTGCGCCCATCCCCTTGGCATAGCGCGCCGCCCTCTCAAGCCCCTCGGCAAATTCATCCTCGCGCCCAGACAGCGCGGCCAGCCCGCGCGCGCCGCTGGCCCAGTCACCGGGCGGCAGGTTGAAAACCGAAAGGCCCAACCCGGTGTCCCTCACCACATCCGCGAGGCTCTCGGCCGCAAAGGCATATGGAAACAGGAACTCGACTGCGTCAAAGCCCGCCCGCCGCGCGGCCTTAAAACGCTCTTCAAAGGGCAGCTCGGTGAACATCATCGAGATATTGGCCGAAAACCGTGGCACCGCTCACGCCCCTTTTTGCCCGGCACCGGCCACATAGGTCTGCACAACAGCGCGATCATCGCCCATGATCATCAGAAGGAAAAGCTCTTCTGCGAGCGTGCCAATACGGTCGGCACGCAGCGCCATCTCGGGCGTGGCGCGCGCATCCAACACAACCATATCCGCCGCGCTCCCCGCCTCAAGCGTGCCAATCTCGCGCGCAAGCCCAAGCGCCTCGGCATTGCCCCGCGTGATCCAGTCAAACGCCTGATAGGGGTGCATCTGCTGGCCGCGCAGCTGCAACACCTTGTAACCCTCATTCAGCGTCTGAAGCATCGAGTAAGAGGTGCCACCGCCAATATCGGTGGCAATCCCCCCGTGAATGCCGCGTGCGCGCAGCCCCGCATCGTCATAAAGCCCCGAGCCGAGAAACAGGTTCGATGTAGGGCAAAACACAGGCTTTGCCCCCGTCTCGGCCAGCACCTCGATCTCGCGTGGCTCAAGGTGGATGGCATGGCCCAGCAAGGCCCGCTCACCCAACAAGCCGTAGCGCTCGTAGATGCCAACATAATCGGGGGCATCAGGATAAAGTGCTTTGGCGCGCGCGATCTCGTCTACATTCTCACTCACATGGGTCTGCATGTAGCATTCAGGGTGCGCCGCACAGAGAGCCCCCGCTGCCTCAAGCTGGGCAGGGCTGGAAGTCAGCGCAAAGCGCGGGGTGATCGCATAGGCAAGCCGCCCCTTGCCGTGCCAGCGCGCAATCAGCGCAAGGCTATCGTCATACCCCGTCTGCGCCGTGTCGCAGAGCGCTTCAGGCGCGTGACAATCCATCATCACTTTACCGCCAATCATGCACATGCCACGCCGCTCTGCTTCGGCAAACATCGCTTCCGCGCTGCTGGCATGGACCGAGCCATAGGCCACGCCCGTGGTCGTGCCGTTGTTCAAAAGCCCGTCATAAAAGCCTGTGGCCATCGCCTCGCAATGGGCCATATCGGCAAAGCGCTGCTCCTCAACGAAAGTGTAGGTGTTGAGCCAGTCAAGCAGATCCTTGCCCCAGCTCGCCAAGACCTGCACCTGCGGAAAATGCAGATGTGTGTCAATAAACCCGGCGCAAATCAGATGGGGCCGGTGGTCCACCACCTTTGCCTTTGGCGCAGCGCGGCGCAGCTCTGCCGCGTCGCCCGTGGCCAGAATGCGCCCGTCTTTCACATGCACAGCGCCTGTTTCGTGGTAGTCAAACGCGCCCACATCCTCCGCGCCCTCAGGGCGGCGGTGAAAGCTCAGGGTGCGGCCCAGAAACAGCGTTTCAGCCATGGGTTTTCTCCAATGTCACAGCGCTCAGCGCGCCCAGAACCTCGGCCACAACAAAAGCCGCAATCACCTCGGGCCGCCTGTCGCCCTTATGCGCCGCCGCCATCGGGCAGACAAGCCGGGGCGTGTCGCCCCCGTTCCAGCTCGCAAATTTCGCGCGCTTGGTCTTGGAGCCGATCATGCCGACATAGGCCGCATCATTGCGTGCCAGCGCTTCGGCTGTCAGCAGAAAATCAAGACTATGCTCATGGGTGGCCACGATATAGGCCGCTCCTGCCCCCGCCGCGCGCAGCTCGGCTTCGGGCAAGGGCGTGCAAACCTGCTGCACATTCGCCATTGTCCGCGCCAGCTCTTCCGCGCGGCTGTCGATAAGCCGCACGCGCAGGGGCAAGGGCGCAAAGGCATAGGCAAGTGCCCGCCCCACATGCCCCGCGCCAAAGATCAGAACCTCGGGCAATGCGGCCACGCGCGCGGCCTCCTCAACCAAAAGTGCCGCCTTGCCAGCGCCGTCCAGCACGCCCAGCTCAAGCCGCACATGCCCGCCGCAGCATTGGCCGATCTCGGGGCCAAGCGGCACGTTCATCTCACGGTGTTCTGCTCCGGAGCGCACAAGCGCGCGCGCCTCGTCTATCGCCAGATATTCCAGCTGCCCGCCGCCCACAGTGCCCCAAAGCGCACCATCCGCCACAAGCATAAACGCGCCCGCCTCACGCGGGGAAGAGCCGCGCACCTCGGCAATGCGCACCTCAACAATCGGCCCGCCTCGCTTAAGAAACTCCGCCAGGCCGCTCATCGCTTGAGCCGCTCCACAGCCATCAAGACACGTTCTGGCGTGGCGGGCGCATCCAACCTTGGGCATTCCTTGTAATCCGCCACAGAGGCCACCGCATGGCTGATCGCTTCAAACACCGAAATACCCAGCATAAACGGCGGCTCGCCCACCGCCTTGCTGCGCTTGATCGTGCGCTTGGGGTTCTCGCTCCACTCCGCCAAGCGCACGTTGAACTCGCGCGGCTTGTCGCTTGCCAGCGGGATCTTGTAGGTGCTCGGCGCATGGGTGCGCAAGCAGCCCGTCTCGTCCCACCAAAGCTCCTCGGTGGTCAGCCAGCCCATCCCTTGGATGAAAGCCCCCTCCACTTGCCCACGGTCAATGGCGGGGTTGAGCGAGCGGCCCACATCGTGTAGCACATCGGCCCGCGTCACCCGGTATTCGCCCGTGAGCGTGTCAATCTCCACCTCCGAGCAAGACGCGCCATAGGCATAGTAGAAAAACGGCTGCCCCTTGCCCGTGGCCCTGTCCCAGTGGATTTCAGGCGTTTTGTAAAACCCTGCCGCCGAAAGCTGCACACGCGCCATATAAGCGCCTGCAATGAACTCCTTAAAGCCAAAGGCCCTATCGCCAGCAAAGACCTGCCCACCCTCAAAGCGCAGGTCTTTCGCGCCCCAAGTCTCGCTCGCATAGGCCACGAGCCGCGCCTTGATCTGCGCGCAGGCATCCAGCGCCGCCATCCCGTTAAGGTCACTCCCCGAGGAGGCCGCCGTTGCGGAGGTGTTGGGCACTTTGTCTGTCGCCGTGGCGGTGATCTTCACCGCCTCCAGCGGCACACCAAAGGCCTCGGCCACAACCTGCGCCACCTTGGTGTTCAGCCCCTGGCCCATCTCCGTTCCGCCGTGGTTGATCATCAAGGAGCCGTCTTTATAGACATGCAGCAAAGCACCCGCTTGGTTATACCATGTCGCTGTGAAGCTGATGCCAAACTTCACCGGCGTCAGCGCAATCCCGCGCCTGATGATCCCGCCCTTCGCATTGTGCGCAATGATCGCTTCGCGCCGCGTGCGGTAGTCTGATGTCTCCTCAAGCTCGCCAACCAGCCGCTCAAGGATATTGTCCTCAACGCGCTGGTGGTAGGGCGTCACATCGCGCGCGCCCACCCCGTAGAAATTGGCCTTGCGGATATCGAGCGGGTCACGCCCGAGCTCATAGGCAATCTCCTCAATCATCCGCTCCGCAACGATAACCCCCTGCGGCCCACCAAAGCCGCGAAAGGCCGTGTTGCTCACCGTATTGGTCTTCATAGGCCGCGAGGTGAGCCGCACATGCGGGTAGAAATAGGCGTTGTCCGCATGAAACAGCGCGCGGTCGGTTACAGGCCCCGAAAGGTCCGCCGCAAAGCCACAGCGCGCGGCCCACTGGCCCTCCACCGCCTCGATGCGCCCGTCCGCATCAAATCCCACCTGATAGTCGGCCACAAAGTCGTGCCGCTTGCCTGTGGCTGTCATGTCCTGGTCGCGGTCAGGGCGGATCTTCACAGGGCGGTTCCATTTCTTCGCCGCCATGGCCGCAACTGCGGCAAAGAGGTTCATCTGGCTTTCCTTGCCGCCAAAGCCGCCGCCCATGCGCCGCACCTTCACCGCCACAGAATGCGCCGGCACACCCAACACCTGCGCAACAATCATCTGCGCCTCGCTCGGGTGCTGGGTTGACGCATAGATGACCACATCCTCATCCTCGGCCGGCATAGCAAAAGAGATATGCCCCTCCAGATACATATGGTCCTGCCCGCCAATCGCCATCTGCCCGGCAATATGATGCTTTGAAGCCTCAAACCCTGCCGTCACATCGCCGCGCTCCAGCTTGAGCGGCGCTGTCACATCAGGGTAGCCCGCCGCAATCGCCTCAAGCGGCCCAAGCACATGCGGCAGCGCGTCGATCTTGACATGCGCAAGCTCCGCCGCCCGCCGCGCAATATCGCGGCTCTCGGCGACCACGGCAAAAAGCGGCTGGCCGTGAAATTCGACAGTCGTTTCAGGAAAGACAGGTTCATCGCCCGCATGAACGGCGGACACATCATTGATCCCCGGAATGTCCTTGGCCGTCAGAACCCCAACAACACCCTCGCAGGCCAGCACAGCGCTCAGATCAAGCGCCCGTATGGTGCCATGCGCCACTTTGGAGCACCCAAGATAAACGTGCAGCGTGCCAATCGGCTCCGGAATATCGTCAGTATACTCCGCCGCCCCCATCACCTGCTTGATCGCCGAGTCGTGCTTGGCGTCCGCGCCCGTATGTCCGAAATCGTCCATTTACACGCCCTCCAGCCTTGCCACTTGCCCCGCGCCCTGCTCGGCCCAGAAACGGCGGAAAAGGTTGGCCGCCACAAGGCTGCGGTAGTCTGCCGTTGCCCGCCAGTCGCTCAGCGGGGCAAAATCCTCGGCCACAGCCTGTGCCGCCGCCTCAAAGCTCGCTTCTGCAAAGGGTTTCCCCACCAGCGCCGCCTCGGCCTTGGCCGCGCGCTTGGGCGTCGCCGCCATGCCGCCAAAGGCAATGCGCGCACCAGTGATCTTGCCGTCCGCCACACGCACGGCAAAGCCCGCCGCAACGGCGGTGATATCCTCGTCGCGCCGCTTGGACACTTTGTAGGCCGCATGGTGCACACCTGCCTCGGCCAACGGCAGCTCGACAGCCTCCACAAACTCGCCCGCGTGCAAATCCTGCTTGCCGTAGTCTATGAAAAAATCCTCCAGCGGCATCTCGCGCAGGCCGGCAGCGCTGCGCAAATGCAGCTTTGCGCCCAGCGCGATAAACACAGGCGGCGTGTCGCCAATCGGGGAGCCATTGGCAATATTTCCGCCCACCGTGCCCATATTGCGCACCTGCCAGCCGGCAATCCGCCGCCAATAATCCACCATATGCGGAAAGGCGCGGCCCAGCGCCGCCTCGGCCTCGCTGTAACTCGCCCCTGCGCCAATGCGCAGCGAGGAACCCGTTTCAGACACAGTCCTGAGCTCAACGAGATGCCCGATAAACACCGCAGGGGTGATCGGCTTCATCATCTTGGTCACCCAAAGGCCCACATCTGTCGCTCCGGCCACAAGCGTCGCATCCGGGTGCTCTGCCAGAACCTCGGCCAAGTCCTCAACACGCGCAGGCAAGATCGCACGGTCGCCCGCACGGTTCACATCCACTCGCGCGCCATCGGCCAGCGCCGCAAGCCGTTTGGCCACATCAGCACGCTCAAGCGCCAGCGGATCCGCCGCAGGGTCGCCCATCTGCGCTGCCGCCCGCGCCGCCTTGAAGATCGGCTCATAGCCTGTGCAGCGGCAAAGATTGCCCTGCAAGGCCGTCTCGATCTGCGCATCGCTCGGTGCAGCCGCCTCCATCCACAGCGCATAAAGCGACATCACAATGCCCGGCGTGCAAAAGCCACATTGGCTGCCATGCACCTCCACCATCGCTTGCTGCACAGGATGCAGGCCGCCCTCAGCCCCGCGCAGATGCTCGATCGTCACCACATGGCACCCATCAAGGCTGGCGAGAAAGCGGATACAGGCGTTCACCGTCTCATAGCGCAAGCCAGCCTCGGTCAGCCGCCCGACAAGCACGGTGCAGGCGCCGCAGTCGCCCTCGGCACAGCCCTCTTTCGTGCCCGTCAGCCGCCGCGCTATGCGCAGGTAATCCAGCAAAGTCTGCTGAGCGCCCAGCTCGTGCAGCCGCACCTCCTCACCGTTCAGGATAAATCTGATCTCATGGCGCATCTTGCCCATGGCCTCGCCTCCGCATTGGCTTCCCGCGCCAGCTTACGCCGCCACAGCTTTCAACGATAGCGCCTGTTTGGCGAGACACTTTCAACAAATTTTATAAAATAAATCGTCCCGCCGTCTGCCATACTTGCCCAACAGGAAAGAGGATACCATGCCCTATATCGAAAGCATCAAGGTTTTCTGCCGCGTGGTTGAGCTTGGCTCAATCACCTCGGGAGGGCGGGATATGCGCCTCACACCCGCCGTCGCCTCCAACCGCATCAAAGAGCTTGAAAAACGCCTCGGCGCGCGCCTGTTTGACCGCACCACCCGCAAGCTGCGCACCACCGAGGCAGGCCAGCTCTTCTATGATCACGCCCGCAAGGTCATTGCGACCCTCGAAGATGCCGAAGCCGCCCTTGCAGGCTTCTCTGGCCAGCCGCGCGGCGCGTTGCGGGTTTCCGCACCGCTCGGGCTCGGTCAGCGCCTGCTCGCGCCCCTGGTGCCCGCCTTTGCAAAGGCCCACCCCGAGGTGCAGGTGCAGCTGCGCCTGTCTGACCGCAAAGTCGACCTGCTGGAAGACCGGCTCGACATCGCCTTCCAGCTCGGCAACCCACCTGACAGCAATTTCAAGCAACGCAAACTCGCGGAATGCCCCCGCGCACTTGTGGCCGCCCCGTCCTATCTCGCAGCGCACGGCGTCCCCAAAACCCCGCAAGCGCTGCTCGCGCACAATTGCCTGTTGCTGCGGTATCCACGCTCACCCGAGTATTTCTGGACCCTCGGCACAAAAGAAGGCCCGCTCAAACTCAATGTGCAGGGCCGCTTTGATGCCGACAGCTCCGATATCCTCACCGATTGGGCGCTCAAGGGCGAAGGCATCGCCAATAAGCCGCGCTTTGAAGTCGCCCAAGCGCTGGCGTCAGGCGCGCTTGTGGAACTGCTCGCTGAAACCCCGCCACTGCCCACGAGCCTTGTCTGCCTTTATCCGCACCGCAAACTCCAAGACCCAAAAGTGCGTCTCTTCATCGACCATGTCGCCGAAACGCTCAAACCCGCGCTCAAACGATTGGGCCTGTCCTGAGCCCTGACTTTCCTGAGCCCTGGCTTTTTCTTGGCAAAAATACTCGCAAGCGCCCTCGCCACAGGGCAAACCGGCCAGATCTTGCCCCTAGCTCAAGTAATCCAAAATGGGGCAATCCGGCCTCTCGTCTCCGCAGCAGGCTCCCACAAGCAGCTCCAGTTCAGCCGCCAGCTTTTCCAGCTCGCGCTGCTTGGTGCGGATGTCTTCCAACCGCGCCGCTGCAATCTGGCGCACCTCCGCGCTGCTGCGCGCGGCATCTTCATATAGCCCCAAAAGCTCGCGACACTGCGCAATCGAAAAGCCAAACCGCCGCGCACGGCCCACAAAGGTTAGCTTGCGCAGGCTCACATCATCATAGGCGCGATAGCCCGCCGCCGTGCGCGCCGCGGGCTCCACCAGCCCGATATCGGCATAATAGCGCACCGTCTTCACAGGCAGCCCCGCCGCCTTCGCCGCTCCCGAAATATTCATGGCACTCTCCGCTTGACCCGCCGGTTGCAAAAAGCCTAGCGCAAATCTGATCCAACTCAAAGCGCCTCAGCGCCGCGCCATCAGGCGGGCCATATCGAGCATTCGGCTGGAGAAGCCCCATTCGTTGTCATACCAGCCAAATACCCGCAGCAAGCCACCCACCGAGACGCTGGTTTCGCGCCCTGACAGGATGATGCTTTCAGGCCGCGCGCGCAGGTCGGTCGAAACAAGCGGCTGGATGATATAGCCAAAGAGCGGGCTATCCTTGGCCCGCGCTTCAAAGGCCGCGTTCACAGCGGCCACAGTGGCCGGCTTTGAGAGCTGCACCGCAAGGTCAATCGCCGAAACACTCGCCGTCGGCACACGCACCGCGCGCGCCTCGATCCGCCCCGCCAGCTTGGGCAGAACCACGTCAATCAGCTTGGCTGCGCTCGTCGTCGTCGGAACCATCGAGAGCGCCGCCGCGCGGCTGCGCACCAAATCGCCCCTCGGCTTGTCAATCGTCGGCTGGCTGCCCGTGTAGCAATGCACCGTGGTCATATGCCCGCTTTGAACGCCCCAGCCCTCGTCCAAAAGGCGCAAGAGCGGCGCAAGCGCATTGGTCGTGCAACTGGCATTGCTGACAATCCGGTGCGCGCCAAGCTGGGCTTCGTTTGCCCCCAGAACAACAGTCTTGTCCGCCGCCTCCGAGGGGCCGGAGATCAGCACAGCTTTCGCCCCTGCCTCAAGCCCACGCTCGGCCACCGCACGGTTGCCCGCCGCGCCCGTGCACTCCAAAAGCACATCCACACCGCTCAGATCCAGCGCGCGAATATCGGCCTCGGCATGAAACGGATAGCTCCGCGCCTCCACATCCAGCCGCTTATCGCCGTGCTCGACCTGGCCGGGAAACGGGCCGAAAATACTGTCATAAGCAAACAAATAGGCACAGCTCTCAAGCGGCGCGATATCGTTGATCAAAACGACCTCAAACTCACCCGCCCGCGCGCCATGCAACATCCTGAGGATCGAGCGGCCAATCCGCCCGAAGCCGTTGATCGCAATTCTGACAGGCGCTTGGGGCATCTCAGTGCTCGCTCTCGCTTGTGTAGCCCTGGCCCTCAAAATGCGGCTCCATCTGCGCCACAATCACGGCGTTCTCCGCCAGCGCCCGCGCCATCAGCGCGCGCTCTTCTTCCGGGATGTCATGGCCCAGCGCCTCGCGCTCTTCCAGCGTGCCATACCCCGTCACATCCAAAGGCGCGGTATCGGCCTGCTTGAGAATGGCCACGGTCTCGCGCACAGCCTCGGCCTCGTCCACACCGCTGGCGTAAATCACAAGTGCCGCGCCGGTCGCGCCCTTGGGCAGCCCGTCGCCTTCCTTGCGGCCAATCTCCACCAGCAGGGTGTAAACCTGCTGGGGCTTCTTGGCTTTTTTCTTCTTTTCGCTCTCTTCGGCCATCGCGCGGCTCCCTCGCTCACTTGCGCGCAGGCTTGGCGAAAGCCGCAAGCCAAGTCAACCCGCGCAAAGCGGCCCGCTCACACCAGCCCGTTGGCCTGCATCCACAAACCAACGCCAATCAATGCCGTCAATATCACCAGTCTCGCCATCGCGTTCTCTCCCTTGCTCAAGGTCTGAAACGCAAAACGCGGCAACTTCCGTCGCCGCGCCTTAAGGGTTTTCGCTGATAGAGCGATCAGTCCCTGAGCAACTCGTTGATCGAGGTCTTGGAGCGCGTGCGCTCGTCCACCCGCTTCACGATCACGGCGCAGTAAAGGTTCACGCCGTTCTTGCTCGGCATCGAGCCTGCCACAACAACAGAGCCCGCCGGCACTTCGCCATACATCACTTCGCCGGTTTCGCGGTCAACAATCTTGGTCGACTGGCCGATGAAAACACCCATGCCCAGCACAGAGCCTTCGCGCACGATGCAGCCTTCCACAACCTCTGAGCGCGCGCCGATAAAGCAGTTGTCTTCAATAATGGTCGGCCCCGCCTGCATCGGCTCCAAAACACCGCCAATGCCCACGCCGCCGCTAAGATGCACGTTTTTGCCAATCTGCGCACACGAGCCGACAGTCGCCCAAGTGTCCACCATCGTGCCGCTGTCCACATAGGCACCAATGTTCACAAATGAGGGCATAAGCACAACACCGGGCGCAATATAGGCGCTTTTGCGCACCACACAGTTGGGCACAGCGCGGAAACCTGCGGTTTTCCAGTCTTCGGCCTTCCAGCCCATGAACTTGCTGTCCACCTTGTCCCACCAGCCGCCGGCCTGCGGGCCGCCTTCCTGAATTTCCATATCCTTGATGCGGAACCCCAGAAGCACGGCTTTCTTGGCCCATTGGTTCACATGCCAGCTTCCGTCGTCCTGCTTCTCGGCGACGCGCAGCTTGCCGCTGTCAAGTGCCGCGAGCGTGTCTTCAATAGCGTCACGGGTCTCGCCCGTTGTCGCGGCGGTGATCGCGTCACGCGCCTCCCATGCCGCTTCGATTGCCGCTTCAAGCTGTGCATTTGACATCTGTGTCTCTCCAAATCGCCGGTTTCTAAACTTGCCTCTCCTTTAGCCGCCTTCTAAGTGCCGCGCAATCGCTTCGCCCGAACCGCCGCGCTGGCTGCGCCAATAGCGCGCAGAAGCCGCGCCACTGCCCGCCCTTGCCTTTGGCGCGCCCATATGCACATTGCCTCCCAGATAAATTCAGGAGGTCTTCATGCCCGTTCTTCGTTCCCGCACCAGCACCCACGGCCGCAACATGGCCGGAGCCCGCGGCCTCTGGCGCGCAACAGGCATGAAAGATGATGACTTCGGCAAACCCATCGTCGCCATTGTCAACTCCTTCACCCAGTTCGTGCCGGGGCATGTCCACCTGAAAGATCTGGGCCAGCTCGTGGCCCGCGAAGTGGAAAAGGCTGGTGGCGTCGCCAAAGAATTCAACACCATCGCCGTCGATGACGGCATCGCCATGGGCCACGACGGGATGCTCTACTCGCTGCCCAGCCGCGAGATCATCGCCGACAGCACCGAATATATGGTCAACGCCCATTGCGCCGATGCCATGGTCTGCATCTCCAATTGCGACAAGATCACCCCCGGAATGCTCATGGCCGCCATGCGCCTCAACATCCCCTGTGTCTTTGTCTCCGGCGGGCCGATGGAAGCGGGCAAGGTTGTCTGGGACGGCGAAGAAAAGGCAATTGACCTCGTCGATGCCATGGTCGCCGCCGCCGATGAAAACATGTCAGATGAGCAAGTCGAAGCGATCGAGCGCTCCGCCTGCCCGACATGCGGCTCCTGCTCGGGCATGTTCACCGCCAACTCGATGAACTGCCTCACAGAGGCCCTCGGCCTTTCCCTGCCGGGAAACGGCTCGGTCCTCGCCACCCACGCCGACCGCGAAGCGCTCTTCCGCGAAGCAGGCCACCGCGTCGTCGATCTCTGCAAGCGGTTCTACGAGGGCGAGGATTATTCCGTCCTGCCCCGCAACATCGCCAGCTTCAAAGCGTTTGAAAACGCCATGACGCTCGACATCGCCATGGGCGGCTCCACCAACACCGTTCTGCACCTCCTCGCCGCCGCCCACGAAGGCGAGATCGACTTTTCGATGCAGGATATCGACAGGCTCAGCCGCAAGGTTCCCTGCCTGTGCAAAGTCGCCCCCGCCAAAGATGATGTGCATATGGAAGACGTCCACCGCGCCGGCGGCATCATGGCCATCTTGGGCGAGCTTGACCGCGCTGGCCTCATCCACCGCGATCTGCCCACCGTGCACGCCCCAACCATGGCCGAGGCGCTGGCCAAATACGATGTGGCCCAAAGCACCGATGAAGCCGTGCACGAGTTCTACCGCGCAGCACCAGGCGGCGTGCCCACACAGGTCGCCTTCTCCCAAAACCGCCGCTACCCTGCGCTCGACCTGGACCGCAAAGAAGGCGTCATCCGCACCAAAGAACACGCCTTCAGCCAGGATGGCGGCCTCGCCGTGCTCTTCGGCAACCTCGCAGAAGATGGCTGCATCGTCAAAACAGCGGGCGTCGATGACAGCATCCTCACGTTCTCCGGCCCCGCCTATGTCTGCGAAAGCCAGGATCAGGCCGTGAGCGACATCCTCACAGGCAAGGTCACAGCTGGCGACGTGGTGGTCATCCGCTACGAAGGCCCGCGCGGCGGCCCGGGGATGCAGGAAATGCTCTACCCAACCTCCTACCTCAAATCCAAGGGCCTCGGCGCGGCCTGCGCCCTGCTCACCGATGGCCGCTTCTCGGGTGGCACATCCGGCCTCTCCATCGGCCATGTCTCCCCCGAAGCGGCCGAAGGCGGGCTCATCGGCCTCGTGGAGCATGGCGATCTCATCGAGATCGACATCCCCAACCGCACAATCAACCTTGCAGTCGATGACGCCGAGCTCAACGCCCGCCGCCGCGCGCAAGATGACAAAGGCTGGCAGCCCGCCAAAGAACGCAAACGCAAAGTCACAACCGCGCTGAAGGCCTACGCCTCCATGACGACCTCCGCCGCCAAAGGCGCGGTCCGTCAGCTCTAAAGCAAAGCCCCTGCACCTTTCTTATTGCTCGAAATATCCCAGGGGGGGATTCAAAAGCAGGGCTTTTGAATCAGGGGGACAGCGTCCCCCAACGGATCGGATTTGCAAAGCAAATTCGATCCTACAATGAAGCCTTCTGCCGCCCCTCGGTGTCAAAATTGCCCGGGTCCAACCAGCGCTCAAACCGCGCCTTCAAAGCAGGCCAAGCGCCGTCAATCACAGAAAGCCACGCCGTATCACGGTTGCGCCCCTTATAGACAACGGCCTGCCGGAACACGCCCTCAAAGGTGAACCCAAGCCGCTTGGCGGCAGCAACCGACGGCGCGTTCAAAGCATCGCATTTCCACTCATAGCGCCGGTAGCCAAGCGTCTCAAAAACATAGTGCATCATCAGATACATCGCTTCCGTGCTCATCGGCGTGCGCTGCATGAGCGGCGAAAAGTGGATAAATCCAACCTCAATCACCCCATTCGCGGGGTCGATCCTCAGAAACGTCGCATGGCCTACAGCACGCCCCTCACCGTTCAGCACGGTGAAATAGAGCGGGTCCGCACTGGCCTCAGCCGCGCTCAAGAACGCCAGGAAGTCCGCCTCGAACGCGTAAGGCCCAATCGGCAGATACGTCCAGTTCGCCCCCAAAGCATCCTGCGAAAACGCCTGCCAAAGCGCAGCGCCATGCGCCTCTGCGTCAAGCGGCACCACACTACAGAACCGCCCCGCCAGCCGCACGCGCTCTGGTGCAGGCCGCGGCAGCTCAAGCGTCACAGGCCAGCCCACAGGCTGGCCCATGTCGTTCACCCGCTTAGCCAAAGACCGCGCCCAGCGCCCCGTCCACCGCCTCGGTGATCTCGTCAATGACATCGGGCGTCGAAATCAACGCCGGCGAGAAACACAGCGTGTTGTTAAAGCCCGGAATCGAGCGGTTCGTCGCGCCGATGATCACGTTGCGCTTGCCGCATTCGGCCACAACCTGCGCCACCATCTTCTCGGCCACAGGCTCCTTGCTGGCGCGGTCCGCCACAAGCTCGGCCCCGCAGAAAAGACCAAGCCCGCGCACATCGCCGATAACCTTGTGCTTCTCCTGAAGCGCACGCAGGTTGTCCATGAAGCGCGCGCCCATCTTGGTGGTGTTTTCCAGCAGGTTCTCGTCCTCGATGATGCGGAAACACTCCAGCGCCGCCGCCGGCCCCGCCGTGCAGCCCCCGAATGTGGAAATATCGCGGAAGTAGTTGAGCGGGTCGGTGTCGTCGTCCTTGAACATCTCAAAAACACGCTCGTTGGTCACACAGCAGGCAATCGCGGCATAGCCCGAGGCCACACCCTTGGCCATGGTCACAAAATCAGGCTCGATACCATAGTGCTGATACCCGAACCACTCCGTGCCCGTGCGGCCCACCCCACAGACAACCTCGTCGATGTGCAAGAGAATGTCATACTTGCGGCACAGCTCCTGAATGAGCGGCCAGTAGCCCTCAGGCGCAGGAATCACCCCGCCCCCCGCTGTCACAGGCTCAAGGCAGAGCGCGCCGATGGTGTCCGCGCCTTCCGCCAGAATGACCTCTTCAATCGCCTTCACGCTTGCAGCGGCATAGGCCTCGCCCGTGAGGTCCCATTGTGCGCGATACTCCATGCAATGCGGCACGCGCACGAAACCGGGCGCGAAGGGGCCGTATTGGGCGTTGCGCTCGTCCTGACCGCCTGCCGACATCGCGGCAAGGGTGGAGCCATGATAATCGCGGTCGCGATACAGGATCTTGTATTTCTTGCCGCCATAGCGCTTGTGGCTGATCTGGCGCACCATCTTGAAGGCCTTCTCATTGGCCTCCGAGCCGGAGTTTGTCTGATAGACACGGCTCATGCCGGGCATCTTGCTGATCAGCTTCTCCGCAAACAAGGCGCCGGGAACAGAGCCCGCCGAGCCGGCAAAATAGGGCAGCTTGATCAGCTGGTCGCGCACCGCATTGGCAATGCTCTCGCGCCCGTAGCCCACATTGACAGTCCAGACTCCGCCCGACACCGCATCCAGCCACTCCTTGCCATGCTGATCCCAGACACGCATCCCCTTGCCTTCAATGATGACCCGCGGCTCACCCGTTTCAAACGGCTTGTGCTGGGTCAGGTGATGCCAGACATGCGCGCGATCCGCGTCAACAATATGGCTGATGTCATTGGGAGTAAGATTGCCGTCCATTTCAAGAAGCCTCCGTTCAGAGCGCAGATGTGCTCTGGTTTTGATCAAATTCTATGCCCAGAAGAGCGCTATTTTGTGCGAATCTGATAGGGCCAGTCCGTTTTGTCATATAAGACCAAAACCAACGAACACAGCCAGCCCGTTTTTTCAGCACAGCCAAGTTTTGTTGCGCAACAATAGGCCAAACCGGCCAAATACAGTTTTCCAGAAAGCTGAAAATACCGCGCATTCCACAAAATAACCGTTGAAGGGAATCAGCATTTAAGCCCTCATGCGGCCAAGGGGTGCGCCAAGGCGGGTGCGCCCTTTCCAAAACGCCCAAAATCCAGATCAACTGGAGGGCCGCGCCGCACAGGCGTGCAACACCAACGGGAGCTATTCCATGACACTCAAATCAACTCTTCTTTCTGCGGTCGCAGCTACAGCCATGATCACGGGAAGCCAGGCCTCTGCGCTTGATGAAATTACCGTTGCCTTCTTTCAGGAATGGCCCATGCCCTTCCAACACCACAAAGTCGCCGGCGCCTATGACGACGCCATGGGCGTTAAAGTCAACTGGCGTGCCTTTGGCTCGGGCACCGAAATGAGCGCCGCCATGGCCTCTGGCGACGTGCACATCTCGGTCAGCCAAGGCGTGCCGCCTTTCGTGGTGGCCACATCCGGCGGTCAGGACCTCCAGATCATTGATGTCGCCGTCAGCTATGCCGAAAACGATAACTGCGTGGTGGCCGAAGCGCTGGAAATCGATAAAACAAACGCCGGCGAGCTGGCCGGCAAGAAAGTCGCCGTGCCGTTGGGCACCGCCGCACACTACGGCTTCCTCAAGCAGATGAGCCATTTCGGCGTTGATGTCGGCTCGATGGAAGTGGTCAACATGAACCCACCAGAAGGTGCCGCCGCAATCGCGCAGGGCGCGGTAGATATGTTCTGCGGCTGGGGCGGCTCGCTGCGCCGTGCCAAAGAGCACGGCAATGTGCTCCTCACGGGTGACGAAAAAACAGCGCTCGGCATTCTGGTCTTTGACGTCACATCTGCCCCGGCAGGTTTTGTGGCCGAGAACGGTGATCTGGTCGCGAAATTCCTGAAAGTGACAGCTGACGCCAACGCCATGTGGGCCGATGAGGCCAACCATGCCAAAATGCTCCCCGTCATCGCCAAAGACGCGGGCATGGACGAGCAGGCCACGAAGGACACGATTGCAACCTTCACCTTCCCAACGGTTGACGAGCAGCTGGCCTCAGGCTGGCTCGGGGGCAACGCCCAGACCTTCATGAAAGGCGTCGCAGATGTCTTCCTTGAAGCCGGCAGCATTGACGCCGCACTGGACACCTATTCAGGCACCGTCAACACAGGCCCGCTGCAAGCCGCAAAAGGTATGTAAACCAACGGGCGCAGCAGGGCACAGGCCTTGCTGCGCACCCTCTCGCAAAAGCGGCGCACACCCTGCAATTTCAGGTGAATGGGCCATAAAAACAAGAGCCTCCGGCTCCGAAAGGCGGGCATGTCTACTCTTTCAATTGATAAAATTTCCATGCGGTTTGATCTGCCCAATGGCAGCCATGTGCAGGCGCTCAAAGATATTTCCCTGAACATCCAGTCCGGCGAGCTGATGAGCGTGCTGGGCCCCTCAGGCTGCGGCAAGACAACGCTTCTCAACATCATTGCAGGCTTCCTAGCCCCCACCGAAGGCAAGATGACCCTCAATGACCACCTGATCACAGGCCCCGACGCCGAGCGCGGCATGGTCTTTCAGCAAGGCGCTCTCTTTGAGTGGATGAGCGTGCGCGAAAACGTCAGCTTCGGCCCCCGCATGAAAGGCCAGAGCGAAGCCCAATGGCGCGACACGGTCGACCACCTGCTGGATATTGTCGGCCTCAAGGATTTCAAGGAAAAATCCGTCTTCGAGCTGTCGGGCGGAATGCAGCAGCGCGTGGCTCTGGCCCGCTGCCTTGCCAATGACCCCGACGTGATCCTGATGGACGAACCTCTCGGCGCGCTCGACGCGCTCACCCGTGAAAAAATGCAGGGGCTTGTGCTCAAGCTTTGGAAAGAGACCGGCAAAACCATCATCCTCATCACCCATTCGGTTGAAGAGGCCCTGTTACTGGGCGAGCGCCTGCTCGTTCTGGCCCCGCGCCCGGGACGCATTCACCGCGAATACCGCCTGCCCTTTGCCGATATGGGCGTGGGCCAAGACCTGCGCGAGGTGAAAAAGCACCCCGAGTTTGGCGAGAAACGCGAGGAAATTCTCAGCATGATCTGGGACATGGAAGAAGAAATCATGGGTCGTTCCGAGGAGGCAAGCGCATGACTGTCCTGCTGATCTATATCGCCCTGTTTCTGCTGGGCTTCTTTATCGTGCGGTTCGGCTTTGCCAGGATCATGGCGAAAACCGCCGATTTCACTTCGCTGAAGACAGTCACCTTCGGCGATGAAAGCGCCGTGCGGCCCGACCGCTGGGCAAGTGTGATCTCCGTCATTGCCATCTTCCTGCTCTGGGGGGCGTTCACCGGCTCCAAATGGGCGCCCATCCACGCCCCTGCCCCCTTCATCGGCGACACCGAATTGACCTACACGCTCGACGACGGCAACGGAAACACCGACAAAGCCACCATCACCCTGCGCGTTCACAAGTTCGGCGAAGACCCTGCCATGCCCGAAGTGGACGAGGGCGCAGGTTTTGCCAAAAATGATGCCGCGCTGGTCTCGGCGGGGCGCACAAAGACGGTCCTCTTTGACAAGAACGATGGCGCAAAACGCCGTGACGGGGCCAAAGTGATCGCAATTGATGGCCAACCCATCAGCATTGGCCAATCGGTCTTCGTGCGCGCCGGCGAGGTCTCCCTCACCGACAAGGGCGCCATCCAGATCACCCCGCCCGGCGGGATGCAAATGGAGCCAATCTGGCTGCCACCGCCCGAAAAAGTGATCGAGCGCTTCTTTGAAGTTGCCACCGAAGGCTATCAGGGCTTCACCCTCTGGGAACATCTGGGCTACTCGCTGTTCCGGGTGGTCGTAGGCTTCGCGCTCGGCGCGCTGGTGGGCATCCCGCTGGGCTATGCCATGGGTCTGTCCAACTGGTTCCGTGGCTGGTTTGATCCGATCGTCGAATTCATGCGCCCCGTTCCGCCCCTCGCTCTGATCCCGCTGGTGATCATCTGGTTTGGCATTGGCGAGGTTGGCAAAATCATCCTGCTGTTCCTCGCGGCGCTCTGGATCATGGCCATCGCCGCGCGGGCCGGTGTCTCCGGTGTGAACATCACAAAAGTGCACGCCGCCTATTCGCTCGGGGCCTCCAAATGGCAGCTCATGCGCCATGTGATCGTGCCCAATAGCCTGCCCGAAATCTTCACAGGCGCGCGCGTCGCCATGGGGGTCTGCTGGGGCACTGTTGTCGCCGCAGAACTTGTCGCCGCGGAAAAGGGGGCCGGTATGATGATCATGGTCGCCGCGCGCTTCCAGCTCACCGACATTGTCATCATGGGCATCATCCTCATCGGGATCATCGGCTACAGCATCGACATCCTGATGCGCGTGGCCGAGCGCCGCCTCGTGCCTTGGAAAGGCCGCTCCTAAGCCACGCGCACCTGCGCTCTAAGCCCCCGCACCGGCCGTGCGGGGGCTTTTCTATGGGCTGTGCGATCTGTGCTTATTGAGTTGCCCCCGCCCGGCGAAGCGCTAAGCTTGCGCCATGGAACCGCGCGCCAAAGCCCTTCTCACCTCGCTTTTTGACACCGCCATAACAGCGGCCGATCCCTTGCAGGCGCTGGCCAACCATTTGCCGCAGCCGCCCACGAGAGGCCGCACAGTGGTGATTGGCGCTGGCAAGGGGGCGGCACAAATGGCCGCCGCGCTCGAACAGCTCTGGCCCACGCCCCTGTCGGGCTGCGTGGTCACCCGCTATGGCTTTGGCGCGCCCACCCGCCAAATCAAAGTGCTCCAGGCCGCCCACCCGGTCCCCGATGCCGCAGGCCTCGCGGCCACAACAGCGCTCTTTGACCAGATCAAGGATCTCACGCCCCATGACCTGGTCATTGCACTGGTCTGTGGCGGCGGGTCTGCGCTGCTGGCCGCCCCCGCCGCCGGGCTCACGCTCAAGGATGAACAGACCCTCAATGAGGCGCTGCTGGCTTGCGGCGCGCCGATCAGCGCCATGAATGCCATTCGCAAGATGTTCAGCCGCGTGAAGGGCGGCCGCCTTGCCGCAGCCACACAGGCCCGCATGGTCAGCCTCGTGGTCTCCGATGTCCCGCGTGATGACCCGGCCGAAGTCGCCTCCGGCCCCACTGTGCCCTCCTGGTCCAACCGCGCCACCGCGCGCGCGGCGCTTGAACAGCACAAGATAACCCTGCCCGCACATCTGCTGCACCACCTCCAGACAGCCCCCGAGCCCCCGGTGCCCTCCGATCCGGTGTTTGCCAACCATGAGGTGCATGTCATCGCCTCTGCCGCACAGTCCCTCGCCGCTGCGGCACGGGTCGGCGCAGCCCGGGGCTGGCCCGTTGAGATCCTCGGTGACGATCTGGAAGGCGAGGCGCGCCGCCTCGGCGCGGCCCATGCCGCCTACGCCAAAGCCAGCATGGCCCCGCGCCTCATCCTCTCAGGCGGCGAAACAACAGTCACCCTCACAGGCCAGGGCCGCGGCGGGCGCAACAGCGAATACCTGCTGGCCTTCGCACTCGGCATTGACGGCGCGCCACAGATCAACGCGCTCGCCGCCGATACCGACGGAATCGACGGTTCCGAAGACAACGCCGGCGCCTTTGCCACAGGCCAAACCGCCGCGCTCATCCGCGCCGCCGGCACCGACCCGCTCAAAGCGCTCGCAGACAATGACGCCTACACAGCCTTTGCCGCCGCCCAAGCGCTGTTCACACCCGGACCAACCGGCACCAATGTCAATGATTTCCGCGCCATCCTTATCGGCTGGCCCCCGTGAAACGGGTCATGATCATCGGCAATGCAGCCGGCGGCAAATCCCGCCTCGCTCGGGCGCTGGCGCAAAAATACGCCCTGCACCACCATGCGCTAGATGATCTGCTCTGGCAGCCAAACTGGCAGCCCACACCGCCAGACCAATTTCAGGCCGCCCACAAAGCGCTCATCGCCCGCGACGCTTGGATCCTTGATGGCGTCGGCCCCTGGAGCAGCATCACAGCCCGCCTGGCGCGCGCAGATACCTTCATCCACATCGACTTGCCGCTTTCGCAACATCTCTTCTGGGCCACCAAACGCCAGATCAGCTCGCTTCTGACAGGCAAAGACGGCGCGCCACAGGGCTGCAAGCTCTGGAAAGCATCCCACAAGCTCTACCCCATGATGCTCTGGATGCACCGCGAGATGCGCCCGAAACTGCACAGGCTTGCGCTCACCGCCCCCAGCACATGCGCGACCCTTCACATAAAATCACGCGCAGATTTGGCCGCTGCCTGCCACTAGCAAAAAGCGCAGACCACTGCCCGCGCCTTTCGTCACCTCACCTGCCCGGGGGCCTAGTTACAGCGCTTTTCCGCGTCTTCCACAGCCGCCGTAAAGCCCGAGAGCGAAAAACTGTCCTTGGTCTGTGTGCCGCGCCCGGAGCGGGCGGTCAAAACCGCGTTGGAGCCGCGCTTGAGGGCCGCGACAATCTTGGCATCCTCTGCCGCCGATGCCGCCCAGGCCCATTCACCGTCCGTGAACAGCTCAAACACCGTGCCGTCAATGTTCATGGAAACCGTCGAGCCTTTCGCAAACGGGTAGCCCCCCGTGAAGGCCAGCTGCCCGCTCACCTGTGCCGCAGGGCGGAAAAAGGTCATCAACAGAATATCCCCCCGGCGCACCGCCACCTCGCGCCCATCCTTGGTGTTGACCGTTTCCTTGGGCGCACTCACCGCCCAACATTCCTTTGGGTTGCTGTCCGCAAACACCGCCCAGGCCGTCTTTGTGGCAACCTGGTTGTCGCTTGTCTCCTGCGCGTTTACGCCGCCAGCGCCCAATGCCAGAAAAACCGCACAAGCCATATTTTGCGCAAATCGTAATCCCATATTCTCCAGCCTCCAGCCGTCCGTTGCCTCAATTCCACCTGGCCCGCGGCTTTTGCCAATATTCTTTTCGGGCCGTTTTCCACTCGACATTGCGACATTACCCTGAAAACTGCCATATACGAAAGAGCAATTGGCGGAAAATCGCACAAGTTTTCGGGAGACAGACATGACCGCAGCAGTATCCATGGCCGAAATCTGGCGTGGCCCCTTTCTGGAAAGCCTCCACATGGGCCATGCCGTCGTCTGCGGGCCGGGCGGAGAGATCCTCGAAAGCTGGGGCGACCCAAACCTCACCGTGCTGCCGCGCTCTTCCTCCAAAATGCTGCAAGCCATGCCGCTGCTCGAGAGCGGCGCCGCAGATGCTTTTGGCCTCACCGGCGAACAGCTCGCGCTCGCCTGCGCCTCCCACCAGGGCGCACCCATCCACACCGATAGGGTGCAAAACTGGCTCAAGGATCTCGGCCTGACAGATGCCGATCTCAACTGCGGCCCCCAGGCCCCGCGTGATGAGGCCGACCTGATCAAGATGCACAAAACCGATGCCTCCCCCTGCCGCTACCACAACAACTGCTCCGGCAAACACGCGGGCTTTCTCACCCTGAGCCGCCACCTCGGCAGCAAAGACCCCCAATATGTCGCGCCAGATCACCCGGTGCAAAAGGCCTGCCGCGCCGCCTTTGAAGAGCTCACGCAAGAAACCAGCCCCGGCTACGGCATTGATGGCTGCTCCGCCCCCAACTTCGCAGCCACGCTGCATGGGGTGGCCCGCGCCATGGCCTTTTTTGCCGCCGCCTCCGATGGCGGCAACAGCCGCGAAAAAGCCGCCGCCCGCCTGCGCGACGCCATGCGCACATACCCCGAACTGGTGGCTGGCGAGGGCCGCGCCTGCACCGAGCTCATGCGCGCCATGAACGGCCGCGTGGCCCTCAAAACAGGCGCCGAAGCTTTCTTCATCGCCATCGTGCCCGAAAAGAAAATCGGCATTGCCCTCAAAATCGTGGATGGCTCCACCCGCGGCGCCGAATGCGCGATTGCCGCCATCCTGCTGCGGCTGGGCCTGCTTGATCCCAAGCATCCCGCCACCCTCAAACGCCTCAATGCGCCAATCCTCAACTTCGCCGGCGAAACAACCGGCCATATCCGCGCCGGCGCCGCCTTCGCCTGAACTGCCCCTGCTTCTTCTGGTCGCAAATACCTTGGGGTGAATTGGCCATGGGCCAAGAGGGGCAAAGCCCCTTCCCCCGCCCCAAATTCTGTGCCAACGTCAGCGCGTTCTCAGGGCGGGGTGAAATTCCCCACCGGCGGTAAAGCCTGCGGCGCAAGCCAAGGGCAAGCCCGCGAGCGGCTTTGAGTGTCCACGAACCGAAAACTGGGAACCGGTTTTCGGAAACTTTGTGGAACCACAAAAGGTGTCAGCAGATCCGGTGCAATTCCGGAGCCGACGGTCACAGTCCGGATGGGAGAGAGCAGCAAAAGCGATGTGGGCGCAGCCCGCAGCGCAAAGCTGTCCCTTTATGCTCTGGGCACGTGTCTAAAGCTGAAAGGAGTGACATCATGAACAAAGCACAGACACTGCCCCGCTACGCCTTTATCAAGGCCAGCTGGCACGCCAGCATCACCAGCCGCGCTCTGGAGGGGTTCACCCAGCGCATCCCCGCCGCACAGGTCGATGTCTTCGATGTGCCCGGCGCCTTCGAAATGCCGCTTCTGGCGCGCGATCTGGCCGCTTCAGGCCGCTACGCCGCCGTGGCTGCGGCGGCCCTCGTGGTCGATGGCGGCATCTACCGCCACGAGTTCGTCGCCCAAGCCGTGGTCGATGGCCTCATGCGCGCCGGGCTTGAGACAGGCGTGCCCGTGCTCAGCGTGTCGCTCACACCCCACCAGTTTCACGAAACAGAGCACCACATGGCGATCTTTGCCGAGCATTTCGTGCAAAAGGGCCGCGAAGCCGCCGAAGCCGCCCTGATGATCACAAAAACCCGCGCCAGCCTCGCTGCTTAGCGCCAAAAGGGGGCCGAGGCGCAGCCGAGGCCCCCACCGCGACGTGCCGTCAGGCACGGCGCAAAGCCTCTGTCACCGCCCCGGAATATCGTCCCGCGCGGCCGCAGGGGCCCAATTTTCGATAAGCTCCACCGCCTCTTGCGCTGTCTCCACAAACCGGAACAGGTCGAGGTCCTCGGGCGAGATCGTCCCGGCCTCCGCCAGCGCCTCCCAGTTGACAATCTTCTCCCAGAAGGCGCGCCCAAACAGCAGGAAAGGAATCCGCTTCATCCGCCCGGTCTGGATGAGCGTGAGCGATTCAAACATCTCATCCAGTGTCCCGAACCCACCGGGAAACACACAGACCGCATTCGCGCGCATCAAAAAGTGCATCTTGCGAATGGCGAAATAGTGGAAATTAAAGCACAGCCCCGGCGTCACATATGCGTTCGGCGCCTGCTCGTGCGGCAGCACGATATTGAGGCCGATCGAGTGTCCGCCCGCGTCCATTGCGCCACGGTTGCCCGCCTCCATCACACCGGGGCCACCACCGGTCACGATCACGTTTTCGCGCCCGTAACTCTGCATCGACTTTTCCGTCATCAGCCGCGCAAACGTGCGTGCCTCCTCGTAAAAGCGGCTCAGCTCCGCCAGCGTGCCGGTGCGCGCCCTGTCTTTCTGCGCAGGCTCCGGAATCCGCGCCCCGCCAAACAGAACGATGGTGCTCTCGATTCCCTTTTCGTTGAGCATCATTTCCGGTTTGAGCAGCTCCAGTTGCAGCCGCACGGGGCGCAGCTCGTCACGGCACAGAAAATCCTCATCCGCAAACGCCAGCCGATAGGCCGGCGCGCGGGTTTGCGGCGTATCGGGTATCTGCTCGGCGGTGTCGCGGTCGGTGTGGGCGTCCCGAAACCGTCTCTTGCTGTCATCAGTCATGCACTCATTCCCTACTTGAACCTCTGGCCAAGCCCTATAGGCTTTGGCGCTCAATGGCCAGTGACGGAGACGCGAGCCCATGCAGTGGAAACCACAGATCAGCGCCGCCGCCGCGCGCATCGCGCCCTATATCCAGACCACCCCCGTGATGCAGGTGCAGGGCTTCGGCCTGCCCTTTCCCGTCGAGCTCAAACTGGAGCAGCTCCAACATACGGGCAGCTTCAAGGCGCGCGGCGCGTTCAACACGCTGCTCTCTGGCCCCGTGCCCAAGGCCGGTCTCGTCGCCGCTTCAGGTGGCAATCACGGCGCTGCCGTGGCCTATGCCGCGCAGAGGCTCGGCCATAGGGCGCATATTTTCGTGCCCGACATGGCCGGCCCCGCCAAAATCGCCCTCATCGAGCGTACAGGCGCCCAGCTCACCGTGGTGCAAGGCGAATACGCCAACGCCGCCGAGGCCGCCGCCGAATATGAAGCCACCTC
Organism: uncultured Lentibacter sp.; assembly: GCF_937123735.1. GTDB lineage: Bacteria > Pseudomonadota > Alphaproteobacteria > Rhodobacterales > Rhodobacteraceae > Lentibacter. Next base: position 79,632 of record NZ_CAKZKL010000024.1, read on the forward strand.
GGGCGCCATGCAGATCCACGCCTATGATGCCCCCGCCACGGTGGCGGGGCAGGGCAGCTGCATGGCCGAATGGGAGGCGCAGGGCCTCATGGCCGATACCGTGCTCATCGCCGTGGGCGGAGGCGGGCTGATCGCTGGCGCGCTCGGCTGGCTCGCAGGCGCGCGCAAGGTGGTGGCCGTCGAGCCTGAAACCTCCTGCGCGCTCCAGGCGGCCCTGGCCCAAGGCGGCCCCTGTGATGTGCAGGTCTCAGGCGTCGCCGCCAATGCGCTTGGCGCGCGCAAGATCGGCCAGATCTGCTATGATCTCGCCTGCCAGCACAGGGTGCACAGCGTGCTTGTGCCCGACGCCACCATCACAGCTGCGCAAAAAGCGCTCTGGCAAGAGCGCCGCCTGCTGGTGGAGCCCGCAGGGGCCACAGCCCTCGCGGCGCTGATGTGCGGCGCCTACCGGCCCAGCGCGGGCGAGCGGGTGGCCGTGCTGCTCTGCGGCGCAAACATCGCGCCCGACCCGCTCGGCTAACGTAAGTCCAGATTGCAACCCGCTTCAGTCCAGCCTAAGCTGAGGGCCATGGCGATTTCAGTTGAAACCTTCTTTCTCAACCCTGACGCTCAGGGAACGCTCCAAGCCCAGATCCAGCAGATGGTCGCTGAGGGCATTCTCTCGGGTCGGCTGCGCAAGGGCGAGAAACTCCCCTCCACCCGCAGGCTTGCGCAACACCTGCGCGTCTCCCGGATCACCGTCACCCTCGCCTATACCGAGCTTCTGGCCAACGACTACCTCAGCTCGCGCGGGCGCTCTGGCTATTTCGTCTCCGAGAATGCGCCAGAGCCCCCCAGCTTCCCGCCCCGTCCGGAGCCGCAAGATGCGCTGGATTGGTCGCGCGCCATAGGCCAGCGGTTTTCCGGTGGCACGCCCCATGTCAAACCGCGTGACTGGGCGCGCTTTCGCTTTCCCTTCATCTATGGCCAAACCGACCCGACCTTGTTTGACCACGCCAACTGGCGGCTCTGCGCTCTGCAAGCTCTGGGTCAGAAAGACTTCGAGCCGCTGACCTCGGATTATTACGATCAGGATGACCCGGAGCTGATCGAATTCATCGCCCGCCACACCCTGCCGCGCCGGGGAATCCTCGCAGAGCCAGAGGAAATTCTGGTGACAATGGGCGCTCAAAACGCGCTCTGGCTGGCCACGCAAGTTTTGCTCACCCAGCGCCGCACCGCCGCCGTGGAAGAACCTTGCTACCCTTCCCTGCGCAATATCCTCAGCCAATCCCGCTGCCATATTGCCCCTGTGGGCGTTGATGATGACGGCTTGATACCCGCCGACATCCCTGCCGAAACCGATGTCATCTTCACCACCCCGAGCCACCAGTGCCCCACAACCTCCACCATGCCCTTGGCCCGTCGCCGTGCCCTGCTCGAAAAGGCGCGCGCGGTGGGGGCAGTGATCGTGGAAGATGATTACGAGTTTGAAATGTCCTTTGATGGCGCCCCCTCGCCGGCGCTCAAATCGCTCGATGGCGATGGCCGCGTGGTCTATGTGGGCAGTTTCTCCAAATCGCTCTTTCCGGGGCTGCGGCTGGGCTATCTTGTCGGCTCGCGGCCCTTCATCCGCGAGGCCCGCGCGCTGCGCGCCTCGGTCCTGCGCCATGTGCCCGGCCACATCCAGCGCACCGCGGCCTATTTCTTGCGGCTGGGCCATTACGACGCTCTCATCCGGCGCATGTCAGGCGTTCTGGCCGAGCGCCGCCGGGTCATGAGCGAGGCCATGGCGCTGCATGGGCTGCACCTGGCCGGCAAGAGCGGCTCGGGCGGCTCCGCCTTCTGGATGCGCGCGCCCGAGGGGGTAGATACGGTCGCGCTGGCCGAAGCCCTTCAGGCCCGCTCGGTGCTGATAGAACCGGGCGCACCCTTTTTTGACAGCACCCATGCACCGCAAAATCTCTACCGCCTCGGCTACAGCTCCATCCCGGCTTCAAAAATACCAGACGGGGTGCAGATCATAGCCCAGACCCTCCGCAACTGGCCTTAAGCGCGTCAGCAAGCTGGCCCTAACCCCCGCCGCCCACCGCCCGTAATTTCAACCTGAAGCCTCAGCCTGCACCCGCAGCCTGATTCCCGGCCAATCCAGCAAGTCTTTCGGAGAAAATGCAGATGAAAATGACCACAGAAGAAGCCTTTGTGAAGGTTCTACAGCGCCACGGCATCCAACATGCCTTTGGCATTATCGGTTCGGCCATGATGCCTATCTCCGACCTTTTTCCCAAAGCGGGCATCACCTTCTGGGATTGTGCACATGAAGGCTCCGCCGGCATGATGAGCGACGGCTACACCCGCGCCACCGGCAAGGTGTCCATGATGATCGCCCAGAACGGTCCCGGCATCACCAATTTCGTCACCGCCGTGAAAACCGCCTATTGGAACCACACTCCGCTACTGCTGGTTACCCCCCAAGCCGCCAACAAGACAATCGGCCAGGGCGGCTTTCAGGAAGTCGAGCAGATGAAGCTCTTTGAAGATATGGTCGCCTATCAGGAAGAGGTCCGGGATCCTTCTCGCGTGGTCGAGGTGCTCACCCGCGTGATCTCACAGGCCAAGCGCCTCTCCGGCCCGGCCCAGATCAATATCCCGCGTGACTTCTGGACACAGGTGATTGACACCGAAATTGCCGATCCGATCGAATTCGAGCGCTCCCCCGGCGGCACAAACTCTGTTGCCGAGGCCGCAGCGCTGCTCAGCGCAGCCAAGAACCCGGTGATCCTCAACGGCGCAGGTGTCGTGCTCTCCCATGGCGGGATCGCCGCCTCCCAAGCGCTGGCCGAGCGCCTCGATGCGCCGGTCTGTGTCGGCTATCAGCACAATGACGCCTTCCCCGGCAGCCACCCGCTCTTTGCAGGCCCCTTGGGCTACAACGGCTCTAAGGCCGGCATGGAGCTGATCAAGGACGCCGATGTGGTGCTGTGCCTTGGCACGCGGCTCAACCCCTTCTCCACCCTGCCGGGCTACGGGATGGAATACTGGCCCGCAGAGGCCAAGATCATCCAGGTCGATATCAACCCCGACCGGATCGGCCTCACCAAGAAGGTCACTGTCGGCATCGTCGGAGACGCCGCCATGGTTGCGCAGGGCATCCTCGACAAACTGTCCGACACAGCCGGCGATGAAGGCCGCGCGGCGCGGCGTGACAAAATCGCCGAGACAAAATCCCGCTGGGCGCAGCAACTCTCCAGCATGGACCACGAAGACGACGATCCCGGCACCAACTGGAACGAGCGCGCCCGCTCTGACAAACCCGACTGGATGAGCCCCCGCATGGCCTGGCGCGCGATCCAGTCTGCCCTTCCGGCCGACGCGATCATCAGCTCCGACATCGGCAACAATTGCGCCATCGGCAACGCCTACCCAAGCTTCAACGAGGGCCGCAAATATCTCGCACCCGGCCTCTTCGGCCCTTGCGGCTACGGCCTGCCCGCGGTTGTCGGCGCCAAGATAGGCTGCCCGGATGTGCCCGTGGTGGGCTTCTCCGGCGATGGCGCCTTCGGGATCGCCGTCAACGAGCTGACAGCCATTGGCCGTGGGGAATGGCCCGCCGTCACGCAGGTGGTCTTCCGCAACTACCAATGGGGCGCGGAAAAGCGCAACTCCACACTCTGGTTTGATGACAACTTCGTCGGCACCGAGCTCGACACCCAGGTCAGCTATGCCGGAATCGCCTCGGCTTGCGGCCTCAAAGGCGTTGTCGCCCACACCCAGGAAGAGCTGACAGCCGCCCTCGCACAGGCCTGTGAAGATCAGAAAAAAGGGATCACAACCCTGATCGAGGCCATGATCAACCAGGAGCTGGGTGAGCCCTTCCGCCGCGACGCGATGAAAAAGCCGGTCCCCGTGGCTGGAATCTCCGCTGCTGATATGGTGCCGCAAAAGGCCGGATAGCGGTAGATTGCGCCACATACTTGTGATGTGTTCGCCCCATACTGCGGCGGACACATCCAAGAAAGGCACATCATGACAGAGCGTTACCCTTTCCTTTCCAAGGCCACGCCCCACGCGCCCGCGCGCCTTCTTGCACAGGCGCGCGCCCTGCCCGTGCCCCGCGTGGCCCTTGTCAACGCAGGCGCAGTCACGCCCCTTCTGGGTATTCGCGAAGCCGCCGAGGCGGGGCTGGCCGAGCCCGTCCTCATCGGCGACGAGGCCAAGATCCGCGCCGCCGCCAGCGAGATCGGCTATGACATCTCCGCCCTGCGCCTGATCCACGCCCCCCATGCCGAAGCGAGCGTCAAGGCCGCCGAGCTGGCGCGCAGAGGCGAGGTCAATACAATCATGAAAGGACAGGTTCACACCTCGACCTTTCTCAAAGGCTTGCTGCCCTCCGCCGCTGGCCTGCGCGCCGCTGGCACACGCTGCGGCCATGTTTTCCACATCACAGCCCCGGGCAGTGACCGCCCCCTCCTGCTCACCGATGCCGCCCTGAACGTCGACCCCAGCATTGAGACCCGTCAGGCCTGCCTGTCTCACGCGGTCTCCCTCGCGCAGACGCTGGGGATAGCCCGCCCCAAAGCCGCTCTTCTGGCGCCCTCGGAAGACGCAACACCCCAAATCACCAACACAATGGAAAGTGCCGCCATCGCCGCGTGGGCAGAAGCCAACCTGCCCCAAGCCGATGTCGCAGGCCCCATCGCGATGGACCTCATCCTGTCCAAGAAAGCCGCCGAGGTGAAAGGCTACACAAGCCCCGTGGCTGGCGATGCCGACATCATCGTCACCCCCAACATCACCACAGGCAACGCGCTCTTCAAGTTGATGGTGCTGGGCATGGGCTGCTGCGCGGGCGGCCTCGTTGTCGGCGCGCGCGTGCCGATCCTGCTCACCTCCCGCTCACAAGAAGCCGCCGCACGCCTCGCCTCTGCCGCCCTCGGCATGATTGCCGCCCACCAAGCCAAACAAGGCCAAAGCTGATGCTCCTCGTCCTCAACACCGGCTCCTCCTCGATCAAGCTCGCCGTCTTCAACACAGCGCTCGAGCTTCTCATCGAAGGCAATGTGTCCGGCGTTGGCGGCGCGGGCCGCATGGCACTGGGCGACACCCGAGAAGACGTCACCACCCAAAACCACAGCGCAGCGCTCGATTGTCTGCTCGCGGGCCTCCCCGCCCATGGCATCGCCCTGAGCGAAATCACAGGCGCGGCCCACCGCGTTGTCCACGGCGGCCAAACCCTCACGGCTCCCATCGCCATCACAGCCGAAACCCTCGCCCAGATCGAGGCCATGGTCCCGCTCGCGCCCCTGCACAACCCGCCCGCGCTCGCGGGCATTGCCGCCGTGGCCGAGCGCCTGCCGCACCTGCCCCAGTTCGCCAGCTTTGACACCGCCTTTCACGCCACCCAGCCCGAGGTTGCCACCGCCTACGCCCTGCCAAAGGCAGAGCGCGACAAGGGCATCCGCCGCTACGGCTTCCACGGCCTCAGCTACGCAGGCATGGTCCGCCAGCTCGGGGCCGGTCTGCCGCCGCGGCTTCTGGCCATGCACCTTGGCGCAGGCGTCAGTCTCTGCGCCATAAAAGATGGCCGCTCCATCGCCACATCGATGGGCTATTCGCCGCTCTCCGGCCCCACAATGGCCACCCGCACGGGCGATATTGATGGCATGGCCGTTCTCCGCCTCCTCCAGGATCACGGGCTGGATGCTGCCACAACCCTGCTCAACAAGGAAAGCGGCCTCCTCGGCCTGTCGGGCACAACAGCCGATATGCGCGCTCTGCTGGCCGACCCTGCGCCAGAGGCGGCCTTCGCCGTCAGTCATTTCGTCTATTCCGTGGTGCGTCAGGCCGGTAGCCTCATCGCGGCGCTCGAAGGTGTCGATGCCATCGCCTTCACAGGCGGCATCGGCGAGAACTCGGCGCCCATCCGCGAGCGCATCATGCAAGGGCTGGCGTGGCTTGGCGAAAAACCCGTGCACGTTGTCCCCGCCGACGAAGAACGCCAGATCGCTCAGGACGCAGACACCCTGATGGCCCGCCCATGAGCGCGCCTCAACACCCCCCTCAACTCATGGCCGACGTGACAGCCGTTGCCGCCACGATATCCGCCACGCTCGCCCCACGGCTCAAGTCGCAGACAGGCCGCGCAAACCCCTGCAAAAAGGGCCCCAAAGCCTGCGCCCCGGCCAGCTCTTGGCACAGCTTATATGCTATGTTGCCCGCATCCAGATCCGGGAAGATCAGCACATTGGCCGCGCCGGCGCCCAGCCCCTTCTTCGCGGCAATCGCCGCATTCAGCGCCGCGTCCGCCTGCACGGGGCCCAACACCCCGGCCAGGTCTGCGGCGCGGCGCACCCGCTCCACGCTCTCACCAGCACCGCTCGTGCCCGTGGAAAAAGACAGCATGGCCAGCTCGGACCGCCCCAAAAGCGCCCCGGCTGAAGCCGCCGAGGCCCGCGCGATATCTGCCAGCTCTTCCGCCGAGGGGGCCACATTCACAGCGCAATCCGCAAAGATCATCTCGCGCCCGTCCGCAAAGAGCATCACAAAGAAAGACGAGGCCGTCTTGACGCCCGCCGCTGGGCCTATTGCCATAGATGCCGCCTCAATCACCCGCCGGGTGGGGCTGTCTGCACCAGCCACCATGGCCTCCGCCTCGCCTGCGGCAACCATGGCCGCAGCGCGGTATAAGGGCTTGGCCAACAAGCGCCGCGCCATCGCCTCTTTCAGGCCCCGTTGGGCAACAAGCGCCGCAACCTGCGCCGCGCTCACCTCGGCCAGAGGCACAGGCTCGCATAGCCCTCGGGCCTTGAGCTGCACCATGGCCTCGGCCACCCGTGCATCTCCCGCCTCGGGAAAAACAATCCGCCGTGGGCGCGCCTGCGCCGCGGCATATATTTTTTCTAAAAATTTCATGTATGCCTCCGTATACAGGAACCAAAGGAGCCAGCTATGAGCACAGACGTCAAGATCAACCGTGGCCTCAAAGGCATCTATTTCGAGCGCTCCGGCGTCAGCCATATCGATGGGGCCAAGGGCGAACTCAGCTATCGCGGCTACTCGATCCACGACCTCGCCACGCAATCCACCTTTGAGGAAGTCTGCTACCTGCTGATCTTCGGCGAGCTGCCCACCGCTGCGGAGCTGGCAGAGTTTGACGCCCGCCTCAAAGCCGCGCGCCAGCTGCCCCCGGCGGTCTATGACATCATTCGCAGCACCGCTCAGGGCCACCCGATGGATGTCCTGCGCACCGCCGTCTCGGCGCTGGCAGCCCTGGAGCCGGCCAGCCAATCTGTCGGTGAGGACGCCTTCATCGAAAACGGCATCCGCCTCACCGCCCAGGTGCCGATGATCATCGCCGCCCATGAAAACATCCGCAACAACCGCGCCCCCGTCGCGCCCGATCCCGCCCTGAGCCATGCCGCAAACTGGCTCTACATGCTCAAAGGCACCGTGCCCTCCGAAGCCGCGGCCCGGCTGGCGGATGTCGATTTCATCCTCCACGCCGAACATGGCGCCAATGCCTCGGCCTTCGCCGCCCGTGTGACCGTCGGCACAGAAGCCAACCTGCACGGCGCAATGGTCACCGCCCTGGCCACCCTCGCCGGCCCGGCCCATGGGGGAGCCGCCGAAGATGTCATGAAAATGGTCCACGAGATCGGCACACCCGACAAGGCCGCCGCCTATGTCAAAGCCAAACGCGCCGCCCGCGAGGCCGTCACAGGCTTTGGCCACCGCGTCTATCGCGCCGAAGATCCGCGCGCGCGCCACATGCGCGACGGGGTGCGCCAGCTCGGCGCGGAAATGGGCGCGCCGGAATGGTATGAAATCCTGCAAGCCGTCGTCGAGGCCATGCAGCCCTATGCCCGCCATGGCCTCAACGTGAACGTCGATTTCTACTCCGGCGTCATCTACCAGCTCCACGGCATTCCCATGGACCTCTATGTGCCGATCTTCGCCATCGGCCGGATGCCCGGCTGGATCATCCAATGTGTCGAGCAGCAACGCAGCAACATCCTCATCCGCCCGCTCACCCTTTACAACGGCCCCAAAATGCGCCCCTACCGCAGCCTCTCAGACCGCGCCTAACCCCTGCCCGGCGCGCGCAGAACGCCACTCACCCCTGGCTTTTTCTTGGCAAAAATACTCATCTCAAACCGCTGGCAAACCACTCAACGCCAGCGGTCAATCCACTTCTGGATCCTGCTCTTGCGGCGGTCATAGCCGTCTTCCAGACTCTCCATCGCCGGATCAACCATCCGCTCCAGAAACTGGCGCCACATGGCCCGCAAAGTGACACCCGCCACAAGCAGAAACCCGAAGAAAAACAAGTTGAACCAGGGGAAAACCCGGTGCTCCGGCCCGCTCACAGGCGTGATCGAAACCGCATTGGGATAGATCGACAAAAACCGCAGGCGCCAACCATAGTGGGTGATGGAAACCCATTGCTCCTTGCCGGCCAGGGCCGTGGCCTCGGCCTCCAGATCAGAACTGTCAAACTTGAAATAAGGCGGATACACCCCCGTATCCTCATTGCGGTAAACCATCACCTGCTCACCGCCCCGCCAAAGACCGAAGAACCAGCTGTTCACCCGCACTGAGTTGATCAAACGCAAATCGCGCATCTCGCCCTCTGCCGCGCCCAGATCGCCCTGGTTGAAAAACGGCTTTTGCACCCAAGACAGCCGCTCAAGACGGTCCGAAACCCCCGTCACCTTGGCAATGTCGTGCTGCGGCAGGGTGTAATGCAGATAGAGCCCCGCAAGCAAAAGCACACAGCCCCGCAAGACCCGTTTCAAATTGCGCATGACAGCTCCTCTCAATTGACCACATAAACCAGCCAGGCCAGCGCCAGGCCGGGCAACACATAAACCAGCAAGAGCAGCCAGCGCCAGAGCCCGCGCTCATAACGGCGCAGTCCCGCGGCCACATATGCGTCCCGCTCTGTTTGCGCCTGCGCAGCGGCGTCAAGCCCGGCCCAGTCGTTTTCAAGGCGCTCGCGCCGCAAAGACCGCAGGTAAAGCGACAAAAGCAGATAGACCAGACTGAGCAAAAGACCCGCAACAACCCCAAACCTGACAAACTGCACGTCGTTAAGCCCTCAGCCGCGCCAATGCGGTGTTTTCAAAGGTTTCAGTCATCCTTGCGCCTGTCCAAAAGATAGGCAAGCCCCCCCACAGCCGAAAACAGCAAGAGCCCAATGCCCACCGGCAAAGCCGACAGGCCCAACGCATCAAACCGCGCCCAGGCGTCAAAGCCGAACAGATCCCCAAGGCTCAAAACCGTTGCGAAGGCGACACAAAGCGCGACCGTGAACACAACCAGTTGTCTCAGCGTCATAGCTGCCCCTCCGCGCACTCCCATGGATCAGGCCACCGCCTGCCCCCGCAAGAGTGTTGCAAAAACCCCCGCAAAAGAAAAGCAAAACCGCAACGGGCCTTGCCCGGTTTCGCCTGTCCCGGTTGCAAATGGCCCTGCGGGCTCTCCGCCGCCCCCATGCCCGTCAAACATCAGGGCAAGGCGCGGGCCAACCCGGGCTAGTAGACCACAACGCTGCGGATACTCTCTCCGGAATGCATGAGATCAAAGGCTTTGTTGATGTCGTCCAGCCCCATCTTATGGGTGATCATGCTGTCAATCTCGACCTTCCCATCCATATACCAATCCACGATCTTGGGCACATCCGTGCGCCCTTTCGCGCCGCCAAAGGCGGTGCCTTTCCAGACGCGGCCGGTGACAAGCTGGAAGGGGCGCGTGCTGATCTCCGCCCCCGCAGGGGCCACACCGATGATCACCGAAACACCCCAGCCACGGTGGCTGCATTCCAGCGCATCGCGCATCACCTGCACATTGCCCGTGGCATCAAAGCTGTAATCCACCCCGCCGAAAGCGTCCTGCTCGGTCTTGGTCAGCTCGATGATCTTCTCAGTCACAGACTGGCCCGAAAGCTTGCCTGGGTTCACAAAATCGGTCATGCCGAATTTGCGCGCCATCTCCGCCTTGTCGTCATTGAGGTCCACACCGATGATCTTGTCGGCCCCCGCCATGCGCAGGCCCTGAATGACATTGAGACCAATACCCCCAAGGCCGAAAACAGCCGCCGTGGAGCCGATCTCAACCCCCGCCGTGTTGATCACCGCGCCAATGCCCGTGGTCACACCGCAGCCGATATAGCAAATGCTCTCAAACGGCGCATCCTTGCGCACCTTGGCGAGGGCAATCTCGGGCATGACCGTGTGGTTGGCAAAGGTCGAACAGCCCATGTAGTGATAAATCGGCGTGCCATCGAGCATCTTGAAACGGGTGGTCCCATCCGGCATCAGGCCCTGCCCCTGCGTGCCGCGAATGGCGGTGCACAGGTTCGTCTTGCCGCTCAGGCAGGCGTGGCATTCGCGACATTCAGGCGTGTAAAGCGGGATCACATGATCCCCCGGCGCGAGCGTGGTCACTCCCTCGCCCACTTCCAGAACAACCCCAGCGCCTTCATGGCCCAGAATACTGGGGAACAGCCCCTCAGGGTCGTCGCCCGAGCGGGTAAACTCATCGGTGTGGCACACGCCTGTGGCCTTGATCTCAATCAGAACCTCGCCCGCCTTGGGGCCCTCCAGTTCGACGTCCATGATCTCCAGAGGCTGGCCCGCTGCCAGCGCCACTGCTGCCCGTGTTCGCATTGCTTTCTCTCCCGTTTTTCCCGGTGGAGCCTGCGGCAAACGGCCCGCTTATGCAAGCCAAAGACAGCTCCGCCCGGCTGCAAAGCGCAGCACAGGCCGCCCAGCGCCTTGGGGGAAGAGAGCCGCCGCATTCCCCTGCACCGGGGCGCAAAATCCTGTCACCCTGCGCAGAGTTGCCCCGGCCGCCGCGCGGTCAGAACCCGTTAAAGGAGTCTTCGATGTATCCGGTCCGTTTTTCAGCCAGCATTGCCGTCATAGCGCTCATCTCCGCTTGCCAGATGGCCCCGACAAACGCGCCCGCACCGGCATACCCACCGGCCACACACCCCACAAAGGCGGGCTGCGGCGCAGAAGATGTCACCTTCATGACAGGGATGCGCATCGGGGACGTCAAGTTTGATACAAGCGCCGGCCCTGTGCGCATTGTCGGCCCCAACAGCGCCATCACAAAAGATCACCGCCCCGCGCGCCTCAACGTGCTGATTGACGCCTCAGAGCGGATCACGGGGTTCCGCTGCGGCTGATCACTTCTTGACGCGATAAGCCTTGTGGCAGGCGGCACAACTGCCCCCCAAAGCGCCCATGCCCGCTTGCAGCCACTCAAGCTCGCTTGTGTCGAGCTCTTCAGCCGCCGCGCCCATCGACCGGGCCTTGGCTTCAAAATCGGCCCAGTTTTCCCAGATCGCGGGCAGCGCGGTTGACTTCGGGTCCATCTCGGGGGCCTTAAAGGCCGCCGGAATGGCTGCCGCATGATCTATCAAGGCCTGCCGCGCCGCGCCGGCTTTGGCCGCGTCAAAGGCCACATCGCCCTTGGCCATGCCGCCCAGCGCGCCTGTCGCGGTCTTCACACCGTCCATCAGCATCATCCGCGCTTTCACGGCCTCGTTTTTCACGCCTTCATGGGCCAAACCCGCGCCGGCTAGCGCCGTGGCCAAGGCAAATGTTCCCAGAAACTTCATCATAGCTACTCTCCCTTTCACGCCGAATTACCGCATGAAATCCCCGACCAATCAAGACAAGCTCTCGTGATGGCCTTAGCCAGACGCCTTCATGCGCTTGCGCACGGGCGCCGGGCGCACCCGCGCCTCGATCATCTCATAAAGCGTGCTGGCAATGTTTTTGCCGCTCGCCGCCTCGATGCCCTCAAGCCCCGGCGAGGAGTTCACCTCCAAAACCTTCGGCCCGTCGCTGGCGCGCAGCAAATCCACGCCCGCCATATGCAGCCCGAAAGCCTTGGTCGCTTTCAACGCCGCTTCGCGCTCGGGTTTGCTGATCCTGACCGCCACAGCCGAGCCCCCCCTGTGCAGGTTGGAGCGGAAATCTCCTTCCGCTCCCGTGCGGCGCATGGCGGCCACAACCTTGCCACCAATCACCAGACAGCGGATATCCTCGCCCGCCGCTTCCTTGACAAAATTCTGCACCAGAAAATTGGCCTTCAGCCCGCGAAACGCATCAATCACCGATTCGGCCGCCTTCTTGGTTTCCGCCAGGACAACGCCCTTGCCCTGCGTGCTCTCCAGAAGCTTCACAATCAAAGGCGCCGTGCCAACCAGGCTAACAATCGAGTTGGTGTCTTTGGGGCTGGCCGCAAAAGCCGTGTTGGGCATACCGATCTTGTGACGCGCCATCAGCTGATGCGCATGAAGCTTGTCGCGGCTCGCGGTAATGCCCTGCGAGGAGTTCACACAAAACGTCCCGATGGTCTCGAACTGGCGCACCACGGCGGTGCCATAAGAGGTGATAGACGCGCCGATCCGCGGGATCACCGCATCATAGCGCGCCAGCCGCTTGCCATCATAATGCACCTCCGGCGCCAGCGCATTGAGCGCCATGTAACAGCGCGTGGTGTCAATCACCTCGACAACATGGCCCCGCTTCTCGCCCTCTTCAACAAGCCGGCGGGTGGAGTAATTGTCCTCCCGGCTCAACACCGCAATTCGCAGCGCCCGCTCCGGCGCCACCTCCCGCAACCGCTTGGAATGATAGACATCATAACTCAACTCCGGCTGCAAAAACCGGCCCGTGGCAACAATGGTGATATGATCCTTGAGCGCCTGCCGCCCCAGCAGCATCCGGCTGTTCATGGTCGCCCGGTTGCTGAGCGTGATCTCGATCGGCCAGCTCTGCCCGGCCACATCCAGATGACTCTCGATCACATAACGGTTCTCGCTCTCGCCATTGGAAGACGTCACCTCGCGCCGGTCCCTGATCTCTGCCGAACAGGCAAAAACAATATCCTCCCGCCCCGGCACAGGGTGCACCATGAACCGCACCTTGGGCTTACTCGCCGGGCCAAAAACCTCGATGTCATAGGCGTGCAAAGCCGATGTCTTCGCCCCTGTATCAACCTTGGCCTGAATCGCCGGCAAGCCCAGCTGCGGCAAAGCCACCCACTCCTCCCAGCCAAACGACAAAACAGAACTGCTGTTCTCAATACTCATGCGCTACGGTCCAATGTATGAAAAATCGCTCAAGACAAGCCTACAGGAAGATGCTGCAAAGCCCAATGCGCGCCCATTCGCACAGTTTTTCGCCCACGGCCAGCCCTGATCACAGGCCGCTTGGCTCTTGGCAAATCCGCCACAATAGGCCAAGAGGCAAAGGATGACACAAAGCTTCTCCTTCTCCCTCGCTGCCACATCAGGCAAGGCCCGCACCGGCACAATCTCCACCCCCCGTGGCGAGATCCGCACACCCGCCTTCATGCCCGTGGGCACAGCGGCAACGGTGAAAGCGATGATGCCCGAAAGCGTGCGCGCCACAGGGGCCGATATCCTGCTCGGCAACACCTACCACCTCATGCTGCGCCCCACGGCCGAGCGCATCGCAGCGCTCGGGGGCTTGCACACATTCATGAACTGGGAGCGCCCCATCCTCACAGATTCAGGCGGCTTTCAGGTCATGTCGCTGGCCGGCCTGCGCAAACTCACCGAAGAAGGCGTGACCTTCAAATCCCATATTGACGGCTCCAAACACATGCTCTCGCCAGAGCGCAGCATGGAGATCCAGCGCCTGCTTGGCTCTGACATTGTCATGTGCTTTGATGAATGCCCCGCCCTGCCCGCCTCCCGCGCCGATATCGCCAAGTCGATGGAGCTCTCCATGCGCTGGGCGCGCCGCTCCCGCGACGCCTTTGGCGCGCGCCCGGGATACGCGCTCTTCGGCATCCAGCAAGGCGGGCTGGAAGAAGACCTGCGCCAAGCCTCCGCCGAGGCCCTGCAAGACATCGGCTTTGAAGGCTACGCCGTCGGCGGCCTTGCCGTGGGCGAAGGGCAGGAGGCGATGTTCGGCTGCCTTGAGTATGCCCCCGACCAGCTCCCGCAGAACAAACCGCGCTACCTCATGGGCGTGGGCAAACCCGATGACATCGTCGGCGCCGTCGCCCGCGGCATTGACATGATGGACTGCGTGCTGCCCTCCCGCTCCGGGCGCACAGGGCAGATATTCACCCGCCTCGGCGTGCTCAACATCAAAAACGCCCGCCATCAAAACGATCCGCGCCCGCTCGATGAAAGCTGCACCTGCCCCGCGTGCAAAAACTACAGCCGCGCCTACCTGCACCACGTCTTCCGCAGCCAGGAGATCATCTCCTCCATGCTGCTCACATGGCACAACCTGCACTACTACCAAACCCTCATGGCCGAAATGCGCGCAGCCATCGCCGAAGATACCTTCGCCAGCTTCGAGCGCAACTTCCACGCCACCCGCGCCCAGGGCGATATCGACCCGCTCTAAAGCCACGCGCCAACCCGGCCCCTTTTTCTTTCCTCAAATATCCCGGGGAGAGCGCGAGAGGGGCTGGCCCCTCTCGCATGGGTCGGATTGCGCAAAGCGCAATCCGAAAACCCACCGCGCGCAGCGTTAACGGGTCGCGTTAACCTTTCTGCAAGGGCCTTAACCTCTCGTTCACACACCCCGCGCACCGTGCGCTGTGTTAACCCGCCAAAATCGTGTTTGGGCGGTGCACGCTTTGTGCACGCCCGGTGCACGCATATCACCCCCCCCTTTTTGGCCCCGTTAACCCTTTCACAGCAGGGCTTGATTCGCGGCGCAAAGAGGGCCACGCTGGGGCCATGAATATGGCTTCCCCAACGCCCTTTCCTGTCAGCGGGCAGGTCGCGTTTCACCGCAGCGAGCTGGCGCTCATCCTCGGCCTCTACGGCCGCATGGTCGCCGCTGGCGAATGGCGCGATTACGGCATTTCCTGCCTCAAGGATTGCGCCGTGTTCTCCGTCTTCCGCCGCACCGCCGAGCACCCGCTCTACCGCATCGAAAAGCAGCCCAAACTGCGCCTGAAACAGGGGCAATATTCGGTCATCGGCATGGACGGGCAGATCCTCAAACGCGGCCATGATCTCAAGACAGTTCTGCGCGTGCTCGAGCGCAAACTGATCCGCGCTGTGGACGATTGAGCGCCGCAAAAAGGCCCGCCTGCGCGTTGCAAACGGGCCTCTTTAAATCTGCGTAAACGCCTTAAAAGTCTAGGTTTTCCACGCTCAGCGCATTCTGCTGGATAAACTCGCGGCGCGGCTCAACCACATCGCCCATCAGCTTGGTGAAAAGGTCGTCTGCCTCGGCAATATCCTCTACCTTTACCTGCAATAGCGTGCGCGCATCCGGGTCCAGGGTGGTCTCCCAAAGCTGGCTCGGGTTCATCTCACCAAGGCCCTTGTAGCGCTGGAGTGACAGCCCGCGCTCGCCCTCTTCCAGAATGGCTTTGAGCAGGTCCAGCGGACCGTAAATCATCTGGCTGCGCTCCTTGCGCTCCAGCCTTGCGGGCTTGCCGTAAACCTCCTGCAAGCTTTCGGTCAAACTGCCCGTGCGGCGCGCCTCACCCGAGCGCAGCATCGGCCCGTCCAGCGTGCGCACCTCTTCGACACCGCGCAAAATCCGCGCCAGCCGGATGCCGTGATCCTGCGTGATCCGCCCCTGCCAACCGCGCTCATATTCCAGCGCGATCAGGTCCAACCGCCGCGCCACCTTGTCGGCCACACCCTGCAAATCGCCCTCGATCGCACCGGGCACAAAAGCCCCTGCAATCGCCGCCTGCTCAAGGATATGACGCGGGTAATGCGTTGGAAACGCGTCCAAAACCCGCCGCAGCTGGCGCGCCTCGTCGATCACGCGGATGAGGTCTTGCCCGGCCATTTCAGAGCCGTTGCCAAGCTTAAGCACCGCCCCGTCAGCACCTTGCTGCACCAGGTAGTCGTCCAGCGCGGTCTGGTC
The DNA here is from genome assembly GCF_937123735.1 of uncultured Lentibacter sp. GTDB lineage: Bacteria > Pseudomonadota > Alphaproteobacteria > Rhodobacterales > Rhodobacteraceae > Lentibacter. The sequence continues at coordinate 95,504 of NZ_CAKZKL010000024.1, forward strand.
CTTGAGGTAGACCTCCGACTTGCCCCGCCCGACTTTGTAAAGCGGCGGCTGCGCAATGTAGAGATAGCCACCATCAATCAGCTCGGGCATCTGACGGTAAAAGAAGGTCAGCAAAAGCGTGCGAATATGCGCGCCGTCCACGTCCGCATCGGTCATCAGAACGATCTTGTGGTAGCGCAGTTTTTCGATGTTGAATTCGTCGCGCCCGATCCCCGTGCCCAGCGCCATCACAAGGTTGCCAATTTCCTGGCTCCCCAGCATCCGGTCAAACCGCGCGCGCTCCACGTTGAGGATCTTGCCCTTGAGCGGCAGAATGGCCTGCGTGCCACGGTCGCGCCCCGTCTGGGCCGAGCCACCGGCAGAGTCGCCCTCCACGATGAAAAGCTCTGTCTTGCTCGGGTCTTTTTCCGAACAATCCTTGAGCTTTCCGGCCAGAAAGTTCACATCCATCGCCGTTTTGCGCCGTGTCAGCTCGCGCGCCTTGCGCGCCGCCTCGCGGGCGTGGGCGGCTTCCACGATTTTGCCGACAATGATCTTGGCCTGAGCCGGGTTTTCCTCAAACCATTCGGCCAGCTTGTCCCCCGTCAGGCTTTCCACCACAGGGCGCACTTCTGAGCTCACCAGCTTGTCCTTTGTCTGGCTGGAGAACTTCGGGTCAGGAACCTTCACCGAGAGCACACAGGTGAGGCCCTCGCGGGCATCATCGCCCGTGAAGTTAATCTTTTCTTTTTTGGCGATGCCCGATGATTGGGCATAGTTGTTGATCGTCCGCGTGAGCGCGCCCCTGAAGCCCGCCATATGCGTGCCCCCGTCGCGCTGCGGAATGTTGTTTGTGAAAGGAAGAACCGTCTCGTGATAGCTATCGTTCCACCACATCGCCACCTCAACACCAATATCGTCCTTTTCGCCGACGATATGGATCGGCTCATCCATCACCGAGGTCTTGGATCGGTCGAGATACTTAACGAATTCCTTAACGCCGCCTTCGTAAAACAGTTCGGACTTTACGGGCTCTGCGGGGCGTTCGTCTTCCAGAATGATCCGCACACCGCTGTTGAGAAAGGCCAGCTCGCGCAGCCGCTTTTCCAGCGTGGCAAACTCATAATCAAGGTTGGAGAAGGTCTCTGTCGAGGCCAGAAAGCGCACTTCCGTGCCTGTCTCGCCATTGGCGTCGCCCACAACGCGCAGGTGCTCTACCGTGTCGCCATGGGCAAACTTTGCGTAGTGTTCCTTACCATCGCGCCAGACGCGCAGCTCCAGCCAGATAGAGAGCGCGTTTACAACCGACACACCCACACCATGGAGGCCGCCTGACACCTTATAAGAATTGCTGTCAAATTTGCCGCCCGCGTGCAGCTGCGTCATGATCACTTCGGCCGCCGAAACACCCTCTTCCTCGTGGATTCCAACCGGAATTCCGCGCCCGTTGTCGCGCACAGAAATAGAGGAGTCGGCATGAATTTTCACATTCACATAATCGGCATGGCCAGCGAGCGCCTCGTCGATCCCGTTGTCGACAACCTCATAGACCATATGGTGCAGACCAGAGCCATCATCGGTGTCGCCGATATACATTCCGGGCCGCTTGCGAACAGCCTCCAACCCCTTGAGAACTTTGATAGAATCCGCGCCATACTCTTCGGATCTCTGCTCGTTATCTGACATTCACACGCTTCCTTTGCGATTTTGTCATTTTATACAATTTATAGGGGGGATTGTCACGCCCAACCGCTAGATTTTGCTGTCTGACACGCGCACCGCCAAACCCACTGTCAAAGCCGCGAGGATCGTCTCAATTCGCGCTTAATCTGCGCAAAGCGCCGTGATTTGGCCACGTTCCTTTCGGCTTTTGCGCATATTGCTCCAGCAGCATTTGAGCATGATCAATCAAAACGCTGCAAAGCCCCGCAAACCCGTCGAAAGAGCCTTCACCCCCGCCAAACCAAAGGATGACAGGCTTTGGTCAGCCTTTGAGGTGGTGCTCTTCAGCCTGGCCATTGTGGCCGTCTTCGCCTTCACCATGGGTCAGGGGAAATATCTCTATGTGGCCAGCCTGTTTGAGCCCGTGTTTGTCACAGGCGTGATCGGGCTCGCCCTCCAATGGCTCTACAGCTGGCTGTGGCCAACACCCTCAGAGCCGGACGATCTCTGAACCCTGCCCCACCTCACGCACCTCAAGATGTTGCGCCCGCGACCCCAGTTCCGAAAAAAGCTCAGGCCCTGTGCCAGTCATCCATGCCTGTGCCCCGAGAGCGCAAATTTCGTCATAAAGCGCAGCACGGCGCGTCGCATCCAGATGTGCAGCCACCTCGTCCAGTAGCACAATCGGTGGCACGCCCAAATCAGCCTTGAGCGCCCGCGCATTCGCCAGAATAAGCGAGATCAAAAGCGCCTTTTGCTCGCCAGTCGAGCAGTCTTTCGCAGGCACTGCCTTGGCCGCAAAAACTCCATATAAATCAGAGCGATGCGGCCCAACCAAAGCGCGTCCAGCGGCCATATCGCGAAACCGGCTTTCGGCCAGGGCCTCAGCCAGATCTGCCTCCGTTTCAGGCATCTCTCCTTCACTTTGGACAAGCTCAAGCTCCGCTACAGGAAAGGCTGTTTGCGCACCGTCCTGTGCAGCCTTCAGACGCTCCAACGCGGCCATCCGGTTGGCATGAATGGCGGCTCCGCTCCGGGCCATCTGTCCTTCAAGCGCGGCATACCAATGCGTGTCGCGCACCTCGGCTTTCAGCAGCCGGTTGCGCTCGCGCATGGCCTTCTCATACTCTAGTGACACGTCGGAATGGGCAGGAAAGAAGCTCATGCTCATACGGTCCAGAAAGCGCCTGCGCCCGTCCGCCCCTTCAATCCAGAGCCGGTCCATAGACGGCATCAGCCAAACCATGCGAACAATCCGCCCCAAAGCTGTTTGCGCGGCGGGCTTGCCATCAATTTTCACAGCGCGGGCGGCGCCGTCTGAGGAGCTGCTCTCGACTTCGTAACTGCGCCCGTCACTCTCCACGAGCCCTGATAACTTCCAGCCAATGGCTTCGGGCCGTTTCGCCATTTCTTTGGCCGCAGCACGGCGCATTCCGCGCCCCGGAGAGAACAGCGAGACAGCCTCCAGAATATTGGTCTTGCCAGCACCATTGGCCCCAAACAGGGCCAGAGGCCGCTCATCAACCTCAAGGCGTGCCGATTTATGAGACCTAAAATGGGAAAGCGAGAGCTTGGTTAGGGCAAGCGAAGCCATGCGTGCTTCCCCCGCCCAGCCTTATACACGCATGGGCATCACGACATATACAGCCGAGGTGTCATTGCCCTCGCGCATCAATGTCGGGTCTCCGGACGAGTTGAACAGGAAGACTGCGTTTTCCCGGTCTACCTGACTGGCAATTTCCAGCAAGTATTTGGCATTGAAGCCTATTTCCAGATGCTCATCGCCATATGCAACGGCCAGCTCCTCTTCGGCAGCACCGCTGTCAGGCGCGTTCACCGAGAGCACCAATCTGTCTTCGCCCAATGTCAGTTTGACGGCGCGCGAGCGCTCGGAAGAAACCGTGGCAACCCGGTCAACCGCCTTGGCAAACTCGGCGGCATCCACCTCAAGCTTGCGGGTGTTACCCTGTGGAATAACGCGGGTGTAATCAGGGAATGTGCCGTCTATCACCTTGGAGGTGAGTGTAATGTCAGGGGTGGCAAAACGGATTTTCGTTTCACTCACAGAAACGGCGATCTTGGCGTCATCATCGTCAAGAAGCTTGCGCAATTCCCCCACAGTTTTGCGTGGCACAATCACGCCCGGCATTTCCGCCGCACCGGCGGGCAACTCGGCGTCGATGCGCGCAAGGCGATGGCCATCTGTGGCCACACACCGCAACACCTTGCCGCCATCGGCATCAGAGACATGCATGTAGACGCCATTGAGATAGTAGCGGGTTTCCTCGGTGGAAATCGCAAATTTCGACTTGTCAAACAATCGGCGTAAAACAGGTGCCGGTGCCGAGAAATTGGAGCTGTATTCAGAGCTTGCCATCACAGGGAAATCTTCTTTGGGCAGCGTCGCCAAAGAGAAGTTAGAGCGCCCGGCTTCAACTGTCAGACGCCCAGAGACCCCATCATCCGTCAATGTGACCAGCGCACCATCCGGCAATTTGCGCACAATCTCATGCAACATCACGGCAGAAACTGTCGTCGCGCCGGCGCGTTCCACATGCGCATCTGCGCGGTCAACGACCTCGATATCCAGATCCGTTGCGCGGAAGCGAACGTCGTTGTCCTGGGCTTCAATCAAGACATTTGCCAAAATAGGGATCGTATTGCGGCGCTCTACAACAGACTGCGCCTGTGCCACGGCTTTCAATAGCGCAGCGCGCTCAATGCTAAACTTCATCCCTAGCTCCTTTGTGCGTGCGGGATGGGCAAGGTAGCCCATCCGCCTGTCAACTCAAGTTCTTTCTTGTGTTGTCTGCTGGAAAGCGCGAGCCGTCAAGCACCCGCCGCCAATCGCGCCTCAGGCTTCAAGCATCCGGCGCAGAATTTCGATGTCTTCTGCAAGCTGCCCATCGTGCATCCGCAAATCATCAATTTTGCGCACCCCATACATGATGGTCGTATGGTCACGCCCGCCAAAACAGCGGCCAATCTCCGGCAGGGAGCGGCTGGTCAATTGCTTGCACAAAAACATGGCAATCTGACGCGGGCGGGCGTAAGTGCGCACCCGCTTGGGGCCGATCATGTCACTCAGCCGAATGCTGTAATGCTCGGAAACCTTGCGCTGAATTTCTTCCACAGAAATCTTGCGTTCAGAATCGCGCAGCACATCTGCCAGACAGTCTTGCGCTAGCTCCAGCGTAATCGGGCGCCCAACAAGCGAGGCAAAGGCAAAGAGCCGCGTGAGCGCGCCCTCCAGCACCCGCACATTGGTGCTGATCCGATGGGCCAGAAACTCAAGCACACCAGCGTCAAGCTCAAGCTCTGGATACTGGGCTTGATGCACTTCCACCTTGGATTGCAGAATGCCCAGGCGGAGCTCGTAGTCGGTGGGGTGAAGGTCTACCACAAGACCACATTGCAACCGGCTCTTGATGCGCTCTTCCAGCCCTTTGATCTCTCCCGGGGCGCGATCTGCTGAAATAATGATCTGCTTGTGCTGGTCCACCAGCGCGTTGAACGTATGGAAAAATTCTTCCTGCGTGCTGTCTTTACCTGCAATAAATTGCACGTCATCGACCATCAAGACATCTACCGAGCGGAACAGCTCTTTGAAATCCATCATCTTGCGGTCTCTGAGCGCTTGGACAAAGCGATACATGAATTGCTCAGCAGACAGGTAGACCACGTTCAGATCCGGACGTGACAGCTGAAGCTCCCATGCGATTGCGTGCATCAAATGGGTTTTGCCAAGGCCGACACCGCCATAAAGAAACAACGGGTTGAACGTAACGGGGCCACCCTCGGCCACACGCTTTGCCGCCGCATGGGCCAGCTCGTTTGGCTTGCCGACCACAAAATTTGAGAAGGTGAACTTCACATCCAGAGGCGCTGCCGCAACAACGCTGTGGCGGCTTTCATCTTTCACTTCGCCAGCAGGCAGCACGTCGGTGGCGTGGCTCTGGGCCAGGCTATGGCGCGAGCGGCCATTGGCCGCCGGCACAAGAAAGCGCACACGCGACACATCAACACCCAGACCCATCATCTGATAAAGAATCTGATCGCCAAAATTCTGTTTTACATAATTGCCCAGAAACGTCGTGGGAACGTGGAATGTTGCGACCCCGTCACAAAGCCCGTCAAAGTCCAGAGGCTCGATCCAGCTTGAAAAGTTGTTTTTGCCAACTGCATTCAGAAGGTTGCTTCGCAAGGCACCCCATTGTTCGTCCGTCATAATTGTCCCGCTTCGTCTTCTTGGGCCTGTCAGGCAGGCCTCGAAAAATTTCACTATCCCTATCAAACGCGCAGAAAGAGGGTCTGCCCGTATGATTCACCAGCCATGAGACAAACAAACCAATAAGCCAAAAGCCATCAATCTTTTGCTTTTTAACTACAACCTTTGGACATCCGGTTAACACCAGCGCAAGACTCCCAAAATCCTGCCGGCCCAACCTGATTATCCCCCCATCGCGAGGTGAATCGCTGAACTCGAAACTACCAATGAGCGCAAGCATGTCGCAACTTATCTTCACGCTTGACTCGCGATTCAGCGCAAAAGAATCTCGCGTGCCTTTGGGCGGCATTGAAAACATGGGGAAAAATAAAAACGGCGCCCAAAAGGGCGCCGCTTGCAAGGTCTAGAAGGTGGCGTGTTCAGCCGAGCGCCTTCACACGAGATGTCAGGCGCGACATTTTGCGCGCAGCTGTGTTCTTGTGGAAAACGCCTTTCGTCACTCCGCGCATCAGTTCGGGCTGGGCCGCGCGCAGGGCTGCTGTTGCGGCCTCTTTATCGCCAGTGGCGATAGCTTCCTCAACTTTGCGCAGGAATGTGCGGATACGCGAGCGGCGCGCTTTGTTTACAGCGAAGCGTGCCTCGTTCTGACGGGCGCGTTTTTTTGCTTGGGGCGAATTTGCCATGAGAGTGTCCTTGGTTCGGTTGTTTTCAATTCGTAAGAACGCATTGCGCCCACAGCCGACACCAAGTGGTGATTCTAGCCAGAGCGGGCTGCACACGCATGTATTGCGAGGGCGTATAAGCAAGTTTGCCGCAAATGCAAACCCCTATCTCACGCCCTGCGCTGTTGGTTAGCGATCGCGAAACTGCGGCTGACGCTTCTCTGCAAAGGCCGCCATACCTTCTTTCTGGTCTTCAGTCGCAAATAGCGAATGAAAAACCCGGCGCTCAAACAACAGGCCTTCAGCCAGCGTCGTCTCAAACGAGCGGTTGGTGGCCTCTTTGATTGCCATGGTTGTCAGCATGGATTTCTCGGCAATTTTGGCCGCGGCGCTCATCGCTTCTTCCATCAGTTTTTTGGCAGGCACCACCCGGCTGACAAGCCCGGCGCGCTCCGCTTCATCCGCATCCATAAAGCGACCTGTGAGGTTCATATCCATGGCCTTGGCCTTGCCAATCGCCCTTGTCAGGCGCTGGGTGCCGCCCAACCCGGCCATCACCCCGAGATTGATCTCTGGCTGGCCAAACTTGGCTGTATCCGAGCAAATAATGAAATCGCACATCATGGCAAGCTCACATCCGCCCCCAAGAGCATAGCCCGACACCGCAGCTATAATAGGCTTGCGAATGCGGCCAATCTCGTGGCTTTCTGGCGTGAACAGGTCTTCTGTGAACACGTCGACAAAGCTCTTCTCGCTCATCATTTTGATGTCCGCACCCGCGGCAAAAGCTTTTTCACTGCCGGTGAGGACGACACAGCGCACTTTCTCGTTGGTCTGTGCGTCCTTCAAAGCCTCAACAAGCTCTGTAAGCAGCTGTGCGTTCAGCGCGTTGAGGGCATCAGGCCGGTTCAGCCTGATAAGGGCTATGTGGTCTTCAACGTCGACGGTAATCGTCTCAAAAGCCATATGACAGTCGCTTTCGCTTGTTTCTCTCAGAGCCGTTTGAATATCACTCCTGACGTCTGGTTCAAGCTATCTTTGACAGACAGGGCAATAGTAGGTCGAGCGTCCGGCCTGCACGATCCGGGCGACAACCCCCTCGCACCCCGCTGTCCGGCAGGCGCCTCCCGCACGATCATAGACCTGAAACTGGTGTTGAAAATAGCCAAGTTCGCCGCTGGCCTGTTTGAAATCCTTGAGCGAGGACCCACCTGCCGCAATGGCCGCTTCCAACACCTCTCGCACAGCAGGCACGACTTTTGCCAGCCGCGCAGCGCTTACCTTGCCCGCCTGCCGCAAAGGGGAAATCCCCGTTTTGTGAAGCACTTCACAGACATAGATATTCCCCAATCCCGCAATAATCCGCTGGTCCAGCAGAGCGGTTTTCATAGGAGTGCGCCGGCCCGAAAGAGCTTGGGCAAGATAAGCCTCAGAAAAGTCGTTCCCCAAGGGCTCTGGCCCGAGCTTGGCAAGAAGCGGGTGCTCCTGTGCGGTTTCTGTTGGCAACAAATCCATGGCCCCAAAGCGGCGCGGATCATTGAAGGCAATGCGGGCGCCGCCTGCCATCCAGAACACCACATGATCATGCTTTTCCAGTTGCGGGTGCTCATGCACAAACTGCCCCAAAGGGTCCCCAGACACAGTCATGCGCCCAGACATTCCCAGATGAACCAGAAGTGATTCTCCGCTGCTCAGGTCTGCCAGGATATACTTTGAGCGCCGGCGCAAACGCAAAACTGTCTGTCCGGCCAACCGCGCCGCCATCTGCTTGGGAAAGGGCCAGCGCAAATCCGGACGGTTGACATCAACAGCCTCGATCTGCGCCCCCTCCATGGAAGGGGCAAGGCCGCGCTTCACAGTTTCAACTTCAGGAAGTTCCGGCATGGGCGCCTCGCTTGCGTGTTTCGTGCCATTTCGGCGCATTGTGCGCGCCCCATTGGCACTATATGAGGAGGGAGTGCAGCAATCGGCAAGGCCCATGGACAACAAAACAACACATTTTGGTTTTCAAACCGTGCCAGAGTCTGAAAAGGCTGGTCGGGTGCAGGGGATATTCGGGTCGGTTGCGTCAAAATACGACATCATGAACGATGCGATGAGCCTCGGGATCCACCGCCTTTGGAAAGACGCCATGATGGATTGGCTGGCCCCCCGGAAGGGCCAGCGCCTGCTGGATGTCGCCGGAGGAACAGGTGACATTTCTTTCCGCTTTCTGGCCCGCGCAGGCGAAGCTGAGGCCGTTGTCTGCGACCTGACAGAGCCTATGCTTGTAGAGGGGCGCAAGCGTGCCGAAGCCGAGCGGATGGCACGCAAGCTGAGCTGGGTTGTTGGCGATGCGATGGCCCTGCCTTTTCCCGACAACAGCTTTGATGTTTACACCATTTCTTTCGGCATCCGAAACGTCACCCGCCCCGAGGAAGCCCTTGCAGAGGCCTTTCGCGTGCTCAAACCGGGCGGGCGGCTCATGGTTCTGGAGTTCAGCCAGATCCCGAATGACTTGCTGCAAAAGGCTTACGACCTGTATTCCTTCAATATCATTCCCCAGCTAGGCCAGGCCATTGCCGGTGACAAAGACAGCTACCAATATCTCGTGGAATCCATACGCCGCTTCCCCGATCAGGAAAGCTTTCTGTCCATGATCAAGCAAGCGGGCTTTGAAAATGCGAGCTATCGCAACCTGAGCCTCGGCATTGCGGCGCTGCATTCGGGCTGGAAAATTTGAAGGGCCCCCACAATATCTTCCGGATGATCCGGATGGGAGCGACCTTGGAGCGCACAGGCGCCATGCCTGTGGTGCTTGAGGCTTTTGATGCGCCCCGCCCACTGCGTATTCTGGCGCGGAGCTTGGTGTGGCCCTTCCAATGGCTTGGAAAACGGGGCGACACGGAATTGCCGCCACCTGCGCGTGCGCTCTCGGCGCTGGGCCCTGCCTATATCAAATTTGGTCAGGTTCTCAGCACACGCCCTGACCTTGTGGGCACCGATCTGGCGCACCAATTGCGCGTGCTTCAAGACAAATTGCCCCCCTTCCCGACAGATGTGGCGCAGGCCATGATTCAATCCGAGCTGGGCCAGCCGACAGAAGAGCTGTTTGAGACGTTCAGCGAGCCCGTCGCCGCTGCGTCGATTGCACAGGTTCACAAGGCAACGCTGCGCGCTACGGGTGATGAGGTGGCTGTCAAAGTGTTGCGCCCGGGCATAGAGCGTGCCTTTCAACGCGACATTGATGTGTTTTACTTTGTGGCAGGCTTTATTGAAGTCTTCAGTCCTGGTTCGCGTCGCCTCAAACCGCGTGATGTGATCGCGCATTTTGAAGGTGTGGTGAAGGGCGAACTCGACCTACGCCTCGAAAGTGCCTCTGCCAGCGAATTTGCTGCCAACACACAAAAGGATGCAGGCTTTGCCTTGCCCAAAATCCTCTGGGAGCATTCAAGCCGCCGTATCATGACCATGAGCTGGGCGGATGGCGTGCCTTTGGGCGACAATGCCGCAATTGATGCTGCCGGCCACGACCGTGACGCGCTTGGCACGCGAGTTTTGCAGCTGTTTCTCAGCCATGCCTTGCGCGACGGATTTTTTCACGCTGACATGCATCAAGGCAATCTCAAGGTGGCCCCTAACGGCGATATCGTCGCGTTTGATTTTGGGATCATGGGCCATATTGATGAATACACCCGACGCGTTTACGCCGAAATTCTTTATGGCTTCATCAAGCGGGATTATCAGCGCGTAGCTGAAGTGCATTTTGAAGCCGGCTATGTCCCCGCAGATCGCGATGTTGAGGAGTTCGCCCGTGCGCTCAGAGCTGTGGGGGAGCCGATTTTCGGTATGGACGCCACGCGCATTTCTATGGGCAAATTGCTCAGTTACCTATTCGAGGTGACCGAGCGCTTCGGCATGGAAACCCGCACCGAGCTTATCTTGCTTCAGCGCACCATGGTCGTTGTCGAAGGTGTTGCCCGTAGCCTCAGCCCTCAATTGAATATCTGGGATGTCGCGCGCCCGATCGTCGAAGACTACATCAAAAAATCACTTGGCCCGCGCGCACTCGCCAGTGATTTGATCAAGACACTCATGGTTGTCGCACGCTTTGGGCCGCGGCTGCCGCGTCTTGTGGAAAATGCGCTGGCAGCACAGGCCGCAACCACCACCAAGCCCGAGGCCAAGCCTGCAAAGGCTTTGCTGGTGTTGGCAGCGCTCGCAGGTGCCGGGCTGGCCGCTCTTGGCTTCTGGGCACTCGCCGGCTGAGGCCCCTCGCGTTTATCTTTCCAACCGCTCGTTTCTTTGGTCTGTTAAAAAAAGATAGTTTGGTCTAGTTTGGTCAAAGTGATTACGAGGCGACGCACGGTATGCGCAAAAGAACTCTCCAACCTGCCATTCTTGCCCTGGCCCTGACCCCGACGATGATCGGGGCAGATCCTCAGACAACACCCTGGATCAACATGTATGGCAACCCGGGCGGCCTGATTGATATGCCGACGGCCGAGGTTGCACAGGACGCCCGGTTGGTTACCGGCCTTTCTTACTTCGGGGGCACCACCAAAACCGCTCTTACCTTCCAGGTCACTCCCAAGCTTTCAGGCAGCTTTCGCTACTCTGCTTTGAACGGGTTTGATGCCGGGCCGCGCTACACCCTGCCCTCATACTATGACCGCAGCTTTGATCTTCACTACCAGCTGTTTGAAGAAACCCGCTACCGTCCCGCCATCGCGCTCGGGCTGCGGGATCTTCTGGGAACAGGGCTCTATGAAGGCGAATATATCGTTGCAACAAAATCTATTGGCAAAAAGCTGCGGCTGACAGGGGGCCTCGGGTGGGGACGGCTTGGGAGCCACAACACAGCCACCACCTTTGGCACAAGGCCCAGCGAGCTCCTTGGTGGCGGTGGCATTCCAAACTATGACAGGTGGTTTCGAGGCCCGATGGCGCCATTTGCAGGGATCAGCTATCAACACAATGCCCGCCTAAGCTTTGCCGCCGAGTATTCTTCAGATGCCTATCTGCGCGAGAACGGCGATATGTTTGCGGTGAAATCGCCTGTGAACCTTGGCATCAATTACAAACTTAACAACACTGTGCAGTTCGGTGCGGCCTATATGTATGGCAGCACATTTGGCCTCAACGTTGCAATCACCTTGGACCCGAAAAGCGCGCCCGTGATTGGTGGGAATGATCCTGCACCACAGCCTGTGGCGCTACGCAAAAAAACTGCAATCGCCGACCTGGGATGGACATTTGAAGCAGATCAAAAAGCGCAGATCACAAAAGCTCTCGCAAACGCATTGGCCCGTGAGGGGATCAAACTTGAGGGACTGAAGCTGGCGGCCACCAAGGCCGAAATCATGATCCACAACGAGCGGTATGACATTGACAGCCAGGCCATCGGCCGCACGATGCGGGTTATGAGCCGTGTGCTCCCTGCCTCCGTTGCCACTTTCACGGTTACGCAATCCAGCCGGGGAATGCCCACCGGCTCCGTGGCTCTGGCCCGTGCCGACCTTGAGGCACTCGAAAATGCCCCGGCCTCCGCCATTTTGCAGCGCGCTAGCTTTTCTGCCCAGAGCCGGGCTCGCGACTTTGAAATCGCGCAAGGGCGCTTCCCGCGCCTGGCGTGGAGCTTTGGACCGCTGGTGAAACTCAGCGCATTCGACCCCGACAGCCCCGTGCGTGCCGATCTTGTGGCGCATCTGGAGGGGCAATACCATATATCCCCTGGCTGGGTCGCGTCGGGTGCCTTCACTTACAAGCTCGGGGGCAACCTGGACGGCCTTCCGGAGGGGCGCACCGGTTTCGTCGCGGTTGACCCAGCCTATCCCGTGCGGTCTGACGCCCGGCTCTATGCCTCGGGAAGCGGTCCCAAAATTGACCATCTCACACTCGCCCGATACGGCCGCCTGTCTGACAACCTTTATAGCCGGGTGACTGTCGGCTACTTGGAGCAAATGTATGCCGGCGCGTCAGGGGAGCTGCTTTGGAAACCTGTCAACAGCCGCCTCGCGATTGGCGCAGAACTCAACTATGTGGCGCAACGCGACTATGACCAGCAGTTTGGCACGCGGGGCTACAAAATCGCTACAGGGCATATCTCTGCCTATTATGATCTCGGAAACGGGTTTCACACGCAGCTTGATGCTGGCCGCTATCTCGCGGGCGACTGGGGGGTCACAACCTCACTTGACCGGGAGTTTGGCAACGGCTGGCGCATAGGGGCCTATGTCACGAAGACAAATCTATCGTCGGAGAGTTTTGGAGAGGGTTCATTTGACAAAGGTATCCGGATAACTGTTCCGATGAGCTGGGCAATTGGCAGTGCAACCAAACGGAGCGCTCCTCTTACCATTCAGTCTCTCACCCGCGATGGGGGCGCGCGCTTGAATGTGAACGGCCGGCTGTATCAGAGCATACGGAGCAGCCATGGCGCAGATATGGCGAAAACATGGGGTCGGTTCTGGAGATGAAACAGCATAGCAAGCTCCTGTTGGTTTTTCCCGCGTTGCTTCTCTTGGCAGCCTGTGGGAACCAGCCCGGCCATGGCACTGGTCTTCAAGCGATACGCGGGGCTGTCTTGAAAAAAGCTGCGCCGTCCTCTGCCATCCCAGATGCCACCGAGCTAAAGCGCACGATCACCGAGGCGCTGGCCAACACCGACAAGCGCTTGGCTGTTGCCGTTGTTGAACGCCACAATACCTTCACCTTCTTGACAGAGATCGCCCGAAACGGAGCCTACAGCACTTGGGGGTCACCTGATCGGCGCACGCTCTCTGAGCAAAGCGGCTTGGTAACCGCAAGTCGCGGACTCGGAGCCGATTTGATGTCTGCCAATGTCGGCGAAAGCCTTGCGCTCATCCAGGGACAGCGCGCAGGGTCGGCAATACGCAGCCATATCTACCTAGATGGTGAAAACCAGGAAGTTTCGCTCATATTCTCATGCAGCTTTGCCCCTACGGGGCAGCAAACAATCTCGATTGGCGAGATCCATGTGACCACACGCACGGTCGAGGAGCGTTGTGCAGGGCATGGTCTTTCCTTTCAAAACAACTACCGAGTGTCTTCCACAGGGCGGATTGTTCAGTCGCGACAATGGATTGGCCCTAAGATTGGTCATATCACGATACAAAAGCTGCGCTGAAACCTTTCCCCTCCTTGCCAACACCCCCATGGTTCGGCCATCACCTCAGCTTCGCAAGCCAATCACATCGTCCGGGAAAACCGCCTGCCCGCCTTCAAGCAACAACACGACCTGACCCTCTATCATCTGCGCTTCTTCAACACGCTGATAGGATTCCACCGCAGAGTTCCCGAGCAGATTTCCCGCCGAGTGGTTTTCAACCTCAAACCGGTATACCCCCGCAGGCAGCGTTGTCCCGTCACTGTGCAGCCCCGTCCAGTTGATCGGTGCAGAATCCAGTCCGATCTGATTGCGCTGAACCACTTCGCCAAGCGCGTTATAGACCACAAGATAAGCTTCATCAGCCGCGCGCGCGGGTAACGGGTGTAACGTCACAGCGTCACCTTCAAACTGCACGGGCGCCGCACTGCGCGCTTCCATACCCACCCAGCTCGACAATTGTGAGAGGTTGGTTGCGCCCATTTGTGCCGCCAGGCCCGCCAATAAATCATTGGTCAATACTTGCTGTTCGACCGAGGAAAAGCTGGCGAGCTGAGACGCATATTCAGCCGAATCCATCGGGTTCAACGGATCTTGATTCTGCGCCTGGGTGGTGAGCATTTCAATGAAGGTCTGAAAATCAGAGTTCAAAGCTGTTTGCGCTTTTGCAACCGTGCCAGACGAGGTCACAGGGGGTGTCACGGCGGAAATTTGTGTCATGTGCAGTCCTTTCAGAGACGAATATCAAGACGGGCATTCGGATTTTGCCACACATACTGAGCCTGCTCCGGCAAGGCTGCATTGAGCTCTGTGTGGGGCTCGCGTGGTCCGGCCTCGAGCGTCCGTCGTTCCTGATCACCTGGCTGGTTCTGTTCAAATGAAAATTGCCCCATCGCAAAACCCTCCGCCAAGAACTCGCGCGCCAAAATATCCACATGCCGGCGCATTGCCTCAAGCGTTTCCGGGCGGTCGGCAAAGACATGCACCATAACCTGCCCCTCTGCTGGGCTCATCACAAAGCGCAGTCTTCCCAACTCCTTCGGGTGCAATTGCAGCTCAATCTCGCGGCGTTTGTTTGCAACAAGCTCATCAAGCGCCTCGCGCACGATCAGCACGGCTTTTTCGGCATTGATGGGTTGCAGCGAAGGCGCCTTGCCCTCGCGCGATATGTGCTCGGGATTATAGGTCTGCAAAGAGGTCTGTGGATCTATCAATTCACGCCCAGCTTCAGCGCCGCGCGTCGGAACCCACTCAGTTTTCCCTGGCGTTACTGCAATTCCTCCGAGCGCCGCCATGTTCTGGCTGCTTGAGCCTGAACTGGCAGTCACATACTGATCGGCATTCTTGGCCATACGCGGCGCTGCAAATAAATCGTCATGCGCCGGCGCAGGCTCTTTATTTTGAATGCGCGCGGGTGTGAAACTCGCTTCAGCCTTTTTGTCCAATGCTGCTTGGGGCGCTGACTTTGTCGCTGCCTGCATCAACTCGCCTTGCCCCAAGGCGGCCGAGAGCACCTTTGCCGCCTCTGGCAAAGGTCCACTGCGCTGGGCCTGAATGTCCACAGGTGTTTGAGAGCCCGATTTTTCAACAGTCCCAAACTGGGCGGCAACAGGCATAGCTTTCTCAGAGAGAGCAACCACGGGCTCCAACCGCCCGCCGGCTTTGGCACTAGGCGCTGTTTCAACAGAGCCAGATGTCTCTTCATTCGCGCCAGCCATCCCTACCCAAGGCGCCATCATTTGTCTCTCTGTGTCCACCGAAGTGGCTTTTGCAGCCACTTCGCGCGGCTCAGCCGCAGGGATATGACCAACATCAACCGGGGCTTCTAACCCACGCATCATAAATGACTGGGGTAAGACAGTGTTGTCATCGCCAGCACCCCCCTTGGCTTGCCAGCGCAAGCCTTCTACGGGGTGGGTGTGCGCCTCTGGTGTCTTTTCATACCCTTCCGCGCTCAGCCGCTCTGAAGGCGCACCTGAAGGCGGCGGCACAATCTTAGCCGAGTGTGCTGTCTCAATCGTCTGCGCGGAAGGGATATCGAGCCTTTCAAATTCCCTCTCCCCATCGGGCGGCCTAAGCGCCTGATCTGCGGTGGGCTGGGCAACATCCGGATCAGCTAAAACAAGCTCGGCGCCCTCCTGCTCAGCTTTAAGGCTTTCACCCGGAAGTTCCACATCGGGCGGCAACAACAACAGAGACCCTTTGGCGCCATCGGCCAGAACTTCATCAAAGGAGGCGTGACCCGAGTCGCCATCAGAGCCTGCAAGGGAACTTTGGAGCAGACCTGTCTCTCCCAAGGCAGGTGTCGTCGCAGCGGATAAATTGAGCAGTATCATTTTGACCTCAGGAATTCTTCCAATGGCACAACCATCCCAGAAGTTGGTTACCGCTTCTTTACCGATTTATGGGCATAACCAAGAAAATCCGAAGAATTGGAGGTAATTCAATGGTCCCTGTCACAAGTGCTCTCACAGAGTCTGCAAAGGCAACCATCCCACTGGCCCACAACACAAGGCTGCAAGAGGTCGCCAAAGACCTCGAGGCCAGTTTTTTGGCGGAAATGCTGAAAGAAGCAGGCTTTGGGAAGGCCCGCGAGGCTCTGGGCGGTGGCGCCGGTGAGGAGCATTTTGCCTCCTTTATGGTCGAGGCCCACGCAAAAAAAATCGTCGAGCGCGGTGGTATCGGGCTCGCCGAATCAATCTTTCAGGCCCTCAAGGAGAAGCAAAATGACCAGATCCAACCAAAGTGATCTCATCAACCAAATCGAGACAGTTTTAGAGAAGGAATACAACGCGCTCATCAACGGTGAGCTAGAGGCGCTCGTCAAACTCTTGGAGCAAAAGAAATCTTTGATCGAGACACTGAGTGCAACGCCTTTGCGGGCCGAAGGGAACATCAAGACCCTCCAAACAAAAGCTATCCGAAATCAGGCGATGTTGGAAAGCGCCACCCGTGGCATCAAGACTGTGGCCAATCGCCTTTCAACGCTTCAAAAAGTGCGCCGTAGCCTTGACACCTATGATGCCCACGGCCAGCGCCAGACAATCCAAGGCACAACAAAAGCAACGCTTGAAAAACGCGCATAGGCGTTTTGTCTTAAATGCCACAGAGTTCGGAAGCTGCTGTTAAAGCTTTATTAGAGCCCTCAGCGACATGGTGGTCATGCATCCTGGATCGGGTGGCGCAGCACAGCAAATCGAAAAGCTGCATACGTCAGAACGACATAACCTGCCCTGAGAGGGGCGTTTTCAAGTTGGCGCAAAGCGCCTCGTGTCAAAAGGAACTACATTCATGTCAAGTATTCTGACAAACAACAGCGCAATGGTTGCCCTTCAAACCCTGAAGTCAATCAACTCTGATCTTACCAAAACACAAAACATGATTTCTACGGGTAAGAACGTAGAAACATCAAAAGATAACGCGGCAACTTGGGCCATTTCCAAGGTCATGGAAAGTGATGTGAAGGGTTTCAAAGCCATTTCAGATAGCCTCGCCCTGGGAGAGTCCACCGTCGCCGTGGCGCGCAATGCGTCCGAAGCGGTTACCGACCTGCTGATTGAAATGAAAGATAAAATCATCAGCGCTCAGGGCGATATTCTGGATCGCGGCAAGCTGAATGATGAAATTCAAGCCCTTATCGGTCAGGTGAAATCTGTTGTCGGCGCGGCGCAGTTCAACGGTATGAACCTTGTGAACGGCTCCCAAACAGATTTCAACTCTGAAGGGAACGCGGGCCTCAACATCATTTCATCACTTGATCGCGGTGCAAATGGTGCCGTGACAGTTTCAAACATTGGTGTTGATGCTCAAAATCTGTCCACAACCTCGGGCACAGCTCTGACCGCTCTGAATGCGGATGTCGCAACACTGGCGGCAAATGGTGGTGCCGATTTGCTGACCGTTACACTGGGGGATGAATTTCTCACAGCCGCCGGCGCAGCAACCGGTGCAACAGCCCTTGATGCGGGGACAGCCGGGGTTGTCTTGACAGATGCCGCCGGTCTCGTTGAGGGGGATATTGTTCGCCTGAAAGTCGGAGATGTAGAAGGCAGCTACACCGTCAGAGCAGGAGATAACAATGATGCGGTTTTCGCCGGTGTAAAGAACGGCTTGTTGCAAGCCGGGCTTGATGAAAGCAAGTTCACCGTCGCCATCGTGGCAGGGACAAGCATCACCGTTGAGAACCTTACCAACGAAGCAGGCATTGGTATCACCCTCACACAAGAGCGCGGCACAGGTGCCTTGGCACAACTTGAAACCATGGACGTTTCCACCGCCTCTGGCGCGGATACTGCGCGGAGCCAGATCGAAGGCATGATCCAAGCCTCGATTGATGCCGCTGCATCTTTCGGCTCGGTGGAATCACGGATCGGCATTCAGTCTCAATTCGTTTCAGACCTGTCTGACTCTCTCAAAACAGGTATTGGCGCCATGGTGGATGCAAATATGGAAGAGGCGTCAGCCCGGCTACAGGCTCTGCAAGTCCAGCAGCAGCTGGGTGTTCAGGCCCTCTCAATTGCCAACCAGGCACCACAAGCCCTGCTTTCACTCTTCCGCTAAGCAACACGGTTTAGGGGCGCACAGTGATGGTGCGCCCCATCATTTCCGATCGCGATACCCTGTTCGCAACATCTCTCAAGAGGCTTAGCAATGAACGTCCAATCCCAAGCAAGAGCCGCCTATTCCAAACATGGCGCACCAACCAGAACCCACCGAGGCACCGAATATGAAATCTTCGCAAAAATAACGAATGCGTTGCGGATCGCCTCCGCAAAAGGTCCACAGGGCTTTCCCGAACTGGCAGATGCAATTCACAAAAATCGCCAGCTTTGGACCTTGCTCGCAACGGATGTAGCCAGCAAAAACAATGGTCTGTCACAAGACCTCAGAGCACGCCTATTCTATCTGGCAGAGTTCACTCAAGAGTATTCTCCCAAAGTGCTCCGACAAAATGCAAGCATAGCGCCACTCCTTGAGATCAATGCCGCAATCATGCGCGGCCTTAACGGAGGGCAATCACGATGAGTGGTTTGATATTGAAGCTTGGGCCGCGCGAGCGTGTATTGATAAATGGAGCAGTGATCGAAAATGGTGACAAGCGCTCCCGATTGGCTGTCAAAACTCCTGGCGCCAATATTTTGCGCCTCAAAGATGCTATCCACCCTGAAGAAGCCAACACGCCTGTCCGGAGGGTTTGCTACACAACACAACTGCTTTTGTCTGGTGATACGGACGCAGAGACAACCAAATTTCATGTTCTTCGCAGGATTGAAGAATTGAGCCAAATTCTCACAGACCCAGACAGCCGCGCGTTTCTGAATGCGGCCACAACGGCTTTGAGAGAAGAACAATACTATCGCTGCCTAAAAGCCCTAAGAGCCCTTCTTCCCCGTGAAGAACGCCTGCTCGCAACGAGGCTACAATGAGCTTTCAGCCTATCATTCCAAGCACAGGTCTTGCTGGGTGGCAGTTCTTGCAAAACACATTGGACAGACAAGTCAAAGCCCATGAAGATTCTCCGATTGTCCAAAAAGCAGTCGATTATTTTGCCGAAAACATAGCCAAAATTACCAGCCCCAAAGAGCTGGTTCAGGACAGGCGCCTGCTTGAAGTTGCTCTCGGTGCCTTCGGACTTTCAGAAGACATTAACAACAAGTTTTTCATCGAAAAAATTCTTGCCGAAGGCACCAGCACCGAAGGAGCGCTTGCCAACAAGCTCGCGGATAAGCGATATGCTGCCCTCGCAGATGCTTTCGGCTTTGACACACTTCCGCAAACGGGCCTGACCAGTTTCTCTGACAAAATAATTGCGCAATACGAAAGAAGGTCCTTTGAAGTCGCCGTGGGCGCGCAAAACGATACCTTTAGGATAGGCCTTAATCTTGAGCGCGAGCTGCCTGACATTGCCGCAAAAGTCAGCACCAACGACTCCAAATGGTTCTCTGTGATGGGAAACCCAGCCCTGCGTGAAGTCTTTCAGACAGCTTTTGGCTTGCCATCAGAATTTGCACAGGTCGATCTCGACCAACAGCTGGCTGTTTTCAAAGACACCGCTCTGCGGCGGTTCGGAACCAATGACATTGCTGACTTTGCATCCTCGGACAAACTGGAAGAACTGACCCAACTCTATTTTTTGCAAGATCAGATCAAGCAAACCGCCTCTGTAGGGTCTGCCTCTATCGCTCTAACACTCTTGCAAAGCACTCCGGCGTGGACGTAACTTTAGCTCACAGCCAGCCTCTGGGCCCGCGGCCCCCCTCTCGCAGCGTCTCCCCCGCCAGAATTCCCTTTGGCCTTGCGTAAAATAAGGCGCAACTTGTCGAAACTCTGTTGCGCGGTAAGCCGTTCTTTCAGGGCAAAGAAGGCCTCTAACTCAGGCCAGACAGCCACGGCAGCATCAAGCTCAACATTGCGGCCGGTCTCATAAAGGCCAGCCTCAATCATCAATTGGGACTTTTCATAAAGGCTTAGCATATGCCTGACCTCCCAGATCACCTGGTTTTCGGCCTCACTCGCAGCAGCAGGCAAACTCCGAGAAATCGACCGCAAAATGTTGATTGCAGGATAACGTCCGCGCTCTGCAATTTCGCGCTCCAACACGGTGTGGCCGTCCAAGACCCCCCGCAGGATATCCGCCACCGGCTCATCCATATCAGAGCCAGCCACCAAAACAGAAAAAACCGCTGTGATCACTCCGCTCCCTGCGCGCCCCGGGCCTGCCCGCTCACAAAGGCTCATCAACAAATGCGAAAGGGACGGCGGATACCCTCGCATCGTGGGCAACTCTCCCGTCGCCACAGCCACTTCGCGGTGGGCTTCTGCAAACCGGGTCAACGAATCGGCCAGTAACAAGACATGCTGTCCCGCTTCACGGAAATACTCGGCTACGGCCATTGCCGTCCAAGCACATTGACGGCGCAACAGCGGTGATTGATCCGCAGTTGCTGTCACAACAATCGTTCGCGCCAAACCTTCTGGCCCCAGAACATTTTGCACAAATTCTGCAAGCTCACGTCCGCGCTCTCCTATAAGCGCAAGCACAACAATATCTGCTTCAAGTTGCGTGGCAAAGCTGGCCAGCAAGCTGGATTTCCCAACGCCAGAGCCCGCAAAGAGGCCTATTCTCTGGCCTTTCACAATCGGAAGCATTGTATTGAACACACCCATACCGGTTTCCAATCGAGACCCGAGCAAACTGCGCTCGGCAGGCGGTATCGGGAGGGCCTTTAGAGGCATTTCTTTTGCCCCCTGTGGCAAGGCACGGCCATCAAGCGGACGGCCCATCGGGTCGATGATGCGCCCTATCCACGCCTCATTTGGCGCAATGGAAGCCTTGCGAGCCAATACCACCCGGTTTCCCAAAGCAATGCCGTCAGGGTCCGCTTCCGGGAGAACAATCATCTTGTCCTCTTGCAAGCGCAGCACTTCGCCAACAAGCTGGCTTCCGCTGCGAAGGCTTATTTCCACTTGATCGCCTTGGCAGGCCACGCCCTGCAAGCCCCTGACGTCAACAAGCCCGTTTTCAACTCCGCTCACACGTCCAATCCAGCGCGCCATATCGACGGAGCCAATGCTTTTAACCACCTGCATAAAACCAACTTCGCCCATCTCCACCTCCAAAAAATATTCATGCTGAACAATTTATAAAGGAATCAGGGTTAAGCCTTGGTTGAAACCAATCGAGGGAGAAGCCCCGATGCTTGAAAAAATATCTGTTTTCAAAACAGCCTACGCCATGGCACGCCATGCAGGGGCCAGGCAAGCCGTCTTGGCTCAAAATATCGCCAACGCGGACAGCCCTGGCTACCGCGCCAAAGATATCGCCCCATTTCGTGTAGCACCGGACCAGGGGCGCGCTGATGCCGGGATGGTTGCAACCCGCGCCACACATTTATCCGGAGCGAACGTGGCCACGCCACTGCGGATAAATGAGGCCCGCGACAGAAGCAGCGATCCAAACAAAAACAGCATCTCTCTTCAGGACGAAATGCTCCACGCGGTCGCGGCTAAGCGCCAGCATGATCGTGCTTTGGCCATCTATCGAAGCGGCTTGCGTATTTTGCGCAGCAGCCTTGGCGGAAAGTGAGACAAAAATGAGTGATTTTTCCAAAGCACTGGATGTGACAGTCAGCGGCCTAAAAGCACAATCGCAGCGGCTGCGCCATGTGTCTGAAAACATTGCCAACAGTGATACCCCAGGCTACCGCCGCAAAACGGTGAGCTTTGAAAGCGAGTATCAAACAGGGGCCAATGTCACCCGCGTTGAAACGGGGCCTGTGCGCCTTGATCAATCTGAACTGGAACGCATTTTTGATCCTTCTCACCCACTGGCAGATGAGAGCGGCCATTTTCAGGGGTCCAACGTCAATCTCTTGATCGAGATCGCCGATGCCCGCGAGGCCCAGCGCAGTTACGAGGCCAATCTCAAAATGTTTGAACAGGCCCGCCAGATGTCATCCGACCTTATGTCACTCTTGCAGAAATAAAGGAGATCCAGAATGGATATTCGTGCTCTTAATGCCACCCAAAAATACTCGGCCCTTCGAGAAGCCACACAACCTCTTCCCGAGGTAAATGACGCAGTCAAATTTGCGGGACAAACCGCTGATGACTTTGCCACAACTCTCAAGCAGGGCGAAGATATTGCCATGGCGGCCATGTCAGGAGATGCCGACCCCCACGCCCTCGTCCAGGCGCTGGCTCAGACAGAGCTCGCCGTGGACGCAGCCGTGAGCGTGCGAAACAAGGTTGTGGAAGCCTATCAGGAAATTCTGAGAATGCCGGTCTGAACCTATGGATGAGGCGATTTTCTTTGACACCATGCGCCAAGGCCTTTGGGTTGCCGTTGCAATCTCAACCCCTTTGCTTGTCGTAGCGCTCGTTACGGGGCTGGCAATCGGGTTGTTCCAAGCTTTGACATCCATCCAGGAGATGACCCTGACCTTTGTTCCAAAACTCGGAGCAATGCTGGCCGTTTTTTGGATTTCAATGGGCTTCATGGCGCAATCAATCGTCTCGTTCTTTCATGACAAAATCATCCCACTCATAGTCGGAGTCTGATCCATGGATAACGCCAGCTATACCACTCTCACCCGCCAGTCGGGGTTGATGCGGGAAATGCGAGTGATTGCCAACAATATTGCCAACAGCGCAACGAGCGGCTTTCGCCAAGAGGGGGTCATATTCTCTGAATATGTTTCCGATACGGGCAATGCCCCCTCAGTTTCGATGGCGCTTGGCAACGTGCGCAATACATCCCAGCAACAAGGTGCGCTCACAAGCACGGGCGGGCGGTTTGATTTTGCGATCGAGGGCCCGGGCTTTTTCCAGATTGAAACTCCGCAAGGCGCGCGCCTAACACGGGCGGGAAGCTTCACACCAAATGCTGAGGGTGAGCTGGTAACACACGCCGGTTACCGCGTGCTCGATATTGGCGGAGCGCCAATTTTTATCCCGCCTGATGCCTCCGATATGTCTGTTGGCAACGATGGAACAATCAGCTCTGATGGTCGCCCCCTCGCACAGCTGGGCATATTGGCCCCGGCAGACGGCACGCAACTGACCCGTGAAGACGGCGTCATGTTTCGCGCTGAAGGCGAGCTTGAGCCTGCCGCTCAGTTCTCTGTTTTGCAGGGCTTTCTTGAAAGCTCAAATGTGAACCCCATTGGGCAGATTGCACGCATGATCGAGGTGCAGCGCGCCTATGAACTCGGCCAAAGCTTTACAGAAAATGAAAGTGAGCGCCTGAAAAATGCGATTACCAGCTTCTTTAAGTAACCCAAGGAGAGACACATGCGAGCACTCAAAATAGCGGCCACGGGCATGAGCGCACAACAACTTCGTGTTGAGACAATCTCAAACAATTTGGCCAACATGTCGACAACCGGCTATAACGCCCGCCGTGCAGAATTCGCCGATCTACACTATCAACAAGCCACCAAACCGGGCACAATCAATGCCGCTGACGGCACAGTTCTCCCCACAGGAATTCAGCTCGGCCTCGGTGTGCGCCCCACGGCCGTGTCGGTTCATCTCGCTCAAGGCTCGCTCTCTGCCACAAACAGTGACCTTGATGTCGCCATTGACGGCGCGGGTTATCTTGAGGTCACTCTGCCCTCCGGACAGGCGGCCTACACCCGAGATGGCGGGCTGAAGCGTTCAGGGGAAGGGCTGATTGTCACTTCGGATGGCTTTCCAGTCGCTCCACAAATCACCATCCCCGCCGACGCCCGCCAGATTTCGATCAATCCAGACGGTGAAGTCTATGCCTATTTCGCCGACGCAACAGAAGGCCAGCTCTTGGGGCAGTTCTCGCTCGTTGGCTTTAACAATGCAAAAGGCCTTGAAGCGCTCGGAGACAATCTTTTTGTAGAAACCGAGGCCTCCGGTGCGCCGCTCGTCACAACCGCCGGCCAAGATGGCCTTGGCACATTGCGCCAGGGGTATCTGGAAGACAGTTCGGTAGACGCGGTGCGCGAGATCACCGAGCTCATCGCGGCACAACGCGGCTATGAAATGAATGCCAAAGTGATTTCTGCAGCCGATCAGATGATGGGTGCGACGGCCCAAATCCGATGAGACGCCTCACATTCCTCATAACCCTCCTGATGTTTGCAAGCTCGGCTCACGCTGACGTGGTTATCGCAATGCACACCATTCGCCCAAAAACGATCCTGAGCGAGAGCGATCTCGGTTTGAGGCCTGCACAAGTGCCTGGCGCCATCCAAAATCTGGAAGACGCGATCGGAATGGAA
The DNA here is from genome assembly GCF_937123735.1 of uncultured Lentibacter sp. GTDB lineage: Bacteria > Pseudomonadota > Alphaproteobacteria > Rhodobacterales > Rhodobacteraceae > Lentibacter. Next base: position 119,897 of record NZ_CAKZKL010000024.1, read on the forward strand.
ACGAGGGTCTCGTTGTATGCGGGGCGGCCCATTCGCGCAGCTGATTTGCGTCCGGCCGCAGTCATTGATCGCAACCAGATCGTCACATTGAGCTACCAGCACGGGTCTCTGACGATCAGAACAGAAGCACGCGCATTGGGCAGAGCCGCCCCGGGCGAAACAATCAAAGCCATGAACTTATCATCCAAAACGACTGTGCACGCCTTGGTTCTTCCAGACGGCACACTCGCCGTAAAGCCATGAGTGAGGACACATGAACCCAAAAACGATTTCCGTCCCGATTATGCTCTTGGTATGTTCCGCCTGTGGGCGGGCCGAGCATATCGGCCAACCCCCGCTCTTCTCGGAGAGCACAGGCACAGCGGAACATGTCGCAATGATGTCACCCGCCCTTCCCGAAGGCCTTTTTCGAGATCCCTCCAAAGCCCAAGCCTCCCTTTGGAGCAAAAGCCGAAACTCCTTGCTTGGTGATAGGCGCGCCATGGAGAAGGGAGACATTCTAACAGTTGTCATCGAAATTGATGAAAAAGCCGAAATATCAAACAAAAGCTCACGCTCACGCTCGGGCTCTGAAAGCTTATCGCTTCCAAGCCTGTTGGGCATTCCCCAGAGATTGAACGAAAGATTGCCAGAAGGTGCGACAATGGAGGAGGCCGTTTCGCTGAGCTCCAGTTCCAATTCCAGCGGAGACGGTGCTGTGCGCCGGAACGAGAAGCTCACCCTGCGTGTTGCGGCCACAATAACGGATGTCCTTCCCAATGGTGTGTTGCATCTTTCGGGGTCTCAGGAGGTTCGCGTAAACTTTGAAATGCGTGAATTGTTGATAAATGGCTTCGTGCGCCCTGCGGATATCAGCCGACAAAATGAAATTACCTACGACAAGATTGCCTCCGCACGCATTTCCTACGGTGGTCGCGGTCAGATCTCTGACATGCAGCAACCCCGTATCGGACAACAAATCGTCGATGCTCTCCTGCCGTTCTGATTATTACTAAGGAAACCCTAAACCATGGGAAAAATTCTTCCGCTCCTTCTGGCGCTTATAGGCCTGGGTGCCGGCGTCGGTGCCGGCTTTTTCTTGCGCCCCGACCCTGCACCAGAGATAGAAGCTCTCGCCCCATGTGGCAATGAAGAGACCCTCAAGGACGCCTCCAAAAAAGAGGCTGAAGACGAAACGCCTTCTTCACTGGAGTATGTCAAACTCAACAACCAGTTTGTGATACCTGTGGTCGACGACACGCGCGTTTCAGCGCTTGTGGTGATCTCGATCACCGTTGAAGTGGCGCAGGGGCGCAAAGAAGAAGTCTATATTCGCGAGCCCAAACTCCGGGACGCTTTCTTGCAGGTCTTTTTTGATCATGCAAATACTGGTGGCTTCAAAGGCGCCTTCACCAATTCGTCAAACATGGACACATTGCGCCGCGCGCTCCTTGAAACGGCTCACGACACAACACACGATCTGATCTCTGATGTTCTGATCATGGATATAGCCCGCCAAGATGTCTGATCGGGGAGGGTCGCCGCTTTAACGTCGGGCGACCAAATTGTGCGAGACAACCAAATCTGTCAATCCAGCGGCCAGTTTACGGTTGGCAACGAGCTGTCTTGAAGATTGCTGCTTTTTCAGGACAGCCTCAAAGGCTTTCGCGCGCCCGTTTGCGCGCTTGAGCCTCTGGGCCGCATCCTCGCGTTCCGCATGAAGGCGCGCCAGCTCATACATTATCGCAGTGCGCCGCCGCTCTATCCAGTTGCGCCAGAGCATGTCGACACCCAAGGATTGATAGGCCGGATCCGGCTCTTCGTCGGTCTGGCCAAGTTGAATCAAAATCGTGTTCGTATGGGCAATACGCGCACAGACTTTCTGGAAACAGGCCAAAGCCTCGCTGCGTTGTGCCTCCAGAACATCCAACAGTTGCTGGTCCTTGTTAACGGCCATTGCCAGCTCGCAGTTTGGTTTTCATCTGATCCGCAAAGCGAATAGCAGCAGCAACAGCCCTAAAGTGCTCTGTTTGTATTTCTTGGTCGATCGCTGTTGTCGCAAAAAGAGCACGCGCAGTGGGCGGATCCCGATGAATTGGAATATTGTTTTCGCGCGCAATCTCCTTGATTTTCCTGGCGGTTTCATCAACCCCCTTTGCAACACAGACAGGGGCCGTCCCGGGCATCCGGCTCCAAGCCAGTGCAACAGCATAGTGCTCCGGATTCACAATAATCACTGCCGCCTCAGGAACCCGAGCCGCCATTTGGTTGAGTGCGAGGTCTTGCGCCCTTTGCCGACGTGCCCCTTTCATATGTGGGTCACCTTCAGATTCTTTTTGCTCATCGCGCATGTCTTTGTCAGACATACGGTTTTTTCGTAAATGCTCTTTGTATTGCCAAAGATAATCGATCCCTCCGATGACCAACGCGACCAAAAATGCAACAAAGAAAAACTCTGCGCCGGTTTTGAACATCAATGTCACAACACTACCGGGGGTCATGCTGGTCGCATCAGCAATATCGCCCATGCGCGCTTTGAGAAACAGTCCGAGACAAACAGAATAGACAATTAGCTTCACAGAGCTCTTGGAGAATTCAAACAGCCCGCTACGACCAAACTTGTTTTTCGCGTTTGAAATGAGTGAAATACGCGACAGCTTGGGCATGAGTTTATCGGGGGCAAAGGTGAAGCCCTTGAGGGCGAGAAGCAATGTCAATACAGCAAGAGCAGGCACCACGAACCATCCGGCCGAAACAAGTAAGGCGGCATTCATCAAGCCCATTGTCAGGTTTTGAGTGCCCTGCATATCATATTGCAAAAAAGCTTGCTCGAAATATCCCACCATTTCGGCACATAAATAGACAAGACTCGACGCGCCAAACCCACCATACACAAGAAGCATCCCGCCATAGCTCGCCGCAACAGACAAATCTGCCGACCGCGGAATCTCTCCCTTCTTTCGGGCATCATCGAGCTTCTTCTGGCTGGGTTCGTGTTGTTTGTCGTTGTTTTCTTCTTCACTCATCAGCGAAACCCTTCTGGCCTTGCCAAGAATGCCTCAAAGGAAGCCCACCAGATCGAGAGCATCAAAGGTCCGAAAACCAAAAGAAAAACCAACCCCCCTGCCGTGATCACGGGAGCGCCTACGAAGGCAACCATCAGTTGTGGCATGGCACGGTTGATGACACCAAGCGTCAAATTGTAGAGAACAGACATCACAAGAAACGGACCCGCAATCGAGAACGCCAGCGCAAAACAACGTGCAACCAACGCTCCAAACCATTCGGCAAACAACGCAAGGTTCGGCAGCGTTCCCACGGGCAGAGCCCGATAAGACGTATCAATCATTTCAATAAGCCGCACAGGCAGCCCCATAAGCATGGCAAATGCAAGGCCAGAAACCACAAGCAAGTGCCCAATTGCCGGCATGGGCTCAGTTGACGCTCCGGCAAAAAGCTGAGCGAGTGAGGTCGCCTGAGCCGCCATTGAGCCCGCTGTTTGAAGTGCAATCACGAACATCCTCAGCGCCAATCCGAGAAAAAGGCCGATCGTTGTTTCGCTCAGCAGAATCGCCAAAAACGGGGCTTCGCGCCCCAAACTGGCCCCGGGAGGGCCCATCAACGGCAATATTGCCAGGGTCAAACACAAAGCGAGTGCCAGTTTAATCCGGATCGAAACCACAGATTCTCCAAAACCCGGCACAAACCCAACAATTGGTGCAATTCTCAAGAAAAGGTAGAACCCGTTTTCCAAAGTCAACTGGCTCAATCCAAGCAGTAAGCTCAGCTCTTCGCTCATGCTGCGACCACCCCGACAAGTGATGGGTGTGCATCGAGGCCTATTTCTTCATAGGAAAAAACAGGTGCGGGGATGCCCTTGGCTTTGGTAAGTGTGCGCAAAAAGCGCCGTCTGCGAGCAGATGTTACTATCGCCGCGGAAATGCCCTGATCGGAGGCATGGCTCACCTTGTCAGACAAACCATTTGACAACTTGTTGAAGAGATCAGGTGGCAGGGCAACATCAAGTCCGCCGCGCTCGGCCCCAACCTGATATGTGCTAAACTCGTCCTCCCACTCTGAAGCAAGCTGAATAAGCGGAATTGTCCCGTCTTCGCGCTTCCATTCCGCGACAAGCTGAAATCCCAGTCGCTGCCTCACATGTTCGCAAATCGCATCTGCTTGCGCATTCACCGAACGGGCCTCAACAATTGCCTCCAAAATAAGCGGCAAATTTCGGATCGAAACCTGCTCGTCCAACAACAGCCTGAGCACCATGTGCAAGACATCCATCGGCACTTTGTCCGGAATCAGCTCATCAAACAGCTTTCGGTTTGCCTGGCTGCGCTTTTGGTCCGAAAGGTTTGTCATTTCATCCAATAGCTTGGTTAATGACTTCAGAGAAAAGAGCCGACTGAAGTTCTGCTTTACGACCTCGAGCAAATGCGTCGCCAAAACCTCACCCGGCGTGACAACGGTAAAACCCTTCAAAACAAGATCTTCGCGAAAATTTGCTGCTACCCAACGTGCTTGCGCACCATAGACAGGCTCGCGCACATCAGCGCCATCTGGTAAGGCTGCCGCAGAATCTCCATGCAAGACCAAGACATTGTCTGGCTGCAACTCCGCCTGCGCCTGCGCCACACCCTGCACCATCATTTTATATGTGCCAGGGGCCAATGCCGGGTTATCTGTCAGCCGGATTTCAGGTAAAATGACACCATAGTGGCCAGCAATGTGATTGCGGATATTTGCAATGCGCGCATCCAATCCGGTTCCTGCATCCAGAATCATCTCAATAAGATCCGGCGCAAACTCCACGCTCAAATCATCCAGATCCAATATGTCGCCCAGAGATCTCTCGACTGGAACTTCACTCGCAGGCTTGGGGGCTGCCCCAATCGCCGCTAGGCTTTGGCGCTTTCTCAAAACATAAAGTGCCGCTGCTCCTAACACCATCGCGCCCAGCAAAAAGGGGAAAAACGGCAAGCCCGGAACGAGCGCGAAAAGCAGCATCAAGAAGGCTACTGTTCCGAGTGCTGCGGGGTGCTTTCCAAATTGCGCCAGCAGCGCCAGATCGGTCGACCCTGTCGCTCCGCCCCGCGCCAGCAAAAGAGCTGAAGCGATCGAGATGATCACGGCCGGAATCTGCGTTACCAGACCGTCACCTACGGTAAGGATGGCATAGGTTTCAAATGCATGACCAAGCGCCATACCATGCATGGACACTCCGATGATCAATCCGACTGCAAGATTAAGAAACGTTATGAGCAGGCCCGCAACTGCATCACCTTTGACAAACTTGGAGGCCCCATCAAGGGAGCCAAAAAAGGTGGTTTCAAGCTGTTCGCGTTCCCGCCGCTCACGCGCTTCATCATGTCCGATAGCACCAGCGGACATATCAGAGTCAATGGCAAGCTGTTTGCCGGGCATTCCATCAAGGGCAAAGCGCGCCCCCACTTCCGCCATACGCGCGGCGCCTTTCGTGATCACCATAAAGTTCACAATCAAGAGAACACCAAAAACCACGAGGCCCAGAAAAACATTCCCCCCCATGACAAAGCTGGCAAAGCCTTCAATGACATCGCCAGCTGCGTGGGTTCCAGTATGTCCTTCACCGATGATTAGCTTGGTAGAAGAAATGTTAAGGGAAAGCCTGAGCATAAGCGACGCGAGCAAAATTGTTGGGAATGATGAGAAATCAAGCGGCCGCTCAATAAAGAGTGTGACGGTAAAAATAAGGATGGCTAGCCCAAAAGAGGCCGCGAGCCCCATATCCAGAACCCACGCCGGCATTGGCAAAATCATCATGACAATGATTGCCATCAATGCCAGAGCAAGCAGCACTGTTGGCTGAAATATAGCTTCAATTTGCTTCATGACTGGAACTCAAGAAAGGGCCGTATCGGTTTAAAAAGCGTGACACCATCGTGCGGCTCTACCCTCATGAGAGAGCCCATCGTGCGCAAATGTCTGTTTGATTGTCCCGCAGGAACCCTCGTGCCAGTTGGCAAGCGGTATCCGTCCATCATAGGCGAACTTGGCCTGAATGCCCTCGCTTTGACAGACTCCAACTGCACTGCGAATTTCGCTTTGTATCTTTGCGCATGTTCGGCAGTGCGTGAATGATATGCGCCAGCCGCCGCCTCCCAGCTCCCAAGCTCTTGATAGAGCTGTGACAAAAATTTTGCCGCATAAGTGGCATTTGCCAAAGGGTCAAACATTTCCTCAAGAGAAGAGAAGGCTTTATGGTGCCATTTATAGTTGATTTGGAAGCAGCCCACGTCAAAATTCTGCGCGCCGCGTCTGTGGTGTTGCGATGCCAGTGCGCGTGCCGCTTCAGCGGTTTCAAGCCAGTATCCTTTTCCTTCCATATTGACGGTCCATGGCCACGGTATGATTTCATTTCCTGCACGCTGCCCTGTTTCGACACGCGTAATTGCCAACAGAACAAAGAGTGGGACATCGCTTCCCCTTGCGGCAAGCTGTGCCGCCTCATCGCAAAGGTTCCTGGTTTTAGGCCTTATCCCGGCCGCCTCTAGCGTTGGTGCATAAAGGCTCCAAGCCAACATAACGCAGCCAGCACGCAGGCCGCGTCTCAACCAATTTTTCATTCTCGTTATGGAATTTTTCATTCTTTGCCCCAAGCAAACTGCTTTGAGAAAAATTTACGCAAATGAAGTTTATATTTCGTTATTTTTCAGGCAAATAGACATCCCAATCGTCACTGCGCATCCCCAAAGTTCGTGAGTTCGTGGCGCGCCAAAACTGCGTTAACCAGTTCTTTGAGTTCGGAGGCATCATCCAACAAGGCTTTGCTATCCGAGAGCATTTCACCAGTTTCTGCCAATTCTGTCGTTTCAACCAGTGCGCGTTCGGTCGCCCATTCGGGTGCTCCAGTGCCAGCCAGCGCATCCCAATCCTCATCAAGCCAGGCTTGCTCTGCAGCCCGTTCGCTCTGGCCCAACGCCTCAAGCGCAAGACGCGCTTCAAAATGGTCTTCTAGGCCAATTTTGGCTTTAACCCTGATCGCATCGACATCTTCACCATGGAGCCCAAGCAATTCAGCTTCAGCCTGCCTAACCTTACCATTGCGTAAAGCCGCTTGGGCGCGCAATATTTTGCGACTGCGCCCAAGCTCTCCCCGCGCCGCAGACGATAAAAATACAAACGCGCGCTCAGAAAAGCCTAGATCAATCAACCTGCGCGCCGCCAGATGCTCAATCTCAGGCGTAAAAACAAGGTTTTCAGCCTCTGGTGAAAAAGCCGTTTCAAGGAAATCCAGATCCGTGGCGTCACGGGACACTTCACCCAATACATAGCTTGCAGCCTGCTTTTTTTGCGCCTCCTCCAAACGTGGTGCCAACTCGCCCAGCTGTGCCAGGCTACCCCGGTAGCCTCCGCTCGCCACCCTGGCAAACAAGGCCGCGCGCTCCAATTCAGCACCTATCGGCTCGCCGCGATACTCCCGCGCGAACGCTTCTGCAAGATCGGCGTCAGCAGCCTTAACCTCTTGTCCCGCTTGAATTTGCAGGTCAATCTTTTGGACAAGTGCTGCTGGTGCGCGCTCGCCATTGGCGCGCACAACCGCGTCCAACGATTTCAGCGCATCTCCGGCGTCACCGGCTGTTACATCTGCCTGCGCATCCACCATGGCCACATTTTGCAGGCCATCAGGCTGGCCACGCTCGGTATGCCGCGCGACATCTTTCAACAAGTTCTCTTTGCCCACAGCTTGCAACCGACTGGTTAGAAAAGGAGCCAAATGCGCCCGAAGCGATGTTGGCAATGCGCTAAAACTGCGCATAACAGCCGCTTCATTGAGCGGTTTGCTCGCGGTTATTTCACTCCCCGCCAGTAGCGCCCAAAGCGCCGCAGCGCTGTCACAGTCGGGTTGCCATGTAGGTGGTATAGGCAATTTGCGCTCTCCGTCTTCAACAATATCCGCCAGCACCAAAAGCGACGCCGGCGCATCCGCAGCGCCGAGCTCTCTCAAAACCTGCATCGCTTCTGTTCCCAACCCGTAGCCGATGTAGGCTTGGGCAAGTTCGATCGCCTTGTCTGTTTTGGGAGCGTCAAATTCGCCATAAAGTGCTGTGCGCAAGCTGCCGATATGAACGCCAAAGCCCTCTGGCCCTGTCCAGCTATGCACATCCAACTCTGAATCCGACATGCATTTCTGACCGTCGTCGTTATATGCCCGCGCGCCTTGGGAGAGAAAAACATCCCTATCTATGCTCGAAAAAGCCCGCATGTTCTGGCCTTCCTCCTCGGGTGCAAATTCGGGCTCATCCTCAGGCGGCGCCGGCTCCTTAGCGGTCAGGGTGGCCGTTTCCGTGGGTTGCGCTCGCAGATGTGGCTCAACCAGCCCCTGCGAAGCCACCCGCCCCAGGCGGTCCAGGAGTTTACGTTCAAGCACACGGCTTCGTTCTGCTCGCGCAACCGTCGTTTCAGATAGAACAATGCTATCCGGAGCCACTTTACGCCTAACCGTTGCCGGGAGCGGCACCGCAGCGCGCTCGCCTGTGACGACCGGCAACCGAAAGGACCCGGTGGCGACAGAGCTCTGTGCCGGCGCGTCAGCCGGGGAGTCCACGTCAAGCTCGGCCTGAACAGCACCAAAGGGTCTGGGCGCGCCAAAGATATCAAGCACCAGCATCCTGCTGCTCGCGAAATAGGTTCGCGTCTCACAGTCACAATTTGTGACAATCTCCAGTGCGGCGCCCGTATCACTCTGACGCACGTTTATGACACGGCCGGCATTTAGCTTGGCCATAACTGAAGAAACTTCAAAGTTGGGTGCAAGCCCTTCAAGCTTTAACTGTAAAGTATCTCCCTCAACAACCTGCCAAGGCACACGCCCGGGAAGATCAAGCGCTATCCGCGTAAAGCCGTTGTGCTCTCCGCTGCGCACCTTGACAGTCTGCCCAAACGCAACTTCAGGAAGGCAAAAAAGCCAAAGGAATGTCCAAATCCATCTCATGCTGCATCCTGTTTCAGCTCTTTGAGGGCCTCTTCAAGCTCGGTGAAACTTGGACGACAATGTGAAGGCGTATTCTGGCGCCCAACTTCGATGCAGATATTGGTCGCGTGATTGTGTAAGTTCGCCACCAAGACCTCCCTGATAAGCTGGTAGAAGTGGCCGTCCTCTTCGACAACAGTTTTCACTTTTGCTGAAAACGGGCCGACCAATCCATAAGCCAGAAACACGCCCAGAAACGTCCCAACCAAAGCGCCGCCAATCATTTTGCCAAGAACCTCTGGGGGCTGGTCAATAGATGCCATCGTCTTGATCACACCCAAAACAGCGGCCACAATTCCAAGGGCGGGTAGCCCGTCCGCCACTGTTTGCAAGGCATGACTTGAGTGCAAAGCATGGTGCAAATTGGCATCGATCCGCTTCTCGAGCACCTCCTCTACCTGATGTGGATCATCATAATTCATGGAGGCCGAGCGCATCGTATCACTAATCAGGTGGACAGCCTCCTTGTCCGTCAGGATTTTTGGATATTTGGAGAAGATGGAAGAGTCTTCTGGCGCTTCGATATGTTCCTCAATCGCAACCGGATTGGCACGCGCAAGGCGGATCAGCTCAAACAGCAAGCACAACAAATCCTTGTAATCATCATGCTGCCACTTGGGGCCTTTAAACACTTTTCCCATATCTTTCATGGTGTGTTTAACCGCAGCCATATCATTTGAAATAAGAAACGCGCCAACAGCAGCGCCACCAATCATCATCATCTCAAATGGAAGGGCTTTCAGGATGATTCCAAGCTTGCCGCCGGCAAGAAGATAGCCGCCAAACACCATTATAAAAATGACAGCAATACCGATTAAGCCAACCATTGACACTCACCTCAGTTGTTTTCCCGACCATAGCCTGCCGACAGTTAAGAAAGCCTCACTTCTTGGGAACATTCGCGTTGCGGCCCGCAAGAATAACACTGATTGTATAGGCACGCTCCGCAGATAACCCTGCCAGAATGGACGCAGCCACGGCTGGCTTCATTCGCCCCAAGAAACCTGCTGAAAATTCCGGGTCCATCTGTTCAAAAAGGGCCGCTGCATCCTTGGGCTTCATGTTCTCATACACCGTTGTCAACTGAGACAAATCATCTTCCGCAGCCGTTTCAGCCAAAGCAATTGTGGCCCTGAGTTCGGCCTCGGCTTTGGTCAGCGCAGCAAGTTTTGTTGCCACCTTCTCGTCCGCCAGGGCCAAAGCTTTCATCCGTTTCTCGATCTGAGATTCTTTTTCGGCCAGCGTTGCTTCGCGCTCTTTGAAGGCTGCGAGCATGTTGCTCAGGTCACCCGGTGTGTCGCAGGTGGTGGCCACACTCTCGGAGGTTGCTTCCTGAACAGGGGCTTTTTCAAGGGCGATGGCCTCACTGGCTGTCAAACCCAGCCGCCACATTGCCGAACTGATAAACAACACCCCAATCGTAAACAGCGCCCCTTTCGCAGGGCGCCGGCTGCTTCTTTTGCTCATTGTGCCCGCTCCTCTGGAGTGCGACGCATGAAGATCGGCTCTGAAGCCTCATCTGAAGCACCGTTCTTGCGGCCGGCACCCGCGCCATTCTCGGGCAGATCGTGCATGGAGGCCACCAAAAGCTCGAGCCTTTGGGCAACCCCTTCTGCACGGTCCGTTAGCCCGTCCAGTGACGTGGTGGACGATGCAGCAGTTGCCCGCGCTGCATCAAGCGTCTTTGTAAGGTCATCGACCTGCGCGGACAGCACAGCAACCGCCCCGCCAACGCCATTTTCCAAATCGTTAAACCGTGCCAGTCTTCGGGCCAGAACATAGCAATATACCCCCGCGCCCAGGGCCCCTCCAACCAGCAATACATCAGCTAAAAATTCCATGACACCCTCCTCAATTCAGGACAAATTCCATAATTAACAGATCGCGCACCCTGCCTTCCCCCACGACAAGCTGGACACGCCGCAACATCTGCGCACGCAACCGCACGAGCGCCGACGGGCTCTTCAAGTCCTTTAGCTCCAACGCGCGCAGGTAGCTGTTGAGCACATCAACGATTCGCGGCAGCAGCTTCTCAACATCGGCCTGATATTCACCTGGCGTCTCCAAATGCGCCCGAAACCGCAAATGCCTGTCGCGGCCATTGTCGATCAGGGAGACCGTCAACGGATCAATCTCGACGAACGCAATATCGGGCAAATCCTCCGGTTTTTCTTCCTGAGCCTTGGCCTCCTCTTGGCTCGGCGCCCCAAAAATCATGCCTGAATACACCGCGAAAAAGCCTCCTCCTCCGCCGGCAAGCGCCAGCACAACGCCCAAAATTAGAGGCAGCTTGGATTTCTTCTTTGGTTCTTCGTCTGGCTTTTCTTCGTCTGCCATAGGGCCCTCTCAGGAATTTTCACAAATCTTCTATAACCCGATCCGCCCTAACCGATTGTTAAGGCTGATCGGTCAAATTGAGATTGAATTGGGCAGAAGCCCTCAAATTGGGAGAGGCATCCTTGGAGCAGCTACAGAACGTGTTTGCATCAACAGATCTACGCCGCAAGATCATTGCTGGCCTGGCAGCAGCGGCCATGTTTGCCGCGATTCTCGCTATGACGAATCTTGCCTCAAAGCCGAGCATGACCTTGCTGTATTCAGGCCTTGAAACGAGTCAGGCAGGTGAGGTTGTGCAAGCCCTAGAGTCGCGGGGCGTGGCCTATGATGTGCGGGGCGGATCCATTTTTGTCGAGGCTGCACAACGCGATGCGCTACGGATGACACTTGCCAGCGAAGGTTTGCCAACCAACAATACCAAGGGTTACGAACTGCTTGATACGCTCAATGGCTTTGGCACGACGGCCCAGATGTTTGATGCCGCCTATTGGCGGGCAAAGGAAGGGGAATTGGCCCGCACCATTGCTGCAAGCCCTCTGATCTCAACAGCCAGGGTGCACATTGCCAACAGCTCTCGCAATCCCTTCCAGAAAAACGCTGAGCCCACAGCTTCGGTCTCTGTTACAGCCGTGGACGGTGCCTTGCCGAGCAAACATGCCAAGGCGTTGCGGTATCTTGTGGCCTCCGCCGTCGCAGGGCTTCCTGCCGAGAACGTTGCTATCATTGACGATAAAGGCGGCCTCATTGGGTCGGGAGACGAAGCCACAACATCAGAGGCCGGCCAGGATAAAGCTGAAGCACTGCGAGCCAAGGTGCAAAATCTGATCGAAGCCAGAGTCGGGTATGGCAACGCCGTTGTAGAAGTCAGCGTCGAAACCGTCACCGAAACCGAATCAATTCGTGAAACCCTGATAGACCCTGAAAGCCGTGTCGCCATCAGCACCGAGACAGAAGAACGCTCGGGAAATTCCACCGAAGCCGCTGGGGGCGATGTCACCGTGGCATCCAACCTTCCCAATGGGGCTGCCGGCGGAGGTGGTGACGGAAATTCAAGCCAAAACACAGAGACTCGGGAGCGTGTGAACTATGAAGTCTCCGAAACGCTCCGAGAGGTTGTGCGTGCCGCCGGGGCTGTAAAGCGCCTGAGCGTCGCTGTGCTTGTGAACGGCACAGAAGTGACCAATGCTGAGGGGCAAACTGTCTTTGAGCCGCGGTCTGCCGAGGAATTGGCCGACCTCAAAGAGCTGGTCTCCTCCGCCGTTGGCTATAGCGAAGCACGCGGTGATGTCATCACTCTGAAATCACTTCAGTTCCAACCACTTGACAGCGTCGGAACAGCGGCAACGTCCTCTTTCATGAGCAATATGGGGCTGGATGTCATGTCCCTTATTCAGATGGCCGTTCTGGCGCTTGTCGCGCTTGTGTTGGGCCTTTTTGTTCTGCGGCCCTTGATGACAAAACCGGCTCCGGCAGCACTGCCGACCCCGGCAACCGGCTTGCCTTATGATGGCCGCAGCCCCGAACCGCTCACCGGTGAAATCGCCGAGGGGAGCGAAGGCACAAGTGCTGTCGATTACAACAGCCGGAATGCCCTGTCAGACCAGGATAGCCGGACAGAAGAAGATCCGGTTGAACGCCTGCGCAATCTCATTTCAGAGCGTCAGGATGAGACCGTTCAGATCTTGCGAAACTGGCTTGAAAACAAAGAGGAGAAAGTTTGATGACAATTTCTCATCTGCTGGAAACCTTTGAAGAGGCACCGCCCGGGCAACGTTTGGGCGGAACGCTGGAAGACAGCCGTGCAGAAGCCGAACTTGCCGCCTTTGAAAACGCCTACAAAGCCGGTTGGGATGACTGCCATCGCGCTGCCCAAAGTTCGGCAGCGGCTCTCAGCGAGGATTTTGCTCAAAACTTGCGTGAGCTCGGCTTCACCTACCAAGAGGCATATTCTGCTGTTCTGCGCTCTCTTGAGCCTCTTGTCACAGAGCTGGTTGCCGCAACACTGCCAGAAATAGCCTGTCACGGACTGGGACAGCACCTGTTGGCAGAGGTCCAGAAAATCGCTCACTCCCATGCGGGGTGCACCCTGTCGATAACCTGCCACCCCAGCAAACAATCTATGCTCCACGCGGCGCTCCCTGAGGGTCAAAATCTGCACATTGCGTTGCGAACAGATGCCCAATTTGACCCGGGCCAAATCAGCTTACGGTTTGCCGGTTTGGAACGCGAAATAGACATTGCCGGCTTCACCACCGCCTTTCGCACGGCGCTGCTGGGTGCGGGCATGGATCACGTGCTGTTGCTTGGGGCCGGCGGCGCGGGCGCTGCGGTGGCCCATGCGCTGATTGCACTTGGCGCGCGGGCGCTGTCGGTGATCAGCAAGGATTCCGAACAGACGCGGGGATTGCTGGAAACGCTCGGCGTACTTTACCCCGGTTGTCACCTGCGGGCGTTGAACGGGCTGGACAAGGCAGCGGTGCAGGACGTGCAGGGTGTGGTCAATGCAACCCCGATGGGAATGGATGCCTATCCCGGCACGGCCATTGACGCAGATCTGCTACGCCCTGACATGTGGGTGTCGGATATAGTATATTTTCCGCTGGAAACTGAGCTATTACGGAAAGCACAAGCCACCCGGTGCCGGACCATGTCCGGGGCTGGAATGGCCATTCATCAGGCCGCTCTGGCCTTTCAGATCATCACCGGGCGCACGGCAGATGCCAACCGCCTGAGCGCCGAGTTCGACAGGCTGACAACGCCTGACCCGATCAAAACAGCATCGTCAGGATACCCTTAGATGAGCGACGCAGAAGAGATCCGCCATTGGTGGCGCACTTCCATCATCGACATGGAACCCGGCAAGATCGCCTTTCGCGGTCATCCGATTCAAGACCTGATCGGCGCGGTCAGTTTTCCGCAGATGATCTGGCTGATGGTCCGTGGCGATCTGCCCTCCCGAGCGCAAGCGGCGCTGTTTGAATGCGCGCTTGTGGCTGGCGTCGATCACGGCCCGCAAGCCCCGTCCATCGCGGCGGCGCGCATGGCGGCGACTTGTGGTGTGGGGCTGAACAACGTGATGGCCACGGGCGTCAACATGCTTGGCGATGTGCATGGCGGTGCCGGGGAATAATGCGCCGAGCTATACGAGAACATTGCCGCCCGGATGGAGGGCGGCATGGGTCTGGATCAGGCGGTGCGCGACGGCCTGGACGAATGGCGGGCCGCATATGGCAAGATCGTCTCGGGCTTTGGCCACCGCTTTCACAAACCGGTCGATCCACGCGCGCCGCGCCTGATGGCTCTGGTGCGGGAGGCTGCAGAGGCGGGCACTGTGTCGGGCCGCTTCGGCTCCATCGGCGAGGCCGTCCAGGACGAACTTGGGCGCCAGCGCGGCGGACGGCCGATCGCGATGAATATCGACGGGGCCACGGCGGTGATCTTCTGCGAACTTGGCTTCCCCCCACCCCTGTCACGCGGATTGTTCTGCCTGTCCCGATCTGTCGGTGTGCTGGCCCATGGCTGGGAACAGATGCAGCAAGGTGGCCGCAACAAGGGGCCGATGCCGCCGAAATTCCTTCCGGAATACGAGCCGAAGGACGCCACCAGCTAACCGCAACCTGCCCTGCGGAGTGGCCGGATCGAGCGCAGGCAGCCGCGCCCTCACCGCGCGCTG
>NZ_CAKZKL010000025.1 GCF_937123735.1 uncultured Lentibacter sp.
GCGAGAAAGAGCTGTTTCACGACGAATCCCTGCGCGTGCCGCTGATCATTTACGATCCCTCGCCCGAGGCCGACCCGACCCGCGGCAAGGTGAACACGGATCTGATCGAATCCATCGACCTCGCGCCGAGCTTTCTGGAAATGTATGGCGGCGCGCCCGTTCCCCACGTCATGGATGGCCATTCCCTGATCGACACTCTGACCGGCACGCGCACGTCCGATCCACGCCGCTATGTGATTTCGGAATACGATTATTCCTTTGTTGAACCGCGCATCGCTCTGGACATGCCGGCGCGCGATTGCTGGCTGCGGATGATATTCGACGGTCGCTACAAATACATTCACGCCGAACGCTTCCGCCCGATGCTCTACGATCTTGACGACGACCCTAACGAACTGAACGATCTTGGGGCCGATCCCGCATTGGCCGAAGTGCGGGCGCGCCTGCACGAGGCGTTGTTTGAATGGGCCAGAAAGCCGCGCCAGCGCGCCACCGTGGCGGATGGGGCAATCGAAGGCACCAACATTCAGGATCGCATTGGCGAGGCCGGTATCCTGATCGGATATTGGGATGAAGCCGAGTTGGAAGAGGCGATCCGCAATGAATGGGGCCCGCGGCTGGCCAATGCAAACCCCCTGGTCGCCCCGACCCTGAACAAGTTATTGCGCCGCGATGTATCGGAGGACAAAACATGAGCCTATCAGCCGGAATAATGCGCCGTGGCGAAGGCATCGACGATGTGCATTGGAACATTCTCGGGCAGGTATACTCGCCGAAATCGATCACCGAAGAGTGTTTCAGTTGGGCCGCGCTTTTGCCCGCTGAATCGTTTGTTCCCCCGCATATTCACACCACGCAGGACGAATACATCCTGCTGCAATCCGGTGAACTGGATCTGGTTTTGAACGGCAAGCATATCCACGCAAGCGAAGGCGATCTGGTGTGCATGCCACGCGGCATTCCGCATGGAATTTTTAACAACACCGGTCATGATGTGACCTGCCTGTTCTGGGTCACGCCAACCGGCAAGCTGGTCGACTTGTTCCGCAAGCTCCACAACATGTCGCGCCCGGATGAAGTGGTCGCGACTGCGCCCGCCTATGATGTGAAATTTCTGCCCGCACAACGCGCAGCAGATGTCATGGGGATGCGCTAGACGTTTTCCTTTGGGTCGACGCCATCGTCTTTGGCGCGGTTCAAGACACTCAGTCCTGGCAAGCCCAGAAATCCGGCCTGAGCAGAACTTCGATTGGGTATTGTTCAAGCGGCGGCTGCGACCGGCAGGTTTGTTACCTTCTAGTTCAGGGGGTTGAGAGCCAAACCATGCCAAACACCTTGATGCAAATCGCCGGGTTGGAGTGAACATCCACCTTTAGGATGGCTCGCCCCTGTGATTGAAACGGCGGAGGACAAATGACCGGTTTTGCGCGACAAAAGGCTTGCTCATGAGCTTACACCACGACGACATGAAAAGAATCACCACATGACACTTGCCAAAGACCTTTTCGATCAGGATCAGATTATGCAGCTCCTAGGCGCTAGCATCATCCGACAGGTCGAAGGCTGTGTAGAGCTGGAGATGATGGTGACAGAACGCATGGTGCAGAAACATGGAACCTGTCAGGGCGGGGCCCTTTTTACATTGGCTGACGCCGCTTTCGGGATCTCGGCGAATTGCGCTGGCCGAGAAGCCGTGTCGCAACATTGTTCCATCACCTATCTGCGCCCGGCGCATCTCGGAGAGGTTGTTGTCGCCTCCGTGTCTTTGCGAACAACCGTCGGCCGCACTTCGATCTATGACGTGAGCCTGTCCACAGAGGCGGGCGGGCTCGTGGCAGAGTTTCGCGGCGTTGCGCGTGCGCTTTCCAAGTGACCATGGGTTAAACAGGCCTGAAGCATCAATCTATGGGCGACAAACTGCAAAAAGGCCGACACGGGTGTAAACGCCGAGTTTCTGATAGGCGCGTTTGCGGTAGGTAATGACCGTGGGCGTCGTAATATCCATGTCGCCTGCAATGACCTATGCCTTTTTGCCGGACAGGATGCCAAGACAAACTTCCCGTTCGCGCGCGCTGAGCGTGGCAAGCGGCGGGGAGGTATCTGACTGGGTTGGTCGGTCGAAATGCATCAGAACCAGACGCCCGGGCATACAAACGATGTCAGGATCATACAAGGCAGTATCGGGCCCGCTTTGGTATAGATTGACAAAGAGCCCGTTCCGATATGTTGAGCAAGGCCGGGCATAGCGGTTAGGCTAAGATGTCCCCTGCAAAAGAGGACAGACATAAGACCATCGCAGGTATATGTCTTGTTTACGATCGAAACAGAACAGAAAGCCGCCATGAGACCTGCAGGACGCGCCGAAACTGACTCGCTCTATTTTACGTACCCACATTTTGAGCCGCCCAAAGGTGATGCGCGTGCACAAATGGTCACCTCTGCGTCAGTCGCCATCGTCGGTGCCGGTCCGATTGGCATGACCGCGGCACTTACTCTGGCCAAGCAAGGCATCCGTTCGGTGCTGTTTGACAACAAGGACACCTTCAACGATGGCAGCCGGGCCATTTGTGTTGCTCGGTCCAGTTTCCAGATTCTGGAGCGGATCGGAGCGGTTGCGCCCTTCCTGGACAAATCCCTGGGCTGGACGACCGGGCGATCGTTCTATCGCGGCAAGCAGATCCTCGAATTCGAGATGCCTGACAGTCCGTCGGAAAAATACCGCCCGATGTACAATCTACAGCAGCAATATATCGAACAGTTCCTCTGGGATGCTGTCGTCAAAAGCGAGTTGATCGAGACCCGGTGGCAAAGCGAAGTGACGGGATTGTCGGATACTGATGACGGCGTCCGGCTGAATGTGCGCGATCCCGAGGACGACTACGAATTCAACGCGGACTGGGTTCTGGCCGCAGACGGTGCGCGCAGCACAATCCGCAAGTTGCGTGACATGCGGCTCGAAGGAGACAATTTCGAAGGGCGGTATGTGATTGCCGATGTTCAGATGGCGCATGGCTACCCGACCATCCGACGCGCCCTGTTTGATCCAGATTGCCGCCGTGGCGGGACGATCCTTGTGCATAAACAACCCGACAACATCTGGCGCATCGACTATCAATTGCGCGACGGCGAAGACGAAGCAGAAGCGATCCGCGAGGAGACCGTGCGCGCCTCGGTTGCGTCGGTTCTGGACGAAATCGGCTATTCCGGCGACTGGGATCTTGAGTGGTGGAGCATTTACTCGGCCAACACGCTTGCCCTTGCCGACTACCGGGACGGGCGGGTGTTCTTTGTCGGTGACAGCGCCCATATTGTGCCAATTTTCGGGGTGCGCGGGTTGAACAATGGCCTGGCAGATGCGGAGAATATCGGGTGGAAACTGGGTTGGGTGCTGAACGGCAAGGCTGATGACGCCCTGCTTGACAGCTATACCCCCGAACGCCGCGGCGCGACGCTGGACGTTTTTGCCAATGCCTCGAAGTCCGCCCGTTTCATGACCCCGCCTAGCGCAGGCTGGCAATTGATGCGAGATGCGGCGCTGAACCTTGCACTCAGCCATCCCTTTGCCGGCAAGCTTGCCAATCCCCGTCAGATGACCCCTTACACATATACTCAAAGCCCTGTCGTGCAGGCAGATGATCCGCTTTTTGAAACCGGGCCGGTCGCCGGCGCGGTCCTGCCGGATGCCTTGGTCGGAGACGGATTCCTTCATGATCTTCTCGGGCCGGGGTTCAGCCTGATCTGTTTTGACGGGGCACTTGCCGATCAGTGCGCTCAGGCCGATCTGACAGTCTGCCGCCTGCCACCCGCTTCAGAGGCTGCTCAAATCCTGGGGGCCACGGCCGAGACGGCCTATCTCGTGCGCCCCGATGGCCATGTTGCAAGTCGGTGGAAATCTGCGCAAGCGGCTGATGTTCTTATTGCCCTTCAAGCTGCAGTCGCGATGCCAAAGGAAGCGATTTCATGAAGCCCGCCGTTCTGGAAGTTGTATACGAAGACCTCGCCCCGACGCTCGACGCCACCAAGGCCGAAAAACGTGAACTTCTTCTCGCCAAGCTGGCACTGCTTCTGGTTCATGATCTGGGCGATGCTGCGCGTGCCAGAGAACATATAGCGGCGGCTTCCGCGAACCTTGACGCATAGGCCAAAGGTTGTGTCAAACCTTTGAGATCACCTGCACCCTGTCCGTCGTCATATAAAGTTGGACATCAGATCGGCTTGAGCACAGGAGGCTCTGGTTCGTTCGTGTGATTGATTATGCTGCTTGTTTTTGATGTTGCAAGCGGCGTTGGCGGATTGTTTGGCTTTTGATCTTCTCCCTTTCCCTCAAAATGGCTTTGTCGCGCCCGAAGTAGACGTCAGCGGGTGTGACGTTGTTCAGGCTCTCGTGGTAGCGCTGGTTGTTGTAATACTCGACAAAAGCCCCGATCTGACGCTCGAGATCGCCGGGCAGGTAATAGTTTTCCAGCAGAACACGGTTCTTCATGGTCTGGTGCCAGCGCTCGATCTTACCTTGCGTTTGCGGGTGGAGCGGTGCTCCGCGAACGTGATCCATTCTTTGCCCTTCCAGCCACTCAGCCAGATCGCCAGAGATGTAGCAGGAGCCGTTATCGCTGAGCAGGCGCGGCTTGTGCCGAACAGTGGCTTGATCACAACCGGATGCAGCCAATGCCAGCTCGATCGTGTCTGTTACGTCCTCAGCACGCATATTTGTGCAGAGTTTCCATGCAATGATGTAGCGGCTGTAATCGTCCAGGATTGTGCTCAGATAATACCAGCCCCAGCCGATGATCTTAAAGTAGGTAAAATCAGTCTGCCACATCTCGTTGATAGCTGTGGTTTTGTCTGTGAACTCGTCAGCAGCCTTGATCACCACATAATCAGGCGCAGTGATCAGGTCAGCTGCTTTTAGAATGCGGTAAGCTGATGATTCAGAGACAAAATACCGCTTCTCATCCGTGTATTTGACGGCAAGCTCGCGTGTCGACAACGCCTCGTGCTCCAATGCAAACTCGATCAAATCATCGCGCCTGACGTCTGGGATACGGTTCCAGACAGACTTGGGACGCGGCGAATGATCCGCCAACGCGTCCAGACCACCATCGAGATAAAGATCGTACCATCGATAAAATGTGCTGCGCGGAATGCACAGCATATCAAGCGTCTGTTTGACTGGCAGGTGTGAGCCTTCGACGGTGCGGATGATCTCAAGCTTCTCGGATGCTGGATACCTCATTCCTCGTATCCCCCATTTCCTGTCATGCTTTTTTTGAGCAGCCGGTTTTCAAGAGTCAGATCCGCCACGCACTCTTTCAATGCCAGCGACTCTGAACGCAGCTCCTTCACTTCTGGCGACGTCGCCTGACGCGCAGTGTCCCCAGACAGACGTCGCTTGCCTGCCTCAAGGAATTCCTTAGACCAGCTATAATACAGGCTCTCAGCGATCCCCTCACGACGGCACAACACAGAAATACTTTCCTCGCCACGCAGACCTGCCAAAACAATGCGGATCTTCTCCTCCGCTGAATAGGTTTGCCGTGTCTTGCGGCGGATGTTCTTAACCACCTTGTCGGCGGCATCTTTCGATGTGGTAGGCTTCTTTGTCATCTCGATCTCCTAATCGATAAGATGAACCAGAAATCCTCCGTTGTTCAAATGCTCAGATCTGTCCAGCAGGGGCTGACGTCAGACATGATGCTGTCCTTTCTTAATGGCAGATACACCTTTTCTTTTCCTTTGAAGCACTACGGCCATACAATCCCGTACTAAACACTCCACGGAATAATGCAGCTTTTCTAAACCGTCCCCTTTTACCCTACGCATCGGCTTACCAGTTTCAGCCCAGACATGGTCTTGTATTTCATCTACTAAATGATCCACCACCTCATAGAACTTGTTATAACGGCCATCTCTCCAAGAGAGATTTATGCTGTCTTTTTGCTTTGGAACTACAGGGTTAGATTTAGCTCCTTTCAAGTACTTATTCCTTCATCTAGTGCTTAGTGGTCAGGGCCCTCTGGGGAGGCCCTTCCCCATACTGGTAGGACTTAGAGTATAATGCATATTGGGGCTGTTCTGAATCCCTAAAATCACTAAAACTGAACATCACTACAGGCTCTAATAATTTCCAAACACGTGGCCAAAGCTCAGACAAGCTCCTGAGTAATTCACCTAGCGTAGACCCTTACCATCAACTGCGTGCTTTATCTGCATTCAAAGCAATCTATTGAATATACGATTAAGCCGCCCCCTGCTCCAATAAAACTGTAAATCTTATGATCTCGAGCATTCGGGTCGTGTAGACAGTTTTCATCTCCCAATCTCAGGTCAGGCTCATATACGATATCCCTACTGGGGTGGGGTGGCACATGCATGGGGGTGTTCTGCATTACTGACCAAATTACGGACCATTTACCGCCTTATTGACATGAACTGTCCCTGCGTGGTTCTAATGAAATCAGAGTGTTAGATGAATGCTGACGGATGATTGAGGAACTTAACCCCCACCTCCTCCGCCATCGGCAATTCTCTCCTTGATTGACATAGACCCAAAGAGAGCCCCCACCGGCAAAAGCGTCCCGCGCGGGTTTGCGGCCTTCGGAGACGCCCTTTTCAAAACGAGCAGCACCCATCAGCCGGCCCCCTCAATTGAGGGGCCAGAACGCGCCTGCGCTCCGTTGGGTTTGTGCCTTTAGGGTCGCTTGGGGGTCCTGGCCTTCTCTGAGCGGCGTGCGCTGCGCTACGGCGCAAGCCGGCTTTCGCCGAGGCTTTGAGCAGCCTATACGCCGGCGCTTCTGGGGAATTATTGTCAAAAAGCGCACTTTTGATGAAAATTGTCCCGAAAGCGCACCCCAAAACACAAGAGAGAGACTGAGCCACCAAGGATTCTTATCGTTGAGAGGCGGCGCTTGTTACGCTGATCGTAGTTAACAAAGAGTTTCTATTATGGCTTTGCTCCGCATCCGATTAATCCGGATTTTCTCTAAAATACACACTATAATCTGCGCGCGCCTCTCGGGAGCCGCGTCATGAGTGTGCTCAACAGATTGTTCGCGCGCCCATCCGTTGCGCAGGCCAACGGTTCTGCGCGCGCCTTTGTGCCCGAAATTGCCCGCCCCGACAGCCCCGAAGCCGACCGCCGTTTCGGGGTATCCGAGAGCCTGGCCACCAAGCTCTCGCTCAAATGGGACGATGAGGACAGCCCCTTGAAGCTGGACGGGGCCAAGCTGGTTTTGCTGGGCTTCAACGCAGCCAATCAGGCCCGGATAACCAAGATGCTGCGGGCCGCCGGGGCCGCAGAAACCAGTGGTTTTGACATTGACGCGCTGGCGCAGGCCTCGTTTGGCGCGCCCGGGGCCGCGCCCTCGTTGATTGTCAATCTTGAGGGGTTTGACACGCTTGAAAACGCCGTCAGCGCGCTGATGGTCTTTCGCAAGGCCCACCCGGAGGTGGTGATTGTTCTGGTGTCTACGGCTGTCGCCGCGGATGATCTGAGCCCCGAACGGCGCATGATCTGTGATGCCACTCTGGCCGCACCGCTGAGCTTTCAACGCCTAGTGGAAGGGCTTTTGGCCGCCGCGCGCAACAACCGTCAGTTGCGCAGCTGAGCCTCAGGCCAGCCGGTCGAGCGAGGCCACAACGCGCGGAGCCAAAGCATCCTGCGCAGGCGGGTCGTCCACGGAGAAAATGACAAAAGCAATCAGGTAGATCCAAAAAAAGAGCCCGAAGATTGCAAAGAGAACAACCCAGAAAATCGGGGGAATTCCAGCATCTTCGAGCTCAGAGTCTGAGTCAAACCTGCCAGGAGAGGGAGCTTCAGAGGCCCTGTGTGCTGGGCTGCGAAAGAAACGGCTCCGCCAAGATCTCGGCGTCACTTTCGTTATATCTTTCATAGCATTAAGCACATCCTGAGGCGTCGTCTAACTAGGATCTCTCCCATCCTGACCCCTTCAGGTTAATTTGCTTCAAACTTTAAGAATAGCCGATCAAACAGGCCCCACGGGCCTATTTAGTTGTGTGCTCTCACTTCTGGAGAAATTGCCTCACTTTCGCGCACCCGCGCCGCGAAGAGCGGTCAGATCAAGCCGAGGTTCTTGGCATTCATCACCGCGCTGGCGCGGTTTTTGGCTTCAAGCTTGGTGCAGATCGTGCGCATGTTCGACTTCACACCCACTTCCGACATGTTCAACTTCCAAGCGATTTCCTTATTGGTCAGCCCGTTGGACACATGCCGCAAAATTGTCAGCTCACGCGCCTTGAGCGGCCCGGCGTTTTCGGCGGCAGCCTCCTCAAAACTGGCCGAGAGCGAGAAGGGCACAAAGACCTCCCCACTGGCCACAAGCTTGATGGCATTGGCCAGCGATTTGAGCGGTAAGGTCTTGGGAATAATGCCAAAACAACCCATATCAATGGCCTGTTGCAGATAGCCGGCCGAGACATTCCCGGAGAAGACAACCACCGCTCCGCCCTTGTTTTTTTCCACCACGGTTTCAATGCTCGCAAGCCCATTCATATCAGGCATCACAAGGTCCAGAAGCAGCACATCCACAGGCCCCTTTTCCTCAAGGTAAGCCAGGGTGTCTTGCAGGTTTTGCACGATATCCACCGTCAGCGCCGCATCCGCGCGCAGCGCCATGGCCACAGCGTCGCGCACCAGCTCGTGGTCGTCGGCTATGAGAACAGAAAGTTCTCTTCCACTGTCAGCCCCATCGGAATTAGATTTAACTTTATACATACGCGCCTTAAGCCTCAGTGACCTTTCGGATAGTGTCTATAGCGTGACGGCACATTTCAACCCATATTTAGCAAAGATTTATCCCATCGCGCCTTTAGTATACGAAAGATAGATTTGCGGGTCAAATTCGAGCTGTCATAACCGTTAGTTACACGAGTATCAAAAAGGGTATATTAATGATTGATCTGGTATCGAAACGAACATTTCTGTTTTTGGCGGCGGTTTTGGCTGTTTGTGCGCTCGCCAGCGCCCCAGACGCGCAGACGGCTCAAGGCAAGGTCCTGCTCACGGTCGAGCTTGCCGCCGACCCGGCCACCGGCCAACCGCGCACGACGGAGTTTGACATGGCTATGCTTGACGCCCTGCCCCAAGAAAGCTTCCAAACCACAACCATCTGGACAGACGGGGTGATCAGCTTTTCCGGCCCCGCGCTCAGCACGCTTCTCAACAGCCTTGACAGCCCCCCGGTGACGCTCACGGCCTATGCCCTCAATGATTACAGCATCGCAATCGCCGAGGTTGCGCAAGATGCCCCCTACCCCATCATCGCCACCCGCATGAACGGCGCCCCCTATTCGGTGCGCGAAGGGGGGCCGCTCTGGCTTGTGTTTCCCTATGACAGTGATGAAAAATACCAACAAGAAACCATTTACTCCCAAAGTATCTGGCAATTGATCCGACTGAAAGCCGAGTGATTTGATTCTTGCCCCCGATCTCAAACAGCCGCGCCGGTTGTTTTTGCCCTTCCCCCTCATCGGGGCAACCACGGCAGTGCTGCTGGCGGCGATCGGGCTGTTCGTGCTGATCTTTCTGGCCGCACAGGCGCACTCGCGCCTCTCGCGCCTGCAAACAGCCGAGTTGGACAATTCCACTTGGCTGTTTGCCCAGCTCGAGGTCGATCACCTCAAACTGCAACTTGCCGCCAACCAGGCCGCGCTGGCCCATGAGTTCAACGCCACGCGCCCCCCCGAGCAGGTGTCAGTGGCCTTTGACATCTTCTACAGCCGGGTGCGCAAAATCAAATCCTACCTCTCCTTCATGGATCAGAAATACGGGCTTTCTCCCGAGTTTTCAGAGCGTTGGGTCGAGGTGATTGCCAATACCAACAATCTCGCCACCCTGATTGACACCACCCCCATGTGGGATCAGCAGGCCTGCGACAAGCTGATCGACACCCTCTACAGCAATGCCGACAACGTGCGCAAAGTGGCGGTTCTCACCCTGCGGGAAATTGTCCAAAGCGCTTCGGAGCGGCATGAAAAATACGTCTCGCTGGTGCGCTACTATTTCATGCTCACCATCGCCATGATCGTGTTGCTCTGCGCCATCATCATCATTGTGGGCAAACTCGCCTACGACCTGTCGGCCCGCACAAGAGACAATGCCCGCATCGCCAACACCCTGCGCAAAACCATTGATGCCTCCCTAGAGGCCATCCTGCTGATCGACCTCAATGGCGCGATCAAATCCCACAACAACGCCGCCGGCAGCACCTTTCAGGTCGGTGATGGCGAGCTGGTGGGCCAACAGGCCAGCCGTTATCTTGTGCCGCCCCGCTTTGCCGCGCAATGCCAGGCCGAGCTTGACGGGCTGATCAAAGCCGCCACCTCCGAGCCCCGCGGGATCAAGATCATCTGCCAGCGCGCCGATGGCAGCGAATTTGTCGCCGAGGTCAACCTCGTGCTCGAAGTTGACGGGCTGGGCGAGCCGGTGATTGTCGCCTTCTTTCGCAACATCGACGAACAGGCCCAGGCCGAGGCCATGTTGCGCCGCGCCAAGAAAGAGGCCGAGCGCGTCGCAGCCAACAAAGCCCGCTTCCTGGCCGTGGTCAGCCACGAAATGCGCACCCCCCTTCACGGAATCATGGCCTCGCTGGAGCTGGTGAACCAGCCCCATGCCCCACCGGAAGACAATGAGAAGTTCCTCGCCACGGCCCGCCAATCGGCGGTCACCGCACTGGAGCTGATCGAGGAGGTGCTCGATTCCACCGATCTGGAGCGCGCCACCGAGGTCAATGCGCCCGAGGCCTTCCGCCCTGACGAGCTTGCCCATGAGATTGCCCGCCTGCTCGAGCCGGCGGCCCTGCTCAACAACACCCGCATTGTCGTGCAAAACAGCTGGTATGAGCCCGCACCGGTTGTGGGCAACCGCAAGGCCTTCCGCCACGCGCTCACCAATCTGGTGCGCAATGCCACCAAATTCACCCTCAACGGCGAAATCATCATCCGCCTGCGCGACAGCCTCACCGATCCAAACGCCCTCTGCATCGAGGTGCTCGACACCGGCATCGGGATCTCGCTGGAAGACCAGAGCCGCATCTTTGAAGATTTCGAAACCGGCGATCAATTTGCAGATGGCTATATTTCCGGCACAGGGCTTGGCCTCGGGATCGTGCGCCGGGCCGTCGCCGCGCTTGATGGCCGGCTTGGGGTCTCCAGCGAAAAGGGCGAGGGCAGCCTGTTCTGGTTTGAAATCCCGATCCGCGCCGCCGCGCCGGTGCCCGCCCCCGAAGCCAGCCCCTGCGCCCGCGTGCGGGCCGAGGCGCGTGGCCGCAAAATTCTGGTGGTAGATGACAAGGAGATCAACCTCGTCGTGCTCTCGCGGATGCTCGAACAGCTGGGCCACACGGCCCTGACAGCCCCGGATGGCGAAACCGCCCTGATGATCGCCGCAGGCACCGAGCTTGATTATATCCTGCTGGATCTGAACATGCCCAACATGAGCGGGCGCGATGTCATGCGCCACCTGCGCGAGCAGGGCCTGTGCAAGAAAACCCCGGTGATTGCCGTCACGGCCAACGCCCAGCCGGGGCTGTTTGATGTGTTGGGCCAGGAAGGCTTTGACAAGCTGCTCACCAAGCCGCTCTCGCTCAACACCCTGTGTCGCACGGTCAGCCAATGCACCGCCGCAGAGTGGTGTGACCCCAAGTTTGCCCTAGAAAGCGAGCGCAAAGATCTGATTGACCAAAGCTGCCTCAGTGACCTGCTCGATCTGCTCGGCCATGAGGCCACAGAAAGCATCCTGCACCGCGCCCTGAACGAGACCAGTGCCGAAATCGAGAACCTGCGCAACGCCAAGGCTCTCACAGACGGCCCCTTTGCAGAGCGCGTCCACCATGCGGCCAATGCGCTGGCCATGATCGGGGCCACCCATTTGCACAAGCAGTTCAACGCGCTGGAAGATGCGCTCAACAAGGGCGATCTGAACCTCGCCCAACGGATCTGCGAAGAGGCCGAGCGCTGCCTGATCGCTTCGCGCCGCGCCTTCGCGAAGCTGTTTGAAACGCCCTCACAGGCCTATTGAAAGCGGCTCAGGCCTCGTTTTGGGCCACAATCTGGTGGCCCGGCCGCGTCACCGAGCGCACCGTGGTGATCGGCACAGCCTCAAGCCAGGTGGTGCGCTCCAGCACCAAAAGCGCCGCGCCCGGCGCGGTCTGCATTTGCCGGGCAAGCGTTTCATCCGCTTGCAGCGCATAAAACCGCAGGTCAATCCGGCTGTAGGGCTTGTGGTGCACAAGCCATTCATTGGCGCTCTGACGGCTCAAATCCACCGCCTCGATCTCGCCACAGCTGGCAAGGCTGATCCAGCGGTCCTCAAAAACATAAGGGGCCGCATCGGCCAGGTGCAGCGCCTGCACATGCAGCATCTCTTCAGGCGCCTTTAACCCGAAACGCGCCACCACCGCCTCCGGTGTGCGCGCGCGGGCCTGTGACACCAGCTCGTAGCCATAGGTGGCCCCCGTGGCCTCCACTTCCACCCGCGTCACGGCAATATCAAATGTCGCCCGGGTCACAGGATCCGGCCGCACCCGGGTGCCGCCCTTGCGCTTGCGCGCCACAAGCCCCGTATCCACCAAATCCTGCATCGCCCGCTGCACGGTCGAGCGCGCACAGCCCAGCGCCGCCGCAATATCCTCATCGCGCGGCAGCTTGTCGCCGGGGCGGTAACTGCGGTCCAGTATCTGCCCGCGCAAAATATCGCGGATATCCTGCCAGGAACGGCGCTGTGGTGCTGTCAAATCTCTTGTCCCAATCTCTGAACAACCTGCCGAAACCGCGCCGCCACAGGGTCGCGCAGCGCATGTTTGCCCTCCCTTACAACATGTCGCCCCGCAGACCAAACATCTTGCACCGCCCGCTGGCCATGACCGCCAAAAACAAGCGTATCCAGCGCCGCATCGCCCCGCCGGTTGCACAGCCAGGCGCTGTCCGTGCAGATCCCCAAAAGATCCCCCCACTGGCCCACAGCGATCTGCCCGCTGGCCCGTCCAGCCGCCTGCGCCCCGCCACGCTGCGCCGCCTCAACCAGCACCCGCCCGCTCGACTGATCGGGCCGCGCCAGAGCCGCGCGCGTGCGGTCGCGCAACCGTTGCGAATATTCCAGCGCCCGCAGCTCGTCAAAATAGGCGATATGCAGGTTGGAATCCGAGCCAAAGCCCAAACGCCCCCCCGCGCTCAGATAGGCAACACCGTTGAAAATCCCGTCGCCCAAATTGGCCTCGGTGATCGGGCAAAGCCCCGCCACGGCCCCACTGCGGGCCAGAGCGAGGGTCTCCTGCGCCGTCATCTGGGTGCAGTGGATCAGGCACCAATGGGCGCCAACCTCATGCGCGTCAAACAGCCACTCCGCCGGTCGCGCGCCCCGGTGCGCCAAGACCTCGTCAACCTCGGCCAGCTGCTCGGCCAAGTGCATATGCACAGGCCCATCCCCCGCCACGTCAAGCGCCGCCGCCAAGCCCGCCGCATCAACCGCGCGCAACGAATGCGGCGCAACCCCCAGCGCAAAATCCGCAGGGCCCGCCGCAATCAATGCACCCGCAGCCTCATGCAGCCGCAGATATTGCGCCGGCGTGTTGCCAAACCGGCGTTGCCCCCCCTCCAGGGCGCGCCCGTCACAACCGCCCCACTGATAGAGCACCGGCAACAGCGTCAGCCCAATCCCCACAGCCTCGGCCGCCGCCACAATCCGCCCGCTCAGCTCGGCCAGGTTGCCATAGGGGCGGCCCGCCACCGCGTGGTGCAAGTAGTGAAACTCCGCCACCCCCGCATAACCGGCCTCCAGCATCTCGACAAACACCTGCGCCGCAATCGCCTCGATGTCCTCGGGGCCCAGCTGCTCCAGATACCGATACATCAAGCGCCGCCAGGTCCAGAAACTGTCCTGCCGATCAGGGCCACGCGCCTCTGTCAGCCCGGCCATGGCGCGCTGGAAACTGTGGCTGTGCAAATTGACAGGGGCTGGCAAAAGCATATCCACCCGATGAACAGAACCGCTTTCGCCGGGTCTCTCACTGGGTCCTTTGCGGCCCGGCCCGGCAGGCTCCACCGCTGCGATTCTGCCATCCGCGCCCAGAGTCACGCGCAGGTCTGCACACCACCCATCCGGGGTAAGACCCTGTTTTGCCTCGATAACCGTCACAGCACAGCCCTCTTCATCGCCATTTGCATTTTATGTAGCTACATATTATGAAGGCCAAAGCCACAACGCAAGGAGCGCTCATGTCTTTGCCACATGTTTTCACAGGGGCCACCCTCGCAACGCTCGCGCCGCAGGGGTATGGGCTTGTGCCGCAGGGCGCCTTGGTGACAGAGGCCGGCCACATCGCCTGGCTTGGCCCGCAAGAGCGCCTGCCCGCCGCCTATCACGGCGCGCCCACAACCGCGCTCAAGGGGCGTCTGCTCACCCCCGCCCTGATAGATTGCCACAGCCATATCGTGCACGGCGGCAACCGTGCCCAAGAATTTGAACTGCGCCTGCAAGGGGCCACCTATGAAGAGGTGGCCCGCGCCGGTGGTGGCATTGCCTCCACGGTCGCCGCCACCCGCGCAGCCTCCGAGGAGGCGCTGCTCGCCGCCGCCCTCTTGCGCGCCGATGCGCTCATCGCCGAGGGGGTCAGCACCATCGAGGTCAAATCCGGCTACGGGCTCGACCTGCCCACCGAGCTCAAAATGCTGCGTGTGGCCCGCGCTCTGGCCGCGCAGAGGCCCCTGCGCATTTCCACCACCTTCCTGGGCGCACATGCGGTGCCCAAAGGCGCCGGGGCCGACACCTATATTGACACCATCTGCATCCCCACGCTGCGCGCCGCCCACGCAGAGGGGCTGGTCGATATGGTCGATGGCTTCTGCGAGGGCATTGCCTTTGATGTCCCCCAGATCACCCGCGTGTTTGAGGCCGCCCGCGCCCTCGGCCTGCCCGTAAAGCTGCACGCCGAACAGCTCAGCAACATCGGCGGCACGCAGCTCGCAGCCCGCTTCGGCGCGCGCTCCGCCGATCATGTCGAATACGCCACCGAGGCCGATGCGGCGGCCCTGGCACAGTCCGGCACAGTCGCCGTGCTGTTGCCCGGCGCATTTTATACCCTGAACGAAACCCGCAAGCCCCCGGTTGAGGCCTTTCGCAAACACAATGTCCCCATGGCCCTCGCCACCGATTGGAACCCCGGCTCTTCCCCGCTCGGCTCGCTGCTGCTGGCCATGAACATGGGCTGCACCCTCTTCGGCCTCACCCCCGCCGAAGCGCTGGCCGGCGTCACCCGCCACGCCGCACAGGCACTTGGCCTGTCCGATGCCGGCACGCTCGCCGTGGGCAAACGTGCCGATCTCGCCATCTGGAACGTGCAGCATCCCGCAGAGCTCTCCTACGGGATCGGGATCAACCCGCTTCACAGCCGTATTTTTGCAGGTCGCCCATGAGCTTTCTGGAGATCACCCGGGGCGACAGCCCGCTGCTGCTGGCCTTTGCGCACAGCGGCACAGTGCTGCCCGCCGACATCGCCC
Source organism: uncultured Lentibacter sp. (assembly GCF_937123735.1). GTDB lineage: Bacteria > Pseudomonadota > Alphaproteobacteria > Rhodobacterales > Rhodobacteraceae > Lentibacter. The sequence goes on from NZ_CAKZKL010000025.1 coordinate 15,511, forward strand.
CACAGCTCAACCCGCGCGGTCTGGCGCTGGCCGACACCGATTGGCACATCCACAGGCTCTATGCGGGGCTGCTGGAGAATGTCACAACCATACGCACCCGTATTCACCGCTATGTGATCGACGTCAACCGCGACCCAACGGGGCAATCGCTTTATCCGGGGCAAAACACCACCGGTCTCTGCCCGCTCACCGATTTTGAGGGCGCACCGCTCTACCGCGCAAGCCACAGGCCAGACCCGCAGGAAACAGAGCGCCGCCGCGCGGCCTTTCACGCACCCTATCACGCCGCGATCGAGGCCGAAATGGCCCGACTCACTGCGCGCCACGGCTTTGCCATCCTCTATGACTGCCACTCGATCCGCAGCCACATCCCCTTTCTCTTCGAGGGCGTGCTGCCCGATCTCAACATCGGCACGAACAGGGGCACAACCTGCGCGCCGGGCCTTGAGAGCGCTGTGCACAAGCTCTGCGCCGCTAGCCGCTACAGCTGCGTGCTCAACGGCCGCTTCAAAGGCGGCTGGACAACCCGCCACTATGGCCGCCCCGCGCAGGGCTGGCATGCGCTTCAGATGGAGCTGGCGCAATCCACCTATCTTGAAACCGAGGCCGCGCCCTTCGCCTATGATGCGGCCAGGGCCGAGGCCCTGCGCAGCCCGCTGAGAAAGATCTTGCTGGCGCTGCAAGGCTGGCGCCCAGACGGGGCTGCGCACGCTGCATTTGGTTAATTTGCGTTAAGATTTGGCGGTGTCGGGCGGTGCACGCTTTGTGCACGCCCTGTGCACGCATGTCACCCCCCCCGTTTTGGGGCGCGGCACAGCCGTTAACCCGACCGCGCGCTGCCGTTAACCCCACCTCGCGCTGCCCTGCCGTAGGGTGTGCGCTCTGCGCGCACCATCACCCAAGCCGTCACCCAAGCCGTCACTCAAGCCGTCACCCAAGCCGCTCCAAGGCCCAGTCGAGCCCCTGAACATAGCCCGCCACGCCCTGCCCGACGATCACATGATCCGCCCGCTGGCTGACATAAGAATGGTGGCGAAACGCCTCACGTTTGTGCACATCCGAGATATGCACCTCCACCACCGGCCCGTCAAAAGCGCTCAAGGCATCAAGGATCGCAACAGAGGTGTGGGTATAGGCCGCAGGGTTGATCACAATCGCCGCCGCCACCTCCCGCGCCTCCTGTATCCAGTCCACCAACACGCCCTCGTGGTTGCTCTGGCGAAAGACAATCTCCACCTGCGCCGGCGCGGCGCGGCGGCACATCTGCTCCACATCAGCCAGCGTGTCAGAGCCATAGATTTCCGGCTCGCGCTGGCCCAGCAGGTTCAGGTTCGGACCGTTCAAAACAAACACCGTCGTGCCCACGGGCATCTCCTTTTCTTGTCTGCACCAACACAGAGCAGACTGGCCAGACTGGCCGCCAAAGGCAAGCCACATCAGGCCGCGCTGGCCCCATCCGTGAACTGGAGCCGCGCCAGCCGCGCATAAAGCCCGTTTTCGGCCACAAGCGCGTCATGGCTGCCCTGCGCCACAATGCGCCCGGCGTCCATCACAATGATGCGGTCGGCCTTTTTCACCGTCGCAAGGCGGTGCGCCACAATCAATGTGGTGCGCCCCTGCGAAAGCCGCTCCACCGCCTCCTGCACCGCGCGCTCGCTTTCGGCATCCAGCGCCGAAGTGGCCTCGTCCAAAAGCAGCAAAGGCGCGTCGCGCAAGATCGCGCGCGCAATCGCCACGCGCTGTTTCTGCCCGCCCGAAAGCATCACCCCGCGCTCGCCCAGCCGCGTGTCATAGCCCTCGGCGAGCCCCTCGATAAACCCATGCGCCGCCGCCGCTTTGGCAGCGGCTTCCACCTCGGCGTCACTGGCCTCAGGGCGGCCAAAGCGGATGTTCTCGCGCGCAGAGCCCGAGAAGATAACCGGGTCTTGCGGCACCACAGAGATCTGCCCGCGAAACGCTTCGCGCAGCATCTCGCGCACATCCACACCATCAAGCAGAATGCGCCCTGACTGGGGGTCATAAAAGCGCTGGATCATCTGCATGATCGTGGTCTTGCCCGCCCCAGACGGCCCCACAAAAGCAACGGTTTCCCCCGGTTTCACGGTCAGGCTGATCGCCTCCAGCGCCGCCCTGTCAGGCCGGGAGGGATAGGCAAAATCAACCGCCTCAAAGCGCACTTCCCCGCGCAAGGGCTGCGGACAAGCGCGTGGCGTTGCAGGGTCGTTGACCTGGTCTGTTGCGTTCAAAAGCTCCACCAGACGTTCGGTTGCGCCCGCAGCACGTTGCAACTCGCCCCAGATCTCCGAGAGCGCGGCCACAGCCCCCGCGACCATCACCGCATAGATGACGAATTGCACCAGCGCACCCGAGCTCATCTCGCCCGCGCGCACATCCCGCGTGCCAATCCACAGCACGCCCACAACCCCGGCAAACACCAGAAACATCACCGCAACCGTCATAACAGAGCGCACCGTGATCCGCTGTTTGGCCACCTCATAGCTCTTTTCCGTCACACCTGAAAAATCGCGCCGCGCCACGCTTTCCTGCGCAAAGCTTTGCACGGTCTGCACCGCGCCCAGGGTCTCGGCGGCCTGCCCCGAACTGGCGGCAATCCAGTCCTGGTTTTCGCGGCTCAAGACCCGCAAACGCCGCCCCAGTGTCAGGATCGGAACCACCACCAGCGGCACGATCAGAAGCACAAGCCCGGTGAGCTTGGCACTGGTGAACAGCATCAGCACCATGCCTCCGAAAAAGATCAGCACATTGCGCAGCGCCACCGACACCGACGAGCCAATCACCGATTGGATCAGCGTTGTATCGGTGGTGATCCGGCTGAGAATTTCGCCCGTCATGACCGTCTCGTAAAAGCTGGGCGACAAGCCAATCACCCGGTCAAACACCGCCTTGCGAATGTCGGCCACAACCCGCTCGCCCAGCCGGGTGACCAGCGCATAGCGCAGCCCCGTGCCCAACGCGAGCAGCGCGGCAATGCCGATGGCGGCCACGAAATAGAGGTCCAGAACCGCCAGATCCTTGGTGCCGAAGTTGTCGATCACCCGGCGCACCGCCAAGGGCAACGTCAGCGAAAGCGCCGCCGTGAGCATCAGCGCCAGACCGGCGGCAAAAACAAGCCACCTGTAAGGTGCCATGAAAGGCAGCAGCGCCTTCAGCGCCGCCACATCCTTGGTGGCCGCGCGCTCTTCGCCTTGGGGGGAACCTGTTCTTGCCATATCTCTTCGCGCCCTTACGTTTTGGGGCTTTTTGAAGCGCCAGAGCAAGGCCGTCAAGCGGCCACTTGTCGCGATTATAGAGAAGGTCTGGAGCGGGCGGCGGGAATCGAACCCGCGTCATTAGCTTGGAAGGCTAAGGTCTTACCACTACACAACGCCCGCTTCTGGCGCTTGAATATCGGCTGTGCGCGGGGCCGTCAAGCGCTCTCGTCGGGCTCATAGGGCGCAATCAGCTCGGCCCCCTCGGCGCGGTTGGAGTTCACCTTGGGGCTCACGCGGTGGGCCGTCAGCACAGTCTCGCCCGCAGGCCCCATCAGCCGCGCCGCCCCCCGGCCCTCCTCGCCCAGCCAAAGGCCCCAGGCCTGCGGCTCAATGATCACCGGCATCCTGTGGTGCACCTGCCCTGCAAATCGGTTGGCCGCCGTGGTGACAAGCGCACAGCTCGCCATGGGCCCCTCTTCGGCCTGCCAGTCCTGCCAGATCCCGGCCAAAGCCAAGGGCGCCCCGTCAGCGCGTTTGTAATACCACGGCAGCTTGGCCTCCCCGGCCCGGGCCCACTCGTAATAGCCGCTCACCGGCACAAGACAGCGCCTTGCCCGCGCCGCCGCGGCAAAGGCGGGCTTTTCGGCAAGCGTCTCCGCGCGCGCATTGATCAGGAGTGGCCCGTCCGTGGGGGCCTTATACCAGCTCGGAACAAACCCCCAGCGCATCGCCACAAGCGCGCGCCGCGCACCGCTGGCCCGCACCACATGCACCGGATCAGTGGGGCAAATGTTGTAATCCGGCACAGCAGGCAGCCGGTTGGCCGGCGCAGCCTGAAAGAGCTGCGCCATCGAATCGCTTGGCAAAGTGACTGCAAGCCGTCCACACATATGCCCAAGGCTATGCCAGCCTGTGACGCGCTGAAAGCCTTGAAACAATCTTGTTGCTTTCGGTGTATACGTTACATATCAATTCACGAACACTTGGGAGGTGTAACGCTTTATGGATTTCTACGGATACTTCCGCAGCTCAAGTTCCTACCGCTGCCGCATTGCCTTCAACCTCAAGGGGCTTGATTACCGCTTCAAACCGGTGCACCTCAAAAGCGGCGCCCAGCGTGATCCTGCGTTCAAAGCCCTAAATCCGCAGGGGTTGCTGCCCGCCTTGGTCACAGACGACGGCGCGGTTCTGATCCAGTCTCTCGCCATTCTCGAATGGCTTGAAGAAACCCACCCCACCCCGGCAATCCTCTCGTCAGACCCGCTCACACGGGCGCGCGAGCGCGGGTTTGCCCAGGTGATCGCCTGCGAAACCCACCCGCTGCAAAACCTGCGCGTTCTGTCCTATCTCACCGGCGAGCTTGGCCTTGATGACGCCGCCAAGGACGGCTGGCTCACCCGCTGGCTGCGCGACGGGCTTGAGGCCTGCGAAGGCTTGCTGGCCCAACGCCCCACCCAAAGCCGCTTCTGCTTTGGCGAAACGCCCGGTCTGGCCGACATCTGCCTTGTGCCACAGGTGTTTTCGGCCGAGCGCTTCGGCATTTCCTATGCCGATCTACCCCGGGTGAGCGCCGTTTATGCCGCCTGCCAGGCGCTGCCGGCATTTGACAAAGCCGCCCCGAAGAACCAGCCTGATTTTGAAGCCTAACGCGCGAATCTCAGGCCCAATCCGACGTGTCAAAAGGGAGAACAACATGTCACTGATGAAACGAACCCTCAAAAGCCTCGCCGTCGCGACGGCGCTCACCGCCGTCGGCCTTGCCGCACAGGCCCAAGAGGTTACCCTCAAGCTGCACCAGTTCCTGCCCCAGCAGGCCAATGTGCCCAAGCTGATTCTTGACCCCTGGATCGCCCGCGTGCAAGACGCCTCCGGCGGCAAGATCAAGATCAACCACTTCCCCTCCATGCAGCTGGGCGGCAAGCCTCCAGAACTGATCGGACAGGTTCAGGACGGCGTGGCCGACATCGCCTGGACCGTGCTGGGCTACACGCCGGGCCGCTTCCCGCAAGCCGAAGTCTTCGAATTGCCCTTCATGATGAACAATGCCGAAGCCACCAGCCGCGCCTTCTGGGAATATGCCGAAGCCAATATGTTTGACAGCGACCTCAAGGATTTCAAAGTCCTCGGGGTTTGGGTCCACGGCCCCGGCCTGATCCACTCCAAAGAGCCGATCACGACAGTGGCCGATCTCAACGGCGTAAAGCTGCGCGCGCCCACGCGGATCATCAACAAAATGGTCTCCGACCTTGGGGCCACCCCGGTGGGGATGCCGGTGCCCGCCGTGCCGGAAGCGCTCTCCAAAGGGGTGATCGACGCCGCCGTGATTCCATGGGAAGTGACCGCGGCGCTGAAAGTGCCCGAACTGGTGAGCAACCATACCGAGTTTGGCGATGAATCGCTTTACACCACAGCCTTCGTGCTCGCCATGAACAAGCAAAAATATGACAGCCTCTCAGACGAGAACAAAGCGGCGATCGACTCCATGTCAGGCGCCGATTTCTCGGCCATCGCGGGCCGTGATATGGCCGGCGCAGATGTGCCCTCGCGTGCCGCAGCAGCGGCCAATGGCAACAACATCATCACCCTGAACGCCGCCCAGGTGGCCGAATGGAAAGCCGCCGCCAGCTCGGTGGAAACCGGCTGGGTTGCCGAAATGAACGACAAAGGCTTTGACGGTCAGGCGCTGCTCGACCAAGCCAAGGCCCTGATCAAGAAAAACGGCATGTAAACCCGCCGTTTCCCTCAAAAAAACTGCATCAAAGCCGTGGCCCCCAAAGGTCACGGCTTTTTTATAAGTTTTTTATATATTATTTATTGAAAATACATGATACGGTTGTAACCCAAGGAAAAACAACAACATCAGGGAGTCTTACCGAGTCAGTGTTCCATTTTTACTCTTACGAAACCGCCCTCATTTTCTTTGCTTTCTTCTTTGCCTTCAGCTCAACGAGCTTTGTCGCTTCGCCCCAACGGCCCTGGTTGCGCTATATGCCCTTTGGCGGCTACGGAGTGTTTTTTCTGCTCAGCCTGCTCGTTTTACCCCACAGCACCCACGCCAGCGCCCATAACTCTGTGCTGCATATGCTGGAGCACAGTTCGAGCTTGTTTCTGACCGTGCTCTTGCTGCCGGCTGCGGCGCTCTGGGCCTATGCGCTGCACGCTTATTGCGAGGAATGGCACGCCGACCGGCGCTGCATGAAGCTGGTGGTTGCGCCAAGCCCCTCTCTGGCGCTGCTGGCGTCCCTGCTGGTGATCTGATCCGCCTCAGAGCGGCGGCTTGCCCCAATTGCTGGTGATCTGCGCAATAATCTGGTCGCGTGCCTCGCGATAGGCCTCAAGCTTTGCGGCGCGCGTTTCTCCCTTGCCCGATGGGTCCACAATCGGCCAATACTCCAGATCAGTGTGAAAACCACGGGTCAGCTCGCTTGCCAGCTCGCGGCTCAACGGCGACAGCGCCACCACCACATCAAAAGAGCTGAGCACTTCGCCCATCCGCTCCATCTCGTCAAAGCTGCGCGAGCGGTGGCGCGACAGCTCCACACCCAGCTCCTCGCACACCGCAATGCAAAACCCGTCAATTTCAAGGTCGTTCTTCACACCGGCCGACTGCACATAAGTGCCCTTGCCATAAAAACGCTTCATCAGCCCTTCCGCCATAGGCGAGCGCACGGCGTTATGGTCGCAACAAAACAGAACCGATTGCGGAAGCGGTTTTACCAAGTGTCAGCCTCCGAAATGCAACACGCAAACCAGCGTAAACAGCCGCCGTGCCGTGTCGTTGTCCACTTCGGCCTTGCCTTCCAGCCGTTCTGCCAGAATGCGCGCACCCTCGTTGTGAATGCCCCGCCGCGCCATGTCGATCGTCTCGATCTGGCTGGGCGGCATGGTCTTCACCGCGTCAAAATAGCTCTCGCAAATCTGCCAGTAGTCTTTCACCACCTGCCGGAACGGCGAGAGCGAAAGGTGAAACTCCGCCGCCTTATCCTCGGCCTCGGTGAGCACATCAAAGACCAGCCGCTTCTCGCGGATCGACAGCCCCACACGGTAAGGCCCTTCCGGCACAGCGCGCTCTCCGCGTTGGGGCAAGACAAAAACATTCTCCTCCAACAGATCATAAATCGCGACCTTACGCTCCTGCTCAATCTCCGGCGTCGGCGGCGGCAAGTTGCTGTCATCCAGCTCGATATGAGAAATACGCGACATCGTCTTTTGCCTTCTTACCTTGCGCGCAAATCCCTGCGCAGCTTTCTCCAAACCCTAGCGCGCAATCCGCCAAATGCAACGGCAAGTGCGCCCCGTCCTTGCCGAAAGCGCCTACCAGACCTCCCCGAGGATATGTCTTTTTCTTTCTATAAATATCCTGGGGGGAGCGCGAGGGGGGCAAAGCCCCCCTCGCCTTAGCGCTTTGGCAAAAGCCAAAGCGCCACTCATCGCCTAGATCTCGTTCAAATGGTTGAGCCTTGCCCGCACGCTCAGCCCGTGGGCCTCAAGGCTTTCGGAAATCGCCAGTGTTTCTGCCGCAGGGCCAATGGCCTTGAGCGCGGCGGGGGTCATCTTGGCGAGCGTGGTGCGCTTCACAAAATCAAGCACCGAAAGCCCGGAGGAAAACCTTGCCGAGCGCGCCGTGGGCAGCACATGGTTCGGCCCGCCGACATAATCGCCAATCGCCTCGGGCGTCCACGCGCCGAGGAAAATCGCTCCCGCGTGGGTGATCTGCTCGCTCAGCCCGTCAGGGTCAGCCACGCAAAGCTCAAGGTGCTCGGGCGCAATACGGTTGGAGAGCGCCGCCGCCACGTCCAGATCCGGCACAAGAATAATCGCGCCAAAGTCGCGCCAGCTTTTCGCGGCAATCTCGCGCCGCTCAAGTGTCAGCAAATGCCGCTCGATCGCCGCCTCCACGGCCTTCGCCATGGCGCGGTCGGTGGTGATCAGGATCGACTGGGCGCTTTCGTCATGCTCCGCTTGGGAGAGCATGTCCAGCGCCAGCCAGTCCGGATCATTGTCGCCATCGGCAATCACCAGAATCTCGCTCGGCCCCGCAATCATATCAATCCCGACCTTGCCAAACACCCGCCGCTTGGCCGCCGCCACAAAGGCGTTGCCCGGCCCGGTGATCTTGTCGACAGGGGCAATCGTCTCGGTGCCATAAGCCAACGCCGCCACCGCCTGCGCGCCGCCAATGCGGTAGATCTCATCCACCCCCGCAATCTGCGCCGCCAGCAGCACCAGCGGGTTGGCCACGCCATCCGGCGTCGGCACAGTGATCGCCAGCCGCGCCACCCCGGCGACCTTGGCAGGGATCGCGTTCATCAAAACGGAGCTCGGATAGGACGCCAGCCCGCCGGGCACATAAAGCCCCGCCGCGCTCACAGGGCCCCAGCGCCAGCCCAGCGTTGCGCCGCTTGCGTCCGTCCAGCGCGCATCCTCAGGCATCTGGCGCGCGTGATAGGCGCGAATGCGCTCTGCCGCCAGCTCCAGCGCCGCCCGCTCATGCGCAGGCACCTGCGCCACCAGCGCCGAAATCTCTTCAGGCGAAAAGCGCAGGCTCTCAGGCGTCAGCGTCACACGGTCAAATTTCTCGGTCAGCGCGATAACAGCCGCATCACCGCGCGCGCGCACGTCGGCAATGATCTCGGCCACAGCCGCATCCACATCGGGGCTGTCCTCGCGCTTGGCCCCCAAGAGGGCAGCAAAGTGCGTCTCAAAATTAGGCGTTGTCGCGTCCAGAAACTGTGGCATCGGGCATCCTTTCAAGGCTTGCGCCCGTCTTAGCGCCGCACCTTGCGGGCCTCAAGGCAGAGTTGTGTCGCAGGCGTCAGCCTTCGTGGCTCGGCCGTTTGCGCGAGGGTGCTGTATAGGGCCGCGTGACGTCTTTCAGCGTGACTTCCAGCGCCTCGCAGTCCAGCCTGATCGCCCCGTCCCCCGCCAGCGTCAACACGATATGCCCAGACGGGGCCTCGCTTGGCTCCCAATCTATGGCCAGCAGCGACAGCACCATGTCTTTGTCCGCGCGGCGCACGCCCTGCGTCGCCACGCCGAGCACGGTGTCAAACACTAGCACAGCCTGCACCCGCTCGGGCGCGTGGCGCGCAGCGCCCTTGTCTTCCCAGCGAAAGCGGTTGAGCAAAAGCGCAAAGCGACGGCCCTTCTGGTCATATGTCATCTCGGTGACCGGAAAGACAGCATCCTGCACCAGCGCAGAGATGACCGCGAGGTCATCCTCGTCCAGCGCGCCAAGGTTCAGTGGCCGCTCGGCCCCGTCCTCAAAGCTGGCATCAACGCTCATTGGCCCTTCACCCGCTCGACTTTTGCACCAATCCCCGAAAGCTTGCGCACCACTTTTTCATAACCACGATCCAGGTGATACACACGGTTCACAACCGTCTCGCCCTCTGCCGCCATCCCCGCAAGGATGAGCGAGACAGAGGCGCGCAGATCGGTCGCCATCACAGGCGCCCCCTTCAGGCGCTTCACACCCTTTACAGTCGCCGTGCCGCCATGCACCTCGATATCCGCCCCCATGCGCTCCAGCTCAGGGGCGTGCATAAAACGGTTCTCAAAAATCTTTTCTTCCAGAACAGAGGTGCCCTCGGCGGTGCAAAGCAAGGCCATCATCTGCGCCTGCAAATCTGTCGGGAAGCCGGGGAAAGGCTCGGTGGTGACATTCACCGCCTTGATCGGCCCGCTCTTGCGCGCCACCTTCAGGCCCGAAGGCGTCTCTTCCACATCAACCCCCGCCTCGTTGAGCTTGGCCACAAAGCTCTCCACAAGGCTCAGCTTGCCGCCAAGACACTCGACCTCGCCCCCGCAAATCGCGGGCGCAAGCATGTAAGTGCCCAGCTCGATCCGGTCGGTCACAACCTGATGGGTTGCCCCGCCCAGCCTGTCAACACCCTCAATGGTGATGGTGCTCGTGCCCTCGCCCTCGATCTCTGCACCCATCTTGCGCAGGCATTGCGCCAGATCGACAATCTCCGGCTCGCGCGCGGCGTTGTTGATCACGGTCGTGCCCTTGGCCAGCGTGGCGGCCATCAGGATATTCTCGGTCGCACCCACAGAGGCAAAGGGGAAGTCGATGACAGCGCCCTTCAAGCGCCCACCGCCGGCCTTGGCGTGCAAATAGCCTTCCTTCAGCTCGATCTCTGCCCCCATCTTTTCCAGACCGTTGGTGTGGATATCCATCGGCCGCGCCCCGATCGCACAGCCACCGGGCAGCGAGACAACAGCATGGCCCTCGCGCGCCAGAAGCGGGCCCAGCACAAGGTTGGAAGCACGCATCTTGCGCACAATGTCATAGTCCGCGCGGGTGTTGATCTGCCCATGGCAGGACATGGCAATCACCTGCCCTTCGGACAGCGCCGAAATCTCCGCCCCAAGGCTCTCTAAAAGCTGGGTCATGGTGCGAATGTCGCTGAGGCGTGGCGCATTGGTCAGCGTCAAAGGCTCCTCGCTCAAAAGCGTGGCCGGCATCAGCGCAAGGCAGGCGTTCTTGGCCCCCGCAATCGGGATCTGCCCACTCACAGGGCCGTTGCCCGTTACGATAATCTGGTCCATCTGCTCTACCTTTTAATCCTTGCCACCGCTCTTGGACGCCGCCTGCGCCTGCTGGCGCGCCTTGGCCTGCGCCTTGCGCCGCGCCATATTGGCCTTGAGCGCCGCTTTCAAGCGCTCTTCGCGCGCGGTTTCGCTCTTGGCTTTGGGTTTGCTGTTTTTCGGCTCCATAAGAGCCTCATATCGCGCTTGGCACAAGCCGTCCAGATTGGCCTTGCACGAGCGGCAATTTGCGTCTAATCACCCGCCACATCCGGCGCTGTAGTAGCTCAGTGGTAGAGCACTCCCTTGGTAAGGGAGAGGTCGGGAGTTCAATCCTCCCCTACAGCACCAGGTTTCACCCTCCAAAACCCCGCCAAACCACCGTCACAACCGCAGGCCCGACTGACGCGCTTGCACGCAAGCTGCTGAGTGCGGGAGTTCAATCCTCCCCTACAGCACCAGGTTTCACCCTCCAAAACCCCGCCAAACCACCGTCACAACCGCAAGCCCGACTGACGCGCTTGCACGCAAGCTTTCTTCTCAAAGCGCGCGGGCTTGCAGCTTGTCGAGCACCGAAAAAAACGTCCTGAGGTCTTCGGGCGCAATGTCTTGCGTCAGCATTTCCTGCCGCTTGCGCATCACAACAACAACCCGCTCAAAAACCGCCCGCCCCTGGGCGGAAAGGGTCAAGGTCTGCTGGCGCTGGTCTGTTGCTGCCGCACCCGCTTTCAAAAGCGCGCGCCCCTTCAAAGACTTCACCGCGCGGCTCACCTGCCCCTTGTCAATCTGGGTGTGGCGCGCAATCTCGGCCGCTGTCGTCTGGCCACGGGCCTCGATAGAGGCCAACATCCGCCATTCTGTCAGCGTCAGGTCGCAATGCGCGGCCAATGTGGCACTCGCCTGAGCGTTCAATGTGTTCTGAACCCGCGCAATGCGGAAAGTCACAAAGGACGACAGGTCTTGGAAACTCGGGGAAGCTGTCGGTTTTTTCATAGCAATACTAGAGGCCAGTTTGCGAGGCTGTTCAACCTTATTGTTGACAGGTCAACTAATTTCCACAAGGCTGCCCCTGTTTCTAGGGAGGAATCACATGCAAAATTACCTGAAAGGGGCCCTCGCGGCCCTGACACTGAGCTTGGGGCTGACGGCTGCGCCAGCCACGGCCGAAAGCTGGGCACCTGAAGGCCCCATCAAGATGATCATCGCCTTCAACGCCGGCGGCGGGGCCGACACCCACGCAAGGCTGGTCGCGGAAGATCTGCAAACGACAATGGGTTGGGATGTCATTCCCGAACAAATCACCGGCAAGGGCGGGCTGAACGCCCTTGTGGCCCTGCGCGACATGCCCGCCGATGGCACCGCCATCGCACTGGTTGTGACAGAATCCCTGGGCTATAACGCCCGCGCTGCCAAATCGGCGGGCATCACTCCGACAGATTTCACCCCGCTCACCACCACCGCCGGCTTTCAGATGGGAATCATCGCCAAGGCCGACCGCGGCTGGACAACCTTCGGTGACGTGCTCGGCGCGGCGAAAGCCGGGGAGGACATCCGCTTTGGCGTGATGAGCCCCAAGCTCGCCGATCTGGCCTATGTCATCGGCGCGGCAAATGATGTCGCGTTCAACATCATCGAAGTGAAAGGCGGCCGCGCCACGCTTGATGGCGTCATTGCCGGCGATATGGACGTGAGCTTCGTGGCGGGGGCGCAAGGCAAAGCCGTCGCCTCTGGCGCGCTGGTCAACCTCGCTTCGGCCATGAGCGAACCGTTGAAGCAGACGCCCGACGCCCCGCTTCTGGCCGCGTACAACGTGCCCTTCAACGCCAACGGCCATTTCGCCTTTGTGGCGCCCAAGGGCCTGCCCGAAGCGGCCCGCACCGCGCTGAGCGAGGCCATCGCAAAAGCCACAGCCAGCGGCAAGGCCTCCGGCATGATCAAGAAGGCCTTTGGCGGCAACGTCAACATCATGGGCGCCGATCTGCAATCCCTGCTTGAGCGCGATTATGACGCCGCCGGCGCCCTCATGGAGGCGGCCCAGTAAGCGGGCACAGAGGCAAGACCATGCAAAAGCTCTCATCTGATCGCTGGCTTGGCCTTCTGGTCTTTGCCTTTGCGCTGGTCTTGCTCTTTGTCTGGATTCCGCTGGACACGGAAACCGGGCTGCTTGAAAAACTGCGCCGGCGTGTGCTCATCGGCGACGCATTGGGGCCAACGGTGGCAGGCTGTGTCCTCCTGCTCGGGGCCGTGCTGACATGGCTGAGGCCTGATCCGTGCGCGCCCCGCTTGCGGCCTGAAAACCTGCGCTGGATCGCTGCGCTCACGCTTGTCTTTGCGCTGTCGTTGGCGCTCATGCGCCACCTCGGCCCCCTTGTTGGCAGCTTGACAGACACGGGCTACCGCCCGCTGCGCAACACTCTGCCGTGGAAATACATCGGCTATATCACCGGCGGCACCCTGATGGTTGCCGCGCTCAGCGGCATGGCCCAACCGGCACAGAAAAGACGGCTCTGGGCGCTCCTGCTCACCGGTTTTTGCGCCGCAACACTCATAGCCCTCGCCTATGATCTGCCCTTTGAAGACCTGCTCTTGCCGCCCAACGGAGACCTGTGATGGATATCTGGGGCCACATCCAGCTTGGCGTTCAGGCCGTGTTCTTTGCCAATCCGGCTTTCGAGCTCTTTGGCCTTGGCGTTTCCATCGTGCTGGTGATGGTCGCCGCAGGCTTCGTGCTCGGCATCGTTGTCGGCGCGACCCCGGGCCTTGCCGGCCCCATCGCCATGGCCATTTCCTTGCCAATCCTGATTTCGGTCTTTGGCTATTCCGTCGACGCGCTGCTGCCCGTTCTCGGCTTTCTGATCGGGATAATGAAAGGCGCCACAGTCGGCGGCGCGGTGCCTGCCATTCTCTTCAACACCCCCGGCACGCCCGATGCCTATATGACAGCGCTTGATGGCTTTCCCATGTCCCGGCGCGGCGAGGCCAAGCGTGCCTTGAAAATCGCGCATCTGTCTTCGGCCTCGGGAGATACCTTCTCTGATGTGGTGCTGGTGCTCTGCGCGCCGTTTCTGGCCATCCTCGTGGAGCGCTATCTTGATCTGCCCGAAAAAGCTGCGCTCCTGCTTTTGTCACTGGCCTTCATCGCCTCGGTCATTGGCGGCTCTGTCGGCAAAGGGCTGATCTCGATGGGGCTGGGCCTGCTGGCCGCGATGATCGCCACGGGAGAAGACTTCTACCCCCGCCTCACCATGGGCGCCCCGGGCCTGTCCGGCGGCATCCCCCTTGCCGCCGCCATCCTCGGTGTGCTGATCATCGGAGAGGTTTTCAAATCGCTGGAAGAGTTGCGCAGCGAAGGCCCCCAAAAGGTCGCGCGTGACACACAGAGCCGCCAAAAACACCGCCTCTGGCCCGAGTTGCCGCGCCTCTGGCCCCACATTCTGCGCTCCTCCATCGTTGGCACAGCCATCGGCGCACTGCCGGGGGTTGGCAGCACGCTTGCCGCAACGCTCGGCTACACCATGGCCTCGCGCAGCCATGCCAAAACAGGGCGCACGCCCGCCTTCGGCCAAGGCGCGCCCGAAGGCATCGCCGCAACCGAGGCGGCCAATTCCTCGGTCTCCGGCGCCAACCTCATCCCCGTTCTGTCTCTCGGCATCCCAGGCAACGCCGCCGCCGTCTTCCTGATCCTCGCAATGGAAAGTATCGGCGGATTTACCCCCGGCCCCTCGGTCTTTGCCCTGCCCGCCAGCGGCACCAACCCGGAGCTTGTCATCGCCTTTGGCCTCTTCACGGCCATGTTCTGCGCCAATGCCCTGAACTGGACACTGGGCGGCCTCTTCATGCGGCAGGTCGGCATCATGAGCCGGGTGCCAAAGGCAATCCTTCTGCCTGTCGTGCTGCTGCTGACGCTTACAGCGATCTATGTTCAGGAAGGCAAAATGCTCGCCGTCTGGATCACCCTCGCCTTCGGGCTTCTGGGCTATCTCATGCGCCGCACCGGCATCTCGCCCCTGCCCTTCGTCATCGCCTTCATCCTGGCGGGCAAGCTGGAAGCCACCGCGCGCCAGGCGTTCGCCGCCACAGGCAGCGACCCGTGGTTGCTCTTCTCCAGCCCGATTGCCTTCACCTTCACCTCCCTCGCCATTTTTGTCGTCTTCTGGAACCTCAGAGGCCGCAAATGACTTTGCCGATGAAAGACCAGACCATGACCAAAGGACTTGTTGTCATCCTCTCCGATGAACACCGCGCTGACGCGATGAGCTGCGCGGGCCACCCTTTCGTGCACACACCAAACCTTGATGCCCTCGCCGCCCGTGGCACGCGCTTCACCGATGCCTATACCCCCAGCCCCATCTGCGTGCCCGCGCGCGCCTCTTTTGCCACCGCGCAGCATGTTCACAAAACCGGCCACTGGGACAATTCCATGCCCTACACAGGCACACCGCAAAGCTGGGGCCATGTGCTTCAGCGGGGCGGCGTGCAGGTCGAATCTGTGGGCAAACTGCACTACCGCGACCCCTCTGACCCTGTGGGGTTTGATCACGAGCACATCCCAATGATGGTCAAAGACGGGGTCGGCATGGTCTTCGCCTCCATCCGCCGCGAAGACGAGCGCATCCAAGCGCAGGGGCGTATGCTGGGCGAGTATATCGGCCCGGGCGAAAGCGCCTACACGCGCTATGATGAGGCCGTGGTCGCGCGCGCCGCCCAGTGGTTTGCCGACAAGGCCACCTCAAACGATGCGCGCCCCTGGTGTCTTTACATCGGTCTGGTCGCGCCGCACTTCCCGCTGGTCTGCCCTGAGCCGTTCTTTTCCAAATACCGCCAGATGAACCTGCCAGAGCCCAAGCTTCTGCCGCGCGACGGCTATGTGCAGCACCCCTGGGTGGCAAAGCAAAACGCCTTTATGGACAGCGAGTCTGCCTTCAAATCCAAGGAAGAGCGCAAAGACGCCATCGCCGCCTATTGGGGCCTGTGCGAATGGCTCGATCACAATGTGGGGCGCATTCTGGCGGCCCTCGAAAGCGCGGGCCTGAGCGCCGACATCCTTTACGCCTCCGATCATGGCGACAACGCCGGTGCGCGCGGCCTCTGGGGCAAATCCAACATGTATCGCGAAAGCGTGAGCATCCCCATGATCGCAGCGGTTGAGGGCCTGCCCGCCGGGACCTGCACGACACCGGTTTCCTTGCTGGATCTCTCCCGCACCATCCCTGCGGTGTTCGGGCTCAACTGGGCTGGCGAAAGTGATGGCCGCCCGCTGCAAGACATCGCCCGCGCGCCACATGATCCCGCGCGCGAAATCCTCTCGCAATACCACGCCGCAGGCGCTGTTTCAGGAGCTTACATGCTGCGCAAGGGGCGCTGGAAATATATCGAATATATCGGCTTTGAGCCCGAACTGTTTGACCTTGAAGAAGACCCGGAAGAAGCCACCAATCTCGCTGTGCAGCAGCCCGCAGAGCTGGCAAGGCTGGCGCGCCTTCTGCGCCAGCACGTCGATCCAGCCGCAGCCGATACCGCCGCCTTTGCGGCCCAAGATGCTCTGGTGGCGCAGCACGGCGGCCGCGAAAAGGCGCTGGCGCTGGGCGCGCGCGGGGCAACACCGCCACCAAACCTGCATTAACGGCAGTGCAAGGGGCGCAGGCCGGCGCGCTCAACGGGCCGGTTTGTTGGCTCCCTCTGACGCCAGAAGCGGCGAAAACTCGGCCAGAACCGCTTGGTAAACGGCGCGCTTGAACGGCACGATATTGGCCACAAGCTCGTCGGCGGGCAGCCAGCGCCACTCGGAAAATTCGGGGTGCTCGGTGGCGATATTGATGTCCCCATCCGCCCCCAGAAAGCGCATCAGAAACCACTTCTGCGCCTGCCCGCGAAAGCGCCCTTTCCAGATCTTGGGCACAAGATCATGGGGCAAATCATAGGGCAGCCAGCCCGCGCTTTCCGCCTCGATACGCACCTTGTCGGCGCGCACACCGGTTTCCTCCCAAAGCTCGCGCAGGGCTGCGGCGCGCGCCTCCTCGCCGTCGTCCACGCCGCCCTGCGGCATCTGCCAGGCGTCCTGATCGCGGTCGCGCCGCTGGCCGACAAACACATGCCCGGCTGGGTTCACGAGCATCACACCCACACAGGGGCGATAGGGCAGTTTTGCAATCTCTTCAGGGCGCATCAGGGCTCCTCACTTCAGGAAAAACAATAGCGTCATAGCAAGCCCCACCGCAACGATGGCGGCGCGCAGAAGCTTCATATTGGTGATCTTGCGCGCATAGGCCGCGCCAAAATAGCCCCCCGCCGTGGTTGCCAGCGCCAGCACAAGCGCGCTTTTCCACGCGATCAGCCCCGCCACAGCCAGCGCCGTAGCCGAAACGATCGAGAGCAGCGCAGACATCAGGTTTTTCAGCCCGTTCATCCCATGCAGGTTCTGAAACCCCATGACTCCGAAGGCCGCCAGCAGCATGATCCCAAGGCCACCGTTGAAATAGCCGCCATAGATCGACACCGCCATCAGCGCCGCGCTGCCACCCCAGATGCCAAGCCCGCGGCCCTTGAGCATCTGCAATATCTTCGGCCCCGCCGCAAAAACGCCTGTGGCCAGCAAAAGAAGCCAAGGCACAAGCCCCACAAAAGCCGCCTCGCTGGTGATGGTGAGCAAAAACGCGCCAATAAGCCCGCCCAACGCGGCAATCGCCAGCATGGCCCGCAAACTCACAGCGCCCTCGGCCTGCATGTCATGGCGAAAGGCCCAGGCACTGCCCGCATAACCCGGTATCGCCGTCAGCGTCGCCGTGGCATTGGCCATGATCGGCGGCACCCCGATCCAGACAAGCGCCGGAAAGGAAATAAACGTGCCACCCCCCGCAACCGCATTGAGCGCCCCCGCAGCAAAGCCCGCAGCGCATAAAATAATGAGTTCCAACATGGCTGCTCCCCTCTTGCGCAAGCCTTCTGACCCAAGCTCCACCGCGCCGCAAGCGCCGAATAGGCCAAGACCTGGCCCGCCCGGCTCAAAGCGCACACACAAAAGGGCCGCCCGCTTTTCGGAGCGGCCCTGTTGTGGGTCCGGCCTGCTTACTTGCTGTCCGGCCCGAGGGCCGAGAGGCCCTTGAGAATGTCGAGCGCATAGGCGAGTTGGTAGTCCTCTTCGCGCAGCTTGGCAGCGGCGAGTGCTTCGTCCTGCTCTTTCTTGATCTGCTCGATCTCGTCTTGCGTCAGGCTGTCATTGCTGATCGCGCCGCGCAGATCCGCCTCCGTGCGGGCCTTGAAGGCGCTCTCCTCCTCTGCCGTATCCGCCTCCGGCGTGCGGCGCGGTTGCTCCACAACAATATCCGGCGAGACGCCGAGCGCCTGAATGGAACGCCCGGAGGGGGTGTAATAGCGCGCTGTGGTCAGCCGCATGGCCCCTTCTCCGCGCAGCTGCATCAAGGTCTGCACCGAGCCCTTGCCAAAGCTCTTGGTGCCCACAACGATCGCACGGCGATGGTCTTGCAGCGCACCGGCCACAATTTCAGACGCCGAGGCCGAGCCGCCATTGATCAGGACGACCAAAGGCTTGCCCTGCGTCAGATCGCCGGGCGTTGCGTTGAACCTGTCGCCATCTTCTGGCGCACGCCCGCGGGTCG
Organism: uncultured Lentibacter sp.; assembly: GCF_937123735.1. Lineage (GTDB taxonomy): Bacteria > Pseudomonadota > Alphaproteobacteria > Rhodobacterales > Rhodobacteraceae > Lentibacter. Next base: position 33,872 of record NZ_CAKZKL010000025.1, read on the forward strand.
AGACAATCTCGCCGGTTTCCAGAAAGGCATCCGACACCGCAATCGCCTCGGTCAGCAAGCCACCGGGGTTGTTGCGCAGATCCAGGATAAAGCCGTTCACATTGTCCATTCCGCCGGCTTCGGCAACCTGCGCCTCGATTCCGGCCGCAAGGTTGGGCGAGGTCTGGCGGTTGAAGGTGGTGACCCGCAGCACAACGCTCTCGCCCTCAATGCGCGAGCGCACAGCCGTGAGCTTGATGGTGTCACGGATGATGGAAATTTCCATGGGCTCGTCTGCGCCCTCACGCGCCACGGTGATCACAATCTCGCTGCCCACAGGGCCGCGCATCAGATCAACCGCCTCATCCAGGGTCAACCCAAGCAGGCTCTCACCATCCACATGGGTGATAAAATCACCCGCTTCCACACCGGCTTCATCAGCGGGGGTTCCGTCCATTGGCGAGACGACTTTCACAAAGCCCTCTTCCTGGGTCACTTCAATCCCCAGCCCGCCAAACTCGCCGCTGGTTTGCACCTTCATCCCCTCGGCATCTTCCGGGCTGAGGTAGCTGGAATGCGGGTCCAGCGATGTGAGCATCCCGTTGATGGCCGCTTCAATCAGCTCGCCTTCGTCAACCTCTTCCACATATTGCGCCCGAATCCGTTCAAAAATATCCCCGAACAGATCAAGCTGCTGGTAGACATTGGATGTCTTGGAGGCGTCCTGCGCCAGCAGAGGTGCGGCCACCTGGGTGGTGAAAATCACCCCTGCCAGCGTGCCTGTTGCTGCGGCCATGAGAAATTTCTTCATGTCTCACTCTTCCCTTTCTGTGCGAAACCAGTCTTGCGGGTTCACGGGTTCATTGTCTTCTCTTACTTCCAAATAGAGCGATTGTGAAAGGTCACTTCCGGTTCCTTCACCGACTTGTGTCAATATTTCCCCAACGCTGGCCTGTTTTCCGCCCATCAACCCAAGCGGAGCCCCCCGGGCGACCACCTCTCCGGTGCGCCCATAAACCAGATCCAGCCCGGCAAAGACCATCAACAGCCCGGCCTTGGGCTCAAGGATCAACACATTGCCAAAGTCCAGGAGCGGGCCCTGATAGCGGATGGTCGCCGCGGCCGGAGCACTTACCAAAGCGCGCGGGCGGGTGGCCACAACAAGCCCTGCCCGCACGATACCGGCCGCATCCGCCTCCCCGGCGCGGCGCAAAACGCGCCCCGCCACAGGCAGGGGCAGCTGGCCTTTGCGCAGGGTCACATCCTCATCAGCCGCCTGCCCCATGAGGGGCCCACCGCTGATCTCGCCAAGCCCACCGGCAAAGCTCTCAAGCGTCTCTGCCGTGGCCAGCAAGAGCGCGGTCTTGACGGCGTCCTCGCTGAACTTGCGTGGCAGCTCGGTGCGGTCGCCAATCGCCTGGCTCAAGGCGCTGCGCGCCTGCTGCACCGCGCCCAAGGCCTCTTGCAAGCGGCTCTCGGCCCCCGCCTGAAGCTGGCGCAGGCTGCTGACCTCGGCCAAAACCTCGCGCAGCTCTTCGGCCTGTGCGCTCAAAACAGGGGTCATCTGACTGACAATCATCCCGGCCCGCGCCGTGCCCAGCGCGCCTTGCGGATGCAAAAACAGGCTCGGCGACCCGGCCCGCCCACGCGCCTGCAACACCGTCAAAAGGGCTGCGATTTCCTCTTCCTGCCCGGCCAGGCGCAGGCTCAGCGCGCGCTCGCGAATGACTGCGCCACGCAGGCCGGCGCGCACAGCGCTCAGCCCGGCCTCAAAGGCGCGCACGGTCTCGCTCAGCGCGGCCACGCGGGCGCGCCCCCCCTTGGCCTCTTCCAACATCTGCTGGGCTGCACGCAGCTCCTCAAGCGCCGCTTGCGCCGCAACCGCCGGGCGCAGAGGCTGCTGTGCATGAGCCCCCATTGGCGCACAGCAGAGCAGAGCAAAAAGAGCGCCAAAGAGCCTCATTCGATCAGGCTTTCCCCCGTCATCTCGGGCGGTTTGGGCAGCCCCATCAGCTCCAGAAGGCTCGGCGCAAGGTCGCTCAAGCGCCCCTCCCGCAGGGTTGCGCCCTCAGGCCCGCCCACAAGGATCACCGGCACAGGGTTTATCGTATGCGCCGTATGCGCACCGCCCGTCACAGGGTCGATCATCATTTCACAATTGCCGTGGTCCGCCGTCACAATCATCGCGCCCCCTGCGGCCTCCAGCGCCGCCAACACGCGGCCAAGGCCCTGGTCTACCGCCTCGCAAGCCTTGATCGCCGCCTTCAAATCACCCGTATGGCCCACCATATCCGGGTTGGCGTAATTTGTCACAATAAGGTCATAGCCCTCTTTGATCGCGCCCACAAAGGCATCGGTGACCTCGCTGGCGCTCATCTCGGGCTGCATGTCATAGGTCGCCACCTTGGGGCTCTGCGCCATATAGCGCGCCTCGCCCACCTCAGGCTCTTCCTTGCCGCCATTGAGGAAAAAGGTCACATGCGGATATTTTTCCGTTTCCGCGAGGCGAAATTGCGTCAAGCCTTGCTTGGCCACCCATGCGCCCAGCGTGTTCACAATCTCGCTGGAGGGGAAGACGGTGCGCATATAGCCCTCGTGCGCCTCCGAATATTCGACCATGCCCAGCATTTCGAGCTTGGGCCGCGCGCCCGCGTCAAAGCTGTCAAACCCCGGCTGCGCCATAGCGGCCAGAATTTCGCGCGCACGGTCTGCGCGGAAGTTGAGGCAAAAGACACCGTCGCCCTCCGTCATCCCCGTATAGCCCTTCAGCACCGTGGCCGAGATAAACTCATCCGTCTCGCTGCGGTTGTAGGCGTTTGAAATCGCCCCATGCGCATCCAGGGCCGCATAGCCGCTCTGGCCCAGCACCATGGCGTCATAGGCTTCCTTCACCCGCTCCCAGCGGTTGTCACGGTCCATCGCAAAGTAGCGCCCCGTCACAGTGACAATCCACGCATTGGCAGGCAGCGCCTCGGTGAGCGCGGCAAAATAGCCAAAGGCCGATTTGGGCGCCACATCGCGCCCATCCGCAATCGCGTGAATGGCCACCGGCACACCCGCCTCGGCAATCGCGGTGACAGAGGCCATCATATGCATGAGCGAGCCATGCACGCCCCCGTCCGAAACAAGCCCGACAATATGCGCCGTGCCGCCTGTCTCCTGAAGCTTTGCGATGAAGCCCTTGAGGCGCGGGTTGTCAAAATAGCTGCCGTCCTCGATGGCAAGGTCGATCTGTCCGAGGTCCATCGCCACAACGCGCCCCGCACCGATATTGGTGTGACCCACCTCCGAATTGCCCATCTGCCCGCTGGGCAAGCCCACATCGGGGCCATGGGTGGTGAGGAAATTCGTGGGGCACTCGGCCATGATCCGGTCAAAATTGGGCGTGTCGGCCAACGCGGGCGCATTGGCCTCGCGCCGCGCCGAATGGCCCCACCCATCCAGAATACACAACACAACGGGTTTTGGTCTGCTCATAGCCTTCATCCTCTTTGCCTGAGCATTTACGCGCCTTGCCCACGCGGGGCAACACCCGCAACCTCAAACGCGGTGATAAGGCGCGCCCGCAAGGATCGAAGCGGCGCGGTAAAGCTGTTCGGTGAGCATCACCCGCACCAGCATATGCGGCCAGACCATCGGCCCGAAACTGAGCAAATGCGCCGCCTCTGCGCGCAGGCCCGGCGCAATCCCGTCCGCGCCGCCAATCACAAACGCCAGCTCCTGCACCCCCGTGTCGCGCCAAGCCGCAAGACGGACGGCAAAGGCGGGCGAGCTTTCCACGCGCCCACGCTCATCCAGGCACACAAGCCGCGCGCCCCTGGGCAGGGCGCGCTGAAGCAAAGCGGCCTCGGCCTCCATGCCCCCGCCCTTCTTGTCTTCGACTTCCACAACAGAAAGGGCGGTCAGGCCAAGCCCCCGCCCCGTGCGCTCAAAGCGCTGCACATAATCGTCAATCAGCGCTTTTTCCGGCCCGCCCCGCAGGCGGCCCACCGCGCAGATGGTCAGCCGCATCTCAGGCCTTTTCCGCCTCGGGCGTCAGCCACATCTTTTCGAGCTGGTAAAACTCGCGCACTTCCGGGCGGAAGACATGAACAATAATATCGCCCGTGTCCACCAACACCCAGTCGCCGGTGCTTTTGCCCTCGATCTTGGAGGCGCGCCCGTGCTCAACCTTGAGCCGCTCGGCGAGCTTCTCGGAAATCGCCCCCACCTGACGCGAGGAGCGCCCCGAACAGACAACCATATAATCGCCAATAGAAGACTTCCCGCGCAGATCAATCTGCACGATATCCTCGGCCTTATCGTCGTCTAATGATTTGAGAATGATGGCAAGCAGCTCCTGGCTGCTCAACTCTTTGGCCCTGCTTGGGGCCGCATTCGCCGCGCCTTCGGCTGCAACAACACTTGGTGACAGGACGAAGTCCCTCCTTCTTACACATCTGAAAGCCCCGATGCCGAGCATGGTCCAATCGTAACACCCCAAGTGTAAATGCTCAATGACCGCTCTGCGCCGCCGTGAAATTATGCGCGCAAAACGCATCTGGCCTACCGGCGCGCTGTCTGGGCACGGCCAAGCGCAGCCCAGGCCGTCAGCGTCGGAGGCTCAAAAGTCGAGCCTCACAAGCGGCCCTGCAACGGCTCAGGAAGCGCTCAAAAAACAACAATCCCAAACAGCAATACCCCCCAAAGCGCCACGCTCCACCCCCAAAGATGCCCTCTGCGTATGCGCCTCAAGACATCATTTGACCACGCTTTCGAAATCGGATCAGGCGGCGCTTCCAGCATGGCAACCGCGCTGGACCAGCTCTTGGTTCTCTGGCTGTAATTGTTTGAACACACTATCAAAAGATGCACCAGAGAGGGCGCAAATGTCGTCGCGCCAAACAGGCAGGCAATGATGATCATTGCCCTGATCTCATTGATCTCTCCGGGGTTGCCCGCGCCCGCCTCTGGCGTCTTCCCGGCCACGTCATCGGTGCCTGCCGGCGCAGATGAGGGGCGCGGCCCTGGCTGGGGGCGCTCCAGTCGCTCAACCTCGGCAATAAACCCCGCATATCGCGCAAACCCCAACGGGTCCATCGAACGGACCGTTTTGGCATCTGCCCCCAGAAAACCGCCCAAAATGAACACCGAAATAAAACTCACCATGGTCACGGTCGTCAAAATAAACCCGGCAAAAGAAACCAGCGCCACCAAGAGATCAAAGCTCAGGTTTCGGACAACCGCCTTGAAATGCAGCCGCTCATGCAGAATTTTGCCCAGAAAGCTGCGCGTGGCGCCGATGGAGATAAAGTCAAAGACCGCGTTTGAGACAGGATAAACCAGAAAGGCAAACACAGCGACCATAAACCCCGAATGGTCGTTCTTGAAAAAGAACACCGCAAACAGAACGCCAAACAGCGGGTAAAAAATACCCGCCTCCACGATGAAACGAAACCCGAGCGCAAGATAAACCGAAATCAGCAGAAAACCGGTTGAAAACCCCAGATAGCCCTCAGGGCTGTTCTTGCCCGCCGCCTCAAAAAAGTCGGCCTCCGATGAAAGCCACTCCACAGCCGACACCACGGCAAAATGATAGGCCACCACCAGCAATAGCGCGAAACAGATGCGATACAACCGGCGCTGCCCCAGGATCGCGTAAATCCAGGGCACGCGCAGCCTGCTGGCCCAGAGCCTGAACGCCGCGCAGATTTGCCTCACCAAAGGGCGCGCCAAAGTTGCGTGGCCAAGCAAGCGCCCGGAAAGGAAAAACACCTTCACCCCAAACCAGACACAGGCCAGGGCGATCACGATATTGACGGGCACCTCCACTTTCCAAGGCGTGATCACCGGGCCTTCCAGAAGGGCCAGAATCACAGCCGCGAGAACGGCCGCGATCCAGAAATAAACCACGGCAATCTGCATGGAGGTGACAAAGGCTTGTTGGCTGAATTTGCGCACGCCATAGACTTTTTCAAAGAAGCTCAGGGTGACGATAATTCCCTTTTCATACCAGTTTGTTGATTTGCTGCGGTAGCGGCGCACGAGGCTGGGGTGCGAATGGGCATCCTCGATCTGCTCAAGCAAGCTGGCGGTGGCAAAATAGGCACTCAGCTTTGAGACGACCGGCACAACCACCAACGCCAGAAAAAACGCTGCCAACCCAGCATTTGTCTCCACAAATGGCACCAATGCAGATTGCATATGTCACGGCCCAACACACTCAAAACACCAGCGTTCAAATAACCACATGTCAAGAACACTGCGCAAGCCCGCAAAGTGCCAAAGCCCCCCGGCAAGGCCAAAGAGCGCACGCTGCGATAACTTAATGTCTGTTAACATTTGGCCGCATCAGGCGGTGCACGCGTGGTGCACGCCCTGTGCACGCATGTCACCCCCCCTTTTTGGGCCCAAAGAGAGGGGTTAACAGCGTGAAACGCAGCCTCAAAGCGGTGTTAAGCAGGCTGGGCTATACTCGCCGATCAAGCCCTAAACCTTTGTAAAATCATGTGAATTATTGGCCTATTCCGCAGCCAGCGCTGTTTCATCGCCCTGCCCGATCGCACAGATCTCGCGGGTGATCCCTTCCAGAAGTTGGCAAAAGGCCTCAAAATTGCCATTTGGCCGGATCATCTGCTCATTCATGTAAATGGCCCGGTCAATCTCGATCTGGACCGCATGTTGCCCCCGCGAGGGGCGGCCATAGGTCTGGCAAATATAGGCCCCCGCAAAGGGCACATTGCGCACGACATGCAGCCCGGCGCGCTGAAAGGCGGCTTCGATCTGATCGACAATTGCGCTGTGGGCCGAAGCGCCGTGCCGGTCGCCAATCACCACCTCGGGCCGGCGCACAGCCCCCCGCGCCGCCAGGTCCATCGCCTCATGCGGCATGGAATGGCAATCCACCAGAATCGCCTCGCCAAAGGCCGCGTGCGACTGCTGCAACAGCTCGGCCAGCGCCCCGTGATAGGGCCGCCAATAGGTGTCGATCCTGCGGTGCGCCTCCTCCAGAGGCAGCTTACCCCGGTAAATGGCCCGCCCCCCGGCCACCACGCGCGGCACGACCCCAAGGCCCGAAGACACCCGCGGATTGTGTCCCCGCGCCACAACCCCCTCAAAAAGGGCCGGATCAAGCTCTTCCGGGGCGCGGTTGAGGTCCACATAAGCGCGCGGCGCGCCCGCTGTCAGGAAAGGTGCCCCAAACGTTGGTGCGGCCCTGAAAAGCCTGTCGACAAAGGCATCTTCAGAGGTTCGGATCGAATGCTGGTCCAACACGGTGCGCCGCAAAAACGTCCAGGGATAGTCGCGCCCGCTGTGCGGAGAGGCGAACACAACCGAGGTTGTGCGCCGTTGCGGGTGGATCAAATCATAAGCGACACGCGGCATTCTGGCTCCTGCTTCTGAGCAGAACTATAGAGCAAAGAAATGAGGCGTCAAAAGCTCTTGATCATATCTGCGACTCCTTTTATAGACACGAGGCGCTGGCGCGGGTTTCCGCGCCCCTTGTTGTTTATGGGGGCGAAAAATCAAGCCAGTTCGGGCGATTAGCTCAGTGGTAGAGCACTTCGTTGACATCGAAGGGGTCACAAGTTCGAACCTTGTATCGCCCACCACGACCCATTCACCGCACGGGGGGAAACTCTCGCGCACCCGCTAACCCAAAGGCGCAAGGCCTGCGCCGCGACCAAGGAGACTGCCTCATGAAGGTAAGAAACTCACTCCGCTCGCTGAAGAACCGGCATCGGGATTGCCGTGTCGTGCGCCGCAAGGGCCGCGTCTACGTGATCAACAAAACACAGCGCCGCTTCAAAGCCCGTCAGGGCTGAGCGCAAGCGACAGCAGAACGCAAAAAGAGCCGCTCCAATCTTTGGGGCGGCTCTTTTCTTATGCTTTTCAGCTGTTTGCGCGCGCAGCCCGGCTCACTCGTAGCTGCGCAGATCCTCGATCACCTTGCCATCGTTGGGCAGGCTGCCCTTCGCCACGATCTCGATCTCGCCCTTGAGCTTCAAGACTTCGGCAACCGATTTGCCATAGGCCGCCGCGTCTCCGCCCTCGGCCTCAACCATCACGGTCATTGCGTCCATCTCGCCCTGGCGCTTGGCCACGACGCGGGCTTTCACAATCTCGCTGTGCTTGGCCACAAAAGCCGCAACCTGCTCGGGGCGCACGAACATCCCCTTGATCTTGGTGGTTTGGTCCGCACGGCCCATCCAGCCTTTGATGCGCATATTGCTGCGCCCACAAGGGCTTGTGCCCTCCATCACGGCGCTCATATCGCCGGTGGCAAAGCGGATCAGCGGATAATCGGGGTTGAGCGTTGTGACAACAACCTCGCCCACCTCCCCCGGCGCCACAGGGTCGCCGGTTCCGGGGCGCACAATCTCGACAATCACCCCCTCGTCCACGATCATCCCCTCCATTGCAGAGGTCTCATAAGCAATCGTGCCAAGGTCGGCCGTGCCGTAGCTCTGCAAACACATGATGCCACGGTCTTTATACTCGGCGCGCAGGCTGGGGAACAGCGCCCCCCCGCCCACGGCGGCCTTGGTAAACTTGAGCTTGAGGCCCATCTCGTCGGCCTTGTCCAAAATGATCTTGAGATAATCGGGCGTGCCCGCATAGGCCGTGCAGCCAATATCATGCGCCGCCTGCGCCTGAAGCTCGGTCTGCCCCACGCCAGCCGGCACAACCGCCGCGCCCACAGCGCGCGCGCCATTCTCAAACATCATCCCCGCAGGGGTGAGATGATAAGAAAAGCAGTTCTGCACAATATCCCCCGCGCCAATGCCTGCCGCCGCCAGAAAGCGCCCGGCGCGCCACCAGTCATGGCTTACGTTTCCGGGCTCATAAATCGGCCCGGGGCTCTGGAAAATATGGGCAAAGCCAGCCGCCTTCGCCGCTGTCAGCCCGCCAAAGGGTGGGGCTGCCTTCTGCGCGGCGCTGAGGTCCGATTTGCGCAGCACAGGCAACCGGGCCAGGGCCTCTGGGCTCGTGATCTGGCTGGCGTCCACGCCCGCGAGGCTCTTGCCATAGCCCGAAAGCCCCTGCGCCAGAGCGATTTGCCGGGGCAACCGCTCCGCCACATCCGCGGCGCGCGCATCAGGTGTCCGTGTCTCCAACTCATCAAAAAACTGGCTCATGGGTGAAACTTTCTCGTGCTTAGCAGGCCGGATACCCGGCAGGTATAGAAGCTTGACGGGGGCCGATCAAAAACCCCCTGACAGTGACTTTACGGGCCGGGCCGTCTTAGCTCAGCCATCTTTTGCGACGGCGATAGGAGCGCACATCACGAAAGCTCTTGCGCCCCTCGTCCGACATCCCGAGGTAGAATTCCTTCACATCCGGGTTTTCCCGAAGCTCTGCGGCAGGGCCATCCATAACCACCCGACCGGACTCAAGAATATAACCGTAATGCGCAAAGCGCAGGGCCACATTTGTGTTCTGTTCAGCCAGAAGGAAGGTGTATCCCTCTTCCTCGTTGAGCTGTTTCACAATCCCGAAAATCTGCTCCACGAGCTGTGGCGCAAGGCCCATTGAAGGCTCATCCAGCAGGATCGTTTCGGGCCGGCTCATCAGCGCACGGCCAATCGCAACCATCTGCTGCTCCCCGCCCGAGGTATAGCCAGCCTGGCTCTTGCGGCGCTCTTTGAGCCGCGGAAAATAGGTATAGACCATCTCAAGGTCGGCATCGACCGCCCCCTTGCCTTCGGTTCTGGTATAGGCGCCTGTGAGCAGGTTTTCCTCAACTGTGAGGTGCTCAAAACAGTGCCGCCCTTCCATAACCTGAATAACGCCGCGCTTCACAAGATCCGCCGGGTCCATATGCTGGGTGATCTCACCACGGTAGCTCACACTGCCCTTTGTCACCTCTCCACGCTCCGAGTGCAGGAGGTTGGAAATGGCCTTGAGCGTGGTCGTCTTGCCAGCACCATTGCCGCCCAGCAGCGCGGTGATCCCGCCCTTGGGCACTTTCAGCGAAACGCCTTTCAGAACCAGAATGACGTGGTTGTAGATCACCTCAATGTTGTTGATCTCGAGAACGGTTTCGTTTGTGTCACCAGCATCCAGCATGTCTCAGGGCTCGCTTGTTTGATCTTCGGTTAAAAGGTTGGCCGCCCGCACAAGGCAGGCGGCCAGAGGCGCTTAGTTGCAGCGCTGTTCGATGTTGTTTTCAGCCGCAAACGATTCTGAGTCTGCGGTGATCAGCGGCAGGATGACATCCATGTCCGAGGGGCCAAAGTCAGAGATCAGGCTCCACTTCTTGTCCGCCGCGTTCCACTGCGTGATCCCGCCGAGGCCTGGGCCACCGTGGTTTTCGCAGCTTACTTTGAAGCTTGGACCGAAGTTTGGCATCCCAAGGGCTGTCATCTTCGCTTCGGTGATCTCCAGCGCTTCCATGCCATCACGCATCATCGCTGGCGTGATATCGGCTGTGCCGTGGATCTCCTGGGCTGTCTTGGCCGCTTCTGCTGCAAGCATCGCCGCATACATACCACGGTTGTAAAGCACCGTGCCGATCTGATCGCCAGCGCCGGCCGCGAGGCCCTTGTCAACAACATGCTTCTGGATGTCGTCAAAGATCGGGAAGTCAGAACCGACATTGTGGAAGGTCACCGATTTGTAGCCATTGGCCGCATCACCCGCAGGTGTTACGTCATGCTCCGCACCTGACCACCAGATCCCGATGAAGTTTTCCATGGGGAAGCGGATGTTGGCGGCTTCCTGAATGGCCACCTGGTTCATAACGCCCCAGCCATACATGATTACATAGTCGGGACGGTCACGACGGATTTGAAGCCATTGGGATTTCTGCTCCTGACCTGGGTGGTCAACGGGCAAAAGGCTCAGCTCGTAACCGTGCTTTTTGGCCAGCTCTTCCAAGGTGCGGATCGGCTCTTTGCCGTAGGCAGAGTTGTGATAGACGAGCGCAACTTTCTTGCCGTTGATATCGCCGCCATTGGTGTCCAGAAGGTGGTTGATCGCAACAGAAGCGCCGTTCCAGTAGTTAGCAGGGTAGTTGAAGATGTGGCTAAACACCTTGCCGTTCGCCGCTGAAGTGCGCCCATAGCCCATTGTGTGGAGCGGGATATTGTCGGCTGTCACTTTCGGGATCAGCTGGTAGGTGATGCCCGTTGACAGCGGTTGATAAACAAGCGCGCCCTCGCCCTTGGTGGCTTCGTAGCATTCAACACCTTTTTCGGTGTTATAGCCGGTTTCACACTCTGGCACTTTGGTCATGACGCCGCCAATACCGCCATCACGCTCGTTGAGCAGTGTGAAGTAGTCGGCATAGCCGTCGGCAAACGGAATGCCCCCCGCCGCGTATGGGCCTGTGCGGTATGAGAGTGACGGGAACACAAGGTCCGCCATCACAGGGCCTGCCGCCATCACGGCTGCCACGGCCATTGTTGCTAGTTTCTTCTTCATCGGGGTCTCCTCCCTTGGTTATGTCCGATGTTCGCCGCGGCCTGAGGCCGCCGCCCTTATTTGTTGCCGCGCCCTAGTGGGGGAACGGCCACAACCGTAGTTTCTCTTTCGCCACGCGCCACAGCTGGGCTAGCCCATGTGGTTCGGCGATCAGGAAAATAATGATCAACGCTCCGACAATCACAAGCTGCATATGGGCCACAATATCGGTGGGCCACCCCATGCCGCCAATGGCCAGCGCATAGGCCATGAAACTCGCCAGCGCGGCAAAAATCCAATAGATCCCAGCACCGGCAATCAGGCTGCGGTGGCGTAGGGTGCTGACAAGCAGCATCCCAACCGAGCCAACAAGCGCCGCCATGAACACCCAGCTCATTGTGGTTGCAAATCCGGAGATCTGGTCAGTGCTGTCCGCCAGCATCAGCTTGAGCAACACAGGCAGCAACACAAGGAAGGCCGCGCCCGCAAAGGATCCGAAAATTGATCCCAGACCGCCAATGATCACCATGAAGAGCACAATGAAGGATTTCTGGATGCCAAAGGCCTCGCCCACTTCCACCGCGCCGAGATAGACCGCGAAGAACAGCGCCCCCGCGATACCAATGTAAAAGGAACTCACGGCAAATGCGCTGAGCTTGGCTTTCAGAGGGTTCACCCCAATGATCTCCGCCGCGATGTCCATATCGCGAATGGCCATCCACTTGCGGCCAGAGGCCCCCCGCGTCAGGTTGCGTGCAATGATCGCCGTGATCGTCGCGATCACCAAACAGAAGAGATAGCTGGCCCAGGCTTCGGTGCTTGGCCCGGTGATGGCCACACCAAAGATCTCGCGCTCCGGCGCATTGATCTGGCCCGAGGCCGAATAATTGTAAGCCCAAGACCACTTGTTAAACAGCCAAACCAGGAAGAACTGCGCAGCCAGTGTGGCCACGGCCAGGTAAAACCCCTTGATGCGCAGGCTCGGCAAGCCAAACAGCACACCGACAACCGCCGTCACCAGCCCCGCCAAGATGACCGAGAAGAAGATATTGATCGGCGGCAAGGCATATTGCACACCGCCAATCCAGATATCGAGCCCTGTCATGAACTTGTAGCAAGCATAGGCCCCCACCGCCATGAAGCCCCCGGTGCCCAGCGAGACCTGCCCGCAATAGCCCACGAGAATATTCAGCCCGATCGCCGCAATCGAATAGATCAGGAACGGCAGGAAAATCGCGTTGACCCAATAATCATTGATCAGCAGTGGCACCATTGCAAAGGCCACAAACAGCACAAAGTAATAGCGGTAGCGGTCAAATTTGATCGGGAAGGTTTGCCCGTCGTCCTGGTAGGATGTTTTGTAGTCACCGGCCTCACGATAAAACATCAGACACTCTCCCCGTTTGGTTCTTGATGGCCCAGCTCAACGCGGTTGCTGCGTTTGGCATAGCCTGTTTCTTCTGCGTGGCGGACCAGCTGGAAATATGTCCACAAACCGATGCCCGCCCCGAATGCGGCCAGAATGGCTGCTGTTGTGATCTGGCTGTCACTGCCGGTGCCGGCGGACAGGGCAATATATCCGAAGGACCAGAACCCCGCCCAAGCAACAACATTGATAACTGCAATCAGCTTCATCATGGCGCTAGACCCTCTCGATAATCTTCTCGCCAAACAGCCCCTGGGGCCGGAAGACGAGGAAGATAAGCGCAAGCACATAGGCAAACCAGTTCTCGGTGGCACCGCCCACCATGGGGCCGATGGCAAATTCAAACAGCTTTTCGCCCACACCGATGATCAAACCACCCACAATCGCGCCGGGAATAGAGGTAAACCCGCCCAACATCAGAACCGGAAGCGCCTTGAGCGCGATCAGCGAGAGCGAGAACTGGACGCCAGATTTGGTGCCCCACATGATGCCGGCAACCAGCGCCACAAACCCCGCAAGCGACCACACCATAACCCAGATAAAGTTGAGGTTGATCCCAACAGACAGCGCCGCCTGGTGGTCATCTGCCACAGCGCGCATGGCGCGGCCCTGCTTGCTGTATTGGCTGAAAATCACCAATGACAGCACCAAGATAGCGGCAATCACCGTGGCAAACATGTCGAGCTTGTCGATGAAGAACCCATAGAAATTCTCATTGCCAAAGCCCATCCACTGGGTGTTTTCTTCCAGCCAGAAGCTCGCACCCTGCGGCAGGCCCACATCCAGCTTCTTGATTTCAGAACCCCACATCAGGTCGCTCACCCCTTCCAGGAAATAAGCCAAGCCAATGGTGGCCATGAACAGGATGATCGGCTCCTGCCCGACAAGATGGCGGAAAACGAACTTCTGCACCAACCACGCCAGCGCAACCATCACAGCCGCGGTAAACAAAATTCCCAGTATGGCAGGCAAATGCCAGCCAAAGTAATGCACTTCCGTGCCAAAAATCGCGTTGATCAGATGGCTGAAGGGAACTTGCCCCTTCATGATCCCCACAAGCGTGGCCGCCGCAAAAAGCGCCATAACGCCTTGAGCATAGTTGAAGATCCCCGACGCTTTGTAGATCAGAACAAACCCAAGCGCGACAAGCGCATAAAGCACCCCCGCCATGAGGCCGTTGAGGAAGACTTCTGCCCCGAAAATAAGATTGTCAGACATGGCTTAAGCCTCCAGATTTCTTTGGATGTTCAGGGTCAGATCAGTCATGGCTCACCCCCAGATAAGCGTCGATCACAGCTTGGTTGTTGCGCACCTCATCTGGCGTGCCGTCCCCAATCTTCTTGCCATAATCCATCACCACAACACGGTCCGAGAGGTCCATAACCACGCCCATATCGTGCTCGATAAGCGCAATCGTGGTGCCAAATTCGTCATTCACATCCAGAATAAAGCGGCTCATGTCCTCTTTTTCCTCGACGTTCATCCCGGCCATAGGCTCGTCCAGCAGCAAAAGCGAAGGCTCCGCCGCCAGCGCGCGCGCCAGCTCAACCCGCTTCTTGAGGCCATAAGGCAGCCGCGAAACCGGTGTTTTGCGGATCGCCTGAATTTCGAGAAAATCAATGATTTTTTCGGCCTTTTCGCGGTTTTCAACTTCTTCCGCCTCGGCTTTGCCCTTCCAGAGGCCCTGGGCAAAAAGCCCTGTGGTCATATGGTTCAGCCGCCCGGTCATAACGTTGTCCAGAACACTCATGCCGTCAAACAGGGCAATATTCTGGAAGGTGCGCGCAATACCTTGCCGCGCCACTTCGTAAGGCTTCATCTGCGGGCGCTTGGCCCCTTGATACCAGACTTCGCCCTCCTGAGGAATGTAGAAGCCGGAAATCACGTTGAGCATCGAGGATTTGCCAGCGCCGTTCGGGCCGATAATGGCGCGAATTTCACCTTCCTTGATGTCAAAACTGATGTCGGTGATCGCTTTCACCCCTCCAAAGCGCAGGGTGATGTTTTTCATCTCCATCAGCGTGCCGCCGATCTTGCGTCCATCGGCTGTGGTGTAGCCTTCGCTGCTCATATCGTTCATTCTGCTGCCACCTTCTGTGTGCTCACGGCCTGCACCTTGGCATCAATGATGCTCAAGGTTGCGCTGATCGCGCCCTTGCGCCCGTCTTCATAGGTCACTTCTGTTGTGGTCGATACTTGGGGCGCACCGTCATAGAGCGCGTCCACAATGTCCTTGAACTTGTCCGCCACAATCACCCGGCGCACCTTGCGGGTGCGGGTCATCTCGCCATCATCCGCATCCAGCTCCTTGTGCAACACAACAAAGCGGTGCACCTGACAGCCCGAAAGCATCTCGTCTTTTGCGACCGATTTATTGACTTCTTCCACATGGCTCTGGATCGAGGCCAGCACCTTGGGGTGTCCCGCCAGCTCCTGATAGGAGGCATAGGCAATGTTGTTACGCTCCGCCCAGTTGCCCACAGCCGTGAGGTCGATGTTGATAAAGGCCACACAACGGTCCTTGCCATTGCCAAACAACACAGCCTCCAGAATATCCGGATAGAACTTGAGCTTGTTTTCAACATATTTTGGCGCAAACAGGCTGCCGTCGGCCATGGTGCCAACATCCTTGGCACGGTCGATGATCCGCAGATGCCCGGTCTCCGGCTCAAAGAAGCCCGCATCGCCGGTGGCCACCCAGCCCTCACCATCTTTGGTTGAGGCCGTGCTCTCGGCGTTTTTGTAGTATTCCACAAAAGTGCCTTCGGAGCGGTAGTAGATTTCGCCATTCTCCGCGATCCGGATTTCCACACCCTTCGCAGGCACGCCCACCGTGTCGGCCCGCACTTCGCCATCCGGCTGCACAGTGATGAAAACGCTGGCCTCTGTCTGGCCATACAGCTGCTTGAGGTTGATGCCGAGCGAGCGGTAGAATTCAAAGATCTCCGGTCCGATCGCCTCGCCCGCCGTATAGCCCACGCGCACACGGCTAAAGCCGAGCGTGTTCTTGAGGGGCCCGTAAATCATCAACTCACCTAGCTTGTATTTCATCCGGTCCATAAAGCCCACGGGCTTGCCGTCAAGAATGGCAGGACCAACCTTCTTGGCATGTGCCATGAAGTAGTCAAACAGGCTTTTCTTGAAGGCGCTCGCATCTTCCATGCGGATCATCACATTGGTCAGCTGCGTCTCAAAAATACGCGGCGGCGCAAAATAATAAGTCGGGCCGATCTCGCGCAGATCGGTCATCATGGTTTCCGGGCTCTCAGGGCAGTTTGTGCAAAAACCCGTCCAATAGGCCTGACCGACCGAGAAAATAAAATCTCCCACCCAAGCCATTGGCAGATAAGCCAGAATTTCATCACCTGCGTTGAGATTGTCAAATTCACTGGCGTTCTTGGCGGTCTCGATGATGTTGCGGTTGGACAGCACAACACCCTTCGGCTTGCCTGTCGTGCCCGAGGTGTAAAGCATGACGCAGGTGCTGTCATAGGTCAGCTTCTCGCGGCGGGCTTTCAGATCTTCGATCCACTCGTAATACGCCGCACGGCCCTGCGCCTGAATATCAACAAACCGGTGCAGCGCATGATGGTCATATTTGCGCAGACCCCGAGGGTCGACATAGACCATATGCTCAAACTGGTGCAGCCCGTCCTGAATTTCGATGACTTTGTCGACCTGCTCCTGATCCTGGCAGACAACAAAACGCGCGCCGCAATGCTCCAGCACATAGGCCATCTCTTCCGCAGAGGCATCCTGATACAGCGGCACAGGCACAGCCCCCACCGATTGCGCCGCAACCATTGTCCAGTAAAAATGGGGCCGGTTGCGCCCGATGATTGCGATGAAATCGCCCTCATTCACGCCGAGGTTGATAAATCCGAGCGCCAGAGCCTCGATTTCCTTCTCGGCCTGCGCCCAGGTCCAGCTTTGCCAGATCCCGAATTCCTTTTCACGGTATGCAGCCTTGCTGCCAAAGTCCCGCGCGTTCCGCTGCAACAGCGCCGGAACGGAGCAAAGCCCGCCCGTCGCCTCTGACGACTGTGTCAAATCTATTCCTCCCTTTGCCCCATGCAGGCAAACTCACCACGTTCCGGGCGATTCTCCTTCCCCCAGCGTGACGGTTTCACAGTTGCCGTCAACTTTTACCTGATCATTTCGCGAATCTAACGAATTGTAACAAGCAACATTCAGGGGCCGCCTTGGGGTTTGCCTTGGCGCTTCACGGTGTTAGCAAATGTCAGGAGAGGGCCCAAATGAACACATCATCCAACGATCAAGCCATGACAATGGCCGGGCTGAACCTCATCCAGCAGGCCCTGTCAATCTACGACAGCGACCTGCGGTTGGTGGTCTCCAATGCCCGCTTTCGCCAGATGTTTGCCCTGCCCGACTGGATTGTCTCTCCCGGAGCCGACTTTGCCGCCACCATCCGCTACCTTGCCGAGCGCGGAGAATATGGCGCCATAGATGATATTGACGCCTTCGTGCAAGAGCGGGTCGCTCTCGCGCGCGCCTTTGAGCCGCATTACATCGAGCGCCAAATGGGCAACGGCCGCTGGATCTCGGTGGAAGGCTCCCCCCTGCCCAATGGCGGCTGGGTGGCCGTTTATACCGACATTACAGGCACAAAGCGGCAAGAGGAGCTCCTGCGCACCCGTTCGGAAACCCTCTCAGACCAGCTGCTCACCCGCGCCGAAGAGCTTGCCAGCACCAACCGCGAGCTGGAAGCCACCATCACCGCATTGGAAGAGGCCAAGCGCCAGCTCACAGCCATGGAGGCGCGCACCCGCCTCACCACCGAAATGATGCCGGCCCATATCGCCCATGTGAGCTCTGATCAGGTCTACACCTTCTCCAACCGCCGCGTGAGTTCGGTCATGCCCGGCAGCCTTGCCGATCCGGTGGGGCACCACGCCGCCGAGGTGCTCGGGCCGCAGCCCTACAGCGTGATTGCACCACATTTGGAGCGCGGGTTTGCGGGCAAACCCTCGGTGTTTGAATTCACCCACGAGCCAAGCTCGCGGCGCATCCGCGTGGCGCTTACGCCGGATGCCAGCACAGGGGGGGTCTATATTCTCTCGATGGACATCACCGAAGAGACCCAGACCCGCGCCGCACTCCAGCAAACCCGCCGCCGCGAACTGGCCGCCCAGATGGTGTCCGGGCTGGCCCATGATTTTTCCAACCTGCTTACAATTGTGCTTGGCTCACAGAGCCGGCTTCAAAACCTTGGTCTTGAACCGAAGGCACAGGACCTTATCAGCGCAACACTCACGGCCGCGCGCCGCGGCGGTGATCTGCTCAACCGGATTGCCGATATGACAGGTCACCGCGACCTGCATCCACAGCCGGTGTTGCTCAAAAGCTTTCTCGCCCAGTTTCAGACCCTCGCCCAAACCACACTGCCAGAAGGCCAAAGCCTTGAGATCAAACACGACAGCCTCCCCTCGCATCTCACCCTGATGTTGGACGCAGGCATGTTGCAAGACAGCCTGCTCAACCTCGTGCTCAACGCCCGAGATGCCTGCCGTGACGCAGGCCAGATCACGCTCAGCGTGCAAACGGTCAAAGATCTCTGGATCGAATTTCTGGTCTGCGACACGGGGCCGGGTTTCTCCAAACATGCGCTGGCACATGTGTTTGACCCCTTCTTCACCACAAAAGGCGATGGCGGCTCAGGGCTCGGCTTGGCCATGGTCTATGATATGGCCAAGCTCTCCGGGGGGCAGGTGCAGGCACGCAACAGCACAACCGGCGCAGAAGTCAGCCTGCGCCTGCCCATCCGGCACGCCCCTGCCCCGGTCGCGCCCGGCCTTGCCCTGCTCGTGGAGGACAACCCGGTTATCCGCACAAATGTGCGCGAGATGCTCGTGGCACAGGGCCATTCGGTGATCGAGGCAACAAGCGTGGATGAGGCGCTGGTGCTGGCTCAAGACCTGCCCGATATTGCCCTCGTGCTGTCGGATATCTCGCTGGAAGGTGAGGCCACGGGCCTTGACCTTCTCAACAAACTGGGCGCCACGCGCCCCCCCAGCTTTCTGATGACCTCCCTGCCCGAAACAGATCCACTGTTCCAGCGGGCCATCAAACTTGCGCCGGTGCTGCGCAAACCCTTCACCGCGCAGACACTCGCAACCTACCTCGGAACGGACAAGACCCCATGAGCAAACCACTGGTAACCATTCTGGATGACGAACGCGCCATCCGCGACATGCTGACAGATGCGCTGGAAGAGGCCGGTTTTGAGACCCTGAGCTTTGGCCGGGCAACCGAGTTTGAAGCCGCGCTGAAAACCACAGCGCCCGACGTTTGCCTTGTCGATCTCTCCCTGCCCGACAAGGACGGCCTCACACTGGTGCACCGCCTCGCGCTGGAGCAGGGCGCAAGCGTGATCATCATCTCCGGCCGCGCACAGGTGCAAGACCGCGTCACGGGGCTGGAACTCGGAGCGGATGACTACATCATCAAACCTTTCGAACCTGCCGAAGTGGTTGCGCGTGTGCGCGCCCGCCTGCGCAAGGCCGCACCCGCCCCCCAAAGCACTGAAACCGCGCGCTTCAACGGCTGGACCGCCCATTTTGACCGCTACATGCTGGTGGATGACACCGGCAGCGAGACCGCCTTTTCCCATGCCGAGGGCGAAGTGCTTAGACTCTTTCTGGAGCGGCCCAAGCGGTTGATTTCACGCGCTAACATGCAAGAAACTCTGGGCGGCGCGGCCGGCGAAAGCTTTGATCGGGCGATGGATGTGCGCATCTCCCGGCTGCGCACCAAACTGGGCGAAGACCCGAAAAACCCGCGGCTGATCAAGACGATTTACGGCGCGGGCTATGTCTTTCTGGGCGATGTGAGCTGGGGCTAGTCCTGTTTCGAATTTGGCTTCGCCAAATCCGATCCGCCGGGGGAGCGCTGCTCCCCCGGACCCCCTCGGGATATTTTTAGAAAGAAAAACAGAGAGGGGCTTCAGCCAACCCGAGCGACAGCCCCTGCGAGGACCTCGAGCCCTTTGACGAGATCGGCCTCGGCCGTATCTTCTTCAAAGGCGTGGCTGATACCGTTGATCGAGGGCACAAAGAGCATTGCCACAGGCATATGCTGCGCGACATTGGTTGCGTCATGCAGAGCGCCCGACGGCATCTTGCGCCAGCGGCCCGCGGCGTGCTCTTGCGCGCTGGCCTCGAGCGCGGCCCGCAAGCGGGTGTCCATATCGACTGGCTCCAGCCCCAACATCGGCCCGAAGCTCAGGGTCATCCCGTGCAGTGCGGCGACCTCCTCGGCAGCCGCGCGGATAATCGCTTCCACACGCGCGAGCCTGTCGGCATCACCATCGCGCCATTGCATCGAGAAGGTCGCGCGCCCCGGCACGATCGAATGTGCATCCGGATGCAGCTTGACATGGCCAATGGTCCAGACGGTCTGGGGCGTTACCACGTTCTGGAAGCGCTCCGCAATCAGCGCGTTGAAGGCTGTGAGCGCCTGAAAGGCGTCCTTGCGCAGGTGCATCGGCGTAGTGCCCGCATGGTTCTGCTCGCCCTCAAAGGTTATACGCATGTCGCGGATGCCAACAATGCTGCTGACCACACCGGCCGCCTCGCAGGCCTGATCCAGCCATGGCCCCTGCTCGATATGCATTTCGATGAAGCCGGTGAAGCGCGTGGGATCGACAAAATCACCTGTCAAATGCGCCATCGCGCCGCGTGCCTCTGCCAGGCTCAGCCCGCTCCTGTCGGTGAGCTTGTCTGCCTCCGCCAGCGAAAGCTGCCCTGACCAGACCGTGCTGCCCGTGGTCACGCCAAAGCGCCCTTCCTCGTCCTGAAAGCTGACAACAGACACCGCAGGGTCACCGGCCTCCTTGGCCGCGCGCGCCACCTCCAGTGCCGCAATTACTCCCAGCGCGCCGTCAAGCCAGCCGCCCTCGGGCTGGCTGTCGGAATGCGACCCCAGCAAAAGCGATTTGGGCGCATCCGACAAACCAAAGAGCGAGCCCATCGGATCGTAATGCACCGTGAGGCCCGCCTCTTCAAACTTCCCCGCCAGCCAGGTCCGCGCCGCGACATCGGCCTCTGAATAAGCAGGCCGCACAACGCCCTTGCCCACGCCCGACGCGCCGAACCGGCGCAGCGCGTGCAAGTCTTCCAGAAAGCGGGTGGGGTTTACTGAGAGGGTCATGGCAGCGGTCCTAGTTTGGCAGGATTACCCCACCAGACAACCCGCCGCGCCCGCATCTTGCAAGCCCTATTCTGCGGCCACGGCGCCTTCGGCTTTCTCAACTTTCACCGCCGAGAATTTGAACTCGGGGATCTTGCCATAAGGGTCGAGCGCAGGGTTGGTCAGGATGTTTGCCGCCGCTTCCACATAGGCAAAAGGCACAAAGACCATGTCTTCCGCCACGGCCCTGTCGGCCCGCGCCATGATCACGATACTGCCGCGGCGCGTGCTCAGGCGCACATGCTCCCCGGGCGCAACGCCAAGGCGGCGCAGCGTTTTGGGGTGCAGCGAGCAGTTCGCCTCAGGCTCTACCGCGTCCAGCACGCTCGCGCGCCGTGTCATCGAGCCGGTGTGCCAATGCTCGAGCTGCCGGCCCGTGGTCATGATCATCGGATACTCCGCATCAGGCGCTTCATCGGGTGCAATCACGCTGGCCGGCGTAAACTTCGCCCGCCCTTCGGCGCGCGGGAAGCCGTCGCCAAAGACAATAGCCTGCCCCGGGTCTGTCTCCGACAGCGAGGGGTAGGTGATTGTCTCGGTCTTGAGCCGCTCCCATGTGATGTTGTCGAGCGAAGGCATGTTGAGCTTCATCTCGTTGAAAACCTCGGACACATCCTCATAAACCCAGTTCAGGCCAATGCGCTGCGCCAGCTCGACGGTGATCTTCCAGTCCTCCCGCGCCTCTCCGGGTGGGGCCACGGCAGGGCGCACGCGCTGCACCTGACGGTTGGTGTTGCTCACCGTGCCGTTCTTTTCATAAAGCGCCGAGGCGGGCAGGATCACATCGGCATAGTTCGCCGTTTCGGTCAGGAAAATATCCTGCACGATCAAATGCTCCAGCTTGGCCAGCGCATCGCGCGCGTGCTCCACATCAGGGTCAGACATCGCCGGGTTCTCGCCTTGAATATACATGCCCTTGATGTTGCCCGCATAGGCTTCATCCATGATCTCGGTCACAGTCAGGCCCTTCTCGGAAGAGAAGTCACCAGAGCCCCAGACATCGGTAAAGGCCTTGCGGATGCTGTCATCCATCACGCTCTGATAATCGGGCAAAAACATCGGGATAAGCCCGGCATCAGAGGCGCCTTGCACGTTGTTCTGTCCGCGCAAGGGGTGCAGCCCCGCACCCGGCTTGCCGACATTGCCTGTCATCAAAGCCAGTGAAATCAGGCAGCGCGAGTTGTCTGTGCCGTGAATGTGCTGGCTCACACCCATGCCCCAGAAGATCATCCCCGCTTCAGCATCGGCAAAAATACGCGCCACGCGGCGGATCTGCTCGGGCGATACCCCGCAAATCGCGCTCATCGCCTCAGGGCTGAAATCGTCCAGATGGGCCTTTTCAGCCTCCCAGTTTTCTGTCCAGCGGTGGATATACTGGCTGTCATAGAGCTCTTCTTTCACGATCACATGCATGATCGCATTTAGCAGGCTCACATCCGCACCGGGGCGGAACTGCACCATCTCTTCGGCAAAGCGCCTGAGGCCCACTCCACGCGGGTCCATCACAATCAGCTTGCCGCCGCGTTTCACAAACTGTTTGAAATAGGTCGCCGCCACGGGGTGGTTCTCAACCGGGTTCGCCCCGATGATGATCGCCACATCCGCGTTTTCAATCTCGTTGAACGTCGCCGTAACAGCGCCAGAGCCGACATTCTCGATCAGTGCGCTCACAGAGCTGGCGTGGCAAAGCCGTGTGCAATGATCGACATTGTTGTGCAAAAAGCCCTGTCGAATGAACTTCTGGAAAAGATAGGCCTCTTCGTTGGTGCATTTGGCCGAGCCAAAACCCGCAACCGCCTTGCCACCATGCGTCTCGCGCAGCCCCGCAAGTCCGCCCGCGGCGAGCTCCATCGCCTCTTCCCAGCTCGCCTCGCGGAAGAACTCGGCCCAGTTGTCCGGGTGCACATTCAGCCCCTTGGCAGGCGCATCCTCACGGCGGATGAGCGGCTTTGTGAGCCGATGGGGATGGTGGATATAGTCAAACCCGAAGCGCCCCTTCACACAGAGCCGGCCTTCGTTGGCAGGGCCGTTGATGCCCTCGACATATTTCACTTTACCGTCCTTGACCTTAAGGCTCACCTTGCAGCCCACACCGCAGAAGGGGCAGACGCTTTCTGTCTCGCTGTCAAAGTCCTTGCTGTCACCCTTCTGCGCAGCGTCAAGCACCGTGGCTGGCATCAGCGCGCCGGTGGGGCAGGCCTGTACACATTCGCCACAGGCGACACAGCTGCTCTCGCCCATCGGATCATTCATATCAAACACAGGGTAAGCGCTATGGCCCCGCCCCGCCATGCCGATCACGTCATTCACCTGCACTTCGCGGCACGCGCGCACACACAGCCCGCAGGAAATACAGGCATCCAGGTTCACCCGCATGGCCACATGGCTGTCGTCCAGAAGCGGAATATGCCCCTCTTCAAGCTTGGGAAAACGGCTCTCGCTCACACCGTTCAGCTCCGCCATATCCCACATATGCGCTGATTTATCGTGGCTCTCGTCGCGCTCGGGCAAGTCGGCCAGAAGCATTTCCACAACCATCTTGCGCGCGCTCACAGCGCGGGCGTTGTTCGTCGTAACAACCATACCGTCCTGCGGCTCGCGAATACAGGAGGCCGCCAAGGTGCGCTCGCCCTCGATCTCGACCATACAGGCGCGGCAGTTGCCGTCAGGGCGATACCCCGGCGCAGGCTTGTGGCAAAGATGCGGAATGACAAGACCGCGGCCATTGGCCACTTCCCAAATGGTCATGCCCTTTTCGGCGACAACCTCTTCGCCATCCAGCGTAAACTTCACAGTCTCAGACATCGCGCGCCTCCCGTCGGTCTTCCTCTAAGCATAAACCAGAGACACCACGATTCACACCTCACATTCCCGACACCACAAGCGCCTTTTGCGCCCATTTCCCGCAGCGGCATTTTCTTTCCACCTCCCCTCTTTAACCCCTCGCGCCCTACGGCTAACCTCCGCGCAAATTTGATCAAACGCGGGGACCACATGGCAGAATTGATTCTGGTGCGGCACGGGCAGGCCAACAGCCATGCCACAGATGAAGCCAGCTATGACAAGCTCTCCGAGCTGGGCCACACGCAGGCGCGCTGGCTGGGCGAGCATATGCGCACCACCAATCCGCATTTTGACCATGTCATCACAGGCACTTTGCGCCGCCAGAAAGAAACCGCCGCCGGCATGGGCTATGCCGACACCCGCGTTGATGCACGGCTAGACGAGCTGCAATATTTCGCCATGGCCGCTGCCCTTGAGGCCGAGCACGGGATTGCCACCCCGCAAGACCCGACAGAATTTGCCAACCACCTGCCCAAGATGATCGGCTACTGGGCCACCAACAAGGTGAAGACGGCCCCCGAAACTTTCGCCGATTTTCACGCCCGCACCACAGGGCTGGTCCACGAGGTCTGCGAGGGCCATGGCCGGGTGCTGCTGGTCACATCCGGCGGCGTCATCGGCACAATCCTGCGCCACGTTCTGAACTTGTCGGACGAGGGTATGGCCAAGATCATGCTACAGGTGATGAACTCGTCACTGCACCGGCTCGAATATGTCCACGGCCAGCTTTATCTCGGCAGCTTCAACGCCACGCCACACCTCGATATCCCGGGTCGCGAACACGCCCGCACCTTTGTCTGAACAGGAGCAGATCATGACACATCTCTGGCTCAGAGCCGAGCAGCGCGCCCATGAAGAGCGCGTCGGCCTCACCCCTGAAGGCGCCGCCGCGCTCATCAAGGCCGGCATCCGCCTCACGGTCGAGGAAAGCTCCGTGCGCGCCATCCCGCTGCAAGGCTACATCGAGGCAGGGGCCGAGGTTGCGCCGGAAAACAGCTGGCCCAAAGCGCCGCAGGACGCCATCATCTTCGGCCTCAAAGAGCTGCCTGATGACGGCACACCGCTGCCGCACCGCCACATCATGTTCGGCCACGCCTACAAGGGCCAGTTCTCGGGCAAAGCCCTGCTCAAGCGCTTCAAAGCGGGTGGCGGCACGCTCTACGATCTTGAATATCTTGTCGATGAAACGGGCCGCCGCGTCGCCGCCTTCGGCTATTGGGCGGGTTTCGCGGGTGCCGCCGTCACCCTCAAGACATGGCTCGCGCAACAGTCCGGTGCGCTCTGCCCGCCTGTTGGCGCATACCCCAACAAAGACGCGCTCCTGAGCGAGCTCAGCGCCGAGCTCAAAGGCCAGACACCCTCCGCCATCGTCATCGGCGCTCTGGGCCGCGTCGGCACGGGTGCGTCCGATCTGCTTCAAGCGATGGGTCTCACCGTGACCAAATGGGACATGGCCGAAACAGCAGGCGGCGGCCCCTTCCCCGAAATCCTCGCCCATGACATCTTTATCAACTGCATTCTGGCCCGCCCCGGCACGCCGCAGTTCGTGCCGCTTTCCGCCAAGGAAGCGCCCCGCACGCTCACCGCCATCGGCGATGTCGCCTGCGACCCTGACAGCGACTATAACCCCATCCCCGTCTACTCCGAAGCCACCACATGGGAGGCACCCGCCCTGCGCGTGCACGACACGCCTCCACTCGATGTCATGGCGATCGACAACCTCCCCTCGATGCTGCCGCGCGAAAGCTCCGAGGATTTCGCCGCCCAGCTCCTGCCCTCTCTGCTCACGCTGGGTGCCCTTGAGGAAGGCGTCTGGGGCCGCGCCAAAGCCGATTTCAACACACACATCAAAGAGGTATGAACATGACAATCCACTGGTGCGGCACAGGCCTTTCCGCCATCCCCGGCCTTCGCAAACTGATCGAAGAAGGCCACCCCCTCGTGGTCTGGAACCGCACGGTCTCCAAGGCCGATGAAGCCGTCGGCGACATCGCCAAGGACATCCGCGCTTTTGACATGGAGGCCATCACCACAGCCACGCAAATAGGCGATATCGTCGTCTCCATGCTGCCGGGTGATTGGCATGTGCCGCTGGCCGAAATGTGCCTCGCACGGGGCGCGCATTTTGTCAGCTCGTCCTACATCGCCCCCGAAATGCGCGCGCTCGATGCCGCCTTCCACGAAGCAGGCCTCACCTCGGTCAATGAAGTCGGCCTCGATCCGGGGATTGACCACCTCATGGCCCACGCCCTCGTCGCCGATTACCGCGCAAGTGCCGCCTATGATGGCAGTGCCGATATCTCCTTCCTCTCCTACTGCGGCGGCATCCCCAAAGAGCCAAACCCCTTCCGCTACAAATTCAGCTGGTCGCCGCTGGGTGTGCTCAAGGCCCTGCGCTCGCCGTCCAAATCCATCAAGAACCACACCGAGCTCAACGTCTCCCGCCCCTGGGACGCGATCAGCAGCTACGAAGCCCCGCTGGCCAGCCCCGAGACCTTCGAGGTCTACCCAAACCGCGACAGCCTGCCCTTCATGGCAGACTACCGCTTCGAGCCAAGCTGGCGGGTGAAAGAATTCGTGCGCGGCACCCTGCGTCTCAATGGCTGGAAAGAGGCCTGGGCCGATGTCTTTGCAGAAATCGAAACCCTCTCAGGCCCCGAAGGCGACGCCCGCCTGAAGGAAATGTCCGATGGCTTCTGGCGCGACAACGCCTATGCAGAAGGCGAGCCTGACCGCGTGGTGATGTGCGTGGGCCTTAAAGCCGAAAAAGACGGTAAGCCCCTCTTCAACAAAACCTATGTGATGGACGCCTGGGGCGATGCGCGCGGCACAGCCATGGCCCGCCTCGTCTCCATTCCGGTCTCTCTCGCCGTCAAAGCCGTCCTCGCAGGCCAGATCGGCGCCGGCGTTCACCCCGCCCCGCATGATCCAAAACTGGTGCAAGACTGGCTCGCCGAGGTCGACACCCTCGCCCAACACCTGCAAGTGGTCGATCACCTCTAAAAAAGCGGCTTGCCCTTCTTCTGGTCAAAAATACCTTGGGGGTCCGGGGGCAAAGCCCCCGGCGGGTCGTATTGCGCTGCAATGCGACCTCTTCATCCCTTGCGGATCAAATCATCCTCTTCCTCTGATGCAGACAGGCCCAAAGCCTCCAGCCCGTTCTCCAGATGGTCCGAAAGATGCGGCGTTCCAAGCAGATAATCCGGTGTCGGCACAGTCGCCTCGGCAATCGCAGTTGCGCGCGCCTCCTCCAGCTCCTCCGGCTCAAAACTCCCCCGGCCGATCCACATCACCGCCACAAGGTCGGTAAGTTCCTCCTCGCGCAATGTCTCGAAAAAGCCGGCCAGTTCGGCCTGCGAGCGCCCCAGCTCGCGGGACATCAGAACAATCTGGGCAATCTTGTTGATGCTGATCTCTAGCATGATCCGTCCTCCTGTCAGCGCAGGATGACAGACTGGACGGATTCCCCCGCGCGGGCCTTGATCTAACGCAAGCTCACTCCGGCCCCTTGATCGGGACCACATTGGGCGGCTCGGGCGCAAGCTCTTCAAAGTCGAAGTTATCAAGCTTCGCCGCCCGCTTGCCGGCGCGTTCGGCGGCGGTGCTGATCCCTTCCACATCGCGGCGCGCCTGGTCAAAATGCGTCTCCAGCTTGCCCGCGCGCTCCAGCACAATCTCCACATCACGGTGCAAATGCCGCAGCATCGTGCGAATGGCCCCCGCCTGCTCGCGCATCCGCGCATCTTTCAGAATGGCCCGCATGGTGTTGAGCGTGGCCATGCAGGTGGTTGGCGAAACAATCCAGACTTTCGCGGCAAAGCCCTCGCGCACCAGTTCAGGGAAGTTGGCGTGAAGCTCCGCATAAATCGCCTCGGAGGGCAGAAACATCAGCGCCCCATCCGCCGTTTCGCCATCCAGAATGTATTTCTCCGAAATATCCTTGATGTGCTTCTTGATCGACACGCGCAGCATCTTCGCTGCCTCGTTCACCTGCCAGTCGTTTTCCGCACGCCGCAGCGCTTCATAGGCTTCCAGCGGAAACTTCGCATCAATCGCGATCGGCCCCGGCGGATTGGGCAGATGTATCAGACAGTCCGCGCGCTTGCCGTTGCTCAGCGTCGCCTGCATTGTGTAGGCATCACTGGGCAGCGCCTTGGTGACAATATCGGTGAGTTGGATCTCGCCAAAGGCGCCACGCGTCTGCTTGTTGCTCAAAATATCCTGCAAGCTCAGCACATCGCCCGAAAGCTTGGTGATATTGTCCTGCGCCTTGTCTATCGCAATGAGCCGCTGCTGCAATTCGCCAAGGCTCTTGGCGGTGCGCTGCGCGCTGCCGGTGAGGTTCTCGTTCATCTTGCCGCTCACATCCGCAAGGCGCTTTTCCATGAGCTGCAACATATTCGCCTGCGCCGCCGCCTGCGCCTCGCTCACATGGGTCAGCCCGCCGGCAAGCTGCTGCTGCCCGTCCGAAAGCTGCTGCACCCGCACCCCGAGGCTGCCCAGCTGGTGCACCAGAGGCTCGGTCATCTTGGCCGAGCGCGCCGCCGCGCGCATCCCCAGAAAGAGCATGAGAAACAGCAAAACAAGCAGGACAAGCCCGCCCAGAAGCAGCGTGCCTTCGGCAATTTGATATCCGGCAATCTCAATCATGTGCGCCCGAAAAGCCTCTCGATATCGCTCAGTTTCAGTTCAATATAGGTCGGGCGCCCGTGGTTGCACTGCCCTGAATGCGGCGTCGCCTCCATTTCGCGCAGAAGTGCGTTCATCTCCTCGGCGCGCATCCGGCGGCCAGAGCGGATAGAACCGTGACAGGCCACACGGCTCAAGACCGCCTCCAGCTTGTCTTTCACCGTGCTGCTCGTGCCACCATCTGTGAGCTCGTCGACAATATCGCGCAGCATCGCCTCGGCGTTGACCTCTCCCAGAATGGCAGGGGTTTCGCGCACCGCGACAGAACCCGCGCCAAAAGGCTCAAGGCTCAGCCCCAACTGGCCCAGCTCCTCGGCGGCCTCCAGCAGCAGCGCGCAATCGCCCTCGCTCATGCTGACAATCTCGGGAATGAGCAGCGCCTGTGCGCGCACACCGTTTTCCGCCATCTGCCGTTTCAGCCGCTCATAAACAAGCCGCTCGTGTGCGGCGTGCTGGTCGACCAAAATCATCCCCGTCTCGGTCTGCGCCACGATGTAATTCTCATGCAGCTGCGCGCGCGCCGCGCCCAAGGGCAGCGCCTCCAGCGGGCGCTCATCAACCACCTCGACAGGTTCGACCCGCGCCGAGTAGCCTCCTGCCATCTCCGCAAAGCCTTGGCTCGGCGCGGCATAGCTTGGGCCGAGAGACGGGCGATCCATCTGATACACCCGTGGCGCGATGCCTTCCGGCCGCATCGCGCCCAGCGCTGCGTCGGCCACAGTCGAGCTGGCCCGATGCCCCGCCTCGGCCAGCGCATGTTTCAAGGCACTCACAATCAGCCCGCGCACGAGGCCAGGGTCGCGAAAGCGGACCTCTGATTTGGCGGGGTGCACGTTCACGTCCACAAGGTTGGGCGCGCAAGACACAAACAGCGCCACAGCGGGGTGACGGTCACGGCTCAGAAAATCAGAGTATGCCCCCCGCAACGCGCCGATCAGAAGCTTGTCGCGCACGGGCCGCTCGTTCACAAAGAAAAACTGCGCCACAGCACTGCCGCGCGAATAGGTCGGCAAGGCGGCATAGCCTGTAAGGCTCACGCCCTCACGCTCCGCATCAATCGCCAGCGCATTGGCGGCAAATTCGCGCCCCATCACCTGCGCCAGCCGCCCGTGCAGCGCCTTGAACATATCGCCGCTCTCGCCGTCCACGCGGAACTTTACCTGCGCCTCCCCGCCGCCCGACACATCGGCCAGCACAAAGCCCACATAAGGCTCCGCCATCGCCAGCCGCTTCACCACATCGGCAATCGCCTGCATCTCGGCGCGGTCGGAGCGCATGAACTTGAGCCGCGCAGGCGTGGCATAGAAAATATCGCGCAACTCCACGCGCGTGCCCGCGGCCAAAGCCGCAGGCTTCACAGCGCTCATCACCCCGCCAGACACCTCGATGCTTGCGCCCTCCTGCCCCGCCGCGCGGCTCGCAATACTCAGCCGCCCGACAGCGCCCAAAGAGGGCAGCGCCTCGCCCCGAAAGCCGAAGGTATGAATATTGAGCAGGTCGGAGCCGTCGATCTTGGAGGTCGCATGGCGCGACAGCGCAAGCGGCAGATCGGCGGCAGACATCCCGCAGCCGTCATCCACCACGCGGATAAGTGTCTTGCCGCCGTCGGCCACCTCTATACGAATGCGCGTGGCCCCCGCATCAATCGCGTTTTCCACCAGCTCCTTCACCGCCGAGGCAGGCCGCTCCACAACCTCTCCCGCCGCAATCCGGTTGATCGCGGCATCATCCAGCTGTCGGATCACAGGCTGGCTTTGGCTTATCTTGGGGTGCGCTTCAGACATGCCGCAAGACTTAGCATATCCCCGCGCGATTCTGCCATGCCAGAAACCGCGCAACAAAAAGGGCCAGCCAGAACAAATCCGGCTGGCCCCAACTGGCTTATAAGAGCTTAGCCCTTGGAAAACTCGGGGTAAGCTTCCATGCCCAACTCGGCCATATCAAGCCCGTTGATCTCGGCTTCTTCGCTCACACGGATGCCGATGGTCGCCTTCAGGATGAACCACACAACCAGCGAGACAACGAAGGTGAACACACCGTAGACAACGATACCTGTCAGCTGTGTCACAAGGCTTGTGTCGGCGTTGTAGAAGACAACTGCAATTGTGCCCCAGATACCGGCCAGGAGGTGCACAGGGATCGCACCGACAACATCGTCAATCTTGAACTTGTCGAGCATCGGAACCGCGAAGACCACGATCACACCGCCGATAGCACCGATCCAGAGCGAGCCAAAGAGCGAAGGCGCAAGCGGCTCGGCTGTGATGGAAACGAGACCGGCAAGCGCGCCGTTCAGCACCATTGTGAGGTCAACTTTCTTATACATCAGCTGTGTCAGGATCAGCGCAGCCACCGCACCGGCAGATGCCGCCATATTGGTGTTTGCAAAGATACGGCCCACGTCTGTGATGTCGCCAACTGTGCCCGCAGCAAGCTGTGAGCCGCCGTTGAAGCCAAACCAGCCGAGCCACAGGATGAACGTCCCCAATGTGGCCAGCGCAAGGTTGGAGCCGGGCATCGGAACGGTGCGGCCGTCCTTGTATTTGCCAATCCGCGGGCCAAGCACGATCGCGCCTGCCAGTGCGGCCCAGCCGCCAACAGAGTGCACAACAGTCGAGCCGGCAAAGTCAGAGAAACCCATCTCCGAAAGGAAGCCGCCGCCCCACTGCCAAGAGCCTGAAATCGGATACATGAAACCCGTCAGCACGACAACAAAGGCAAGGAAGGGCCAAAGCTTGATCCGCTCGGCCAGCGCGCCCGAAACAATGGATGCCGTGGCAGCCACAAACATCAGCTGAAAGAAGAAGTCCGATGCAACGGAGGCATAATCCAGTGCCGCATCCGCCGCTGAAAGGCCCACAGGCTCCAGAACCGTCGGATTGAAGAAGCCGCCGACAAAGCCGTTAAATTCGCCCGGATACATGAGGTTAAAGCCCACAAGCCAATACATGATGCCCGCAATCGAGAAGAGCGCCATGTTCTTGGTCAGCTGCATGGCCACATTCTTGCCGCGCACGAGGCCAGCCTCCAACATGGCAAAGCCTGCCGCCATCCAGAATACAAGAAAGCCGCCCACAAGGAACAGCAGGGTGGTCATGATATAGGGGCCGATCTCGTCAAAGCCCGGCGCCGCGGCGTCTTGCGCCATGGCTGCGGCTGGCAGAAGGGCAAACGCGCTCCCCAGCAGATATGTCAGTTTCTTTGTCATGGTTTCGTCCTTTCCCTGCGCTCAGAGCGCATCCTGTCCCGTTTCGCCTGTGCGCACACGCACGGCCTGCGCCAGATCGAGCACAAAAATCTTCCCATCCCCGATCTTGCCTGTGCGGGCCGTCTTGGTAATGGTTTCAATGATGCTGTCGGCCATATCCGAAGGCACAGCGATCTCCAGTTTGATCTTGGGCACGAAATTGACGGCATATTCGGCACCACGGTAGATCTCGGTGTGGCCAGACTGTGCGCCAAACCCCTTGATCTCGCTGACCATCATCCCGCGCACGCCAATCGCCGTCAGCGCTTCGCGCACGTCTTCAAGCTTGTAAGGCTTGATCGTTGCTATAATGAGTTTCACCTCTTAGTCCCCTTCTCCAAGCCGCTCAAAGGGCGGCACTTTGCACCTGCAGCATTCGCGCAGAACGCTCAGGAAAGAAGCCAACGGCTGCTCAAAGTGGCGTAAAATGCGCCATAGTTTGAAAATTTCCGCAGTTTTCGCCCAGCCTGCCTAAAAAATGTGCGCTGCCATGAGCGGGAAGCCGCGTCTTTCCCCTCTACATTTTTCTTCAACCCCGCTATGGTGGGCGCAATTAAAGGCTCCGAGCAGGGCAGATATGACCACCTCCAAACGCAATTCACCGCCGCTCGTTGCCGAACGGCGCTATCCCAAATCCACTGCGGCCGCCAAAAAAGCCGCCACAAGCCAAAAGAAGAAGCCGGCAAAGCGCAAACCGGCCAAGCCCGCGCGCGGGCTGATCGGGCGGCTGGTCTTTGGATTGCTCGGATGGGTCTGGCGGCTGATCTGGGGGTTTGGCTGGCGCATGGCGCTTGTGCTCGGGCTTTTTCTGGGGCTGGCCGTGGGCTATGTCTCGCTGACATTGCCCGAGCTTGAAGAGCTGTTTGACGGGCGCGCGCGCGGATCAGTCACCCTGATGGACGCCACAGGCTCAGTTTTCGCTTGGCGCGGCGATCAATTCGGCGGAGCCGTGACCGCCAACTCCGTCTCGCCGCATCTCAAACATGCCATCATCGCCACCGAGGACAAGCGCTTCTATTCACACTTCGGCCTCAGCCCCCGCGGGATAGCCTCTGCGGTGCGCATCAACCTGCGCGAAGGCCGTGGGCCGCTCTCCGGCCACGGCGGCTCGACCCTCACGCAGCAAACAGCCAAGCTCATCTGCCTTGGCGTGCCCTATGACCCCAGCGTCTGGAAAACAGAAACCGCCTATGAAGCCGATTGTCGCGAAGGCAGCCTCGCGCGCAAGGCCAAGGAAGCCGTCTATGCCATGGCGATGGAGCTGAAATATACCAAGGACGAGATCCTCACAGTCTATATCAACCGCGCGTTCCTTGGCGCAGGCGCGCGCGGCTTTGAAGCTGCCGCCCAGCGCTATTTTGGAAAATCGGCAGCTCAGGTTGCGCCCAATGAGGCCGCCATGCTCGCCGGTCTGCTGGTTGCGCCCACGCGCTTTGCGCCCACGAATGATCTTGCGCGCAGCCAGGCGCGCGCAGCCACCGTCGTGCGCTTGATGCAAGAGCAGGGCTATCTTTCGCCCGCCGAGGCGCACGAGGCCCAAACCAACCCTGCCACGCTCTCGCAGGCGGCCCAGGCCAAGGCGGGTGGCTATTTCGCCGATTGGGTGCTTTCTACAGGCCCCGAGTTTTTTACCCGCAACACCACCGAGGATGTGATCATCCGCACAACCCTTGACCAGAGGGTCCAGCGCGCGGCCGAGGCCGCCATGCAGGAGATTTTTGACACCAAGGTGCGCGAAGGCTCCACCGCCCAGGCGGCGATTGTCATCATGTCCGCAGACGGCGCGGTGCGGGCAATGGTCGGGGGGCGCCAGACCCGTGTGTCCGGCGCCTTCAACCGCGCCACGATGGCCAAGCGCCAGCCTGGCTCGTCGTTCAAGCCCTTTGTCTACGCCGCAGCCCTTGATTTGGGCCGCTCTCCCAGAGACCTGATTGATGATGCACCATATTGCATCAACGTCCCCGGCTCAGGCGCCTATTGCCCGCAAAATTACGACAAGACTTTCCATGGGCCTGTCACGCTGACAGACGCACTCAAATATTCCTACAACATCCCCGCCGTGAAACTTGCCCAAGAGGTCGGGCTTGAAACCGTGCGCACTGTTGCCTCAAGCTTCGGGATCGGGTCCAACCTCGCTCAAGGCCCCGCGCTCGCGCTTGGCGCGTCAGATGCCACCCTGATCGAGATGACCGCGGCCTATGCCGGCATCCTCAATGGCGGCAGCGCCGTCACCCCTTACGGGCTGGTGGAGCTCAAGCTGCTGGGCACTGCCGAACCGCTGATGAGCGCCACCGGCGGGATCGGCGAGCGGGTGATCCAGGAAGAGACCGCCCAGGAACTCACCTGGATGATGCACAAAGTCGTCACCGAAGGCACAGGCCGGCGCGCCGCACTGCCCGACCGCGAGGTTGCAGGCAAGACCGGCACCTCCCAATCCGCGAAAGATGCGCTCTTCATTGGCTTCAGCGCCGATTATGTTGCCGGCGTCTGGATGGGCTATGACGACAACACCCCGCTCACTGGTGTCACAGGCTCAGGGCTGCCTGCCGAGATCTGGCAGGCCGCCATGTCCCGCGTCCATGAGGGGCTGCCCGCACGGGCCTTGCCCATGCGCACCCCGGATCCGGCGGAAGGCCGCACGCTGGAGGGCGCGCACCAGGATAACGGGCGCACACAAACGGCGGTGGAACGGCTGCTTGAGGGGCTCTTTGGGCGCAGCAACGCACCGCGCCCCACACCCCGGGAAAACCCCTGACCAAATGGCCCGCAGGCCAGCCTTCAAAACGGCGAATCGCAGCTCATATCAATGTAGACCTCTCCACCAGAAATCAGCGGCCTCCCGTCCATCTCGCACTCCAAGGGCCCGCGCACAGGCAAGGGCGCAGGGGTGCTGCCACAGCTGAGATCGGCCACGATCATGGCCGGATCGCCCCGGATTCGCGCCACCTTGCAGCCCGACGCCTTTTCAATAGCGGCCCGCGCGCGCGGCTCTACAGCCGCACGGCGCGGCGCCCATTCGCTGTTCAGCCGCAGGGCCTCGGCCCGCTGCTCCTTCACACGAATGTCAAAAATGCTGTCTCCAATACTGACCCGCTGGGGAACCACCCCGCGAAACGCCTGGCTGGGCGTGTCACAGGCCAACAAGAAAACCAGTATGAACAAGACATAATACATGCCGCGAGCCTACCCACGGCTTGGTTAAAATGTGGTAAACAAGCTTTTCCTTGAATTCCAATAATGGAATGTATTATATATTCCAAAACCGGAATACAAGGAATCACCCAATGACCCGCAAACCCGCCGATACCTACTCCCCGCTTTATTTCCTCGCCGCGCTTGGCGCGGGCGGGCTCTCTGTCACCTTCTTCATGTATCTGATGTTCTGGGTGCCCCACCCCGGCCGCCCCGTGCCGATCTTTGAAGACATCTTCGCCGCCTTCACAAACGGCCCAGCCGCCCTGCAAGCCGGTATCGTCATTGCCGTCATCGGCATCGCCGCCATGACGTTTTTGAACGTCAAATACCTGCTCTGGAACTACAGCGCCTTGGCCCGCTTCCAAAAAACAGAAGCCTACAAAGCCTTGCGCAACTCCAATGGCGAAACAACCCTGCTGGCCGCCCCGCTGGCCACCGCCATGACAGTTAACGCCTTGTTTATTGTCGGCCTGGTCTTTGTGCCCGGCCTCTGGACGATCATCGAATACCTCTTCCCGCTGGCGCTTGTTGCCTTTGGCGTGCTCGGGGTTTGGGCCCTGCGCCTGATCGGCGATTTTCTGGGCCGCGTGCTCAGTGAAGGGGGCGTCTTTGACGTCACCTCCCACAACAGCTTTGCCCAGCTCTTGCCCGCCTTCGCACTGGCCATGATCGGCGTGGGCTTCTCAGCGCCTGCCGCCATGTCTCTCATGCCGGCCACCGTCGCCATCTCTCTGGTCATCTCCACGTTCTTCGCCATCGCAGCGCTGGTCTATACGGTCGTGGCGCTGATCACCGCCTTCGGCTCCATGTTGCAACACGGCACCGCGCGCGAAGCCGGCCCAACCCTGATGGTCATCGTGCCAATTGTCACCATCCTGTCGATTCTCTTCTTGCGTCAGGCCCACGGGTTGCACACCACGTTCCAAACCCATGACAACGCCGGCGCCACAATGGTCTGGTTGTCTCAGATGATCGCCCTACAGGTGCTGTTTCTCATGCTGGGCCTGACAGTGCTGCGCCGTCAGGGATATTTCAGCGACTTTGTCTTTGGATCAAAAACCTCACCAGGCTCCTATGCGCTGGTCTGCCCCGGCGTTGCTTTCTCCGTGCTGTTGCACTTCTTTGTCAACAAAGGCCTCGTTGCAGCCGGTGTCATCGCCCAGTTTGGCGCGCTCTACTGGGGCATCACCGCAATTGCGCTTGCCTCGCAAATCCTCATGATTTTGTTGGTCCTGCGCCTCAACAAGCAGCATTTTTCCGAAGCCCCAGCGCCCAGCGCCGTGGCCGCAGAATAAGCGCAGCTCACCACCCCGTCACAGGCAGGCCCCCATGGCCTGCCTGTTGCATTTTCGCGAACCACTTGAAACTGCCCACACAAAAAGGGCCGCGCCCAAGACTTGCGAGTCCCCTACTTTGGTAATATCGTTTTACCAATTCCAAAGGGGCCCTTCATGCCGTTTCAACCTGTCCAGCCCGAAAAACTCAGCCGCGCAGTTGTGCGCCAGATCGAGCAGTTGGTGTTGCGCGGCATCCTGCGCCCGGGCGAGCGGCTGCCTGCAGAGCGCGAACTGGCAGAGAAGCTCAACGTCTCCCGCCCCTCTCTGCGTGAAGCCATTGGCGAGCTTCAGGAGCGGGGCTTGCTGGCCAGCAAGGCCGGCTCTGGCGTCTATGTTGCAGATGTGCTCGGTTCAGCCTTTTCAGATGCGCTGATCGAACTTTTTTCCTCCCATGAGGAAGCGGTCTTTGATTATCTGGCCTTCCGCCGCGACCTGGAAGGGATCGCCGCCGAGCGCGCCGCCCGTCTCGCCTCGGAAACAGACCTCAAGGTGATCAACCAAGCCTACGAGCGCATGGCCAACGCCGACAAACGCACCGGCGCCCAGAAGGAAGCCGAGCTTGACGCCGCCTTTCACATGTCCATCATCGAGGCCAGCAACAACGTCGTTATGTTGCATATGATGCGCTCGATCTTTGATCTTCTCAAGCAAGGCGTCTTTTACAATCGCACACGGATTTTCCAGCAAAACACAACCCGCGAGGAGCTGCTCGCGCAGCATCGCGCCATCAACGCCGCGCTCCAACAACGCGACCCGTCAGGCGCGCGCCATGCAGTTGAAACCCACCTCAACTTTGTCAACGCCGCGCTGGCCGATCAGATCAAATCCGACAAGAACGAAGATATCGCCCGCCTGCGCTTTCTGCACGACCGGGTAGATTGATCTGCCCAAAAGAAAAACCCGGCCGCGACGGGCCGGGTTTCTAAACTTGTCTCGTAAACTTGCCTTAGTGCAGCTTGGCGTCAACCTGTGCAATCGCATCGTCGATCAGCTTGTTGCCTGTGGCCGCTGTCATCTGCTTGGTCACAACATCACGCGCCGCAGCCACCGCCACAACAATCGCAGTGTCACGCACCTCTTTCACAGCCGAGGCTTGCGCACTGTTCAAACGGTCCTTCGCAGCCGCCAAACGGCGCGCAACAGAGGCTTCAATATCGGCCTTGGCCTGTGCCGCAGCCGCAGCCGCTTCTTCTTTGGCCGCTTCCACAATGCGGTTGGCCTGCTCCTGAACCTGCTTTTGCTTGCGCTCGTAATCGGCCAGAACACTCTGGGCTTCGTCGCGCAAAGCGCGCGCCTCGTCCAGCTCGCTCTTGATTCCCTCTGCGCGGGAATCAAGCATCCCACCGATCATTGAAGGCACTTTGAAATAAATCAAAACCCCGATGAAAACAAAGAACGCAATCGCAACAATCAGGTCTGTGTTGCCCAGCGACCAGAAGTAAGCCGAAAACGGGTTCTTGCTGGCTGCCAGCGCAGGGCTGGCGGCTGTCAGGGCGAGGAGAATTGAAAGTTTCCGCATCTTCTTACCCTTTCATCCGTGCCGTCACAGCGGCGGTAATGGTCTTGGCATCAGCCGTCCCACCCATCGCAGCAACAAGCTCTTTTGCAGTGTCTTTCGCAACGGCTTTCACGCTCTCAAGCGCGCCTTCACGAATGGCTGCAATCGCTTTTTCGCCCTCGGCCGTCTGCGCGGCAATCTCTGCATCAGCCTTGGCCAAAGCAACGTCGAGGTCTTTTTGAATATCTGCCTTGGTCGCGGCAATGATATTGTTGGCTTCACTGCGGGCATCTGCCAGCGCCTGGTTGTAAGCGGCCTCAGCCTCTACAGCCTTCTGCTTGAGATCTTCCGCGGCCGCGATATCGTTGGTGATCGTGCCCTGACGCTCTGCCAGAACCGCCGCAATGCGGGGCAAGGCAACCCGTGACAAGACAAGATAAATCACGACAAGCGTGACCACGAGCCAAAAAATCTGGTTCGCCCATGTGGAAAAATCCAGCTGGGGCATACCTGGGGCCGCGTCGGCTGCTGTGCCTGCGGCGTCGTGCGTTTCGGTCGCCATGTGGGCCCTCCTTCGG
The DNA here is from genome assembly GCF_937123735.1 of uncultured Lentibacter sp. GTDB lineage: Bacteria > Pseudomonadota > Alphaproteobacteria > Rhodobacterales > Rhodobacteraceae > Lentibacter. Next base: position 72,261 of record NZ_CAKZKL010000025.1, read on the forward strand.
GAACTTGCCTGATCACCGGACGAGCGCTAGGCGCCCATCCGGCCGTAAGGATCGTTGTCCGAAAAAGTTAAACGGCGAACATCAGCAGAAGCGCGACGAGGAACGAGAAGATCCCCAGAGCTTCGGCAAAAGCGATACCGATGAAGAGAGTGGCTGTTTGTGAAGCCGCCGCTGATGGGTTGCGCAATGCGCCGGCAAGGAAGTTGCCTGCTACGTTGCCAACACCAATAGCCGCTGCGCCTGAACCGATAGCCGCGAGGCCTGCGCCGATGTGTGCGAGATCGCCTTCCATGTGAATTCTCCTTACGATTGGAAGTTTAGATTTCTTTCAAACCTTAGTGTGAAGGATGCAGGGCATCTTTCAGATACACGCAGGTCAGAATGGTGAAAACGTATGCCTGAATAAAGGATACGAGAACTTCGAGACCATACATCGCCGTAATGGCGAGCACAGACACAGGGCTGATCACGGCAATCGCCGCAAAGCCTGCAAAAACCTTGATAACCGCGTGGCCCGCCATCACGTTACCCGCAAGACGGATAGAGTGGCTCACAGGGCGCACGAAATATGAGATGATTTCAATAATCGCCAGCACAGGGCGCAGCGCCAATGGCGCGCTTGAAACCCAGAACAGGCCAAGAAACTTTGTGCCGTTCTTCACAAAACCCACGATGGTCACGGTCAGAAAGACCAACATCGCCAGCACCACCGTCACCGCAAAATGCGAGGTCGGCGTGAAGGACATGGGCAGAAGGCCAAGGAAGTTTGAAAAGACAATGAACATGAACAGCGTCATGATGTAGGGGAAGAAGCCGACAGCGTCTTTGCCCGCAACATCTTCCACCATCTTGTAGACAAAACCATAGGCCAGCTCAGCCACCGATTGGGCCCGCCCGGGGATGCGCGCGCGGCGCGAGGTTCCAAAAACCATCAGCGCAATCACCGCAACAATCGCCAGCATCATCCAAAGCGAAGCATTGGTGAAGGTGAACATACCCATATGCTCACCGCCAAACAGCGGCTTCACAATGAATTGGTCCATCGGATGGAATACGAGGCCACCCTCTTCTGCGCCGTGTGCTTCAGTCGCCATGACTAACCCTTTTCGTCTCTCGCAGCCTGAGCCGCTTCCTGTGTCCGCTGGATCTCTTGCGCTGAGCGGAGCATCGTCTTCACACCCGCCGCAAGGCCCATAAATGTAAACAGCACCATGAATACCGGGAGAGTCCCAAAGGCCCAGTCGAGCCCATATCCGATGCCAAAGCCAAGGCCCAAACCGGCCACCAGCTCGATCACCATCCGCCACGCCAGCTGCGCTTGAGAGTAGTGCTCATCCATGTGGTCTTTGGGTGCCTGCGCCGCCTTGACCGCCTTGATGCGCGCATCAAGCGCGCTCAGCTGGTCCTGGTCGTCTGGTCCTGACACGTCAAAAGCCCCCATGGACAGTTGCCGCCTAGCTAGAGCGCGGCGCGCCATGAGTCAAGCCGCCTGCGCGCGGCAAAAAGGCTTCAGTAACCCACTGAACCTAAACAAAAATAAATCCAACCGCCCCAGCGCCCTCCCCCGCACGCCCCCACCCATCGGCCCCGCAAGGGCCAAAAAGCGGCGCGAAGCTCATTCAACCAAAAGGTTGATCTTCACCGCAGCACGGGCGCCACCGCCGGCAAACAGGCGCCCCCCGGGCCCTTCTTCTGGTCAAAAATACCTGAACGCGCCGCACGCCCGGCCACCGCCGGTGCGGGGGCTCCCAACCGCCGCGCCGCCGCGCGCGCACATCCTGTGTGCCGCAGGCACGCCGCTCAGACACCTGCGCCGCAATCAAACGGTTGACGGCGTCTGCGCCAGACGCAAGATAACGCCATGACCCAAGCGCTCGATCTCACCTTTGCCGCTCTGGCCGATCCAACCCGCCGCGCCATCCTCACGATGCTGCTGGAAGATGACATGGCCGTCACAGATGTCGCCGAGCCCTTCGACATGAGTCTCGCAGCGGTCTCAAAACATCTCGGCCTGCTCACCCGGGCCGGGCTGATCTCCCAGGAAAAGCGCGGCCGGGTGAAGTGGTGCAAGCTTGAGCCCGACGCGCTCAAGGCGGCCTCTGTCTGGATGCAGGGGTTCGGCCAGTTTGATCCGGTCAACCTTGAGGCCTTTGAGCGTTTCTTGGCGCGCGAGCTGCCCGAACGCTCCTAAACGGTGCGCAACCGCTCCTTGAGAAACGCGGCGACAGCCTGCACCTTGGCGGTGCGGTGCAAATCCATGTGGCTCACAAGCCAGAGCCGCGCGCCCCAGCTGTCGACGGGGCCAGCTATCTTCACAAGCTCGGGCCAGACCGCCTCGGCGCCATCCGATAAAAAGCCAAGCCCGGCCCCGGCCCGCACAGCCGCATTGGCGATCTGAAAATCGCCGGCGCGAAACACGATCTGGCTCTGCGCCACCGTTTCTTCCAACCACTTGTAGTAGGGTGCGCCCGCGTCCGGCTCGGCACTGCCCACAAAACGGTGCCCGGCCAGATCATCAAGCCCCGCCGGACGGCCATGCGCTGCAATATAGCTCTGGGAGGCATAAAGGCTCACCGCAGCGTCGCAAAGCGGCTGCACCACATTGTCCGGCTCTTCCGGTTTCTGGGCCGCAGCCCGAATGGCAATATGAGCTTCCCCATATTCCAGCCGATACACCCGTGAGCCAGCCAGATAGCGCAGGCTGAGCCCCTCGTGCATATCCTGAAACTCTTTCAGAAGCGGCACCACCCTTGGTGCAATCTCGCCCAGCGAGGTCACAACCAGCTCACCGCTCACAGCTGTGCTGGTGCCATGTATCAACGCTTGCAGCTGAGAAAACTGCTCCGCCGTCGCCTGGCCCACGCGCAACAGCTCAAGCCCTGCCTCTGTCGGCGTGTATCCGCGCGCATGGCGCTGGAACAGCTTTGCCCGCAACCGCGCTTCCAATGCGTCAATATGGCGTATCACCGTGGCGTGATGAATGCCCAGACTCTCCGCCGCACGGCTCACAGTGCCCTCTTTCGCCACATGATAGGCCGTTTTGATCTCGTCCCAGTTGTCCATAAGGCGGCCCATCCCGTGCATTTCGCTTGTGCCGACCCTAACGCACGAATCAGCCATTGCAATCACCTAAGCCGACAGGCGCGCAGGCTCGCAAGCCAACAGCCGGGCCGCGCCCACACGCTCCCTGCCATGCGGGGCAGTTGCAGGGGGCATCGCACAGGGCGTTTCAGGGCGCGTTTCAGGGCGCACTCTTTTCAACGGCCAACCCCAAAAACAACTTCAGCGCCAGCCCTGCCGCACCTCCCACAAAGAGACGCAACCAAGCTGACGCTGAAATCTTTTGTTTTAGAAAGGCTTAGGTGCCGCTTGCTGCTGCAATCGCCAAAGCAACCAGAGCCGCAGCCGCCATACCCGCGCCTGAACCCGCTGAGCCCATCGAGCCAGCTGAGCTGCCTGCAACAGGTGTCGTGTCAACAAACACATCTGATTCCATGACGGCGGTGTCGTTGCTGCCTGCGGCGGCAAATGTAGGGGCTGCGATCAGAGCGATAGCGGCAAACTTTGCTACAGTTTTCATATTAGGATCCTCGTTAAAATGCTACTAGCCCCTCGAAACTAACGTCCCCCCCCCCAATCAGCAAGGGCTTTGTCGGCCTTTTTCACTGCAACGCCTGATTGTGGCAAAAAAGTAGCCCTCCGCGCAAAGCCCCGACATGCCTCCACAGCCCCGCGCTTGACCCGCCGCCCGCAAAGGCGTAAAGCAGCCCTCAATATACGGAAGCACCAGATCTTCCGGTCTCGCCTGTCGAGATCGCCCCCCGTCAGCGAGTGTCGCCCACGGGGGCGCATTGTCATTGAGCGGCCCGCTCTGTCTGACGGGCCAAACCGCGGCGCAAAGGAGCCAACGGAATGTTTGAAAACCTGTCCGAACGCCTCTCTGGTGTTTTCGAGCGCCTCACCAAGCAAGGCGCGCTCTCCGAGGACGATGTCAAAACAGCCCTGCGCGAAGTCCGTGTCGCGCTGCTTGAGGCCGATGTCTCGCTCCCCGTGGCCCGCGAATTCGTCAAGAAGGTGCAAGAGCAGGCCACAGGCCAGGCTGTCACCAAATCGGTGACACCGGGCCAGCAGGTCGTCAAGATCGTGCACGACGCCCTCGTCGAGACCCTGCGCGGTGCGGAAGACCCGGGCACGCTCAAGATCGACAATCCCCCCGCCCCGATCCTCATGGTCGGCCTGCAAGGCGGCGGCAAAACCACCACAACAGGCAAGCTCGCCAAGCGCCTGAAGGAAAAAGAGGGCAAGAAAGTCCTCATGGCCTCGCTCGATATCTATCGCCCCGCCGCGATGGACCAGCTCGCCATCCTCGGCACGCAGATCGGTGTGGATACCCTGCCCATCGTCGCAGGCCAAAGCCCGGTCGACATTGCCAAGCGCGCCAAGCAACAGGCGGCGCTCGGCGGCTATGATGTCTATATGCTCGACACCGCAGGCCGCCTTCAGATCGACGAAGTTCTGATGAAAGAGGTGGCCGATGTGGCCGCCGTGGTCAACCCGCGCGAGACGCTTCTGGTCGTCGATGGCCTCACAGGGCAAGTCGCCGTCGAGGTGGCCGAGGAATTTGACGCCAAGATCGGCATCAGCGGCGTCGTCCTCACCCGTATGGATGGCGACGGGCGCGGCGGCGCGGCCCTCTCCATGCGCGCGGTTACAGGCAAGCCCATCCGCTTTGTCGGCCTCGGCGAAAAGATGGACGCGCTGGAAACCTTCGAGCCCGAGCGCATCGCAGGCCGCATCCTCGGCATGGGCGATATCGTCGCCCTCGTCGAAAAAGCCCAAGAGACCATCGAGGCCGAACAGGCCGAACGCATGATGAAGCGCTTCCAGAAAGGTCAGTTCAATATGAACGACCTGAAGATGCAGCTTGAGCAGATGCAAAAGATGGGCGGTATGGAAGGCGTGATGAGCATGATGCCCGGCATGGGCAAAATGGCCAAACAGGTGCAGGATGCCGGCTTTGACGACAAGATCATCAAACGCCAAATCGCCCTGGTGCAATCCATGACAAAACGCGAGCGCGCCAACCCGCAAATCCTTCAGGCCTCGCGCAAAAAGCGCATCGCAAAAGGCGCGGGTCTGGAAGTGTCCGAGCTCAACAAGCTCTTGAAGATGCACCGCCAGATGTCGGACATGATGAAAAAGCTGGGCAAGGGCAAAGGCGGGATGCTCAAACAGGCCATGAAAGGCATGTTCGGCGGCAAAGGCGGCCTGCCCGCCGAGCTTGGCCAGGGCATGGACCCGGCCGCCATGGAAGCCGCCGCCAAACAGCTTGGCGCCAGCGGCAAACTGCCCGGTGGCCTGCCCGGCCTCGGCGGCGGCATGGGCCTGCCTTCGGGCCTCTCCGGCTTTGGGAAAAAGAAGTAACCCATGCTCAACCTCGCCATTCCCACACTAGAAACCGAACGCCTTGTTCTGCGCGCCCCCTGTGAGGCCGACGCAGAGCAGGAGTTTGCGTTCTGGGCCTCGGATGCGTCAAAGTTCGTTGGCGGGCCATTGCGCCCTGATGAAGCATGGCGCGCCATTGGCGGAATCTTGGGCCACTGGGTTATGCGCGGCTACGGCTTCTGGGCTGTCGATGACAAAGAGACAGGCACATACTTAGGCCGTGTCGGCCTCTGGAACCCGCTCGGCTGGCCTGAGCGCGAAGTCGGCTGGACGCTGATGCCACACGCCACGGGCAAAGGCTATGCAACCGAAGCAGGCGAAGCCGCGCGCGCCCACGCCTATGATGTGCTCGGCTGGGACACGGCCATCAGCCTGATCGCACCAGACAACGCCCCCAGCAAGGCTGTCGCCACACGTCTTGGCGCAGCATTTGACTATCACTACGCGCACCCGAAATTCGGCCAAACCGAAGTCTGGCGCCACCCCGCGCCGGAAGCGCTCGTCAACGGCGGACTGGAGGCCTACGCATAATGCACACAGCAAACATTCCCGTTCTGGAAACCAAGCGCCTCGTGCTGCGCGGCCCGGAAGCCGAAGATTATCCCGACTTCAAAGCCACCTTTTCAAGCTACCGCTCGCGCTTCATGGGCGGCCCGCTCAACGCTTATGAAGCCTGGATGCTCTACGCCGCCGAGATCGGCCATTGGAATATTCGCGGCTATGGCATGTGGATGATCCACGACAAGGAAACCGATGAAACCTACGGCATGGCCGGTGGCTGGAAACCCGCCAAATGGCCTGAAGCCGAAATAGCCTGGATCATCTGGCCCGACAAGGCTGGCAAGGGCTACGCGCTCGAGGCCACCCATGCGGCGCGCAAATACTATTACAAAGAGCAGGGCTGGGAGACAGCCGTGAGCTATCTGGACCCGAAGAATCTTGATAGCATCCGTCTTGCCGAGCGCCTCGGCGCCAAGCGCGATCTTGAGGCCGGCAGCATTGACGGCTCTGATGCCGTCTACCGCCACCCTTCACCCGCGCAGCTCGACGGCACACAGCTCTCGCATGGGATCGAAATGGAAATCAGCCACTACGCTGACCCGCTGTTCAAACCGAAAGGATGGGCCCTTGACTGAGGTGACTCGCATTTTTGGCGTTAACGCTCTGGTAACAAAAGCCGTTCAGCCGGTGCACGCTTTGTGCACGCCCTGTGCACGCTTTTCACCCCCCCCTTTAGGCTGTTTGGGAGAGGCAAAATGACAGATGCTGTAACCCGCGCCGCGGCCCTTCTCAAAGAGCACCGCGAGAGCATTGACCGCCTCGATGCCATTCTCGTTTACACGCTCGGCGAGCGCTTCAAGCACACCCAATCGGTGGGCAAGCTCAAAGCCGAACACGCCCTTCCCCCGTCTGATCCGGCCCGCGAAACGGCCCAGATTGCACGGCTTGAAGATTTGGCAAAACGGGCCGATCTGGACCCCGAATTTGCCAAGAAGTTTCTCAACTTCATCATCGCTGAAGTCATTCAGCACCACCAAAAACATCAAGAATAACAGGCACATGCCTGCCATGCCATTTAAGGAGAAAACACCATGGCCATGAAAATTCGTCTCGCCCGCGGCGGCTCAAAAAAGCGCCCCTTTTACCGCGTTGTTGCGGCTGACAGCCGTATGCCCCGCGACGGCCGCTTCATCGAGAAGCTCGGCACCTACAACCCGCTTTTGCCCAAAGACAGCGAAGAGCGCGTAAAGCTCAACCTTGAGCGCATCCAATACTGGCTCGGCGAAGGTGCCCAGGCCACAGACCGCGTCTCGCGGATGCTCGAAGCCGCCGGTGTTCTGGAGAAAAAAGAACGCGCCAACCTCAAAAAAGGCCTCCCCGGCAAAAAAGCCCAGGACCGCGCCGAAGAGAAAGCCGCCAAGGCAGCCGCCGCCGCAGAGGCCGCCGCAGCTCCGGCAGAAGAAGCCCCCGCAGATGAGGCCCCAGCCGCTGAAGAAGCCGCTGAAAGCTAAGCATTTTTCGGGCCGGAACAGCTATCGTTCCGGCCCGATATGCCCCTCGCACCGCCTCAGAAATGCGCTTCCTCTTTCGCCCTTTCCGCACCCTGTTTTTGATTGGCGCCGCCTTTCTCGCGGGTGTATCTTACGAAAAATCGGCCCATGACGAGCGCTGCCAGACAGCTGGCGGTGAGCTCTCATCCGGCCTCTGTAAAGGAGCGCGCCCATGAGCGATCAAGTTTGTGTCGGAGCCATCGCAGGCGCCTTTGGCGTGCACGGCGAGGTGCGCCTCAAAAGCTTCACTGCCGCGCCGCAAGACATCGCCATCTACAGCCCGCTCTTCACAGAAGACGGCACGCGCAGCTTCACCGTCACCATCACCCGGCAGATCAACAACGGTTTTTGCGCCCGCCTGAGCGGCGTCAGCACCAAGGAAGAGGCCGACGCCCTGCGCGGCACACAGCTCTTTGCGGCCCGCAGCCAGCTCCCCTCCCTGCCAGATGACGAATTCTACCACGCCGATCTCATCGGCCTCACCGTGCTTGATACCGGCGGAACAGAGCTGGGCTGCGTCAAGGCCGTGCAAAACCACGGCGCAGGTGATCTTCTGGAAGTGCAGGCCAAAGGCAGCAGCGCCACCGTGCTCTTGCCCTTCTCAAAAGCCGCCGTTCCAACGGTCGATCTGGCCACAGGCCGGCTCATAGCCGACCCTCCGGAAGGCCTCTTTGCATGACCCGCGTGGTCGTCCACGCCGGTTTTCACAAAACAGGCACAACCAGCCTGCAAGACTTCCTCCGCCTCAACAAAACCGCCCTTGCTCCGCATCTGGCCTACTACGGCAAGGCAGATTTTCTCAATGCCGGCGCACAGGCCCGCCTCTATGCCCAGCGCCCCTTTCCTCACCGGTTGTTCCTGTTTCGCCGCGCCCTGCGCCACTTTCTCGCCACCATTCCCGATCACCCCACCATCGTGCTCAGCCGCGAGACCTTTTCTGGCGGTATGCCCGGCCACCGCACCCTTTCAGGCCGCCTGATGACCTCCTACCAGCGCCCCGCCAAACGCCTCGCAACGGTCATCATATCCGAGCTGCGCCGCCGCTTCGGCTCCGAGGTCGATATTACTTTCCTCTATACAACCCGCGAGCGCGAAGCCTGGGTCCGCTCCGTCTATGGGCATCTGCTGCGCTCCATCCGCCTCACCGATACGTTCGAAACCTTCCGTGCCCGCTTCCCCGATCTGCCCGGCCCCGAGGAAGAGGCCCGCCTGCTGGCGCGTGCCCTGCCCGTCCGCGTTGCCACAGCACGGCTGGAAGACTACAGCACAGCCCCCGAAGGCCCCGCCGCCGCCCTGCTCGATCTGCTTCAGGTTCCGGCGCACACCCGCGCAACGCTGCAGCCCGTGCCGCCCCAAAACACCGCAAACGCTCCTGCCCTTCAGGCCGAGTTCCTGCGCCTCAACCGCAGCATCCAGAACAAATCAAAGCTCAAAGCCGCCAAAAACGCCCTCCTCTAGCGCGCGCCAAGCCCCTGCTCTTTCTTCTTGCCCCAAATATCCTGAGGGGGAGATTCATAAGCCTTCGGGCTTATGAATCGGGGGAGCAAAGCTCCCCCGCGGGTCGGTTTGCGCAAAGCGCAAAACGACCCCTAAAGCGCCGCCGCCAGCCGCGTGCCCTGATCAATCGCGCGCTTCGCATCCAGCTCACCGGCCACATCCGCACCGCCGATCACATGCACCGTCACACCTTTGGCCTCCAGCGCATCCGCCAAGGAGCGCTCGCTCACCTGCCCCGCGCACATCACAATCGTGTCGCACGCGATCAGCGTCGGGTTTTCGCGGCCCTCGCCAAAGCTCACATGCAAGCCGTCTGCGTCGATCTTTTCGTAGTTGACCCCGCCGACCATCTCGACATTTTTCATCTTCAGCGCCGCGCGGTGGATCCAGCCGGTGGTTTTGCCCAGCCGCTTGCCATGCCGCTCCGCCTTGCGCTGCAAGAGCACCACCTCCCGCGCCGGTGCGTCAGGCTGCGGCCCCTCGGGCGCAAGCCCGCCACGGCTCTCGCTCGGGTCGCCGACGCCCCATTCTTCCTTCCACTCCTCAAGGTCCAGCGTCGGGCTCTCGCCTTCATGCACAAGGAACTCGCTCACATCAAAGCCGATCCCCCCCGCACCGACAACCGCCACGCGCTTGCCCGCTTTGGCCTTTCCGCGCAGCACATCCACATAGCTCAGCACATGGGGCATGTCCTGCCCCTCGATCGCAGGGTCACGGGGCAACACGCCGGTGGCGACAATCACCTCGTCAAACCCGGCCAGATCCTCAGCACCCACCGCCGCGCCCAGCTTGAGCTGAACGCCGTGCTTCTTGGCCATGGTGCCAAACCAGTCCACAAAGCCCCAGAACTCTTCCTTACCGGGGATTTGCTTGGCCATGTTGAGCTGCCCGCCAATCTCTGTCTCGCGGTCAAACACCGTCACATCATGGCCCCGCTCGGCGGCGGCAATGGCCGCGCTCATCCCCGCAGGCCCCGCGCCCACAACGGCCAGCCGCTTGGGCGTGGTCGTCGGCTCAAGCGTCAGCTCGGTCTCAAAGCAGGCGCGCGGGTTCACAAGGCAGCTGGAAATCTTGCCTTGGAACGTATGGTCCAGACAGGCCTGATTGCAGGCAATACAGGGCGCAATCTCCTCTGCGCGCCCCTCTTGCGCTTTCTTCACAAAATGCGGGTCCGCAAGGAAAGGCCGCGCCATGCTCACAAGGTCCGCGCATCCCTCCGCCAGCACACTCTCGGCCACCTCGGGCATGTTGATGCGGTTGGAGGTGATGAGCGGAATGCCCACCTTGCCCATCAGCTTCTTCGTCACCCAGGCAAAGCCCGCGCGCGGCACGCTGGTGGCGATGGTCGGGATGCGCGCCTCATGCCAGCCGATGCCGGTGTTGATCATGCTCGCGCCCGCCTTTTCAATCTCCAGCGCCAGCTGCACAACCTCGTCATGGGTCGAGCCGTTTGGAATAAGGTCGATCATGCTCAGACGGTAGATGATGATGAAGTCATCCCCCACAGCCGCGCGCACCCGCTTCACAACCTCGATCGGCAAGCGCATCCGGTTCTCATAAGAGCCGCCCCAGCGGTCGGTGCGCTTGTTCACATGGGTCACAAGGAACTGGTTGATGAAATAGCCTTCCGAGCCCATCACCTCGACACCGTCATACCCCGCCCGCTTCGCGTTGGCGGCGGCCGTTGCAAAATCGGCGATCTGCTTTTCGATGCCTGCCTCGTCCAGTTCCTTGGGCGCAAAGGGGCTGATCGGCGATTTCACCGGCGAGGCGCTCACACATTCCGGCCCGTAGGCATAGCGCCCCGCATGGAGAATTTGCATGGCAATCTTGCCACCCGCTGCGTGCACGCGGTCGGTGACAATCTTGTGGTTGGCAATATCTGTCGCGCTGTAAAGCCCCGCCGCGCCGGGAAAGACACCCCCCTCAGGGTTGGGCGCGATCCCTCCCGTCACCATCAGTGCGGCCCCGCCGCGCGCGCGCTCGGCGTAAAACTCCGCCACACGGTTCCAATCGCGGGTTTCCTCAAGGTTGGTGTGCATCGAACCCATGATCACACGGTTTTTCAGCGTGGTGTGGCCCAGATCGAGCGGGGCAAGCATATTCGGATATTGCGGCATGTGAGACTCCCTTGTTTGCGCAAATCTGCGTCAAATTGTGGCGCAAGTCACCCGAAACGCCGCGTCAGCCGGTTTCCACACAATGGCGGCGAAAGGCCCGCTTGAGCATGTCCAGCTCCTGGCGCAACAGCTCTACCTCGGCGCGCAAATCGCCGTCCAGCGCCTCTCCCGCCAAGAGCGAGAGGCCCGCAAGCACCGCAAGGCTTGCGCTGTCTTGCACAACGATGGTGCGCAGCCCGTCCGAAACCGCTTCGGCCGGCACCGGCACAACCAGCTCCCAAAGCCCGCCCTCTCCTGCGGTCAGGCTGACCCCGGCGACAGGCTCCCCCTCCAGCGCGACCGTGAGCGCCGGCGCCGTCTCTAGCGCAGCCCCGTCGGCGCGCCCGACAGCCGCATACCAGCGCCCTTCTATCAACCGGCGTTTGGTGACCACATATTCGCTCATCACTGCCCCCTATAGCTCGGCTCTTGGCCGGCGGCTGAATGTTAAATCCCGCAGGATCACTTGGTTCATCTCGGGCCCCTCAAAAATCAGATCCAGCCAGATCCGCTCAACCCTCTTTTCGTTGAGCTTGGAATAGGCCAGGTCAAACTCCACCACCACATCCTGCTGGTTGATCGGCAGCTCGCGGACAATCTGCTCGGTGTTGGGCCCATGCTTGATGTTGAGGCGCGCAAAAATCTCCAATGGCTTTTCAAGCTCCACAATCGTCTGGATGCGCAACAAATGCTTGCGCATCAAGCCGCGCGCCGCCGCCTCGGGCAGATCAATCACCACCGACAGAAACGAGCCGTCAAATTTGAAAACATCCATCCTGAAACCATAGGGTGCCAGATCGGCTTCGCGGTGGTTGCGGATCTGGCGCAGCGTCAGCTCCGAGTGCTGGCAATCGTGAAACAGCGTCACCTCCGAACCCAGTTTTGCCTTGGTCTGTGCCGAGCTGAGGCCCGGGCTGCTCAGCGGGCCGCGCCACAACTCGGGCCGCCAGGACCAATCGGAGTCAAACGGCTTCTCAAAGGCCTGAGACCCGATCAGCGGCAAGGCGAGCCGCTCGTCTGCCACATGGATCAGACTGTCGAGCTGGGTTTTGAGCTTGCGGGCTTGCGCACGCTGGGCGCGCAGCCTGTCAAGCCGCGTGAGCCGCGCGGATTGGGCCGCACGCCGCCACCCTCTGAAAACCAGCCGGAAGAGCCCGCGCTTGAGCGCCGCACCACCCGAAGAAAAAACCATCGTCACTCACTACCAATTCACTGCACGCGTTTCGCAGCACTCTAATGGAAACAAAGTTAACGAAAAGGGCTGTTTTCACAAAAACAGCAGAAGATGCCCGCTGTGGGCCGGCTCCCGGGTTAGGTGCTGGGCGGACTGGCCGCAACAATCGCCTTGGCAAACCGCAACAAAAGCGCCCTGCCTGCGCGCCCTGCGGCCACGCCACCCGCTTCGGCATAAACAGCCAGCCCAACCAGATGTCCGTTCACCACCAAAGCCGCGCGCCAGTGTTTCTCATCCCCGTTCGGAATGGGCTGCGCGCCGCCACGCGCCAGATGAACAAGGCTCACGTCACCCGCGTCTTCCTCATATATCGGGGCCTCGTCAGCAAAGGCCTGTGCCAGCCCGGCCGCGCTGATCTCTGCCAGAGGCGCCTGCGCCGGTTGCACCTGAATGGTCAAAATAGCAGCCTCAAGGCCCAGCCCAAGAGCACCAGAATCCAAGGCCGCGCAGGGCGCAAGCAGGGCAAATCCGCTGTTGCGCCCTGTTTTCAGGCTCCGCCTGTCAATGCAGAACCCCGGCGGCCCACTGGCGACAACACGCCCCGGCACAATCTCGGCACGCGCCAGGGCAAAGCTCTTGCCAGCCCCGCCGCTGGCCAGCGCACCAGGAAGGGCACCGGGCAGGCAAGCGCTCAAAAACCCGAGCACCACCCCGAACCCAAGGGCGCGCAGACCAGCGTGCAAACTCTTGTGCAAGCGGGTTGGCACACTGGCTGCAACAGCCCTCTGCTCAGAGGTCCATATAGACATGTTTCTCCGCCTGCGCGCCCGGATGCGTGACCGCGCCCTTGTAGGTGGCGCCCACAAGGCGGGCAAATTTCCAGACCGCCCCGGAGGCATAGATGGTCTCGCGCGGGCCGGCCCAATCGGCCTTGCGCTGGGCCAGCTCGGTCGCGCTAAGCGCAACCGACAACTCCCCCTTGATCGCATCAATGGTGATCATGTCGCCGGTGGCCAAAAACGCAATCGGCCCGCCATGTGCGGCTTCCGGGCCAACATGGCCCACACAGAAGCCCCGCGTCGCGCCCGAAAAGCGGCCATCCGTGATCAGCGCAACCTTTTTGCCCATGCCCTGCCCGGACAGCGCCGCCGTGGTGGCCAGCATCTCCCGCATACCCGGCCCGCCTGCGGGGCCCTCATTGCGGATAACCAGAACCTCGCCCTCTTCATAGGCCCGGTTCTGCACGGCTTCAAACGCGTCTTCCTCGCATTCAAACACCCGCGCAGGCCCGGTGAACACCTGATGCTCCGGTGCAATCCCCGCGACCTTCACAATCGCGCCCTCCGGCGCGATATTGCCCTTCAAACCGACAACACCGCCGGTCTTGGTGATCGGCGTCTCGATAGGGTAAATCACCTTGCCGTCGGCCTCGCCTTCGATCCTGTCAAGCGCCTCGCCAAGGCTCATGCCCGCCGCGGTCATGCAGTCTTCATGCAGCAAACCGGCCTTGCGCAGCTCTTTCATCACCACCGGCACGCCACCGGCTTCGTAGAGATCCTTGGCCACATATTGGCCACCCGGCTTCAGATCGACAAAATAGGGCGTGTCGCGGAAAATATCGCAAACATCCTCAAGGAAAAATTCGATCCCGGCCTCATGGGCCATGGCCGGCAAATGCAGGCCTGCATTGGTGCTGCCGCCGGTGCAGGCGACAACCCGCGCCGCGTTTTCCAGCGCTTTGCGGGTGACAATATCGCGCGCGCGAATGTTTTTCTCCAACAGCATCATCACCGCTTCGCCCGATGCAGCCGCATATTGGTCGCGGCTCTCGTAAGGCGCAGGCGCGCCCGAGGAGTTGAGCAGCGCCAGCCCGATGGCCTCGCTCACACAGGCCATGGTATTGGCGGTGAACTGCCCACCACAGGCGCCCGCACTGGGGCAGGCCACGCGCTCCAGCACAGCCAATGCCTCGCTTGAAAGCGTGCCATTCTGGTGGCGGCCCACCGCTTCAAACATGTCCTGCACGGTCAAATCTCGGCCAGCAAGATCTTCAGGAACTCCCTGATCCGTGGGGGCGCGGCCCGGCAGAATAGACCCGCCATAGACGAAAACAGACGGCACATTGAGCCTAATCATCGCCATCATCATCCCCGGCAGGCTCTTGTCACAGCCCGCAAGGCCCACGAGCGCGTCATAACAATGCCCCCGCATGGTCAGCTCGACCGTGTCGGCAATCGCCTCACGGCTCGCCAGAGAGGAGCGCATCCCCTCATGGCCCATCGCAATCCCGTCGGTCACGGTGATGGTGGTAAACTCGCGCGGGCTGCCATGCGCCTCGCGCACGCCCGCTTTGGCGGCCTGCGCCTGACGGTTGAGCGAGATATTGCAGGGCGCTGCCTCGTTCCAACAGGAGGCCACACCCACCAACGGCTGGTGGATCTCCTCTTCTGTCATGCCCATGGCATGATAAAACGAGCGGTGCGGCGCTTTGGATGGCCCCTCCGTCACATGGCGGCTCGGCAGTCTGGCTTTGTCAAATTTGGTCATTCGCGTGTTCCCTGTCAGCATATCTCAAGAGATAAGCAAGGCCGGGCCCTCGCACAAGCCTTGCTGCCGCCTCACCCGGTATGGCGATAGCTTTCTGCCGTCAGCTTGGCAAACTCGGCCAGACGCCCCTTGAGGCGCTTGCTCACGGTGCCCCGCGCCAGTTTCAACGATTGCACCAAAAGCCGCGCAGCCAGTGACTGCGGCATAAGCTCAAGCTCAATACTCATCCGGGTGCGGGCCTTGGACATGGCCACCAGCCCGAGCACGAGCCGGGTGTCCAGACCTTTGGTCTGGCTCTTGGCTGACAACCCGTTGGGCGCATCCACCTCCACCAGCTCGATGTGCAGCTTGCGCGCCTTGCCACGAAAGCTGAAAACCGCCTCCCAGGCCATCCCGGCCACGGGCCCGTCCAGATTGTCCAGCCGCGTCACCTGCACCCCGCGCCGCATGGCCTTGCGGGCAAGGCCATCGAAGTCGCTCACAGCGGCAAAAACATGGGAAACAGATGCCTCGACATCCTGATCTGCGGAAAATTTCATACTCGTTACGCCTCTGATAAAACTCTGGCTGCTTGGCCGACACTGACCGCTATTTAAGCCGATCTGCCAACCAGTGCCAAAGTAAAAAATGCGCAATTGCGCCTTTTCGGGCGGGCTGAAGCCAGGGGTGCTCGCCCGCAAAAGCCTGCACGATTTCCTCACGGGTGAACCAGGCGGCATCTTCCAGCTCGTTGGGGTCCAAAACGATCTGCGAGGTTTCGGCCTCTCCGGCACAGCCCAGCATCAACGAGCCGGGAAACGGCCAGGGCTGGCTCGCAAGGTATCCAACCTCTCCCACACGCACGCCAGACTCTTCAAAAACCTCCCGTCGCACCGCCGCCTCGATCGTCTCCCCCGGCTCAACAAAGCCGGCCAACAACGAATACATGCCCTCCGGCCACCCCGGTGAGCGGCCCATCAACACAGAGTTGCCCCGCGTGATCAACATGATCACCACAGGGTCTGTGCGCGGAAAGTGCTGGGTGTTGCAGCCCGGGCACGCGCGCTGCCACCCCGCCATGATCATTTCGCTCTCCTGCCCGCAGGCCGCACAAAACCGGTGCGCACGATGCCAGCCAAGCACCGCGCGCGCGGTCGCTGCCAGCTCTGCATCCTGCGCGCCAAGCCGAGTCATCACGCCGCGCAACTCCAAAAACACCTGATCTTCTTCCAAAAGCGGGTGGCGTTGCTCGCTGGGGTCAAAAAACGCGCCCAAAGCGGCCTCATCCACCTCGGTGGGCACCCAATCGGAAATATCGCTGACAAAGACGAGCCGGCCCTCAGGCGTGCGCCCCAAGAGGAGCGCCTCCTTGCCATGTGCCGCAACCACCGGATGGTTGAGCGGCAAACGCGCCAACCGGTCGCGCGCAGCTCCCTCCAGCAACGGCTTACCCCGCCAAAGCAAAATCGCCTCGCCCTCGCCACGTGCAATGGCCTCGGCCAACAGCTCTGGCGCTCCGCGAATCTCGGCCGCGCGCTCCAGCGCCCCGCCGCCAAATGTGACTGTCTCAGCCAGTTTCATCCTGCCCCCACCGGTTTGTTAAGGCTTTCTAGCCGCGATGCGCGCCCTTGAACAGACTGCGCTGAATTGCCCCAAATGCGGCCCCCGCACACCGCACGCAGCAGGCGCCGCCTTTGGTTGATCAATTCAACTCAGGCGTGTTAAGAGAGCTTGGTATCGTTCACAAGTTTCTCCGTTCAAAAGGCATCCTCCCCTGACACCTCCTGCTGCCCCTGCCCCCGTCAGTGCGCCCCTGCGCACCCGCGTTGACACCCGCGCCCGCCTTCGCGTCTTGCAGACCAGCGATATCCACGGGCACCTGCTGGCCTATGACTATGCCAACAACCGCTTGTTTGAGCGCCGTGGATTGGCCCGCACCGCCCTGCAAATAGCCGCGGCGCGCAGGGCAGAGCCGCTGAATTTGCTTCTGGACTCGGGCGATTTTCTCCAGGGCTCGCCAATCGCCGACAGGCTGGCCCAGACCCCCGGCTGCGAACCGCAAAACGACCATCCGGTGATCAGCGCCATGAATGCCCTGCACTATGATGCGGTGACCCTTGGCAACCATGATCTTGATTTCGGGCTCGACCACCTCGCCCAAGCGCTCAAACAGGCCAATTTTCCGGTGGTCAGCGCCAACCTGTGCCTGCCCGCAGCGCACCCGCTTGCGGCACAGCTCAAACCCTTTGTGGTGCTCGAACGCCAGCAGCCAGACATGCGCCACCCCCTGCGGATCGGGGTCACTGGCGTCTTGCCCCAAAGCACCTTGGCCGCAGGCGCGCATCCGACCAGTGCCATCAGCTGCGCGCCCATCGTGCCCGCGCTTGAAACCACATTGGCCGCCATGCGGGCAGAGGGCGCAGATCTGTGCATCGTTCTGGCGCATTGCGCCTATGACAGCCTGCGCCCAGAAACCCGGGCGGCGCTGCAACACGCCGATCTGCTGCTGCTGGGCCATACACATACCGTCTGCCCTCCGCCCGGCCGCGTGCAACGCTTTGCGCCAGGTGCGCACACACCCAAGATGATCACCGGCGCTTGGCGCGAATACCTCGGTCAGGCAGATCTTTCTTTGCGCCTGAGCGCCGCGCATTGGCAGATCACGGAAACCGCCCTGCGCGTGACCCGGACACCGCCAAATGCCCCCGAATGCCCAAAGATGCGCGAACAACTCACACCCGATCACCAACAAACCCTCGCAGCGCTGTCCCGGCCCCTGGGCGAGACAACCCAGCAAATCGACAGCTTCTTTGCCCTCGTGCAAGACAACGCCGGCTTGCAACTTGTGGCTGAGGCCTTTGCCAGCCATTTGCGGGACGCATTGCAAGGCACCCAGCCAGAGCCGCTCCCGCCGCTGCTGGCCGCCGTCGCCCCGTTTCGTGCGGGCGGCCATGGCGGGGCCGAATATTTCTGCCACATCCCCAAAGGCACGCTCAACACCCGCGACCTGGACAAGCTCTACAGCTTTCACGACACGCTCTGCGCTGTCTCCATCACCGGCAAGGCGCTGCGCGCCTGGCTGGAAATGAGCGCAAGCCTGTTTTGTCAGGTGTCACACGGGGCGCAAGACAGCCCCCTGCACGACCCGGCCTTTCCCTGTTACCTGTTTGATGTCATCCCCCAGCTTGACTACGAAATCGACCTCAGCAAGCCCGCGCTCTTCACCCATGAGCGCAAACGCGTGACAACCGCCCAGCAGGCGGGCCGCATTGCGGCGCTGAAGTATCAGGGCAAACCTGTCGAAGATGACAGCCGCTTTGTGCTGGCCACCAGCTCGCACCGGGCCAAAAGCCCCTGGCCCGATCTGCCCGGCACAGAGCCGCCCGCATTGCTGCTTGATACCGGCGTCAGCTGCCGCAGCGTGCTGGCCCGCCATATCAAGGCCCGCGGCACCATCGCCCCCATCGCGCATCCGTCGTGGCGCTTCAAGCCGATGGTGCACAGCTCGGCGCTGTTTTTAACGTCGCCCACAGCGCAAAGCTGCCCCGCACAGGGCATCGACTTCATCCGCCACACGCCAGAGGGGTTCGCGCAAATGCGGCTCCGCCTCGCGGGCACAGGCCGCCCGCAAGCTCTTGCGAATCCCGAACCCGAAGCCTATATCGAGCCTTGAGAGGTTGGCGCGGGCAGGCGCCTCGCCAACCCGGTCAGATCCGGAAGGAAGCAGCCGCAACGAGCCCCGCTTGGGTCGTGATCAGCCTCTCACCTCTTTCCCTGCACGCTCAAAGCCGGGCCGCCCACAGACTGCGTCATGCGCGGCAACAGGGGCGGCGTCAGGGGCGGCGCAAGGGCGCAGACAGCTCCAAGGCGCAGATCGCTCTTTCCCTTTCCCGAAACCGCGTTAAAACTTGGCCCCAACACGGCGGGGGGCCAAAGCCCTGCCACCGGCTCTCCACTGCTCTGAAGGCGCGCCATGTCCAAAGATCCCCTGCTGCAACCTTTCCAGCTCAAGCACCTGACCCTGCGCAACAGGATCATGACCACCAGCCACGAACCCGCCTACCCCGAAGACGGAATGCCCAAAGCACGCTACACCGCCTATCACGCCGAGCGCGCCAAGGCCGGTGTTGCCCTGGCCATGACAGCGGGCTCCGCCGCCGTTTCCAAAGACAGCCCGCCCGTCTTCAACAACATCCTCGCCTATAAGGACGAGGTCGTGCCCTGGATCAAGGAGCTGACAGACGCCTGCCACGAACACGGCTGCGCCACCATGATCCAGCTCACCCATCTGGGCCGCCGCACCACCTGGAACAAGGGCGACTGGCTCCCCTCCGTCTCCTCCTCGCGTCACCGCGAACCGGCCCACCGCGCCTTTCCCAAGCTCATCGAAGATTGGGACATCGCCCGCATAATCGAAGATTTCGCCGATGCCGCCGAGCGCATGAAAGCCGGTGGCATGGACGGGATCGAACTTCAGGTCTACGGCCACCTGCTCGATCAGTTCTGGTCGCCCCTCACCAATGATCTCACCGGCCCCTACGGCGCGGACACGCTGGAAAACCGCCTGCGCTTCCCGCTTGATGTGCTCGCCGCCATTCGCAAACGCGTGGGCGAGGCGTTTATCGTCGGGCTGCGCTACACCGCCGATGAAGCGCAAAAAGGCGGCATCACCGCGGAAGAAGGGCTGCATATTTCCCGCCGGCTCGCTGCCACTGGGCAGGTGGATTTTCTCAATGTCATCAAGGGGAGAATCCACACCGACCCCGCCATGACCGATGTTATCCCCGTGCAGGGCATGGCCAGTGCCCCCCACCTTGATTTTGCCGGTGCGGTGCGCAAGGCAACAGGGCTGCCCACCTTCCATGCCGCGCGCATCCCCGATGTGGCCACGGCCCGCCATGCGGTGCAATCCGGCCAGCTCGATATGGTCGGCATGACCCGCGCCCATATGGCCGATCCGCATATTGTCAAAAAGCTCATCGAGGGGCGCGAAGACGACATCCGCCCCTGCGTCGGCGCAACCTATTGCCTGGACCGTATCTATCAAGCCGGCGAGGCGCTTTGCCTGCACAATGCCGCCACAGGCCGCGAGCTGACCATGCCACACAGCATTGCCCCCGCCCCCGCGCGGCGCAGGGTTGTCATCGTCGGCGCTGGTCCGGCGGGGCTTGAGGCCGCCCGCGTCGCCGCCGAGCGCGGCCATGATGTGACGGTCTTTGAGGCCCAGCCCGAGCCGGGCGGGCAGATCCGCCTCACCGCGCAATCCCCGCGCCGCCGCGAGATGATCGGGATCATCGACTGGCGCATGGCCCAATGCGCGGCGCGCGATGTGCGCTTTCAGTTCAACACCTGGGCCGAGGCCGCAGATGTCACCGCCCTTGCGCCGGATGTGGTCATCATCGCCACCGGCGGTCTGCCCAACACGCAGCTCTTTGAAACCCATGCCGAGGCCGCGCATGTCGTCTCCGCATGGGACATCCTCTCAGGCGATGTCAAACCCGCAGGCAAGGTCCTGATCTATGACGAAAGCGGCGATCACCCGGCGCTGCAAGCCGCCGAAATTGCCGCAAACGCGGGGGCCAGCGTGGAAATCATGACCCCGGACCGCACCTTCGCACCCGAGGTCATGGCGATGAACCTTGTGCCCTACATGCGCGCGCTTCAGGACAAGGATGTCACCTTCACAGTCGCCCGCCGCCTTCTGGGCGTGGCCCGCACCGGCAACAGCCTCACCGCCACAATCGGCACCGATTATAGCAGTCACAGCTATGACACCCGGGTTGACCAGGTTGTGCTCAACTATGGCACCCTGCCGCTGGAGGAGCTCTATTTTGAGCTCAAGCCACTGTCGCGCAATGCCGGGGCGGTAGACTATGAGGCGCTGATTGCCGGGCAGCCCCAACCCGCCACAGCCCAGACAGAGGCCGGCTTCCAGCTGTTTCGCATCGGTGATGCCGTCTCTGCGCGCAATACCCACGCCGCCATCTATGACGCCCTGCGCCTGATGAAAGACATCTGAACCGCGCTGACACCACCACAAACACCCGCTGCCGCCACCGCAGCAATGCTTTATTCTGTTGGCGCGCCACGCGGTTTGTGCCAAGAGACATTCTCACAAAAGCCTGTGCGTATCGGGGGGCGGCCAGCACGCCGCAAAAGCCACCCCAATGCCCTAACCGGAAAGACCGCTTATGAATATGCTCAAGATCGTTGCCGTGCCGATGCACAAAGAAGGGCGCAAATTTGTCGCCACCTTTGGCGCTATCGCCATTGCCCTCTCCTTTGTCTGGATGCCGCTTTTCTGGCTCGGGCTCGGGGTCACGGTCTGGTGCTACTACTTCTTTCGCGACCCGGTGCGCGTGGTGCCCCAGCAAGACGGGTTGGTGATTTCGCCAGCCGATGGGATCATCTCGCTGATCGAAGATGTGGTGCCGCCTGAAGACCTCGGGCTTGGCACGGAAGCTGTCACCCGGGTCTCGGTTTTCATGAATGTCTTCAACTGCCATGTGAACCGTGCGCCCGTTGCGGGCGAGGTTACCCATGTGGTCTATCGCCACGGCAAATTCCTCAATGCCTCGCTCGACAAAGCCAGCGAGCACAACGAGCGCAACAGCATCACCATCCAAACGCCCGCAGGGGTGCGGATCGGTGTGGTGCAGATCGCCGGTCTGGTGGCGCGGCGGATTGTCTGCTTTGTCAAAGTGGGCAGCCAGCTTGGCGCGGGCCACCGCTTCGGGCTGATCCGCTTTGGCAGCCGTCTGGATGTCTACCTGCCCAAAGGGGTTGCACCGCTGGTGTCCGTGGGTCAGACCGCCGTGGCAGGCGAGAGCATCCTCGCCGATCTCAACACCCCCGCGCCCAACCGGCAGGGCTTGCCTGAATGAGCCCCCCCAGCGAGATAAAGCTGCGCCACATCGTGCCCAGCGTGGTCACCGCGTTTGCCATTTGCGCCGGGATGACCTCGCTGCGCATGAGCCTGGAAGGCCATATCGAAAGCGCGTTGTATTTCATTCTGATCGCGGTTTTTCTGGATGCCGCCGATGGCAAGCTGGCGCGGTTTTTGGACTCCGCCAGCCCCTTTGGGGCCGAGCTCGATACCCTGGCCGATTTCTTCAACTTCGGAATCGTTCCGGGTGTGCTGCTCTACAACACGCTCTACATCGGCACCGAGCTTTCCAGCCTCGGGTTTCTGGCCACTTTGGTGCTGGCTGTGTGCTGCGCATTGCGGCTGGCACGCTTCAACCTCTCTGTGAAAAACGCCGATGTCACCCTCAAGAAAGATGACCACTTTGTGGGCGTTCCGGCCCCGGCACTGGCCTGTCTTGCGCTCATGCCCATCTATATGCACCTCGCCGGATTTGACGAGACCGACTGGCCCTTTCTGCGCGCAGCCTACATCATCGGGGTTGGCCTGCTCGCCGTGAGCACAATTCCGACCTTCTCCATCAAACATGCCAGTATCAAGCGCGCCCACCTGCCGCTTGTGATCGTGGCCGCCATGGTGCTTGTGGCCTGCCTTATGGTCTATCCCTGGCCGACCCTGATCATTGGCAATTGCCTCTACCTGGCCTCTTTGCCCTTCTCCTACCGCGCCCAGAAAAAACACGCACGCGCCAGCGGCTCTTCTGGCCCGCAATCTTCCGACTGAGCGCCAGAAAGCCGCGCCCCTTAGCGCCCCTTAGCGCCCAGCAGATCTTGCGGTGCTCTTTGCGGCCTAAGCCCCTTCGGGCTGCGCAACCCTGTCGCTGAGCGGCTCTGGCCTGCGTAGCCCCCCAAGCTCAAAAAGCAACTCAAGCACCGCCGCCACGCCCTGCCCGTGGCGCAGCGCGCAAAACACAAAGGGCCGCTCGCCGCGCATACGCGCCGCATCACGCTGCATCACCTCCAGCGATGCGCCAACATGGGGGGCCAGATCGGTCTTGTTGATCACCAGAATATCGGATTTGGTAATCGCCGGGCCACCTTTTCGCGGAATTTCCTCGCCCGCGGCCACATCAATCACATAAATCGTCAGGTCAGCCAGCTCGGGGCTAAAGGTGGCCGAAAGATTGTCCCCCCCACTCTCGATCAGGACCAGCTCCAGCGCCGCATGGCGCGCGCGCATCTGCGCCACGGCGGCAAGGTTGATCGAAGCATCCTCGCGAATGGCCGTATGCGGACAGCCCCCGGTTTCCACGCCCAAAATCCGGTCCTGCGGCAAAACCTGCATCCGCATCAGCGCCTCGGCATCTTCGCGGGTGTAAATATCATTGGTGATCACTCCCAAGGACAGGCCCGGGTGCAGCGCCCGGGCAAGACAGGCCGTGAGGGTGGTTTTTCCAGCCCCGACAGGGCCACCGATTCCAACCCGCAAAGGGCCGTTTAGCTGATGTGTCATGTGCGAAAAATCCTTGGCTGAAGTGTTTCATGGTGCATCGCGGCGATATCGGACAAAAAGGCGCTGCTGTGCAGATCCTCCAGCCCGGCCCCACGGCTTTGCTGCGCAATCTCGGCGCAAAGCGGCGCCAGTCCCGCCAGAACGGCCTGCCCCTCGGTCTGCCCAAGCGGCAGAGCCCGCATGGCCACCGAAACAAGATTGCTCGCAAAGGCCTGCACATAAAGGACAACGCACATCTCCAGATCAAGGCGCTGGCGCGCCGCCGCCGCGCCAACCGCGACAGGCAAACAGAGCTCCAAAAGCCACTCCGCCTCAAACGCCGCCTCTGCGGGCTGGCGGCCCCAGACAGCCGCAACCGTCTGGCCAAAAGCCGCGCCCTGCAAGCGGCTCTCAAGGCGGCGCTCGGCGCTGGCGGCAAAGGCCAACGCCACCTGATCAACCCGCTCCAGCGCCGCTCTGTCCGGCGCGTCAAAAGCCGCGCGCAGCAAGATCGCGTCGTTGCGTCCGCTGCCATGGGCCAGCACGCTTTTTAGCCACTGCGCCAGCTCTTGCGCCGAGCCCACAGCCCCCGTCGCAATCGCCGTCTCCAACCCATGCGAATAGGAAAACGCCCCGATCGGGAACGCTGGCGACAGCCATTGCGCCAGCGTCAGGATCGAGGCCGCGCAAGCCGCCGGGGGGTCAGTGGGCATGGGCCGTCGCGCCATGCGCATGAGACTGGGTGCGCCCATGGCCATAAGCCCCCCCCTCGGGCTTAAAAGGCGCAGACACGGGCTCCAAGCGCGCGCCCAGATGCTCCAACATATGCCCGATCACCGGATCAGCCTGCACGCAGAGGTGGTCCGGCGCGATCTGGCAGGGGGTGTGGCGGTTGCCAACATGCCACGCCAGCCGAACAAGATCAGGCCCCGTCACACGGTAAAGCGCCTCTTGCGCCGCCGAAATCTGCACCAGCTGTCCTGTCTCAAGCTCCAGCGCATCCCCATCCTCAAGCGAAGTGGTCTGCGCCAGATCAACAAGAAAGCGCTCGCCTGTGCTGGTTGTCAGCCGCTTTCGGCGCAACAATCGCGCGCTATAATCAAGCGCACAAAGCAGCGCCGGACCCTGCCACTGGCCCTTGCGATGCAGCCTTTGCGCTATGGGAATATCTGTCATTGGGGCCTCCTAAAACATGAAATACCGCTGCGCCATCGGCAAGGTTTGCGCCGGCTGGCAGGTGATCAAAGCGCCGTCTGCCCGCACCTCATAGGTTTCCGGGTTCACCTCGATCTGGGGCAGCGCATCATTGAGCCGCATGTCGCGCTTGCCAATCTTGCGGGTGTTGCGCACCGCCACGGTGGGCTTTTGCAGACCCAGCGTCTCAGCCAGCCCCGCCGCCTGCGCCGCTTGGGACACAAAGCTCACCGAGCCATGCCGGCGCGCCGTGCCCATCGCTGCGAACATGGGGCGGCTATACACAGGCTGCGGTGTCGGGATAGAGGCGTTCGGATCGCCCATCTGGGCCACCACAATGCTTCCCCCCAAAAGGACCATTTCGGCCTTCACCCCAAAAAATGCCGGGTCCCACAACACCAGATCGGCGCGCTTGCCCACCGCGATATCTCCCAAGACATGGCTCACCCCCTGCGCAATCGCGGGGTTGATGGTGTATTTGGCGATATAGCGGCGCACGCGCAGATTGTCGTTGTCACCGGTTTCCTCGGCCAGCCGGCCGCGCTGCTTTTTCATCTTGTCGGCCGTCTGCCAGGTGCGGATCAGAACCTCTCCGACACGGCCCATGGCCTGGCTGTCACTGGCAATGATGGAAAAGGCCCCAATGTCATGCAAGATATCCTCTGCGGCAATGGTCTCGCGGCGGATACGGCTTTCGGCAAAAGCGATGTCCTCGGGAATGGATTTGTCCAAATGATGGCACACCATGAGCATATCCAGGTGCTCTTCCAGCGTGTTCACCGTAAAGGGGCGCGTGGGGTTGGTGGAGGATGGCAAGACATTGGCATCCCCACAAATCTTGATGATGTCAGGCGCATGTCCCCCGCCGGCACCTTCGGTGTGGAAGGCATGAATGGTGCGCCCTTTCAGGGCCGAAACGGTCTGCTCCACAAAGCCGCTCTCGTTGAGCGTGTCGGTGTGGATCATCACCTGCACATCCATGTCATCCGCCACCGACAGGCAGCAGTCGATCGCCGCCGGGGTGGTGCCCCAGTCTTCATGCAGCTTCAGCGCACAGGCCCCCCCGGCCACCATTTCCACCAAAGCCTCCGGCTGGCTGGCATTGCCCTTCCCGGCCAAGCCGATGTTCATGGGAATCCCGTCAAAGGCCTGCAACATCCGCCCGATATGCCATGCGCCGGGGGTGCAGGTGGTGGCCAATGTGCCATGGGCCGGGCCGGTGCCACCGCCAAAACAGGTGGTCACCCCCGAATGTAGGCTGTCCTCCATCTGCTGGGGGCAGATAAAATGGATATGGCTGTCCATCCCGCCCGCGGTGAGAATACGCCCCTCCCCCGCAATCACCTCGGTGCCCGGCCCGACGACAATATCGACGCCCGGCTGGGTATCGGGGTTGCCCGCCTTGCCAATGGCGTGAATAAGCCCGTCGCGCAGCGCCACATCGGCCTTGTAAATGCCGCTGTGATCGACAATCAGCGCATTGGTGATCACCGTGTCCACCGCGCCGCCAGCGCGGGTCTGCTGCGATTGGCCCATGCCATCGCGGATGACCTTGCCACCGCCAAATTTCACCTCTTCGCCATAGGTGGTCAAATCCCGTTCCACCTCGATGATCAAATCGGTATCTGCCAGGCGCAGCCGGTCGCCCGTGGTCGGGCCATACATGGCGGCGTAGTGGCCGCGTGGTATCTGCACAGGCATTCAGAGCGCTCCCATGATCTGGCCGTTGAAGCCGAAAATCCGGCGCGCACCGCCGATCGCAATCAGCGTCACATCCCGCCGCTGGCCCGGCTCGAAACGAACCGCCGTCCCGGCGGCAATATCAAGCCGCATCCCCCGCGCCGCCGCACGGTCAAAGGCGAGGGCGGGGTTGGTCTCGGCAAAATGATAATGGCTGCCCACCTGCACCGGGCGGTCACCGGTGTTGGCCACCACCAGATGCACCGTCTTAGCCCCGGCATTGAGCACAATCTCGCCCGCCGCCACAAACAGCTCCCCCGGGATCATTTGTGCCGCCAGACAAAAGCCGCCGCCGCCACGCCGGCCAGCCCGAAAAACAGCCAAAGCCAGTTGCCATCATGCAAATGATGGTGCAGCCCGGCCCCCTCATGGGCCTCGGCCCGGGCGGCGGCCAAAGCCAGAAACGCTGTCACTATTGCCAGTTTCATGTCCATACTCCCTGTCAAAATTACCGGATCGGATTGTGGACGGTCACGAGCTTTGTCCCGTCCGGGAACGTCGCCTCCACCTGCACCTGTTCAATCATCTCCGCGATGCCCTCCATACATTGGGCGCGGGTCAACACCATGCCACCTGCCTCCATCATATCCGCCACAGAGCGCCCGTCTCTTGCGCCCTCGACAACAAAATCCGTGATCAGCGCAACCGCCTCGGGGTGATTGAGCTTCACACCGCGCGCAAGCCGCTTGCGCGCCACCTCCGCAGCCATGGCAATCAACAGTTTGTCTTTCTCACGCGGGGTCAGCTGCATGGTCTATACTCTCCAGGAAATGGGCAAATCCCTGCCCGATAGCCGGCGCAGAAGCGGGCAAAGGTGCTGGCGCAGCACATAGCTGTCGGCGGCCAGAAGCCGCACCACCAGCACATCCGGCGCAATCAGGCTCGCGCCGCCTTGGCGCGGCAACATCGCGCGCACATCCGCCAAAAGCCGCTCCGCCTCGGGCGCGACAAAAACAACCGAAGCCAGCGCACCGGCCCCCTCCGCCACAGCCGCCTGCGCCAGATGGGCCGTGGCATCCCCCGTCAGGGTCAGACCGTCCAAATACAACGGCTGCCCGGCCCGCAAAACGCGGATCCGGTCTTCAAAACGAATGTTGCGCAGCTCCTCGGGCATGGCCACACGGCCAAACACAATTGGCTCCACCATCAAGAGCTGCGCCCCCTCGGCCAACGAAATCTCCAACTGGCGCCGCAGGGAAGACCCCTCAAACAGGATCAGCTCTTGCGGCAGCCACCGCAACGCAGCCTGCGGCCCCACGGTGATTTGGCTCCTATAGCGCCCATCCTCGCCCGGCTGTGCGTGATAGGCGCGCTCGGCCGCCTGCGTGGTGAGCGTGAGCTGCGCGCGGGCCTGCATCTCAATGGTGAGACAAAAACGGTCGCCACCGGTAATGCCGCCCGCGGTATTGACAAGCACCACCTCGGCATCAGGTCCATGGCTGCGCGGAAACACCAGCTTCAGAGCGCCAGACTGGCGCAACCGCCGCAACCGGGTCACCCCAGCCGCGTCACCAAAGACCGTCAGCGCGCCGCCCCCACGGGCACGCGGCGGTGCAAGACCATCTTGAAACCCCTCAGGGCGAGGCTCTATGGGAAGGGCGTGGTTGATCGGATCTCTCCAGTGGCGCAGATGCGGCGCAAGTTGAGGGCAAAGCTTGCCCCCGTCTCAGCACAGCCCATGCGGCAATGGCAGGGCCAAGCGCAGTTGCACCACCCTCTGAACAGCGGCGCAGATGGCATTTGCTCATCTGCTAGGCACAGCAAACCCCAACCGCCCAAAAAATAAGCGCCCGCTGTGCCGCACAGGATCCTACAGAAACCCCAAAGACCGCCAAAAAAAACCACTGGCAACCTGCGCTGCCAATGGTCATGTCTCAAAGGCTCAGTGCCCCGGTCTTAGCCACATTTGCTATGGCCACAAGAGGCGCAGGTCATGCAGCCCTCAACCATGCGCATGTCATACTGCCCGCAAGAGGGGCAGCTCTTGCCGCGCGGTGCATCAAGGTTCACCACCGCCGCAGTCGGATCGGCCTTCAAGCCCATGCCTTCGCCTTCAATAAAGCCAATCGAGATCATGTGCTTCTCGATCACGCCACCAATGGCCGCAAGGATCGAGGGGATATATTTCCCGCCCATCCAGGCGCCGCCGCGCGGGTCAAACACGGCCTTGAGCTCTTCCACAACAAAGCTCACATCGCCCCCACGGCGGAACACAGCCGAGATCATCCGCGTCAGCGCCACGGTCCAGGCAAAATGCTCCATGTTCTTGGAGTTGATAAACACCTCGAAAGGCCGCCTGTGCCCGCCGATGACCACATCATTCACCGTCAGGTAAATCGCATGTTCGCTGTCAGGCCACTTGAGCTTATAGGTCGTGCCTTCCAGCTCCTTGGGCCGCTCCAGCGGCTCTGACATATAGATCACATCCGCGCCCTGGTCGGCCTCGGGCGCGGCATCACTCTCTTCGCTCACAGAGAGAACCGAGCCTGTCACATCATTGGGCCGATAGGTGGTGCAGCCCTTGCAGCCCGTGTCCCAGGCCTGCATGTAAACATCCTTGAAGGCATCAAAATCAATGTCCTCAGGGCAGTTGATCGTCTTGGAAATCGAGCTGTCAATCCACTTCTGCGCTGCCGCCTGCATCTTCACATGCGCGCTCGGGGCCAGCGTCTGGGCGTTCACGAAATAGTCGGGCAAAGGCGCGTCACCAAACTTCTCCCGCCAAAGCGCCACGGCATAATCCACCACCTCTTCCTCGGTGCGCGAGCCGTCTTTTTGCAAAACCTTGCGCTTGTAAGCATAGGCAAACACCGGCTCGATCCCCGAGCTGACATTGCCCGCATAAAGGCTGATCGTGCCCGTGGGCGCAATCGAGGTGAGCAAAGCGTTGCGAATGCCGTGCTCCGCAATCGCCGCGCGCACATCCGCGTCCATCCCCTGCATGGATCCGCTGGCCAGGAACTTCTCCGCCTCAAACAACGGGAAAGCCCCCTTTTCCTTGGCAAGCTCCACCGAGGCAAGATAAGAGGCGCGCGCAATCGCGTGCAGCCACTCTTCCGTCTGCGCCGCAGCCTCGTCGGTGCCATACTTCAGCCCAACCATGAGCAGCGCGTCGGCCAGCCCGGTCACCCCCAGCCCGATCCGCCGTTTGGCCTGCGCTTCCTGCGCCTGGGCGGGCAGCGGAAACTTGGAGGCATCCACCACATTGTCCATCATCCGCACAGCCGCCGCGACAAGCGCGCCCAGCGCGCCCAGATCAAGCTTTGCACCGGCCTCAAAGGGCTCGGTCACCATCTTGGCCATGTTGATAGAGCCCAGCAGACACGCGCCATAAGGCGGCAAGGGCTGCTCGCCACAAGGGTTCGTGGCTGCAATCGTCTCGCAATAGCTGAGGTTGTTCATCTGGTTGATCCGGTCGATGAAAATCACCCCCGGTTCGGCATAATCATAGGTGGCTTGCATGATCTTGTTCCACAAGTCACGCGCCTCGACCGTGTGATAAACCTTGCCGTCAAATTTCAAATCCCAGCTCTTGCCCGCCTTCACAGCCTCCATGAAGGGGTCGGTGACCAGAACCGACATGTTGAACATGCGCAGACGCGCCGCATCCGATTTCGCGGTGATGAAATCCTCGATATCGGGGTGGTCACAGCGCATGGTGGCCATCATGGCGCCCCGGCGGCTGCCTGCGCTCATGATGGTGCGGCACATGGCATCCCAGACATCCATGAAGCTCAAAGGCCCACTCGCATCCGCAGCAACCCCCAGAACATCCGCACCGCGCGGGCGAATGGTGGAAAAGTCATAGCCGATGCCACCGCCCTGCTGCATGGTCAGCGCGGCCTCCTTGAGCATGTCAAAAATGCCGCCCATACTGTCGGGTATGGTTCCCATCACAAAGCAATTGAACAGAGTCACCGCACGCTCGGTGCCCGCCCCCGCGGTGATCCGGCCCGCCGGCAGGAACTTGAAATCCTCCAGCGCTTCGTAAAACACCTCTTCCCAATGGGGCGCATCGGCTTCCGGAGCCGCCAGCGCGCGGGCAATCCGCCGCCAGCTGTCTTCCACCGTCCTATCAAGCGGGCTGCCGTCCGCCTGTTTGAAACGATACTTCATATCCCAGATTTGCTCGGCAATAGGCGCAGAAAAACGGCTCATGTGGTGATCCCCAGATCAAGTTATTTCAGACGTGGCAGGACTGACAAACTAAGCACCGTTGAAACCCGGGTCAAACCCATTCACGCCCGCCAAAGAAAATAACGTGAGTGGAAGAATCATTTTGCCCCGATTAGACTACAGCATCTAGGGGGCGCTCATGAAGAATACAATACATCTGGTAAAGCTAAGTGTCGGCACCGAAAGCGTGGAAAGCCTCGCCGCCTGGCAAAAAACCCGCGCCGCCCAACATCCAAAGGGCTTGCCCTTCCACATCACCCGCATGTGGCCCAAGCGCGAGAGCGAGGTTCTGGCAGGTGGCAGCATCTATTGGGTGATCAAAGGGGCCATTCAGGCCCGCCAGCCCGTGCTCGGTTTTGAAGAAATCATCGGCAGCGACGGAATCCGCCGCTGCGGGTTTGTGCTTGCCCCGGAGCTGGTGCGCGTGGCCCCCGCGCTCAAGCGCCCGTTTCAGGGCTGGCGCTACCTCAAGCCCGAAGACGCCCCGGCAGATCTCACAGAGACCCGCGCCAGCGATGATGCCCTGCCCCCCGAACTCGCGGTGGCCCTCGCCGATATTGGCATTCTCTGAACCTGCTTTTTGCGGCCCAGAATATCTGCCTCCCAAGGCCAGATTGGCAAGACCATACCTGATCGTATGGTTACAAATCTAGCTGCGCCAAAAGGCGGGTCATATCCGAGCGCGCCTGCGGAGACATTTCCACATTGCGGGCGCGGTAAAGCGTGGCCGAGCTGCGCAAGATCAGCCCGTCAGACAGAATTTTCAGATGGTTCGCACGCAGCGTGTCGCCCGTCGAGGTGATGTCCGCCACAGCCTCGGCGGTTTCGTTTTTCACCGTGCCCTCCGTTGCGCCCTGGCTGTCCACCAGTTGGTAATCCGCAACACCGCATTCTCTGAGATACTCGCGCACCAGCCGGTGGTATTTCGTGGCAATGCGCAGCCGAAAACCATGCTCCGCCCGAAAGGCCGCCGCCACGGCGTCAAGGTCGTCCAGCGTGTCCACATCCACCCAGGCCTGTGGCACAGCAATGATCAGATCCGCATGGCCAAAGCCCAGCTCTGCAAGCGCCTCCACGCGCTGCTCCCACTGGCCCAGCTTCTCGCGAATGAGGTCTGTCCCCGTAACGCCAAGATGGATACGGCCCGCCGCAAGCTCGCGCGGTATCTCCCCCGCCGAGAGCAGCACCAGCTCGACCCCCTCAATACCTTCAACCTTGCCGGCATATTCGCGCGCGCTGCCCGCACGGCTGAGCGTCACGCCCCGCGCCGCAAACCACTCAAAGGTTTTCTCCATCAACCGCCCCTTGGAGGGCACCCCCAGCTTCAGGCTCATAGGCTGCCCTCCTTCAGGCCCAGCATAAGGCCCGGGCGCACAACACCGCCAACAGCGGGAATCTCGGTGCCCTGCCCAAGCTGACGGGTCAGCGCATCATAACGCCCGCCGCTGGCCACGGGCGGCAAATCGGCCCGCGCCTCGGCGTAAAATCCAAAAACGAACCCATCATAATATTCCATCGAAGCGCGCCCGTAACTGCCTTCAAACGCCAGCTGCGCCACATCTACGCCGCGCGCCGCCAGCGCGCCGGTGCGGCGGCGCAACCCTTCCACAGCCTTGGCGATCGCGGGCATATCCACCGCAATGTCGCTGAGCTGCTCCAGCGCATTGGGCAGCGTTTCCTGCACCGCCAGGATGGCCTCCATCAAGGCCACCTCGCCTGCGCCAAGCGGCCCTTCCGCCGCATCCTCGCGCAGCGCCGCAATCCGGGCCTCTATCTCGCGCCGCCCGCGCAGTCCGATCTCGGGAGCCGCCTGTGCAAAAGGGTCTGCCGCTGCCAGCAGCGCCAAGCGGCTTGCAGGCACCTCGCTGCGCCCCGAGAAGCGGTCAATCAGCGCCCGAAAGCGCTTGGGCCGCCAGATATGCCGCCGCAGCGCCGCCTTGCGGCGCGCGGTTGTGCGCAGCCCCTCGACGGCGGCCATCAAAATGCCAATGTCCCCCGTCGCGGCCCGCAGAGGCAGCCCACGCAACACCGAGGACATCAGCGCAAAAACCTCCGCATCCGCCTCATGCGGCGCATCGCGCTCAAATATCTCATAGCCCACCTGCAAATACTCGTTGGCGCGGCTCGCGTCATCTTCCTGACGGCGAAACACCTCGCCGGAGTAGGTATAGCGCGCCGGCTCCGCCCCGTGCTGCATATGCATCTGCACCACCGGCACGGTAAAGTCCGGCCGCAGCATCTGCTCGCCGCGCAGGGCGTCCGAGGTCACATAGGCCCGCGCGCGGATATCCTCGCCGTAAAGGTCTAAAAGCAGCTCCGCAGGCTGCAAAACCGATGTCTCCACAGGCAGCGCGCCTGCCGCCTCAAACATCGCCCGAACGCGCGCCGCCTCGGCCCGTTTTGCCAACCCCTCAGGCATCGTTGCTGTCCAATATCTCGCGCACCTTGCTTACAAGTTCGGCGCGCGGCACCTCAAACTGGCTGGGCCGCTCTTTCCACTCTTCCAGCGTCGCGCTCTGGGCAATCTTTGCCCCCAGGATCAGATCCTTGATCTGCACCACACCGCGCTCGGCCTCATCACTCCCCGCGATAATCGCCACAGGGCTTTCGCGCTTATCGGCATACTTGAGCTGGTTGCCAAAGTTCTTGGGGTTGCCAAGATAGACCTCGGCCCTGATCCCCGCTTGCCGCAGCTCGGCCACCATCCCCTGATACTCCGCCATGCGTGCCTTATCCATCACAGTGACAACAACCGGCCCCGCCGCCTTGCTCTCCAGCCGGCCCTTCTCGCGCAGCGCCGCAAGCAGGCGGTCCACCCCGATAGAAACGCCAGTGGCCGGCACAGCCTGCCCGGTAAAGCGCTTGACCAAGTCATCATAACGCCCGCCACCGGCCACAGAACCAAACTGCCGCTTGCGGCCCTTCTCATCGAGAATTTCAAAGGTCAGCTCGGCCTCAAAAACCGGGCCGGTGTAATACCCAAGCCCGCGCACGACGCTCGGGTCAATCACGATACGATCCTCGCCATAGCCCTGCGCGGCCAGAAGCTGCGCCATCTCTTCTAGCTCGTTCACACCCTCGGCCCCCGTGGCACTCTCGCCCACAGCGCCGCGCAAGTTGGCCAGCGTCTCGGCATTGCCCGCGCCCTTGGAGGTGAGGAAGGTCAAGACAGGTTCCGCCTGCGCATCCGTCAGGCCGACACCGTCAATATAGGCCCCCGAGGCATCCAGCCGCCCCTTGCCCAAAAGCTCGCGCACACCCGCCGCGCCCACCTTGTCAAACTTGTCGATGGTGCGCAGCACGTCGGCCTGCTTGGCCGCATCAGAAACACCGGTGGCCTCCAGCACCCCGTTCAGCACCTTCCGGTTGTTGATCCGCACAATATAGTCGCCGCGCGGAATGCCGACCTTCTCCAGCGTGTCACTCAACATCGCGCAAATCTCCGCATCGGCGGCCACGCTGGCCGTGCCAACCGTATCCGCATCACACTGGTAAAACTGCCGGTAGCGCCCCGGCCCCGGCTTCTCGTTGCGCCAGACAGGGCCCATGGCATAGCGGCGGTAAGGCGTGGGCAGCGCGTTGCGGTGCTGCGCATAAACCCGCGCCAAAGGGGCGGTGAGATCATAGCGCAAGGCAAGCCAGTCGCCCTTGCCGTCCTCGTCAAACTCCTGCCACGCAAAGACGCCCTCGTTGGGCCGGTCCACATCGGGCAGAAACTTGCCCAGCGCCTCGACAGTCTCAACAGCCGCGCTTTCCAGAGCGTCAAACCCGTAATGATGATAAACCCCGGTGATCGCGCGCAGCATCTCTGCGCGCTCACTCACTTCAACGCCGAAATAGTCGCGAAATCCCTTGGGCGTTTCTGCCTTGGGGCGCGGGGCTTTCTTGTCCTTGGCCATCGGGGTGTCCTTGCCGTGTTAGCTTTGCCGCAGGGCTTAACTTATGGCTCCTCTCGGGGCAAGGCGACCTTTCGCCCGCCTTTGGCTTGGTGTATCGCTGGCGCATGGAACCTCTTGAAGAAAAAATCGCCCATCTGGAGCGCATCACCGACGATCTCTCCGCCGTCATCGCCCGGCA
>NZ_CAKZKL010000026.1 GCF_937123735.1 uncultured Lentibacter sp.
GTTTCTTCTCCGGTGAAGCTCGCTTTCTCGGGGAAACAGAGCACAAGCGCTTCGTCCAGTTTCTCACCAGCAGCGCTGTGCAACGCCCTGAGCCCGGCTTGCCTTGGCGCCGGCAAGGCTCCGCAAAGCGCCGATGCCGCCGAAAACGCTTGTGGCCCGGAAATCCGGACCACAGCCACGCCTGCCTTACCCGCTGCGGTGGCTTGGGCAAAAATCGTGCTCATTTTCATAACCCATTGTTTTAGAACATTTTTATGTGTTCATGGAGTCGAAGAATTCGCCATTTGTTTTGGTTTGCTTGAGCTTTCCAAGCAAGAATTCGATCGCATCTGTTGTGCCCATAGGGTTGAGAATCCGACGCAGAACGAAGGTTTTTTGCAGGTCTTTTGCCTCAA
This sequence comes from uncultured Lentibacter sp., assembly GCF_937123735.1. Taxonomy (GTDB): domain Bacteria; phylum Pseudomonadota; class Alphaproteobacteria; order Rhodobacterales; family Rhodobacteraceae; genus Lentibacter. Next base: position 396 of record NZ_CAKZKL010000026.1, read on the forward strand.
CCAGCAGATCCTCTTTGCGGGTGCCAGATTTCAAAATATCCATAGCCGGGAAGACCCGCTTGTCTGCGACCTTGCGGTCAAGCACGATCTCAGAGTTGCCGGTGCCTTTGAATTCTTCAAAGATGACTTCATCCATGCGCGAGCCCGTATCAATCAGAGCGGTTGCGATGATTGTCAGAGAGCCGCCTTCTTCAATGTTGCGCGCGGCGCCAAAGAAGCGCTTGGGGCGCTGGAGCGCGTTGGCATCGACACCCCCTGTGAGAACCTTACCAGAAGATGGCACCGTGGTGTTGAAAGCGCGGCCAAGGCGGGTGATTGAATCCAGCAGAATGACCACATCACGCTTGTGCTCAACAAGGCGCTTGGCCTTCTCGATAACCATCTCGGAGACGGCGACGTGGCGTGTCGCTGGTTCGTCAAATGTGGAAGACACAACCTCGCCCTTCACAGAGCGCTGCATGTCTGTGACCTCCTCTGGGCGCTCATCTATCAGCAAGACGATGAGATAGCACTCAGGGTGGTTCTTTTCGATGCTGTGAGCGATATTCTGGAGCAAGACTGTTTTACCCGTGCGCGGCGGCGCAACGATAAGCGAGCGCTGGCCTTTGCCGATGGGGGCGACAAGATCAATGATCCGTGCAGATTTGTCTTTGATGGTGGGATCTTCGATCTCCATCTTCAACCGCTCGTCAGGGTAGAGTGGTGTCAGGTTATCAAAGGCAATTTTGTGACGCGCTTTTTCGGGCTCTTCAAAATTGATCTTGGTAACGTTTGTTAATGCAAAATAGCGCTCGTTGTCTTCGGGCTGTTTCAGGTGCCCTTCAATCGTATCGCCCGTGCGCAGCGAAAACTTGCGCAGAATTTCAGGAGAGACATAAATATCGTCAGGGCCGGGAAGATAATTGGCCTCGGGCGCGCGCAAGAAGCCAAATCCGTCTTGAAGCACTTCAAGCACCCCTTCACCGCCGATCATCCAACCTTCTTCGGCTCGCTCTTTGAGGATCGAGAACATGATCTCGCCCTTGCGCATGGTGGTCGCGTTTTCGATTTCCAGCTCTTCGGCCATTGTCACCAGTTCTTTTGGGTGCATGGCTTTCAGCTCGGCGAGGTGAAGCTGTTCTTGTGCGTCTTGTGTCATAGCATGGCCTTTACCCCCGATAACGGGAGATGTGTAAATTTTGAAATGGAAATACCTGTGGTCCCAGGACGGGCAGGCTTGCTGCTGGCATAGGCTGCGGGCTGCTCTGAGTCAATATTTTAGAATTTAACGACCACAGAAAGCACGATCACGATCATCAACACGGTGGGGAGCTCGTTCATCATCCGGTAGTGACGGCCAGAGGTTGTGTTGGTGCCATTGATGAAATCTTTACGTCTGTTTGCTAACCAATGGTGAAACCATGTCATAAGCAGCACGCTAGCGGCTTTTGTCCAGGGCCAGATCGAGGACCAATCAACAATACCTGGCGTGAACACAAGGAGAAGGCCAAATACCCATGTTGAAATCATTGCTGGGTTCATGATCAGCCGGAGCAGCTTGGCTTCCATCATTTGAAGAAGCACATCTTTCTCATCGCCGGGTGTGCTTTGCTCGGTGTGATGAACAAACAAACGTGGAAGATAAAACAGACCGGCCATCCAAGCCACGACAGACATGATATGGAAAGATTTGGTCCAAAGGTAAACTTCAGCGAGCAGGTCTGACATATCCACCATCCTTTCTCTCTCCCCTTATAAATAAATATAAAAGAAAGAAAGGTTGATGATGAAGTAGGCAAGGCCTTGCCTGTGGATTATCGAGTTATCCAAAGGGTTACTCAAGTGTTAACAAATAGCCGAAACACTGACTGAATCGGGCCCATAAGTTTAACAAGATATTGAAATTATGTATTTATTTACAAAATCATAGCCCGAGTCGCCTGTGGAGAATCTGTGTATGGATGAGCGACCTTTGTGTTTTGGCTGCTTTGAAGGTTACTCTTATCCCCTTGAGGTTTGTTTGATTGAAACCGCCTGAGAACCGGCAGTTTTCCTGAAATGGGGTGGCAGCGTTGATTGTGAGGGGATTTGTGCAGTAACTACTCCGAAAGATTAGCGGAGTTATCCACATGTCACGAGAAATCATTCTGGCTTCAGGCTCACATATCCGGGCCCAAATGCTCAAAAACGCTGGGATTGCCTTTGAGGTGGTCAAGCCACGCGTCGATGAAGACATGCTGAAAACCGCGCTGCAAGCAGAGGCCGCGAGCCCGCGCGACATCGCCGATGCACTGGCAGAGGCCAAAGCCCGGAAAATCGGTGGCAAGCATCTGGAAAAGCTTGTGATTGGATGTGACCAGGTTGTTGATTTTAATGGAAATATCTTATCAAAGCCTGAAAGCTTGGAAGAAGTTATTGCCCAGCTCCAAGCGCTGAAAGGCAAGCGCCATAGCCTGTTGTCTGCGGCGGTTATTTACCATGATGGTGCGCCGATCTGGCGGCATGTGGGGCAGGTTCGGCTTTATATGCGCGACATTTCGGACTCATTTCTGAAAGAATATGCGCAGCGCAACTGGCCGGACCTTCAAAGCTCTGTGGGTGGCTATAAATTGGAGAAAGAGGGCGTGCGCCTCTTCAGCAGGATCGAGGGAGATTATTTCACCGTTCTTGGCTTGCCGCTGTTGGAGATGATCAATTATTTAACCCTGTCAGGAGATCTGGACGGATGACGTTGGCAAAAATTCCTTTGGCGGGGGTTATCGGCTCTCCCATTGCGCATTCGAAATCACCGGCGTTGCACACCCATTGGTTGAAGTCTCTGGGGATCGCTGGACACTATGTGCCGCTGGATGTGGCGCAGGATGACCTTGAAAATGTGGTGAGAACACTCCCCAAAATGGGATTTGTAGGGGCCAATGTGACCGTGCCTTACAAAGAACAGGTCATGTCGATGGCGGATCTTGTGACAGATCGGGCGGCTTTGATTGGGTCGGCCAATACATTGATCTTCCGTAAAGACGGGAAGATCCATGCCGACAACACGGATGGCTATGGCTTTATTCAGAATTTGCGCCAGAAAGCGCCCGACTGGAACCCGAAAGCCGGGCCAGCGGCTGTTTTGGGGGCGGGCGGTGCGGCCCGCGCCGTTATTGCGGCGTTGTTGGATGCGGGCGTGCCAGAGATCTTGCTTTCAAACAGAACCAAGCCCCGGGCCGAGCAGCTGCGGGCTGATTTCGGGCAGCGCTTGACGGTGGTGGATTGGGTGCAGGCAGGCAACATGCTTGAAGAAGCCACAACCGTTGTGAACACAACATCGCTTGGGATGGTGGGTAAGCCAGCTTTGCGCGTGCCGTTGGACGGATTGCAAAAGGGCGCCTTGGTGACGGACCTTGTCTATGCGCCGCTCGTCACAGATTTCCTCAACACGGCCAATCAGGCGGGATGCATCACAGTGGACGGGCTTGGCATGTTGCTGCATCAGGCTGTGCCCGCTTTTGAGCGCTGGTTTGGTGTGCGCCCCGAGGTGACGAACGAAACACGCACTGCGGTGTTGCGGTAATGGCTGTTTGGTTGGGGCTGACCGGCTCGATTGGTATGGGAAAGTCGAGCACGGCCAAGCTGTTTGCGGCGGAGGGATGCGCTGTCTGGGACGCGGACGCGGCGGTGCATAGGCTTTATGCCAAAGGCGGTGCAGCTGTTGAGCCAATGGCGCAGGCTTTTCCTGCGGCGGTGGTGAACGGCGAAGTATCACGTCAGAAGCTTAAAGACATTCTGTCACAGAGGCCCGAGAGCCTGAAAAAGATAGAAGCGATCGTCCATCCGCTTGTGGCAAAAGACCGGTCCAGCTTTGCAGAACAGGCGCGCGCCGATATTATCGTGTTCGATATTCCCTTGCTGTTTGAGGGGGGCAATGCAGCGCAGATGGATGTTGTGGTTGTTGTGAGCGTTGATGCAGCCACGCAACGCGCCCGTGTGCTTGAGCGCGGCACCATGACAGAAGCGCAGTTTGACATGATCTTGGCAAAGCAGATGCCAGATGTGGAAAAACGCGCGCGCGCAGACTATGTTGTGCAAACAGATACGCCAGAAAGCGCTGCGGCACAGGTGAAGGCGATCCTACAGAAAATCAGGGCAGGTATGAGCAATGCGTGAGATCGTTCTCGATACGGAAACAACAGGCTTTGAGCCCATGCAGGGCGACCGGATTGTTGAGATCGGAGCGGTGGAGCTGATCAACCATATGCCCACGGGGCGCACCTATCATCAATATATCAACCCGGAACGCGGGATGCCTCAAGAAGCATTTGAGGTGCATGGGCTGGGAGACGAATTTCTGGCGGACAAGCCGAAATTTGCCCAAATCGGGCAGGCGTTTCTTGATTTTATTCAAGACTCTACGTTGGTTATCCATAATGCTGCCTTTGACATGAAATTTCTCAATGCAGAGCTCAAATGGATGAATGCCCCGCAGATTCCGATGAGTCAGGCGTTGGATACGCTCGATATTGCGCGCAAGAAATTTCCCGGTTCACCCGCCTCTCTGGACGCGCTTTGCCGACGGTTCAATATTGATAACTCGTCACGCACGCTTCATGGGGCTTTGCTGGATTCTGAAATTCTTGCGGAAGTTTATCTTGAGTTGATTGGCGGCAAACAACCAGATTTTGCGCTCTCCAGCCATGTTCAAAACGCGGTTGAAACCGGTGCCGTGAGCTGGCGTGCGCAGCCGCGCAAGGCGCCTCTGCCATCCAGGATTACCGAGCAGGAAGCCGCCGCCCATGACGCATTTGTCGAAAGTTTGGGCGACGGCGCTCTCTGGAAGAAACTGGGCTAGTTTTCAGGATACCAGATCGGGTTTTTCGGCGGCCTGACGGCGCAGAAGCTCTTGCCGATAAAGCGCCATGAAGTCGATTGTTTCGAGATTGAGAGGCGGGAAGCCGCCATCTCGCGTGACATCTGAAACAATGCGCCGCAGGAACGGGAAGAGCAGGCGTGGGCACTCGATCAGAAGGAAAGGGTGCAGCTGATCTTCTGGAACGCCCTCGATGTTGAAAATCCCGACATAGTCGATTTCCAAGAGAAACAGTTTCTCAGAGGTGTTTTCCTTGTTTACGGAGGTTACGATCAGCTTGATCGCCACCTCATACTGATGCTCGGGCGAGCGCTTTTTTGCGTCGAGGTTTACTTGCACGTTTACATCGGGTGTGACTTCGCCCTGAACGCCCTTCTGGGCCAGAATATTCTCAAAGGACAGGTCGCGGATAAACTGGTTGAGGACATTCATTTTAACTTGGGGTGCTTCAGAAGCTGTTTCAGCAGCGCCATTCTCGGCCATTTTTTTCTCCTAAAAATAATCTTGAAAGAGCCTTAGCAAGAAGGCGCGGTGGCCTCAATGCCCACTGGTGAAAAGCAAGGTGGGCTTGAGGCGGTTTGACGGGGGATGAACCTCACTCTGCTGGGCTTTAGTGTTTTGTCCAGCCAGAGGGCGCATGTGTTGGGCGTTTGACTTCGCGATATTCGGCGTCGATGATATCATCGTTTGTTGTGGGCCCCGTTTGGCTTTGGTGCGGGTTTTGAAATGTCTGAACCGTGACGCGCGCGCGCAGGTAGGCAAACACAGCCTGACGCACGGCGGGGATGAGCAGCGCAAAGCCCAGCGCATCGGTGAAGAACCCCGGTGTGAGCAACAGCGCACCGGAAAAGAGGATCATGGCGCCATGGGCCAGTGGCTCTGTCGGGTCTCGCAAATCACTGAAAGAGCTGCGCAGATTGTTGAGCGCCAGGGCGCCTTGGGTGCGCAGCAGGCGGGTTCCCAAAAAGGCGGTCAAGACAACAATCAGCAGGGTCGGCCAAAGCCCTATCGCTCCACCAACCTCAATAAAGAGCGCAATTTCGATGAGCGGCACGGCAATAAACGCGATTAACAGCCACATATTGTTGATCTCCTGCAATTCGGTGGGCGTAGTAGACTTGATCGCGCCCATAACCTACATAGGTGCAGATAGCGCCTTTTGCCACGCTCACTTAATGAGGTTTCCATGAATTCGCCTATTCTCCAGCTTGTTGTCCTTGCGGGGATCGCCATTTTTCTTATTTTGCGGCTGCGCAGCGTCTTGGGAACCCGCGAGGGTTATGAAACGCCACAAGTGCCGCCTGCCGGGCTTGAGAGGGGCCAGCGCAAATTCGAGGTGATCGAAGGGGGCCCGGATGAAGATATTCTCGACCACGCTGAAGAGGGCAGTGACATTGCCAAAGCGCTTTCGCGGATGAAACAGCGAGAGCCCTCTTTTGGGGTGGGCACCTTCTTGTCGGGGGCGCGTGGCGCTTATGAGATGATCCTGATGGGCTTTGAGCGGGGCGCTATGGATGAGATCAAACCCTTCCTGTCGGAGGAGGTTTTCGAGGCATTTTCAGAGGGCGTCGCGGCGCGCGCGGCGCAGGGTCTGACCGTCGAGGCAGAGTTTGTGGGCATTCGCGAACTTGCCATTCATGCAGCAGATTTTCATGAAGCCAGCGGGATAGCCGAGATTTCTGTGAAATTTGTTGGCGAGTTGACCTCGGTTGTGCGAGATACTGACGGCGAGATAGTTGAAGGTGAGGAAGGCAAGGTCAAAACCCAGAAAGATATCTGGACGTTCGAGCGCGAAATGGGCGTGAATGATCCGAACTGGATTTTGGTTGCCACGGGTGAATGAAGCGATTTCTTTTAGCGGCGATATTGGCTGGGCTTACCATGACCAGAGCAGCAGATGCCGCAGAAGAGATACGGCACCGTATAGTAGATTTTTCTGATCTGGATGGCTGGCATGAGGATGATCATGCTGCGGCGCTGAGCGTTTTTCTGAACACTTGCGCAGATATGAAAACCCTCGAATGGCGCAGCCTGTGTCGTGCCGCTGCCGAGCAGAAAAACGCCAAGGCGTTTTTTGAGCTCTTTTTCCGCCCGGTCGAGATCAGCGATGGGAAGCCCATGCTTTTTACCGGTTATTTCGAACCCGAGCTGAGCGGGGATATAAAACCGTCTGCACGCTACCGTTTCCCTGTTTATCGCCAACCCCCCGAAGCCCGCGACGGCCGGTTTCTCAGCCGGCGCGAGATTGAGGAAACAAATGTGCTGGCCGGCCGTGGCCTTGAGATTGCCTGGGTGGACGATGCTGTGGAGCTGTTCTTTTTGCAGGTGCAGGGCTCGGGCCGGATCAAGCTGCCGGACGGGCGCTTTATCCGTGTTGGTTATGGTGGCAAAAATGGCCATGAATACCGCTCTGTCGGGCGAGAGCTTGTGCGGCGCGGGGTTTACAACGTCCACCAAGTTTCGGCGCAGGTGATCAAGAATTGGGTGCGGCGCAACCCTGTTGAAGGGCTGGAGCTGTTGCGGCACAACCCGTCTTATGTCTTTTTTCGGGAGGTCAATGAGGTTCCAGCCGAGTTGGGGCCGCTGGGCGCCATGAACCGCTCAATCACCACATTGCGCTCTATTGCTGTTGATCCACGCTATACGCCCTTGGGCGCGCCGGTTTGGGTTGAAAAAGACGGGGAGAGCAAGATCCGCAGTCTGATGATTGCTCAGGACACAGGTTCGGCGATCAAGGGGGCGCAACGGGCTGATATTTTCTTTGGCACAGGGGATGCGGCGGGCCGTGAAGCAGGCCGCCTGAAAGACCCTGGCCGGATGGTTGTTTTGATGCCGATCCAGACGGCTTATGCGCATTTGCCCGTGGATGCGCAATGAGCCGCCGCAAGCTGCATAAGGACGAGCTGGAGCTTTGGGGGAAGGTTGCCGAAACGGCGGTGCCCATGCACCCCAAGCGCCGTAAGCCCCAAGAAGCGCTGCGCAACGCCATGCCTGTGGTTAAGCGGGCGCGAGAGCCAATTGCTCCGTTTGAAATGAGCACCAGTGCCAAAGAGTATCGGCCTGCAATTGATGTGCTGCCCGATATACGCGAGCGTGTGGCCAAAGCGCCTGTGCAGATGGACAAGAAAGCTCATGGCAGGCTCAAACAAGGCAAGCTGAAGCCCGAGGCAAAGATTGACTTGCACGGGATGACGCTGGATCAGGCGCATCCGCGGCTGACGGCGTTTATCATGAAAGCTTACCAGACCCAAAAACGGCTTGTGTTGGTTGTGACCGGGAAGGGAAAGCTGCGCGATGATGGGGGGCCCATTCCTGTGCGGTTCGGGGTGCTGCGCCATCAGGTTCCACAATGGTTGAGCACACCACCTTTGGCGCAACTTGTTTTGCAAGTAACAGAGGCCCATTTGCGCCATGGCGGTGGCGGGGCCTATTACGTTTACTTGCGCCGCCAGCGCTGAGCTATTTCAGCAGGTTGAGCAGATATTGTCCGTAGGAGTTTTTGGCGAAGCCCTCGGCGCGGCTGCGCAGCTCTTCGGCTGTGATCCAGCCTTTCGAGTAGGCGATTTCTTCGGGGCTACCCACTTGCAGGCCCTGCCGCTCGGAGAGCGTGCGCACAAAATTCCCTGCATCAAGCAGCGAACCATGTGTGCCCGTATCGAGCCAGGCATAGCCACGGCCCATTTGCTGCACGTTGAGCAAGCCTTCGGCCAGATAGCTTTCAAGCAGCGAGGTGATTTCCAGCTCGCCGCGCGCGGAGGGCTGCACGTTGGCGGCGCGCTCGGGGGCTGAGCCATCGAGAAAGTAGAGGCCTGTGACAGCATGGTTTGAGGGCGGGACCTCGGGCTTCTCGATGATTGATTTGACTGTGCCGTCTTGCGCAAAATCAACAACGCCATAGCGCTCAGGATCGGCAACGCGGTAACCAAAAACTGTGCCACCTGTTTCTATCGTGTCGGCGGCGGCGAGCACCTCTGGCAAGCCGTGGCCGAAAAAGATGTTATCGCCCAAAATCATTGCGCTGGGCGCCCCAGCGAGGAAGTCTTTTGCCAGCAGGTAGGCTTGGGCCAGCCCGTCTGGCGAAGGCTGGGTGATATAGGTGAGCGAGAGGCCCCATTGCGATCCGTTGCCAAGCGTACGCTGGAACTGATCCTGATCTTGTGGGGTTGTGATGATCGCGATCTCGCGGATTCCGCCGAACATGAGAACAGACAGCGGATAGTAGATCATCGGCTTATCGTAGATCGGTAAGAGCTGTTTTGAAACGCCCATTGTGATCGGATAGAGCCGTGTGCCCGATCCGCCTGCGAGGATAATCCCTTTGCGTGTGTTCATGTCAGCTTTCTAATTACCATGTTTAACTCGTTACGCCATTTGGGTTGACTAATCGTGAAATCTGACAGGAGTGAGGCACAATCCAGCCGAGAATTGAGCGGGCGTTTTGCTGGCGTGGGGAAGTCTGCTGTTGTAATCTCTTGGACTGTTACCGCGCGGCCCGCTTGGGCAAAGATCTCTCGGGCGAAACCGGCCCAGCTTGTCTCGGGTGCGCCAGAAAAATGGTAGGTTCCGCTTGTTGAGATATTTCTGGAGAGGTGAGCGCAGGCCTCTGCAATGGCGGAGGCGGGTGTTGGGCCGCCGATTTGGTCGGCCACGATGCTGAGCGTATCGCGCGTTTCTGAAAGGCGCAGCATGGTTTTGACGAAGTTGTTGCCATGCGCTGAAAACACCCATGAGGTGCGCAGGATTGCATGGAGCGCGCCGCTTGCGCGGATGGCTTCTTCGCCCGCAAGCTTGCTGCGGCCATAGGCATTGAGAGGTGCGGTGTCGGCATCTGGCGTGCGGGGCGTGTCACCGCTGCCGTCAAAGACATAATCTGTCGAGATGTGAATGAGTGCGATACCAAGGCTGGCGCAGGCGCGGGCCATGGCGGCGGGGGCCTGCGCGTTGATTGTGTGCGCCAGCGCCTCCTCCTCTTCGGCGCGGTCAACGGCTGTGTAGGCGGCAGCATTGATCACGGCGCGGGGCTTTGCGGCAAGGATGGCTGCGGCGCAGGTTTCGGGCTTGCTCAGATCGGCTTCGGCGCGGCTGAGGTAGGTATAGTTGGGGTGGATGCGTTGAAGCTCCATCGCGACTTGCCCGCTTTTGCCGAAGACGAGAACGCTCATCCTGTTCCGAGCCTTTCGCCCACGCCCTGCCGCGCCAGAAGAGGCTGCCACCACGCCTCGTTTTCCAGATACCAGCGCACGGTTTTTTCCAAGCCTTCTTCGACAGTCACCGAAGGCCGCCAGCCGAGCTCGTCGCGGATGCGTGACGGGTCAATCGCATAACGCAAGTCATGCCCGGGGCGGTCTGTGACAAATTCGATGAGTTCGGCATAGGGCTTGGAAGCGGGTTTGAGCCTATCGAGGATCGAGCAGATCGTCTGAACCAGAGCGAGATTGCTGCGCTCGTTTTCGCCGCCGATGTTGTAGCTGCGGCCCAACCGGCCCTTCTCAAGCACCAGCAAAAGCGCGTCGGCGTGATCTTCGACATAGAGCCAGTCGCGCACATTTTCGCCTTTGCCGTAGATCGGGATCGGACGGCCATGAAGCGCGTTGAGGATCACCACTGGAATGAGCTTTTCGGGGAAGTGGTAGGGGCCGTAATTGTTGGAGCAATTTGTGAGCACCACAGGCAGGCCGTAGGTTTCGGCCCAAGCGCGGACGAGGTGGTCACTGCTGGCTTTGGAGGCCGAATAGGGCGAGCGCGGGTCATAGGGGGTTTCTTCGGTAAACTGGCCGGTTGCGCCGAGCGAGCCGAAGACCTCATCTGTCGAGATATGATGAAAGCGGAAGCTGTCTGGTTTGCCTTGGCTCTCCCAGTGGCCGCGCGCGGCCTGGAGCATGTTATACGTGCCCATGACGTTGGTTTCGATGAAAGCCTGCGGGCCATCAATGCTGCGGTCAACATGGCTCTCGGCCGCGAGATGCATCACGGCATCGGGTTTATGTTGGGCAAAAACAGTCTCTAACTTGGCCAAATCGCGGATATCGGCATGTTCGAATGTATAGAGCGGGCTGTCAGCCACGCTGGCGACATTTTCAAGGCAGCCGGCATAGGTGAGCGCGTCGAGGTTGATGACCTCGTGGCCACGCGATACGGCGAGGCGCACCACGGCCGAGCCGATAAAGCCAGCGCCACCTGTGACGAGAAGCTTCATGCCGCACCCTCCCATGTGAAGGGGCTGCTAAACTTTGCAAAGGGGGTTGCTGCGGCGTCTTTGGCGCTCAACTCCGGTCTGCCGTCAAAGCCCCAATCAACCCCGCAGCTGCTCCACAAAATTGCGCCATCGGCCTCGGGCGAATAGTAGGCGTTGCACTTGTAGATGATCTCGGTGTCAGGCGTGCGGGTGATGAAGCCGTGGGCGAAGCCTTCGGGGATGAAGAGCTGTTTGCCATTGTCAAAGCTGAGCTCAACACCAACCCATTTCCCGTAGCTGGGAGAGCCTTTGCGGATATCGAGGGCCACGTCAAAGAGCGCCCCGCGCCCGCAGCGCACCAGCTTGGCCTGCGCATGAGGAGGAGCCTGAAAGTGCAGCCCACGCACCGTGCCAATGGCTGAAGACAGCGAGTGATTGTCTTGCACGAAATCCACGCTGATACCGTGTTTCTCCATGCGCGCCTTGTTCCAGCTTTCCGAGAAAAACCCGCGTGCGTCGCCGTGGCGGGCTGGCTCCAGAATGAGCACGTCGGGGAGGGCTGTTGGCGTCACCTTCATGCGCTAGGCTTCTTTGCTGATCGCATCATAGCGAGTGAGAGTGCCGATAAGAGCTTGCATCTGATCTATGGGGATCATGTTCGGGCCGTCGCTTGGGGCGTTGTCGGGGTCTTCATGCGTTTCGATGAAAAGCGCCGAAACACCGACCGCCACCGCCGCTCGGGCCAGCACAGGGGCAAACTCACGTTGGCCGCCCGATGTTGTGCCGTGGCCACCTGGCTGCTGGACAGAGTGGGTTGCATCAAACACCACGGGGTAGCCCGTGGCGGCCATTGTTGGCAGGCCCCGGAAATCTGACACAAGCGTGTTATAGCCAAAGCTTGTGCCGCGGTCGCAAAGCATGATCCGCGCGTTGCCTGTGCTGGCGATTTTTTCGGCGACATTGCCCATATCCCAAGGCGCGAGGAACTGGCCTTTTTTCACGTTGATCGCAGCGCCTGTTTCGCCCGCTGCAAGCAGCAGGTCTGTCTGGCGGCAGAGAAATGCGGGGATCTGGAGCACATCGACAGCCTCGGCAGCGGGCGCACAATGATCTGGCAGGTGCACATCGGTGAGCACAGGACAGCCGAACTCCTCGCGGATTTTGGACAGGATCGAGAGGCCCTCATCCATGCCGAGGCCCCGCTTTGTGCTGATGGAAGAGCGGTTGGCCTTGTCATAGCTAGCCTTGAAGATGAAGCCTGTGCCGGTGGGCGCGCAGGCCTCGGCAATACGTTCGGCCATCATGCGGGCATGATCGAGGCTTTCAAGCTGGCAGGGGCCGGTGATAAGCGCAAAGGGGGCGCTGCCACCGATCTTGATGCCTTGAATGTCGAGTGTCTTTGTCATTGCTCTGCCAATACCTTTTCTATGCGGGCCACGTCTTCGGGGTTGTTCAGCTCCCAGAAGAGCCGGCCACGCGCTTCTACCTCAACACATTTCACAGCAGTGCCATTGTATAAAAAGCGCAGTTGCTCCAGCCCTTCAAGCTTTTCCAACTGGCACTCGGGCCAAGAGATATAGGCTTTGAGCGCTTCGGGGCGGTAGGCGTAGACGCCAACATGATGATAAACGGGGATATTTTCGGAGGGCACTTTGCCTGCGTCGATATAGGGCAGCACCTCTTTTGAGAAATAGATCGCGCGGCCATTGGCGCCAAACACCGCTGTGGTTCCGCCGACACGGCCAGCGGCGCGGTCTTCCTTGAACATGGCGTAGGTCTGGGCATCACACTGCAAAACCGGCGTCGCCATTTGGGCTGTTGCATCGGCCTTCATCGCGGCGATCAGATCTTCCACAAACCACGGCGGTGTGAGGGGGGCATCGCCCTGAAAGTTGACAATCAGATCGGCGTCAAGCCCAGCCAATTCGACAGCCTCGGCCACACGGGCGGTTCCGTTCTCGCGCGCGGGGCTTGTCATGATCACCTGTGCGCCAAACTCCTCGGAAGCTTCGCGGATGCGCGCATCATCGGTCACAACGTAAACCTCGGCCACCCCAGCGATTTGCGAGGCCGCCTCATAGCTCATCTGGATCAGGGATTTCTCACTGCCGTCTTTTTGGCGAAGGGTTGCCAGCGGCTTGCCCGGATAGCGCGTCGAGGCGTAGCGAGCGGGGATGAGGACAACGGTTTTCATGCAACACCTGCGCGCAGAAGATCGTGAATATGAACAATGCCGATAGGGCGCTTGGCCTCGTCAACCACCATGAGCACAGAGATTTTGCGCGCGTTCAGAATGGCCAGCGCCTTGGCAGCAAAGAGATCGGGGGTGACTGTGACTGGGTCAATCGAGGCGATTTCTGCGGCGGTCTTTTCCATCAGGTTGCCCATATGGCGGCGTAAGTCCCCGTCGGAGATAACGCCGATAAGCGCGCCGTCTTTAACCACGCCGGTGATGCCAAAGCCCTTGGATGTCATTGAAAGAAGCACGTCAGGCATGGGTGTGTCTGCCCCGACGGTCGGAACTTTTTCTCCCTTGTGCATCAGCTCGGACACGCGCGAAAGCTGCGCACCAAGCTTGCCTCCAGGGTGGTTCTTGAGGAAGTCATCAGAGTCAAATCCGCGCGCTTCCATGACGGCAACCGCGAGCGCATCACCCATTGCCAGTGTGAGGGTTGTCGAGGTTGTCGGCGCCATGCCGATGGCGCAGGCCTCGGGCAGATCGGGCAGGGTCAGCTTGTAATCGGCCGATTGCAAAAGCGTGCTGTTGCCCTTTGAGGACATGCCAATCAACGGGATGTTGAAGCGGCGTGTGTGCAAGAGAATATCGCGCAATTCTTGCGTCTCGCCGGAATTGGAAATGAGAACAACGATGTCTTGGTCGGTGATCATACCAAGGTCGCCGTGGCTGGCTTCAGAGGCGTGAACAAAATAGGAGGGGGTGCCTGTGCTGGCGAGGGTTGCCGAGATTTTGCGCCCGATGTGGCCAGATTTTCCGACACCGGAAATGATGACACGGCCGGTTGTATTGAGGATGAGCTCAACAACGTCGCTGAAGCTTTCGGGAAGATGTTTGACCATTTCCAGAATGGCGTTTGCCTCTGTTGTCAGAACGCGCCGTGCCGAGAGGATTGCGGGGGTATCTTTCAGGTCGGTCATTGTCGTCCTTGGCTCTGTGGCGCAGCGCTGTGCAGGGCCGCTCTGACTAGGTTCTTAGCTGGCAAAAGCCTTAATAACAAGCGTTCTAGGCCCTGGGAGGCAGCAATGTTGCCGCCTTTCGAACTCCGAAAAACAAGAGCGCCGTTGCCCCGAGGAAGTAGACGGAGACAGCCGTATATTGGGCCTCAAGGCCGATGCCCGCGTCGATCGCCCAGCCTGTGAGGCCCGGCCCGATGGCCGAGCCAAGCACCATAACAGCGGCGGCCATGGCCTTGATCGCGCCGATAGAGCCGGTGCCATAAAACTCTGCCCAAAAGGCATTGGGGAGGGTTGCATTGGCACCGGATGTGAGGCCGAAAAGCACAAAGCCAAGCAGCAAGCCTCCTGTTCCCGTGCCAAGGCCGAAAACAAGGAAGGCTGCAACGGCTGGGAGATACATAAAGACGATGAGTCGGGGTGTGCCGAAGCGGTCAAGCGCCCAGCCGGAGAGCACCATAGAACAGGTTGTGACCGCCGTGTAGACAGGGAACATGGCAACGAACGTGAGGTGGGAGATGTCCTTGATTTCAGAGAAATGCACCTGATGAAACATGAGTGCTGTGCCGAATGCTGAGGGGCCGAGGATGCTCGGAACCATAACCCAGAAGAGCCAATGAGACATGGCCTGATTGCGCGTCCAGTGGCGTTTGTTCATTCCCAGAGATTGGGAGGATTTGGCCATGGATTGCGGTGTGCGCTCTTCGCGTAACAGGCTGATGAGAATAGGAATTCCGAGCAACGCAACGAGGCCTGCAGCGCCCCAGAGAAGCCGCCAGTCATACATCGTGAGGAGCGCCACAAAGAGCAGCGGCAGCACAGCTTCGCCCGCCGAAAAGCCGAGCGTGGCGATGGAGAGGGCGCGGCCGCGGGTTTGGGTGAACCAGCGGGCCATGGCGACGACGGCGATGTGGCTGCTCATCCCCTGACCTGTGAGGCGCAGGGCAAATATCACGGCGGGTAAAAGCCATGCGGCATGGTTGGTGGCCATGAAGGCGCAGGCCGACGCGAGCAAAACCAGCACAACGGGGCCAAGCGTGCGGACGCGAAAATGGTCGGTCAGCCCGCCGGCCCAGACCATGACAATGGCAGAAGCCAAAGTGCCAAGAGCATAAATTCCGCCCCATTCCCCGTGACTTAGCCCGAACTCGGCCCGAATTTCACCAGCGAAAATCGAGATAAAAAACGTCTGCCCGAAGCTCGACATAAAAGTGAGCAACGCGCCCGCTGCGAGCCAGCGGATGTTGAGCCGAAGAAAAGAAACCGTATCCATCCGCCAGACTTTGCCAATACGCACAGGAATGAAAACCCCAAATCGCCCGACCAGCGCACGGTGGGGTTAACGCCCGCCAAACCCGCCCGAAACAGAGGGGTGATATGCGTGCACAACCCGTGCACCCTGCGTGCACCGGGTAAAGGTTAATTTTTGGGGAGAAATTTGGTTAACGGGGCGTTCGGAGGGGGGGGTGGTATGGCTAAAGGTCCATTATCGATCTTCACAAACCAGAAGCGAACGGCAGCTTCGGGCTCGCATTGGACATCTATTTGACGCGTCGGGCCGGTTAACAGCCGCGCAGCGGCCCGGCCACCCTTTGCCTGACAGGTGATTTACAAAGCCACCAATGATCTATGCCGCGCCACATTCGGTGCGCAGTGAATGCGCACCCTACGGGGGTGCTCTGGGAATTGACTTCGGCTGCAAACCTGCGACAGCTTTGGCCGGAGTGTAGAGGGGCAGGGCATGAGCAAGCGGGACGGTTTTGAGATTGCGGGGGAGGTTGTGGCGGCGGGGGAGCGGCGGACGGTGCATATTCCTGTCAGCACCTTGTCAGACCACACGCCTGTGACCCTTTCGGCGCATGTGTTGCATGGGAAGAAAGACGGGCCGGTTGTTTTTGTGTCGGCGGGGATACATGGCGACGAGGTGATCGGGGTTGAGATTGTGCGGCGGTTGTTGCGCGCCAAGAACCTTGTGAAGCTGAGCGGCACGCTGATTGTTGTGCCGATTGTGAACACCTTCGGCTTTCTCAACCACTCGCGGTATTTGCCTGACAGGCGCGACCTGAACCGCTGTTTTCCCGGCTCGCCCAACGGCTCGCTCGCTTCGCGGCTGGCGGATATTTTCATGAGCGAGGTTGTGGCGCGCTGCTCTCTCGGGATTGATCTGCATTCGGCGGCTATTCACCGCGTGAACCTGCCGCAGGTGCGGGTCTCGGCAAAGAACCGCGAGACCATGCGGCTGGCCGAAGTGTTTGGCGCGCCGGTGATTTTAACCAGCGGTTTGCGCGAGGGGAGCCTGCGGCAGGAGGCGCAGAAACGCGGTGTTGATGTGTTGCTTTATGAGGCGGGCGAGGGGATGCGCTTTGACGAGATGTCGGTGCGGGCCGGGCTTGCGGGGATCTTGCGGGTTTTGAATGCAGTTGGGGTGCTTCCGTCTGCCGGGATTGCCAAGCCCAAGGCGCAGTCATTGCTATGTGCGGACAGCCATTGGCAGCGCGCTCCGGCGGGCGGGCTCTTGAGGGTGTTCAAGGGCGAGGGCGATGTTGTGCAGGCTGGTGAGGTTGTGGCGGCGATCTCTGATCCGTTTGGCGAGCGGGAGATTGAGGTGACGACAAAATACAGCGGCATTATCGTGGGCCGGGCTGTGATGCCGGTGGTGCATGAAGGGGACGCGCTGTTTCATATTGCGGCGGTGAAATCGACCGATCTGGCCGAGGCGGCCATGGACGATCTCACCACGCAGCTTGAAGAGGCGGCGCTGTTTGACGAGGATGAGATTATTTGAGCTACCAGCGGTGCGCAGTAAATGCGCACCCTACGGGGCGAGCCCTTAGATCCGCATTCGGGGGACATCGTGGGGGTCGAGCATAAGCTCGATGAGCAGGGGTTTGCTGCGCTGGGGAAGGGCGGCCAGCGCGGTTTCCAGCTCTTCGGCTGAGGTGACCTTATGGCCTTCGCCGCCCAGAGAGTTGGCAATATCGGCGAAAGAGGGCCAGTGAAACTCGGTGAGGGAGGGGTCCATTTTCTTGTCAAGGAACTGGATGTGCTCGGCGCCATAGGCGGAGTCATTGGCGACGATCACGATCAGGTCGAGGCCGAGGCGGACGGCTGTGTTGAACTCGTTTATGCCGCCCATCATGAAGCCGCCATCACCTGTGAAGAGCACGACAGGCCGCGAGGGCGCAGCGAGGCCCGCGCCGACGGCTTCTTGCAGGCCGATGCCGATGGAGCCGAAGTTGGTTGTTGCGACGAAGCTGGCGGGGCCCGCCACGGAGATGCGCACCCAGACCTCTGTCATGAAGCGGCCCCCGTCGGTGAGCAGGACCCGGTCTTTGGGCAGGGCCTCTTCCAGCCGCGTGAGGGCGTGGATGTAGTTGATGCAGCCCGGCGCGGTTTTGTTGGGGCCAAGGGGGTGCTCAGTGAGCTTTTCGATATCGAGATCGTTGGTGAAGCCGCTGGGGGGGATCTCGGCCTCGTTGAGCCAGTAGAGGATTGTTTCGGCGGTGAGAGCGGCATCGGCGACAAGGGCAGCGTCGGGGTGTAAGCCGCCGCCGATGGCTGTTGGCTCCACATCGATCTGGATGATGCGTTTGTCTTTCATCAGCTTGCCGCGGTCTGTGGTAAAATCATGCAGGCTTGTGCCAAAGCAGATGATGCAATCGGCGGCTGCGATCAGCTCGTAGGCGGCGGGGGTGCTCAGCGTGCCGAAAATGTCGATGTTATAGGGGTGATCGTTGAACAGCCCCTTGGCCTTCAGCGTTGTGGCGAGAGGCGCTTGCAGCCTGTCGGCCAGACG
The DNA here is from genome assembly GCF_937123735.1 of uncultured Lentibacter sp. GTDB lineage: Bacteria > Pseudomonadota > Alphaproteobacteria > Rhodobacterales > Rhodobacteraceae > Lentibacter. The sequence continues at coordinate 18,390 of NZ_CAKZKL010000026.1, forward strand.
GATGAGCGCCTCGCGGGCCTTCACAGCGCCGGCCCCGGCCAGGATGAGCGGGCGGCGGGCAGAGGCGATCATACCGATGGCGTTGTCGAGAATTTCGCCTTCGGCCACCCCGCCCGGTGCGGTAAACACATCGAGCACGCGGGGTGTGTGCGCGGCCTCTTGCCACATGAAATCGGCGGGCATGTTGAGCACAATGGGCCGCCGCTCGACCTGTGCGCGGTAAAAGGCGCGGGCCACATCCATGGCCACGGTTTCGGGTGTGCGCATTTGCTCAAAGCCTGCGCCTGTGGCCTTGACCACCTCGCGTTGATCAACGCTTTGAAGGTGGCGCGGATTGGAAACCGGTGTGTCACCGGCGAGCAGGACCATGGGAATATGGCCGCGCGCGCCCTCTGTGAGGGCTGTCATGCAGTTGGTCAGCGCGGGGCCATGGGTGACGGTGGCCACGCCTACCTTGCCCGCGACATGGGTATAGGCCAGCGCCATGAGCACCGAGCTGCCCTCATGTGCGGCGGGCACGAAGCGGCCGGCGCGCTCGCGCACGAAGGCATCGACCATGAAGAGATTGGCATCGCCCATGAGGCCGAAGAGAGTTGTCACGCCATGATCGGCCAAGGCCTGGGCGATGTTTTGGTAGACGTGGCTTTGGGTTGGCATGGCCGGGCTCTCCTGTTGCGCTGGGCGCAAGGATAGCGCAGGTGGCCTGCGAAAAATGCGCATAATGAGGCATATAAGCGCGTTATTATGCGAAGAAATTACGAATTTTTAGGCAAAGGTGCGCAATGAATGCGCACCCTACAGGACGTAGCCGGAGAGATCGGAGGATTTCATCAGCGCGCCGAGGTGTTGCTCGACGAAGGCGGCATCGACGGTGACGCTGTCTCCCGAACGGTCGGGCGCTGTGAAGCTCAGCTCTTCAAAGACGCGCTCAAGCACGGTGTAGAGGCGGCGCGCGCCGATGTTTTCCACTGTGGCATTGACCTCGGCGGCGATCTTGGCAAGGGCCTTGATGCCCTCTTCGGTGAAGCTGACGGTGACCTCCTCTGTCGCCATGAGGGCGGTGTATTGCAGGGTGAGGGCGTTGTCTGTTTCGGTGAGAATGCGGACGAAATCCGCCTCGGTGAGCGCGCGCAGCTCGACGCGGATGGGCAGGCGGCCCTGAAGCTCTGGCAGAAGATCAGACGGTTTGGCAATGTGGAAGGCACCTGAGGCGATGAAGAGGATGTGATCGGTCTTCACCGCACCGTGCTTTGTGGAGACGGTTGTGCCTTCGATGAGCGGGAGCAGATCGCGCTGCACACCCTCGCGGGAGACATCTCCGCCGCGGGCGTCCTTGCGCGCGGCGACCTTGTCGATTTCGTCGATAAATACGATCCCGTTTTGCTCCACAGCTTCCAGCGCGACCTTGGTCACCTGTTCGTCATCCAGCAGCTTGTCGGCTTCCTCGGAGATGAGCACGGCGTAGCTCTCGGCCACTGTGAGCTTCTTGCGGGTGGTGCGCCCGCCCATGGCCTTGCCAAAGAGCTCGCCGAGATTCATCATACCCATCTGGCCACCCGGTTGGCCGGGGATGTCGAACATGCCGCCCATCGGGTTGGAGGTATCGGCGACATCAAGCTCGATCTCCGTATCATCAAGCTCGCCGGCCTTGAGCTTTTTGCGAAACATCTCGCGCGTGCCTTCGCGGGCATCTTCACCGGCAATGGCGGTGATGACGCGCTCTTGTGCGGCAGTGTGGGCGCGGGCTTTCACATCTTCGCGCATGTGCTCGCGGGTTTGCAGGATGGCGGCATCGACAAGGTCACGGATGATCTGCTCGACATCGCGGCCGACATAGCCGACTTCGGTGAACTTCGTTGCCTCGACCTTGAGGAAGGGCGCGCGCGCCAGCTTGGCGAGGCGGCGGGAGATTTCGGTTTTGCCGACACCTGTGGGGCCGATCATCAGGATATTCTTTGGGTAGACCTCATCGCGCAGATCTGAGGGCAAATGCTTGCGCCGCCAGCGCGAGCGCAGGGCCACGGCAACCGCGCGCTTGGCATCGGATTGGCCGATGATGAAACGGTCGAGCTCGGAGACGATTTCGCGGGGGGTGAGGTCTGTCATGGTTTGGTCTCGCTTCTTTGGAGGGGTTGCGCCGCCTTTGGCGCCGCGGTGGAGGGGGCGCTGCCCCCTCTGCCTTCGGCATTCACCCCCGGGGTATTTGAGGCAATAAGAAAGGGTTAACCTTTGATGGTTTCGACTGTCAGGTTTCCGTTGGTGTAGACGCAGATATCGGCGGCGATGGCCATGGCGGTGCGGGCCACGTCTTCGGCGGATTTAGGGGTGTCCATCTGGGCGCGGGCGGCGGCGAGGGCGAAGTTGCCGCCAGAGCCGATGGCGGCGACATTGTGCTCGGGCTCCAGCACATCGCCAGCGCCTGTGATGACGAAGAGTTCTTTTCCATCAGATACCAAAAGCATGGCTTCGAGCTTTTGCAGGTATTTGTCTGTGCGCCAGTCTTTTGCGAGCTCCACGCAGGCGCGGATGAGCTGGCCGGGGGTGGCTTCGAGCTTGGCTTCCAGGCGCTCAAGCAGGGTGAAGGCGTCAGCCGTGCTGCCCGCGAAGCCGACGAGGACATCATGCCCGCCTGGCGAGATGCGGCGGACCTTGCGGGCTGTGCCTTTGATCACGGTTTGGCCGAGGCTGACCTGACCATCGCCTGCGATGACGACTTCGCCGTCTTTTTTGACGGCGACGATCGTGGTTCCGTGCCATCCGGGGAAATCTGATTGGGACATGCGGGCCTCCTTGGACATGGGCGAATATATGGCGGCTGGGGCGGGGAAGCACAAGGTTTGGCTTGTTTGGCGGGGCGCGGAGGGCTAGCACTCTGGCCATGAGTGAGGCTGTGACGATTTATCTGGCGCCGGATATGAAGGCGAGCGCCGAGGCGGGAGAGCATAACTTTCTGGCCAAGGTGGCGGCTGTGTTGCGCGCTGGCGGGCTGGACCTGCGCTACGCGAAGGAGGCGGAGCGCGAGGGGCACGCGGGCGGGCGCGCGCTTGTGCATATGTGGCCGCCGATGAGCGCTGAGACGCTGGTGATGCGGCGGGTCTATGCCTATCCGTTCTGGGCGATTGAAGCGAGTGACAAGCGCTGGGAGTGGGATGTGGCGCGGGCCGATTTCGTGCCCGAGGCTGTGGAGGCCGGCAAGGCGGCGCGCTTTGTTGGCAACTGGCGCAAGCGGATGTTTGGCGCGGCGAAGGCCAGCCGCGAGGGCTATGTGTATGTGCCGCTGCAAGGGCGGATCGGGGAGCGGCGCTCGTTTCAGGCGCGCGCGCCACTGGAAATGATCGAGGCGCTGTTGGCAGCGGAGGCGCGGCGCGATGTGGTGATCGGGCTGCACCCGAAGGAGGCTTATTCGGCGCAGGACATGGCGGCGCTGGAGCGGCTCACGCAGCGCTTTTCGCGGGTGCGCGTTGTGATGGGGCAGATGGAGCGCTACCTGCCCGCCTGTGACTATGTTGTGAGCCAGAATTCGAGCGCGGCCTTCTTCGGGTATTTCTTTGCCAAGCCCGCGGCGCTTTTTGCGCAGATCGACTTTCATCATATTGCGGCGAATGCCCATGTGTTGGGCGTGGAGGAAGCGCTGCGGCGTGTGCCGGAGATGCGGCCTCCGTTTGAGCGCTACCTGTGGTGGTTCTGGCAGGCGCGGGCGATCAATGCGGGGCGGCCCGAAGCAGAGGCGCAGATTGCGGCGCGGTTTCGCAGGCACGGGTGGATCGCATAAAAAACCCCGCCGGAGGGCGGGGCTTTTCTTTGGCAGAGAGCTGCGGCTTAGAGCGCGTCTTCGATCCAGCTTTGAAGCTGTGCCTTGGGGCGCGCGCCAGAGAGGTTTGACACTGGCTCGCCGCCCTTGAAGACGAAAAGCGCAGGGATGCCGCGCACGCCCATGGCGGCGGCGGCGTTGGGGTTTGAGTCAACATCGACTTTGACGATTTTGACTTTGCCTTCCATCTCGGCGGAGAGCTCTTCGAGCGCCGGGCCGATCTGTTTGCAGGGGCCGCACCATTCGGCCCAGAAATCCACCACTACGGGGATATCTGAATTTTTGACTTCGGCGTCGAATGTGTCGTCTGTGACAGCAACAGTGGCCATGGGGTTCTCCTAAAGGGGTTTGATGTGCTTGCGCAGAACCTAGGAAGCTGGCGGCAGATCGTCAAGGTATCGAGTGTCTTGATAGGCCTTCCTCACGAGATCCTGAGGCAATGTCATGAGGTCAGCGGTTTTGGTCCAGAGAATGGCTGTCTGCACCTGGTGATCCGGATAGATCAGCGCGAGCGCCTCGCTATAGGCACCCATTTGGCGCAAGATGCCAAGTGGCGTGTCTTCGGGGCGGGGCGGCACGGCGGCGTTTGTCTTGAAATCAACAGCAAGAACATGACCTTCGCGCACCAGGAGCTTGTCGACGGTGCCGTGCAGGCGCTGGCCGAGTGTGGCGCTGGGGGCAGTCAGGGCGACTTCACTGAGAGTCTCTTTGGCAAAGAGCTGCGCGAGTTCGGGCCGGGCCAGAACAGTCTCTATTTCTGCCAAAACAGCGCTGTTTTCGGAGGGCGTATCAAAACTGGCAAGCAAGGTTTCCGCCAGATTTGCGCGCGCGGCGGGTGTGGCCTTGGGCAAATGTTCCAAAAGGAGGTGGACCTTGGTTCCGTAGCGCTTTGCGGCCTCTTTCTCTTGCCCTGTTTGGCTTGCGAGCGCCTTTGCGCCGGGCAAAGCGGAGGCTGATATGCACTTGGGCCGTGGCGCGCCTGGAGGGGCGGGACGATCACTTGTAAGGTAGGCGGGCAGGGTAAAGGGCTGATCGGTGACGGAAGCCGCTGGCGTGTGAGAGAGGGCTGACCAATCGCCTGTTTCGAGCCGCTGGATGATCTGATCTGGCGTGTTAACCGCGACAAAGGGCAGGGTTTGCGCTGCTGTGCTGATGGTGTGATACCAGCTGTCGGTGGTTTTTACCTCGCCCGCGGCGGCGATGATGAGCCATTTCTCGGCACGAGTCATGGCGACATAGAGCAGGCGCTCGCGCTCGGCCTGTTGGGCTGCAAGGGCTGTGCTGACGGCCGCCTGGATCAGGGGGGGCATGTCGTCTTTGCTGTGTTTGTAAGCAATTGTATCGTCCAGCGGCAGGATCTGGCCTTTGAACTCGTTTTTGCGGTCGGCCGTGTCGGGCATGATGACAACAGGGGCTTCGAGGCCCTTGGAGCCATGCACTGTCATCACCCGGATGCGCTGGCCGCCGGCTTCTATCTGGCGTTTGATTTCGGGGTCGTCGCTTTCAAGCCAGCTGAGAAAGCCGGTGAGCGAAGGCACTGCGCTGTGCTCGTATTTGAGCGCTTGGGTGAGAAAGGCATCGACAGCATCTTCGGCCTCATAGCCCAGCCGGGCGAGGATATTCTGGCGGCCCTTGTGCTTGGTGAGCAGGCGCTCGATCAGATCATAGGGGCGCAAGAAATCGGTGACGCGGCGCAGATCGTTGAGGATGGCCAGCGTTTCGCCGTGTGTCTCTGTTTCGGCGCGAAGCGCCTCCCAGAGGTAGCCTTTGCGCTTGCTGGCAAGGGTGAAAAGCTCTTGCTCTGACCAGCCAAAAAGCGGCGAGCGCAGGGCGGCGGCAAGCGAGAGGTCATCTTCCTGCGTGGCCAGAAACCTGAGCAGGGCAGTGATGTCTTTGACGGCAATTTGCTCGCCGATTTTGAGCCTATCGGCCCCTGCCACCTTGAGGCCCTCGGACTTGCAGGCGCGGATGATTTCGTGAAAGAGCGCGGAACGTCTTTGAAGCAGGATCAGGATATCGCCCTCATGGAGGGGTCGGGCCTGCCATTGACCGTTGGTTGTCTCGGTGGGAATGAGGGTGTTGGCGTCGATCATCTGACGCAGATTGCGGGCGATCTGCGCCGCCAGAATGGCCACAGGATCATCGGGGGTGAGAAGGTCGAGGGGCTCATACCAAGGCAGATCATCGGCCTTTGGGCCCTTTGGCACGGGCGGCCAGATATCGACTCGGCCCGGCATGGTGCGGTGAAAGGCGATGTGTTTTTCCTCGGGCGCAAAACCTGACTCACCACGTTGCTCGAAGACCGCATCAACCGTGTTGAGAATGGCCGGCGAAGAGCGGAAGGAATAGGCCAGATTGCGGTTGTGCAGCGGCTCTTCATGGAGCGAGAGCTTTTCCTGAAAGGCGGTTTGCATCCGATCGAACTCGGTCGCATTCGCGCCTTGAAACGAATAGATCGATTGCTTCTTATCGCCGACCACAAAGATTGTGCGGGGTTTTTCGCCCTGCGCGCCTTGGCCAGAGGTGATTTCGCGGGCCAGCTCCTCGATCACGGCCCATTGCGCGGGCGAGGTGTCTTGGGCTTCATCGACAAGGATATGATCGATCCCGCCATCAAGGCGATAAAGCACCCATTCGGCCACCTGTGGGTTGGTCAACAGGGCCAAGGTTTTTAGGATCAGGTCGTCAAAATCGAGCCACCCGCGCGCCTCTTTGGTTGCGGTATAGCGGGCGAGGAAGGCGCGCGCGAAGGCGTGCAGCGCGCAGGTGCTTTCGACAGTGGCCAGGGCGATACGGCGCGGGCGCGCCGCTTCGACACGCAAGATGAGCGCCTCGATTTGTGGTGCAAGATGGTCGAGCGCATTTCGGGTGTCTTGGCTGGCGTAATCGGAGAGCTTGGCGCGGAAGGGAGGCTTTGTGCCGCCGCCTGTGAGCAGGGCGGATTCCAGCCTTTTCAGGTTGGCAACATCGGTGCCGTCAATGCTTGCGAGCTTGGGGTAGAGCAGCTTGATGTCGTTTGGTTTGCCTTTGGCCACCACCGGGAGCATCTGGGCGATCAGTTCGGTTTCGCCACCGAGAAAAACCTCGGCCAGAAGGCTTTCGCGCGAGAAGTTGGCGGGAATTCCAAAACGCTCGCAAAGCTCTTCCCGCGTGAGCTCATTGGCAAATTTGGCCTTGTTAGAGACAATATTCGCGGTGAATTTCTCAAAATCATTGCCGCCAAGCCGCGCCAGAACATCCAGCATCAGCGTGGCTTCGTGAGACTCTGACATCTCGTCGACAATGCGCGCGCGCAATTGGGCCGAGGTGCGTTCATCCAGCTCGGTGAACTGGGGCGTGACACCGGCCTCCAGCGGGAAGCGGCGCAACAGCGACGCGCAGAAAGAGTGGATGGTCTGAATGCGCAGGCCGCCCGGTGTTTCGATGGCCTTGGCAAAGAGCCGGCGGGCGTTGCTGTAATAGCTTTCGGAAGCACCGGGAGAGCTGCCCAGCTCGGCCAGCTCGGTTTTCAGCGCGGCATCGGGCTTCATGGCCCAGGCGCCGAGGCGCTTGAGCAAGCGGTTTTGCATCTCGGAAGCGGCGGCCTTGGTATAGGTGAGGCAGAGGATATTCTGCGGATCCACCCCTTCCAGCAGGAGCCGGGCGACACGGTCTGTGAGAACGCGGGTCTTGCCCGAGCCGGCGTTGGCGGACAGCCAGGTGGACGCCTGCGGGCGGGCGGCATCTATCTGGGCAATTGTGGCCTCGTTGGGTGCGGTGCTCATGTCAGAACCTCCGGAGTGGGCGCATCGGCGCTGCTCCATTCGCCGTAGCGGGCGAGATGATCATAATCGCCCTCATACTCCTCGCTCTGGATGGCGCGGCGAGAAGGGTAGCCCTTGTCGGGCGCAAAGAAGGCGAGGATCAGCGCTTTGAACTCACTCAGAACGGTGGCCGTGTCGTATTCCTCGGGCGCAAGCATGTTTTCGCCTGCGCTTGAGCCAAGGCCGATATAGGCAAGCTTGCCAACAGGCTCTGCGGGCACGGCCTCAAATGCGCCTGCGCTGGCCATGAGGGCCGAAAGCGGGAGCTGCTTGTCAAAATACTTGCGCACCGCCTTGTTGGGGGGCGCGCCGGTTTTGTAATCATAGATCGCCAAGCTGCCATCTGAGAGGATATCGAACCTGTCGCCCTTGCCGGTGAGGGTAAAGCCGATGTCGGGGAGCTCGAGCGCGCCCTTGGCCTCGGCCCGCAGAAAGCGCGCGTCGTGGGCGCGCTTGGCTTCCTCGGTGAGAAAGCCGTCAATGACGCTTTCAAAGCGGGCCAGCCAGATCAGCCGCGCTGCGGGCCAGGGCACATCGCGTTTCAGAATGTCGCGGGCCAAAGCGCTCAGCTTGGCGCGGGTGCGCAGGGAGGGATCAGCGCTGGCGGTTTTGACAAACTCTTCCATAACGGTGTGCAGGGTGATGCCGCGCAAAAGCGCATCGGGCATTTTTTGCAGCGGGTTGAGCGGCTCCAACCGCAGGATATAGCGCGCATAGATGGCGTAGGGGTCGCGGATCAGTGTCTGGATCTTGGTGAGAGACAGGCTGCGCGGGCGTGTGGCCACAGGAGGACAAGGCGCAGGGCGCTGCGCGGGGAGTTTCTCTTGCTCGGGCGCGTCAATTTGCTTGGCATAGGCGAGCCATTCTGCCGCGCGCCCCTGCATGGTTTTGAGCGCGGCCTCTCCCCGGCCTTGGGGCAACCCTGCGAGCAGATTTGTGAGCCGGATCAGCCAACGGGAGGGGACTGTTTCGGCATCGTCGGATTTGCTGGCGCGCGTGAGCCAGACTTCCTTGGCGGCCACCGCTTGTTGGAAGTCATGGGCAGAGAGGCCAATCCGCCGCTCGGGCAGCAGAAGGCCCACCTCGCGGCGCATTTTCCGGTTGAGCCACGGGTCGGGCGCGGGGGCCTCGGGCCAGCTGCCCTCGTTGAGCCCGGCCAGGATCAGAAGATCAACACCCTGAACGCGGGCTTCCAGCGTGCCCCAGACGAGAACCCCCGAATGGGACGCCTCGCTGCGCCGCACCTCGCCCGACGAGAGAGAGGAGTCGATCAGGTTCGCATAGTCAAAATGGCTCATTTCGCCGCCCGAGGCTGCGCAGCCGAGCAGGGTTTGAAAAAGCTTTTGCGCCTCCTGGCCATCGTCTTTTTGCCAAAGCGGTGTTGGCCCGCCAAGCGGGCCGCAAGCCAACGCTTCGGCGGTTGCGATATGGGTTTGCAAGAAGGCTTCCAGCGGCGCTTCCGCAGCAAAGCCTTCGGTAAAAAAGCTGCCAGAAACCCAATCTGCCCAGAGGCGCGCGGCCTCGTCTTTATGCGCGGCCCCCCAAGCGGCAAGCGTGGCGGTATCGGGCATGGGAATGCCATTGGCACGGATATAGAGCTCCAGCTCGCGGGTATAGCGCAGATGCGTGCCGCGCTCGTCAAGGGCGTTGCAGAGCGGGTGCTTGAGCAGCGTGACAAGCGTTTCGGCGGTGAGAGGTTGGGGTGCGAACACCTCAAGCACATGCCGCAAGAAGCGCCCAGCGGGCGAGAGGTGCAGCGGCTCTCCGGCGCTGTCATCGGGGGTCAAACCCCAGCGGGCCAGCGCGGCTGTCACCTGGCGCGAGAGTGTGCGATCTGGTGTGATGAGCGCGGCTTTCTGGCCCTGTTCGGCGGCCTGGCGCAGGCGCAGCGCGATGGTCAGGGCTTCTTCGCGCTGGGAGTTGGCTTCCAGCAAGGTCATGTTTTCGGTGGCGTCCGCAGCGATCAGGGCCGTGGCCGGGCCTTCAGCGATCCATTGGTCGGTGACAGGCGCCGGGCGCAGCGCCAGCGAAACCAGCTTGTTGCGGGCCTCGGAGGGTGCGGCACCGGCGGGCCAGGGCTGCACATCCTGCGGGGCGAGGCCAAGGGCCGTGAGCAACGCGTGAAAGCGGTATTGCGGATGATCTTCAGAGAGCGCGCTTTCGGGGAGCTTGGGCCAAGCGCCATGGGCAAAGGCAAAGTCAAACCCCGGCAGCACGACAGCCCCGAGGGGCAGCCGGGACACCGCACGCATCAGCGCAGCGGTGAGGCCGCGCGAGCCGGTGGAGCCTGCAATGATGATCGGGTCTTTTGGCGGCGCGGCGTTCCAGCGGGCCATGAGCGCTTCGCTAATCAGGCGGTTGCGGGCGGCAGTGGTGAGGCCGGGGCGGCGGGCAGCATAGCCATGAACAATTTTCAAAAACGCCTGCGTGCGCTGCCAATGACCTGACTCATCGCTGATATCGAGCGCGGAGATGGTCTCGGGGGCAACGCCTTCCTCGTGCATTTCCGTCATCAGGGCGGTGAGGCTGTCTGCAAGGTCAAAGGCGGCTTCGCTTGGGGCTATGGCCGCATGGTCGGCGCGGTTTTTCTCGCTTTCGATCAGCTGGCGGATGATCACCGAGAGTTCCAGCTTGGTTTGAAGGGCTGGCTCGGCGGGTGGCAGGGGGCTGAGCGGATCAAGGGCGGCCAGATCGGAGATGAGCGAGATGCGCGGCAGGAGCAGCGCGCCGCCTTCATCAAACAGTTCGCTGACGCGCCGGGCCATGCGGCGGGTGTTGAGCACGAGCTGCACCCGGGCCAGCGCCTCGGGCGGCTCGTTTGCATAGGCCGTGCGCAAAGCCTCAACCAAGGCGCGGGGGAAATCTGCCCCCAGCGGCGTGCCGTAGAGTTGCGGTGTCTCAGAGCCGTTAAAGAGCGCTGGCATCAAGCATCCTTTCGGCGCGGGTGATGCCTTCGGGCGAGCCGACATCGCACCACTTGCCGCTGTAGGGCAGGCCATAGAGGCGACCTGAGGCGAGGAGCTTGTCCCACACGAGATTGAGCGAGAAGCTGCGCGCGGGGATGTCTTCTGTCAGCTCGGGTTTGATGATTTGTGCGCCGGAGAAGACGAGCCCCGCGCCGCGCGTAAGCTGGCCTGAGGGGGACATGAGAAAGTCGCCTGTGCCGGTGTGGCCCAGTGCATTTTCGCGCGGGATAAGCAGGAGGAGCGCGTCCATTTCCTCAGGGTTCCAGGCGGTGGCGAGGGCTTCAAGCGGGTTGGGGCCGCGCCAGAGCGCATCACAATTGAGCGTGAAGGCGGGGCCTTTGCCCAGCGCCGCACGGGCGTTGCGCAGCCCGCCGCCTGTTTCGAGAATATCGGGGGTTTCCGTGAGGGTGGTCACATCGCGCCCTGCAAGGTGTTTCTCAAGGAGATGCGGGAGGTAGTGCAGGTTGACCACTGTTTTGAGGCCCAGCGGCGCGGCGAGGGCCAGCGTGTGGTCGATCAGGGCTGTGCCAGCGACCTTGACCATCGGCTTGGGCTGATGCGCGGTGAGCGCGCCCATGCGGGTGCCAAAGCCCGCGGCGAAGATCATCAGGGAGTTTGGGCTGTTGCGCATTTGACTTTCAACTCTCTCAGGAGGGCATCGGACGGGGCGGGCAGATCGGCCAAAAGCTGCGCGCGCAGGGGCGCGAGGACGGGATGCGCCAGATCGCGCATGAGGTAGCCCCAGACGCGGGGGATGAGATCAATGTAATGAGGTTTGCCCGCAAGGAGCGAGAGGCGGGCGAAGACACCAAGAATGCGCAGATTGCGCTGGGCGCCGAGGAGGGCGTAGGCGGCTGTGAAACCTTCGCGGTCTTGCCCGCTGGCGCTGATGTAATGCGCGAGCATCGCCTGTTCGGTGGCGCGGGGCACATCGCGGCGGGCGTCTTGCAAAAGTGAGACGAGATCATAGGCAGGGTGGCCAAGCATGGCATCTTGAAAGTCAAGCAGACCGACACGGGCAGGGCCACTGCGCGCGGGCAGCCAGAGCAGGTTTTCGGCGTGATAATCCCGCTGGATGAGAACGGTCTGATCGGGGCATTCTGAAGCGAGCAGCGCCTCGAACCGATCTTTGAACGCGGCGGATTTCTTGGCGAGCCTTTGGGTGTCTTGCGCCCCATACCAGCGGTAGGCGAGGGCGGCCATCTCGGCCATCACCGTGGCGTCATAGCGGGCGAGCTGCTCTGGCGGGGGGCTGGCGTGCAGATGCAAGAGCACCTCTGTTGCAGCCGTGTAGAGTTCGGTTTCCTGGGCGGGCGCGGCTTTGACGACCCGGGCAAAGAGATCATCACCCAGATCTTCGAGCAGCAGGAAACCATGGGCCGTATCCGAGGCAAGGATTTGTGGCGCAGACAGGCCGAGGCTGGCCAGATAGGAGGCAATGGCCATGAAGGGGCGCACATCTTCGTCCTTCTCGGGCGGCGCATCCATCAGAACCGCGGGCAGGCCCTCGGCCGAAGTGAGCCGTTCGTAGCGCCGGTTGGACGCATCGCCGGCGAGCGGCGCGCGGGCGGCGTTGCCCCAGCCAGAGGCATCGAGAAAAGCGGTGAGAAGGGCGTTTCTTTCGGTCATGTGAGAGCCATATCGTTGAGGAAAGACCAGCGGGCGGAGCCGGACATATGCAGGCGTCTTTCGGTATCTTTTGCGCCGAGGTCAAGCCGCAGCGTGAGTGCGGATGCGGGCCGCAAGCTGCCGAGGCGGTCGGGCCATTCGATGAGGCAGATGGCCTCTTCAAAGGCCTCTGTCAGTCCGAGCTCTTCCAGCTCGGACGGGTCTGTGAGGCGGTAGAGATCGGCGTGCCAGAGTTCCACGGCGCCTGCGTCATAGGTTTGAACCAGTGTAAAGGTTGGCGAAGGGACATCCTCAGGCACGGGCAGGCGCGACTGGATGAGTGCGCGCGCAAGGTGAGTCTTGCCCGCACCGATGCCCCCTTCCAGCAAGAGGGTGTCGCCCGGGCCAAGCCTGCGCCCGAGCGCCGCCGCGAAGCGCGCAGTGGCGTCTTCGCTGGGTAAAAGAAGGGTAGAATTCAGCTGCGCCATGGGGTGAAGATGACGGTTTGACACCGCCGCTGCAAGCGCTTTAGGTGATTGGAGAGGGGCTTTTGGCTGGCGTGGGGGCCGTATCGGGAAGCTGTGAGCAGCGCAGGGTGATCACCGTGGCGTTGCCATCGTGCACACGCAGCTCAAAGCCCAGCTCGCGCCCATCGGCGAGGGTAAAGCTGCCTTCCTGTTCGCTGCCTGTGCGCAGGCGCGCGGAGAGCGTGTTGCGCACGGTTCCGGGGCTGAGCCTGTCTTTCCAAAGGCGCATGATCGAGGGGAGCGTATAATCCTTGGCGGAAGACCCTTGGGGCAGGCCGATAAAATCGAGGAACGCCCGGTTCCAGAAGGCGATGGAGCCGTCACTTTCAAAACAGACCACAGCGTCTCTCTGGGCTTGCAAGGCGGTGTCACGCAGCTCGACTTGGCCCTTGAAGCGCTTGGTCAGGGACATCTCGACGCTGATATCTTCGATCAGGATGGCGATGGCCCCATCGGGGTGGGGGCGGCCCACGATCCGGTAGGTGACGCCATTGGGGAGACGCCAGATTTCTTGATACCGCCCATCAGCCGACTGGACGACAAGATCAGCGATTTGCCGCCGCCAGGATGAATAATCCTTGGGCTCGGGCATGATCCTGTTGTCGCGCAGCCTGTCAAAGAAAGCCTGGATGTTGGGCTGTCCGGAGAGGAAATGGGCCGGCAGGGACGTGAGATCAACCAGGGCCGGGTTGAAGAGCACGAGCCGCCTGTCGCGGTCAAATATGGCCAGTCCGGTTGAAAGCTGCGCGAAGGTTTTGGCAAGCGTTTGCACAAACTTGCGCTGGGTGGTTTCCGCCGCGATCAGACCGTCAACATTGAAGGCGAAATGCAGCACGGTGTCTGTTGAAACCTGAACGCTGGAAATATCAAACCAATGCACCTCGCCATGGCCGAAGCCAACGGTCAGCGAGACCCGGGCTGTTGTTTCGCCCGGAGCCTTGAGTATGGCGGGATCAAAGATTTCAGAGGTGTCTTCGGTGGCTTTGCGGCGTTCTTTTTCCAGCGCCCTATAGGCCCTGTTTGTCCAGAAAATCCGGCCATTGCGTTTGGCCCACATGGGGTGTTCGAGCTTGTTCATGGCGTCATCGCGCAGATCAATATCGCGGCGGCGCAGAAAGCTCAGGTGTTTGTCGGCAAAGCTGATGGGGGCGGGATCTTCGAGGCTGATCAGGATATGCTGCCCCTCGCCCTCAAGGTGAACCATGGCAGAATCATCGGGAAAGCGGGAATGAAACGCATCACGGGTTGCAGGGCTGTGGTCATCCGGGAGGGTTTCGGGGAGGTCGGCAAAGCGTGGGGCCAAGAAGCTGCGCACCTTGGCCCAGGGCAGGTTATCACTGGTTTGCACATCAATGATCTCCAGCGCGGCCTTGCTTGCGCTGGTGCATTTGTTCTTGTCAAAGCGAAACCATGGGGCGTCAAAGGATGTCTTGTTGAGAGGCCGCTTTGGCGCCGTGCGCGCGGAAAAGAACATCAGCAGCAAGAAAACAACCGTGGCCGTTGCAAGCCCTGCGGTGAGGATGATCCATAGGTTTGAGTGATCTTCCATGATCCGCCCGTGCTCCTACTCTTACGCCCTCACCCCAACACAACCTTGGGGCGAATCTGGTTAACCAAGCCTTAACAATGTATCAGATAATTATGACGTTATCAGTATATTTTGGCCCAGCGGCGTGCGGCCCTCGCTTTTATCAACCGCAATATCGGCGATCGGCCAGCGCACAATCACCAGAGCCCCGGAGCGCTGCGGCCCGTCCCCGGGAAGGCGCGTGCGGGCGGGGCCATTGGCAAAGGCCAGTTCGGCCCCTGTGCGTTCGAGCAGGGTTTTGGCGATGAAGAGGCCAAGGCCCATCCCCTCGTAGGCAGTGTTTTTGGCGCGCAGCTTTGCGTTGCTGCGCCGGCGCATGAACGGGTCACCAATACGCCCGATCATACTGGGAGGGAATCCGCCTCCGTCATCTTGAATCCGGATGGTGACGGTTTCGGCGTTCCAGTGGGTTTCGACCCAGACATTGGCGCGCGAGAAATCGACTGCGTTTTGCACAAGGTTGCGCAGGCCGTGGATAATTTCCGGCTTGCGGTAGATTTCGGGTTGCTCGGTGCCGTCGTTGCTTTCTTGGAGGAAGTGGAGGGTCTTGCCGCGGTCAAGGTGGGGGCTGGCCGCATCTTGCACGACAGTAGTGACGGGGGCCTGGCGCAGGTAGAGATCATCTTTGCCGGCGCGGCCCATGGAGCGCAGAATATCGCGGCACCTGTCGGCCTGTGAAGCAATGAGCGCGATGTCTTCCCGGGCCTCGGACCCCTCGGGAAATTCGTCGATCAGCTCGGAGCTGACCAGCTTGATTGTGGCCAGAGGTGTGCCCAGTTCGTGCGCGGCGGCGGCCACGACGCCGCCAAGATCTGTGAGCTTCTGCTCGCGGCTCAGGGCGAGTTGGGCAGCCTGGAAGGCCTCGGACATGGCATTGGCATCCAGCGCGATGCGGCGCACATAGACGCCGAGAAATATTACGGCGATGGTGACTGCGGCCCATGTGCCAAAGACGAAGATTTCGGGGATCCGGAGAATATAGCCAAGCTCGGTGCGCAGCGGGTAATAGGCCTGTGTCAGCCCTGATGCGATGAGAACCGTGATCAGCCCCAACAAGATGGTGCTGCGGGTGGACAGCACAGCCGCCGACACCGCCACAGGCCCGACGATCAGGATGGAGAACGGATTGTTCAGCCCGCCCGCCAGAAACAGCAGCGCCCCCAGCTGCAAGAGATCAAATAAAACCATGAAGAAGTTTTCACGCTCCGACAGGCGGCGGTTTTCGGGGAAAACAAACATGGCGATCAGATTGGCCAGCACAGAGGCGCCTATGACCAGGTAGAAGAGCCCGACCTCAAGCCGCAGGTTATAGTAGCGCTCGGCAACAAACAGCGCAGTAAGCTGCCCGAACACAGCCGCCCAGCGCAGCCAGATAATCGTGCGCAGGCGGATATAATTGCTGCGGTGAAGCCCTTCGGGGAGCGGCGGGTGTTGAGACCTATTGTCCGATTGCATGTTGTGTCTTGACGCCTATGTGAAGAGGGTGCGCGAAAGAATGCGAAGAATGTAGCGAAAAAGGAAGCGTTATGTCTCAGAAACTTGCGATTGGTGCGGCGCTTGCCGCGGTTGTGGTGCTTGGTGGAACTTGGGGCGTGACGACGCTGACGGGCGGATCGGACGACCGTTTTGCCGCCTGTCGTGTGGGCAGCGTGGCTGGCGGTGGTGCTGATATTGGCGGACCCTTCGAGCTTGTGGACGAAACCGGCAAGACGGTGACAGACAAAGATGTGATCACCAAGCCGACACTGGTGTATTTCGGCTACACTTTTTGTCCGGATGTCTGCCCGCTGGATACCTCCCGAAATGGCGAGGCGGCCATGCTTCTGGAAGCACGCGGATATGACGTTGGCACCGCGTTCATCTCGATTGACCCGGAGCGCGACACGCCACAATCGCTCGCGGAGTTTACCGATATCATGCACCCCGAGATGCTGGGCCTGACCGGCACGCCCGAACAGGTAAAGGCGGCCAGCATGGCCTATCGCACCTACTACAAGAAGCAGGAGCCGGAACCCGGCGACGAGGAGTTCTATCTCGTGGACCACTCAACCTTCACTTACCTGATGGCGCCTGGGCAGGGCTTTCTTGATTTCTTCAAACGCGATGAGAGCCCTGAACAAATGGCAGAGCGGGTGCAGTGTTTTGTGGACAAGCTCTGAGCGGGTGCCGCGAGGTTTGTTTGACGCCCCGATCAGGGCAAGCTAAGACTTGTGACAAGCGCAAATGGGGGAGTGTCGACTGATGTCTGAAGAGTCTCTTGATCTTGGGGAAGACAGATCGCTTCTGCTTGTTGATGATGATGAGCCATTTTTGCGGCGTTTGGCAAAAGCCATGGAAAAACGCGGATTTGAAGTGGAAACAGCCGGCTCTGTCGTGGCTGGAAAGGCGATCGCCACAGCCCGCCCCCCGGCCTATGCCGTCTGTGATCTGAGGCTGGAAGACGGCAACGGGCTTGATGTGGTTGAAGTGATCCGCGAAAAGCGCCCGGACAGCCGGGTTGTCGTGCTTACCGGATATGGGGCTATTGCTACGGCGGTGGCGGCTGTGAAGATCGGGGCGATTGACTATCTCAGCAAGCCAGCCGATGCGCGCGACATCACCAATGCGCTCTTGGCAAGCGGAGGCGAGCTGCCCCCGCCGCCGGAAAACCCCATGAGCGCCGACCGTGTGCGTTGGGAGCATATCCAGCGGGTTTATGAGCTGTGTGACCGCAACGTGAGCGAGACGGCCCGCCGCCTCAACATGCACCGCCGCACCTTGCAGCGCATTCTGGCCAAACGCAGCCCGAAGTAAATGCGGCTGGACGCGACCCAGCCACCAAGCCCGAGGGGCGGGTGGTCGCAGGCCGTGATAGAGCTGGCTGACGCGCGGATTGTGCCCCCGCAACAGATTGATGGGCGGATCTTGCAAACGGCGGTTTTTGACCGGACCGGCAAAGATGTTGCGCAGGCCGCAACCTGGCGGCGCGAGGAGCGCATAACCCTGCCTCCTGAAAACCTGCCGCAAGCGGCGGGCGAATTGGCCGGAAAATGGCTCTGGGGGGGTGTGCTTTACCACCATTTCGGACATTTCCAGATGCAAAGTCTGGCCCGGCTCTGGGCGCTCAACCGGTTTGAAAAAGGCGCTCTTGAGGGGGTCTTGTTTGTCACCCGGGGCCAGCCGGAGCTGTTGGGCTTTGAGGCGGAGTATTTGCGCCTGCTCGGGGTTGATTTGCCTGTGAAAGTGCTCACGCAGGTGTGTGATGTGGCGCATCTTGTGGTGCCGGGCCAAGGCTTTGGGCTGGGCGAGATCGCTCGGGGAACACGGGTGTTCCGCCGGTTTATTGCGAACAACTTTGCACAGGAAATTGAGCCGGAAGGGCCGGAAAAGCTGTTTATTTCGCGGGCCTTGCAGCCGCTCGACAAGGGCGGTTTTGTCGGCGAGGAGCTTTTGGACGCGCGCATGGAAGAGGCCGGGTATTGTGTTTTTTGGCCGGAGCAGCACAGTTTGAGCGTTCAGATTGCCCGGTATAAGGCGGCCAAGCGGGTTGTGGCGCTTGATGGGTCTGCGCTGCATCTTTTTGCGATGGTGGCCAGGCCGGAGCAGAAGGCGGCCATGATCTTGCGGCGCGCGCGCGTGGCGAGCCGCGCGCTGCGCTGGCATATGACAAGTTTCATGAAGGCCAAGCCGCTGGCGATCAATGCGCTGGCCGAGGATGCTGACACGGTTGTGGGCAAGAAACGCGAGATCAGCGAGCTGGATTTCGAGCTGATCGGGCGGCTCTTGAAGCGGCATGGCTATATTGAACGTTCACAAGATTGGGGCTCGCTGAGCGCAGCAGAGCTTGCCTTGATCAGCGCAGATCATGGCGCATGAAGAGGCGCTCCGGCGTGCGGGTGTAAGGCTCAAACCCGCGGGACTTGTAGTAGATCAGCCCACCTTCATTTTGCAAAAGCACCGTGGCGTTGATCCAGCGATAGCCAAATGCCTTGGCCGCCTTGCGGCTGTGCTGAAAAAGGGCAGAGCCGATCCCAAGCTGGGTTTTGCCACGGCGTGTGAACGTGGCAATGTCACAGGTGTCTGACGGCAGGCCTTCATGGGGTGCGATTGACTGAAAGCCAAGCGCAGTGCCGTTGTCATCTTCGGCCATGAAAACGGCGCTTTGGGCAGGGTTAGAGCCTATCCAGCTGCTCATTTCGGTGCGCGAGACCAGCTCTGTCATGGCGGTTGTGCCGCCTTTGACGATGATCGCGTTGAGCAGCTCGGCCAGAGCGCGGGCATCGGCTTTTGTGGCGCGGCGCAGGTGCATCAGCCGATCTCGGCCAGAAGCGCGTTGTGACGGGCTGTGAACTCTTCGCGCACGGCAAGCGGCGGGCGCAGCGAGATTGCCAACCCGTCAAGTAAGGCCGGGTCTGGCGCGCCAAAGAACTTGTCGGACTCGGCCACGGAGAAGCCGGCGATTTGCGTGGCCTCCAGCCAGGCTGAGAGCTTGTCGGCCTTCTTGATCTGTTTCTTGATCAGCGGCGGCGTTTTGGCGGGAAGGCCAAAGCGAATGTGAATTGCAGCTGTCAGGCGCTCGTCGAGCGCCTCGTAGCCGGGGCCGACTGCGTTTTTGACCGGCGAGATCATATCGCCAATCACATATTCAGGCGCGTCATGCAGCAGGGCCGCGAGGCGCCATTTGGGCTCGGCCTTGGGCATAAGGCGGCCAAAGAGGGTTTCGACAAGCAGCGAGTGCTCGGCGACGGAATAGGCATAATCGCCCTGCGTCTGGCCGTTCCAGCGGGCCACAAAGGCGAGGCCGTGGGCGATGTCCTCGATTTCAACATCCATGGGGGTCGGGTCGAGCAGGTCGAGCCGCCGGCCTGAAAGCATCCTTTGCCACGCGCGGGCTTGTTTGGGGGAAGTTCTGGACATGTTTAAGGCCTGTCTGAGGATATGCCCTTTTCTTGCCATAATTAATTCGTATTGTAAGGGTGTGGATCAGAAAATCTGACCACTGGATCAGAAAATCTGACCAAAAAGGGCCAGCCAATAGGCCCATACTTGAGAGCAGAATCGAGGAGCTTGACATGATCGAGCGTATAAACACCAAGCGCATTTTCGCGCTTTCACTGGGCTTCATGGCTATTTTGACATCTTTGCCAGCCTATGCAGACGGCTGTGTGGCCCGCGAGATAATGGTCGAGCGGCTCAAAACCACCTATCAGGAAGCGCTTTCGGGCGGCGGCCTGCATGGTGCTTCTGCGGTTGTCGAGGTCTGGACCTCGCCTGAGACCGGCACCTTCACTGTGATCAGCACGGACACGGCGGGGCAGGCCTGTATTTTGGCGACAGGCACAGACTGGCAGGGCCAGAGCCTGTTGCGCCGCACATCCGGCCAGACAAGCTGAGCTCAGCGGCCCTTATCTGCCGTGGCGCGGGGGCAGTTGATTGCGCAGCGCCGGTTAAGATGATACCGCCCAGCCAAACGGGTTGAACATAGGTATCATCATGCCATCTGACTATATTGTAAAAGACATCTCGCTTGCGGAGTTTGGCCGCAAGGAGCTTGATATTGCCGAAACGGAAATGCCGGGCCTCATGGCTCTGCGCAAGGAATATGGAGAAGAGCAGCCGCTCAAGGGCGCGCGCATTGTCGGCTCTTTGCATATGACCATTCAGACCGCTGTTTTGATTGAAACTCTGGTTGAGCTTGGGGCCGATGTGCGCTGGGCCTCGTGCAACATTTTCTCCACGCAAGACCACGCTGCGGCTGCAATTGCAGCGGGCGGGACGCCGGTGTTTGCCATCAAGGGCCAGACGCTGGAAGAGCATTGGGATTATCTGGACCGCTCGTTCATGTTTCCGGATGGGGCGAACATGATCCTCGATGATGGCGGCGACGCAACGCTTTATGTGCTGCTCGGCGCGCGGATGGAAGCGGGCGAGGATGTGCTGGCTGTTCCGACATCGGAAGAAGAAGAGGTGATCAAGAAGCAGATCCAGAAGCGTATGGCCGAAACGCCTGGCTGGTTTGCCAAGACGCGGGACGCGATTCTTGGTGTTTCCGAAGAGACAACAACCGGCGTGCACCGCCTTTATGAGCTGCACAAGCAAGGCCAGCTGCCCTTCCCTGCGATCAACGTGAACGACTCTGTGACCAAGTCGAAGTTTGATAACAAATATGGCTGTAAAGAGAGCCTTGTGGACGGTATTCGCCGCGCCACCGACACGATGATGGCAGGCAAGGTGGCTGTTGTGATGGGCTATGGCGATGTGGGCAAGGGCTCTGCGGCGTCGCTTGCGGGCGCGGGTGCGCGTGTGAAGGTGACAGAAGTTGACCCGATCTGCGCGCTACAGGCGGCCATGGACGGATTTGAAGTGGTGCTGCTGGAAGATGTGGTCAGCACGGCGGATATCTTCATCACCACCACCGGCAACAAGGACGTGATCCGCATCGAGCATATGCGCGAGATGAAGGATATGGCGATTGTTGGCAACATCGGCCATTTTGACAATGAAATTCAGGTTGCGAATTTGCGCAACCACAAATGGACGAACATCAAAGAACAGGTTGATATGATCGAGATGCCGAACGGCAACCGCTTGATCCTGTTGTCCGAAGGCCGTTTGCTGAACCTTGGCAACGCCACGGGCCACCCCAGCTTTGTGATGTCAGCTTCTTTCACCAACCAGGTTCTGGCGCAGATCGAGCTGTTTAAGAATGGCGATCAGTATGACAATCAGGTCTATATCCTGCCCAAGCATCTGGATGAAAAGGTTGCGCGGCTGCATCTTGACCGTATCGGTGTGAAGCTCACCAAGATGGACCCCGAGCAGGCGGCCTATATTGGCGTATCGCCTGA
The DNA here is from genome assembly GCF_937123735.1 of uncultured Lentibacter sp. Lineage (GTDB taxonomy): Bacteria > Pseudomonadota > Alphaproteobacteria > Rhodobacterales > Rhodobacteraceae > Lentibacter. The sequence goes on from NZ_CAKZKL010000026.1 coordinate 39,520, forward strand.
GGGGCCCTTCAAGCCGGAGCACTACCGCTACTAGAGCCTGCGCCATTTGGCCAAGTGATCCGCCCCGCAAAGCCCCGTGCCTTGCGGGGTTTTTTGCGCGCTAAGCCATTGGCGCGGCTGGGCTGTGACGAAAAATCCCAATTTTTCCCTTTGTCTTGGGCCGAAGTGCCAGTAGGCTTTGGCTACGTTTTAACGGGTTTTGTATCAGGCTGAACCACCTCAGTATCGGGAGTAAGAGTATGGGAAAACGGGACGATCTCATTGCGCAATATGCGGAAGATCTCATCAACAAATGTGGCATGACGCCAGATATGGCACTTTTGACCAAAGTGACGATCGGCTGTGGCCCTGCAATATACAACGCAGACGCCTCCACGGTTGCGGCCACGCAGGCCAGCGAACTTGAGACAGTGAAAGAAAACTTCCTCAAGAAGAAGCTGGGCCTTGCAGAGGGCCCCGAGCTCATGGACGCGATCAATGCGGTGATCGAAACCTACGGGCGTTCGGAGCGCAACAAGTATCGCGCGGTGGTTTATTACATGTTGACCAAACATTTTGGCAAAGAAGCCGTCTACGGCTGAGCCGGAAACGCATGTCTGAGGCGCCCGTCTGTTCAGGCGGGCGTTTTCTATTTGAGCTATGTTTTAAGCAGTTGGCGTTTGGCCTGCGCAGCAAGCTGCGCTAGGGTAATCTTGCCCGAGTCAGTATGGCCGGACCCAGATTAGAATTCATGTGTGGTGGTTAGGGAGCACATGGGGAGAAAGAGGGTTCAGCCAGATGTATCAGGCCGGACCCTCTTTGTCTTTTAGGCCACCATGTTTAGGCCAGTGTGTTTAGGCCATAGTGTTTCCCAAAGCACAGATAATCTGCCAGGCCTGAGCGCTCACAGGTTGCACAGACAGCCGGGGGCTTTTGACAAGCGGCATCTCGGCAAGGCGAGGGTCAGCCTTGATTTGCGCCAATGTCACAGGGGTTTCAAAGGGGCGCAGTGCTTTTATGTCAACACAGTCCCAGCGTGGGTCTTGGGTGCTGCTGTCAGGGTGGGCCTCGGCGATCACCTGAACAATGCCGACAACGGCTTTTTCGCTCTGGCTGTGATAGAAAAACCCAAGATCACCGGTCTTCATGGCGCGCATGAAGTTGCGCGCCTGGTAGTTGCGCACGCCATCCCATTCCTCGCCGCTGTCGCCTTTGGCGAGCTGGTCTTGCCAGCTCCAGGTGTCGGGTTCTGATTTGAACAGCCAGTGCTGCATCAGCCGATCACCTTTTTCCAGGGCTGGATGCGCACATCTGAAAACAGGCCGGCCTTTGCATAGGGGTCATTTGCGGCCCAGCTTTCTGCGGCGGCCTTGTCTTCAACATCAAGGATGACAAGCGACCCGGCCATCTCTGCGGCGTCGTTCAGCAAGGGGCCGGCCATCGCGACAACGCCGGTCTCGGCGATATATGCAAGATGCGCATCGCGGTTAGATTTGCGGGTTTCAAGGGCATTGGCCTTGTCGGTGCAGATAAGGGCGATATACATTTATTCTTCCTTTAGGGGGCGTGAGAGGAGGGTATGAAGGGCATCTGAAACGCTATACTGCCCGCGGCTAAGCGCGGCAACAGCCGTGCAGATTGGCATATCAACACCCAGCTCTTCGGCCCAGGCAACTACCGCATTGGCCGTCGCAACCCCCTCTACGGTCAAGGCGCTGTCAAAGGGTGTGTTGCGCCCAAGGGCAAGGCCGTAGCGATAGTTGCGCGACAGTTCGGAGGTGCAGGTCAGAGCCAGATCTCCAAAGCCGGACAGCCCGGTGAGTGTTTCCGGGCGGGCCCCCCTGCGCAGGGCAAGCCGCTGCATTTCGGCAAAGCCGCGGGTGATGAGGGCCGCACGGGCACTGTCACCCATGTTTTTGCCGATACAGGCGCCACAGGCGATGGCAATCACGTTTTTCAAGGCGCCCCCAAGCTCGGCGCCCGTGGTGTCTGTCGTGCGATAGAGGCGCAAGTTGGGCGTTGTCAGAGCCTGTTGCAGAGCCTTGCCAACCGCCGGATCTGCGCAGGCCAAGGTGAGCGCTGTCGGCAGGCCCTGCGCGATATCAGCTGCAAAGCTGGGCCCTGTGAGCAGGGCAGCTTGGGCATCGGGCAGCAGGGTTTGAAGGGTTTGAACAGGGCCAAGGTGGGTTGTCAGGTCGAGCCCCTTACAGGCGGCCACAAGGGTGCGGCCACCGAGGATGGTGGCGTTGTCCTGCAAAAAGCCACGCAGCTCTTGCATGGGAACCGCAAGGATCATCGGGCCATCGGCTGGCAGCGCGTTCAGGGCCTCTGTCACCAAAAGGCTTTCGGGGAAAGGGGCATCGGGCAACCGACGCAGGTTGAGGCGGCGGGCCTGCATGTCTTTTGCGCCGCGCCGCGCCCAGAGGGTTACCGGCTGTCCGGCATGGGCCAGTGAAATTGCCAGGGATGTGCCAAAAGCGCCTGCGCCCAACACTGTGATCATGCTTTTGCTCCCTTTTTGCCTGAGCCGAGCATGGCAGGGCTGGCGCTGTCAAGCGGCCAGCGGGGGCGGGCGACCAGCGTCAGATCATCCTGCTGACCCGCCTCAAAAAGCTCCAACCCCGCATAGGCGATCATGGCGGCATTGTCGGTGCACAGGTCCAATGGAGGGGTGAGGCATTGTGCCCCGAACTCGGCAGAAACAGTCTCTAAGCAGGCGCGAATAGCCTGATTTGCGGCCACGCCCCCGGCCACAGCCAGGGTCGGCGTTTGGGGGGCGCTTTCCATATACAGCGCCATGGCGCGACGGGCTTTCTCGGCCAGAACATCAGCAACAGCGGCTTGAAACCCGGCGCAAAGATCGGCTCGGTCCTGACGGGTGAGGCCGCCCTTTTCGGCAACGAGGTTATCCCGTGTGCGCAGCAACGCGGTTTTTAAGCCGGAAAAAGAGAGGTCACACCCAGCCCGATCAAGCAGCGGGCGGGGCAAGCGAAAGCGGCTTGCAAGGCCCGTGGCCGCTTCAGCCTCAACGCTGGGCCCACCGGGCTGCGGCAGGCCAAGCAGGCGGGCGGTCTTGTCAAAGGCTTCGCCCGGCGCATCGTCGATTGTGCCGCCGAGGCGGGTAAAATCAGCCGGTCCACGCACCAGCAGAAACTGGCAATGCCCACCCGAGACCAGCAGCATGAGATAGGGGAATTGCGCCCCGTCGGTGAGCCGTGGGGTGAGCGCATGACCGGCGAGATGATTGACGCCAATCAGCGGTTTTCCCGATCCGGCAGAGAGGCCTTTGGCCAGCGCGACCCCCGACATGACCCCACCAATCAGCCCGGGCCCGGCGGTGACAGCGATGGCGTCAAGGTCCGGCAGCGTGAGTCCGGCTTGGGCGAGCGCCTGTTTGACGCAGCCGTCCAGCCGTTCGGCATGGGCGCGCGCGGCAATTTCTGGCACGACGCCGCCAAAGGCCGCGTGCAGGCTGGTTTGCCCCTCGACAACCGATGACAGCACATCTGCTGCGCCAGAGGTGCCGCGCAAGACAGCCGCCGCCGAATCGTCGCAGCTGCTTTCTATGCCGAGAATTGTGAGCGAGTGTGTCATGGGGCTTTTCATTGCAAGGAGCTATGGCGGCAGGTAACACCTAAGCCATGTCTAAAACAAGTTTACCTCTGCTTCTTATCACACGCCCAACCGAGGCCGCTCATAGGTTTGCAGCCCAGATGCAAGCGCTTCGGCCCGAGCTTGAAACCTTGATCAGCCCGGTGATCGAGATTGCTTTTGTCGCCCCTCAGGTGCTGCCGGAAGCGGAGACAATGCTGTTTACCTCGGCGCATGGTGTTCGCGGCTATCTCGCCGCCGGAGGGCAAGCTGGGCTGGCTTACTGCGTGGGGCGCGCAACTGCGCGTGTTGCGCAGGATGCCGGGTTTGAGGTTTTGGATGTTGCGCCCGATGCGGCCACCTTATGGCCAAGGCTGGCCCGCGAGACCCGTGGGGTTTTGCACGCGCGCGGGGCGCATGTGGCGGTTGATTTTGCGACATTACCGATGATTGACTCTGTGGTTGTCTATGAGCAGCCGCTCGTGGCCTTGAGCGGATTGGCGCTGGCCGCCCTGCAAGGGCCCCGGCCCGTTTTGGCCCCCCTTTTTTCGCCGCGCACGGCCCGGACTTTTGCGGCGCAAGCACAGGGTGCAGAGGCGCTTTGGGCCATATTTATCAGCCAAAAAGCCAAAGAGGCGGCGCAAGGCCTTGTAACCGAGCGCAGCTGTGTTGCGCAAACCCCTGACACGGCGGGGATGGTGAAGGCCTGCCTGCGGCTGATTGACAGCCTATGATTGCTTGAGGCTTTGCCAAGGGGCGTCTAAGCTTCATGCGGTATTGGAATGGTGAGATTCGGGAGGGCTGCGCGCCGTGGCACGCAAGACAGAAAAGACCAAGACAGACGCAGATCTCACACCGCCTGAAACCGAAGAGCTGGTGCATGATCGCGAGGCCCCACAAACGGCTGATGCGCCCGAGGAACCAGGCGATGAGGAACCAGGCGATACAGAGGGGCTGTCAGAAGAGGCTGAAACGCAGCCGGCGGGCACCGATTTCACCCAAGACGCCCCCACATTGGGCGAGCCAGATATGCCGCCGGCGCGGGCCCGGAGCGTCTTCTGGCCATTGGTTTTTGGCGGCGGTCTGTCTGCAGCGGTGGGTTTTGGGGCGGCGCTCTATTTGCTCCCCAATTTGCCGCAGAGCTGGCTTCCGGAGCCACAGGAGCCCAAGATAGAGGTTCTGTTGGATCGCCTGGAGGCTCAGGCGGCAGATATCGCCGCTGTCAAAGCGGTTCTGGAAAACAATAGTGCCGAAAATCTGCTAGATGCGCGCCTTCTGGAGCTGAGCGACAGGGTTGAAACCCTGGCAGAAGATTTGGCAGAGCAACAAGCGGCCATGGGCCAGTTTGGAACCCTTCAGGAGCGGTTGAGCGCCCTGGAAAAAGCGCCTGTTGAGGCGGCCTCTCCAGCCGCCATAGAAGCCTATGAACGCGAGTTGGCGGCGTTGCAGGAGGTGGTGGTGGCGCAGAGGGGGGATATGCAGGCGCAGGAGGCGTTGCGGCGCTCTGCGATGAGCCAGATATTAACCTCTTTGGAGACCGGATCCAGCTTCGAATCGGCTTTGAACAACCTGCGCGAGGCCGGGGTCGAGGTGCCTGCCGCGCTGCAAGCGCGGGCGGGCGGTGTTGCTTCGGAAGCGGCGTTGTCGCAGGCCTTTCCCGAGGCCGCGCGGGCCGCGCTTGCCGCCGCGCGTCAGGGTGCGGGCAGCGGCGGTATTGGCGCCTTCCTGAAAACCCAGCTCAACGCGCGCTCGCTCTCCCCCCGCGCCGGCAGTGACCCTGACGCGGTTCTCTCGCGGATGGAGGCCGCGGCGCGCGAGGGACGTCTGGGGGATGTTCTGGCCGAAGCCGAGGGGCTGCCGGAAGCCGCGCTGACCCCGCTTCAAGCCTGGCTGGAAACGGCCCGGGCAAGGCTTGCGGCCCTGGACGCGGCCACTGCGCTGAGCCAGCAGATCAACAACAACTGAGGGTGAAAAGATGCTTTGGCCATTGATAAAGATTTTCCTGTTTTTCGCCCTGATTGCCGCGGCCAGCTTTGGCGCTCTGGAACTGCTGGCGCTTGAGGGCGGGCTGCGGATTGCCCTAGCGGGGCAGGAGTATAGCCTGACACCGCTGCAAGCGGTGATCGGGCTGCTGCTGCTGGTGGCCGCTGTTTGGGTGTTCCTGAAAATCATGGGCCTTCTGGCGGCAACCTTTCACTTTCTCAATGGCGATGAAACGGCGATTTCCCGCTATTTTGACCGCAACAGAGAGCGCAAGGGCTTTCAGGCTCTGGCTGATGGAATGCTGGCGCTGGCCTCAGGCGAGGGCCGCCTTGCCCTGGCCAAGGCGGCGCGGGCCAACCGCTATCTGGACCGGCCCGACCTGACCAATCTTCTCACCGCGCAGGCGGCGGAAATGGCGGGCGATCAGGCCCGTGCCGAAGCTGCTTACAAGAGCCTGCTGACAGAGGAGCGGACCCGTTTTGTGGGGGTGCGTGGTATCTTGAAACAAAGGCTCGCAGCGGGCGAAACCGACAAGGCGCTGGCACTCGCCAAAACGGCCTTTGCCCTCAAGCCCGCGCATGAGGAAACGCAAGACCTGCTGCTGAAATTACAGGCCGAAGGCGCCGACTGGACAGGCGCGCGCGCCACGCTGAATGCCCAGCTCAAACACGGGGCCCTGCCACGCGATCTGCACAGGCGGCGCGATGCCGTTCTGGCGCTGAGCGAGGCCAAAGACGTGCTTGACGAGGACGACGGCATTGCGGCGCAGGAGCGCGCGATCGAGGCCAACAAGCTCTCGCCTGATCTTATTCCGGCGGCCGTTATGGCAGCGCGCAGCTACATCAAACAAGGCAAGGCGAGATATGCGACGCGCGTTGTTTCAAAGGCCTGGGCGGCGCGCCCGCACCCTGACCTTGCCGGTGCGTTTGCCGAGATTGTGCCAGAGGAAACCCCGGAGAAGCGCCTGAAACGCTTCCGCAAGCTGACCGCTGTAAACCCCGAGAATGCAGAGACCAAACTGCTGCTCGCGGAACTGAATATTGCGGCCGAAGATTTCCCCGAGGCGCGCCGTAGCCTTGGCGACCTTGTCGAGACAGATCCGGATGCGCGTGCGCTGACCATCATGGCCGCGATCGAGCGTGGCGAGGGCGCTTCGGACACGGTTGTCAAAGGCTGGCTGGCGCGGGCTTTGAGCGCGCCGCGCGGGCCACAGTGGGTTTGTGACAAGTGTCAGCACATCCACGGAGACTGGACCCCCACCTGTGACCACTGCGGGGCGCTGGACACGCTGAGCTGGAAGCGCCCGCCGGAGGGCGCGGGGCCGGCGGTTTCGAGCGTGGCCATGCTGCCGTTGATTGTGGGGTTGCCGGAGGCTGATGCGCCGACAGAGGCTGCGGAGATTGATGACGCGGAGGTCGTAGAGGTTAACGATGCGCCCGCCGGGGTTAACGGCTGATTTCGGGGGGGTGACATGCGTGCACACCCCGTGCACAGGGCGTGCACCGGCTGACTCGGGTTTGCGGGCCAATTAACCTTTGAAAATTTCTGTTAATCATTTGGTAACGGTGCGCAGGGCGTGCGCGGGCAGGCTTGGATGGTGCGCAGTAAATGCGCACCCTACGGCGGGGGTGGCACAGGCCCCTCGACTTTCAGGGTAAGCGGGATTATCTGGCAGGCATGGCACACGGTAAGACAAAATCAGACCCGAACTACAAGGTGATCGCCGAGAACCGGCGCGCGCGCTATGATTATGCTATTGAGGATGATCTGGAGTGCGGGATCATGCTGGAGGGGTCTGAAGTCAAATCCTTGCGCGACGGCGGTTCCAACATTGCCGAAAGCTATGCGACAGTGGAAGATGGCGAGCTTTGGCTGGTGAACAGTTATATCGCGCCTTACAAGCAGGCGCGGCAGTTCAAGCATGAAGAGCGCCGCCGCCGCAAGCTGTTGGCCAGCCGCAAGGAGCTGGGCAACCTCTGGAGTGCAACCAACCGCAAAGGGATGACTCTTGTGCCTTTGGTGATGTATTTCAACCACCGTGGGATGGTGAAGCTCAAGATCGGGATTGCCAAGGGCAAGAAGAACCACGACAAGCGCGCCTCTGACGCCAAACGGGACTGGGGCCGCCAGAAGCAGCGTTTGCTGCGCCATGGAGATTGATCGGGCGCAGGCTTGCCCCGTTGGCGACGCCGCGCTAGAGAAATAGGCAACAGATGATGGGGGCGATGATGGCCGGGGATGATCCGAAGACGCTGGTGAGCACAGAGTGGCTGGCCCAGCATTTGAAAAACCCAGATTTGAGGATCTTGGATGCGACATGGGTTTTGCCCCATGTCGAGCTTGACCCTGTGGCCGGTTACAACGCCGCGCATATTCCGGGCGCGCGTTTTTTTGACATTGACGAGATAAGCGACCACCGCTCCGAGCTGCCGCATATGGCGCCGCCGGTGGAGAAATTCATGAGCCGGATGCGCAAGATGGGCGTGGGCGACGGGCATCAGGTGGTTGTTTATGACCAGCTTGGACTGAACTCGGCGGCGCGGGTCTGGTGGCTTTTCAAGCTGATGGGGCAGGAGAGTGTTGCTGTGTTGGACGGCGGTTTGCCAAAGTGGCTGGCTGAAGGGCGCATGACCGAAGATCTGCCCCCTATCGTGCGCGACCGCCATATGACCGTGCGGGTGCAAAACCACCTTGTGAAAGATGTCACACAGGTTTCGGCGGCCAGCAAGCTGGGGGATTACGAGATTGTGGATGCGCGCGCAGCCGGGCGCTTTGCGGGCACCGAGCCTGAGCCGCGCGCAGGGCTGCGCGGCGGGCATATTCCGAACTCCAAGAATGTGCCCTTTGGCGCGTTGATAACAGCCGAGGGCACACTGAAAGCGCCAGAGGCGCTGCGCGCCGTGTTTGAAGGCGCGGGCGTGGACCTTGGCAAGCCTGTGATCACCACCTGCGGATCGGGGATCACGGCGGCGATCCTGTCGCTGGCTTTGGAGCGGATCGGCAAGACCGACCACGCGGTATATGACGGCTCTTGGGCCGAATGGGGCGCGTTTGCGACGCTGCCTGTTGCAACGGGAGACGCCTGATGTTTGGGAATTTGAAGAACCAGCCTGTGGACAAGATCATGCAGGTGATGGGCAAGTATAGAGCCGATCCTCGGCCCAACAAGATTGACCTTGGTGTGGGTGTTTACAAGAACGCCGAGGGCGTGACGCCTGTGATGCGCGCCATCAAGGCGGCCGAGCACAAGCTGTGGGAAGAGCAGGACACCAAGGCCTATGTCGGCCTTGTGGGCGACCCGGCTTATGCGGATGCCATGATCAAGCTCGTGCTGGGCGAGGCTGTGGCGCGCGAGAACATTGGCGCGGCGGCGACACCCGGCGGCACCGGGGCTGTGCGGCAGGCGTTTGAGATGATCCGCATGGCCACGCCCGAGGCGCGGGTGTTTGTGAGCAACCCGACCTGGCCCAACCACATCAGCATTCTGGAGTATGTCGGGCTGGAGTGTGTGCAATACCGCTACTTTGATGCGGCCACACGGAGCGTGGATTTTGACGGGATGCTGGCCGACCTTGAGGGCTTGCGCGCGGGCGATGTTGTGCTGCTGCACGGCTGTTGCCACAACCCGACGGGGGCGAACCTGACGCTGGAGCAATTCCGGCAGGTGATTGATGTGATGAACGCCAAGGGCGCGATCCCGATGGTGGACATTGCCTACCAAGGCTTTGGCGACGGGCTGGAGGAAGATGCGGCGGCGACGCGGCTTGTGGCTTCAAGCGTGCCCGAGTGCCTGATTGCGGCGAGCTGCTCGAAGAATTTCGGCATTTACCGCGAGCGCACGGGGCTTTTGATGTGTGTCAGCCAAGACGCCAGCAAGACCGCGCTGACGCAAGAGAACCTCGCCTTTCTCAACCGTCAGAACTACAGCTTCCCGCCTGATCACGGCGCGCGGCTGGTGACGATGATTTTGACCGATGACGCGCTGCGCGCCGATTGGATCGCGGAGCTGGAAGAGGTGCGCCTCGGGATGCTGGGGCTGCGCGAACAGCTGGCGGGGGAGCTCGCGCGGCTGACGAACTCGGACCGTTTCAACTTTTTGCGCGAGCATCGCGGGATGTTTTCGCTGCTTGGCACGGGGGCTGACATGGTGGAGCGGATGCGCGAGGCGAACGGGATTTACATGATCCCGGACAGCCGGATGAACATTGCCGGGTTGAACCGCGAGACTGTGCCGCTGTTGGCGAAAGCGATTGTGGACGCGGGGATCTGAGCGGTTTCGAATTGTGCTGCGCACAATCCGACCAACTGGGGGAGCTTTGCTCCCCCTGATTCAAAAGCTTTGCTTTTGAATCCCCCCCCTCAAGGTATTTTTGACCAGAAGAAGCGATCAGAGTGCTCCCTTAGGCGAGGGCGCTGAGGAGCCTTGCGTGCATCGCGGGGCTGGCGGCGAGCACGCCTTGGGAGGCGGGGTCTGCTTTGTTGAAAGTGAGCGGCACGCCGAGGCGGTCGGTGACGCGGGCGCCGGCCTCAGAAAGCAGGAGCGCGCCGGCGGCGATGTCCCATTCCCAGGAGCGGCGCAGGGTGATCATGGCGTCAAAGCGGCCTTCGGCGACCAGCGCGAGACGGTAGGCCAGCGAGGGGCGGTGGGCGCGTTTGAGGTTAGGTGTGCCGGCTTTCCAGTGTTTGGCATCGAACACCGGTTTGGTGGCGAGGACTTCGAGGCTGGCGAAATCGGCCTGGGGCGAGATGGTGAGGGGCGCGCCATTGAGGGTTGCGCCCTGGCCGCGGGCGGCGGCGTAGAGCTTTTGGCGCAGGGGCAGGTAGACCACGGCGGCGACGGGCGCGCCCTCTTCCACGATGGCGAAGCTGTGGGCCCATGTTGTGGAGCCTTCTATGAAGCTGCGGGTGCCGTCGATCGGATCAATAACAAAAGCGCGGGGCTTGCCAAGGCGGGTGCTGGTGTCTTCGGTTTCTTCGGAGAGCCAGCCATAGTCGGGGCGGGCGCTGCGCAATGTGTCTTCGAGGTAGGCATTGACGGCCAGATCGGCTTCGGTGACGGGGCCTGCGCCGTCTTCCTTGTCCCATTTCTTGAGGCGGTCCATGGCGAAGCCAGTGGCGATTTCGCCCGACTTTTGCGCGGCTTTGATGAGCAGGGCGAGGTCAGGATCCTGCAAGGGTCAGACCTTCGATGAGCAAGGAGGGCACCACGCGGGAGAGATGTGTGCGGGCATCATTGGCCGGGGTGAGACCCAGCAGCATTTCGCGTAGGTTGCCTGCGATGGTGACTTCGTTCACCGCGTGGGTGATCTCGCCGTTTTCAACCCAGAAGCCGGAGGCGCCGCGCGAATAATCGCCTGTGTTGGGGTTGATCGTGGAGCCGATGAGCGCGGTGACAAGGAAGCCTGTGCCCATTTCGCGCAGCAGCTCGGCCTGGCTGTGGCGGCCTTGGGTGAGCGCGATGTTCCAGACGCTGGGCGCGGGGGCGCTGCCTGTGCCGCGCGCGGCGTTGGCTGTGCTCTGCATGTCGAGTTTGCGGGCGTTGGCGAGATCGAGCGTCCAGCTCTGCAACACGCCGTTCTGCACGATGTGGCGCGGCTGTGTGGGCAGGCCCTCGGCATCAAACGGGCGCGAGCCGGAGGTGCGGGGGCGGTGCGGGTCTTCGACGATGGAGAGATGCGCGGGCAGAACCTGCTCGCCCAGAGCGTCGCGCAGCCATGAGGAGCCGCGCGCGACCATCGCGCCGTTGACGGCGGAAAGGAGGTGGCCAACCAGCGTGCTGGAGATGCGCTCGTCAAACATCACCGGGTAATGGCCTGTTTTGGGCTTTTTCGGATTGAGCCGCGCCACGGCGCGGGCGGCGGCCTGAGCGCCGATCTCTTCCGCGCTGCGCAGATCGGACTGGAAGATGCGGCCGTCGCCGTCATAATCGCGCTCCATGCCAAGGCCCGTGCCTGCGATGGCCACGCAGGAGAGCGCGCGCGAGGAGCGCATATAGCCGCCGGAAAAGCCTGTGCTTGTGGCGAGGTGCACGGCGGTTTGCGAATAGCTCGCGCTGGCGGATTGCACTTGGCTCACGCCTATATTAGCGAGCGCGGCGGCCTCGGCGCGGCGGGCGTCGTCCTGAAGGGTCTCCGGAGAAGGCTCGGGGGTGTCGTCATAGAGCTCGTAGGCGGTGATATCCCAGCTTTGCGCGAGCTGCTCGGGTGAAGCGAGGCCGATGTAGGGGTCTTCCGGCGCTTCATGGGCCATGGCGACGGCGCGCGCGGCAACTTGCAGCAGGGCCTCGAGGCGGGTGTCGGAGGAAGAGACCATCGCCTGCCGCTGGCCGACCATGACACGCAGGCCGAGGTCTGTGCCTTCGGCGCGCTCGGCCTGCTCAAGCTTGCCCTCGCGGATATCGAGAGAGACGGAGCGGCCCTCGAGCGTGATGACATCGGCAGCATCGGCGCCGGCTTTGAGCGCGGCTTCAATGGCGGTGTGGGCGAGCGTTTCGAGCGTGTTTTTCATGGCTTTGTTGTGGGCTATTAGCGGCGCGCGTTCAAGTCACGACTGCGCCAAGCCACGCCTCATCGAGCGCATCGAGCCTGGCGGGGGAGATATTTTTGCGGCTGGCCCAGTAGCGGCCAGAGGGCACGACGTAGTCCAGCGCCTTTTCCTGGGCCTTGATTTCGGCGAATTGGGCTGTGTTAGAGACTATTTTGACCGAGCGCAGGCGGGGCAGATCGGCCTCGGTGAGAGAGGGGAAGACAAGACGGCTCTCGCCCGTGCTGGCGCGCAGGCAGGCGCAGTTTTGCTCGGCGGCATGAAGCAGGAGGCGGGCGGACTTGGCCTCAAGGTTGCGCAGGGTGATGTCATCGCGCAAGGGGTCGGCTGTGCCTGTGCCGTAGAAATGTGTGCTGCCACCTTTGGGGTAGACCATATCGCAGCCCGCAAAGACCAGCGCCGAGGGGGCCAGCGCGGCCAGCGCCCAGTAGCCCGCCGTGAAGGCCATTGTGCCGCCAGCGTAGAGTATGCCGCCATAGGCGTTGTTGGCGGGGACATACTCGGCCGAGGTGACACGCTGCTGACCGGCACGCAGGCTTTGGGGGCCACGGGCGGCGGGGAAGTCATCGGGGGCGATGTGATAGTCCCAGTCTTCGCGGATTTGCCAGGCGTTGTTGATGGCGACGATGGCGGAAAACTGTGATTTGGGCCAGCTTTGCACCGCGCACACGGAGGGCGCGCTGCCGAGGATCAGGACGGGTTTTGTCATGGGGGCCTTCAAGTTCTTTCAGTGTCGTTTGACGCTATACGCTTGTGGCGAGGCGGTGGGTCAAAGTTTTCTGGTTTAGCGCAGGCGTTGGCCGTTGGCGCGCAGGTGGCCATCCTTGGTGACTTCGACTTTGGAGGTGAGCCTGTCTTCGCCCGCGGCGGGCACAGCAAAAAGCGCCAGCATCATGCGGGCCCCTGTGGCTTGCGCCTCGTCCAACAGGCCCATGCTGACGAGTTTGTCCATGAGGGTGGTGGCTCCCGCCAGCTCAAGGTCAACCGCGCCTGTGGGGCGGGGTATGCCGGGGATTGTCTCCATGTCGCTGTTGTCAAAGGTGAAGGCGCCTGTGCCTGTGAGGGCCGCGCCGGCGAGGCTGAGTTTGAGCGTGTTGAGATCAAGCGTATGCAGCTCGGCGGGCTTTGTGGCGCCTGTCTCCAGCGCGGTGAGGCCTGCGGGGTCGAGGATGTCAGAGAGCAGCTTGGCCTTGCCGGACAGCTCAAGGTGTAGTGTGGCGGGGTCGCGCGGGAGCTGGGCTGTCGGGTCGATCAGGCTCCAGAGCTTTTCGGAGGTTGTGAGCGCGCTCAGCTCGATGGTGAGGCCGTAAGTTTGCGTTTCTGGCGATGGGACAATGGGCATGGCGAGGGCAAACGCGCTTTTGGCGGCGTTGAGCTCGACGGGGAAGGGGGTTTGGCTGCTTGTCATCGTTGATGTGAGGCCCTGCACCGCGCCACTGTAGCTGAGGCCGCTCGCGCCCAGCGCCATTTTGAGCAGGCCGCTGTCGGAGGAAAAAGTGCCGATGGTTTGCTGGCCATTCTCTGTGATGTCGATGTGGGTGTTGCCGCCGGTGTGGCCAAAGCTGCCCTCAAAGGTGAAGCCTGCTTTGAGCATGGAGGAGGTGTTTGCGACATCAAACCCGCCAGTGGGGTAAGCGCCTGTGCCGAGGAATGTGAAGGCGTTGAGCGTGCCTGACAGTGCGAAGCGGTCTTCTGCGCGGGTGCTTTCGGGGGGCTGGATATCGACGGTGTAGGCGAGTGTATCGGCGGTGAAATCCTGCACGATGTCGCGCAGGCTGCCGACCTTCATGGTGGTGCTGCCGGCGATGTTGGACAGGGACATTCCGAGTGTGCCGATGTCGACGGGCTTGCCCTCGATGACCAGCTCGCTCAGGGTCATATCGAGCGCGCTGGCGGTGTAGCTGTAGCGCATATTGCTGGCGCTGCCCGAAACTCTCATGGAGAGGTCGGTGGTGTCATAGGTGAGGGCACCGGAGACATCGGCCTCGCCCTCGTCTGAAATGCTGAAGGCGATGGGCAGGGTTTTGGGGAGGCTGATCTCAACCGTGCCGTTGGAGAGGTTGGTCAGAGACATTTCGCCCATGTTGATCTCGATCTGGACGTCCTCCTCGGGGAGGGGCATCGACATGACGAGACCGGTGATTGTGAGCGTGTCGCCAGAGGTGGCCTCGCTGCCCTGCACCGAATAGCCGAAGCCTTGCATGGCGCTCTTCCATTCGCTCCAGACCTCTTGCGCGGTGATATCGGCGAGGGCGGGGGCGCTGGTGAGCGCAAGCAAAGAGCTGCTGAGAAGGAGTTTACGGGCGAACATGGGAAACCTTTCTGAACTGCGGCCTGCCGGCAATGTTTGTTTTGCTGCAAAGCAGATCAAGGGTGATCTGTCTGGACGTTAGCTTAGCAGAGCTTTACCACTGTTGAAAAACAGGAGGATGACATGGCGGATGTAACCGGCAAAACTGTGCTTATCACCGGCGCGAGCCGCGGGATTGGCGAGGCCACGGCCCGGCTGTTTGCCCAAAAGGGCGCGCATGTGGTTTTGACGGCGCGCAGCGCAGCGGTGATTGACGAGATCGCGCGCGACATTGGCGAGAACGCCATGGCGGTTGCCTGTGATGTGGCGAATTACGGCGATATGCGCAACGCTGTGGAGCACGCTGTGGGCCGCTTTGGCGGGATCGACATCCTGATTGGCAATGCAGGCGTGATCGAGCCTGTGGCGATGCTCGCCGAGAGCGACCCAGCCGCCTGGGGCCAGGCCATCGATATCAACCTGAAGGGGGTTTACCACGGAATGCGCGCTGTGATGCCGCATATGCTTGAGCAGGGGCACGGCACGATCATCACCATCAGCTCTGGCGCGGCGCACAACGCGCTGGAAGGCTGGAGCCATTATTGCGCCTCCAAGGCGGGTGCGGCCATGATGACCAAGGCGGCGCATGTGGAAGGCGCGGGCCACGGGCTGCGGGTGATGGGGCTTTCGCCCGGCACGGTGGCCACGCAGATGCAGCGCGAGATCAAGGCGAGCGGTGTGAACCCTGTGAGCCAGATGAGCTGGGAGGACCATATCCCCGCAGAGTGGCCGGCGCGCGCGCTTTTGTGGATGTGCGGGCCAGAGGCCGATGGGCACCTTGGGCAGGAACTGGCCCTGCGCGACGAGGCGCTGCGCCGGAAGGTGGGCCTGATATGATTACCCTCACAAAAGACGGAGCACTCTGGGTTGTGTCTCTAAACCGCCCTGAAAAGGCCAATTCGCTCACGGCGGCCATGCTGGAAGAGCTCTGCGAGATTGTCGAAGGTGCGGGCGCGGCGCGGGTGCTTGTGCTCACAGGGGAGGGCAAGGTTTTTTCCGCCGGAGCCGACCTTGACGAGGCGCGCGCAGGGCTGGCTACCTCGCCGCTCTGGGAGCGGCTTTCAGGCGCGGTGGCGGCTTTTGAGGGGCTCAGCATTGCCGCGCTCAACGGCACGCTGGCGGGCGGGGCCATGGGCATGGCGCTGGCCTGTGACATCAGGCTGGCTGTGCCTGCGGCCAAGTTTTTCTACCCAGTGATGAAGCTCGGCTTTCTGCCGCAACCCTCGGACCCGGCGCGGATGCGTGCGCTTATTGGCCCGGCGCGCGCCAAGCTGGTGCTGATGGGCGGGCAAAAGATATTGGCCGAGGAGGCGCTGGCCTATGGGCTGATTGACCGGATCGTTGCGCCTGACGCGCTGTTGGAGCAGGCGCGGGACATCGCCGCTGATGTTTTGGCGGCAAAACCCGAGATTATCAGCGGCATCAAGCGGATGATTTGACCCAGTCGCGCGCTTCTTCAAGCTCGGCCAGGTCAAACATGCGCAGCTTGGTTGAGATAAAATAGCCAGCGGCCTTTGTGAGCGGGCTGATCCAGCCGATATCAGACACGACGGCCACGCGCCGGATATGTTTGATATTGGCGATGTCAAACTTGAGGCCCGGCCAGATGATTGAGGGGTCAAAGCCTGTGAAGCTTTCGATCACCTCAATGAAGTTGACGGTGCCATGTTTGTCGATGAAGGCCTGCATGGGCGCGAGCGCCTTGTCATAGTCTTCGCGGGTGATATGGCCTGAAACCGTGATTGTGGCGGTTTTTGTGTTGTCGTCTTCGGCGTAGATCAGGGGCATGTCGGGCCCTCCTTCCTAGGGCATATATAGCAGAGCTGTTCTGTGCGCTCTTTGCGCTGGCGCAAGTTTGCTGGTCTGGCTCTGCTCAGTTGTAAAATTTGTCTGAACGGGGCATTAGCCATAGCTGTGGACGAGTTATCGGGGAAAGTGGACATGGACGGGCAACCAGAGATCATCACCATGGCGATGGGCTATTTGAACCAAGGCTGGGCGCTGGCGCAGGGCTGGCTTTTGAGCCCTGCGGCCTGGTCGCAGTTTGCCTTGCTGATTGTGGCTTATCTTTTGGCGGTTCTGGCGGCGCGGATGCTGCGGCCCAAGCTTGCCGCGCTGCTCACGCCCGAGGCCACGCAGCAGAACATGCTGGCCAATGCGCGGCGCTGGCTTCTGGTGTTTATCCCGTTGATGCTGCCGCTTCTGGCCTATGTGTTTACCGCTGTAGGCGAAAGTGTGGTGCGCTCGCTGTTTGATTCGGGCGCTGTGATTGCCTTTGGCAAGCGGGTGTTTCTCTTCCTCGCTGCGCGCATTCTGGTGCGCGAGATCTTGAGCGACCCGTTTTTGAGGCTCTTGGGGCGCTATGTGTTGATCCCTGTGATGGCGCTTTATGCGATCGGTTTGCTGGATTTTGTCAGCCTCAAGCTGAGCGAAACCGTGATCAGCCTTGGCAACATCAGCTTCTCGCTCATGTCGATCGTGCGCGGGCTGATTGCCGGCTCGATCCTGTTCTGGCTGGGGCGCTGGTCAAACGATCAGTCGAGCGCCTTCATTGAAAAGCAGCAGGAGATGCGCCCCGCCACGCGCACGCTGGCGGCCAAGACAGCCGAGCTTATGATCTTTGGTGTGGCCTTTTTGTTGCTGATGAACATCATGGGCATATCGCTCACCTCGCTGGCGGTGCTGGGTGGTGCGATTGGTGTGGGCCTCGGCTTTGGCCTCCAGAAGATTGCATCCAATTTCATCTCCGGTGTGATCCTGCTTGTTGAGGGGCAGGCAACCGTGGGCGACTATGTCGAGCTGGACGGTGGCGAGGCGGGCAAGATCGTGAAGATGACAGCGCGTGCGGCCATATTAGAGACGTTTGATGGCCGCTGGATTGTGGTTCCCAACGAAGATTTTATCACCACGCGGGTGGTGAACTACTCGGATGCCGGCAGTGCCAACCGCTATGAGGCGCCCTTCTCGGTGAGCTATGACACCGATATCAACCTTGTGCCTGACATTGTTGAGGCGGCTGTGGCCAAGCACCCCAAGGTGTTGGCCAAGCCCTATCCGCCCGATTGCGAGCTGCGCGGCTTTGGCGACAGCGGCGTGGATTTTGCCGTTGAGTTCTGGGTCAACGGGCTGGACGACGGCGAGAACAA
The DNA here is from genome assembly GCF_937123735.1 of uncultured Lentibacter sp. Lineage (GTDB taxonomy): Bacteria > Pseudomonadota > Alphaproteobacteria > Rhodobacterales > Rhodobacteraceae > Lentibacter. The sequence goes on from NZ_CAKZKL010000026.1 coordinate 57,112, forward strand.
GTTCACCTCCGATGTGCTCTTCCTCATTTGGAACGCGCTCAAGGACAACGGCATCACCATCCCCTATCCGCACCGTGTTGTGGAACTGCACGACAAGCGGCAAGGGTGAAGCGCGCCCTTGTCATAGGGGCGGGCCCAGCGGGGCTGATGGCCGCCGAAGAGATGGCGCGCGCGGGGCTGCATGTGACGGTGGCCGAGGCCAAGCCCAGCGTGGCGCGCAAGTTTCTCATGGCGGGGAAGTCGGGGCTCAACATCACGAAAGATCAGCCCTTCGAGGCTTTTGTTGCAGCCTATGAGCAGCCTGCCCTGCGCCCGATGCTGGAAGCTTTTGGGCCTGCGCAGGTGATAGCCTGGGCCGAAGCGCTGGAGCAGGAGGTCTTTACCGGCAGCTCCGGGCGCGTGTTTCCCAAGGCGATGAAGGCCTCGCCGCTTCTGCGCGCCTGGCTTGCAAGGTTGGCGGCGCTGGGCGTTGACATCAAGACGCGCCACCGCTGGCTGGGCGGGCAGAGCTTTGATACGCCTACGGGGCAGGTTGCGCTTGCCGCCGATGTCACCGTGCTGGCCATGGGCGGCGCAAGCTGGGCAAGGCTCGGCTCCGATGGCGCCTGGGTCGCGCAGATGCCCGATCTTGTCGCGCCGTTCCAGCCCGCCAACATGGGCTTTGCTGTGGCGTGGTCGCGCCACATGGAGCCGCTGTTTGGCGCGCCTGTGAAGCCGGTCGCGCTGCGGGCTGGCGGGATCAAGCATCGTGGCGAATTTGTCGTCTCGCGGCGCGGGCTGGAAGGCAGCGGCATCTATGCTGTCTCTAAAGTGATGCGCGAAGGCGCGCCGCTCTGGCTGGACCTGATGCCAGACGTGACGCTTCAACAGATCGAGTCCCGCCTCGCAAAAGCGGGCAAACAGAGCCTGCCCAATGCGCTCAAACGGCTGAAGCTTGACCCTGTGAAGCGCGCGCTTTTCTTCGAGTTCGGCAAGGATAGAGACACATCTGTTGCCCAAACGCTCAAAAACCTGCCCATCGCCCACGCGGGCCCAAGGCCGATGGACGAGGCGATCTCCACAGCCGGTGGCTTACGCTTTGAGGCGCTCACCGAAGGCCTCATGCTCAAAAGCCAGCCCAACATCTTTGCCGCCGGCGAAATGCTCGATTGGGAAGCCCCCACAGGCGGCTATCTCATCACAGCCTGCCTCGCCACAGGCAAATGGGCCGGCCGGCACGCGGCTCAAGCGGCCTAGCCCTTTTTTATTGCCTCAAATATCCCACCGATTCCGCGCAGCGAGTGCGCTCTATCGGTCATCGCGTTTGCTGCGCAAACTGCTTGGGGGGTCCGGGGGGAGCAGCGCTCCCCCCGGCGGGTCGGATTGTGCGCAGCACAATTCGAAATGAGTTAATGCGCCTCGGCCCAGTTTGCGCCTTGCCCGGCATCGACCACAAGCTGCACGTCGATCTTCACCGCCGGTTCGGCGGCGCCTTCCATAACCTCGCGGGCGCGGGCGATTGTTTCCTCGACAGCGCCATCTTCGACCTCGAACAGGAGTTCGTCGTGCACCTGCAAGAGCATCTTTGCGGGCAAGTCTGCAATCGCCTCTGGCATGCGGATCATGGCGCGGCGGATGATGTCGGCGGCGGTGCCCTGGATGGGCGCGTTGATGGCGGCGCGTTTGGCAAAGCCGGCGCGCGGGCCTTTGGCGGCGATCTCCGGGGTGTGGATCTTGCGGCCGAAAAGCGTCTCTACATAACCGTGACTTTTGGCAAATTCGGTTGTGGCGTCCATATAGGCCCGGATGCCGGGGAAGCGTTCGAAGTAGCGGTCGATGAAGCCCTGCGCCTCGCCGCGCGGGATGCGCAGGTTGCGCGCGAGGCCAAAGCCCGAGATGCCGTAGATCACGCCGAAGTTGATCGCCTTGGCGCGGCGGCGGATGTCGGGGGTCATCTCCTCCAGCGGCACATCGAAGATTTCCGAGGCGGTCATGGCGTGGATGTCGTGCCCGTCGCGGAAGGCCTGTTTGAGCGTGTCGATCCCTGCGATATGGGCGAGGATGCGCAGCTCGATCTGGCTATAGTCAAGCGCGATGAGTGTTTTGCCCTCTTCGGCGACAAAGGCTTCGCGGATGCGGCGGCCTTCCTCGCTGCGGATCGGGATGTTTTGCAGGTTCGGATCGGACGAGGCGAGGCGCCCGGTGTTGGCCCCTGTTTGCACATAGGAGGTGTGCACGCGGCCTGTTTCGGGGTTGATGTGGTCTTGCAGCGCGTCGGTGTAGGTGCTTTTGAGCTTGGAGAGCTGGCGCCAGTCCAGCACGCGCGCGGGCAGTTCGTGTTCTGTGGCCAGTTCTTCGAGCACATCGGCGCCCGTGGCGTAAGCGCCTGTTTTGCCCCGTTTGCCGCCTTCTATGCCCATCTCGTCAAACAGGATTTCGCCCAGTTGTTTGGGGCTGCCCACGTTGAAGCTGCGGCCGGCAAGCGCGTGAATTTCGGCCTCCAGCCCGGCCATTTTCTGCGCGAAAGCGTTGGACATGCGTGACAGCGTGTCACGATCCACCTTGATGCCGTGCATCTCCATTTGCGCCAGCACGGGCACAAGCGGGCGCTCCAGCCGTTCGTAGACGGAGGTGACCTTCTGGGCGTGCAGCTGTGGTTTGAAGAGCTGCCAGAGACGCAGGGTGATGTCGGCATCTTCGGCGGCATATGTCACGGCGTCCTCAATGGCGACGCGGTCAAATGTGATGGCCGATTTGCCGCCGCCAAGGAGCGACTTGATCGGGATCGGCGTGTGGCCGAGGTAGCGCTCGGAGAGCGTGTCCATGCCGTGTCCGTGCTCGCCTGCGTGCAGTGCGTAGGACATGAGCATGGTGTCATCCATGGGGGCGATATTCAGGCCGTAGCGTTTGAGCATCTTGGCGTCATATTTCATGTTCTGCCCGATCTTGAGCACCGAGGGGTCCTCCAGGAGCGGTTTGAGCAGGGACAGGCACTGTTCCAGCGGCATTTGCCCTTCTGTCAGCTCGTTTGTGCCAAAGAGCTGACCTTCTTCGCCCTCTTTATGCGCGAGCGGGATGTAGCAGGCATGGCCCGCCTCCACGCAGAGCGAAATGCCGACAAGGTCGGCGCGCATTTCGTCAAGGCCGGTGGTTTCGGTATCCACCGCCACATAGCCGCGGGCGCGGGCCTTGGCGATCCAGGCTTCCAGCGCTTCGGCTGTGTTGACCTTCTCGTAGGTTGCTGCGCCAAAGGCGGGGGCTTCGGGCGCGCCTGCGGGGGCGGCGGGGGCGTCTGGCTCCACGATCTCGGGGGCCTCTGCGCCAAGCTGGTCGGCGATCCGCTTGGAGAGCGTGCGAAACTCCATTTCGGCGAGGAAGCTCAGGAGCGTGTCTGGGTCGGGGTCTTGCACCTCGAGGTCATCAAGCGTGAAGGTCAGCGGCGTTGCGCAATCGAGCTGCACGAGGCGTTTGGACAGTTCGATCTGGGCGCGGTGTTCGATGAGGGTTTCGCGGCGCTTGGGCTGTTTGATTTCGCTGGCGCGGTCGAGCAGCTCTTCGAGGCTGCCGTATTCGTTGATCAGCAGCGCGGCGGTTTTGATGCCGATGCCGGGCGCGCCGGGAACGTTATCAACCGAGTCACCGGCGAGCGCCTGCACATCGACAACGCGCTCGGGGTAGACGCCGAATTTTTCATGCACGCCGTCGCGGTCGATCCGGCGGTTTTTCATCGCGTCGAGCATTTCGACACCGCCGCCGACAAGCTGCATGAGGTCTTTGTCGGAGCTGATGATTGTGACGCGCCCGCCAGCCTCGCGCGCCTGAACCGCAAGTGTCGCGATCATGTCGTCGGCTTCGTAGCCCTCAAGCTCTTTGCAGGCGATGTTGAACGCCTCGGTGGCGCGGCGGGTGAGCGGCATTTGCGGGCGCAGATCTTCGGGCATGGCCTCGCGGTTGGCTTTGTAGAGCTCATACATATCGTTGCGGAAGGTGTGGGAGCCTTTGTCAAAGATCACGGCGACATGTGTGGGCGCGTCGGGGCCTGTGTTGCCCTCAACGTAGCGGTGCAGCATGTTGCAAAAGCCAGCGACCGCGCCGATGGGCAGGCCATCGGACTTGCGGGTGAGCGGGGGCAGCGCGTGATAGGCGCGGAAGATGAAGGCGGAACCGTCGATCAGATGAAGGTGGCAGCCTTTGCCGAATGTCATGCGCGTGTCTCCCCATAGGTCTGGGCTATGGTTTGCCACGTTGCGCGCCGCGCTTAAAGGGGATTATCGCCCAGCCCGAATAGCACCGCAGGTGCCGGGCTATCGCCTGACCGCCCCGTCGGGCTGGCGATTTGGCAAAGTGTGGCGCGCCTCATTATTGGCGCGCGGGCTTGGCAGAGATAAAGTGCTTCGAAGGAGTGTTGTTCGCCATCCCGCGGTCAGGCGATGGCCCAACACTCTGGCGGGGGCAAAGGAACAGCTACTTGGGCCAAAAAAAGGCCGCCCGTGGGCGACCCGTTTCTTGCGCAATGTTTTGTGGCTCAAACTTTGTCTGCAAAGTCCTTGTGGACATATTTTGCATCGCAATAGGGGCATTCGACCCAGCCGTGCTCGCCCGGAATCTGAAGCCAGATGCGCGGGTGGCCGCCGGTGCCGCCATCACATGACACGCGGTAGCTGTCGACGATTTTTGTCTCGGGCGCTTGGGTTGTCATCGGGCAGTTCCTTCAGAGGCCTTGGTTTGGCTCATATAAGACAAGGCAGGCCGCGGGGGCAAGCCTGATCAATCGGCAAAGAGATAGTCGATATTGGCAATTTCAAGGCCCATTTCCTCGGTGGTGGCCAGGAAATGGGCCAGGGCCGTTGCGTTTTCTTCCAGGCTGCCTGTCTCGCTCAGGCGGTGGTGCCCGTCAAAATGGGCATCCCGCAGAATATCGCTTTCGTGGAGCATATCGGCCCGAATTGTGGGCAGCAGCCTTTCCAGCGTTTCGCGTGGGGTCTTCTCACCGGCAAGGCCAACCCGCATGGCGTGGCCCGTGAGATAGGCATCGGAAAAGTCGCATTCTATTTCAAGCAGGCGCGTTTTGGAGCGGTCTGAACAGAAATCATTGAGCAGGTCGATATTGCTCGGATCGATACAGACAACAAGTTGGTTGGTCTCGTAATAGTCAAACAACATCCGCAGAAGCGCCCGGCGGTGGCGGTGGCGTTTGACGATGGTAGACTGGAGGCCGCCAAGATCGGGCAGGGGTGTGCTTTCCTCGTTGAAGAGATATTCGACACAGGGAATGCCGCTAAACTTGTGAATGCGCTCCACCAGCCGCTTGGCGACATGCCATTTCTTGCAGACCACAATCAGCAGCTCGCGCTCGCGGCCGATGGACCCTTCGCTCTCCCAAAAACGGGTGCCAAAGCGGCGGCCCTCGCGGCCCCGGCTTGTCAGAAAACGAAAGAGGCTGGCCCCTTCATTGGAGATTTTGAACGCTCGGCCCCGGGTGGCATAGAGCAGCCCGAGGCGGCGCTTGAGCTCTTTGGCTTCGGGGCTGATCTTGCGGGCGAAGAGATAATCCTGACTGAGCAAGAGGTCGTAGTGATCGTTGTAAAAGGTGACAGGCATTCCGTAGTCGGTGAACATGAGGAAGGTTAGGGTGCGGGTGCGGATTTCGTTTTCCGGCACAAGGTGGCGCACGAGGGTTTGAAAGAAGGTCTCATCGGGAATCCATGTGGTGCGGAAAAAGCGCATGACATCTTTGCGGGCCTTGGTGAAGGCGAGGATCCATTCGATGGTGCGCCGCCGCAGGCACCACCACTGGCTGCCTATCTGCACCTCAATATCATGGGGGATCTTGCGGGTGAGGCCCAGCTTGCGCTGGAGGTTGAAGGCTGCATAGAATCTGCGTTTCTGGGTGCGTTCGTTGAAGAAATGCCGGTAGATCAGGCGCTCTTCCTTCATGCCGGTCTTGATCCAGTCACTTTCAAAATAGTCAAAGCTTTCAATGTAATCGACATCTTCATTGTCGAGAAAGTCATGGGCGTATTCCGCTGATTTGATGGCCATGCAATCGCCTGAGAGCATGTAGAAATGCGTGGCGCGCGGAAAGGCGGCAACAGCCGCTTCAACCGCGTTGAGCGTGGCTTGCACCAAAGACCAGGCCCCCCAGCCACATTTCAGCCGTTTGTGGGCGAAGGTGACGTTGGGGTTGTCCTTGAGCGCGCTCTCTATGGCGGCAAAATCGGCCGGTTTGGCGCGGGCATCAAAATGGATCGACATGTAGTCACCCGCGGCTGTAAGCCGCTCGGCCTGCTTGATGATGGCCTCTGGGTCTTTATGGCAGAGCAGTATGAAAGCGATTTTTGCCATAACGGAAACATTTACCTAGAAATTCTTCAAACTGTTTACTTGATAGAGGTGAAGGCCGGTTGAATAAACACGAAATCTTTGCTTTTTTGCGAACATTATAACGAGTGCTGTCGCCATGGGCGATTTTAGGAGGCGAAAATGGGTTTTCCCGGAACATGGATGACCGAGAGCGAGAGTGTCGTGTATCGGGTTGTGCCCAAATGTGCTTGCTCCACGATTGGGCAAATCATGTATTATTCTGATCATGGGGTGTTTTTTGACGGTGATATCCACGATGCCACCGAAGGGCTGCACAAATGGGCGCGTGAAGAGAGCCAGCCGCTGATCAACGCCAATGTGAGGACGCATAATTCCTTTGCCTTCACCTGTGTGCGCAATCCTTACACGCGGATTCTCTCAAGCTTTTTTGACAAGATCTGCGGGATTCAGCGCAACGGGCGGCGTTATCGTGGGAACCTTGTGCCGCTTCTGATCCAGAAATACGGGATCGAAGTGGGCGGGGAGGATGGCAAGCAGGAGTTTGACCAGATCAGGAGTTTCCGCCGCTTTTTGCTGTTTGTGCGCGACACCATTCGCTGCCGGCGGCCAATGGACCCGGACATTCACTGGAGTGCAATGTCGGGCCATGTGAGCACCTTTATTGTGAACGGTGGGCGCTATGACAAGATTGTCTGGACAGAGCAGTTCAACGACGGGATGCAGCAGGTGCTCAGCGCAATCGAGACTCCGCATGTCGTTGATCTGAAGGCCATTCCCCGGTTTAACGAAAGCGAGGGGCACGGGCCAAAGCGCGCGCATCCTGTGGAAGACTATTTTGACGATCTGTCGATGCATCTGGTTTACGAGATCTTCAAGCGCGATTTCAACCTGTTCAAATACGACTTTGAGGACCCATCCAACAAGATGCCGGTAGGCGAGATTGATTTGGACGAGGTTCATGCGAAGCTGGGCGATTGAGCGGCGCGGCTTTTGTAACGGCCTTGTGAATTTTTCATGAAGTTTCGCTTTTCGGGATTCAGATCAAATCTGTTTGCCTGAGTGGCAGGCAATTTCCTTTTGACTGCAAAGGAGATTGCCATGACACAGCACTTCCCGATGATAGACTATCGCCTCGCTAACGCGGCACCTGAACTTGAGGTCAGGAACCTGTCGCTTTGGTATGAGTCCAAGAAAGCGCTTGAAGACGTGAGTTTTGATCTTCATCCGAGCGAGCTTTTGGCCTTTATCGGCCCATCTGGCTGCGGCAAGTCAACCGCGCTCAAGTGTCTGAACCGGATGCACGACGATACACCAGGCGTCAGAATCGAAGGAGAGATTCTGTTCAGGCAGAAGGATGCCTATGCTCGGGACGTTGACCCGCCTGAGTATCGGCGTCACTTTGGTTGGGTCGCGCAAAAGCCGAACCCTTTCCCGGCTACGATTTATCGGAACGTTTCTTATGGCCCCCAAATTCATGGGCTAACTTCTGGCAAGGCAGACCTCGATGAGCTTGTGGAAAGCTGTCTGCGCCAGGCGCATCTGTGGGAAGAGTTGAAAGATGTCTTGCACAAGAAAGACGGAACAGAACTGAGTGGAGGTCAGCAGCAGCGGCTCTGTGTTGCGCGTGCCTTGTCGACGAAGCCTGAGATATTGCTGATGGATGAACCGACGGGATCGATTGATCCGATTGCAACGGCCAAGATTGAAGAGCTGATGATCTCGCTCAAGCAAGACCATGCGATTGTCGTGATCACGCATTCGATGATGGAAGCGCGCAGGGTGGCCGACCGTGTGGCTTACTTTCACCTCGGCAATCTTCTGGAGATCGGGCCGACCGAGCAGATGTTTACCGCTGCGCAAACCCGAGAGGCACGTTCATTTATCGCGGGCAAGTTCGGCTGATCAAACCACAAGCCCTTCGCGGCGGAAGACCTGCATCATCGGCACTTCGGGGCGCGGGCCAACGTGGCTGATCACCTCGGCGGCGCAGAGATTGCCCATTTTGCCGCAAGTTTCCATATCGCGGCCCGAGACGAGGCCGAAGAGGAAGCCGGCGGCGAACTGATCGCCCGCGCCTGTGGCGTCGACGGGGGTAATTTTTGTCACGCCGATATCGGTGCGCTGGCCTTCGTGAAGGATGCTCACGCCATCGCCCGAGCGGGTGCAGACCACGAGCGGGCAGGCGGCGGCGACGCGGGCAAGATCGGCCTCAAGATCATTGTCCTGATAGAGCGAGCGGATTTCGGCCTCGTTGCCGATGACGAAATCCATTTCGTTTTCGATGAGGTTCACAAAATCGGCGCGGTGGCGCTCGACACAGAAGGGATCGGAAATGGCGATCCCGGCGCGGCCTCCTGCGGCGCGGCAGGCGCGGGCGGTGCGGATGAAGGCGTCTTTGCCTTTGTCCTTGTCAAAGAGGTAACCTTCGAGAAAGACCACTTCTGCCCCTGCGGCCACGGTTTCGTCCACATCTTCGGGGCCAAGTTCGGCGGAAATGCCGAGGTAGGTGTTCATCGAGCGCTCGCCATCGGGAGAGACAAAGATCATCGAGCGCGAGGTGGGCAGCTCGCCGCCCGCCACGGGGGCATTCACAAAGTCGATGCCCTCCTTTGTCATCGCGTCAGCGTAGAAATGGCCCAGCTCATCGTCGCGCACGCGGCCTATGAAACCGGTGGCGAGGCCGAGGCTGCCGATGCCGGCGATTGTGTTGGCAACAGAGCCGCCCGGCGTTTGCACGCGCGCGCCCATGGCCGCAAAGAGCTGTTCGGAGCGCTCTGTCTCGACCAGCTGCATGATGCCTTTTTCGATGCCCATTTCGGTGAGGAAGCTGTCGGAGGACTGGGTGATGACATCGACAACAGCGTTGCCGATGCCGACAACTTGATACTTCTTCATAGGTTTTTTTCCTCGAATGCGCAGAGATCACGGATGATACAGGTGGCGCAAAGCGGTTTGCGCGCTTTGCAGTGGTAGCGGCCATGCAGGATGAGCCAGTGGTGGGCGTGCTGCTGGAAATCAACGGGGATGTTGTCTTCTATAGCGCGCTCCACGGCGTCGACATCTTTTCCGGGGCAGATGCCGGAGCGGTTGCCGACGCGGAAGATATGCGTATCGACCGCCTGTGAGGGATAGTGCCACCACATGTTGAGCACGACATTGGCGGTTTTGCGGCCCACGCCCGGCAGCGAGACAAGAGCGGCGCGAGAGTTGGGCACAACGCCGCCATAGTCTTCAACCAGTATGCGGGAGAGCTTGATGACGTTCTTGGCCTTGTTGCGGTAAAGCCCGATTGTCTTGATGTGCTCAATCAGGCCTTCTTCGCCAAGCGCCAGCATCTTTTCGGGGGTGTCGGCTATTTTGAAGAGCTCGCGTGTGGCCTTGTTCACGCCCACATCGGTTGACTGGGCCGAGAGCGCCACAGCAACGACAAGGGTATAGGCGTTGACGTGATCCAGCTCGCCCTTGGGGGCGGCGTCTGCCTCTTGAAAGCGGGTGAAGATCTCGCGGATCGTGTGATAATCAAGTTGTTTGGCCATGGGCAAACCCTATGCCCGCCTGTGGCCAAAAGGGCAAGGGACCAGCCGGAGCTGGCCCCTGTTTTCGCTCAGAACGACCAGACGACCGTGTCATCGCCCATCATGGCGCCGGCCATGGCGGGAGGCTGGGCCACGCCCACGCCCTCCATCAGCACGCTGGCATCCGCGCCCTTGCCGGGGAGGTAGATGGCGCAGACTTCAACGCGCGCGCCTTTGTCCATCGCCATTTTCAGAAGGCCCTGCGGGCTTGCGCCCCTTGGCGGCTGACCGGCTGTCGCGCTGTCGGGGGCCTGGGCAAGGGCCATATCTGCGGCAGGACCACAGAGCAGGATATGCGCACGGTGGCCCCGGCCCATGGCTTGGGTGGTGAGCACCATCGACATCAGCTGCACTTGTGCGTTTTCGGATGTGACGACTGTGACCAGCTTGTCGGGGCCATCGCTTGCAACAGCAGGCATGGCAAGCGCGGCGGCAAAGAGTGTGACGGCAAGAATTTTCTTCATGGAACTCTCCAATTGCTAAACGAAACGAACGCGCGCCTGAAAAACATATGCCAAAAGCGCTATATTAAAACGTGCCATTCTGACGCGTGTGCAGGCCTGTGGCGGATTTCCGCAGGAAACGGGTCGCCTGGAGCTTTGGGGCGGAGTAATGTTTTGGCAAGGAGAGAGCTGCAATGACCATAGACGCGCCTGAAGGGCAGTATCACTACAAGCTCATGCGCCGCGCCTTGGAGGTGATTGACGCCGCTGAGGCACCGCTTTCGCTTGAGGCGTTGGCGGGCGAGATGAACATGAGCGCGGCGCATTTCCAGCGCATGTTTTCGGCCTGGGTGGGCGTGTCGCCCAAGCGCTACCAGCAGTATTTGCAGCTGGGCGAGGCCAAGCGCCTCCTGAGCGAGCGCTTTACCACGCTGGAAACGGCGCAGTCTGTCGGGCTGTCTGGCAGCGGGCGGCTGCATGACCTTTTTCTGCGCTGGGAGGCGATGAGCCCCGGCGAATTTGCCCGCAAAGGCGCGGGGCTGAGCATCCGCTACGGCTGGTTTGATACGCCGTTTGGCGCGGCCATTGTCATGGGCACGGAGCGGGGCATTTGCGGCATGGGATTTGCCGAGGAGATGGGCCGTGAGACCTGTTTTGAGGATCTGGCGCAACGCTGGCCTGCGGCGGAGTTTGTGCACGCGCCCGAGCGGCTGGCGGGCTGGGTGACGGCGGGGATCAGCGGGACGGGCGAGACCGCGTTGCACCTGATGGGTGCGCCTTTTCAGATTAAGGTTTGGGAGGCTTTGCTGCGCGTGCCCTCGGGGCATGTGACCACCTATGGCGAGATTGCGGGGGCGATTGGCAGCCCCAAGGCTGTGCGCGCTGTGGGCACGGCTGTGGGGCGCAACCCTGTGAGTTGGCTCATTCCGTGCCACCGCGCCCTGCGCAAATCGGGTGCGCTGGGGGGCTATCACTGGGGATTGCCTGTGAAGCGGGCGCTGCTGGCTTGGGAAGCGGCCCGCGAGGAGGCGTGAGCCGATGGGCGAATTGCTGCCGATCAGGGGGGAAGGCCGCTTTGAGCGCAGGCTCAGGCAGGCTATATATGGGGTAAGCCGCAAGCTCTGTGGCAGGTATAAGATGAGGCAAAAATGACTCCTATTTCAAAATTGATGGCCATGGGCGCCCTGGGTGCGACTGTGGCTTTGACGGGCTGCACCGAGGCGGGGCTTGTCAATCAGCAGGACCCGAACCGGCAGGCCAAAGAGGGCGCTTTGCTTGGCGCCGCGGCGGGCGCGCTGATTGGGGCGATCACCCAGGATGACGCCAAGAAAGGCGCGTTTCGCGGGGCGATTGTGGGCGCGGGTATTGGCGGGCTGACCGGCGCGGCGCTGGACCAGCAGGAGCGTGATCTGCGCGAGAAACTGGGCAGCGATGCGAAGATCGTCAACACCGGTGAGCGGCTGATTGTGACCATGCCGCAGGATATTCTCTTTGCCACGGACAGCGCGAGCCTGCGCCCTGATTTGACCCGCGATATTCGGGCTGTGGCCAGCAGTTTGCAGGCCTATGAGGACTCGACTGTTCAGGTGATTGGCCATACCGACAACACCGGTGATGCGGGGTATAACCAGAGCCTCAGCCTGCGCCGGGCGCAGGCGGTGACGGCGGTATTGGCAAGTGAAGGCGTCAACAGTTTCAGAATGCAGGCGATTGGCCGGGGCGAAGATGCGCCGCTGGCCACCAACCTTTCGCCGGAGGGACGCCAGCTTAACCGCCGCGTGGAAATTGTGATCACGCCGAGCGTGTAAGCCCCACCACAGGTTTTACAGGACACCCCGCCCCTGAGAGGGCGGGGTTTTTCTTTTTGCGCACAGGGGCTGTGCATCTGTGGGAATTGTGCCTTGCGGGCTGGCAACCTAGGTAGGGGCATCGTGTAATTCAGGAGGCCAGCATGGCTCAGGTTAAACTTCTCGGACTGTCAGGCGCGCTGCGCAAGGGTTCAACAAACACATTGCTTTTGAAAGAGGCGGCGCGGCTTATGGGCGATGCGGAGCTGACGCTCGCCGATTTGAACCTGCCGCTTTATGACGGCGACCTTGAGGCCGCCGAGGGCGCGCCGGCTGCGGTGACAACACTCGCCCAGCAGATCGCGGCGGCGGATGCGGTGATCCTGTCGTCGCCGGAATACAACAAGGGCCTCAGTGGTGTGATGAAAAATGCGCTGGACTGGGTGAGCCGGGTGGAAGGCAACCCTTGGGCGGACAAACCCGTGGCGCTGATGTCCGCTGCGGCAGGGCGCGGGGGTGGCGAGCGCGGCCAAGTGACGCTGCGCAGCTGTATGGTCCCTTTTTCACCACGGTTTGTAACGGGCCCCGAAGTTGCGGTGGCTGCGAGCTATGCGGAGTTTGACGAAGAAGGGCGGCTGAAGGGCGAGCTTTATGTGAAGAACCTCACCGCCCTGATGGAAAAGCTGCGCGCCGCACTCTGAGGCTTCGAATTTGCTTTGCAAATCCGACCCGTGCGAGGGGGCAAGCCCCCTCGCGCTCCCCCGAGCCCTTTGCACAGCACAGGCGACGACCGATAGGGTGCGTTTGCGGCGCTGTTGAGCTTGGATATTTAGAGCAATAAGAAAGACAAAGCTGCGGTTTAGAGCACCTGTATCACGTCTTTGTCTATGCTGAGGATGTAGCCGCGGCGGGCGATATTTTTGATCAGAAGTTGGGAGACCAACTGATTGCCCAGGGTGTCGCGCAGCCGTTTGATACGGGTGGCGCCGGCGGCTTCATCGCAATCGGCGGCGTTGCGGCCCGAGATCATGGCCTCGATTTCGGCTCCGTTGAGGATGTCGTCATCCATGCGGGCTTCGGCTAGGACAGAGAGTGTTTCCATCGCAGCGCCCGTGAGCTTGAAGCCCATGTTGTTGAGGTAGACGGTGTTTTCTGCGCGGCTGAGCAGGAGGGAATTAACCTGAATGCCGGTGCGTTCGATCACGGCCATGCGGCGGCTGAAGCTGGCGAGGCCGAGCAGCAAGACGAAAGCCGCGATGAGCATGGCGGTTGCGAAGACCAGAAGAATGAAGATGACCATGCGGTAGCTGGCCAATGTGTCGGCGAAGGCTGTGCCGGATTGGGCGAGGATTTCCAGGAGTTTGATATTGGCTTGATCGGTGAGATCGTGGTTGGCTATGAAAAGCTGCTCAACGCGGGCGTTGAAGGCGCCGGCATCGGGGAGGGTGAGAAAAAGCACCACAGCGGCCACCAGCAGGATCATCACGATGGCGAAGATTCCGAGGTAAACGCTGCGCATGGGGGTGCTCATGCGCTCAGAAGCGGAGATAGAAGGATCCTGCACTCTCTTTCCTCTCGTTTAGGCCAGTGGCGTTGAAGACCGAGACAATATTGAGCAGCACCCAGCCACCTTTGGCAAGCCGCCCCGCCAGCTCGGTGGCGGCAGCATCGGGGGTGCAGGGGCCGGACAGGCGGGCGACACCGTAGTGCAGCTTGAGCGGGTTATCTTGTTTGGCCTTGTAATCGGCAAAGCAGTCCTGGGCCTTGAGCGGGGCCGCCAGAAGCGCCAGGGCGGCGGTTATGAGCATGAGCTTTTTCATGCTGTCAGACTGCGCGCTTTGGCTGTGTTATTCAATATCCAACCCCGCGCCAAAGCGGCGATATTGGATAGCGGCGCGGGGTTATTGCCTGTCTTTGATGCGGGGCTGACGGTGGGTTTGGGATTGGCTTGCATAAGATATGCGGGCCACAGAAAACCGAAAGGAGACCCACCTATGTCACGGAAATTTATGGCTGCTGTTGTGGCGGGCGCTGTTGCGTTCTCGTTGATCGGGGCGAGCCCGAGTTTTGCAGGGAGCCGCGAGCGCGACAAAGCCTTGCTGGGGCTGGCGGCCTTTGTGCTTTTGGGCGCAGCGCTTGCCGATGTCTCAACGGAGCGCAAACGCCATGACCATGCCGCGCATGAGCCGGTGCGCGCGCGACCTGTGCCACCGCAGCAGCGCAAAAAGACATTGCCGCGCGCCTGTCTGAGAGTGGTGAACACCCGCGGCCAGAGCATCCGCTTTCTGGGCCAGCGTTGTATGCAAAACAGCTACCGTTGGACGGCACAGCTGCCACGGAACTGCTCTGTGAAGCTCTGGACACGGCAGGGCCAGCGCCGTGGCTATGCACCGCAATGCTTGCGCCAATATGGGTTCCGCCTGGCGGGGTGAGCCATATCGGCTCTTGATCCGGACCTGTCTTACCTGTCATTTGGCGGCATGACAGGACCGGATCTTTCTTTTGAGCGCGCCGCGATGGCGCGTGGCTTTGCGCGCATTGCGGGTGTTGACGAGGTGGGCCGTGGGCCGCTGGCGGGGCCGGTGATGGCCTGTGCCGTGGTGCTTGATCTTGCACATATTCCCGAGGGGCTGAACGACAGCAAGAAGCTTACGGCCAAGCGCCGCGACGCACTTGCGAAAGCGATCATGGCCAGTGCGGAGGTGAGCCTTGGTGCGGCCACCGTGGAGGAGATCGACCAGTTGAATATTTTGCGGGCCAGCCATTTGGCGATGGAGCGGGCCGTGGCGGGGCTCAGCACACCGCCGGACCATTGTTTGATTGACGGCAACCTCATTCCCAAGGGGCTGACCGCGCCGGCGGAGGCGATTGTGAAGGGCGATGGCAAATCACTCAGCATTGCGGCGGCGTCAATTGTGGCGAAAACCGAGCGTGATGCGCTGATGCTGGCGCTGGCGCAACACTACCCGGGGTATGGCTGGGAAAGCAACGCGGGCTACCCATCAAAAAGTCACAGGTTGGCGCTTCAAAATCTTGGGGTGACCCCACACCATAGACGTTCGTTCAAACCAGTGCACAATATCTTGTATCAACAAAAAAATGTAAGTGACTGATTCAAAAAAGAAATTGACCGCGAATCGGCAATGACTCATCCTAGGCCTCAATAAGCGTGTGCAAAAAGCACCGAGACAGAGGCAGAAAATGAAAACGAAAACACCCAAGGCGAGCGCCGTTGCGCTTCCGCTGAACACAATTCTTGACGGTGATTGCATCGAGCGCATGAATGCGCTTCCTGCTGAGAGTATTGATTTGATTTTTGCGGATCCGCCCTACAACTTGCAGCTCAAGGGCGATCTTCACCGCCCCGACAACTCCAAGGTGGATGCGGTGGATGACCACTGGGACCAGTTTGACAGCTTCAAGGCCTATGACACATTCACCCGCGAGTGGCTGGCGGCGGCGCGCCGTTTGCTCAAGCCCAATGGGGCGATCTGGGTTATTGGCTCGTATCACAATGTCTTCCGCATGGGGGCAGAGCTGCAAAACCAGGGGTTTTGGATTCTCAACGATGTGGTGTGGCGCAAGTCAAACCCCATGCCGAATTTCCGTGGCAAGCGCTTTACCAACGCCCATGAGACAATGATTTGGGCGGGCAAGAGCGAGAGCAGCAAATATACGTTCAATTACGAGGCGCTGAAGGCGCTGAACGAAGGGATACAGATGCGTTCGGACTGGGTGATTCCGATCTGTAACGGCGGTGAGCGCCTGAAGGACGAGAACGGCGACAAGGCGCACCCGACACAGAAGCCTGAAGCGCTTTTGCACCGTGTGATGATCGGCTCGACCAACCCGGGTGATGTGATTTTGGATCCGTTTTTTGGCACGGGGACAACTGGCGCTGTGGCCAAGATGCTGGGCCGCGATTTTATTGGAATCGAGCGCGAAGAGGCTTATCGCAAGGTGGCTGAGAAGCGTATCAGAAATGTGCGCAAGTTTGACAAGGCCGCGCTGGAAGTGAGCGTCAGCAAGCGTGCGGAGCCGCGTGTGCCGTTCGGGCAGCTTGTGGAGCGTGGAATGCTGCGCCCGGGCGAAGAGCTTTACAGCCTCAACGGGCGACACAAGGCCAAGGTGCGCGCCGATGGCACGCTGATTGGCGATGATATCAAAGGTTCGATCCACCAGGTGGGCGCGCATTTGGAAGGCGCACCAAGCTGTAACGGCTGGACTTACTGGTGCATCAAGCGGGATGGCAAACAGGTTCCCATCGAGCTGTTCCGCCAGCAGATCCGCGCGGAGATGCGCAACTGACATTCACAAAAAGGCACCCCCTGAGAGCGGCTCTTAATTGAGCCGACGGGGGAGCTCTGTGCGAAACCCAACACCGCCGGTGCCTGTGGCCTGACTCCACGGCACTTTACCTTGGCCCCGCTCTCTATTGAGGCGGGGCCTTTTTTTCAGCTTTCCAGCGCTGTGATCATATCGACGCGGGTGGCATGGCGGCCGCCCTCAAAGCTTGTGCCGAGGAAGGCGTCAACGATGTCAAGCGCCAGCCCTTCTCCTGTCACACGCGCACCGATGGACAGCATATTGGCGTTGTTATGCGCGCGGATCATGCTGGCAGAAAAGGGTTCTGAACAGACACCGCAGCGGATGCCTTTGACTTTGTTGGCGGCCATCATGATACCCTGACCGGTGCCACAGAGGATGATGCCCAGCGCACAATCGCCCGAGGCCACGCGCTCGGCGGCGGCCTGCCCGTGGGCGGGGTAATGTGTGCTTTCCGGCGTTGTCGGGCCGATATCGACCGGCTCCCAGCCCTGCGCGGCGATATGTGTGGCGATGGCTTGGCGCAGCTCGATGGCGGCGTGATCGCTGGAGAGGGCAATGCGTTTGTTGGCGCTCATTGTGGCGGTGTCCTGTCTTTGTTTCTGGCGCGCGGGCTAGCGCGGCATCGGGTTTGTGCCTTTGTTATAGGGCGTCCACTCGGTAATCTCGGGGTAATACATTTCGCGCCAGCGGCGCACCCGAGGGTTCATATACTTGCGCCAGAGCGGCGGCACCATAGCCGCCATTGTCATGATCGGGTAACCGTAGGGAAGCTGTGGCGCCTGGTCGATATCGTAGTTTTGCAACAGCGGGAAGCGGCGGTCGGGTTTGTAGTGATGATCGGAGTGGCGCTGAAGATTGATGAGCAGCCAGTTTGACGCCTTATGCGCGGCGTTCCAGCTGTGGTGGGGCATGACGTGCTCGTATTTGCCTTCGCCCAGGTGTTTGCGGGTGAGGCCGTAGTGCTCGACATAGTTCACAAGCTCAAGCTGCCACACGGCGATGAAGGCTTGCCAGAGGAAGAGGCCGAGGCCGACCCAGCCGCCAATGAGGAGCGCCAGAAGCAGCATCGCGCCTTGCAGCGCCCAATAGCGGAAGAAGGGGTTGGAGGTATCGCTCCAAGGCAGCTCCTTGCGGGCGAGCATGTCTTTCTCGGCCTGAAAGGCAGAGCGCAGCCCCTCGCGCAACACGCGGGGGAAGTAGCGATGAAACCCCTCGCCCATGCGCGCTGTCACCGCGTCGCGCGGGGTGCCGACATAGCGGTGATGCACCAGAAGATGTTCGGTGCGGAAGTGCGAGTAGAGCACCATGGCGAGCAGGATATCGCCCAGCCAGCGCTCGAAGCGGTTTTTCTGGTGCATGAGCTCGTGGCTGTAGTTGATGCCGATGGTGCCGGTGATCACCCCGACCCCGAAGAAGAGCACAATGGTTTCCAGCGCGCCGAGGTGCTCGGCCCGGGGGACATAGTAGAGCAGCCCGAAGAGTGTAAGAAACTGGAGCGGTGCCCAGATTTGGGTGATGAGCGCATAGGCTTTGAGATGTTCCTCGCCAATGCCGGGATCGGCGTTTTCGAGATTGAGCCCAAGCAGGGCGTCAAGGCCAGAAAAGAGATACCAGGTGGCCACTGGCAACAACACAACCGTCCAGCCGCCATAGAGGGCCCCGATCCAGGCAAGCGGGATGAGTATAAGCGAGAGCCAGAACGGCAGAGCACGGCTGAGGCTGGCTGTCTGTTGGGCGGTAAGCATGGCGAAACCCTTTACTGAAACATATAGGCGAGACTATCGCAGGTGAGTGTTGAACGCGCTTTGCGCAAGGTCAAACGCCTTTCGCATGACGGTGGGCAGGGCGTTGCGGGCAAAGCGGTGTTTGGCGACAAACTCCAGCCCCTCGGCCTTGGCGTCTTGCGGGAGGTGGGCGATCTGCACATCAAGGCGGAGGTGAAAATGCGTGAAGGTGTGGCGGGCCTCTTCGGCAAGCGGCTGCCAGTCGGCTTCAAGGGGGGGCTGGGCGATTCGGTCTGCGCCCCATTCGGCACCGGGCCAGCCGAGCATACCGCCCAAAAGGCCTTTGTCAGGGCGACGCTCCATCAGCCAGGCGCCATCGGCGCGCCGGCCGATATAGGCAATGCCCAGGCGTGTGGGCTTGGCTGCCTTGGGGCGCTTGTGTGGCAGGGTCTCGGCAATCCCTTCGGCGCGGGCCTTGCACGGCGCGCGCCAAGGGCAGATGCCGCAGGCGGGCGCGCGTGGCGTGCACAGGGTTGCGCCAAGGTCCATCACCGCTTGGGCGTAGTCGCCCGCGCGTTTCTGGGGCGTGAGAGAGGCAGCATGGCTGCGCAGGGTTTCCTTGCTGTCAGGAAGCGGCTCTAACACGGCGAAAAGGCGTGACATGACGCGCTCCACATTGCCATCGAGCACTGTCTCTGGCTGATCATAGGCGATGGCGCTGAGGGCGGCGGAGGTATAGGGGCCGATACCGGGAAGTTTTTGCAGGCCCTCGCGGGTGTCTGGAAAGCCACCGAGCGCGGCCACCGCGCGGGCACATTTGAGCAGATTGCGCGCGCGTGCGTAATAGCCAAGGCCCGCCCATTCGGCCATCACATCTTCGTCGCGGGCGTTGGCCAGCGCCTCGACGGTGGGCCAGAGCAGAAGAAAGCGCGTAAAATAGGCTTTCACAGCGGCCACGGTGGTTTGTTGCAGCATGATTTCCGACAACCAGACTGCATAGGGATCAGGGCGCACCCCGCGTGTGCGATCAGCCGGGCTGACCCGCCATGGCAGCGTGCGGGCATGGACATCATACCACGCAAGCAGATCGGACGCAGAGGCCGTTTCACGCATTGTTTATACCTTATTGACCAATCGCTCTGTGCAAGGGGCACAGGCAGGGGTAACATGGCGCGGATGACCAAAGATGCAAGCCATACCCAGCGCAAACGCGGATTTAAGCGGGCTGCCAACCTTATGGGAGACAGGATCAAAGCTGTTTCCCAGCAGCGCGGTTTTGCTGTTTCGCGCTTGCTCACCCATTGGGAAGAAATTGCCGGACCAGAGATAGCCGCGATCAGCCGTCCGGTTGAGGTAAGTTATGGTAAGGGCGGTTTTGGAGCAACGCTGTGCTTGCTGACGACAGGGGCCAATGCGCCGGTGCTGGAGATGCAGAAAACCGGGCTGCGGGCGCGTGTGAACGCGGCTTACGGCTATAATGCGATATCCGGCATCCGGATCACCCAGACCCATGCCAGCGGCTTTTCTGAGGGGCAGGTCGATTTTGCCCACCGCAAGATCAAGGCGGGGCCAGAAGAGACCGACCCCGAGGTGCTGCGCAAGGCGCGGGCTTGCGCTGTTGCTGTGGGCGACACCAATTTGCGACAGGCTCTTGAAGCTTTGGGCCAAAACATTCTAACCAAACACAAACGCTTAAAGTGAGAAGAATATGAAACAGATACTTGCTATTGTCGGGATTGCGCTTGTTGCCGGGATTGGGTTCTGGGTGATCAACCAGAACAAGACCCCCACGCCCGTGGCCGCAGATTTGGGCGGCACATCAGCGGGTGACACTAGCGCGCAAAGCGCAGAGAGCGCAGAGACGGCGCAGCAGGCGATTGTGGAAATGACTTTGGGCAATGTGAATGCGCCGGTGAAGGTGACGGAATATGCCTCCTACACCTGCTCGCATTGCGGGGCGTTCCATCGTGAGGGCTTCAAGGACCTGAAGGCCAATTACATCGACACCGGCAAGGTTCATTTCACCTATCGTGAGGTCTATTTCGACCGGGCCGCGCTTTGGGCTTCCATGGTGGCCCGCTGTGGCGGGGCGGAAAAGTTCTTTGGCATCACCGATCTCATCTACAAGGGGCAGCGCGAATGGCTTGGCGGCGGTGATCCCGTGCAGATGGCGGATGGGTTGCGCAAGGTTGGCCGTGTTGCGGGGCTTTCAAGCGAAACGCTTGATGCCTGCCTGGAAGATCAGGACAAGGCGCAGGCGCTTGTGGAGTGGTTTCAGGCCAATTCAGAGGCTGATGGCATTGAATCGACTCCCTCGTTCATTGTGGGCGAAGACCGGGTGATTGGTAACAATTATGCCAAGCTGCGCGATGTGATCGACGCCCAACTCGGGAATTGAGCCATGTCCGCACCGCTGGAAGGACTGAAAGTTATCGAGCTGGCCCGCATTCTGGCTGGGCCCTGGGCTGGCCAGACCCTGGCGGACCTTGGCGCGGAGGTGATCAAGGTTGAGGCTCCGCAAGGAGATGACACGCGCCAATGGGGCCCACCCTTTGTGGAGCGTGAGGGAGACAGATCGGCCTCGTATTTCCATGGCTGCAACCGGGGCAAAGCCAGCGTTGTGATTGATTTTCGCACCGCCGAAGGGCAAGCGCATGTGCGTGAGCTGGTGAAAGATGCGGACATTCTGATCGAGAACTTCAAGCTGGGCGGGCTGGCCAAATACGGCCTTGATTATGCCAGCCTGGCCGAGGTGAACCCCCGGTTGATCTATTGTTCGATCACCGGCTTTGGCCAGACCGGCCCTTATGCCCATCGGGCGGGCTATGACTACATCATTCAGGGCATGTCGGGGCTGATGTCGATCACCGGTGAACCCGACGGGCAACCGCAGCGCGCCGGTGTCGCGATGACAGATGTGTTTACCGGGGTGTATTCGGTGGCGGGCATTCTGGCTGCCCTTTACCAGCGCGAGCGCACGGGGCGCGGCCAACAGCTTGATATGGCCCTTCTGGATGTGGCTGTTGCGGTGACGGCAAACCAGGGGTTGAACTATCTGACCACGGGCGTTGCGCCCGGACGGACCGGGAATTACCATCCGAATTTGACACCCTATCAGGTGTTTGACTGCAAGGACGGCCATATCATCATCGCAACGGGCAACGACGGGCAGTATCAGCGGCTGTGTGACTTGTTGGGCCTTGGCTGGATGAAAGATCACCCCGATTACAAGAGCAACGCCGACCGTGTGGCCCACCGCCCGGCCATGATTGCGCTTTTGATGGGCGAAACGGCCAAGCGGACCAAGGCCGAGCTGCTTGCGGGCTGTGAGGCCGAGGGGATTCCGGCCGGACCGATCAACAATATGGCTGAAGTTTTTGCTGATCCGCAGGTCAAGGCGCGTGGGATGCAGATTGAGCTGGACGGCGTTCCCGGAATCCGTGCGCCATTTGTGTTTACTGATGCGCAGCTGGCTTTGACGCGACCTTCGCCCAAACTTGGCGAGGATGGCTGAGGTGTTTCGGACTGTGCTGCGCACAGTCCGACCATCTGGCCGACCATCTGGGGGCGTTGCCCCCAGACCCCCTACACACTTTCAAACAGAAGCAGATGGGTCGGCCTCTGGGAGGGTCTGGAGCAGGGATGTGAGCTGCTCGGGATCATCAAAGAGAAGCCGCACCGGCAGGGTGAGCACCTCCTGACGCAGGGATTGGGGCAGGCGGACGGCGTCTTTTTCTGTGGTGACGAGGCGGGCATTGTGACGTTTGGCGTCTTTGGACAAACGGGCCATGAGAGCGGGTGTCAGGGGCTGGTGGTCGGCGAGGGCTTCGCTGTGCACCAAGATGGCGCCGAGGGCCTTGAGGCTGGCGAAGAATTTTTCCGGATGGCCTATTCCGGCAAAGGCAAGCACGCGGGTGTCTTGCCAGTCCATGCCCGTGGCCAGAGGCTGCAATGTTGCGGTGAGCCGCGGGACTTGCACTTTTGGGGCGAAGCTTTGCTGATCGGCGGAGCAGCCCAGTGTTATGAGCGCATCTGCGCGTTTGAGGCCCGCCCCGGGCGGCTCGCGCAGGGGGCCAGCGGGCAGGCAGCGCCCGTTGCCGAAGCCGCGTTTGGCGTCAACCACCACAAAGGAGAGGTCTTTCTTGACGCTCGGGTCTTGGAAGCCGTCGTCAAACAGGATCACGGTGGCCCCGTCTTGGACGGCCATTTCGGCCCCCTCACGACGCGACTTTGCGACAATGACGGTGCAGAAGGCCGCCAGCAGCAGCGGCTCGTCTCCGACCTCTGTGGCGCTGTGCTGACGAGGGTTGACGGTGAGCGGGCCTTGCAGCTGGCCGCCATAGCCGCGCGAGACAACAATTGGTTTGCTGTGGCCACGGGCCAGCAGCGCCTGCACGAGGGCGATCACTGTCGGGGTTTTGCCAGTGCCACCGGCATTGATATTGCCCACGCAGATCACCGGCACCGGGAGGCTGCGCGCGTTGAGCGCTCCGCGAGAGAGGCGGCGGGCGGTGGCTCGGGCGTAAAGCGCGCCAAGCGGAGCGAGCAGGCTGGCCTGCCAGCTGCGGCGGCGAAACCAGAAGCGGGGGGTTTGCATCAGCGCGTCTCCAGCTGGTCGAGTGTGTCGTGAATGAGGGCGGTGACGCGGTCTGTGGCCGCAGCACCGTTTGTGGCGATTTCCCAGGCCGCCATGGCCATTTTGGCCGCGCGGTCGGGGGCAGAGAGCTGGCTCACGGCTGCGGCAAGGGTTTGGGTGTCGCGCACGATATGCGCCCCGCCGGCTGCGGCAAAGCGTGCGTAGCTCTCAAGATGTTTGCCGACGTTGGGGCCATACACCAAAGCAGAGCCAAGGTTGGCCGCACTGTAGGGGCTGTGCCCGCCACATCCTGAAACCAGCGAGCAGCCCATGAAGCAGATAGGTGCGACCCTCAGGAAGAGACCGAGCTCGGCGGGATCTTTTGCGAGGAGAACCTGGGCGCTCTCATCGCCCAGCCCGTCAAGGTCGGGCCAGAGCGTGTAGCGCAGCTGGTGGTGCTCAAGGGCATGTTGAAAAGCGTCGCTGTCGCGCTCCTGATCGGGTAGGAGAATGAGCAGAAGCCGGTGGGCTGAGCGGCTTGCCTTGATATGGGCGGGCAAGAGGATGTCGAGTTCGGCGAGGTTTGTGCCGGCGGCAAGCCATGTGGGCCTCGATTTTATTGCAGCGGCAAGGCTGTCGAGCGCGGCCTCGTTGCATCCGGGCGGGGGCAGGCCCTCTTGCAGGGGGCCGCTTACAAAAACATTTTCGGCGGGGAGGCCCATTTTGATCAGGCTGTTGCGGGCCGCGTCATCTCTGGCAAAACAGGCTGAGAACAGCTTGAGCACCCGACGTTGCGAGAGGCTCTGGCCCGGCCAGAGGCTTGTCTGGAACGTGTCTGTTTGTGCATCCAGCAGGATCAGGGTGATGCCGCGTTTGTCGGCTTCCAGCAGCGGGGCGGCAAACGCGCCGCCGGCCCAGACGCAAAGTTGCGGGGCGAAGTGCCAGAACAGGTCTGTCGCCCCGGTTGAGCCGGGTTTGAGCACGCGCCAGTGGATGTTGGTTTCCAGCGCGTCCGGGCGCGGTAGGTTGCCGTCTGTGGTGAGCAGGCAGGTGATGTCGGGGCGCTCGAGCGCCAGCCTGCGGTGCAAGTGCAGGAAGCTGGGAAGATGGCTGGCTTTGGTTGCGTGAAACCAGAGGTCCACTTTGCGTGGCGCTGGCCTGTCGCCTTTCTGAGCCTGGGTTTTTGCTGCGGAGGGCCGGGAGAGCAGCTTGGAAAACAGAGACGTCATGAGGCTCTAGCTTTGCGTGCGGCGCTGGCGCGCAGAGGCGCAGCTCTTGTGCCAGAGCGGGCCCGGGGCGCTGGCAGGACGGGCGATGCGGCCTTAGATCTGCGACGCTGTGCCATGGCGGGCTCTTGCTTTCTTCAGGTCTCTTTAACCTAAGGGATTGCAACCCGGGGTCAAGACGATGCATGTGGGTGCAAAAGGATATGTCCTATGAAACCCTTTTTGGTATTGCAGTTAAGGCCTGAAGCGGCGGCGGCGGACAGTGAGTTTGCTGCGATTTGCACCAAGGCTGGGCTTGCGCCAACAGAGGTGCAGCGTGTGCGTTTGGACTGCGAAGACCTGCCCGCGCGGCTGGATTTGAGTGATTACGCCGGCGTGATTGTGGGTGGCGGGCCCGGGTGTGTCAGTGATGCGCCCGAGGCGAAAACCCCCGTTGAAGCCAAGATCGAGCGTGATGTGCTGTCTCTCATGCCCGAGATCACGGCGCGGGACGTTCCGTTTATGGGCTGTTGCTACGGGATCGGGGTGTTGAGCCACCATCTGGCGCAAAATGTCAGCAAAGAGCGTTTTGGCGAGCCTGTGGGCACGGCGGACTGCCGCCTGACGGAGGCTGGCAAGGCAGACCCGCTCTGCGCCGGTCTGCCAGAGCGGTTTGAGGCCTTTGTGGGCCATAAGGAGGCGCTGCAAAGCCTGCCCGAGGGCTGTGTGCACCTCATAAAAGCGCCGAGCTGCCCTTACCAGATGATCCGCTACAAGGAGAATGTTTATGCCACCCAGTTTCACCCCGAGGCCGATGCGGCGGAGTTTGAAGCGCGCATAAACATCTACAAGCACAGAGGCTATTTTGCGCCCGAAGAGGCCGAGAGCCTGATTGCCATGTGCCATGCGGCCAATGTGACGGAGCCTGAGCGGATTTTGCGCGCCTTTGTGGCGCGCTACAGAGCGTAATCGCGCTGGACAGAATCGGGCGGCGTGCTAGAATTTGATCAAATTTCTGCGAAGCCCGATGGAGAGCGCCATGAAAGACGACAACTTTCTCAAAGAGAACAATGCCCGGCATATGTGGCACCCGATGGGCGCGCCCGGGGACAGCCTTGAGCACCCCCCCACGATCATCAAGAGCGCTGAGGGTGTGAAGATCACCGATCTGGACGGGGCGGAAGTTGTTGATGCTGTGGGTGGCTTGTGGTGTGTGAACCTTGGCTACTCAAACAATGTTGTGAAAGACGCGATTGCCAAACAGCTTTACGAGCTGCCCTATTACTCGGCCTTTGCCGGCACGAGCAACCCGACGGCGATTGAAGCCTCATATGCTGTGCGCGAGTTCTTCAAGGACGATGGTATGGGGCGGGTGTTTTTCACCTCGGGCGGCTCAGACTCTGTGGAGACGTGCCTACGCCTTGCACGGCAGTATCACCGCATCAAGGGCGCGCCGACGCGCACAAAATTCCTGAGCCTGAAGAAGGGCTATCACGGCACGCATTTTGGCGGCGCGAGTGTGAACGGAAACAACCGGTTCCGCATTGCTTATGAGCCGCTTTTGCCCGGCTGTTTCCATCTGCCCAGCCCCTATACCTATCGCAACCCTTTTCACGAGACCGACCCGGCGCAGCTGGCGCAGAATATTGCGCAGGCCATGGAGGATGAAATCAACTTCCAGGGCGCAAACACCATTGCCGCCTTTATCATGGAGCCGATCCAAGGCGCGGGCGGTGTTATCGTTCCGCATGAGACCCTGATGCCGCTGTTGCGCGAGATTTGCACGCGGCACGGGATTTTGATGATTTCTGACGAGGTGATCACAGGCTTCGGGCGCACGGGGCACTGGAGCGGTGCGCGGCACTGGGGTGTGCAGCCCGATATGATGAGCACGGCCAAGGGGATTACCTCGGGCTACTTCCCTGTGGGCGCGGCTCTGATGAGCGAGGCGGTGGCCGAGGTGTTTGAAAACGACACCAAGGGTGAGGCGGGGATTTTCCATGGCTATACCTATTCGGCGCATCCTGTGGGCGCGGCGGCTGTAACAGCAACGCTGAGCGAAACCTTGCGGCTCGATACCAAGACAAACGCCGCAGCGCGCGGCAAGCAGCTTTATGAAGGGGCGCTGAAGCTTGCGCAGAAATACGACATCATCGGCGATGTGCGCGGCGGCCACGGGCTTATGACCGGGATCGAGATTGTCGCGGATACGGCAGCCAAAACGCCGATGGATATGGCCACGATGAAGCGCATCCATAAGGCGGCTTATGATGCGGGTGCGATGGTGCGGCTTGGGGCGAATAATATTTTGATGTCGCCGCCTCTGACGATTTCGGACGCGGAGATTGACACGGTTCTGACGGCGTTGGACGTGGGCTTCGGCTCTGTTTAAGCGATTGCGCCGCGCCTTTGGCGCGTCGCGGTGGCGAGGGGGCTTTGCCCCCTCGCGCTCCCCCAAGGTATTTTTGACCAGAAGAAGGGTTAGAGATCTCTGAGGGTTGCTGCGGCATAGGCGGCATACATGAGGGCACGGCGAGCGCGGCCAAGAGGAAAGCGTTTGGGAGGCTGTGCCATCAGTTTGGGCCTGTGCAATTTGTCTGTGCCAAGGATCTGGTCGGCCAAGAGCACGCCTGTATAGCTGCCCATAGCGACGCCATTGCCATGGTAGGCAAAGCCGGCATAGGCGCCGGGCATCTCGGGGATGGCACCGGCAAAGGGTGTGAGGTTGGCAGAGAGGCAGACCATGCCCGACCAGTGGTAGGGCGTTTCTACATGGGCCCACGCGGGGAACATGGCCTCGAAATCGGCGCGGATCTTGCGGCGGTTGCGCGCTTCGGACGCCGCCGAGGAGTTGAGGCCACCGCGCATTCCAAAGAGGAAGCGGCGGCCCGGCATCAGGCGGAAGTAATGCAGAAGCGTGCGGCTGTCATAGGCGGCTTGATCGGAGTTCCAGCCGTTGGCGAGCTCTGTCTTTGTCATCTCGCGGGTGACTATGACGGAGGATTGAGCGGGCAGATAGCGCGCGGCCATCCACGGTGGCAAATCTTCTGAGGCGTAGCCATTGGTCGCGACGATGATGTTTTCAGCGCTGAGGATGCCCTGTGGCGTCGCGAGGTGGTAGCCGGCGCTATGGGTGATGTTTTGCACAGGACTGCGGCCAAAGACGCGAACGCCGGCAGCCTTTGCTGCGGACAAAAGGCCGGCAAGGTATCGGCGCGGGTTTAGCCCGAAGCCTATCGGGGTTGTCAGTGCGCTGTGAAACGGGCCGGACATGCCAAGCGCGGGCAGCTCTGACTTGCTATGAAGGATCGGCGAGACGCCGTAGTTTTCCTCGATCGCCCTGGCCTGATCAGTGAAGTCTATGGAGCTCTTATGGGCGAGTTGGGTTTCGCCTTTGCTGTGGGTTTGGGCTTGGATCTTGTAGGTGTCCAAGGTTGTTGCGACGTGGTGCACCGCTGCGATTTCGGCTTGTCGGTAGGCCAGCCGTGCAGGTTTGCCAAACTGCCTGTCGAGCATGAGGTCGCTGGCCATCGCCCCACCCAGACAGCAGAAACCTCCGTTGCGCCCTGAAGCTCCCCAGCCCGGGAACCCCGCATCAAGCAAGGCAACAGACACCCCGGCCTGCGCCAGAGCCAGTGCCGCAGACAGGCCGGTAAACCCTGCGCCTATGATGGCGACGTCAGCTTTTTGCGCCCCGAGCAGCGGCGGGCGTTCAAGCGCGCTGTCCGGCACTGTAGTTGCCCAATAGCAACCATCACTGCGCGCGTCTGAATAGGCATGATCGGGGTAGATCCGGCGCATCAATCAGCCATGCGCTCGGCGGCCCTCTCTTCGCGCCTTTGACGAAGTGTTGCCCGCTTGGACATGAGCGAGGCGGTGATGACACCAACAGTGACAATGCTGATCATGATGGTGGAGAGCGCGTTGATTTCGGGGGAAACTCCAAGCCGCACGGCTGAAAATATCTTGATTGGCAGCGTGGTGGCCGAGGGGCCGGCGGTGAAGGAGGCGATCACAAGATCATCCAGCGAAAGGGTGAAGGCCAGCAGCCAGCCCGAGATAACAGCGGGGGCTATGATAGGGAGCGTCACAAGGCGGAAAGCCTCAAAGGGTGAGCACCCCAGGTCAAGTGCTGCCTCTTCAAGCGAGCGATCAAAGCTGACAAGCCGCGACGACACAACCACAGAAACATAGCACATGGAGAAGGTGGTATGTGCCAGAACAATGGTAAGCACACCGCGATCCAGCCCAATACCGATGAACAGGAGCAAGAGCGACAGCCCGGTGATGACCTCGGGCATAACGAGCGGAGCATAGATCATTCCGGAAAAGAGCGTGCGGCCCATGAACCGGCCGCCGCGCACCAAAACATAGGCGGCCATGGTGCCCAGAACAGAGGCAATGGTCGAGCTGACAACAGCAACCTTCAGGGTGACCAGGGCCGCATCAAGGAAGGCCTCGTTTTGGAAAAGCTCACCATACCATTTTGTCGAGAAGCCCGCCCAAACCGTCACCAGCTTGGATTCGTTGAAACTGTAGACCACCAGAATGAGCATCGGTAGATACAGAAAAAGAAAGCCGATGGTGAGAGATGTGGCATTGAACCAAGTGAAACGTCTCATGTCTCTTGCTCGCCTCCCTCTTTCTTATTGCCACAAATATCCCAGGGGGTGCGGGGGACAGCGTCCCCCGCCTCGGTCGGATTTCGCGCAGCGAAATTTGAAACAAACAGGCTGCGCCGGTCGGACAGTCTCATTGGCCCTCCGCCTCCCGCTGCTTTTGCTCGTTGCGCTGAAACAACACGATCGGGATGATGAGGATCAGCAGCAGGATAACAGCCACAGCCGAGGCCACTGGCCAGTCGCGGTTGGAGAAAAACTCCTCAAACAGCACCTTGCCGATCATCAGGGTTTGCGATCCACCCAGAAGCGAGGGGATGACAAATTCGCCCAGTGCGGGGATGAACACCAGAAAACAACCCGCGATGATCCCTTGTTTGCTCAGCGGGATGGTGACCAGCCAAAAGGCGGTGAGCCGCGAGCAGCCCAAGTCTTCGGCAGCTTCCAGCAGAGAGCTGTCGAGCTTTTCAAGCGCGGCATATATCGGCAGGATCATGAAAGGCAGATAGGTGTAAACAATGCCGATGTAGACGGCGGTGTTCGTATTGAGAATGATCAGCGGCTCCGAGATCAGGCCGCTCCAGATCAGGAACTGGTTGAGAAAGCCCTCGTTGGACAGAATTCCGATCCAAGAATAGACGCGGATCAGAAAGCTCGTCCAGAACGGCAGGATCACCAGCATCATCAATGTGGGGCGCCAGGCGTCTTCGGCTTGGGCCATGGCATAGGCAATCGGATAGCCAACCAGCAGCGTGAACACGGTCGAGAGCGCAGCAATTTGCAGCGAGCTGAGGTAGGCCTTCCAGTAGAGATCATCCGTGGTGAGGAACCAGAAATTCTCCAGATCAAGCTCTGCGAAGAAACTGCGCAGCCCTGCCCAGCCAGACGACAGGTCAAGCGTGGGCGCGTAGGGCGGAATCGCCAGAGCCGTGTCGCTCAGGCTGATCTTGAAGACGATCGCAAAGGGCACGAGAAAGAGAACAAGCAGCCAGAGATATGGCACAGCGATGAGGGTGAAGCGGCGCATGGCTCAGCCCTCCAGCACGATGGCGGCAGTGTCTGTCCAGCTGAGCCAGACGGTGTCTTCCCAGGTGAAGCTGCGGCGCTCAAGCCTTGTGGTGTTGGCTGTCTGGGCCTTGATCATCTGGCCACCCTCGATTTCAACATGATATGTCGAGAGATTTCCAAGATAGGCGATGTCGATGATCTTGCCTTTGATGGCGTTTGTGACCTTGGCAGGCTTTTGCGCGGTGATGGAGATCTTTTCTGGCCGAATGGCCAGCGCACATTTGCCGCTTTCGCCAAGGTTTGTGGTGGTTTTGGCATGGAGCGCGGGCTTGCCCTCGCCATAGGCAATGTCATAGCCGTCTGCGTTGCGGCTTGCGTGGCCGTGCAGGATGTTCACATCCCCGATAAAATCGGCGACATAGACGGAGTTGGGCCGCTCGTAGATATCGGCGGGGGTGGCCACCTGAATGATCTGGCCCTCATCCATCACCGCCACGCGGGAGGCGACTGTCATGGCCTCTTCCTGATCATGGGTGACAATCACGAAAGTTGTGCCGGTTTTTTCCTGAATATCCATCAGTTCGAACTGGGTATCCTGGCGCAGCTTCTTGTCGAGTGCGCCGAGTGGCTCATCGAGCAGCAGAAGCTTCGGCGCCTTGGCGAGCGCGCGGGCAAGGGCAACGCGCTGGCGTTGACCGCCGGAAATCTGATGGGGTTTGCGCTTGGCGAATTTGGTCAGCCGCGTGAGGCGCAGCATCTCCTCGACGCGGGCGTCCAGCTCGGCCCCCGCCTTGCCCTCGCGTTTGAGGCCGAAGGCGATATTGTCTGCCACAGTCAGATGGGGAAAGAGCGCATAGGATTGAAACATCATGTTGACGGCGCGCTTGTTGGGCGGCACGCCCGCCATATCTTGTCCGGCAATCAGGATCTGGCCTTCTGTCGGGGTTTCAAACCCCGCGAGCATCCGCATCATGGTGGTCTTGCCGCAGCCCGAGGGGCCGAGCAACGCAAAGAACTCGCGCGCGTAAATATCTTGTGTGAGGTTGTCGATGGCAACGAAATCACCAAAGCGTTTGGTCACGTTCTTGAACTGGATAAGCGGTTTTTCATCCGCGTTTTCCCATGGTGCGAAAACGGTTTGAGCCATTGAGTCCCCCGAGGTTTGAAAAGCCCGCAAACCGGAGTTTGCGGGCTGCTGATCAGGCTTATGTGCCTGATTTTATTTTTGTCCAGAGCCGTGTGACAACCCGCTGGACTTTGGCCGGGTAAGGCCGTGTCGTGAACAGGTTTTGCAGCGTTTCCTCGTCTGGATAGACCGCTGGATAATCCAGGATCTCCTGATCAATGAATTCCTGGGCCGCCTTGTTGCCGGACGCATACCAGACATAGTTTGTGGCAGCGGCCGAGTTCTGTGCATCAAGGATGAAGTTGATAAACTTATGCGCGCCCTCAGGGTTTGGGGCATCCGCCGGGATGGCCATTTGGTCAAACCACATCTGCGCGCCCTGCTTGGGGATGGAGTAGTCTATCTCATGCCCGTTTTCAGCTTCGGATGCGCTGAACTGTGCTTGGAACACGTCACCAGACCAGCCAACCGCAACACAGATATCGCCATTGGCCAGCGCTGTGATGTATTCCGAGCTGTGGAACTTGCGAATATAGGGGCGGATGGCGGTGAAAACCGCTTCAGCCTTGGCGATGACCTCCGGGTCTTGGCTGTCGGGGTCTTCGCCGATGTAGTTGAGCGCAGCCGGGATCATCTCGGCAGGGGCATCAAGGAAATAAACACCGCACTCGGCCAGCTTTTCCATATTGGCGGGGTCAAAAACCAGCTCCCAGCTATCAAGCGGTGCATCTTCACCGAGGGCCGCCGTTACTTTGCCCACATTATAGCCGATGCCTGTGGTGCCCCACATATAGTTGATAGAGTAGGCGCCACCGGGGTCATATTGATCGGTGCGTTGCTGGATCACGTCCCACAGGTTGCCCGCGTTGGGCAGCTGGGCCGGATCGAGCTTCTGGAAAGCCCCGGCAGAGATCTGGCGTTGCAGGAAGGTGCCCGAAGGCACCACAACATCATAGCCCGAGCCACCGGCGAGCATCTTTGTTTCGAGCACTTCGTTTGAATCAAACACGTCATAGATCAGTTTGAGTCCGGTTTCGTCTTCAAATTTGGCGAGCAGGTCTTCATCGATATAATCAGACCAGTTGTAGACCCGCACTTCATCAGCCGAGGCCATGCCTGCGAGAAGGGCGAGGGATGCGACTGCGGTGAGCAGATGGGTTTTCATATTTGCTTTCTCCCTGTGAAAGAGGTCATTCCCCTTGACGAAATATTTGATCAAGTTTTGACTGTCTTGGCAACATTTCAATTAAGATGCCTGCATGACGCGCGGAAAATTGCAAGAGATTCGGAAGGAGCGCCTATGACTCACGACCCCGAAAACATGGCCCAACTGGTCAGTTTTTTGGCCTATCCCGAGAGGGCGTCTGCCGAGTTGCCAGCGCATGAAAAAGTCTACCGGGCGCTGCGTGATCTGCTGTTGTTCGGGGAGCTGGCACCTGGCCAGGCGGTGACCATTCAGGGGATCTGCGACATGCTGGGCGCAGGGATGACACCGGTGCGGGAGGCCATTCGCCGGCTTACGGCGGAGGGAGCCCTTGAGTTTATGGGAAACCGCCGCGTTGTTGTGCCTGTGCTGACGGTGTCACATGTGAACGAGCTGATATTCGCACGACAGGCAATTGAGCCACAGCTGGTTGTGCGCGCCACAGAGCGGGCAACCGACAGCACCATTGAGGAGCTGACCCAGATTGACAGCGCATTGGACGCCGCCATCGCCCGAGGCGATGTGCGCAGCTATCTGGAGCAGAATTACCGCTTTCATGCCCGTCTTTACTCCATGGCCGAGGCGCCTATTCTTTCCGCACTGGCCGATGGGCTTTGGCTAAGATTTGGGCCATCTTTGCGTGTGGTCTGCGGGCGTGTCGGCACGGAGAACCTCCCCGATCAGCATCACGAGGCGCTCAGCGCCATGCGTGCGGGCGATGCGCAGGCGGCCGCAAAGGCCATGCGGGAGGATGTCATTCAGGGCATGGAGCAAGTGCGCCGTGCGCTGGCCGAGGGCGGTAGTGATTGACAGAAAATAATTTGATCATATTCTGATGGAGACGAAATTGATCGCGTGGCCTTGCCGCGCAGCGGGGAGTTTCACATGACATTGATCACCAACCATATGCCGACCGAAGAGCTGCAACGCCTTGATGCGGCCCACCATATGCACCCTTTCACCACAGGCGATGACCTGGCCAAGAAGGGCGCACGGGTGATCACCCGGGCCAAAGGCTCGACCCTGACAGACAGTGACGGGAACGACATCCTCGATGGCATGGCGGGGTTGTGGTGTGTGAACATCGGCTACGGACGCGACGAGCTGGCCGAGGTGGCGGCGCGGCAGATGCGCGAGCTGCCCTATTACAACACATTTTTCCAGACCACCCATGTGCCCGTAATCGCGCTGGCCGAGCGGCTGGCCGAGCTTGCGCCGGGCGATCTTAACCATGTTTTCTTCTCCAATTCCGGCTCGGAGGCCAATGACACCAATATCCGCATTGTGCGGACCTATTGGCAGGAAAAGGGCCAGCCCGAGAAGACCGTGATCATCAGCCGCAAGAACGCCTATCACGGCTCCTCTGTGGCTTCTTCGGCCTTGGGCGGCATGGCGGGGATGCACGCGCAGAGCGGGATGATCCCGGATATCCACCACATCGACCAGCCGAACTGGTGGTCGGAGGGGGGCGATATGAGCCCTGAGGATTTTGGCCTTGAGCGCGCACAGCAGCTGGAGAAGGCGATCCTTGAGCTGGGGGAAAACCGCGTCGCCGCTTTCATCGCCGAGCCCATTCAGGGCGCGGGGGGTGTTATCGTGCCGCCGAGCACCTACTGGCCTGAAATTCAACGAATTTGTGACAAATACGAGATCCTGCTCATCGCTGATGAGGTGATCTGTGGCTTTGGCCGAACGGGCAACTGGTTTGGCTCGCAAACCATGGGAATCAAGCCGGATATGATGACTGTGGCCAAGGGGCTGAGCTCGGGCTATGCGCCGATTTCGGCAAGCATTGTGAACGAGGATATCGCCGCCGTTCTGGGCGCTTGCGAGTTCAACCACGGCTATACCTATTCGGGCCATCCTGTGGCGGCGGCTGTGGCTTTGGAGAACCTGCGTATTCTGGATGAGGAGGGCATTGTGACCCATGCGGCCAACGAGCTTGCGCCTTATTTGAAAGAGAAATTCGAGAGCCTTGGTGACCATCCGATGGTGGGCGAAGTGAAGGTTGTGGGCATGATGGGCTCGCTCGCGCTGACGCCGGAC
The DNA here is from genome assembly GCF_937123735.1 of uncultured Lentibacter sp. GTDB lineage: Bacteria > Pseudomonadota > Alphaproteobacteria > Rhodobacterales > Rhodobacteraceae > Lentibacter. The sequence goes on from NZ_CAKZKL010000026.1 coordinate 91,057, forward strand.
AAGACCACGCGGGCGAAGTTTGCCGCCGATGTGGGGACTGTTGGATTCATGGTGCGCGAGCGCTGTTTTGCCAACAATTTGATCATGCGCCATGTGGGCGACCGGATGGTGATTTCGCCACCTCTGGTGATCACGAAAGCCGAGATTGACATGTTGAGTGCGCGCGCCAGAAAGGCGCTCGACGAGGGCTATGAAAACGTGAAAGCGGCGGGGCTGTTCAAGGCGATGAGCTGAGGGGTTTCGGCTTGCGCCGACCCGCTGGGGGACGCTGTCCCCCAGACCCCCTCAAGCAGTTTGCGAAGCAAGCGCGATGACCGATAGAGCGCACGTGCTGCGCGGTTGAGATGGGATATTTGGAGCAATAAGAAAGAGCTTTTTCGAGCTGCGTTTTGAGGCGTTAACTGTTTTGGCGGGGCCGAAAGAGGCGGGGGTGAAAAGCGTGCACAGGGCGTGCACCATATGTGCACCGGCTGAAGCGCCCCCTTGTTAAGGGAAAATTAGGTAATGCACCGTGCGGTGGAGCGCGGTGGGCAGGCGGCAGGGCCGTCTGCGCGCCGTGCCGGGCCCAACAGAAGCGTTTGCATCTGTGATGCAAATCAGCTTCGGCGGGAGCGCCCTGTCCAGCCCCGTTCTGCCGCTCAAGCGGTGAGTTTCTTGCCGAGGCCGTCCAGCATGTTGAGGCAGGCTTGCAACTGGTCGGGGGCGATGAATTCGTCGGGCTTATGCGCCTGTGCGATGCTGCCCGGCCCGCAGACCACGGCGGACATGCCGAGCTGTTGGAAGAGGCCCGCCTCGGTTCCGAAGGCGACGACATCGACGCCGTTCCCGCCCGTGAGGGCTGCACAGAGATCGCGGGCTTCGTTCTCTTCCATCGGCATCAGGCCCGCCACCTCGCCCAGTGTCTCGACTTCGATATCGGCGGCGGGGTGGACCGCGCGCATGGCGGGGAGGAGTGTCTTTTGCGTGTAGGCATCGAGCGCCTTGTGCACGAATGTGTAATCACTGTCCTGAACGGGGCGGAACTCCCAGTCGACTTCGGCTTTGCCGACGATCACGTTGGGGGCCACGCCACCGGCGATACGGCCGATGTTCACGGTTGTATAGGGTGGCTCAAAGCGGCTCCCTTCGGGGGCGCGCGCCATCAGATCACTGCGCAGCTCCATCAGCTTTGTCACATAGCGCACCGCATATTCGGCGGCGTTGACTCCGCGCTCCGGCTGGCTGCCGTGGCCCTCAAGGCCGGTGAAGCGCGTGGTGTATTCGCAGCAGCCTTTGTGGCCCTCGATGATGCGCATTTCGGTGGGTTCACCGATGATGGCGATGGCGGGTTTCAGCCCCTGTGCCTGAAGCTCTTTCACCAGCGCTTGTGCGCCGATACAGCCTGTCTCTTCGTCATGGGTGAAGGCGAAGTGGACGGGGCGGGTGAGCGGCAGCGCGGCGTAGGCCTCGGCCATGGCGAGCGTGGCGGCGATAAAGCCCTTCATATCACAGGTGCCACGGCCAAAGAGCAGCCCGTCGCGGTCGGTCAGGGTGAAGGGGTCGCTTGTCCAGTCCTGATCTGTCACGGGCACAACATCGGAGTGGCCTGAAAGGACGATGCCGCCGTCGCCCTCGGGCCCCAGCGTGGCGAAGAGGTTGGCCTTGGTGCCGCAGGGCGCGCTGTAGGTTGTCACCCGCGCGCCGAGCTGGCCCAGATGATCGGCCATGAAGGCGATCATCGCGAGGTTGCTGTCCGGAGAGATGGTTGGAAAGGCGATCAGCTTTTCCAACAGGTCGACGGTGCGGGCGAGGGTTGTCATGGCTTCACAAACATCTTGCGGGGGCGGTTGCAGAGCGCTTCGGCGGGGCCGTCTTCGCGGATGAGGATGGTTTCGGTGATTTCCATGCCCCAATCGTCCATCCAGAGGCCGGGCATGAAGTGAAAGGTCATGCCAGGTTGCAGCACGGTTTCATCCTCGGCGCGCAAGCTGACGGTGCGCTCGCCCCAGTCGGGCGGGTAGCTGAGGCCGATGGGGTAGCCGCAGCGCGCGCCGCGCTCGATCCCGGCTTTTTCCAAGGGCGCTGCGAGGGCATTGGCGATGTCGCAGGCGCGGTTGCCGGCGCGGGCTTTTTCAAGGCCCGCTTCAAGCCCTTCCACAAGGGCCGCCTCGGCGCGCTTGAGGAAGTCTGACGGCTCGCCCAGAAAGATCGTGCGGCAGAGGGGGGCGTGATAGCGGCGGTAGCAGCCGGAGATTTCAAAAAAGGTGGCTTCGCCCTTGGCGAAGGGGCGGCCATCCCATGTGAGGTGGGGCGCGGCGGCATCGGAGCCTGAGGGCAGAAGCGGCACGATGGCCGCATAATCGCCCCAGTGGCCATCGGCGCCGCGGATCGCGTCGCGCTGTACTTCGGCGACGATTTCGTTTTTGGGCACGCCCGGCTCGACGCGCTCTATGAGGCCGTCGATGATCCGCTCGGAAATGGCGGCGGCGCGGCGCATGAAGACCAGCTCTTCTTCGGATTTCACGGTGCGCTGCCAGTTGACCAGCGCTGTGGCATCAAGGAACTGTGCATTCGGCAGCTCTGTGAGCAGGGTCTGGAAGGCTTTGGCGGAAAAATAGTAATTGTCCATCTCGACACCGATGCGGACATCTTCCTTGCCGATGGCCTTGATACGCGCGGCCAGATCTTGCATCGGGTGGCGCTCGGTGGATTGGACGTAGTTGTCGGCGTAGCCGTGGACGTGGCTGTCTTCCATATAGACGGTGCGCAGGGCGCCGTTTGCATCTTGGCGGCGGCCCCACCAATGGGGCGCGTCATCATGGGTGATGATCACCCCTTGGTGGACGTAGAAAGACCAGCCGTCATAGCCTGTGAGCCAGGCCATATTGGAGGGGTCTTGCACATAGAGCAGGTCGATGCCTGCGGCCTCCATTGCGGCGCGTGTCTTGGCGAGGCGGGCGGTATATTCGGTTTCGGAGAAGGGGGTTCTGTGGAAATTCATCTGCGCGGCCTGAATTGGGTTGTGGTGAGGCCATAGGGAAGGATCTGGCTGGCGCGGTCTAGCCGCCAAAACGCCCTGATTGGGTAATTAGCGACATTTGCAGGCCCGGCTGTGGTGTGATTCCGGATTTATACATAGGTTAACTATTAGGCGGGGTGAAAGATTGTGTCTGAAAAACGGGCGGTGGGCGCAACAAGCTGGCGCAAACACCAAGTTTTTGTGCGCATTCTGACAGAATATCTGCGAGATCTGCGCCATAAAAAAATAATGGGTTAAACTGTTGCATGACTCCCCTCACCTAGGGTTAGATGTGCGGCAATAAGTGGCTGAAGCCACGACTAACGACGGGGAGCCGATTTTGGCCAACACGCAGAATGAAGATGCGTTCGTAGCGTTCGAACGTGTGCAGAAGAGTTATGATGGCGAGACGCTTGTTGTAAAAGACCTGAACCTGACTTTGCCAAAGGGCGAGTTTCTGACAATGTTGGGGCCATCAGGGTCGGGCAAGACGACCTGCCTGATGATGCTGGCGGGCTTTGAAACAGCGACGCATGGCGAGATCAAGATTGACGGTGTGAGCATCAACAACATTCCGCCGCACAAGCGCGGTATTGGCATGGTGTTCCAGAATTATGCGCTTTTCCCCCATATGACGATTGCAGAGAACCTCAGCTTCCCGCTTGAGGTCCGCAAGATCGGAAAATCGGACCGTGAGGCCAAGGTCAAGCGGGCCTTGGATATGGTCGAGATGGGCAGCTTTGGCGGCCGCCGCCCGGCGCAGCTTTCGGGCGGGCAGCAGCAGCGGGTGGCGCTCGCGCGGGCGCTGGTGTTTGAGCCGGAGCTTGTGCTGATGGACGAACCGCTCGGCGCGCTCGACAAGCAGCTGCGGGAGAAGATGCAGTTTGAGATCACACATCTGGCGCATGAGCTCGGGATTACCACGGTTTATGTGACCCACGACCAGACCGAAGCGCTGACCATGTCTGACCGGGTGGCGGTTTTTGATGACGGGCGCATTCAGCAGATCGCGCCACCGGACGAGCTTTACGAAAGCCCGCAAAACAGCTTCGTGGCGCAGTTTATCGGCGAGAACAACACGCTCAGCGGCACGGTCAAGCAGATCAGCAATGGCAAATGTGTGGTTCAGCTCGACAATGGTGAAGAGATTGACGCCAAGCCTGTGAATGTCAGCAAGGTGGGCGAGCGCACAACGGTGTCTATCCGTCCGGAGCGGGTTGAATTTGACAAGACACGCCTGCACGCGGATGCCCACACGCTCAAAGCCGAGGTGCTGGAGTTTATCTACATGGGAGATATTTTCCGCACACGCCTGCGCGTGGCGGGGAATGACGAATTCATCATCAAGTCGCGCAACGCGCCCGACCAGGTGCGTTTGCAGCCGGGGCAGCAGATCGAGATCGGCTGGCTGGCGGAAGATTGCCGCGCTCTAGAGGCGTAGGCAGAGAGAATATCACGCGGGCCGCCAACGGTGCGCGTTGATTGATGTGGGTGTGCTGACGGCCCAAAAGGCTCACCCTCAAAGTTCAAAAGGGCAATAACGGGAGAATGAAATGAAATTCACCAAGACACTTATGGCAACAACAGCGCTGACAATGGTTGCTGGCGTTGCCGGTGCGGCGGATATGGCCGACGAAATGACCATCGTGTCATGGGGCGGTGCTTACACGGCGTCGCAAATGAACGCGTATCACAAGCCTTACATGGAAAAAACCGGCGTCAACATCATCAGTGATGACAGCTCGGCTGAAGCCGTGGCCAAGCTGCGCGCCATGAACGAAGCCAACAACATCACATGGGATGTTGTGGATGTGGTTGCTTCTGACGCCATGCGCCTCTGCGACGAAGGCCTCGCGCTGGAAATTGATCCGGACACGATGTTGGCAGATGCGCCTGACGGCACGAAAGCTTCTGAAGACTTCGGCGACCTTCTGGTCAGCGAATGCTTCATTCCACAAATCGTTTATTCAACGACATTCGGCTATCGCACCGACATGGTTGGCGACAAAGCCCCCACAACCGTGTGTGATATCTTTGATTTGGCCACATATCCTGGCAAGCGGTCGCTCCAGAAGCGCCCAATCGACAACATGGAGTGGGCTCTTTACTGCGACGGCGTTGCCAAAGATGACATCTATGATGTTCTGGGCACAGACGCAGGCGTCGACCGTGCGCTTGCGAAGCTTGACACCATCAAGGACCAGGTTGTCTGGTGGACAGCCGGTGCGGAAACACCCCAGCTTCTCGCCGATGGCGAAGTTGTGATGGGTTCCACGTTCAACGGCCGCCTCTTCTCGGCGATTGCCGAGCAGAACCAGCCGATTGGTATGCTCTGGGACATGCAGTCATTTGACCTTGACGGCTGGATCATCCCTGCGGGCCTTTCACCCGAGCGCCAAGCGCGTGCTCTGGACTATGTATATTTCGCGACAGACACACAGCGTCTGGCCGATCAGGCGAAATACATCTCCTACGGTCCTGCGCGTAAGTCGTCTGCGCCGCTCGTGGGCAAGCACGCTGACCTGGGCATCGACATGGCACCACATATGCCAACAGACCCTGCCAACGCGGCCAACGTTCACCTCTATGATTACAGCTGGTGGGCTGACAACCGTGACGATCTGGACGCGAAATTCCAAGCCTGGCTTGCGAAATAAGCGATACAGCCGGGGGGGCCTTTGCGGGCCTCCCCTTCTTGCCCTCAGGTTTTGTATGTGATCCGCGCCGGATAGTATTCAAAACGCATGAGGCAAAAAGACCTCGAACGCGACCCATAACCGACATCAGACGGGGAAGACCATGAGCGACATCAAGACAAACGGGCCAGTTTTGGCCGCAGATGGGACACCGCTCAAGCGGAGCCTTGCGCGCGCCTTGCGGGTTGAGAAGACCCGAGCCCTGATGTTGATTGCACCGCTGCTTATTTTTGTGCTGATCTCTTTTATCATTCCGATTGTGTCCATGCTCTTTCGCTCGGTGGACAACCGGATTGTAGAAGACACCATGCCCTATACGGTTGCGGCGCTGAAAACGTGGGATGCCAGCTCTGGCGCCTTGCCGGATGAGCCCGTCTATGCGGCGCTGGCGCGTGATATGAAGGCGGCAGCCGAGAAAAAGGAACACACCCGGATTGGCGGGCGGCTGAACTATGAGGAAAGCGGATTTTCCTCGCTGTTTCGCAAGACAGGCCGTGCGGCCAAGAAATTTGATCTGGACAGCGGTGAGCCTTTCAAGGCCAAGCTGATCGACATCCACAAAGACTGGGGCAAGATCGAAACCTGGAAGATCATGCAGACCCATTCGGTAGATTATACCAACGGGTATTTTCTCAATGCGGTTGATATGAAGCGCACGCCCGACGGGGCGCAGATGCAGGATGATGACAAGCGCGTGTTGCTCAAGCTGTTTGGGCGCACCATGTGGATGAGCCTTGTGATCACCGGCATGTGTATTTTGCTTGGGTATCCTGTGGCGTGGATTTTGGCGAACCTGCCTGCGCGTCAGGCCAACCTGCTGATGATCCTTGTGCTCTTGCCCTTCTGGACCTCGCTGCTTGTGCGCACGAGCGCCTGGAAGGTGATGTTGCAGCAGCAAGGTGTGATCAACGATGTGCTTGTCTGGCTTGGCTTTATTGCCGATGACTCGCGGTTGATTATCATCAACAACGCGACCGGCACGATCATTGCGATGACGCATATCTTGCTGCCGTTCATGATTTTGCCGATGTATTCGGTGATGCAAACGATCCAGCCAAGCTATCTGCGCGCGGCCAAGAGCCTTGGCGCGACGAACTGGACGGCCTTCTGGCGGGTGTATTTCCCGCAGTCTATCCCCGGCATCGGGGCGGGTTCGATCCTCGTGTTCATTCTGGCGATTGGCTATTACATCACGCCGGAGATTGTGGGCGGCAATAAGGGTGTCTTTATTTCCAACCGGATCGCCTATCATATTTCGACATCGCTCAACTGGGGGCTTGCGGCTGCGCTTGGCTCGATCCTGCTGGCGGCGGTTCTTATTCTTTACTGGGCCTATGACAAGATTGTCGGCATCGACAACGTGAAACTGGGATAAAGACAATGGCAGCACTGACTCCGATTTCGCGCAAACCCTTTTGGCTGGTTGCTTTGATGGTGGGCGGCTTTGGCGCCTTCTTCGGCCTGTTCATCGGGACATCAAATGGCAGTGGTATCACCGGTGCCATTGTGGGCGCAGCGCTGATGGTTGGGCTGGCCTGGGCCTATATCAACCTGCTGAAGAACGAGCCTGTGGGCCGTGGTATAACCTTTGCTGCCTTTGGCATTGCCGGTTTTGCGGCCGGGGGCCTTCCAACGGCCATTCTTGGTGCGCTGATCGGCGCTCTGGGCGGCTGGCTGATCTATTGGGCCTATGAAGGCCGGTATCGCGCCTATCTTGCCCCCTATCTGACATGGCAGCAGGTGCTTTGGCACTTTGGCTTCCGGACAATCTGTGGGGTGATTTTTGTTTTTCTGATCACGCCTATTCTGGTGGTTCTGCCTTTGAGCTTTAATGCGCAGAATTTCTTTACCTTTACGCCCGAGATGCTGCGATTTGACCCTGCGGGGTATTCTCTCAAGCATTACCAGGATTTCTTCAGCAACAACGAATGGCAGCGCAGCTTCAAGAACTCGCTGATCATCGCGCCGATTGCGACGATAATTTCGGTGACCCTTGGCACGCTGGCGGCGATTGGGCTGAGCCAGAGCCATGTGCCCGGGCGGCGCGCGATCATGGCGATCCTGATTTCGCCGATGATCGTTCCGCTCATCATCTCGGCCACGGGCATGTTCTTCTTCTACAGCCAGATCGGCAACTGGATGGAAGGCTCGCTGGGGCTGGACAAGAACCTGGTGGGCTACATCAAGGTTGTTCTCGCCCATGCGGTGCTGGGCATTCCTTTTGTGATCATCACGGTGACGGCGACGCTTGTGGGCTTTGACCGCTCGCTCACCCGCGCGGCGGCCAATATGGGTGCGGACCCTGTGACCACCTTCTTCCGTGTCCAGATGCCGCTCATTTTGCCGGGGGTTATTTCGGGCGGGTTGTTCGCCTTTATTACCAGCTTTGACGAGGTTGTGGTGGTGCTCTTTGTTGGCTCGGCGAGCCAGAAAACCCTGCCCTGGCAGATGTTCACCGGCCTGCGCGAGCAGATCAGCCCGACGATCCTTGCTGTGGCGACGATCCTTGTGGTGATCTCGATTGCCCTGCTCACCACGCTCGAGTTCCTGCGCCGCCGCTCGGAGCGGTTGCGCGGCATGTCGCCAAGCTGATGCAGATCGGCGGTGTGACCGCTGTTGTCACCGGCGCGGCCAAGGGGATTGGCGCGGCGCTCGTGGCCGAGCTGAAAACGCGCGGGGCGGCCCATGTGGCCGCCTTTGACATTTCCGATGCCGTGAACAGCTGCGGGGCCGACAGCAGTTACACGCTCGATGTGAGCGATGCGGCAGAGATGCGCGCCGCGATTGGGGCGGTGGAAGCCAGCGCCGGACCGATCGGGCTTTTCTGCTCCAACGCGGGCATCATCGGCGCGCTGGACCTGAGCTTTGAAAACGCCGCCGGCGCAAGCGTGGCAGACTGGCAGCGCGCCTGGGATGTGAATGTGATGGCGCATGTTCATGCGGCGGCTGTGCTTGTGCCCTTGATGCGGGCGCGGGGCGGCGGGCATTTCTTGCAGACAGCCTCGGCCGCAGGGCTGTTGAGCCAGATCGGCAGCGCGCCTTACGCCACAACCAAGCACGCGGCCATCGGCTTTGCCGAGAACCTTGCGATCAGCCACCGCGATGATGGTATTCGGGTGTCTGTGCTCTGCCCTCAAGGCGTTGACACCGATATGATTCGCGGAGCAGAGGACCACCCCGCCGCCATGGACGGTGTGCTGAGCGCCGAAGCGGTGGCCAAGGCCGCGCTGGACGGTGTGGAAGCGGAGCGCTTCCTGATTTTGCCGCATCCGAAGGTGGAGGGCTATCTGACAGCCAAGGTGGCGCATTACGAGCGTTGGATTGGCGGGATGGCCAAGCTGCAACGGGGGTATAAACCTGCTAGTTGAGCGCCGAAATCAGAATGGGCGCAGGCGGGACAAGGGGGCTGACCATGTCTGCCGGCGCCACGCCCTGGGAGTTGGACAAGAGCGCAAAGGCCAACCAAGCCAGTAGAACGGCCCGGCGCGACCTGCGGCGCAGAGGGGCACGAAGCGGCAAGACAAAGGGCGCAGTCAAACGGGGACCTCCTGAGAGCGGATGGCGACGGCCAAGCGTCCCAGAATAATCTGACCAAAGCGTGCCGGCCCTGTGACAAATTGAAGAGTATTTTAGACAAATTCGCGGAATGCGCCGATCAAGGGGCGCCGCAGGCAAAAGGCGAAGGGAGCACGGACGTGTCAGAGGCAGAAGCGTATCGCACAAGAATGAAAGCGGTGCAGGCGGCGCACCAAGCCAAGCAAAAAGAGCTGCGCGACCCCGAAAAGGGGCTTGTTTTGGTGCACACGGGCAATGGCAAGGGCAAGAGCAGCTCGGCCTTCGGGGTGATTGCCCGTGCGCTCGGTTGGGGGCAGCGCGTGGGGGTGGTGCAATTTGTCAAAGGCAAGTGGATCACTGGCGAGAAGCAGTTTTTTGACAAGCTGGGTGGCGTGGACTGGCACATGATGGGCGAGGGCTTCACCTGGGACAGCCAGGACCGTGCGCGCGACATTGCCGCCGCGGAGGCGGCTCTGGGCAAGGCCCGCGAGATGTTGGAGAGCGGTGACTACGACTTGATCGTGCTGGACGAGATCAACATTTCGCTGCGTTATGAGCAAATTGCGCTGGCGCCGGTTCTGGACGCGCTGGGCGCGCGCCACCCGCGCACCGGGGTGATCCTGACGGGGCGCAACGCGCCGCAGGGGCTGGTGGATTATGCCGACCTTGTGACCGTGATGGAGGAGGTGAAGCACCCTTACAAAGCGGGCATCAGGGCGCAGCGCGGGGTGGATTTCTGAGTATCGAATTGCGCTGCGCGCAATCCGACCAAGGCGAGAGGGGCTTTGCCCCTCTCGCGCTCTCCCCAGGATATTTTGAGCAATAAGAAAGAGCCTGAGGAAGAGGCCGAAGGATAGAGTTCTAGCTGCGCACGAGTGTGTCGTAGGCCTCGGCGATGTCGCGTGTGAGCGCGCCGACCTCGAAGGTAAACTCGCCAATCTGGCCCACTGGGGTGACTTCGGCGGCGGAGCCTGTGAGCCAGCATTGCTCAAAATCGGCCAGCTCTTCGGGCAGGATATGGCGCACATGCACTTTGATACCGCGCTCTTCCAGCATCTTGATCACGGTTTGGCGGGTGAGACCATTGAGGATGGCATCGGGATCAGGGGTGTGGACTTCGCCATCTTTGACAAAGAAGATATTGGCCCCGGTGGCCTCGGCCACATAGCCGCGGTAATCCAGGAAGAGGGCATCGGAGCAGCCCTTGGCCTCGGCGGCATGTTTGGACATGGTGCAGATCATGTAAAGACCTGCGGCCTTGGCCGAGGTTGGAATGGTTTCGGGGGAGGGGCGTTTCCATTTGGCGATGTCGAGCTTGGCGCCCTGGAATTTGGCATCTCCATAGTAGCTGCCCCATTCCCAAGCGGCGACGGCCATGCGCACCGGGTTGCGCGAGGAGGCGACACCCATATCTTCGCCGGCCCCACGCCAGGCAACGGCGCGGACATAGGCGTCTTTCAGGCCGTTGGCATCGAGCACGGCGCGTTTGGCGGCTTCGATTTCATCGACGCTGTAGGGGATTGGCATATCGAGCAGCTTGCCGGAGTTCAGCAGGCGTTCGGAGTGTTTGCGGCTGAGGAACACCTTGCCGTTGTAGCAGCGCTCGCCTTCAAACACCGAGCTGGCATAGTGCAGCGCGTGGCTGAGGATGTGGACATTGGCGTCGCGCCAGTCAACAAGGGCGCCGTCCATCCAGATTTTTCCGTCACGATCATCGTAGCCTGACATAGTGGTCTCCTCCGCGTCAGTTTTTGAATGTTGCGCCAAATTGGTCCGATCCGGACATAAAGTTGCGCAAAAACTGAGAATCGCTACCAGTTGCGTCTTGGAATGTCAACAAAGCTGACATAAACTTGCGGCAGGCAAGGAGAGTGTGGGTGATGAGCGAACCGATCAGTGGCGAGAGCCTGTTGTTTTTGACGGACGAGCAATTGCAGCAGGGAATCGAGGGGATGTTTTTTGCCTATCGCGGCTTTACGGCCGACCCTGACCGTATTCTTGAAGACCTCAACCGCCACCGCGACCAGAACTATGGTCGCGCCCACCACCGGGCTGTGCATTTTATCGGGCGCGCGCCGGGGACCACCGTGAAGAACCTTCTGGAGATCCTGGGTGTAACCAAGCAATCGCTCAACCGCGTGTTGCGCACGCTGATGGCCGACGGTCTTGTGGAGGGCAAGGTGGGCGGCAGCGACAGGCGCGAGCGCAACCTCTATCTGACAGAGGCCGGCGCGGCGCTGGAACGGCAGCTCTCTCAGGTGCAGCGCGAGCGGATGCGGGCGGCTTATCGGGCGGCGGGGCCTGAGGCGGTGCGCGGATTTCGGCAGGTGCTGGAAGCTATGATGGATAAAGAGATGCGCAAGAAGTATGGTGCCTTGAGGGATAAGGCCAATGACTGATGTGGATGCGCATCTGCTGATTGTGGATGATGACGAGCGGATCAGGCTTCTGTTGCAGAAATTTCTGATGCGCGCCGGTTTTCTTGTGTCGGGTGCGCGCGATGCGGCCCATGCGCGGCGGCTTCTGGCGGGGCTTGAATTTGATCTGATCGTCCTGGATGTGATGATGCCCGGTGAGACAGGGATTGAGCTGACCCGAGCTTTGCGCGAGAGCTCGGCGGTGCCTGTCTTGCTGCTGACGGCCAAGGGCGAAACTGAGGATAGGATTGTCGGGCTGGAGGCGGGGGCTGATGATTATCTGGCCAAGCCCTTCGAGCCCAAGGAGCTCTTGCTGAGGATCAATGCCATTTTGCGCCGAATGCCCGAGCTTGCGGTGGAAGAGATCCGGCCCAAGGTTCTGGGGTTGGGCGCGTATCACTATGACATCGAGCGGGGCGAGCTGTGGGAGGGCACCGCGCTTGTGCGGCTCACCGCGACCGAGACCCAGCTTATGAAGATATTTGCTGTTGCCGCCGGCGCGCCGATCAGCCGTGTGCAGCTTGTGGAAAAGCTGGGCCGCGACCACGGGCAGGCGCAGGAACGGGCGATTGACGTGCAGATCACCCGGTTGCGCCGCAAGATAGAGCGTGATCCCAAGCAACCACGCTATTTGCAGACGGTGCGCGGGGCGGGCTACATGCTTGCGCCGGATTGACGGGCAGTTTGCGCCCGGGCTGCCTTTGACGGCGAAAGGAGGGGCTATGACTCCGCTGAAAGGCATCGCGCTGAAGCTGTGCTCTGTTGTGACATTCATCACCATGGCCTCGCTGATCAAGGCTGCATCGGCGGAAGTGCCGGCGGGGCAGGCTGTTTTCTTCCGGTCGGTTTTTGCGCTGCCCGTTATTCTGGCCTGGCTGGCCGTGCGGGGAGATCTGCGCACCGGGCTGAAAGCGGCGTCTCCTATGGGGCATTTCTGGCGTGGTTTTGTGGGCACGGCGGCCATGGGGCTTGGTTTTGCCGGGCTTGGGCTCTTGCCGCTGCCGGAGGTGACGGCGATTGGATATGCAGCGCCTTTGCTGACGGTTGTGCTGGCTGCGATGTTTCTGGGCGAGCAAGTGCGGCTCTTTCGGCTGGCCGCTGTGGCGCTGGGGATGCTGGGGGTTTTGGTCATTCTGGGGCCGAGGCTGAGCGCCTTTTCGGGCGACCATGTTGAAAAGACAGCTGCCTTGGGTGCGATGTTGGTGTTGACAGGCGCGCTCTGCGCCGCGCTGGCACAGATCTATATCCGCAAGCTTGTGGCCACCGAGCAGACCTCGGCGATTGTGTTTTACTTCTCGGTCACATCGGCCTGCCTGTCTTTGCTTACAGTGCCGTTTGGCTGGGTTGTTCCGAGCCTGGAGGCGGCGGCTCTGCTGGTGATGGCGGGGGTGCTGGGCGGCATGGGGCAGATCTTTCTCACCTCGGCCTACCGCTTTGCGCCGGCTTCGGTTGTGGCGCCGTTTGATTATGCCTCGATGCTCTTTGCCATTGTCTTCGGGGTTGTGTTTTTCAATGAAATTCCCGATTTGCGGACAATCAGCGGCGCAGGGCTTGTCATTCTTGCGGGAGTGATCATCATCTGGCGTGAACACCAGCTCGGGCTGGAGCGCGGCCGTGCGCGGCGCGGGATGACACCGCAAGGCTAGGAGACAGAAATGCCGACAGTTGGGGAAGCGCTGGTGCAGAGGCTCAAGGTGCATGGGGTGCGCCATGTTTTTGGTATTCCCGGGGTGCACACTGTGGAGCTTTACCGCGGGCTGGCCGCGTCGGGGATTGCGCATATTACGCCGCGCCACGAGCAGGGAGCCGGCTTTATGGCCGATGGCTATGCGCGCGCTTCGGGCAAGCCGGGGGTGGCCTTTGTCATCACCGGGCCGGGGCTGACAAATACGCTGACGGCGATGGCGCAGGCGCGGGCGGATAGCGTGCCGATGTTGGTGGTATCTGGCGTGAACAAGACACATACGCTGGGCAAGGGATTGGGCCATTTGCATGAGCTGCCAGACCAGTTGGCGCTGTCAAAAACAGTCTCTATTCAGGCCCAGCAGGTGGACACTGCTGAAAGCCTGATGCCAGCAATTGATGGGGCATTCGCGGGGATGAGCGGCGCGCGCGGCGGGCCTTATCATATCGAGATTCCGATTGATGTGGCCAAGCAGACCCACGCCAAGGGGGGCGCAGCGCCTGAGCTGCCTGCGCCGCTTGCGCCTGATGCGGGCGCGGTTGCCGTGCTGGGTGCGGCGCTGATGAAAGCAGAGCGCGTGGTGATCCTTGCTGGCGGTGGCGCCAAGCGGGCCGAGGCGGCGCTGGGGCAGCTGGCCGAGCGGCTTGATGCGCCCGTGGTGCTCACCGTGAATGCGCGCGGGCTGATGCACCGCCATCCGCTTGGCATTCCAGCGAGCCCGAGCCTGAAGGCGGTGCGCACGGCGATTGGTGAGGCGGATATGGTGTTGGCCGTGGGAACGGAGTTTGGGCCGACGGATTATGACATGTATGCGCTGGGCGAGATGCCCGAAATGAAGCGGCTGGCGCGGATTGATATTTGCGCCGAGCAGCTTGCGCGCCACCCTGCTGACATGACCTTGAGGGCCGATGCGGGCGCAGCGCTTGCGGCGCTTTTGGCCGAGGTGCGCGACAAGCCGATTGGCGATGGCGCGGCCAGGGCAGAAGCGGCGCGCAAGGCCGCTTGGGAGGAGCTGGGCGAGGACTACCGCAAGATGTGTGGCCTGCTGGATGTGATCCGCGATGCGCGGCCCGGCGCGCTTATTGTGGGCGACAGCACCCAGCCGATTTATGCGGGCAACCTTTATTATGACCACGATGTGGCCGGTGGCTGGTTCAATGCGGCCACCGGCTTTGGCGCGCTGGGCTATGCCATTCCTGCGGGGATCGGGGCGCAGATTGCCAAGCCGGAGCAGCCTGTTGTTGTGATTGCGGGGGATGGCGGTGCGCAGTTTACCCTGCCCGAGCTGATGACCGCCGCGCAGGAAAAGCTGCCGATCGCCTTTATCATCTGGAACAACGGCGGTTATGGCGAGATCGAGCTGACCATGGAAAACGCCGGTATCGACGTGGTGGGCTGTGACCCGAAACCACCGCTGTTTGAGCATGTGGCGGCGAGCTGCGCGATGCCGTATACCCGCGTTGCCGCCGAGCCTGAAGCGCTGCGCGCGGCGCTGCGGCCCACGGCGGGGCAAATTGGCCCCGTCATGATCGAGATTGATGCGCCGTTCATCGCGCGCTGAGGAGGACTGTTTTGGCAAAGTTCGTGACGGTTCCTGCGCAAGCCACGCCGGAAAGCGGCGCTTGGTGTGAGTTGCATCAGGAGCGCCCGCGTGGGCTCTTGCCCGTGGCGGCGCGCAAGCAAGTGGCACGGCTCGCCAGCGCCGAGCCGCAGTGGGGCGGTGTTGTGTTGCTCCCCGGAGAAGTGACCCATTGGGTGCAGGTTTCGGCAGGAGAGATCGTCAGCTTTCAATCGTTCCTCACCGGGCGGTTGGCGCAGGCTTTGGGCGCTGAGGGCGCGCCCGATATGGAAACCTTGCAAGACGCGATGAGCCAGCCCGAGCGGCTTGCCGGGCTGTTGCGCAGTGCAGATCTGGCTGGTGAGAGCGGCGTGGCGCTTGCGGCGCTGATGGGTGTGGAGCTGGCGGCGACGCGGGCCTTCTGGCTGGGGGCTGACATCCGCCTGTTGGGCGAGGGGGCCTTGGCCGACGCTTACGAAGCCGCGCTCAAGGCGCAGGCGGCCTGGGTGACGCGGGCTTAGGCCGCGAAAGCCGGGCCTTGCCTTTGTCTCGGTGGCGTGAAATTTTCGCCACAAGGGCCAGAAAGGGCGGGACCATGAAAACAGATGAGCATAGCCAACAGGCGTATTTGCCCCAGACAACTGCGCCGCGCAACGCGGGGCTTCCGTTGGACCTTGACTGGGTGGCGCGGGCGCAAGCCAACACCTCGGCCATCGAGCGGCGCGCAAGCACGCTGGGCGCGCGGCGGAGCGTGAAGAAGGCGCATCAGGCGGCGTGGCTTTTGAAAGCGATCACCTGTATCGACCTCACCACCCTTGCCGGCGATGACACGGCGGGGCGTGTGGCGCGGCTGTGCGCCAAGGCGCGCCAGCCTGTGCGCGACGATATTCTCGACGCGCTCGGCATGGGGCCGATCACCGTGGGCGCTGTCTGTGTTTACCACGATATGATTGCCCCTGCGGTGGAGGCTCTGGCAGGCAGCGGCATTCCTGTTGCTGCTGTGAGCACGGGCTTTCCGGCGGGGCTTTCGCCCTTTCATCTGCGGGTCAAAGAGATTGAAGAGAGCGTGAAGGCGGGGGCGCGCGAGATTGATATCGTGATCTCGCGGCGGCATGTTCTGACGCAAAATTGGCAGGCGCTTTATGACGAGATGCGCGCCTTTCGCGTGGCCTGTGGCGATGCGCATGTGAAGGCCATTCTGGCCACGGGCGAGCTTGGCAGCCTGCGCAATGTGGCGCGCGCGAGCCTTGTTTGCATGATGGCGGGGGCTGACTTTATCAAGACATCAACAGGCAAGGAGAGCGTGAACGCGACCCTGCCTGTGAGCCTCGTGATGATCCGCGCGATCCGCGAGTATGAGGCGGCGACGGGCTTTCGCATTGGCTACAAGCCTGCGGGCGGGATCAGCAAGGCGAAGGACAGTTTGGTTTACCTGAGCCTCATGAAAGAAGAGCTGGGGGATGGCTGGCTTCAGCCCGATTTGTTCCGCTTCGGGGCGTCGAGCCTGCTGGGCGATATCGAGCGGCAATTGGAACATTATGTGACGGGGGCCTACTCGGCTTCATACCGTCATGCGACAGGGTAAGGCTATGACAGTTAAAGAGATTTTCGACAGCATGGACTATGGCGAAGCGCCCGAAAGCGCGGCGGAGGCCTTTGCCTGGATCACCGACAATGGCGCGCGGTTTGGGCATTTTATTGACGGCGTGTTTACCGAGGCGGGCGCGGGCTTTCTCAGCCGCAACCCTGCCAATGGCGAGACGCTGGCAGAGCTGACGCAGGCCACCGCCGACGATGTGGACAAGGCCGTTGCGGCCGCCCGTAAGGCGCAGCCGAAATGGGAGAAGCTCGGCGGCCACGGGCGCGCGCGGGTGCTTTATGCGATTGCCCGTCTGGTGCAGAAGCACAGCCGCTTGTTTGCGGTGCTGGAGACG